>CAWAJC010000013.1:0-344202 GCA_963782245.1 uncultured Cytophagales bacterium
GTATTATTGTGGATAATTCCTGCAAACATCCGACCCATCCATTTTTGCCATTGGTGAGTGTGCCGTTGCCCACCATATGATTTATGGGCTGGTGGCGCCGGGCTACGAAATGGCCGAGGTGGTGGCGTCCCGGATGATGGGCGAAAAAAGAGTTTAAGCCCTTCGACATGTCGACCAAACTCAAGCTGATCGGTACGGACGTAGCAAGTTCGGCGATCCGTTTGCCGCAGAGCCCAATTGTCGGACAATTGTTTACGAGAACAGAGCGAAAGGCGTTTATAAACGGATTAACGTATCGACCGATGGCAAAGAGCTGTTGGGCGGTATTCTGGTGGGCGATGCCGAGCAGTATAATATGCTGTGCAGACCTGCAAGAATAAAACAATTTTGCCCCCCGATCCCGAAGATGTCATTTTAGGTTCGCGCGGTGGCGAAGAAGCGGGCGCGGGCTTAATGAGCCTCCCGACGATGCCTTGATTTGTTCCTGCGAAGCCATTACCAAAGCCATGCTCTGCCACGAAATCGGCGAAAATGGCAATGATACGGTCGATAAGTTAAAAAAAGCGACCAAAGCCTGCACGGGTTGTGGCGGTTGCACGCCGATGGTGAAAGACCTGATTCAGGGCGTAATGAAAGCAAAAGGCGTGTACGTGCGTAACATCATCTGCGAACACTTCGATTATACGCGTCAGGAATTGCTGGATCTGGTCAAAATGAACAGCCTGAAAACCTACGGCACCGTACTGGATCATTTTGGGCATGGCGATGGCTGCGAAGTATGCAAACCCGCCGTCGCCTCGATTCTGGCTGGCCTCTGGAACGAAAATATTCTGAAAAAAGACCGGGCTCCCATTCAGGACTCCAACGACCGTTTTCTGGCGAATATCCAGCGGGGCGGTACGTATTCGGTGATGCCCCGCGTGGCCGGTGGCGAAATCTCGCCCGAAAAACTGATCGTGCTGGGTCAGGTCGCGCAGAAATACGGCCTCTACACCAAAATTACGGGTGGACAACGTATCGACTTGTTCGGTGCCCACGTCGGCGATTTACCGAAAATATGGGAAGAATTGATTGTGGCTGGTTTTGAGAGCGGTCATGCCTACGGCAAATCGCTGCGGACGGTGAAAAGCTGCGTGGGTACCACCTGGTGCCGGTACGGCGTTCAGGACTCCGTTACGTTTGCCATCGAACTGGAAAACCGGTATAAAGGACTACGGTCGCCCCACAAGCTTAAATCCGGCGTATCGGGTTGCACCCGGGAGTGCGCCGAGGCACAAAGTAAGGATTTTGGCCTTATCGCCACCGACAAAGGCTGGAACATATACGTATGCGGAAACGGGGGCACCAAGCCTCAGCACGCCCAACTGCTGGTTTCCGATGTAGACAAAGAGATGGCGGTCAAATTACTCGACCGGTTCCTCATGTTCTACGTAAAAACGGCTGACCCGCTTACCCGCACAGCTACCTGGCTGAATAAAATGGAAGGCGGAATGACCTACCTGAAAGCCGTTGTTGTGGATGACGTACTGGGTATTGGGGCCGAACTGGAACGCGAAATGCAACTCATCGTGGACACCTACGCCTGCGAGTGGAAAGAAGTGGTTGACAATCCTGAACTCCGCAAGCGATTCACCCACTTTGTTAACGTGCCGGAAGTGAAAGACCCCACCGTGCAGTTTGAATCCCTGCGCGACCAGGTGAAAGCCAAAGAGTGGGCGTAAAATACGTGCAGTCATCCCTGTAAATCAGTCAAATCGGGTATCGGGTGTCAAATCGGATAGCCCACAAACGTGTTGAAGTCATGGAAGCAATAGCAATAAACAATGACAAATATACCTGGCAGGCAGCCTGCACAGTGGAGAGTATTCCGGAAGATGGTGGTGCCTGCGTACTGCTAAACGGGCAGCAGATTGCCATCTTTAATTTCACCCGCCGGAGCGAATGGTATGCCACCACCAATGAGTGTCCGCACCGTCAGCAGATGGCGCTTTCGCGGGGCATGATTGGCAGCCTGGGCCATGAACCGAAGGTAGCCTGTCCGTTTCACAAAAAGACATTCTCCCTCAAAACCGGGGAGTGCCTGAATGATGAGGGCTACCAGATTGCCACGTTCCCCATTAAAGTGGAAAACGGCGTAGTGTACATAGGCGTTTAGGCAAGTTTGTAGCATTGGTTTACGGTTTCTGATTACGCAATACAATATGAACCAACGTAGTAGCGAACCTGAGGAATACATTGCGGAACTAGAAACCGTAAGCCGACTACCGGAGGCCGATCCTTTCCGGAATCAGCTCGATCAGCAGGTAGCCAGTCGACTAACCCGATTTTACGTTATCGCGCTCACCATTATCGCGGTGTTGTCGATAAGCGGCCTCCTGTTTATCCGGCAAACACTCAGCACCCACTATGACGATGGACGGGTTGTTAACGTAGCCGGGCTGCAACGGATGCTCAGTCAGCGGCTGACCAAGCTGGCCCTCCTGCGAACCCAGGGCCTGACTACGGCGGATACCGTTTCGTTTGATTCGGTATTGAGCGCCTGGGCATTGAACCATAGCCAGTTGCGAAATGGAATGCTGCGCATGGAGAAAAACTACACCGTTCGAAAAAGTCCTCAGCTGGAGCGAATGTTTGCCCGGATTGAGCCCGCCTTTCAATCGATGTATCAGAATTTTGGCCGGATCAATAACCCAGACACCACGCCAGCTGACCGGGAAGCCGCTCTGGCGGTCATTCTTCGGGATGAAGTGGCTTTTCTGGGACAGATGAACGACATCGTTTTTCAGTTCGATACCGAAAGTTTCGGACGGGTAAAACAACTGGAACAGATTGAATGGGTACTGGCCATCGCTACCTTGCTGACCCTGCTTGTTGAAGGGCTGTTTGTATTCCGGCCCGTTGTTACGCACACAAAAAAGATTATTAACCGACTGGCCCGATCCGAACTGTCCCTCCAACTAGCCAACAGCCGGCTGGAAATTACCAACCGGGAGGTGGGGGCCAGCAATGAAAACCTTGCCTTTACAAACCGCAAACTGGTAGAAACCCAGCAGGAACTGATTCGGACAACGGAAGAAAAGTATCAATTGAAACTGTCCGAAGAAACTATCCGGTCGGCAGCCCTGCTGGAGGGGCAGGAAGAAGAACGACGGCGCTTTGCCCGCGAACTGCACGATGGCATCGGCCAAATGCTAACCGGGGTGAAACTCCACGCCGAAAAGCTAAAATCAACCGTAACCTTAGATGACGATAAACAACGGCAGCGATTTGCCGAACTCTGCGACCTGATTGCCGACATTATCCATACCACCCGGCAGGTTTCCTACAATTTGATGCCCTCTACCCTGAGCGATTTTGGGTTGGGTCCCACGCTGCAACTGCTGGCTCAGCAAACAGGGCGTTCGTCGGGTATCGATGTCCGCTTTACCGGAACCCGTGACGGCAACAGACTCAGCCCGGCAACGGAAATCGGTTTATACCGCATCGCGCAGGAAGCGTTGCACAATGCCATAAAATACGCTGCCGCCCGAACAGTATGCATCAATTTGTTGCAGGATAGCCATAAATTAGTGCTTTCCGTTGAAGACGATGGTGTAGGTTTTACCCTACAAGATGATCGCCAGCAAGAAAAACCCGTGCTGATCGTAAACGGTCTCGATAATATGCGAACAAGGTCCAAGTTACTCAACGGTGATTTTGCCATCCGGTCAAAGCCCAGGAAAGGGACATTTGTTCAGGTAAGCATCGACTTATCAGCCAACACGCACTAGCTATGCCGATACAAATTCTAATTACCGACGATCACTCTGTGGTCAGAAAAGGGATTCGGACGTTACTGGAAGATGAAGTTGACATGCACATCGTGGGCGAAGCCTCGGATGGCGACGAAGCGATTGCGTTTCTTTCTAAAACGATACCCGATGTACTATTACTGGACATTACCATGCCCCGGATGTCGGGAATCGAGGTACTGAAAGTTATTTCCCAGCAGTACCCTACCATACGGACGCTGATGTTCAGCATGCACAACAACCCGGAGTACATCCTGAAAGCCGTTCAGCACGGTGCGGCCGGGTATTTGCTGAAAGATAGTGGCCACGAAGAAATATTACAGGCCGTTCGCACCGTAGTGAAAGGGGACCTGTACTATCCTCCTAATGCATCGTCGGTCATTATTCAGCACCTGGTATTACCAAACAACGTTCTGCAGAAGACAGAAAAGGCGTTTCCGGCTAAAAATGCGTCTATCTGGAATAAAATAACCTCCCGCGAGGCCCAGATTCTGACCTGCCTGATCGACGGCATGAGCAGCCCCGAAATTGGCGAACGTTTCGGTATCAGCCCCAATACGGTAGCCAACCAGCGGGCTAGCATTCTGCGTAAAGTGGGCGTAAAAACAACAGTCGACCTGATTAGGCAGGCACTGGAAGAGAAAAAAACGGAGAATTAGCGGTAGCTTATACCTTGATAATCACCTTTTTCCGGTACATCCACCATAGTATTACAAACCAGATACCGACAAACGTTACCGCACCGGCGAGTGACGCATTTTTAGGGTCGGAAAACGGGGGAGCGATGAACGAGCGAAAAAGGTACTGCTGCAACCCTACCTCGGTGCCATCCGGTTTGGTAACGCTAATCAGGTTCATCATGCGCGGAATCAACCCCGACAAGAAGAAAACGGTGATGGCGTTGACCCCGAACGCCACAACCGGCAGTACACCCTTCTTCCGGTTTTTCACGTCAATCAGCCAGTAGCACAAAGCTAGCCCAATCATAGCCAGGCCACCGGCCAGTAACACGTACGAACTGGTCCAGAGCGCTTTGTTGATGGGAAAGAAACTTCCCCAGATCAGCCCCCCCAGGGTAGTTAGACAACCCGCCGTAAAAAGTCCTGCTGCTTTCTCCATGGCCAACCGATTACTGCGCAGCCAGGCTCCGGCCAACAGGCCCAGTAGACCGGTGCCAATAGCCGGTAATGTGCTCAACAACCCTTCCGGGTCCCACACTTTGGCGGGCTTATAAACGTGAGCAGGGGTCAGAATAACACGGTCAAACCAGGCCGACAGATTAGTTTCGGGTTCCATATTGGCATACCCAACCCCCGGCACCGGAACAACCGTCAACAGTAAGCAGTAGCTAACCAGTATGCCAACCAGCAGGTACAGTTGCTGGCGTGGGGTGGTTTTCAGAAAAATAAGGGAACAGGCCAGATAAACCAGGGCAATTCGCTGCAACACGCCCATAATCCGAACCGTAGTCAGATCGAACTTAGGGAAAAAATTCAGGAAGAATCCCAGCATAAACAAGGCAACACTACGCTTCACAATCTTGCCAATCACCCCTCCCCGCGCATCGTCAGACCGGCCCAGGGCAAAGGTGATGGATACGCCAACGATAAACAGGAAGAACGGGAAGATCAGGTCAGTGGGTGTCCAGCCGTTCCAGGGAGCATGTTCCAGTGGCGCGTAGATGTGTCCCCAGTCACCCGGATTATTGACCAGAATCATAGCCGCCACTGTCAGACCCCGAAAGAAATCGAGCGAGAGCAAACGACCCGTATCTACGGGCTTCATCCGTATCTCAACTCAGTACTTTCTACGCGTGTTTCCATAAAAATTAATCAAAATCGTTCGTCTAAAAACGTACCCGGCCAAGCCTCCCAGTGAGTCACCAAACCGGCCCTAACCGGGTTCTGAACTACATAATCAATAATACGGGCCAGTTCGTTACCATCCCGTACATAATGATCGTAACTCTCCGGTTGCCAGAAAGCACCGGTGCGGTTTAGCAAACGATTGGCCTCAAACGCCGAGCCGCCCTTTATCAACCCCAGCGTTTTGTACAACTGCTGATACGTATCATCTGTTACTTCCTGCTGCGTTGATAAAGCATCTAACTGGTTAGCGGTATCGACCACTAAGTGTACATGATTCGGCATAATACAGTACGCCAGAAGATCATATCCTTTGGGAGCGGCCTGCTTGATTCGATTAGCGACAACCATCCTAATGTCAGTTAGTCGAAGCCAGTCAGGGCCATATTGGCAGGCGTCTAAAGTCCGTTCGATACGGGCAAAATACCGTTTCTTTTCCTTGTCTATTTCGTCGATTATGGTAGATGAATTTCTTTCATTTAATCGCGCAATAGCGTTGTCTCGCTCAGTAATTAACCCCTGAATGACCGAGGCAGGTAACGACCCTTTCAGCCGAAACATCACAAAAAAAATAGCCCCAACATACTGAAGATGGGGTAGGTTACGCACGTATTCGACCTTGAGCAAAATTGATTGTGTAGCTGCGTTAAACCTACTGTTTTTTATCGGAAAATCTTGTCTGATGGCCGAAATAAGGATATAAATAGAACGGGCTGAAGCCCGTGGATACCCTACGCGAACACCCTTGCCAGTTTTTTTTCCAGATCCTTTTCTAGTTTCAGCAGGCCTTCGGCATTGGGCAGATACGTTAGTGCCCGGTGGTGTCGTAAATCGAACGGAATATCCCCCACCGACTGCGTGATGGGAATAACCAGTTTGCCCAGCGTATGCGCCATACCCGTTTCATAAAACACGTTCGGGTTGCGGTCGGTGAAGTCGGTAATGACCACCCTCGATGTAAAAATCAAATCGAACACATCCTGAATCAGGATACTGTTATCCCAGATGTCATCCGCCCGTTTGCAGTCGATACCGAGCGTAGCGCATACATTCCGGATGGCCGTGTAGGTAGCGGAGAATTTCGCGTCGAAAGGCATCATCACCGACAACCGATTCGGTTCTACAGGCTTATTGGGAATCCGAAACACATCGGGGGCAAACGTAATGACCTGCTCTGGCGGATAGGCCTGTACCGTTGACACAAAAGCCGACGCCACAGGTACCATCTGTTTCATACCCGCTTTTCGCCCTTCCACGTACCGCTCTATTTCGGCCAAATTGATAGTGCCGTCGGCAATGAGTTTCGACAGTACCTGCAAACTATTTCCGTCGTAATCATCATCGCGAAAATCAAGGCTACGCAGCAGGCGGGGGTGGTCTTCAATCAGCTCGACATTATCCGTCAGGTAAGCGATCCGAAACCAGTCGGCTTTGGTAAAGTGTACCCGGACAAATTCGTGGAGTGCAAAAAGTCGGGCCGTTCGTTGTTTTGTTTCTTTGGTCATAACGTACCGTAGAGTTCAAGCGAAAGAAGTAACTTTATAATACAACTATCATATATTGTTGCAATGATATTCAAATTATGTATCATATAAAATAGCGCCTGGTTAAAATAAAAAGCCACCCCGCTACGGGATGGCTTTTCGATTATACCGAGAATGTCTGGTTACGTCAGTTAGAACCGCCAGCGGACGAAGGCTTCCATGGCTTCATACTAAACTGGAGACTCACGCGAACTCGCGTATGTATACAGTTACCAAATTGGGAACTAATTTTGAGTCGATCCAATTCTCGTACTAGGAATAGCGTAAAATGCCAGATATTTAAAGGCTACCTGGATGAAGCAGAAACAGATGAGGGTCGTTAAAATAAAAACCCTGAGAGATTTCTGGGAACGGGAGGCCAATGCAAAAATAGGGCTTCAACTTTGGTACAGAAAAATAACCGGCCGTCGCTGGCAAAATGCAAACGAGATTATAGCCGCTTTTCCCGGAGCCGATGTAGTAGGTAATAACCGGATTATTTTTAACATTCGTCACAATGACTATCGGCTGATTGTCAAGTTCCAGTACGAAATTCAAATCTGTTACATCCGCTTCGTGGGGACTCATAAAGAGTACGATAAGCTCAACGATATAAGCAATTTATAACGCAAACTAAATGGAAGCTAAAGCAGCACTGAACTACGTAGCCCGTCCTATCAAAACGGAGGAGCAATACGATGAAGCCATTGCCCTGATTGATGAACTCATTGATGCTGAAGCGGGTACACCTGAACTGGAGTTACTCGAATTAGTCAGCATCCTCGTACACGACTACGAGCAGCAACTGTTTCCTGTTGGCGAGGTAGATCCTATTGACGCCATCAAGTACCAGATGGAAGAATTGGGAGTAACTATGACTGAGTTAGCCGACCTGGTAGGCGGTAAAAGTCGCCTGTCTGAGTTGCTCAATCGAAAACGTCCGCTCTCCGTTCGGCAGGTTAAAGCGTTATCAAGCCGTTTGGCTATTCCTGCTGATGTTTTGCTGTCGATAGGGTGAAAGGAGCGTTGAATCATCTGGAATAAGTTTGACGTTGACCAAAATGGTAAGACGCGAATGATTATCATGGTCAATAAAAAATCCTGCTCAACATTCAACAAGGCTAAGCAGGATTTTCTATTTAGGGTACGTTACTTTTACCGTTACGTTTAGAACCGCCAGCGCACAAAGGCTTCCATAGCTTCGTACTCGGCTAGCCCCAGGCGGTTGTAGAGTTCGGCGGTGTCGCGGTTGCGGTCTTCGGCGCGCTGCCAGAACTCGCGGGAGTCGGTCCCTTGATACACTACGCCATCTTTCTGTGACTGGTGTTTGAAAATGCCCAGCCGCTTTT
Source organism: uncultured Cytophagales bacterium (assembly GCA_963782245.1). Classification (GTDB taxonomy): domain Bacteria; phylum Bacteroidota; class Bacteroidia; order Cytophagales; family Spirosomataceae; genus Spirosoma. Next base: position 8,529 of record CAWAJC010000013.1, read on the forward strand.
TCATCACCTGATCGGGTGACATGGGTACCGCCATTTCAATTTCGTGAATATCCCACTCGGCCCAGGCGCCACGGTATAGCCACACCCAGCAGTCTTTCATGAAGTTTTTGTGCTTCAACCGGCGTACCGCTTCCAGCACGGCATCCAGACAAACTTTGTGAGTACCGTGCGGATCGGCGAGGTCACCGGCGGCATAAATCTGATGAGGCTTCATCTCTTCAATCAGTGCCATGGTGATTTTGACATCTTCTTCGCTCAGTGGTTTTTTCGCAACCGTGCCCGTTTCGTAAAAAGGCATGTTCATGAAGTGCGCCTGCTCCACCGGTATGCCCACAAAGCGACAGGTCGATTTGGCTTCGCCCATCCGAATCAGCCCCTTCACGTACCGAACTTCAGCCGTGTCCATTTCGGTATCTCCTTTATCGCGGAGCGATTTGGCCGCATCCTGGAAAATCCGGGTGGCTTCGGGGCTTTTGATGCCAAATTTCGTATTGAAATCAACAACATAATCGGCAAATCGAAGGGCTTCATCATCCGCTACGGCAATGTTGCCCGAAGTCTGGTAGCCAATGTGTACCTCGTGTTCCTGGTCGACAAGGCGTTGAAAGGTCCCCCCCATCGAGATAATATCATCATCGGGGTGCGGGCTGAAAATCAGGCAGCGTTTGTGCGCGGGCAGGGCTCGTTCGGGCCGGTTGGTATCGTCGGCGTTGGGTTTACCGCCCGGCCAGCCGGTAATGGTATGCTGAAGCTGGTTAAATACGTCGATGTTAATATCATACGCCTGCCCGTACTGCGCCAGCAGGTCACTCATGCCGTTATCGTTGTAATCGCGGTCGGTGAGTTTCAGGATTGGCTTACTGAGGGTTAAGGACAGGTGCGTAACGGCCTTCTTCTTCATCCGGTTATCCCACACCACGGAATCCACCAGCCAGGGTGTTTTCATGCGGGTTAACTCAGAGGCAGCCGCTTCGTCGATTACGAACAACGCATTGGGGTGGGTTTGCAGGTACGAAGCCGGATTCAGCTCCGTTACCAGCCCTTCCACCGCTCCCCGGATAACGGGCGCTTTGCGCTCACCCCAGGCCAGCAACACCACCCGGCGGGCACCCAGAATACTCGAAACCCCCATGGTGATGGCTTTGCGGGGTGTTTTGGGTAATCCACCGAAATCAGCCGAGGCAGCCGCCCGCGTGGAGTTATCCAGCATCATCAGGCGGGTGTGCGAGTTAATGAGCGACCCCGGTTCGTTGAAACCAATGTGGCCGTTCCCCCCAATACCCAGCAACTGAAAATCGAGACCGCCGGCGGCTTCAATTTCGGCTTCGTACTTTTTGGTAAACTCACTTACCTTCTCCGGGCGGAGCGTACCGTCGGGCACGTGATAGTTCTCCTTCGGGATATCGACGTGGTCGAACAATTGTTCCCGCATAAACCGCCAGTAACTCTGCAACGAGTTAGGCTCCATGGGGTAGTACTCATCCAGGTTGAACGATACCACGTTGTGGAAACTCAGCCCTTCCTCGCGGTGCATCCGAATCAATTCGGCGTAAACCGTCTTGGGCGATGAGCCGGTAGCGAGACCCAGAATGCAGGGCTTGCCTTCGCTTTGTTTCTGCCGAATCAGACCGGCGATTTCCTGTGCCACGGCCCGGGAGGCATCTTTAGCGTCGGCATAGATGTGCGTCGGAATTTTTTCGTACGTAATGGCCGACTGAATGGGGCCACCGGTGGGCTGCTCGACCGGTGCTATACCGTTCGGGTTTTCGAGTGTAGGAGACTCCGTTATCATGATACGTTAGGCGGAGAAAAGATATGACGCACAAAGGTCTAAAAAAAATCAGGTAGTTTCCAGCGATTTGGCGGAAACTACCTGATTTTTTAAATTATTTTATTAATTGATTTAGGCGCTTTAGTCAGCCCAGTGCACTGTTTGATAAAACACGTGGTAAGCTAAAAAAAAACGATTCTACCCACGCGCCATTTTATCCGCTACAACGGCGGTTTCCAGCGAGGTCAATCCATTCTGTTCCGTAATAATCCGATGCGTTTCGGGATAATGTATTGCCGCTGCCTGGTCGCGGAACATCAGCCGGAGCAGTTCGCTGTAGATGTGCTGTTTCTCGTCGCCGAAGCCGAATTTCAACTCAATCTGCTGGTAAGCCTCGAAGGTTTTGTGCCGCCCCTTCAGCATCCGGTCCTTCCCACCGATGTTAGCCGTTACGTTGAGTTGGGCACCCGGAAACAGGTCAAGCAGGGCGCGGGTGGTTTCCTCATCGGCTACGCAGCGCATCACCATTCGGGTGGGCACCCATTCATACAGGGTAATGTCGCCCCGCTCGAAAAGCAGCCGCATTTCCTGCCGGTCCATTCGGCCAGTTTGCGTGAAGCCGTGATAAAAGTTGACCAGCTTCTTTCCCGTTGCTTCGTCGCCATATTCGACTGTAGCCTGTACCTGGTCCTCAATACGGTCCGACGTTCGGGCATTGGAATCAGGTCGTTTCAGTATCTGCGCCGAGATAACTTTCCCTTCGCCCAGCCAACCCGCAAACATATCGAAGAAGTGAACCCCGTGTTCGATGAAGATACCGCCCGATTTTTCCCGATCCCAGAACCAGTGCTCGGGCGACAAGCCTTCATCACCGGCGTAGTTCTCGAAGTAACCATGCAGGAATTCACCCAGCAGGTTTTTATCAATCAGGTGTTTCACCCGCGCAAACATCGGGTTGTACCGCTGCATGAGGTTGGTTACCATCAGCAGGCCTTTTTCCTTCGCCAGGGCCAGCATCTCCGCGCCCTGTTCGGGATTCATGGCCAGGGGCTTTTCACAGATAACGTGTTTGCCCGCGTTCAGGGCCAGCATGGACTGCTCGTAGTGCAGAAAGGGGGGCGTGGCAATGTAAACCAGGTCAACCTCCGGGTGGTTCACCAGTTCCTCCAGGCTACTCAACTGTTCGGCACCAAACCGTTTGGCCACGGCAATGGCCTCTTCCCGCTTCGACCCGGCAATGGCCACCAGTTTCGTGTGCGGCACCTGCAAAAACTGCTGAACGGCGAACAGACCGAAGCCACCCATACCGATAACACCGATCCCAATTTCGCGTACGTTTGTCGCGTCTGTATTTGTCATATTTCAGGTTGTATACAGCAAATCAACCATTTACGGAAGGCTTATGTTGGAAGAAAACTATTTCTCCGGTAATTTAGCCATCCGCAGGCGTAGCCCTGCCCAATTACGTAATCAGCAAGCTTTCTTTAGCCGCTACTATGGCATCCTTTAAATTAATTGTTAATAATCAGCCGCACACGGTGGACGTTGAGCCAACGATGCCGCTACTGTGGGCCATCCGCGATGTTGTCGGACTGACCGGCACCAAGTTCGGCTGTGGCATTGCGCAATGCGGAGCCTGTACGGTACACCTGGATGGCAACCCCATCCGGTCGTGTAGCTACCCGGTATCGGCAGCAGCAGGGCATAAGATAACGACAATTGAAGGCATTTCTAAAAATGCCGATCACCCGGTGCAAAAAGCGTGGGTGGAGCATCAGGTACCCCAATGTGGCTATTGCCAGTCCGGACAGATTATGTCGGCGGTGGCCTTGCTGAAGCAGACCCCTAAGCCTACCGACGCCGATATTGATACCGCCATGCAGGGCAATATCTGCCGCTGTGGTACCTACAACCGCGTTCGTGCCGCCATTCATACGGCTTCGGGCGAGATGGCAACCCTTCCTAAATCAACCCCTAAAGTCGGTAAGCGATGAGCCAGCAACCAACCCCAACCAACGCATCCCGCCGGAATTTCCTGAAGGCGGCTGGCCTGACCGGAGCGGCTTTTGCCCTTGGCTTCACCACTACCGATGCTCACGCCAGCCCGGTACTGAACCTGAGTGCCCTACCCGAATCGATAGAACTGACGCCGTACATCCTGATTGAGAAATCGGGTAAAATCACCATCATGAATCCCCGTCCCGAAATTGGGCAGGGTACTTTCCAGGCAATTCCGGCCCTGATTGCCGAAGAGCTGGAAGTTTCGTTGGATAAAGTAACAATCCGGCAAACCGGGGGCGAGAATAAGTTTGGGGGTATGTGGACGCAGGCCGTAGGGGGTAGTGGCTCCGTTCGGAGTGGCTACAACAGATGCGTACCGTAGGAGCCTCCGCCCGCGAGATGCTCATCAAAGCCGCCAGCGACCAGTGGAGCGTACCGGTTGATGAGTGCGTTGCTGCAAACGCGACCGTTATTCATAAACCATCGGGCCGGAAGCTTTCCTATGGTGCGTTGGCCGAAACAGCCGCAACGCTACCGGTTCCCAAAGAGCCCAAACTAAAAGACCCGGCGCAGTTTACCATGCTGGGCAAGTCAATGCCCCGCCCCGATGTACCACTCAAGGTAACTGGTCAGGCGATGTTCGGTATTGACTCCCGGGTTCCGAACATGGTATATGCCTCCATTGAACGCAGTCCGATTCTGGGCAGCAAGCTGGTTCGTTTCGATGCGGCTCAGGCATTGAAAATAAAAGGGGTTAAGCAGGCGGTAAAAGTAGAGCGCGTAGTAGGCAAAAATCGCTACGAAGGCGTGGCCGTCATTGCCGACAATTACTGGGCAGCCTTGCAGGGCCGCAAAGCCCTTCAGGTAACGTGGGATCATCAGGGCCATGACTCGTTCAACTCGGCCGATTTCGAAAAGCAGTTGCGCGATCTGGCCAAAACCGATGGTGTTGTGGGGCACAATACCGGTGACTTCGACAAGTCATTTGCCGAGAACCCAAACCAACTCGAAGCCTTCTACGAAACGCCCATATTGAGTCACTCCACCATGGAGCCGATGAATGCGCTGGCTCATTACCAGCCCGATGGAAAAGTAACGCTGTGGCTTTCCACGCAGGGCGGAGACCTGACCCGGCAGGAGGTAGCTAAGGTGCTGGGCATTCCCATAGATAATGTTACGGTGAACGTGCAGTTCAATGGCGGTGGCTTTGGCCGGCGGATTACGCAGGACTTTGCCAGCGAAGCAGCCACGCTCTCCAAAACGATTGGTAAGCCCGTAAAAGTTATCTGGACGCGGGAAGACGATACGCAGCTTGGTCCCTTCCGGCCCATGACGTTTTCGGCTATGCGGGGTGCTTTGTCGGCCGACGGTAAAGCGGTGGCCCTGCAACACAAAGTCATTGCCCCGTCCATCGACGCGACAATGAACGAGACCTACGACAAAACCAAGCCCGACGGCACCATGCTGGAGGGCACCAACGAGCAGAAATACGACATCCCGAATCTCAATACCCGCTATGTTCATGCCGATATTCATATTCCGCTTACCTACTGGCGGTCGGTAACGAGTTCGACGCTGGCGTTTGCCCACGAGTGCTTTCTGGACGAAATGGCGCACAAAGCCGGGCAGGACCCGATGGCGTTCCGGCTGGCGATGCTCTCGAAAGACTCCGATACGAAACGGGTACTGGAGAAACTGAAAGAGGTATCGGGCTGGGATAAGCCGCTTCCGGCCGGAAAAGGGCGGGGTGTGGCCCAGTGGGACTTCTTCGCCGGGCTGGCGGGTCAGGTAGTGGAAGTATCGAAGAACAAGAACGGGGGCGTTACCGTCGATAAGGTGTACTGCGTCATCGACCTGGGCACAGTGGTAAACCCTGATACGGTGAAGGCCCAGGTGGAAGGTTCGGTAGCCATGGCCCTGACAGCTGCCTTAAAAGATGGCATTACCTTCGAGAATGGGCAGGCCGTGCAGGCCAACTTCGACAAGAACCGGATGCTGCGTATCAATGAGATGCCCGTAGTAGAAGTTCACATCCTGGCCGAAGGCGGACCAACCATCAAAGGCGTTGGCGAGCCGGGTTTGCCTCCCCTGGCACCCGCGCTGGCCAATGCCGTTTTTGCCGCTACGGGCAAGCGCATCCGCCGGTTGCCGTTCGATCTGGAGAAGGTATAGGCGTGTTCCAAGCATGACTATCGCAACCATTATTCTGGCCGCCGGTAGCTCCAGCCGTCTCGGAGAGCCCAAACAACTACTAACAAATAACGGCAAAACGCTGGTCCGACAAATAACCGAAACGGCCCTGTCTCTCCAGACGGGGCCGGTTATTGTTGTTTTGGGTGCCAATCAGGCGCGCATTCAGGCAGAACTGGCTGACTTACCAATTCAACTGGTTCATAATCCAGACTGGCAGGAAGGAATGGCCTCTTCACTAAAAGCGGGCCTGAACGGCCTCCCTGCTACGTCCATTGATGCCTTTCTGGTCCTGCTTACCGATCAGCCCTTTGTTACCCCTACCCTACTGCAGGAACTCATCGATACCCGCCAGAAAACGAATCGGGGTATTGTGGCGTGCCAGTACGGGGAAGCCGATTTTTTGGGCGTACCAGCCCTGTTTGCCAGTCGGTATCGGGCAGCATTTATGAAGTATATCGGGCGATGTGGGAGCCCGCAAGCTGATAAAACAGCACGTAAATGACTGTGCTGCGGTACCGTTTCCCCTGGCCACCATTGATTTGGATACGAAGCAGGATGTAGAAAACTGGCAATCCAGCCGTTCCTCCTTACCTTTGTAGCAGAAATGGCCAGACTTCTAGCAATCGACTATGGTGCCAAGCGTACCGGCATCGCCGTAACAGACCCGTTGCAGTTAATTGCGTCGGCGCTGGAAACGGTGCCGTCGCATGAAGTGCTGAAATTCCTGAAAGCTTATCTGCTTCGGGAACCCGTCGATGCGTTTATCGTTGGATTGCCTAAGGGGCTGGATGGGCTCGATACTGACAATACGCCCAGGGTCAGGAAGTTTGTGACGCACTTACAGAATGCCCTGCCCGATATTCCTGTTCACTGGCACGACGAGCGGTTTACATCCGTGATGGCGCTCCAGGCAATGATTTCGAACGGCAGTACCAAAAAAGACCGCCGTCAGAAAGGGAACATCGATAAAATAAGCGCGGCCATTATTCTTCAGTCATTTATGGAAAGCAAAAAGAGTTATGAATTATAAATGATGAATTATGCATGATAAATAACTATCGCGGTGGACAATTTATCATTCATAATTCATCATTTATAATTCATCATTCATCATTCAAACTATGATTCTCCCCATTGTTGCTTATGGTGACCCAATTCTTCGGAAACGGGCTAAGATTATTGAACCGGGAACCCTGGATGTGAAGGCATTGAGCGAAACCATGTTCGAAACGATGTACGCAGCATCGGGCGTAGGGCTGGCAGCTCCGCAGATTGGCCAGAGCATCCGGATGTTTGTGGTCGATGGCGAACCCCTGAACGAGGATGAAGCGGAAGAGGACATCGACGAAACCCTGATTGGATTTAAGAAGGTATTTATCAACCCCGAAATCATCGAAGAAGCGGGCGACGACTGGGATTTTGAAGAAGGTTGCCTGAGCATTCCGGGTATCCGGGGTGAAGTGCGTCGGCCCGAGATTATCGTAGTTCGGTACCTGGACACCGACTGGAACGAACACGAAGAGGAATACGAAGGCATGGCCGCCCGTATCATTCAGCACGAATACGACCACCTCGACGGGAAACTGTTTACCGATTACCTACCCACCCTCCGCCGGACGCTCATCAAGAAAAAGCTAGCCGATATTACCAAAGGCAAAACCGACGCGGAGTATAAAATGAAATTCCCCAAGTAGAGACGCAATATGTTGCGTCTCATGACCGGATGGCTTTTCCACAACACATTGCTGACGCATCCCGAGACGCAACGTATTGCGTCTCTATATAATTCAACTCCATGCACATCACCCTCCTCCAGCCCAACCTATTCTGGCACGACCCCGTGGCTAACCGGGCCATGCTGGAGGAGCGTATCTTCGGCCTGCCCGAACCGACCGACCTGATTGTGTTGCCCGAAATGTTTACCACGGGCTTCACCATGGATGCCCCTTCTGTGGCCGAACCCATGAACCTGACTACGGTTCGGTGGTTGAAGCAGATGGCCGCTCAAACCGGGGCCGTAGTAACGGGGAGTTACATAGTGCAGGAAAAAGGCCAGTACTTTAACCGGCTCATCTGGATGCAACCCGACGGACAGTTCGATACCTACGACAAACGGCACCTGTTTCGGATGGCGGGCGAAGACACCGTCTACAGTGCCGGAACGAGCCGACTCGTGAAAGAGTGGAAAGGGTGGCGCATTTGCCCACTCATCTGTTACGACCTCCGCTTCCCGGTCTGGAGTCGTAACCAGCAGGCAGGCCCAAACGCTACCGATTTCGCCTACGACCTCTTGTTATACGTAGCCAACTGGCCAGCCGCCCGGCGCAACGCCTGGAATGTGTTGCTGCAAGCCCGCGCTATCGAAAATCTTAGCTACGTTGTCGGCGTTAACCGGGTTGGTGAAGATGGCAATGGACACCCCTACAGTGGCGATTCGGCCGTGATTGATTACAAAGGAGATGTCCTGTTCCACCAGACGGATACCGAAATTGTTCACCAGCAAACGCTCTCTCTGGATGAACTAAGCGCCTTTCGGGCAAAATTCCCCGCTAATCTGGATGCGGATAGCTTCACGCTTAGCCGTTAACCGTTTCGAACAGGTTGAGCAGTTCCCGGGCACTGCCCAGCGTTGTAAATGACTTGCCCGTTAGTTGTTCATCTTCTACCCGCTCATGCGCCCAGGTAACGGCAGATGGAATGTGTATAGCCCGCCCGCCAATATGCACCACCGGTAGTATGTCCGACTTCAACGAATTACCAATCATCAGGAAATCGGCGGGTTCCACGTTGTGCTTCATCAGTAACCGCCGGTACGTCTCTTCATTCTTTTCACTCAGAATTTCAACGTATTTGAAATGATGCACCAGCCCCGAACGAGCTATTTTACTTTCCTGATCGAACAAATCTCCTTTGGTTAACAGCATCAAATCGAATTGAGCTGACAGGATTTCGAGAACCTCTTCAACGCCGTCCAGCACCTCGATCGGAAAATCGAGTAACTGCCGTCCAGCATTGATAATCAGCTGAATCTCGGTACTCGTTATGGCCCCATCGGTTAGCTCGATGGCTGTTTCTATCATGGAGAGAATAAAGCTTTTGGCTCCGTAGCCAAAGTGCTGAAGATTCCGAATCTGCGCGTCGTAAAATCGATCTTCCAGGGTTTCCTGGTCAATGTAGTGAGACAGCAGTTCGCACAGTTTCTGTTTTACATCAACGTAATTGGGTTCATTTACCCAGAGGGTATCGTCGGCATCAAAAGCAATTAGTTTCATAACTCTGTTGGATTTAGGATGAGAGTAAACATACTGGTTAAATCAAAAGCAGCTGACTGGACATTGCTACCCCTCCTTATTTTGCACGATTTGATTTGCGTCATATTCCTGAAATAGCCAATTTGCCGCCTATTCCTAACGCTTTTTTTCTCTTCTATTATTATGACTTTCACAGAGCAGGATCAGGATCAAATTCTGGTACAGGGCATACCACTCGACCGAATCGACCAGCAGATAAATCATTTTATTCATGGCTTCCCGTTTCTGAATGTTATCAAAGCGGCTACCATCGGCGATGGCATTGTCCGGATCGAAGAAGGCCAGTTGCCAAGCTATACCCAGCGCTTTGACTCAGCCGCCCGCGAGCGCGACCTGGTCAAGTTCGTGCCTGCTTCGGGAGCAGCAACCCGTATGTTCAAGGCTCTGTTTTCAGGATTGGATGGAAAGATGGACAAATCCGTCGATGAGGTTTTCGACCGCCTGAGTGACTTTGCTTTCTACGATGATTTGAAAAAAGTGATGGCTGCCAAAGGGCAGGATATTGACAAAGCAGATCGCCAGACGATACTCCGTTTTCTACTTACTGAGGAGGGGCTGGACTACGGTAGTTTGCCCAAAGGACTCCTTAAATTTCACCGGTATGTTGACGGCCCCCGCACACCGGCAGAGGAGCATCTGGTAGAGGGGGCGGCATACGCTAACTCAGATGGTCTGGTAAAGATTCACTTCACGGTTTCGCCCGAACACCGCAGTCGTTTCGAACAGCTTATTAACGAGCAGAAAGCCGACTACGAAGCCTGGCTCGGGGTTACGTTCGATATCAGCTTCTCGGAGCAAAAAAAATCGACGGATACCATTTCGGTGAGTATGGACAATGCACCGTTCCGCAATGCCGATAATTCACTGTTATTTCGGCCCGCCGGTCACGGTGCGCTAATCGAAAATCTGAATGATATCGACGCTGACATTGTGTTCATTAAGAATATTGACAACGTTGTTCCGGACGAAATAAAAGAGCCGACCGTTACATACAAGAAAGTGCTGGCAGCTGTGTTGCTCGACTCCCAACAGCAGATTGCCCGATTGCAGGGACTGCTGGATAGCAGCGACGTAAGTGATGGTTACCTAGCCGAAGCTGATGAGCTTTTGCGCCGTACCTTATTCACCCTGCCGCCAGAAGGATTCGACAGCTGGTCGAAAGAAGAAAAACTCGACTATTTCCGGCGCAAACTGGATCGTCCGGTGCGGGTATGTGGCATGGTTAAGAACGTGGGCGAACCAGGTGGCGGTCCCTTCTGGGCCAAAAATCAGGATGGGTCCGTATCCCTGCAAGTGGTTGAATCTGCCCAGATAGACCTGGAAAATGCAGCACAAAAAGCCATTTTCGACGAAGCGACGCACTTTAATCCGGTTGATCTGGTGTGCGGATTGAAAGACCGTGCCGGAAAAAAATATGACCTGCCTGCCTACCGTGACCCACAGACGGGTTTTATTACGGCGAAGTCGAAAGACGGGAAAGAGTTGAAGGCGCAGGAATTGCCCGGTTTGTGGAATGGCGCAATGGCTGACTGGAACACAATTTTTGTGGAAGTCCCGCTCATCACGTTCAACCCCGTAAAAACGGTGAACGATTTGTTACGGAAAGAGCACCAGCCAGGGTAAGGGATTACCGTTTTATGTTTACAGTATACAGTTTACGCCGGGCCGCCGATGCGGTTGGCTGACGCATCATAATTGGGCGTCAGCCAACCGCATCGGCGGCCCGGCGTAAACTGTATACCAAAAGCCGAATACTGATGTTATGCCGTCATTCGGTTCATCGGCGCATCGACGACTAAATCTCCCCCGCTTGTGCCAATTGGTATCTCTTTTGTAGTCAGCAGCCCTGGGTTCTGAAACGTCAGCAGGGTAGTATTTTCGTAAACGCCCAGATTGGCATCCCGCACCCGCTCCATAATGGGCCGCAGCGCACAGGCAACTTCGTCGGAACAATCGTCGCACTTGACGTAAAAGTTAAAGGAAACACAGGGAGTTGGCGCAATAGGACCATCAATTACGCGAAGCACCTGTGCCAGATTGACCCGACCCGGGTCTACCCGCAACAAATAGCCCCCTCCTTTTCCTTTCTGGCTTTGCAAAATTCCGTGGTTACGTAATTCCAGCAGAATAGCTTCCAGAAATTTTTTCGGAATGTTCTCCTTGGCGGAGATAAACGAGATGAGCACGGGACCTTTGCCATATTCCTCAGTCAAAACCTTGAGGGCTTTGATTGCGTACTTGGCTTTTTTTGATATCATGGTTACGGTGATTGAGGGGTTCAGAAATAATGTACAGTCAAATTTATTGCCAAACAGTTATAAACTTCCTAAAAGTTCATAGAGGTAGTTGGATATAAGACGTATATACGTAGTATAAGTAACAGGCCTGTTAATTAATTTATTGCACATTTCAGTTACAATATCTCCCTGGGATACGCCACTTTTCCTACGGTAACAACATAAAAAGAGCCGGTGCAAAGCCCCGGCTCTTTCCTGCGACACCAATATAAAAAAATTATCTTTTTATTTATCGTAGTTGGTATTCTGCGGATCGAAGTTGGTCCAGCCAGTCGTCCAGTTGGTTGGACCAAAAGCACCGCGGTAATCAACTTTATCGAAGAATGAATCAGTAGCGATCTTACCGGTTTTCACCGCACCCGTTAGCAGGGGTGAACCGGCACCGGGCAAAAAGTTAGGCGCTGTCAGGGTGAAATTGGCGGAATTGAGCAACAGCGTGGCTACTGCCGAACTGGCAACAATGGTGTTAGCCCGGACTGGGTCGTTGAAATAAGCCAGAGCCAGGGCATCCGTAACTTCGTCCTTACCAACCACGGCCAGTGCCGACGATTGGGTATTGGCCAGCACAATACCCCGCAGGTCCAGCTTGTCGGCCAGGGCGTTGGCGTACGTTGTATTCGTCTTGCCATCTAACCGAAGCCCTTCCGGATAACCAAACACAAGTGAGTTATAAATGCTGATGGAGGTGAACCGACGCAGGTGCATACCCGACTGGTACGGACCACTTCCTTTGGGTGAGGGTGAGTTGTTCGGTGCTCCGCCAAACACCAGGTTACTGATGTTGGCAAAAATAGCCGACGTAAGCGGAAGGCCATTATTGGCCGTAATTGAAGTTGGCGTGGTGCCCGCCGGATAACCAGGGTTACCCATGTTGTCCGATTCAAAGCCATTGGATGACGATTGATCGGCCACTTCCGGATCGCGCAGGGAAACGCCGTACTGTACTTTACCCGAAAAGCCCCAATCGGTATCCCAATCATCGTCAAACCCACGCAGGGCTACCAGGTATTTGGCGTTCACAGTACCGCCAAACCACTCGAACGAATCGTCACCACTATACGATACCTGCACGTGATCAATGGTTGTACCCGAACCAACGGCATATAAGGTCAGGCCGTTGATTTCACTGTTTGCCGTACCCGTCAGGGCAACACCCGGAAATTCGATCCGAACGTATTGAAGGGTACCGGAATTATCGGTAGCCAGGTTATCCGTCCCCAGCTGTCCCCGGATCCCCCCTTCCAGAAAGGTAGCACCGCTTTGGTTGTGCGGAGCTTTACCAATCAGAACAATACCACCCCAGTCGCCGTAGCCACGCTGACCGGCGGGCTTGTTCGATGTAAATACAACAGGTTCAGCAGTTGTACCGATAGCATTGATCTTACCACCCTTTTCGATAACGAGCGTGGCGGCCTGCTGCTGGCCACTTGGATCGTCGGCTTTGCTGCCACCCCGTACAATGGTTCCGGCCTGGATGTTCAGCGTAGCTCCGTTCGCTACGTACACGTAGCCTTTCAGGAGGTACACTTTATCTTTCGTCCAGTTGACCGCACCCGTCAGTTCGCCACTAACAGACACGATTGTTTTGTTACCCACAACAAAATTGGCCGTGCTGGTAGCTTTAGCCCCGTTGGCAGAAACCGAGATGGGACCATCCGTAGTACCACTGGGCACCGTAACAACCAACTGGGTAGGGGTAGCTGAACTAACGGTAGCCGGAATGCTACCGAACGTAACGATATTACTGGCAGGCGTGGCATTGAAGTTCGTCCCTGTAATCGCAACCGTTGTGCCCACCGGAGCGGTGGTTGGGGAAAAACTGGTGATACTCAATACAGGAGCAGGCTCCGATATATCATTTTTACAAGCTCCCACAATCAGAAAGATTCCCGTAACGAAGAGCAGCACTAGTTGCCGGGTATTAAACCGACCTACCTGTTGAACATTCATACTAATTGATTTTTGTTTATGGATCGTTTATTATGGCTTAGTGCTGTTCCGTAACGCCCTCAGGGCACAAGCGTCCTCCGCCCAAAGGTGTACACGGCAGAAAGAGTGTAATAACTGCCCCGCCGGAAGGAGCGAATGGTTTGGTCAGCATCTGGCGACAGCGAACTGACATCACGACCAATTTTGCCATCGCGGTTGTAATCCTGTACGTACCGAACCGGGCGATTCAAAATGTCCTGAATGCCGAGCCGGAACTCCATCTGCTGTACCTTCTTGCTGATATTGATATCGAGCACGCCACGCGGCATTTCGTATACCGTTGGATTCTGCTGATTACCCACGGCAAAAATGCGTGCCCCCGCTACGTTGTACAGGACGTTACCCTGAAAGTTGCTCTTCTCATCTGCATAGTACAGACCGGCATTGATAAGGTAGGGCGACTGGTTTGCCAATGGCCGTTCTGTATCGGTAATGCCCGTGAGGTCAACGTTTTGGGTTGTTCCGCTCAGGTCGGGTACCTGTACAAACTGCCCCAGCTTAATTTTGCTGTTGATAAACGAAGCGTTGGCAACGAGCTGGAGGTTTTGCATGAATAGGCTCGAGGAGTTGACAAACCCTTTCCGCACCTCCACTTCTACGCCGTAATTCTGGGCCGATTTGGCATTTGTGAATGAGTAAGCAAGACCATTGCCGGTTGGCAGCAGGAACGTTTCAATCGGGTTTACAAAGCTTTTGTAAAAACCGGTGATCGAGATCAGTTCACCGGAAGAGGGGTAGAATTCGTACCGGGCATCGATGTTCTGAATTGTGGCCGTTTTAAGAGCCGTATTTCCCCGAATATCCGCCAGCAGCGCAAAGTCGAAATAGCTGAAAGGAGCTAATTCGCGCAGCTCCGCCCGGTTTACCGTAGCGGAGTAGGCCAGCCGGACGCTCTGCCGTTCGGTCAGTTTATAGTTGAAATTGAGGGAGGGCAACGGACTGAAAAGAGGGTTATTGACCAGTTTACGTTCGGCACCGTTAACGGACGACCGCAGGTCCTGGAGGTAATACTCACCCCGGAAACCAACGTTCAGGTTGGCTCTCGAACCAAAATTCACATCGCTACTCACGTAAGCCGCCCCGTAGGTGGTATAGCCCTGATAGGAGTCCAGATCACGCGTACCATCCTGAATGGCTAGATCCGCCCGGTTGCCCGGTTACGTTCTGTGGCTGAAAAAGCGTGTTGATCGATTGCTGGGTAACGGCCGATGCATTACCGACTGTTTGATAGCCGTAGAAACGGGCGGCATAATCTCGGTTCCGACGTTCGCCGTATACGCCGAACTTGAGTTTGCTCGGTTCGCGGTTAGTCGGGTTACCGAACGCCCGCTCACCATTACCAATTAATGAGTAAACGTTCTCGTGTAATGTCGAGTAAAAACGACCTACGTCAACCGGATTAGGATCGTTAGGTGCTGCCAACTGGAAAGGCTGGAGTTGCCCGTCTGAACTAACAGAACCCGTTACTCGCTGAAAGCGGGCCCGTTTCCAGTCTGGCTCCCACCGGCCAGTGTACCCGTAGGCCGCTACCCAGTTGAACTGTGTCGATTCATCTATCTTATGCTCACCCGCTACCTGCGTGGTCAGGATACTCCGATTCTCGTACCGCTCCGAAAAACTCCGGACGTCGACCCCATCAACCACGCGCTGCCCGTTCCGAACAATGGTTTCGGTATTGCCCAGTTGGTTGAACTGCGTTTTCCATTCGAGATTGAATTTCGGCGAAAACCGAAGACTCCAGTTATGCAGGATACCCAATCGCGTATTCCGTGAATAGGTGGCGTCATTGTACCGTTCGTACACATCGTTGGCCTTATCAGCGTTCTGAAAGAGCCTGAAATCGATGTTGGCAAATTGATTGGTATTGGAGTAATTAATGGCGGTCAGATTACTGACCGATACGTTACCAACATCGAACCGACGACCAAAATTGAGCGCAAAGCGAACATCGGGCGACACACTTACATCGTTTAGCCCCCACGAATCAGGGAGCAGTCGGGCGTAGGCAGCCCGCTGTGGCGCATTTAACTGGTTAAATTCGGCGGAGCGGGACGGAAAAACGATAGGAACCTGTTGATCCTTGCCCCACAAACCGAGCGCGTTTAAGCCGCTTCGGTTATGCGTCTGCACCCCCTGAAAGGTAGTGTTGGACCGGTATCCGAATGTAAGGCCAGCGTCGATGAAGTTACGGTCGGGTTTCCGTTTCGTATAAATCTTAATAACGCCACCCCCAAAATCGCCCGGCAAATCGGCCGAGCCGGATTTGAACACAATCATCCGATCCAGAATGTTGCTGGGAACCAGATCGAACGAGAAGGAACGCGTTTCAACTTCGGTAGAAGGGGCTATTACATCGTTCAGGAGTACAGAATTATAACGCGACCCCAACCCGCGAATCAGGACAAAGCGGTTATCCATCAAGCTAACGCCCGGCACCCGCCGAATAGCCGCTGCCGCATCCCGGTCCTGCGACTTCTGGATCTGCATGGCCGAGATACCAACGGCCAGGGCTTTTAGTTGCTTGATTTCGGTGATAACGGCAATCTCGGTGTTGGTGGCTTTGCTGCCCCGAACTACTACTTCCTGTAGTGCAGTGCCGCCTTCTTCCAGTTCAGTATCGATAACCGTCGTGTTTCCCGACTCTACCCGAACGTTCGGAATTTCTTTGGTCTGATAGGATATGTAGGAGATAACAACTTTCTGCGCACCCGTTGGTACATTGGCAATAGTAAAGTTTCCTTCGATATCGGTGGTAGCGCCGAGTTGAGTACCTCCCACCAGCACGGTACAGCCAATCAGTGATTCTTTTGTTTTACCGTCCTTTATAGTTCCCCGAATGGTACCGGTCTGCGCCAGAGCGGCAGAGGAAATAAAGAAGAGAAGAAGTAGTAATCTTTTACGGTTCATGTTAGTTTGGTATCGCTTTAAGCGGTGCAAAACTAAATGCCCAATGTTACGCCAATATTACACGAGTGTTAAGCTTTAATCACGCTTTGGCGAGCTAACGATTACCGTATAAACGCTTCCCGCTCATCCAACGAACTGTTTCTAATTTGCATTTGGCTCCTTTCCCGTTTTTATCAGTAAGTCATCCGAGTAATAACCTTGAATTTATTTGGCTTCTCAGCGTGGAACACTTACGTTATTTTGACAGAAACGGGTACAAGCACCCACTGAAGTAATGCGTTGTTTTATCGGCAGAGCAGCACCTTTTCTTACTCCAGTCGTCCTCCATTTATCCAGCCACATGTTCATAGCCAGGAGTAGGGTGCTTTTTAGCCCTGTTATCCGTACGGCGTAATATTTACGTAACACAAAGGGGCCGGGGTTGGAGAAATTATGCCGCTGTCCTGCCAGTTATCGAACCGTTGTACCAACTCGTCCGTACGCAATGGGTTGTACTATTCTTATTTGCAGGTTTTCACGGCTACGATCCAGGCATCAATCGACAAGTTCACTGGCGACGTAACCGACACCAAACAGGGAGTTAGACGATGTATCGGTTCGGGTTGACTATACCCCACCGGTAGGCCATCGTGTACTCGGATCACCCCGGCGGCCCTTATCCCAATGTCGCGCTGAGATTGCGCTGACAGATGCCATTTGGTGACCAGTACCCTCTCAACTGATATTGCCTTGCTCCCCAACAAAAAACCCGTACGGCCCTATGGCCAGACGGGTTCTTTGGTTAAGATATGGTACTATCCGATTATTCTACTATCCCGTTCTTCCGGCTCAGCTGATCATCTTCCCAGAATCCGTTGACCATTCGATAAAGAATTTCATCTCCTTTTTTCAGGAGGAAGGTAGGCACCTGCCCCAACGACACAGGTTGAGCCGGCAGTTTACCCCGATAGAGCAGATGAATGAGCTGCCCGGGAAATTTATCTTTCGGAGCCTTTGTCACTCTGAAGGCCATCACGCCCGCCTGCTGTAATGCCGCCATGTCCAGTTTGTCCAGTTCAGCCTCCGAATCGAGCGTGGATTCGTACACGCCAACTGGCGTCAGCGTGAGGTCCGTTGCATCAATTTCCTGTAGGCCGTGGAACGTAGACAGGTCGCCAATCTCTTCGATGCTACTCTTATAGGAAAAGGACGAAGCTCCTTTTCCGCTTATTTCGTTGTGGTTGATACCAATATCAATCACAACGGGCTTCCCCTTCTGCACCGTCGTTACATTGCGAATCAGTACATCAAACAACGAGCGGGTGTTTTCGGGTATGGCCTGATACTGAGCGATATCTTCCTGCGCGTACGAACTGTCGGCAATCGCTTTCAGCGCCGTTAGTATGGCCACAAAGTTCAATTTTCGGATTTCCATTTTCTCGGAATCCCCCAAAAACCCGCCCGATTCAATCAAAACCAGCGTTGTTCCCCATTTCTGAATATTATCACCGAAGGCACGGGGTTCGAACTCATCATCATAACGGGCCACCTGACCCGGTATAAATTGTTGTAACACCCGATTCATTCCCAAAATCAACTGCATAGATCGTTGCCGAACCTCATTGATGTTCCGGTCCCGATCGTAGGCGGTTGCCAGGAACGATACCACTGCCTGTTTGCCCGTTTTGCCCACGCTATAACGCGGGTTCTGATCGTGCAGATTAAACCCAACGAGTGGCTTTAATTTCTGCTGGAGCCGTTTGAGCAGTCGTCCTTCGGGCGTTTGTAGCCGCAGGGCATCCCGGTTCATGTCGATATCGGAAACGGTACGGCGTTGCCAGCGCTCGGCGCCGTCCGGGTTGAGCATAGGCACGAAATAGAGCGCGGTGCTGGTCAGGATTGTCTGCCGAAGGCTGTCGAACTCGTCGTTTTCGGCCTGGAGAAAATTGAAAATATCGAACAGTGCCATGGTTGCCGTAGCTTCATCGCCGTGCATCTGGCTCCAGAGCAGCACTTTTGCCGGTCCTGTTCCCGCCTGTACCTGATAGATGGCGCGGTTCTCCATCGACTCCCCTACCTGACTTACCGAGAGCGGGCCACTGAGCGAATCCAGCAGGGGTACTATTTCTTTGTGTTTGAACCGGCGGTGCGTAAGCGTTTTCTCTTTGTACGTTTCGTGGGCATCGTACAACCGACGCGAGATATCCTGGGCCTGCAAAAGTGTTGACATTGTCAAAAATAAGAGTAACCAGGCCTGTCGTTCACGTGCCAGCCTGGCTCTGGTTAACCAACAAAAAAAAGTGTTCGTCATTGCCGTATCAATGGGTGTAATCCATGTTTTATCTGCTTTTATAGTTTTCCGCCGGCAAGTAGTCCCATTGCCGAAGCAGTCAGGCATACGACCACGTTCAGGCTGATATTAAGCACGGCGGCTCCCAACCGCCCCTGTTGTAGCAGGACTACGGTATCCAAACTAAAACTGGAAAATGTACTGAGGCCTCCGCAAAAACCCACGCCCATGAGTAAACGCATCGACTCGTCGGCCGACCGGTTCAATACCCACCCCATCAGGGCACCCAACACAAAGCTGGCTACTACATTTACCAGCAGAATTGCACTCGGAAACGGTGAGCCGGTAAATGCCGCGGGAACGAAACGCCCCGCCAGGTACCGTAGTAGACTCCCCGCTCCTCCCCCCAGAAACACCAGTACATACGGATGCGTTAGCAAGAGTCTCATGCGGGCAAACATACAAAAAACCCCGACGCGAACCTTCCAGACAGGATACGCATCCTGATGCAGGTCTGTTTTTTACCAAAAAAAACGAACAATACCGACAAACGACGGCTTAAGAAAAGAAGCAAAAAACAGGCAGGGCAGGCGTTGGTTACCGGCAAAAAAGAATTGGCAGGGGTAACGAAATTATTCCAGTAATCTCACTAAATGCAGACTTTATAACTCACTAAATAACAACACATTGACCACAGAAGTCACTCTCTACATGGCCAGTATACACTTCAACGAACTTGTAGAAGCGACCAGAAATCTTAATTTTGTTACGCTGAATCCATCAGCCAGTCATCTGCTCAGCTCACTTGTTCCGCTGAGTTTTCACCTGTAAAAAAAGAATCCCGAAAACATGGTACAGCCTGCTGTAAACGAACCTATTTTAGAAGAAGACAAAGGCCGCTTTGTGCTATTTCCCATCAAACACTGGGACATTTGGGAATATTACAAAACCCACGAAGCCTCATTCTGGACCGCCGAGGAGATTGACCTCGGTCAGGACATGAAAGACTGGAATAACCTTGGCGATGGCGAACGTCACTTCATCTCGCACGTGCTGGCTTTCTTCGCGGCATCGGACGGGATTGTGAATGAAAACCTGGCCGTCAACTTTCTGTCGGAAGTGCAGTATGCTGAAGCCAAGTGCTTCTATGGCTTTCAGGTCATGATGGAGAACATCCACTCCGAAACCTACTCCCTGCTGATTGATACATACATTAAAGATCCCGTTGAAAAAGATCGGTTGCTGAATGCTATTGATACCATCCCGTGCGTTCAGAAAAAAGCCGAGTGGGCTTTGCGCTGGATTGATAACGGCAGTTTTGCTGAGCGGCTCATTGCGTTTGCGGTAGTGGAAGGTATTTTCTTTTCGGGTTCTTTCTGTTCCATTTACTGGCTTAAGAAACGTGGTCTGATGCCGGGCCTATCGTTCTCCAACGAGCTTATTTCGCGCGATGAAGGGCTGCACCGCGATTTTGCCTGTATGCTCTATACCGACCATATTCAGAACAAACTGCCCGAATCAGAGATTTACGACATCATCCGTAACGCGGTTGAAATTGAGCAGGAGTTCGTGGCTGATGCGCTGCCAGTATCGCTCATTGGTATGAACGCCGAATTGATGAAGCAATACATCGAGTTCGTGGCCGACCATCTGCTCGTAACGCTGGATCTGAAGAAAATTTACAACGTCAGCAATCCCTTCGACTTCATGGATATGATTTCTTGCAGGGCAAGACAAACTTCTTCGAGAAGCGTGTGGGCGAATACCAGCGGGGCGAGGTAATGTCTAAGTTCAAGGCGATGAAAGCGGCTGCGCTGAACCCGCAGGATGCGGACGGCGAATGCCGTAGCGGTGGCCGAAGAACCAAAAGGCATTACGTTCGACGCTGATTTTTAGATTAACCCGTAGGTTATAAACAGAAACGTCCCGGTATGGCTTATCGCTTTCCAGGACGTTTCTGTTTTTAGCTTATAATCTCTGTGAATCAGTCCCTTATCGGCTTATGATTTTGATGGCGGCACCCCGCGCAATACGGTCATCAGCCTTATAACCGTTTAAGACGCCCAGTTCCTCCACACGGTTGGCAGGCATACCCAACCCAGTCATCACCTCCCGAAACGACCCATCTCGGGGTGCCGTTTTTACCAGTACCGCTCGGCTTTACGGTTTATCTTAGCGGATCAGTAAGTGCGCGGAAATTTCTGGCAACCTGTTTAAACAGTGTTGAAAGAACTGTTGAAATCGGCACCACTCGACAAGCCATGCAGCGCATAAATAGCGTTGTTGTACTGAATAAGCCACGTTCCAATCTGAAGCCTGTTTTGGGGTCCTGTTGTTGCTGAGGCTGACCCTGTTGCTGTTGTTGTTGCTGCGGGAAATAAGTACGTAGGCAGGGTTGCCGTTGATGGTCGTTTTGCTATTCTCCAGCACATTCAGACTCTAGCTCTTTCACTAAGTTCTGGGCGGCTTCGTCCAGTGAGTTACCTTTTGCCAGCAGCAAAATCATAGCGGATTTCCCATCCTTAGCCGGCCATCTGAAACTGACTCGGCGAGTTCTGGGACTGCCAGCCACTCGGCACCGGGAACTGAAACCTCAGTTCTGGATGGTAGAACTGCCCATTTTCAACATAGCCCTGTTTTGGGTCTTCGCCATACATGATACCGTCAATCATCCGCAGGTACTGGTCCCGGTCTACCTGATACGTAGCCGGATTTTTCGCCTGGTATTCCTTTGCCAGTTCGTGCACGCGGGTATATCGGTTGCCAGGGTCCGGGTGAGTGGACATAAACTGCGGAACGGCTTGTCCTGAATTTTCCGAAATCGTTTGAGTGTTCCAAAAAAATCAGCCATCTGGTTGGCATCATAACCAATTTTACTGGAGTACTCAACCCCAAGTTCATCGGACTCTGACTCGTGATCGCGACTGTATTTAAGCGACAAAAGGCCTATTCCCTGCTGAAGTGCTTCCATATTTTGCCCAACGATATCGGGTGCCAGAACAGCTCCACCAATAAGTGCCAGCGTACTAAGCAACTGGCTTTTCTGCGAGCGGGCAGCGTGTTTGGCCGTGATATGGCCAATTTCATGTCCCAACACACCGGCAAATTCGGCCTCGTTGTTAAAGTGTGCCAGAATACCCCTCGTAAAATACACATAGCCGCCGGGAACAGCAAAAGCATTCACAACTGGCGAGTCAACAATGTAAAACTGATAAGGCAGGTCGGGCCGGTGCGAAATTTTGGCCATTGCCTTACCTTTTTCATTGATAAAAGCTGAAGATTCTTGTCATCATATAAACCCATCGTGGCTACAACGGACGGATGCGATTCTTTCCCAATGGCAATTTCCTGCTCGGTCGACATCAGTGCTTATTTCCCGTTTTCCGGTAACGGGATTCCGGGCGCAGGCCGACAGACCAACAATAGCGACACCCAAAATCAGGTGGTCGGGAGCAGGTTTTTACGTGTTCATAAATAGGGGTTGTTTTTTAAAGTTATCAATAAAACAGGAAAGTATATAAACAGTTTAACTTTCGATTGTACGTCGATACACGGAAGCCCCCGTACGGGATGTTTCCGGCCCGTTTAATATGGCCGGATAGCGCGGCAACGAATGATATACAGTTCCTGGTCCTGCTGGTATCGCTACCAGGACTAAAATCACACTGGGCTTCACAACGAATACTGTCATCATCAACCGTGTCCTTATCTTGTGAATTATCAGCACCAATTAACTATGGCAGTAGAAGGAATCAGCCGGTATTTCAGGTTATGGAAACACATCTCCAACCCCGGTGAATATATATTTCATAAAGGGGACCGGCACAAGCGCGATTTGGTTTTCACGACAAAACCGTTCCCTATTCGTTTTCGCGTATCCGAAAGTTTATACCTGATCTTCAAGGAGATATTCATGACGGATGTATATGAGATAGATGAATTGGCAAGCCAGTTGCCGGCTGAACCCAGTTGTGATCGATATTGGTGCGAATGCGGGTTTTTTTGACTATTCAATTACTGTCGAAAATCAATCCCGCAACCATTTTTGCTTACGAGCCGGTGCCTGCCAATGTGAAAACGTTTCAGCTACCATTGACAAAAATCCAGTATTGAGGCCAAGTGTTCAGCTTTTTCAGATGGCCGTAACGGGGCAACAGAATGGATAAGCTGGAGTTGTTTGCCGAAGCAGAGGAGAAAAGTCAGGTGGTAGCATCTGCTTTTTCGGATTTCCATGAAAATAACACCAGAAAAATAACCGTACCCTGCATTACCCTTACCGATATAATCCTGAAAAACAACCTGCAAACAGTCGATTTACTGAAATGGATTGCGAAGGCAGTGAGTATGATATCATGTACCATACCGCTCCCGACCTAATCCGGCGCATTAATAAATGGTGATTGAAGTACATAATCTGGATGAAGACCGGAACAATATTAATGACTTCAATCAATACGTTCAATCGCTGGGTTACACAACCAGCTATTCACCAATAAATTCGTTTTGCTACGCGCTCGAGGCTGTACAGGCATTCCTGAAACCGTACCGGCCGTAGTCCCTCCAATGGCTGCTGAGCAATTTATTGAAGATTTCGTGTACATGCTTTTGGTACAAGTTCCAGTAAGTAGCCGCTGCTATCTCCCACCTGAATTGCTGGCTTTGCCGACGTAATCTTTCCGGCATACCGGGGTCGTTTCGATAGGCTTCCATGCCTTCGCGAAAGGTTTCAACAACCGTCTCAGCATCAAATGACGGGAAATAAATCGCTTCGGACCCTCCTACTTCGGGTAGGCTGGTTAGAGACGAACTAAAAACAGGCTTACCAAATGCCATCGCTTCTACAACCGGAATTCCAAAGCCTTCCAGTAAAGACGGGAATAGAAATGCTTCGCAATGGGCGTAAAACCACCATTTCGTAGCCTCATCAATAGGACCTGGCATTAACAGCCGATCGGCTACGTTTAGTCGCCGGGCCTGCTCCCAAATCTGCTGACTGTAGTCGGGCTTACACGGACCAGCCAGTACCAGCCAGTAATCGGGATTGGCACCAGCAGGGGCAACATAGTATGCACGTTTTTGTAGGATTGCAGCAGGCCAATAAAAAACCAGAACGGCCCATCAGGGCGGGTTACGGGCGGAACCTGGGGCGGATTATCGGGAACAGTAACACCGCAGTAAATTACCTGTACCGGTATCGAGGGCGAGACAGTCAACTTTTGACGTATATCCGCAGCAACATAAGCTGAAATAGTGGTAATGGCCGACGCCTGGTTGACACATTCCTGATACTGTTTTTTTCGACGCTCTTTGCGGGCCGCTGTATAATCCGGTAAGGACAGGTAGTTCAGGTCCAGTATACTGTAAACAAACCGGGTAGGACGGGTGGGATAATAATGCGTGTCCTGATGCAGGCAGTGCCAGACGTCATATTTCCAGAATCGAAACCAGCGATTCCAGCGCGTGGCTACCCGATACTTAACCGAATCGCCAAAAATCCCAACCTGACTGGGCGCCACCAGAAACGTCATTTCCCAGTCGGCAGGTTTCTGGCGAACCAGTTCGCGGCCTAAATGTAGGCTAAGCTGACCAATGCCGCTGGTCAGATTAGTCATTCGTTCGGTATCTAAAAATAGGTGAGGCATAAATAGCTGATCTGGTCCTTATTATGCATCCCCCAGTACTGAAAAAATCAACTCAAACTCGTAGCCTTTACTTAGTGCATAACGAACCAGTTTTTGCTTCACTACCAGCGGGTTGTCATCCCGCAGAGTCTGGCGTTTTTTATCGAGCAGGGTGGTGAGCGTGTCCCGGTAATCAATGGGGGCAATTTCCTTCATGGCCGCATCGAGGTTGTAGCCCGATATGCCCCGCTGCTTTAGATGCTGCGTTATTTTGCGTTTCCCCCATCCCTTCATCCGGAACTTCCCCCCCGCAAACGCCCTGGCGAACCGCTCCTCGTTAAGGTAGTTTTGCTGAATCAGTTCAGCAATTACCGCTTCGGCATCATCGCCAAAAACACTCCACTCTTTCAGCCGGTCGCGCACTTCCTGCTGAGTTCGTTCCTGATAGGCACAAAACATAGCCGCTTTCTGGAGGGCTTCTTTTACTTCATCGGTCATGGTACAGACATAACAAAACGATCAGCTTAAAGACTCGTTTGTGTTCTCTTTTTTGTGTTATTTATCCAACAGCCTTTTCTGCGGCTGGTGTTGCATCAGCTTGTTAATTAATGTTTCTACCTCCGTAACGGGCCTTTTAACAATCAGATACGAGTGCCCTTTCCCGGCACTATCCCATCCATTGGAGCCATCCGGATTCATAACTAACCGGCCCGTTTTGACGGTATAGTAGGGCGCGTAACCCCGCACGCCTACCAGTACCGCCGTCTGGTCCCAACTCATTCGGCCGTTTTTGTCTTCCTGCGACTTGGGTAGTGAAATTGAGAATACGTCTTTCACCGGGCTGTGCTGAATCGCTTTGTTCCGGGATAGGGGGAGCCCAGAGTGAATTTTTTCCCCTATCTCGAAGCCACTCATCAATACCGGCGTGGGCCAGTTGGCAAACACTTTTTTTGACGAAGGCGTATCCCTAAACACGTTGTATTCCCGTCCACTCGGAAATTTACCGGCCATACTCACCAGCTGCCTGACTTTAAGGCTCACCAGCGCTTTGCCATCCAGCGTCGAATACGTATCCGGTTTAGAATCCAGCAGATTGGCCAGATTCGTCAGAAAACCCACCGTAATGATGGTAACGCTATGGTCGGGTTGTTTGGCCAGAATCTGCCGGTAGAGTGCAACGGCATCCGGCACGTCGCTGTTAGTGCGAATGCGATGTGGATAGCGTGCTGTGATGGTGTCTGACCAGTGCTGCGTATCTTTATCTCCTATAGCTTCTCCTTTTGGTACGCCAATGGGTATGTTCGGGCGATTGAAATACGTATTCAGCACATTCAGCACCTGCGTTACTTTCGGGTAATTAGTACTGGCAATCGTTGCCAAAATGGTTGCCTGGCCCTCATCGGCAAATGCATGTAGCATTGCAATGGCACCCACGTCGTCGTAATCGGGCCCCATATCCGTATCAAAAATAACGGGCACGGCCTGTTGCTTCGGGGCCGACTGTCCTACTACAAAACCGTTTATCAGTAGTAAGAGTACACTGATTGAAAGTAAGGCTTTTCGGTTCATTGAAATAAGTGAGATTTACAAAACGCGTTAGGCAATACGAAGTACGAACTGTTTTAACAGGAATTGTTATTCAGCACCCATAAATTATAAAATTATGATCGCACTAAAACAACTATCCATTCCACCCGACACACAACTCCGAAACCTGGGCTGGGACTGGATGCTGGGTCAGGATACCTTACCGTACCTGACAAACGAAGTGGTGCTGGTGCCCTCGGCCGCTGCGGATGCGTATTACGAAGCAGCCAACGAGCTTTTTGATATGTTCGTAGCCGCCGGGCAGCACGTTATCGACCAAAACCGCTTTGCCGAGTTGGGCATACCCGACACGCTTATTGAGCTGATCAAACTATCCTGGGATGATGAACGGCATATTCACCTGTACGGTCGCTTCGACCTGGTCGACATAGCATTAACTTCGACGGATTCTCAGATAAAACTCATTGAGTTTAATGCTGATACGGCTACCTGCCTGCCGGAAACGGCAGTGGTGCAGTATGCGCACCTGCTGGCCAATGGGCTGGATGAGAGCCAGCAGTTCAATACTATTTTTGAAACGCTTACCAGTCAGTTTGAGGAAATACTAGCCCACAACCCGGATCTGCAGCCTACGCTGCTTCTGTCGGCCATACGGGACAATCCAGAGGATGATGCCAACGTGGCGCTGCTGGGGGAGGCCGCCCGGGAAGCGGGGTTTGAGATTGAGTTTGACTTCATTGATAATGTTGAATTTTCTGCCGACGAAGGAATATTCTGGCAGAACCCAAAAAATGGTCAGTTCGAAAAACTGGATTTCTGGTTCAAACTGATTCCCTGGGAATCCATCGCCGAAGAGGAGCCCGAATTGCTTGTCATCCTCACTGAAATTGTTAAAAAACGGCTGGCGGTGGTCTTAAATCCTGCTTACACCCTGTTGTTTCAGTCGAAGTATCTATTAAAAATTCTGGGGGAGCTGTACCCTGATCATCCGCTGTTACTGGAAACGGATACCAGCCCTTTGCCCGGCAAACAATGCGTGGAGAAAGTTGTGTTTGGCCGGGAAGGTGCCAATATTCGCCTGATAAACCCCGACGGCTCCGAACTACAGAAAACGGATGGAGACTACAGCGCTTACCCAAAAGTTTACCAGCAGTACGTTAACTTTCCGAAAGATCCATCGGGAAACAGCTATCAGGCGGGCGTTTTTTATGCGGGAGAAGCCTGCGGGCTTGGCTTTCGGCGTGGCGGTCTCATTCTGGACAATGGTGCCGGCTTTGTGGGGCACATCATCAACACGTAGTAGTGTACAATCCATTCATTGCTTTGGGGTGTAGTGTTCTAATGTATTCGCTCTTGGGGCACCCACTCTTTCCGGGTCAATATGGCAAATCTATTCCTTTACCTACAGGCCATTATTTATATAGCGGCCGGGTTGAACCACTTTGTCAACCCTAAAACGTACTTAGCCATCATGCCGCCCTATATCCCGGCGCATGAGCAGTTGGTTATCTTGAGTGGTGTTGCCGAAGTAGTGCTCGGTATCGGACTGTTATTTCCGGCTACCCGGTCGCTGGCGGCCTGGGGTCTTGTCCTGTTACTGATTGCTGTATTTCCGGCCAACGTTTATATGGTTACGTCAAGTCGATTTCGCAGGTTACCGGCCTGGCTTCGATGGGCACGGTTACCCCTACAGGGTGTCCTGATATGGTGGGCCTATCATTATACTTGATTACGCCTTGGCTACCGTTTGCTAAAAACAGGGTCAGGAAGTGTGTGTTTACGTACGCACTAATTTGTAGACATCAGTGTTTATATTTAGAGAATTCTTTTGTATTTCTCTGATCTATATCTACCGTTAGATAGTTTTACGACCGTTTAAGTGATTTTTGTCTACAATAAATTACTTTTATCGTTTTATAATGCTTTGTAAGAATTATTCGTTTACTAGTTAATTAATAAGAAGAATTTCGTGTTCTTTCACACGCTGTTACCACTATTTGCCTCTATAAATTAATCGCCTAATACGTAGTTCACTAAGGTGACTTTCAGAATTAGTTATAGTCAAACTAAGTAACAAAAACATGAATTTGCAATGACCCTGATTATGGAAAAGGATGAGAAAATTCGACGCAACCGTGCCAAAACCACCCAGCGAATAGTTGAAGCATTGGAAGAAGTAATCGCAGAGCGTGGTCTGGAGGGTGTTGGTGTGAACCGGGTAGCGGAGAAGGCCAACGTCAGCAAGGTACTGATTTACCGCTATTTTGGTGGTATGGAAGGGTTGCTGGAATACTACGTAAAGATGGGAAAGCTATTTCCAATTTTTACCCCTGCTTTACTGGATCAAATTCGTCCTTTACACGAATCGGATATTGCCCGTATCTGGTATCGTCAGGTTATTCAGACCTATCGCCATTTTCGCACCTATAAAGCAGCCCGTGAAGTACTGAAAGCAAGTGTTATCGAAAATGACTCCATTGCCGAAACAACTGCGCGCGCTCAGGATGAAGAAATGACCCGGCTCGTCAGTCAGCTCTCCTTCGTGAAAGGTGCTGATACGGAAGCCATTTCGGCCGTTATTCTGGGAGCGATGAACTACCTGACCATCATGGCTCAGAATGACCGCACCATGATTAGCATCGATCTTCGCAGCGAAGAAGGTTGGGAGCGAATCGAAAACGCCGTAAAAACGATTTACATCGCCTTGAATAAAATGGCCATCGGGTCAAAAGAGGTTAATCTGGAAATTCAGTCGGCTTATATGCCAGCTGCACAATGGTAATAACTGACGTTAGCGGCCATCTGCGAGGCCGCTAACGTCGATCATTGACACGTTACGCACTCCTGCGCTTATTTTACCTCAAACGTTTTCATCTGGGCCCCCACGCCTTTAATGGTTAGCGACTTCCACCTCCCCGGAAGTTTTTTTTTAACTGGGTTATCCCGTTATCACTGATCTCGATTCCTCCAAATCTATTTAGGACGGCCTGTAGCATCCCGCCCGCTCCGGTAGCAAAGTAGGGATTTGTTCCACCCGCCGTTTCTGCCAAAACGCCAAATGGCGGCACTTCGTTGGGCTTGTAGCTCTTCAGGAACCACTGGTATGCTTTGTCCGGCTCACCCAGGCGGGCATGTAGTGTAGCGAGTACAGACCAGCCATCGCTGGCCCTTCGGGCGAATAGCGAGGTTCGTAATAAGCCAGATCCTTCTTTATGGCCGCTTCCTGATTGACAATTGTTAGCGGGTAAGCAAGCAGATTGACATCGGCCTGCTTGATTTGCACGCCATCGTACGTTCGGTTTTCCTTTGTTACGCCATCCGGAAACTTGA
The DNA here is from genome assembly GCA_963782245.1 of uncultured Cytophagales bacterium. Taxonomy (GTDB): domain Bacteria; phylum Bacteroidota; class Bacteroidia; order Cytophagales; family Spirosomataceae; genus Spirosoma. The sequence continues at coordinate 37,766 of CAWAJC010000013.1, forward strand.
GTATAGGGATATTATCAGCAACCAGTTTCCAATCAGGATTGGGGAAATACCCAGTTCCTGAGCGGCCTGGATAGCGTACTGCAGTGACGTTTTTGCCATAGCGTTCGTAAACGCATTGTCGTCGATATTTTCCTGCCACTCATTGGCCCCAATAACGTTGTTGATGTGGTATTTGCCCGGCTGGCCGACCTCCCGCTCTACCCGGCTGGCCCAGAAATCGGCTACCTCTTTCAACAGCGGATAACCCCGTGTTTGTAGCCAGTCTTTGTCTTTGGTAACCTGATAATATTTCCAGAAGGCCCAGCCTATACAACCGGTTATGTGTTGTTGAAACGGGCCCGTTAGTGCCCAAACAGGGGTTGCTTCCTGCCCATCAGCATCCGACTCCCAGGGAAACATCACGCCCGCGTATCCATGGCTGAAGGCGTTTTGTTTGGCCATTTTTATCCGATCGAACCGATACTCCAGCATAGACCGGGCAATTTCGGGTTTAAGTGCCAAAATTGGCGGATACATCCAGAGTTCGGTATCCCAAAAGACGTGACCGTTGTACCCTAATCCAGATAACCCCATGGGGGATAAGCTATACCCCGTTCCTTCGCGCACAAAAGAGTATAAGTGGTAAAGAGCCGACCGAACGGCCTTCTGGGCGTCGGGGTCACCTTCGATAACAATGTCACTTTTCCAGAGTTTGGCCCATTCTGCATTGTGGCGCGTTAGCAACCGCTCTGTTCGTTCCAGCGCGGCAAAGAGGGTCAGGCGTTCGGCTTCATTTTGGGGATCGGCCGTGTGCGCGGTAGACGATACGGACCCAACCACGCTAAACCGGTACGTTTCGCCTGCTTTAAGCCGCTTTTTAAATTTGCCCAGGTGCATGTTATAGTCCCAGTCTTCATGAATTACATCCGGTTCCTGCCCGTGTGATTCCTCAAAAATGAAACTGTTGGAAGCGGCTACCGTGTGCCGGCCTGTCGGGCTTTTGGCAACGGAAGTCAAGAGCCGGATGGTGACGTGAGAGCGGTCTATTTCGGAGTAAAAGTTTTTCACATCCCGCAGTACTTCCGGCGTTTCGATAACACTCATGGGCACTATTTCACAGTTCTTCTTCGCCGTAATTTCCACCATTGACAACTGGGTGAAAGGCAAATGCCGCAGGGCCATCATCGTTTGCCGAACGCTCACCTTATCGGTATAATCGAAGGTAGTCGTGAGCGCAGCCTGCTCATATTAAGCGTCTGCTGGTATTTACTAATATTCTTCGGACCAATCCTCTGTCCGTCAACCTCAAGGTTCATATTGGCAAAGTTGAACACCTTGAGGATATTGGAAACGCGCCCGCGTCCGTAGGTATCAAAGGCTCCATTCAGCACTACATCTTTCACTTTCATGGGCTCGGGCGAGGAGACCAGCCCAATCATAAGTTCCGGGTGTCAACCGGCTAATTATACGGGTCGAGGGTTCTATACAAAAAGAGGTCTTTCCTGATTTGAGAAAGACCTCTTTTTATTGATCGTTACTAATCAGCGACTCGCTACGACTCCCTTTCGGGCGTGAATTTTTTCGATGATCCACTGGCCTATTTTTTCACCCGCTGCCTGACCGTTCACGAGCGATGAGCGATAGTGGATACCGCCGTACAGTCGACTGATGGAGGCTTCATTGGCCGCATCCCGAAACGACTTGTAGGTACGAACTCCGTGTCCGTACTTGAACTCGGTTGAGTCTGTGAAAGTAATATTATCCCCGATCAGGTTGGTCAGTACAGTTGCTGCTGCTGCTGTGATGGTACTATGCCCACTGGTATATTCGGGGAAGGGAGGAGTTTGCAGAAACGGCGTCCATTTGGGATCTATGGATTTATTGATGACCGTCTCCGGCCGAATCATTCTGCTCCGGTATTTCTCGTCCCAGCACGAGATGAAGGCGTCACTAAGGGCAAAAGAAGTAAGCGCATAGGCTTCCACGGCATGCATCATGGGTAATTTTTTCTGGCGGGCAACCGTCTCCGCAATAGCCAGCCAATGGCCGCCCGGTGTCATTTTTTTACTGGCGAACATAACGTGCCCAGCCACATTCATCACGAAGGCATTATCATCCCAGAAGTAAGCAATGTCCTGCTGCTGTTTATCCATCTTTCTGCCAATTTCATACACCTCATCCACTTCCTTTTTATAAGGGCTTCCGGGGGCCAGGGTGTAGGGATAAGGCCGGGGTGGCTTGAACTGACTACAGGTATCCATAGCCCAGCAGCGTATTTTATTCCATTGCGGCTCCGCAGCATCCATGTACGCCGGTGGCGTTGGCACCCAGGTACCTTCTTCGTTGGTCACTGTATGCTTGAAACCCCTCGTCTCTTTGTACCCATCTCTGGCGGCATAATCCAACACGTGTTTGGCAACAGCTTCGCCATACGCCATAGACCGGTCGTAGACATCATCGGGTACGCCATCCTTTTTATACTGCTCATAGAACGGCTTCTCAAACTCATCATAAAAGTCGACCGAGAACGTCAGCGCGCGCGCGATGGTCAGAAAAGCGTGCGTACTGGCCAATGGGAAGCAATATTCTTTCCCGGCGTCTGGTTGGGGGCTAGCCTGGAATCGTTTCAGTTTACCGCCCATCGACTCGTACTTGGCATCAAAAGGCGTAAGGGCTTCGTAACCCGCCAGGTTAGCGTAGGAATAAATGCGACTGGCTACAGGGGGCGAAAATATATCGTGAATAATAACATCCGTCAGTTTATTCAGGGCCGCATTGTAATATTCAACGTTGGCAGCTTTGGCGTTGTATTCGGCTGGCGTAGCTGATGGACGACAACTGGTTATCCCAACTGCAAGCAGTATGAATGAACAGCCAAAACGAATCGTACGATTCATAAGATTTAGAGACTAGTTAAAGGAGAAACCAACTCAAATCAGGTTGGTCAGCACTGACAAAATTAACGAAATTTTTGGGGTAAAAGAAAGCATTAGGCTGGCTTACTTCATGAGTAGCGGTTTGAAAACCTGCAGGCCAGCATTGTTCCGGGCCACCACCACCCGCGCTCCCTGAGCGGTATGGACAGACCGAATATCCCGGATTTCGCCATTGAGCAGAAAACCGGAATCTACCGGCGATAAGGCACTGAAGCTCCCTTTACCATCGTTGCGCAGGATTAACCCATAGCTGGCGTCATAGCGTCCCTGGTAGGAGCTGACACCATAAAAATTACCCCCACCCAGCACGTCCAGATCACCATCCTGGTCAATATCCATAACCTGTAAAGCAAACAGTTTTGATACCTGCGCCATCATGGGCAGTTCATGCACTACGAAGGTTGCCTTACCCCCCTGACCGGTTTTATTCTCCAGATAAACGGACGCGAATTGGTTTACGGTGTACTCATTGGCCCCCGCCAGCTCAGCATCGTTTAATATGGCATTCAGTGGCTTCCCGGCAAAGGATACGTAATCGGTGAACCGCCTGTTGATAATCCCCGGCATCTGTTTGCCCAGTTCGTCCTTAAAGGCCAGTGGATACCATTCCTTATCCTCACCCGATCCGGTACGATTATAGGCCAGTATCTGTTCAGTAGTCTGGTTGTTATCGATGTCCTTCACCCACATCATCAGTTGCGATTCAGGGGTTTTGCGCAGCTTGGTATTGGTACCCACATTACCCGCTATCAGATCAATGTCGCCATCCCGGTCGAAATCGGCCGCAATGATACGTTGAAAGAAGCCATTCAAGGGCGTTTCTTCGGCAACAAATCCGGTTACTTCGGCAAGTTTTCCATTGGTATTGGCAAAAATGCGGATGGGCATCCAGTCGCCCGCTACAATCAGGTCAATATCTTTGTCTCCATCGTAATCCACCCAGACGGCATCCGTCACCATACCGACGTTCCGTAAATTGGTGGCGTACGTCTCCGTCTGATCGGAAAAATGACCTTTTCCATCGTTGATGAGCAGGTACGAGTGTGGTATCTTCCCGTAGCCAAAACCCACCACACGCCCCCCCACAAAAAGGTCCAGGTCGCCATCCCGGTCAACATCGGCGGGGCGGACGCAACTCTTGTTATCGTACATAGGCGGTAGTGCCCTGGCCGCACGACTAAACGTACCCCGGCCATCATTCAGGTAGAGCCGGTCGAACTGTTCGGGCATTTTTTTGTAAAACTCATTCCCGCCCGAAACCACGTATAAGTCCAGATCCTTGTCGCCGTCAGCATCGAAAAGTACGGCATCAACATCTTCATACGTTGAATCCTTCACAAAATCGGATTGAACAGACGGGGCAAATCTACCTCCCGGTTGCTGAATCAGTAAACGTCCTGCCTGCCACCTCGCTCCGCCAGCGTACATATCCTCCAGCCCATCGCCATTCACGTCACCAACGGCCAGGTGAGGCCCTTCGGTAGAGACCTGAAACGGCATGAGCGGCTCCCGAACAAAATCGAAATAGTCCGTATCCTCCTTGTGCCTGTACGGAATAGAGTCTGTTTTCGATACATCCGTGAAGAGCGCCTGCCCCGCCGGTTGGGTGTACCGATACGAGGTACCATCCAGTTTGGCATCGGCCTGATTGAGCGTCAGCATCTGATTGGGTTTTACCTTCGTGCGAACCTCCATACGCTGGTTTGGCCAGATAACGATCAATGAATCGATGACCGTCCGTTTGCCCAGGCCGAAGAGCAGTTCGGGTGCCACCGACGATTCAAAACCTCTGGTCGGCATCAATTGCTGTACCTGAAGGGAATCGCCATACTTCACAATAACCTTGGCCCCCACGCCAAATGTGTTGGGCGCATTACCCTTGAGCCGAATGGTCAGGTGGTGGTTATCCGGAAAAAGTTTGTTGGCATCATTCTGGTACAATCCGGCGGGTGAGTCGATGTTGTTGGTAATCAAATCCAGGTCACCATCGTTATCCAGATCAGCGTATACCGCCCCATTAGAAATGGTTGGCTCCCCAAACCCCCAGGCGGCTGATTTATCCTCGAATTGCCGGGTGGCCGTACCCCGATACATGTAGTTATGGACCTTACCGTCCGGCATTTTCCCGATCGTGATCGAGTCAGACTGCCGTGTGTTGTAGCGTGGTGTTTCGCTGGATACGTACCTGATATAATCAAGATCGTTGGGACGGTGAACGATGCCGTTAGCAATAAACAGGTCTTTGATGCCATCGTTATCGAAATCGGCCAGCAGTGGCGACCAGCTCCAGTCGGTGTTAGCCACGCCCGCCAGACTACCGACATCCATAAATCGCTGTCCCGACAAACTGACCTGCAGGCAGTTGCGGCTGTATTGATTCATGTAACCGTACGATAGTTTGTACCGGTAGATATCCAGCGGATCTTCGCCCTGCGACGCTTTTTCTACCTTTTCGTCGGCTGGATACATATCCAGGGTTATGAGGTCGGGGTAGCCATCGTTGTTGATATCGGCCACATCGCTACCCATCGAAAAGCGACTGGTGTGCTGAAAAGCCTGCCGGACACTTTCTGTAAATCCGCCCCGGTGATTATTGACGTAGTAGTAGTCATCCTCATGAAAATCATTCGAGATGTACATATCCTCCCAGCCATCGTTATTGATGTCCGCTACCGCAATACCCAACCCATACCCCATAGCCGCCCCATAAATGCCGGCAGCCTGGCTAACATCGGTAAACCGGCCTTTGTCATTGCGAAACAGGTAATCCCCCGACTCCGGGTTGCGATTACTGCGGGTCTCCACGCGATCAAAACTGCGGGATGTATGCACGGCGTGGTTGAGCACAAAACAGTCCAGGTCTCCGTCGTGGTCGTAATCGAAGAAAGCCGCCTGAGTTGAAAACCCCACGAAGGCCAGGCCATACTCGGCGGCTCGTTCGGTAAAGGTGGGTACGCCATCGGCACCGGGTCCGTTATTGATGTACAACTCGTTAGCGCCCCGTAACCCTTTGAACTTTCCCTACAGCACAGACGTATATATCCAGCAGGCCATCCCCGTTCACATCGGCCATTGTTACACCGGTTTGCCAGTCGGCCTGGCCCGCTACCCCTGCCTTACGGGTTTGCTCAGCAAACGTGAAGTTTCCTTTCCCCGGCGTAGATTGGTTCAGGTACAGCTTGTTTGGCCCCTGGTTCGACACGAAGTACAGGTCGGTCAGGCCATCGTTGTTCAGATCACCAGCCGCTACCCCTCCCCCATTGTAGAAGTACAGGTAATCCAGGATGGAGAGGCTATCAGTATTGTGCAGTGTATTGACGAAGTCAACCCCCGTTTGAGCCGCTGGCACCTGACGAAACAGCGGGGCTTCGGACGGAGTGGAATCCGACGAGCACCGGCTGAACAGCAGCACACACAGGAGTACGAATAGCTTTCTCATGGCTTTGCGGCCTTAGCGACGGCAAAAACCTGCGCTTTGTCGTTGTTTTTTGCCAGCACAATTCGTTGCGTACCACCCGCACTCCGAATGGCGGCCATCCGGCGTACCTGCCCCCGCACAAAGAAGCCGTTTTGCTCGGGTTTACCCGCTACAAACGCTCCATTGCCCTGTCCCGTTAATAACAACCCATAATTCGCGTCGTAACGGCCCAGTTCGGTCAATACATCGAAAAAGTTACCCGCCAGGAGAATATCGACTTTCCCATCGTGATTAAAGTCATCCGTCAAAATACCGTAGACCGGCGATAGCTGTGCCTGAATGGGTAACGGCTTAAGCTCGAACTGGCCTCCACCCTTGTTGATGAGCAGGGATGTGGCACCGGTTTGTACCGTTTTTGTCGTCATACCCTCCCGTTGCTGCGCCGAAAATATGATCCTCAAAATGAGCTTTGGCGTAGTCGGTATGCTTCACGTATTTGGTTCTGATGGACGGGATGCGTTTTTGCAAATCGGGTTTCTGGAGCATGACGCACTCCTGCGGCTCTCCATCGGGCCCGGGCCGGAAGCAGGTAATCACCTGCTCATAAGACCCATTGCGGTCGAAATCGTTGCCGTACAGGTGGGCTGGTTCAGCTACCGAAGCATGCAGACGGCTGTTAAGGCCGAGGTTACCCACCACAAAATCCGTGTCGCCATCGCCATCCAGGTCAGCTGCTTTGATGGTGTTCCACCAGCCACCCGTATCGGCCAGTATGTCAGAATCCATCCGCTCAAAGCCCTTACCCTGTTTGTTTTTGAGAATGGTAATGGGCATCCAGTCGCCCACCAGAATCAATTCGGGATAACCGTCTTTGTCCAGATCGGCCCAAACCGCGTCCTTTACCATCCCAATCTCTTTTGAAAAGGGTATGAGGGTATCGGTTGCTTTACTGAAGCCCCCTCTGCCGTTGTTGACCAGGAGCAGCTGAGCGGGATTCTCACCGTATTTTGCCGAGATCATCCTGCCGCCCACAAAGAGATCCATATCGCCGTCCCGATCAAAATCGGCCGCTACGACGCACGAGTTATTATCGCTACTGCGGGGTAATGACTTGTCCCAGGTGAAGTTCCCTTTTCCATCATTCAGAAATAACCGGTCGCCCAGGGTAGCTGGGTCTTCGAACTCGTTCCCCCCCGTAGCCACGTACAGGTCCATATCCTTATCCCCATCGGCATCGAAGAATGTAGCGGCAACATCCTCGGTGTAGAGCGCATCCAGCAAAAAAGGCTGTTTGTTCAGCGCAAATTTCCCATCGGGCTGCTGTACATAAAGCGACCGGGGCATATTGGCCGCTCCGCCCAAAAAGACATCATCCAACCCATCGCCGTTTATATCCCCGACGGCCAGGGCTGGTCCCTCGCGGGATAGCATTTGTTTCAGTAGGCCATCCCGATTATAATCGACAAACTCGTTTTCCCGATGCGTATAGTCCAGGTTACTGGCCGTTGTCACATCGGTAAATAACCGGGATGAATTTCCGGATGCTGCCAGAGCCTGTGCATTAACAGGGGTGAAAGTGGCCGTTTGCGTCGCATTTTTACTATCCAGGAGTAACGTAGTATTGCTTTTTGGCTGCCGGATAACCTGCTTCCTATCCGTTGGCCAGACAACCACTAATGAGTCGATGACGGGATTGTCACCCAGCCCAAACACCAGTGACAGGTCTACGGATGACTGAAAGCCCCGGTTAGGCATCTGTTGCAGGTACTGCATTTTCTCGCCCTGATACACGTACACCTTCGCCCCAATACCATTTGGGTTTTGACCATACCCACGCAACTGAACGCGCAGAAATTTTTTCTGCTGCTTCTCAACCGACTGATTTTTGAAAATTGACACCAGCGCGTTATTGTTGTTGACAACCAGGTCCAGGTCACCGTCGTTGTCCAGATCACCGTAAGCGGCCCCGCTGGAAAAACCAGGTTCGCCCAGCCCCCATTCAGCCGCCTTATTTTCATACTGCATGCCGTTACCCGTGTTCTCGAAAGCGTAATTCGGGATGGGCGTAGACCCCATTTTATCGACGTAGTCTTTGTAGTTAAATTTTTTGGTCCCGTCAATCATCGAGCGCAGGTCCGAGTTATCCGCCAGAAAGGCAATATAATCCTGATCGGTGAGGTCTTTTAGGATACCATTTGCCACAAAAATATCTTTGAAGCCATCCATATTCATGTCGAATAGCAAAGCCCCCCAACTCCAGTCGGTAGCACTGGTACCCGCCAACCGGCCTATCTCCGAGAACGTGCCATTGCCATTGTTCAGGTGGAGCATGTTACGGGAATCCTGGTAGAAAAAGTCGCGGGACTCCTTGAGTTGATTCAACTCATAACTATCGAACGACGTAGTCGTTTTGAGCCGATAGTCATCATCCGGCAGCATATCTGTCACGAAAATATCGAGGTTCCCGTCGTTGTTCAGGTCGGCAATATCGGCTCCCATTGACGCCAGGCTGATGTGCCCCATCTCGTTTTTGATATCTTCCTTGAAGGTGCCGTTCTGCTGATTGATGTACAGATAGTCCCGCTCGAAGAAATCGTTGGAGATATAAATATCCGGCCAATTGTCGTTGTTAACATCCCCAATGGTAATGCCCAGTCCAAACCCGATCAAGCTACCATAAATACCCGCCTGTGCCGACACGTCTGTAAAGGGCTTAGGTTTACCATCCGTCCCCGCGCCCTCATTGCGAAATAGTTTATGGCCACCGAGTTTGTCGCGTACGTTGCGCGTGTTGGCAAAGCCCAACCGGTCCATCGGCGTGAAACTGTTATTGAGCAGGTACATATCCAGATCTCCGTCGCGGTCGTAGTCGAAGAAAGCCGCGTGGGTCGAGAAGCCACCATCGGACAAGCCGTATTCCCTGGCCTGCTCCACAAACACTGGAACACCCGGGCTAGCTCCGGAAGCCCGTACGCCCTGATTGATGTATAACTGATTGCCCCGCGCATCGCGGCTACCCGAATTACAGACGTAGATGTCCAGCCGACCGTCGCCGTTGACATCGGCAAACGTGACCCCTGTCGACCAGAATTTTTTACCGGCAATAGCTGCTTTAGCGGTTACGTCCTCAAATTTCATCTCTCCTTTACCCGGTGTCGTACGGTTGAGGTATAGCTTGTTCTCTTCAAAATTAGAGGTCAGAAACACATCGGGTAAGCCATCGTTATTGAGGTCACCAATGGCCACGCCACCACCGTTGTAGAAGTTACGGTAGTTAAAAATATTGAAGTTCTCCTTGTCCAGACTCCGGTTCACGAAATCAACGCCCGTTTCGGACGCAGGCAGGCTCACGAACAGCTTGTCCTCGTTTTTACTGCAGGAGCAAATTGTCCACAAGCCAACAACCATCAGGCCTAGTTTCGTTCTCATCTTTTGGTTACCTTTTTCCCCGTTGGGGCCAGGCTATTTTTCCTGTACATTTTTATGGACTGACCATTTACTCCGATTAGTACGTTCTGACCAACCTGCTTCACATCCCGAACGTCGCCCCGTACAAACAAACCGGTTTGTGCCGACGATACATCGTCGAACTGCCAGTTTCCGCGGTTGCGTAACACTACACCATGGTTGGCATCCACTTTGCCAATGCGGAGTCGCATCCGGGAGTTGTTCCCTACCAATAACAAATCAACAGTCCCATCGTGGTCTACATCATCGGCCAGAATACCGTATACGGGTGCGTACTGAGCCGTTGTTGGCAGGTTGTGTGGAACCAGATTTCCCTTATCATTTTCCAATACCAGCGTCCGCAATTCGTTGATCGTTTTCGTTTTTGCCTGTTGAAGCTGCTGAGGGTCGAAACAGGTTTCGAGTGTTGCACCGGCGTAGGCCTGATACGTAGTAAACCGTTTGCGGAGCGATGGTACCTGTTCGCAGATTTCGTCGCGGGAGTAGGCCGGATACAGTTTACCCTGCACGGAATAACTCATGAAGAAATCGAGCGTGCCATTCTGATCAAAATCATCGTACGTCAGTGAAGCGGGGTTCTCCTGACTGGCTTTTACCTGCGTATTGAGCCCCAGATTACCGACAATCAGGTCCAGGTCGCCATCACCGTCCAGGTCGGCTTTTTCAATCCGGTTCCACCAGCCCGACAGGTTTTCGTACTCTTTTTTGTTGTCGGCACTCAATACGCCCTTCTGGTTTTGCAATACCGTTACGGGCATCCATTCGCCCACCAGCACCACGTCCGGCCAGCCATCGGTATCAATATCCAGCACGGCCGCGTCGGTCACCATCCCAAGCGAGCCAAGCGATTTTTTGGCAAAATTTCCTTTCCCATCGTTGATGAACAAAAAGCTTTCGTCAGTCAATGGATAGCGGTATGACCGGATTGCGCCCCCCACAAATAAATCCAGATCCCCATCCCGGTCAACATCGAGCGGCTTGACGCAACTTCCGTTTTCTGCTTCCTCGGGCAAAGGTTTAGATACAAATTTACCGTTCGTGTTAAGCCATAGCTGATCCTGCCGTTTGGCAGCTTCTGATACGCCATAGCCTCCATTGACAACGTATAAATCAGGCTTTTTATCCCCATCAAAATCGGCCAGCACGGCATCGGCATTGGGCTTCTCACCCAGCTCGGGCAGAGCTGCCGAGCTAAACGAGCCATCGGCACTCTGTTCAAAAAGCTGCCCGGCCTGCGCTGTGCTGCCACAAATGAAAACATCATCCAGCCCATCGCCATTCACATCGCCAACGGCCATACGGGGTCCCGTAGCGGTGTACTGCATCGGAAGCAGAATCTGTCGGTCAAAACTGTTGGCAGAGTCAGTCTTCTGCGTAAAGTCAAGCCCATTGGCGGGCAGAAATAGCAATTGATTTGTCTCCTCATTCGGCGAACTTCCTTCTGCTGCCTGTGCATAATCCAGCATCAGCGTCTGGTTCGGTTTCACTCCATTAAGCTGTTGCTGTTTCCCGTCGGGCCAGCGTACCCGGACCCGAACGGGTTCGGATTCTGCCCCCAGACCAAATACCGGACTACCGTGACTGCACGACTCAAACCCGCGGGTCGGGAAAAACTCCTGCACCTGTTTACCCGCTTTATTTTCAACGGTAATTTTCGCTCCAATACCAAATGGATTACCCGCCGGTCCTTTCAATCGGATGGTGAGGTGGCTTGTACCAGCCGTTTCCTGCTTTGTGTTCCGATACACCCGTGCCGTTTCATTCAGGTTGTTAGTCACCAGGTCCAGGTCGCCGTCGTTATCCAAATCGGCGTAGGCACAGCCGTTCGATATGGTGGGTTCTTTAAAGCCCCAGGCTTCCTGTTCGTTCGTAAATGTCAGGTCTTGATTATTGCGAAATATATAGTTTTTCGTCGGTGTCGAGGTCATCTGCCGGATTTGCTCCAACACAGGCACGTTCTGCTGCCGGGCGTAGCTATCATCAGAAAACTTAATGAAGTCGGCATCCGTGAAATCCCGCAGAACGCCATTACTGACGAAAATATCCTTGTACCCGTCCAGGTCAAAATCAGCCAGTAGTACCCCCCAACTCCAATCGGTACCCGCCACGCCCGCCAGTTGGCCCACCTCCGCAAATTCTCCGTTTGGTTGTTGAATCTGAAGCATATTCCGCATGTTCTGGTGCCAGAATCCGTTGCGTAATTGTGCCTGATACACGTTCCAGCTATCGGGCCAGGGCATAGTTTTTTGTCGGGCGTTGCTCTCCGGCAGCATGTCGAGGGTCATTATATCCGGTCTGCTATCGTTATTCAGATCAGCCACATCGGCCCCCATTGCCGAGTAAGACGTGTGTTCAATGCGGGTACGCAACTCATCCCGGAAACTGCCATCGCCCTGATTGATGTAGCAATAGTCATCTTCCACAAAATCATTCGTCACGTAAATATCGGGCCTGCCATCGCCGTTAATGTCCGACACCGCACAACTTAGCCCGAAACCAAGGGGGTTACCTTTGATACCCGCCAATGCTGACACATCGGTGAAGTGGCCATCATCGTTCCGAAACAGTTTGTCGCCCGCGTTGGGATCCCGGGCAGCGCGCATGGCAGCGGCTTCTTTGCGCTGGTAGTTCTTCAGGTTATGGTTGATCAAAAAACAGTCGAGGTCGCCGTCGAGGTCGTAATCGAAAAAGGTAGCCTGTACGGAATAGCCCGCGTCGGCCAGTCCATAGTCAATAGCCCGGTCGGTGAAGGTTGGGGGATTGCCCCCGCTGCTATGGTTATTGATAAATAACTGATTCCGACGCAGCGTGTCCGAACGTAAACCGGAGTAACAAACGTAGATATCCAGCCAGCCATCGGCATTGACATCAGCGAGCGTTACACCCGTTTTCCACCCGCCTTTCTGCCCACTAATACCTGCCTGTGTTGAAATGTCGGTAAAAGTGAAATTACCCGTATTTTGGTACAGCTTGTTCTCTACCTGGTTACCCGTAAAAAACAAGTCGGCTAAACCATCATTATCCAGGTCACCAATGGCTACGCCACCACCATTGTAGAAGTACTCGAAGGCGAGTACATTTTCCTGTTCCGTTTCACTGAGTTGATTTACAAAGTGCACCCCCGTCTTTTGCGAATCTGTTTTTTCAAACAGCGGTTTTTCATTACTACACGCAAAGCAGGTAAACAGGAACGCAGGGAGACAACCTATTATGACTTTCATTTATACATGAACGCAAACTGTCCATTCTTCATTTCACCCAAACAAAAAACAAAACAGCAGCCTAGTTACAGGCTGCTGTTTCGGCACTAAATCAAGGCCCTTATCTGGTTAATAACCCGCGTTTTGGGGTTGCAGATTAGGATTGCTGTCAATAGCCTGCTGCGGGAAAGGAAATAACACCGCTGTATCAGGCGACTTGGTTGGGCGTTGATCGACCGGGTTGGTGAATACACCAAACCGAATCTGATCACTCCGGCGCCAGCCTTCCCAATACAATTCACGGCCGCGCTCAGCCAGAATAGCTGTCAAATCGACAGTCGACAAGGTAGAGGCTCCCCGCGTTGTGCGGATGCTGTTGACGATGCCGGCTGGCGTTTGACCCTGTGAATCAGTACCACCCCGGGCAATAGCTTCGGCTTTCATCAGCAACACGTCTGCGTAACGTAACAACACGTAATCATTGGTTGGGTTGTTGTACGAAACGGGATTTGGCAGGTATTTAATAACCCGGATACCGGCTACTTCATTAGCCAGTCCAATGTTTACGCTGGGCGTAAAGGCCAGCGGGTTACCGCTCCGATCTTTAAGCGGCACTAACTCTTTGCTGCCAGCGGCTGGAGGTCCAAACTGCTGCCCAACCTGGAAACCAGCCGTCATACCCGTCAGCGGGGTCAGGTCTGGCGGACTAGCGCCACGGCGTTCGTCAGCGGCTTCAAAGCTGTTGTAGAAATCGGCCAGCGTTGTAAATCCGTTCCAGGCACCAATAAATTGGTTGTAGTGCTCCGTCATGAAATAACGGTTCTGCACGCTGCCCGGCTGAGCGGTTGATGTGTTCTGAATAGTAAAAATCAACTCTCTAGAACGAGCATCATTTTCCCAGTGGAAATTATCGAAATACTTTCCCTTGGTGGTCAGCGCGAATTGTCCGGATGCGATCACCTGATTGGCAAAGTATATGGACGAGTCCATATCCGCTTTGGCGAAGGTAAACGGCCCGGCTGGTGAGGCAGGGTCCTGATTATAAACCGCCCGGTTCAGGTACATCTTAGCTAGCATAGCAGCAGCCGCTTCTTTCGTGGTCCTGTTGGCCGTAGCCGGGGTGTATGCTGGCAGAGCGGCAAAAGCAGCCCGTAAGTCGGCGATAACTGAATTGGACGCGTCCTTACGACTCAGCACTTTCGGGTTGGAGTCGGCAGCATCCGTAACCTGACGAACGGGCGTACGTCCGAAAAGATCAACAATGTACGACGTAAAGAAGCCCCGCAGAAATCTTGCCTGAGCAACCAGCGCCGTGTTGGTACCAGCGGCAAAAACGGCCTGAGTAGCCCGGAAAGCCCCCGTATTCATATCATTCCACGCATTGAGGACTTCAGCGTGTTGCGAATCCCAGGTGTGCTGGTGCAGTTTGCGCCATACCCCAAAGTCGTCCCAGTCAGTTCCCCGGGTGGGGCCCATCATCTCGTCCGACGAGTGCTCTTCCAGGGCATAGGCCCGTCCCTGACTGTTGGCTATCGGATTTAATGCCTGATAAGCTCCCTGCAATGTAGCAGCGGGGTCCAGTACGATCGAACCCGTCGTGGCATTCGTTGACGACAGTGATCCAAACACTTTGTCGTCCAGGTTAGTACAGCCATTCATACTCACTCCCCCCACCAGAACGGTGGCAGTAAGTAAGCCAATGGTTTTATATCGAGAAATATTCATTATATATAAAATAAGTGGTTTGTTGATTCCGTCCGTCAAGCAGTCAAAAGTATCCTGAAATAGTTCTACCGCTATATACGAACGGAACCGTATAAAGGTTGCTTAAAAGCCAACATTTAATCCCAGTGTGATGGTACGCGGTGTTGGGTAAGGCGTATAATCAATACCAAGCGAAGGAATACCGTTGCCGTTGCCATTGAACGTTACCGTGTTGACATCGGGATTCAACCCGGTGTAACCCGTGAAGATCAACAGGTTCTGACCAGTCAGTGACAGCGACAGTGACTTGGCAAACCCGGAACTAGGCAGCGTAAACTGGCGGCTGATGCTCAGGTTGGTAATCCGCACGTAATCACTCTTCTCCAGGAAGCGAGTCGATACGGAAGCAGGGTTGAGGCCATTCTCTGGGCTGTTAGCTACTTCGTACGTTACGTTCCGGGCGTTTTTCAGGGCTCCCTTGGCAAAGAGAGCATTGGCGGTGTTGTTGTAAATTTTGCCGCCAAACTGACCATTGATAAACAGACTGGCTGTCCACGGACCGAAGTTGAAATTGTTGGTCAGTCCTAAACGTACCTTAGCAAAAGGGCTACCCTGGTAGGCAGACTGACCATTGTCAGCGTAGGTAGAGTACCCGTTTGCGTCATACCCGGTGAACGTAGGGATGAAGAAGGCAAACGGAGGAAAACCGTCGGTGATCCGCTCAGCGTAGGCACCTGAGAGACCTTGTCCGCTGATAGCTCCCACGGCCTGGTTGGTACCGATGTTTTTCGCTTCGATGTTTAAGGTCGTTGCATTCAACAGGGCTTCCCAACCGAATTTCGCACCCTGTAGTACCTGATATACCAGGTTCAATTCAATACCCGTACTAACGATCTGGCCCGGCAGGTTAATCCATTTGTAGTTTACCGGAGCAGGTTGCGCGTAGAACACCTGAAGCAGGGTGTTGGAACCAGCCCGATTGTAGTAATCAATCGAACCGGATAACCGTCCTTTGAACACGCTGAAATCAACCCCAACGCCCGTGGTAGTGTTTTCCTCCCACTTTAGGTCTGGATTTGGGTTGTTCTGCTGAACCTGAGAACCTGTGTTATTATAGGTATAAATAATCTTTGATGCACCTCCGGCAAAATCCTGGTTACCCACAATTCCGTAGTTAGCCCGCAGTTTGAGGTCGTCAAAAACGCCTTTCGGCATGAAGTCCTCCTGCGATATGCGCCAGGCAGCCGCCACCGATGGGAAAGTACCGTACTTGTTGTTGATACCGAAACGGGATGATCCATCAACCCGTACTGTAGCCGTCAGCAGGTACTTCTCTTTCAGGTTGTAGTTGGCACGACCGAAGTACGATTGCAGGTCATTCTGGTTACGGGAAGATCCACCCCCGATAGCCGTTCCGGTTTGCGTGTTAGCCGAACCGATGTTATCGATGTAATCAATCTGCGATCCGTTGAAGGGGAAGCGACTGGCAGCAACGTAGCTGGTACGGGTACCGAACGTTTGATACGCAAAACCAGCAACGGCTTCAAGAACGCCGGGTCCAAGATTTCTATTGTAGTTAGCGGTGTACTCAACCAATTTCGACAGTCGATCCAGGTTATTGATATAAGCCGCTCCACCCAAACCACCAGCGGGCGCGTAAACCTGGTTCGTAACGGAACCAAGCGGAACGTTGAACTGACCGTTCAACCGGGAGTCGATGGTTGTTCTGCGGGTTGACGTAGAGTTGTCAACACCGAAGTTCGCTTTGAGCGACAAGCCATCCATAATAGTCCAGGTAGCGCTCACGTTGGCTAGTGTCCGGTTTGTTACACCCCGGTCCTTATAATAATCCAGCATGGCCCGCGGGTTCCGATAGGAGCCCCCAGCCAACTGATAATAAGAAGCCGTGTCGCTGCTGTTGGTGAAAACGGGATACGTTGGATTGGCACCAATCATAGCGCCAAACAGGTTACCCAGCGCACCGGCCTGGTTACCCGTCAATGCGTATTGGTCGGTAACGGATGAAGTGGTTGCATTAACAGCCAAGGTTACTTTTTTATTGAACAGATCCTGGGAAGCATTGATACGCCCCGTAACGCGCTGCTGACCCGTCCCTTTCACAAGGCCCTGCTGATCCTGATACCCTACCGAGAACAGATAACGGGTGCTCTCGCTACCACCACCAAAACTCACGTTGTAGATTTGGGAAACACTGGTACGCAGAATTTCATCCTGCCAGTTTGTGTTTGCCTTGGCATTAACGGTCGATAGCGTCGCATCGCCACCGGCAGCTGTTACCCCAGCCAGAAAATCGGGAGCCGACAACAGATCGTACCGCTTCAACGACGAAGAAACGGCGGTTGAAGCCGAGAAATTGAGTTGTGGTGCTCCAGCCCGTCCTTTACGGGTTGTGATCAGCACAACACCATTGGCTCCCCGCGCTCCGTAAATAGCCGCAGCCGACGCATCTTTCAATACCGAAATATTCTCGATATCGCTCGGATTCAGAAAAGAAAGCGGGTTACGAGCCGTTGTAGTACCCGTACCGAAATCCGGCGTACCACTGCTGAAATCACCCCCATCGAGGGGAACGCCATCAATTACGTACAATGGCGTGTTACCACCACGAAGCGAAACAGCACCCCGAATCTGGATGTTGTTAGCAGCACCGGGCTCGCCACTGGCTGGCGTAATCTGTACACCGGAAACGCGTCCCTGCAGCAGTTGCTCTGGCGAAGTAATCACCCCTTTGTTGAAGTCTTTCGGCCCCAGCGTAGATACAGAACCCGTAACATCTTTAGCTTTCTGCGTACCATAACCAACCACAACCACTTCCTGCAGTGCTTTGGCATCATCAACCAGCTTAACATCAACGGTTGAGCGGGTACCAACTGAAACTTCCTGCGTTGCGTAGCCAATGAAACTCATGATAAGCGTTGCGTTATCGGCTACGTCAGATAACGTATAAGTACCCTCAGCGGTTGTGGTAGTACCACGGGTTGTGCCTTTTAGCTGAACAGTAACCCCCGGTAAACCGAAGCCCGTTGGATCGGTTACTTTTCCTGTCACCGTACGTCCCTGCGCCCAGGCAGTAGAGTTACTCAATAGCAGCACCATTGCCAGCATGGTGAAAAAGCTGAACAAGGCTTTCTGCCCGATTAACTGGGATTGGAATGACCCAACCAGCCCTACGTTGCCACCGAAGCGGTTCATTTTGTAGGATTTATCCATCATAGGTTTACAGTAAAAAATTGAAAATAGGTTATTAATTTAATTAATGTTCAGAATAGTACTATCCTCTGTTTTTTTACTACTACTAAAGGAATAATATAGTTTAATTTTTATAAAACTATTAGTAGTCTGAAGGAATTTATAGAATCTAAACTTGAACCATTTGGCGAATTACATCATGTTACAATGAAAATACAAATGCGATGCAGGTTAAAAATGGATTGCAGTTAGCATCAAAATTGTATCATAAAATTTCTTAAAAACAGACAAAAATTAAAACTATTCCTTTAATGTAATTTTAAATAAAAATAGGACATTATACTGACAATCAGATATTTACTTAAAATATTGCACTTAAAATAATTATAAATTTTCTAACAAAATCCATATTATTTGTAGCTATTACCAGCAATTTGTACTATTTAGCGTTAATTTTGCTTAATATTTTATTCCTGACTGAGAACGGTTTATGCGTTTCTATGGGTATAGAAATCCTTAAAACTTTAGCTGATCAATTAACAGGTGATCTTTTTTTCGACACTACTCATCGGACTCTATACGCAACTGATGCCTCTGCTTACCGGGAGATGCCTGCCGCCGTTGCTATTCCAAAAACGGTCGATGATCTTAAAACACTTATTCGGTTTGCCAGGAGCACAAAACATCCTTGATTCCACGTACTGCCGGTACCTCCTTAGCCGGTCAGGTGGTGGGCAGTGGCATTGTAGTAGATGTGTCCAAGCATTTCACCAAAATTCTGGAAATCAATCCAGAGGAACGCTGGGTACGGGTGCAGCCGGGCGTTATTCGCGATGAACTAAATCAGTTACTTAAAGCCGTACGGTCTTGTACTTCGGCCCAGAGACCTCTACCGCCAATCGGGCCATGATCGGCGGTATGGTGGGCAATAATTCCTGTGGCTCCAATTCCGTCGTGTACCGGGCTACGCGTGAGCATACCCTGTCTGTAAAAGTCTTGTTAGCCGATGGTTCCGAGGTTGAATTTGGCCCTATGAGCGGCTGGGATTTCACCAAATCGGTAAGCGAAGCCAGTCGCCGAAATGGAACTCGCTACCTTGGCCGACAAGATTATCCTGCAAGACAAACGCCATCCTGTCGGACTCGGACAACCAGGAGGAAATCCGGCGCAACTTCCCCAAAAAATCAATCGAGCGACGGAACACCGGCTATGCCCTCGATGCATTACTCGATATGCAGCCGTTTACGGCCGATGGTGAGCCGTTTAACCTGGCAAAGTTCATTGCTGGTTCGGAGGGTACGCTTTGCTTTCATGACGGAAATCAAGTTGAATCTGGTCCCGTTGCCACCCAAAGAAAGCGGCCTGGTTTGTGTCCACTGCCACTCCATCGACGAAGCATTACGGCCACGCTGGTAGCGTTACCCTACAAACCGTACGCGGTCGAACTGATTGATGATATTATTCTGGAACGGGCAGACACGAATCCCGAACAGCAGAAAAATAGCTTTTTTGTCCAGAAAACCCCCACGGACCACTTCCCCATTATTCTGGTGGTCGACCTTTCACGCGATACACGGGATGAAATTGAGCAGCTGGCTGCGGCCATGGAGGCCGAAATGCAGGCGGCTGGTCTGGGGTATCATTATCCATTGTTGTTTGGCGACGATACCAAAAAAATATGGACCCTTCGCAAAGCAGGACTGGGGTTACTGGGCAATTTGCCCGGCGATGAAAAAGCCGTAGCCGTTATTGAAGATACCGCCGTTGATGTGGCCGACCTGCCCGATTATATCCGCGATTTCAATGATATACTGACAAAACACAACATGCACGCCGTCCACTACGCCCATGCGGGTTCGGGTGAGTTGCATTTGCGGCCTATCATCAACCTCAAAACTGAAGAAGGACACCGGCAATACCGGATGATTGCGGAGGAGATTGCCACACTGGTCAAAAAATACGATGGTTCGCTATCGGGCGAGCACGGCGATGGGCGGCTGCGGGGCGAGTTTATCCCGCAAATGGTGGGTGCTCACAATTATGAACTGATGCGTCAGATCAAACATACCTGGGACCCGGATGGCATTTTCAATCCCGGCAAAATCGTGGAAACACCCCCGATGGATACGTTCCTGCGGTACGAAGCCGGTCAGCAGACGCCAGATTTTCAGACGTATTTCCGCTACAAAGACCAGAACGTATCTGCAACATGCCGAGCAATGCAACGGCTCGGGCGACTGCCGCAAAACGGAGGCATCGGGCGGTACCATGTGCCCAAGCTACATGGCTACCCGCAACGAAAAAGATACCACCCGGGCACGGGCCAATATTCTGCGCGAAATGCTGACGCACTCTCCAAAAGAAAACCGGTTTGACCATCAGGAAATTAAAGAGGTTTATGACCTCTGCCTGTCCTGCAAAGGCTGCAAGAGCGAATGCCCGTCGAACGTTGATGTAGCCAAACTAAAAGCCGAATTTTTGCAGCATTATTACGATGCGAACGGTGTTCCGATCCGCTCGCGGCTGATTGCCAACTTTGCCCGTCTGTCGGCACTGGCCTCCCTGGTTCCCTGGGCCTGGAATGGTGTATTGGGCACTCCCTGCGCTCCGGCGCATTGCGAACCGGATGGTTGGCTTTCACCCCGACCGGACGATGCCGCTGATGGAAAGCACGACACCTGAAAAGCTGGTGCTAAAGAAGCGAAAATCCAGGCGACCTGCCAGGGTACCAGCCGCAACGCGTACTGTATCTTTTCTGCGATGAATTTACGAATTACAACGATGTAGAGGTTGGGCAGAAAGCCATTCAGTTTTCGAGCGTCTGGGCTACGAAGTTATCATTCCCGAACATGGGGAAAGCGGCCGGGCTGCCCTCTCGAAAGGGATGCTGAAGTACGCCAAAACGCTGGCCGAGAAAAACGTGCGACTCCTTAAAGACGTTATGACCGCCGAAACGCCCTTGGTAGGTCTGGAACCATCGGCCATTCTGACCTTCCGGGACGAATATCCTGACTTGGTCGATGAATCGCTGGTAGCCAGATGCTAAACGATTTGGCTCAGAACACCCTGACATTCGAAGAATTTATAGCCCGCGAACTGGATGCAGGACGTATCCGATCCGATCAGTTTACAGACCAGCATCGCCTTATCAAACTTCATGGGCATTGCCAGCAGAAAGCGGTATCCTCGCTGGTGCCGGGTAAAAAAGCGTTGTCTTTACCCAAAAATTATACCGTTCAGTTGATTCCATCCGGCTGCTGTGGCATGGCCGGTTCATTCGGGTATGAAGCAGAACACTACGAGGTATCGATGAAAGTGGGTGAGTTAGTCCTTTTCCCAACCGTTCGTCAGCAGCCCGATGATGTCATTATTGCGGCTGCGGGTACCTCCTGTCGCCACCAGATTAAAGACGGCACTTCCCGTAAAGCCAGCCACCCGGCTGAGATTTTGTTTGCTGCTTTGGCATAGACCAACAGGCAGGCATTTTCTGAACAAAGAGCGTGCCTTTCCGCCCAGGCATTTATCCTGTTAGTAATGTGCTACCCCTCCCAGGGATATGCCAGTGCGCCATGCGCTAATAGTTAGTAAAAAGATATACTACGATTTTACGAATCCATCAAAAAAGGCTCATATATGGCATAAATATTGCTCGACATACTATAGCAGTTACAACGCCAGAATAATCGTCAATTTGTAGTCTTTATGAGAAATATTTACTGGCTGTTACGGCTGGGTGTGCTCGTGATGTTTTGTAGCTCCGTGGTAGCCCAACGCCACAAACCAATTCCTGTGGAATGCGCGGTTCCTACCCTCACAACGGCACAACGGCAGATTCTGGAAAAGCAAGCGCAGGACGCGCTCATCTCGAAGAAAACCACTAACGCTGCCTTTACTTCTGTTACGTACGTACCCATCCGACCGCACATTCTTCGCAAAAGCGATGGAACAGGAGGCATGTCGCTTGCCAATATCAATCACGTTATAGCCATCACTAACACGTACTACCTGCTCAATGGCTACGGCATCCAGTTTTACCTGGCCGGTACCGCTCCTGACTACATCGACGATGATGCGTACTACAACAGCTATGACCCGGCCAATGAGGATGCCTTAGCCGGTAGTCGCGACGCGACGAATGCACTCAATCAATATTATGTTAATAATTTTTCGGCTGGTATAGGAGGTTACGCTTACTACCCGGCCAATGATATTTACTCTACCCGTTCGTTTATCCTGAATGAAGATTATAACCTGGATGACATGGGCAACCGGCTCATCCCGCATGAGTTAGGACACACATTCAATCTAATCCATACTTTTGGCGACAACAACGGTACCGCAGGTACAACAGAACTGGTAACACGGGGTGCCGGAGCTAACTGCGCAACAGCGGGCGATCTGCTTTGCGATACACCCGCCGATCCGTACGGTAAACCGGGTGCCAATCTCATCAACGATGCCAATGGCTGTCCGATCTACAACCCTAATAGCACGGCGCGGGATGCGAACAACATGCCGTATTCGCCGTCTATTCAGAATATCATGTCGTACTATTTTCCCTGTACGCACAACTTCACCCCTGGGCAATATGATCGTATGCAGGCTGGACTGGCTCTTCGCCAGTCGCACACGGCGTACAGCTTGAACTACCCCTCTACGCTGGTAGCGGCACCCAGCAACGTAGTAGCCTCCTTGGCCAATAACCAGGTCACCCTAACCTGGCGGGATAACGGAACGAACGAAATGGGTTATTTCATTGAGCGTTCGCTGTCGCCCTCATCTGGTTTTGTATTGATTGGGGGCGTTGGGCCGAACACGACGACATTTACCGATACAAAAACGGCTGCGTTCACGACGTATTATTACCGGGTCAAGCCGTCCAACTCCACCACCACGGGCATAAGTCCAACCGCGAGTATCACAACGGCTACGTGCCACCCGACGTACGGCAACAACGGCTGCGAATACGGTGATGGGCTGAATGGCTTTACCCTGAACGGCGTTGTGTTAAGTCAGAATACCAGTTGCTCAGCGAGTAGCTACAGCTCCAGTACGGCAATTTCGACCACGGTGTCTGCTGGTATGTCCTACGCCTTTTCGGGCACCCTATTAACGACAACGGAGCCAGAAGGAGTAACCATCTGGGCCGACCTGAACCGTAACCGAGCATTTGAGGCTGATCAGGGCGAACTGCTGTACCAATCTCCTATTGTATTTGGCCAGTTCTCCGGTACGCTGTCCCTTCCAGCCAGCCTTACTTCAGGTAAAATAGACCTGCGGATTATAGTTGCTTACAATGTTTTCCCTACTGACCCCTGCGGCAGTTATAATTACGGAGAAACTGAAGACTATGTGCTAAACGTAGTTAATAGAAGTAGTACTGATCTTAGCCTGTCATTGCAAACCAGTAGTCGGACAGTGGTGGTGAACCAACCCGTAAGTTACTCGTTAACCATCCATAATGATGGCCCTTTCGACGCAACGGGCATCCAGTGGCAAAACAGACTCCCGCCCAACCTGGCATTTGTTAGTGGTGGCACAGGCGTTACAAACTCCTCTACAGCGGTAAGTGGCACGACTAGTATCTCACTGGCGGCTGGTCAGACTACTACCATTTCCTACCTGCTTCGCCCAACGCAGCCGGGCATTTATAGCAACGCAGTTCAACTAATGACCAGCAGCCAGTTAGACCCCGACAGTCAGCCCGGGTCTGGCACGGGCGATGGGCAGGACGATGCCGCTACGGTGGATATTCGGACGCCGGACAGCAGTACAGCCGTTTACGTTTCGCCCAATCCAAATCAAATTCCTTTACCCTCCGTTTTATCCAGTCAGCCTACTCCCGACCCTACCAAAGCGGACCTATCACTGGCAATGACGGTTGATAAACGGGCAACCAAAGCAGGGCAACCCTCAACGTTTACGATTACGATTGCTAACGCAGGTGGCGTAACAGCAACAAACATCGTGGTGCGCGATACATTGCGGGGGCTTGCCTTTACTTACTCCCCCACTGGTATGAGTGTTGTGTCCGGCGGAGTTGGCTTCACAATTGTTGAAGGAAAAGTAGCTTCACTCGCAGCAGGGACCGCTACCCAGTTGATTTTTGTGGCATTACCAACAACCACGGGCTACCTTCCGAACAGGGTACAAATATGGTCTGCCGGTACGCCCGACCCTGATTCAACCCCTGGTTCGGTAACACCAAATGCTAATAATCTCAACGGAGAAGACGATGTAGCAGTGATTGATTTACGGGTGGAAGCTCCCTAGAGTACCGGTTGTTAGTGACTAAATGGCCACTGCTTTCGGAACTGTGCCGAAACCAAAAAAGCAATGATCCCCAGGGCAATAACAACAAGTCCTGACAGCATGAACGTCAGGCCAGTGGAGAAGAATATAAACAGCCAGATGCCAATGACCAGGACAACGGGTAATGGGTAAAGTGGCATTCGAAACGGAAACTCATCGGCGGCTTGCCGACGGTGCAGCAGCAGTAAACCAATGGCCTGCCCAACAAACTGCACTATAATTCGCATGGCCAGGATGGCCGTAATTACATCGCCAAGGCGGAAAAACAAACTGAACACAAAACCTAACCCTCCCAGTAATAACAGCGATACGTGCGGAAAATGACGGGTTGGATGCAGGCGGGCGAAGATCTTAAAAAACTGTCCGTCTACAGCAGCCGCATACGGTACGCGTGAATAGCCCAACAGCACCGCAAACAGGGAGGAAAAAGCCACCAGTAATACCAGTACAGTTGCAAACTGAGCCGCACGGGGACCATATAGCGTTTCGACAAATGTACTGACGATAAACTCGCTGTTTTGAGCGATCTGCCAGGGTACTACACTCACAACACTCAGGTTCATCAATAAATACAACCCCGCGATACCAACGATAGAGATAAATATACTCGCCGGGATGTTGCGGGTCGGCCGTTGAATTTCCCCCCCCAGATGGCAAATATTGTAGTAGCCTAAGTAGCAGTAGATTGTTTTGACGGATGCCTGCCCCAAACCAGCCGCCAGCACCCCACCACTAACCGACCCGATTGAGCCAGTGTTTCGGATAGCGGAATCTGGGCATTACTCAGGCCACCAACTATAATCCAGCCCAGCGTAAGCAGTACCGCCCCCCACATTAGTAGGCCTATTTTACCGATCGAGTCGATTTTTCGGTAAAGTAACGCAATGATAATCAGCACAACAACGCCCGAAACTGCTTTGCGCTGCCACTCCTCCAGCGGCAACAGATAGGACGCGTACTGGGCAAATCCAATGGCCCCGGAAGCCACTACCAGGGGAGCCTGAATAAGGGTTTGCCATACGTAGAGGAAAGAAAGCAAGCGCCCCCACCGTTGTTCGCCGTACGAGATTTTCAGAAAATTATAGCTTCCGCCCGCTTTGGGAAAGGCAGCACCCAACTCTGCCCACACAAACGCATCGACCAGCGATACAACCGCACCCAGCACCCAGGCCCATAGAAAGAGCGAACCACCCAGCGTTTTGATAACTAATGGCAGTACCACAAACGGCCCGATACCGACCATGTCGATCATGTTCAGCGCGGTGCCCTGCAGAAGTGTTAGCCGACGCGGTAACTCCGCTGCTGCGGATGAGGAATCAGGAAACCGATCAGGGGGTATAACTGGGTTCAAAAGCGTAGTGAGTTATGTAACCAGACAATTTTCTAAAAAAGAGCAGAACCCGGTTAAAAGTTCGGAACAAACTTTTGTATTTAGACAGCTACTGGCAAAAGAAAGCCCCGCTGCCTATTAAGCAACGGGGCCTCCAGGTCTCCTAGCAAACGAATGAATCAGTTAAGCAATTCGTCAAAAGTTATGCCTACGTAGTATGTTGTGCCAATGTAAGGGCTACCATACGCCTGAAAATAGGGCTTACCAAACAGGTTGGTGGCCCCCACTTTAATAATCGACTTGATACTCTGCACCTTGTAGTTCACCTGCGCGTCGAGGTTGTTGATGACCGGTACAATGGTGTTACTGTAGAGTGGTACACCAACTTCGGTAGGTTGACCAAATCCCTGCCACTCAAACGCACTCTGGTGCTTGAAGGCAATGCCAAAACCAATGTTCGAGCCACCCACGGCCCGCTTGGTGAAGCCAAGGTTCCAGCGGTATTTCGGCGTGTTAAAACCCGACGTTTGCAGTTCTTCGGTTGGTACAAAGTTATTCAACTGGTTATTGGCCAGATTGCCAGACAAGCCGTAGCCTTTGTTCAGCGCATAGTTCAGGCCAATAGCCCAGCCCGATGCGGTAATGCGCTCATTGCTATTGGCTGGTGCCGAGAATGCCCGGCGCGTGCCACCACCCAATATACCCGTAGCATTGGATAAACCGGGTGCAAAAGGGCCGGTAGGTTGTAGTAGCACGACAGCACCAATAAAATTAGTGTAGACGCTGTAGTAATAGTAGGCATCGACAAGCAAACGCTTGTTGAACACGCTACGATAACCAATTTCATAACTGGCGACACGTTCCGGCTTAAATTCTTTAGGCTGATACGGTTTCAGATTACCAACAACGGTGTTTGCTGCCAGACCCTGAACCGCATTGGCAATGTTTGCCGTCACCAGAGCCGTTACACCGCTGGCAACAGCTGCTGCAGCCTGAGAAGCCGGAATTTGTCCGGCAACGACACTCGCGGTAACAGCCGCCGTCACTATCGGCGTAAATTGAGCTACCAGTGCCGACTGGACCTGACCCTGGAATGCTGGCGTACCTGCCAAAGTAGCAATGTCAGTAGCTACCGTACCTAAAGCGGCCCGAGAGTACGCATTACTTAGCCCATAACGCTGATAAAATTCGGGCAGACCACCAATGAGCCGGGCCTGTGGCGTTTGCAGGTCGATGTACTGATTCTGTGTGGTTGGAATGCGAAAGCCGGTCTGATACGATAACCGGATGTTATGCTCACCAAACGAGGCCACCGCCGAGACGCGGGGCGTGAACTGACCCTTGAAATTCTGATTCTTGTCGTAGCGCGTCGATGCCGTTATCTTCAGGTGATCGGCAAACAGCGACTTGCTGGCCTGCACGAACGCGCCAAACTCATTAATTTTGATTTTACCGTTACGGCCTTCAACCTGATCCGCAAAGAGTGTTCCGTTGGAAGCAAGTTGATACTGTCGCACGTTGGCACCTACCAGTATATCAACAAATTTTACCTGATTTTTGAAATTGTACAAACCCTCGGCATGGTACAGGTTCGAGTTATCTTCGAAGGCTCCCCCCTTGCCGGTTGCAATGGAGCCGGTACTTACGGCGTTGAGCAGGGTGTTAAAGGCATCCGAGCCAGGAACGGGCCGTCCCTGGTCAGCTACACCCCGAGCCGTTAGCTGAGCAGCCGCATCGGCCTGACCGGCCCCCCGTGCCTGGGCATACGCACCGGCATATTCGCCAAACCACTGCTGACTGGGCTTCCAGGCTTCGTTTAGGTAAATAGTAGCTAGCCCCGCTGTGTATGATTTGCCCGACCGCTCCTGCGTAGTATAAGCCCGGAGCGTGAAATTATCGCCCCGCAGTTCAACTTTTGCCTGGGTTAAGCTAAAGTCCCGTAACGAGTAGCGGCCATTGGCGGTATAAACGGTCGTGCCATACCCATAATTGATTTGCCCAATGGCTTCTATTTTGTCGGTAATGCGATAATGAAGTGCCCCATTAATTTTTAAACTCTTGGTGTTATAGTCAACTACGTCACGCTCCTGATAGCCCGTCCGGCTCACGCTGGTGTTGGGAAATAGTGGCAGGGCAGCAGCAGGGAGACGGTTAGCAGCAATCAGGGCCTGACCAACGGTTCGCAGGTTCTGCTGATTTTCGTCGCCGTAGACGTTCATACCATCGTAGTTGGGTGCAGTTGCTGAACGATCTGATGTGTTGGTCGCATTCGTAGGGTTGTTCAGATCGGTATAATTAGTTGCTTCCCAGTCCTGCGCTCTGATGTACGATAGGTTCAGTTTAAACGCAAGTTTATTGTTAAACGCTTTGGCGTAGCGAATCGAGGCATCATAGAAGCCCGTGTTAGGCGTAGTCCGGTTAGATGCGCTCATTATGCCGGTTTTTACATTGGCACTCAGGCCCTGGTAGAGAAACGGGCTTTTGCTGGTCAGCAAAATCAGCCCCTGAATGGCATTTGGACCGTAGAGTGCGGACGCTGCACCAGGCAAAATTTCGACACTTTCTACATCCTGCTCTGGTATACCCGCAATGTTATCGATAGGAAAATTCAGTCCGGGTGCCGAGTTGTCCATACCATCAATGAGTTGTACGGTCCGGGGGTTACCCGTTGCGCCAAATCCCCGCATGTTAATGGATTTGAAGAGCAGGCCCTGCGTAGCAACGTCAACGCCCTTTATGTTAGCCAGACCGTCGTAGAAGTTGGCCGCTGGCGTCGTCTGAATATCGCGCAGACTCATCTTTTCTACTGTTACCGGTGATTTCAGCACGCTCTCCTCGACGCGCGAAGCCGATACCACTACTTCCTGACCTAATAAAACCTGCTCTTTCAGGCTTACATTCAAGTCTCGTCGGCTACCATTGATAACAAAATCCTGGGTTTGGAACCCGACGCCTGATACGGCGATGGTAAATGGCGTAGGCGTAGTGGTAGAGAGTGAAAAGTTACCTTTCTGGTCCGTGATAGTACCAATAACTTTCCCTTTCACTGCAATGCTAATTCCTGCGAGTTCATCGCGTTTAGCTTCGTCAATGACTTTACCAGCTATTTCTGTCTGAGCCAGTGCCGCCGTACTGAACAGGATAGAAATACCCAGGAAAAGCATTGAACAGGTAATTGATTTCTTCATAAAAAGTGAGAAAAAGATGAGTTATGTAACTGTTGGTTACTTTGACGATAAAAATACGGATAACTCTGAGTTTTGTGCAAGAAAATCTTCCCATTAATAAATTCTTTTCAAGTGCCATGACACCAGCAGAAATTATTCTGGTGGCGTCATGGCACCATCCCCTCACGAAAATCGGTCGCTCATCAGGTATTCAAGCATATTATATCTGTAGACTTGCCAAAATAAACAGTCAATTATCGTATTTCTATGAGTCAGCTAGTAAATTTTAACGCACATATGCTTCTATATCAGATAATTTCCTTAACAACAATCTTTATTCGACATGGCAAACGATTCAAATCAGGAACGCCGGGAGTTTCTGAAAACGTCCGGCCTGCTGGCAGGCGGAGCTCTGCTAAGCACCTTCCCCTTCAGCACGAAAGCAGCCGGTTATCATTTTTCGGCCAACGATACGATAAAAGTAGCCCTCATTGGCTGTGGGGGACGTGGTACAGGAGCCGCTCAGCAGGCGCTTAGTACCAAGCAAAATGTAAAAATTGTGGCCATGGCCGATGCTTTTCGTGATCGGCTGGACAATGCCTATAAGGCCCTGACGGAACGTGGAGCCAAAGCGGCTGATGGCACCCCGAAAGTAGTGGTGCCGGAAGACCACAAATTCGTCGGTTTCGACGCTTACAAACAGGCTATAGCATTGGCAGATGTAGTCATTCTGGCTACCCCTCCCGGCTTTCGGCCCAGCCATTTCGAAGAAGCGGTGCGGCAGGGTAAGCACGTGTTTATGGAGAAACCCGTTGCCACGGATGCGCCCGGCATTCGACGAGTACTGGCCGCAGCCGAAGAAGCGAAAAAGAAAAAACTAAACGTCGTAACGGGCCTTCAGCGACGGTATCAGTCCAGCTACCGCGAGATGATGAAGCGTATTCAGGATGGTGCGCTGGGCGATATTGTGGGTGGTCAGGTGTACTGGATTAGTGGCGGTGTCTGGCAAAAGCCCCGCCAGCCAAACCAAACCGAAATGGACTACCAGATGCGAAACTGGTACTACTTCAACTGGCTCTGTGGTGACCACATCAACGAGCAGCACGTCCATAACATCGACGTAGCCAACTGGGTAAAAAATGGTTACCCGGTATCCTGCCAGGGAACCGGTGGGCGGCAGGTTCGGACGGGAAAAGACTACGGCGAAATTTTCGACCATCACATCGTTGATTACCTCTACGCGGATGGAACAACCATTAATAGCCAGTGCCGCCATTACGAGGGTACCTACAGCCGGGTGGACGAAATGTTTGTAGGTACCAAGGGTAAAGTGGAAGGTATCGAGAAGAAAAGTAGTGCCCTGATGGGCTACAATGGCCAGCCGATTTACACGTATGACGCCAAGAAAGATGGCAACCCGTACCAGATTGAGCACGATGAGTTATTTGACGCCATTGCCAAAGGAGAATACAAATTTGCTGATGCCGAACGAACTGCCAAAAGTACGCTAACTGCCCTCATGGGCCGTATGGCTACGTATTCTGGCAAACCTGTGAAGTGGGAAGAAGCCCTGAACTCTCAAATTGATTTGTTCCCCACTACGCTGGCCTGGGATGCGATGCCCAAAAGCCTGCCCGATAAAGATGGCTTCTATCCAATTGCGGTGCCGGGCAAAACAGTAGCGGTATAAAGTGAAGCAGGCACAAAACGGACGGGGTAGGATACTGATCATTAGCATCCTACCCCGTCCGTTTTGTGCCTGCTTCCGTCGAAACTGTGCCGACTCGCTCGCCGGTTACTTCAATTCACCACTACAGGTCCAAAGCTCTCAGGATCTTCTCCACATCGAACGTTTCGATGGATGGGAAGTACGTTTGATAAGCCTCTCGCTGGAGTTTGGTGGCGTAGGTACGATGAAAAAAGTACCGCCCGTATTTGATTACGTAATTGAGGATAAAAAAACGGTAGGCTTCGGGCAGAAACCGTATCTCGTTCTCGGTAAGCGGAAAAACTTTATGGTACTCTTTCAGAAAAAGCAGAAACCGGTCTTCCATCATGGGACCGATCACGTAACTGAACACCGTTCGATCACCGGCATTAGAAACGACCCGGCTGAAAAAGTAGAAATCCATGACCCGGTAACTAATTCTGAACCAGTCATAATCCCAGCGGGAGTACAATTCAAGGTTATCAGTCACGGAAAAATTACCGATGTTCCAGTCCACAAAAACCGGCATTGTTTCTACCGTTTTTGCCACGAGTTTCTGGCGGTTGGTCAGGAACAGATCACACTGTCGTTTCAGTTCATTGATGTGCATCCGGTGCTCAAACTGGCCCACTTCGGTATCCAGCGAGTCCACTAAATCCCAGATGTCGGAGCGTAACGTTTTGCTGGATTTAGGTAGTACAGGGCTTACCCGCGAGCAGGCTTTATGAAATCGGGCCACTTGCCTACCCAGCATTTGAATATGGTGCTCCTCTAGCCGACGGGGTAATTTCAGCAGAATCCGGATGGGGTTATAAAAGACAACCCAGGCATCAATAAACGCGTCCCGATGCCGGTATGTAAACACCTGTCCGTCGCGCATGAAGGATTTCGCCAGCACATTCTCAAACGGATATAACAGATTGTTGGACAGAGCATGAATAATACGATGGTCTTCTACGAAATGCTCATATTTGCCAAAGTAGGACATTTTAGCAATAATGTGCTCGCCATCGTCAAACCGAACTCTAAACACGTGATTGGTGGACACTCGGGCACTAATATCTTCGATGCTATGCACCTGCACTGAACCGTCAAATTCAGCCCAGGCTTTCTTTATAATCGTTGCGTAGTCGACAAGACGCATAATTTCTGGGTTCTTGGTTTAACGTATTCGGTACACAGTCAGCCAACCGCACCGGCGGCCAACGGTATTCCGAATACGTTAAACCACAAACCGTTTTTATATTATCTCAAAATATCGTTTCAACTCCCAGTCACTCACCTGCCGGAGGTACTGCCGCCATTCCCAATTGCGGGTACGGGTGAAATGGTCAACAAATTCGGGGCCGAAGAGTTCAGCCGCTACGGGCGAACTGGCCATGGCCCGGGTGGCTTCGTTCAGGTTGGTAGGCAGAATGCCGTTCCACTTGTCGGCATAGCCATTTCCTTCCGAAGCCGGCCTATCGAGCAACAGTTTATGCCGAATCCCATACAACCCCGATGCCAGTGAAGCAGCCATGGCCAGATACGGATTGGTATCTGCTCCTGACACCCGATGCTCAACGCGGGTATACGCTTCGTTTTGATTTAATACCCGCAGGGCGGTAGTACGATTATCGACCGCCCAGGTAACGGTGGTGGGTGCCCATGCTCCTTCTACCAGGCGCTTGTAGCTATTGATGGTTGGGGCAAACATGGGTGTTATGTGCGGCAGGCAATACAGCTGCCCGGCTATATACTGCCGCATCAGTTCGCTCATGTTGTCGGGTTTTGCCGGGTCGAAGAACAGATTTTTTGTTTGCTCCTTATTCCAGAGGCTTTGATGAATATGGCCACTGCAGCCGGGCAAATCGGCATTCCACTTAGCCATGAACGTGGCTACTATCCCATGCCGATAGGCAATTTCTTTAACCCCGGTTTTAAACAGAGCGGCTTTGTCGGCAGCCCGAACAACCTCGTCGTGCATGATAGCCGCTTCGTAAACGCCGGGCCCGGTTTCGGTGTGCAATCCTTCCAGCGGCACGTCGAACTGAGCTAACAGATCAAATAAATCATGGTAAAAAGCACTTTCGAGTGAGGGGCGAAGAATGGAATACCCAAACATGCCGGGTGTTAGGGCTTCCAAGTTCCGAAAACTTTTTTGTTGCAGACTGTTCGGGGTTTCCCGAAAGTTGAACCACTCAAATTCCTGAGCAAACCTCGGTATGAAAACCCATGTCCAGAGCTTGTGCTGCTACGCGTTTGAGCAATGAACGAGGGCAGGCTGCTACGGTTCTTTCCCCTTTGGGAGCACTAAAGTCGGCCAGAAAAAAAGGAATGTTATTTTCCCAGGGCAGTTGCCGAAACGTGGCGATATCGATGCGAACAGCGAGCATCGGGATAACCCGAATGCCAGCCCGTGGTTTGTCCATTATCGTAAGGCGTATCTGAGGAGTCCCAGCCCCAAACGACATCGCAAAAACCAAACCCATCCGTCAGGCCGTCGAGGAATTTCTGACGGTGGATTATTTTACCCCGCAGTACCCCATCAATGTCAGTAAAGGCATATTTGATTTTAGGACTATCGCACTGATTAATGAAGTCGATAATGGCTTGCTGGTTCATAACAGTTTCGGCTGACGCATAACGGCCGCAATATGTTACGTCTGTTGGCAGAAACCAAACTAACAGTTGTGCCGCTCAGCCAAATTATCGCCTTTGACCCGCTTGCCGTTCCAATTCCATGTCGATGTTCCTCTTCTGTAAGGGCAACCATCTTTCCCTAAATTACGGATGCTTCACATTATCCAGGTTAAAGTGCAGTCCCCGGTTGTCGCGTCGGGCCATGGCCGCCTTGATGACCAGATAAGCCACCTCGATCATATTCCGCAGTTCGCAGATTCGTACGGATACTTTCGATTGTTTGTAGAGTTCTTCGTGCTCGATGTAAAGCAGTTCGAGCCGATCCATGGCCCGCTTCAGGCGCCGGTTCGAGCGGACGATGCCCACGTAGTTGGACATAATCGCTTCGAGCTCCCGCTGAATTTCGGTTACCAGAATCAATTCTTCGGGATGGGTTGTGCCGGCATCGTTCCAGGCCGGAATGTCGGCAGGCATGATTGCTTTCTCGTAGTTCTCAGCGGTTTTCAGGTAAGCCCGGTGGCCAAACACCACCGCTTCGAGCAATGAGTTGCTGGCCAGGCGATTTGCTCCGTGCAAGCCCGTACAGGCGCACTCCCCTACCGCATACAGAAAATTTATATTCGTTTGCCCAAATTCATTTACCCGGACACCTCCACACATGTAGTGCTGAGCCGGTACAACAGGAATAAAATCTTTGCGCAGATCCAGTCCGTAGTGGTCGGCGCAGTAAGCGGTAATGTTCGGAAAGTGCTCCAAAAAGCGTTCATAATCCACGTGGGTTACGTCGATAAACACGTGTGGGTCGCCGGATTTTTTCATTTCTGAGTCAATGGCGCGGGCCACAATGTCGCGGGGGGCCAGGGACAACCGGTCGTCGTAATTTTCCATGAAAGTTTCGCCCTTCATGTTGCGCAGAATACCCCCGAAGCCGCGTACCGCTTCCGAAATTAGGAAGTTTGGCTTTTTATCGGGTTCGTAGAGCGCAGTGGGGTGAAACTGGATAAACTCCATGTCTTTGCAAATGCCTTTGGCCCGGTAGGCCATGGCAATGCCATCACCGGTAGCAATGCTGGGGTTAGTGGTGTTCTGGTACACGTTGCCAATGCCGCCCGTGGCCAGCAGTGTCGTTTTGGCAAGAAACTTCTCTACCTGCCCCGTTTTGGTGTTCAATACATAAGCGCCAAAACAATCGTTGTCGGTATCGTAGCGATGTACCGTTTCGCCAAGCTGGTGGCGCGTGATGAGCTCAACGGCGTAGAAGTGCGTAAATATCTCGATACTCGCCATCGACCTGGATTTGTCGAGTAGGGCACGCTCGATCTCCGCTCCCGTAATATCTTTGAAATGCAGGATTCTGAAGTCGGAGTGCCCCCCTTCTTTAGCCAGGTCATAATCGGCACTATCGTGCTCTTTATCAAACCGGGTACCGTAATCAATCAACTCCTGGATACGTTCCGGGCCTTCATTAACCACGATCTCAACGATGTGCCGGTCACTCAGGAAATCGCCCGCTACCATTGTATCGTCGATGTGTTTCTCAAACGAATCATCCTCCGACCATACGGCGGCAATGCCACCCTGTGCGTATTTGGTATTGGTTTCATCGGCCTGCACTTTGGTGATTACGCCGATTTTCACGTCCTGCTGTAATTCCTCAAAGTGTATGGCCAGTTTGGTAGCGTAACTCAGGCCCGCGATGCCGGAGCCAATAACTAAGAAATCAAATTGTTGGGGCATATTGGTGTACTTACAAACCAGCGTTTCGTAATCGTTGTTTAATTTTCCTGTCGGCTATGGCCGCCTGTTCGCTCTTGTCAAAAACAGCGATAATCAATACCTGTTCGTCGAGATTATTGACGCAGGTTATTACTCTGACTCCTCCACTTTTACCTCGCTGTTTAAACGTTATTGCCATCCGAACTATGTAGCAGTCTTTACCAAGAGGTTCACGCTGTTGAGGAGATTCCTCTAACAAATTCAACAGTAGGTTGAAATCAGCTTTGAAAGAGGGGTACTTCTTCTTTAGTTACCATATGTCTCGTTCGGCATCATCGGCAACTACTACATTAAAGTTCATCGAGAAGCTGACGAGCCGATTTAAGTTTAATTTCTCCCCGCAAGTGAGCTTTTACCTGCTCGGCAGCTCGGTCAATACCTTCCAGAAATTCACGCTCCTTTTTTTGAACAGGCGTTTCCTTTACAGCAACAGCCTTTATCTTCATGACTTTGGCGAATTGCTTAATCAAACGTAGCTCATCGGGCGTTTGCGGTTGCAAAATGATTTGTTGCACAACCTGATAGTTGTTTACTTACTCAGTTCCAGCATTCGCGCTACGGACTCATACGCTTTCACCCGCACACCCTCCGGCACCAGAATTTCGGGTTGTTCATACAGCATGCAGTTGTACAACTTTTCGAGCGTGTTCATTTTCATGTACGGGCATTCCGAGCAGGCACAGGTGTTGTTGGCCGTAGCCGGGGCCGGAATGAGTTTTTTGTGCGGGGCGGCCAGCTTCATCTTATGCAGAATACCCGCTTCGGTGCCAATAATCAGCGTTTGCTCGGGGCTGTCTACTACGTATTTGAGCAGTGCTGTGGTTGATCCCACAAAATCAGCCTGACTTAAAATGTGTTCCTGACATTCCGGGTGGGCAATGAATTTAGCCTCGGGATACTCAGCTCTGAGTTTAGCTAACTTCTCTGATGAAATGTCGATGTGCACAATGCAGGCACCTTCCCACAACACCATATCGCGACCCGTTTTCTTCGCAACAAAACGACCCAGGTTAGCATCCGGCGCGAAGATAATTTTCTGGTCTTTCGGCAGGCTCTCAACAATTTTCAACGCATTGGACGACGTAACAATAATATCGGACAGTGCCTTTATATCCGCCGAGCAATTGATGTATGACAATACGATATGGTCGGGGTACTGCGCTTTGAATTCGGCGAATTTATCGGCCGGGGCTGAATCCGCCAGAGAACAGCCAGCGTTCAGGTCGGGAATAACGACTTTCTTATCCGGCGATAGCACTTTAGCCGTTTCGCCCATGAAATGCACACCGCAGAAAACAATCATGTCGGCAGGGGTAGCCGCTGCCTGCTGACTCAGACCAAGGCTGTCGCCAACATAATCAGCTAAGTCCTGAATGGCTTCATCGACGTAGTAATGCGCCAGAATAACAGCATTCTTCTCTTTCCGGAGTCGATTTATTTCGGCTATCAGATCAATGTCTTCCGGTACAACTTTATTAACGTAGCCTACGCGCTGAACTTCTTCTAAGAGTGCTTCCATTGATGTTTAGGTAGTGTATGTAGGTGTATAACATGGGAAAACGGAAATCGTCACACCTAAAGATGATTCTGCCCGCTTGTGAGCGTCCGGGGAATACGCCGGAAACAAGGTTTGTCGTATCAACTGGCCGGGCGTACCCACCCACGCCGGGCTAATTTCAGGAAATGGTTTGTGCTTTCAAAAAATGCCCCGCGATTAGTTAATTCGTAAGCCAGACGTTTTTTGGCTGACCGGTAAACTGGGTATCCTGGGATGGGGATGTCCATTTACCGCATAGTTGCCGGGGTGGGCATTCTTCTACCGGCATGGCCCAGTAGGGTATCAGTTACATAATTATAAAGCCAGTTCTGACCGAGCGCATCCTTGCCGGTGCTTGGGTACTTACCGGCACAGGTTACCCGGAAAGTTGTGATGTGGTGATTGAGCGTTAAACCTTCGTTTTCAAAAAGGAAATCACTACATCAAGCCCTTTCTGGTAGTGATTGTTGTTGGGAATAACAATATCGGCTTCGGCCCGGTAGGGTTTGATAAATTGCCGGTACGTGGGCTTCACGTGGTATTTCCAGCGATACATCACATCGTCCAGATCGTAGCCGCGCTCTTCGGCATCCCGTTTTACGCGCCGTTCCAGCTTGATACTGTTTTTGGCATCGATAAAGATTTTCAGATCCATCTGGTCGGCCAGTTCGCGGAAGTGAAAAACGAAGATTCCCTCCACCACAATAATTGGTGCCGGATTGAACGTCAGCATCCGGGGAACAACGGCGGGATTATTAAAGGTGTACTCTTTCTGGGTAACCATCTGCCCATCGCGCAACTGACTAATGTGTTGCGCATACAGATGGTGATCAATGGTTTCAGGCAGATCGAAATTATGAATTCCCTGGTCATCAACCGGAATAACATCCCGGCTGAGGTAATAATTATCCTGCGAAATCAGACAGATCTGGTCTTCGGTGAACGCGCTCAATACACCCTTTCAGAAATGACGTTTTGCCAGAAGCACTGCCGCCGGTAATGCCAACTATAAACGGTTTGGGAGTCATGTGTATCGTACCGGATGAAGCAAAAAGTGAGTAGTGAAAAATAATAAGCGCAATAAAAAAGCGGCTCACCTACTGCTAAGTGAATCGCTTTTTCTGGGGGACTAATGCAAGTCTTACGCTACCACCGATTCGGCCAGTACCAGTACCCGGTTTTGGAGTACTTCCACTACGCCACCATCAACGGTGAATGTCTGCTGACCAGCCGACGATTGTACAATCATTTGCCCTTTTGCCAGTGTACTCACCAGCGGGGCGTGGTCGTTCAGCACCTGAAACTGCCCATCAATTCCCGGAAATGTAACGGCACTGGCTTCTCCAGAGAAAACCTTACGATCGGGCGTTATAATATCTACTGTCATGCTATTTGATGATGGCCGGGTCGCCGGTCCGATTATGAATGATAAGTGATATACGGGCTTACGCATTTACTTCTGCGCGGCAGCTCATTCATCATTTACGATTCCTACGAAAATCCTTTGAGCTTCTGACCCGTAAACGATTCGCTTATGAACTGTTATGGGTTGATGAAGGACAAGTTGACTTGATTTACGGTTGGTGGTCTTTGACGCAATTCGCAAAACCATCAACCGTAAATCAGGTAACCAGACTTACTGACCAGCCTCTTTCATCAGTCTTTCGCCTTTGGCAATGGCATCTTCAATGGTGCCAACCAGGTTGAAAGCCGCTTCGGGCAGGTGGTCGTATTTTCCGTCGATGATTTGGTTAAACCCTTTGATAGTATCTTCGATGGGAACCAGAACGCCTTTCAGACCGGTAAACTGTTCAGCCACAAAGAAGGGCTGCGACAGGAAACGCTGCACCCGACGGGCACGGCTTACTACCAGTTTATCTTCTTCCGACAGTTCTTCCAGACCCAGGATAGCGATGATATCCTGCAATTCTTTGTAGCGTTGCAGAATCTCCTTTACGCGCTGAGCCGTGTTGTAGTGTTCATCACCCAGTACTTCGGCACTCAGGATCCGCGAGGTCGAGTCGAGTGGGTCAACGGCGGGGTAAATACCTAACTCAGCAATTTTACGGCTCAGTACGGTCGTTGCATCAAGGTGAGCAAACGTCGTAGCCGGAGCCGGGTCAGTCAAGTCATCGGCAGGTACGTAAACGGCCTGTACCGATGTGATAGACCCCCGTTTGGTCGAGGTAATACGCTCCTGCATGATACCCATTTCAGTAGCCAGCGTAGGCTGGTATCCTACCGCCGATGGCATCCGGCCCAAGAGAGCCGATACTTCAGAACCGGCCTGCGTGAAACGGAAAATATTATCAACGAAGAAAAGAATATCACGACCATCACCTTCATCATCGCCATCGCGGAAGTGCTCGGCAATAGTTAGACCCGACAGGGCCACACGGGCCCGTGCTCCCGGCGGTTCGTTCATCTGACCGAATACGAACGTAGCCTGGCTTTTTTTCATTTCCTCCAAATCTACTTTGGACAAATCCCAGCCACCCTCTTCCATCGAGTGCTTGAATTCATCACCGTATTTGATG
Organism: uncultured Cytophagales bacterium; assembly: GCA_963782245.1. Lineage (GTDB taxonomy): Bacteria > Bacteroidota > Bacteroidia > Cytophagales > Spirosomataceae > Spirosoma. The sequence goes on from CAWAJC010000013.1 coordinate 76,670, forward strand.
ATGCCCGCTTCGATCATTTCGCGCAGCAGGTCATTTCCTTCACGGGTACGCTCACCAACACCGGCAAATACCGACAGACCGGCATATGCTTTGGCAATGTTGTTGATCAACTCCTGAATCAATACCGTTTTTCCCACACCGGCACCACCGAAAAGACCAATTTTACCGCCCTTAGCGTAAGGCTCCAGCAGGTCAATTACTTTGATACCCGTAAAAAGAACTTCTGTTGAGGTAGCCAGGTCTTCAAACCGGGGAGCAGCGCGGTGAATGGGCAGGCCGACACCCGTTGATTTTGGTTGAGGAATACCATCAATGGCTTCGCCCACCACGTTGAATAAACGACCCCGGATTTCCTCCCCCGCGGGCATAGTGATCTGGTGACCCAAATCAATAACATCAAGGCCACGATACAGCCCGTCGGTAGAGTCCATCGCGATGGCGCGAACGCGGTCTTCACCCAGATGCTGCTGGACTTCCAGAATAACATCCTGACCAGTCGATTTGGTCACTTTAAGAGCGTCCAGAATAGCTGGAATCCGCGTGCCTTCGCCCTCGAAACTAACGTCTACAACCGGCCCGATTATTTGCGTAATCTTACCTGTATTGACTTTATTTGCCGTAATCATTTGTATGTGGTATTGCTTTATGGAAAATTTGCCCGTCGTTTGGGACTGCAAAAGTAGGAGAAAAACAGCGTAAGGACAAGGCACTTCCTACTCATTTTCTACCTGGTTCACAACCGAATGGGTTTAGCAGTAAGGTTTTTAGCTAAAAAACTGAACAAAAGCCACCTTGACCGGATTTGTACAAAAACAAGTCGGCCGTTTCGCGAAGAAATTCGCGCTGTCAATGGGTATACACCGGCAACTATCTTAATGATCTTTCATGCTACAACAACGTTCGAGTGGCTTATTGCTTCATATCACTTCGTTACCATCTGCTCATGGAGTAGGTGACCTGGGCCCTGAAGCGTACCGATTCGCGGATTTCCTGGCTGCATCGGGGCAAACGTACTGGCAAATCCTGCCGCTTACCCCGGTTGACCCCGGTGCCGGCTTTTCCCCCTACAGTAGTCCGTCAGCCTTCGCCGGAAATGTACTGATGGTTAGCCTGGAGGTTTTGGTGGATGAAAACTGGCTGAGTGTCGATGACTTAGCGGTATTTAACGAGCTACCGGTCCAAAACGTAACCGTATCCGAAGCCTCCGCTCCATCCGGCAGTACAATTTTGGAGGTAACAGCCGGGCCACTTGCTGAGGCACCTAACATAATGCATGCAGCCTGGGTAAAGAAACGCCCACTTCTGCAAAAAGCAGCCAAAACATTTCTGGAAAAAGCAGACCCGGCCCAACGCAGTGATTACGACCGGTTTTGTGGCTGGCAGGCTGACTGGCTTAATGATTATTCTCTTTTTTCGGCTTTTCAGGAGGAGACCGGCGAGCCAAACTGGGTTCATTGGCCGGAAGAGTTACGTCGGCGTAACCCGGACGCGCTTGCCCACCATACAGAACGGCTTCGTGAACGTATTGAAACGCTGAAAGTAGAGCAATACTTCTTTTTTCGGCAGTGGAACGCACTGATGGCTTATTGCTTCGGCAAAAAAATTCACCTGATTGGTGATATTCCCATCTATGTTCAGTTTAACAGTGCCGACGTGTGGGCCAATCCGACGTTGTTTAAACTGGACGAAGAATTTCAGCCGCTATTTGTGGCTGGTGCGCCCCCGGACTATTTCAGTGAGTACGGGCAGCGATGGGGGAATCCAATTTATGACTGGCCTGAGCACGAGCGTACGGGCTTTGCCTGGTGGATGAGTCGGCTTAGGCACCAGATGTCATTGTACAGCCTGACCCGCCTGGACCATTTCCTGGGGTTTGTGGTATACTGGGAGATTCCCGTTAGCGAGCCAACGGCTAAAGTGGGTACATGGGTCAAAGCCCCCATTGAAGCATTTATGCATGCCATGCACCGTCAGTTTGTGCAGCTACCGGTCATTGCTGAAGACCTGGGGGAAAAAGCGGCCGACATACAGCCTTACCTGCGCCACTATGGACTTCCGGGTATGCGGGTAGCCCAGTTTGGTTTCGGTCAGGATATGCCAACCTCTACTCATGCGGTCCATAATCACACCGAAAACGTTGCGGTCTATTCGGGTACGCACGACAATAACACAACGCTGGGTTGGTATCGGGAACTGGATGACCTGCACCGACGCCACCTTAACGACTATCTGGGTATCGATGTAACGGAAAAAAACATCGTCGATCAGATTTGCCGACTAACCATGCAATCCGTAGGGCGCCTAGCCATTCTGCCCATTCAGGATGTGCTTAACCTGGACGAAACGCACCGCATGAACACCCCCGGCGCGGGTGGCCGCAGCTGGCAATGGCGCCTGGAACCGAATCAATTGACGGATGAAGTAGTAACGAAACTTTTGAAGCTGACCAGAATGACGGGACGGGGGTAGGCACTAACCGACCCTCAACTACGTTTCTCTTTCATGTTATCTTTCTGGAAAAGCTGGGACCGGTCGTACCGATTCACGTACGTAGCTAGCCTCGTTTTATTTTTAGTTAGCCTTATTTTGTTGGTTATCGCCTGGTCGGAAGGACTGGGGAATGTAGTTCATTGGGACGTTCTAAGCGAACTCAATGAGCTGCCGGTTGTTTTTCACTCCTTCTCCGACGGGTTGCTCAATTACTCGGTAAATGGAAAAGCTTACGCCGTTTCTGAGCAATTTGTAGCGGGAACGATGCAGGTTCGCCCTGCGGTAGCTACGGGCTTCCTGGCGGGTATTGGTTTGGCGTTTATACTCATCCTGAGTGCCATTACCCGCTTTGACAGGCTACGCTATCTAATTAGTATGGCAGTACTGATTCTTGGCCTTGCCTTCTTCCGGTGGGATATGCTCGAAGTGCCGGGCCTGGGTGGTAATTACCTTTTCCTGCTGCTGACTTTTGTGTATGGGTCGCTCAGTTACTACTTCCACGCGTTCCGGTCCGATTACCCAATTGTTGTTCGCCTGGGCGCTTTTGGTCTCTTAACGGCTGGGGTAGCGGCTATACTGAGTGTGCTTTCACCAGTAACCTTTCCAGCGCTGGCTTTGGTGAGTTACGGCATGCCGGTTCTGCTGGTACTCGGTGCCGGATTCACCTTTTTCATTGCAGCCGAAATCATTGCCGGTCTGGTTTGGCTCACCTCGGTTGGCCGGTTAAATGAAGATGCCCCCTCGGGTAGTGACCGGAAACCACTTGGTGTCAAAAATTTCCTATTCATCAGCGCTCTATACCTGCTCAATCTGGTTTTAATCTGGTTAAAGAATACCCGAGCCATTGAGTGGGATGTTTTAGTAATCAGTCCGTTTATCCTGTACTTACTTTCTGTGAGCATCGGTGTATGGGGCTTCCGCCGGTTGATTCAGCAACAGAATGTTTTCTCCTTCCGCGACTCAGGGTCCTACCTGTATACGGGCTTTGCGTTGCTTACTACGCTGACCATTGCCTATGCATTTGCAACGGCCAATGATCCGCTGGTTGAGCTGTTTGAGGACATAATTGTGTACACGCACATGGGGATGGGGCTTGTTTTCATTGCCTACACGCTTATCAATTTCTGGACTTTCTTTCAGCAAAACTTACCCGTTTATCGTATCCTGTACAAACCTAAACGGCTGGAATTAAGTCTATTTCGGGTAGTCGGTATCATTTTTGTGGTGGCGATGTTGTCGATAAACAGTTTCTTCCCAATTCGACAGGGTATGGCTGGTTATTACAATGGCCTGGGCGACTACTACACAGCTAGTGGTGAAGCGGTTTCCGCCACTGCCTATTATAACCTAGCCCTGGAGCGGGAATTTCAAAACCATAAATCAAATTACGCGCTGGCATCCCTAGCCCGCGCTCAAAATAACCTGTCGGCTGCTGCTTTTTATTTCCAGCAGGCATTATTGAAGCAACCAAACCCGCAGGATTATGCCGGACTGAGTCAGGCTTACTTACAAACGAACTCGTTTTTTGAAGCGATCAATGCCCTTCAGACAGGCATCAGAGAGTTCCCGAAAAGCGGTGAGCTACAAAATAACCTTGGCTACTTATACAGCCGCACCAGTGTAGCTGACTCAGCCTACTATTACTATACAGCCGCTACCCGATTTGCCGACCAAACCGACGTACCGGAATCAAATTTACTGGCTTTCTATGCCCGTAACCCGAGCGTTTTAGAGGTTGATTCAACCTTAGCCAGCAACGTATCTTCATCCACTTACGAATCCTATCAGGCCAACGCCCTGGCCCTTCGGCTGGTAACCCAAAGGGATACCACTCAACCCCGGAAACTCGACTGGCTAGCGGATAAATCGACTCAGGCGGGATTAAGTGTGGGGCAGTTTGCCAGCCTGTACAACTACGCCCTGGTAAAGCAACAACCCGACAGCTCAGAGCTGACACTCATCCGGAAAATAGTAGCAAACCCAGTAAATCAGGATGTAACCGACGATTTATTACTGGCGCGGGCCGTTGTTGAATACAAACGCCATAACCCGGTCAATGCGTTTGGACTGATGCGCCAACTAGTTGAAAACAATCAGGACGCAGGGTCTACATATCGGTCCATTGCGGGTTTATGGATGCTGGAGCAGGGACTATATCGCCCGGCGGCCGAGGAGTTTAGCAACAATACGGATACAACGTCCCTGTATTACCGGGCTATTGCACTGACCAAAGCAAATGACCCGATTTTAGCCCAATCGTTATGGGAAACGGTCGCCAAAAAAGATGCGACCGTTGATGCTCTCCGGCAGGTCTACTACCAGGAACGCAAACCGGAAACGGACGCAGAGAAAACCTTTTACGTAACCTACCGCACCGACGACCCAAACCGGGGTGCCTATTGGGAAACCATCCTCGACCCGAGTCTAAAAACGCTGGCGGGTACTGCCTTAACGAATGATTTTCTTGACCAGCTACAATGGCGAAATGCCCAATTAGTGTTGGCGGGCCTCCCGGATTCAACCCGAATTAATGCCATAGCGCTATCGCAACGCACGATTGCGGCTATCCGACTGTCTGCATTCCGGCGGAGCCTCGGTTCGGCAGAATTGATGGCAAAAACAGCCGTTTTACCCGCCTACGAGGCAGAGCGTACTTATTGGCTGGGGCAGGCGTACGAGCGTACCCGTCATTTTTCTCAGGCACGGCAGTACTATAATCGAGCGGTGCAGCTTGCTCCGTTGAATGCCCGGATTGTTACCGACGCGGCCCAACTTAGCCAGCAACAGGGGCAGACAAAAGAAGCGTACGATATGATACTAACGGCTTTGCCTTTCAACGAAGATAAAGCGGTCCTGCTTAAGACCCACATCACGTTATGTCTGGCACTGGGCCTGCCCGATTATGCCGAAAGTAGCCTGGCAGCGTTACGGACCGCTACCTCACCCGCCGATTATCAGGGGTTTCTGGCAACTTATCAGGAAAAACTAGCGTCAATCGAAAAGAGTAAAGAGAAATTTCTTCAATGAGTTAGCTTTGTCAATTAGCAACCGTATCAGCGGTTATTATCGACTGGCTCATGAACATTATTGAAACCCTTGCTATTGCCAAACGCTACGTAATGGGTACCGAAGTGGTAGAGGCACTGAAATCCATTACGATTTCCATTAAAAAAGGCGAATACGTTGCGTTCATGGGTCCATCCGGCTCGGGAAAATCTACGCTGATGAATATCGTTGGCTGCCTTGATTCACCAACTTCAGGGCAGTACATTCTCAACAACCAGGATGTTAGCGGTATGGGCGAGAACGAACTGGCCGAAACGAGAAATAAAGAAATCGGATTTGTATTTCAGACGTTTAACCTGCTACCCCGGCAGACCTCACTGGAGAATGTAGCGTTGCCCCTTATCTACGCTGGTTTCAGTAAGGCCGACCGGACAGAAAAGGCCATGCTGGCCCTCAAAAATGTGGGGTTGGAAAACCGGGCGGGTCACCGGCCCAACGAGCTATCGGGCGGGCAACGGCAGCGGGTGGCAGTGGCCCGTGCTTTAGTGAATGACCCCAGCATCCTGCTGGCTGATGAACCAACCGGTAACCTCGACTCCAAAACGTCCTACGAAATCATGGACCTTTTCGACCAGATTCACAGCAAGGGGAATACCGTTATCATGGTTACCCACGAAGAAGATATTGCCGAGTATGCTCACCGGATCGTTCGACTGCGCGATGGCCTGGTTGAAACCGATTTACTGAATTCGAATATTCGAAAAGCAAAATCGCTCATACAATCACTCGATTAGTTTGGCAACCCCATTTTGCGATAAATAAGGCACGTTCAGGCGTCTCCCACGTAGTCTTTACAGCAATTTTTGTAGTTCGTACCGTTCTGCGGGTACTGTCCGTTTTTCTGGTTTTCATTTGGCCAAGCCCACGAACGAAGGAATCTGACTCAGCCCTCGACCGATAAAAATAGGGTTTTGCTTACAGATAAACTGTTTATATAAAAGCATGTCCGATACCGGCTGTTTGAAAAAGACAGCCAGTATTGGACATGCTTTTGGGAACTTAAGTTCGTCTACCCCCTTAAATTTATCTTCTTACCGGTATTGGCAGCCCGGTATATAGCCTGCAGCAGCGTAACATCGCGTTTGCCTTCCTCGCCGGTTACGTGGTTGGGCAGTGCCTTCCCCGCCAGCAAATCGCTGCAAACCCCATCCATATGCATGGCCTGGTGATTGACAACGGGTTGCTCAATGGGGCCTTTGCTGGTTCGTCCTTTTAACGGACCGTAGCCAAACGCCGGGGATAACTCAAACCAGCCTTTCTCGCAGGATGCATACAGCCGCTCGATACCTGCAGTGTAACTGGTTGTTGAGTTGGAAACGGCTCCGCTCGGAAACTGAAACTGCCAGAACATGGTTTCCTCCACTTCTTTGAACTTCTCCGGCTCTGTTTTGGGCGAAAACTGCGCGGTTACCGAGATCGGTTCTTCACCCGTCACGTAACGGGCGCCCTGCACGGCGTAGATTCCGACGTCCATTAGCGGACCTCCACCCGCCATCTCCTTTTTCATGCGCCATTGCGTTGGATCCCCAATGCGAAAACCATCACTGGCTTCAACGAACTTTATGGGACCGAATACTTTCTCCTGCCCCAACCGCATTGCTTCTTTAGTAAATGGTTCATAATGAAGACGATAGCCAATGGCCAGTTGTTTGTTTGCCTTCTTACAGGCATCAATCATATTCTGACAAGCTTTCGGTGTAATAGCCATGGGCTTTTCGCATATGACATGCTTGCCCGCCTGAGCCGCCCGAACAACGAATTCTTCGTGCATAGAGTTAGGTAAAACAACGTATATCACGTCGATATCTTTATTGTCGGCAATCCGGTCGAAGGTTTTATAATCATACACGTTTTCCTTAGGAATGTTGTATTTCTTCATCCATTCGTCGGCTTTGGCAGGGGTTCCGGTTACGATACCAGCCAACCGGCAGTTTTTCGTCTCCTGCAAGGCCGGAGCCAGCAGATTTTTGCTATAATATCCCAACCCTACCAGAGCAATACCCAGCTTCCGCCCGGGCTGGCCTAACGGCTCACCATTCGGATTCGTCAATAAAGAATAGAGCCCGCTGGTTTCGTTCTGAACAAATTGATTGTCGGCATAGCCGAGCAAGGGCAACGATAATGTGGATGCACCTACACCAAGATTACGCAAAAAAGTTCTTCGGGAATTGGACTGCTGATTTTCCATGAATAGTCGATTATAGAGACACGCAAAACAACATTACGCGCTGGAGTTCATAAAAAAGTACCGAAGGCGGCTTTTCTACCACCTCCAGTACGACATCCTACTCAGAAAGCGGCAGCTCAATGTCCCGGCTGACAAAAGTTATACGGAGTAGATGTTGGCTTTCGATAACCAGGGTTGGAAAATTTCTTCCCTATCGGGCGAGTTACGTCATAAAATTCATACGTTATGAAAAAGAACCAGATTATGTATATCCGGTCAGTTGGGGGATACGCTGTTTCGGCAGGAAGCCCGGCAAGAGGCAGAGCATTTGGGACTAACGGGTATCGCCCGGATACAGCCGGATGACGAACTTCGTATTGAGACGGAGGGTGGCGAAAAAGCCCTCGAAACATTTGTAAATTGGTGCAAAGCTGGCCCCAACGGCACTACCGTGAATGGCGTTCGGGTGCAGAATGGGCCATTGCAGGGGTGCGAGAAATTTCTGGCAATGCACCAAACCAAAAGCCAGCCCTCAATGAAGGCTGGCTTTTGGTTGATAAAATATAACTGTTATGCTGCACTAAAAAATGTATTTGCCTTCGGTAATCATAGCATCAGCAATTTGACGACGGGCATCTTTAAGGTTCATCGGCTCAATTTTGGTGAACCGCTTCAGTCCCATTAACATACCCCGTAACTCGTCTCCTTCGGCAAACGATGTGATGGCCGAACGTCCCGCGTTATTTACCTTCTCGACGGCTTCGTGCAAATAAACCAAAGCCATCTGCTTTTGCAGCGCAACAGCTTCTTCCCCTTTGTTACCGGTCAACTTTTCAACACGCAACAGGACGGATTCAGCCACATAAATCTCAATGGCCATATCGGCTACGTTCATCAGAATTTCCTGCTCGTCTGATAGGTTCATCATAAACTTCTGCACGGCGGCACCGGCTACCATCAGGGCTGCCTTTTTCAGGTTGCGAATCACTTTCTTTTCGGCAACAAACAAGCCTTCCTCTTCATCCGAACCGAAATCAGGTATGGACATGATTTCCTTCGAAACGGCCATGGCTGGCCCCATCAAATCGAGTTCGCCCTTCATGGCTCGCTTCAACAGCATGTCAACCACGAGCATCCTGTTTATCTCGTTCGTACCTTCGAAAATCCGGTTGATCCGTGCGTCACGGTAAGAGCGATCCATGGGCGCATCGGCCGAATAGCCCATACCACCATATACCTGAACGCCCTCATCAACCACGTAATCCAGCACTTCGGAACCGTGAACTTTCATGATAGCACACTCTATTGCAAACTGCTCCAGTGCTTTCAGTTTTGCTTCACTATCTTCCATACCCTGCCCTTTCAGATCCTCAATTAAGTCGTCAATGTTCTGGCCAGCGCGGTAAGAGGCCGTTTCGGACGCATAAACTTTCAGGGCCATTTCGGCTAACTTGTGCTTTATGGCACCAAACTGGGCAATGGGCGTTTTGAACTGCTTCCGCTCATTGGCATAGTTGACAGCGTGGTTAATTACCTCTTTGGAGCCACCAATGGCTGCAATACCAAGTTTGATACGGCCTATGTTCAGGATATTGACAGCGATTTTGAAGCCATTACCCCGCTCAGACAGCAAGTTCTCTACCGGCACTCTGCAGTCGTTAAAGAAAATCTGACGTGTGTCTGACCCTTTAATGCCCATTTTGTGCTCCGGCTCATTCATGGTAATACCTTCGTAGCCACGCTCAACGATAAAGGCCGATAGATTTTTGTCCGTTTTACCGTTTTCTTCGATTTTGCCGAAAACGATGTATATATCAGCGAAACCACCATTGGTAATCCACATCTTCTGACCGTTCAGCACGTAGTGGCTACCATCTTCTGTCAGTACCGCTTTGGTTTTACCGGAATTAGCATCCGACCCGGAATCAGGTTCGGTCAGGCAATAGGCTGCTTTCCATTCGCCACTGGCCAACTGAGGCAGGTATTTGGATTTCTGTTCATCGTTACCATAGTAGACAATGGGCAATGTGCCGATACCGGTATGGGCAGATAAGGCTACCGAGAACGAATGTCCGGCACCGGTTACTTCAGCAACGAGCATGGACGTATTGAAGTTGGTACCAAAGCCGCCGTACTGCTCCGGCACGGATGTCCCTAGCAGGCCTAGCTCACCCGCTTTATCCATTAATGAGGAAATCAATTCCGGCGATTTTGCTTTGTCAATCTCGTCCAGACGAGGCCATATTTCACGTTCCAGGAACTCACGGCAGGTTGCCGCAATCATCATTTGCTCTTCAGAAAACTCTTCGGGAATAAATACCTGGGAAGCTGGCGTTTCTTTTATCAAAAATTCTCCCCCTGTAATGGAGGCCTTTGGTTCGGTTGCTATCATTGTTCAGGAATGTTTACTATGCTTGCATACTATTTATATAACAAAGAAAATCACTAAATAATTAGTATGCAAGCATACTAATTATTTTTTAAGAAGTGAATAGCGTAGTGATAGATGTAGCTAGTTATCAGAGCAAAACAGAATAATTAAAAAAAGGCTGATGAAGTTGTTCACCAGCCTTTCTCCTACGGTTTCCTTTGATTAGTTCAATCGCTCGAAAATTCCGGCGACACCCTGTCCACCTCCGACGCAAGCCGACACCATACCATATTTCTGGTCACGTCGGCGCATTTCATTCAGCAACTGCACCGAAAGCCGGGCACCGGTCGAACCTAAAGCGTGTCCCAGCGCAATAGCTCCACCGTTGGGATTTATTATGTTGCGGTCCAGGTCCAGCTCCTGAATGACGGCCAGCGATTGGGCTGCAAACGCTTCATTTAACTCTATTTGCTCGATATCATTCTGTTTCATCCCCGCCTTTTTAAGGGCGATTGGAATAGCTGCCACTGGCCCTATACCCATAATTTTGGGCTCAACGCCAGCAGTGGCATACGACACCATCCGGGCAACAGGTTGTAAATTCAATTCGTTAACCAGCTTCTCCGACATTACAACCACAAAAGCAGCCCCGTCGGATGTTTGTGAGGAATTCCCGGCCGTTACAGACCCACCAGCCGCAAAGACAGGACGTAATTTGGCCAACCCTTCGGCACTTGTATCCTTCCGTGGCCCTTCGTCCTGAGCAACGATCCACTCGCGGGTTTTCTTTTTATTACTTTCCGCGTCGAAGTAGGTTTCGCTTACATTGATGGGTACAATCTCATCCGTAAACCTTCCTTCTTTCTGAGCGGCCAGCGCTTTTTGATGCGATGCCAGCGCAAACTCGTCCTGCGCATCACGGCTGATCTTAAACTGCTGAGCTACCTGCTCGGCCGTTAGGCCCATACCGATGTAGTAATCGGGGTGTGTCTTAGCAATTTCATAATTAAGAGCCGTTTTCCAACCCATAACCGGTACCATAGACATTGACTCAGTTCCGCCAGCAATGATACAATCGGCAAGGCCAGCGTGAATTTTAGCGGATGCAATGGCAATGGCTTCCAGGCCGGAACCACAGTACCGGTTGATGGTCATACCCGGCACGCTGTTTGGCAGTGATAATAGCGCAATATACCGGGCAATCTGCATCCCCTGTTCGGCTTCGGGTACGGCATTGCCCACGATTAAATCTTCTACACGAGCTGGGTCAAGATTGGGAACCTGGCTCAGTAAATGTTTGATAACATCAGCCGCCATATCGTCAGGGCGGGTGAAACGAAGACCTCCACGCGGGGCTTTGCCTACAGCGGTTCGGTATCCGGCTACAATGTATGCATCCATATTTTTATTGATTACTGATTCAACAGGAAACTGTACCCTATAAACCTATCCCAAACGGGAATAATTACAAACTTAGACAAAATTGTTATGCAAGCATACTATTAACTCCGGCATACAACCTGCTTTTTAATAAATTAATTACCCGCTTCATCACAAAAAAGCCGCTCTGTGGAGCGGCTGTAAATTTATAGTGACAAATTATCCTGTAAGCCCTATATATCAAAAGTGTCGGTCGCCTACTTCGCGCTTTCCCAGCATTACCGCCCCTACCATAGCTACCAGAAAAAGTACCGATGCCAGCTCGAAAGGCAGGATATAATCATTGTACAGCAATTGCCCCAGGTCCTCGACCAACCCGGTTCTGGCATTGAACGCATTGTTGCTGAATGTGGGTACCTGAGCGCTTTTTGCCCGAAAAATAGTAATCAGCATGACCATCAATATGCCACCCATCACCACCGAAATCATCTTGGTGATGTTCGTTTTTGACTCTTCATCTTCTCTGCGAAGGTTTAGAAACATGATGGTAAACAGAAACAGTACCATGATAGCTCCGGCATAAACGATGATATTAACGGCCGCCAAAAACTGAGCATTCAACAAAATATAATGACCTGACAAACAGAAGAATGTAGCAATAAGTGCTAAAACGCTGTATATCGGATTGCGGGCTGTGACTACACCGATAGCACTAAAAAGTGTGATGGCAGTCAGGACCAGAAACAAGTATCCGGTGGGCGTCAGTGATTTAAAAAAGTCGATTGTTTCAGTCATGTTTTTGGTCATTGGTGGTCATAAGCAGACATTTATAGCCATTTGTAGTGTAGAATCAATGAATTACTACTTAATGACTAAAGATCGATAACAAATGACAATAAATTAGGTGGCTGCCCGTGTCAGGCTGGGTTCTGTTGGCGTAGTGTTTACTTCCGAATTATTGGCCCGGACGTACCGGTCATCCATTTTTTCGACCAGCCTGTCTTTCCCATAGATTACTTCGTCACGCTCCTGGAAAACCGGCACCATACGGTCGTGGCGGAGATAAACGGCCTGTTTCGGGCAAGCCTCTTCACACAATCCGCAGAAGATACAACGCAACATGTTTATTTCGTAAACTGCGGCATATTTCTCTTCCCGGTACAATGTCTCCTCCCCTTTTTCGCGCTCGGCAGCCACCATTGAAATAGCTTCTGCCGGGCAGGCCACAGCGCACAGGCCGCAAGCAGTACACCGCTCCCGGCCCTGTTCATCCCGTTTCAGAATGTGATGTCCCCGGTAAATGGGACCGAGGTATTTTTTTACTTCCGGGTATTGAATGGTCGGCTTTTTCCGAAAGAAGTGACCGATGGTGATGGCCAGTCCGCTGATAACAGCAGGCAGGTACATCTTTTCGGCCAGCGTCATTTCTTTATTACTGACCTGTTTGGAACGATTCGTTAGCTGCATTTTTTTCAGTTTTTACCGGATAACCGGCAAACATGTTGACTTTAAACGATTCCCGGTCTAACTATTTCCCGCTTTGGTGCACGGGCGTTTGACACAACTACCATGCCTATCATGGTAAGGGCAATAATCCAGGTTGCGTATTTGAAATCATACAGCAAACCAGCTCCGGTTATTACTACATTCAGGATAGCCAGTGGTATGAATGTTTTCCAGCCCAGGTTCATCAACTGATCATAGCGGAAGCGGGGTAGCGTCCACCGCACCCACATGAAAAAGAAAATGAAGAAGAAAATTTTGGCAAAGAATGCAACGATGCCAATAGCCGTAGCTACGTTATGGCCCGCAATAACACCCAGTGAATTTTCTAACGCTCCGCTTATTTCGCTCATGAACGGATAATGAAATCCGCCAAAGTAGAGGGCGGATATAAAGGCCGACGAAACAAACATGTTGATGTACTCTGCGAACAGGTAAAAGCCAAGCTTCATCGAGCTATATTCCGTGTGATAGCCACCAACAAGTTCTGTTTCACACTCGGGCAAATCGAACGGGGTGCGGTTGCATTCCGCGAAAGCGCAGGTCAGAAAAATTACAAAGCCCAGTGGCTGGGTGAAGATGTTCCACTCGAAAAACGTAGCCTGTTCGTCGATAATGGCCCGTAGCGACAGTGATCCTGTCATCATCAGAATGGCAATGAGCGAGAGACCAAGCGCAATTTCGTAGCTGATATTTTGCGAAGCAGCCCGAATAGCGCCCAATAACGAGAACTTATTATTCGATGCCCATCCACCAACCATGACCCCGTACACACCCAGTGACACCACACCAAAAATGTACAGTACACCAATGTTAATCTCGATGGCCTGAACCGGTATAGCGTAATTACCAAATCGTATGGTGTCTCCAAAAGGAATGACCGCGCTTGACATGAGCGCAGTAAGCATAGCCAGACAGGGACCAAGAATAAACAGCCATTTGCTAGCCTGTGCCGGAATGAAGTCTTCCTTGAAAAACATTTTTCCGCCATCGGCTAACGGCTGGAGTAACCCCCACGGCCCAGCCCGGTTCGGGCCGATACGGTCCTGTAAAAAAGCCGCGACTTTCCGCTCACCGTAGGTAGAGTAGGCAGCAATGGTGAGGGTAATCACAAAAATAACCAGGATAATCAACCCCTTTACGAGCAATATGGTTAAATCCATTTTTAAACGTTTTCAGTTTTTTGTTGGCTTGTAACTAATAACCGTCGCTTTCTATCTGCCACGTTAAAGCCCAAATTAATTACTATTCTCTACAACTCATCACGGTTCGGGTGCCAGTGCCGACGGCAACGTTTTCGCGAAACGTTCGGGTGGCAAAGGCGCAATTCCCAATTGTGATGTGTCTCGTTCGTCGGGAATTTCTTTGTATTCAGCAGCGGCCAGCCGTTGGCCAAAACTTGGCTTAATAATATCGGCCCGGTACTTATTGGCCGATATGACGGAACTACGCGAAATTTTGGTAGGTCCTTCTATGGTCCAGTCGCTGGTTTTTTTGGTATCAAACCGGCAGGTGTTGCAGATGAACTCTGTTACCTCACTCCACTCGTTTTTTCGGGCCGTTACCCGAATCACTTCCTCACCCCGATACCACAACGTCACCTTACCCGAACAGGTTGGGCAGTTGCGGTGGGCATCAACGGGCTTGGAAAACCACACCCGGTTTTTGAAGCGATAAGTTTTATCCGTCAGGGCACCAACCGGGCACACATCAATCACGTTACCGGAGAAATCGTTATCAATCGCTTTCTCAATGTATGTTCCTATTTCGGAAGCATCACCCCGTCCTAATACGCCGTGTACTCGTTTGTTAGTAATCTGATCGGCGGTGTACACACACCGATAGCACAGAATACAACGGGTCATGTGCAGTTGAATGTACGGCCCAATGTCCTGCTTCTCAAACGTACGGCGGTCTTCTTCGTACCGGGTCGTTACCTTCCCATGGTCGAAAGCGAAGTTCTGCAAATCACACTCCCCCGCCTGATCGCAAACCGGGCAGTCGAGCGGATGGTTTAGCAGCAGAAATTCAACTACGCCGTTACGGGCTTCGATTACCTGTGGATTCGTTTCGTTCTCCACGATCATACCATCCTGAACAGCAGTCAGGCAGGAAGCCACCAGTTTGGGCATTGGACGCGGGTCTTTGGCGGATCCGGCTGCTACCCGAACCAAGCAGGCCCGGCACTTACCGCCACTACCTTTCAGGGGCTCGTAGTAACACATAGCCGGGGGAGCAACGGCAGGGCCAATCTTACGGGCGGCCTGCAAAATAGTTGTTCCTGGCTCTACCTCAACTTCAATTCCGTCAATAGTGACTTTCAATAATTGCGGCTTTATATCTTCCATTCGTCGCTACTACTCAAGTTTATACGTTAAAATCTGGCTAAACGCTTCCTGCGCAATTTGATCGGCATCAATCATAGCAGACAATTGCTCTGACGAATAAATGCCTTCAAAAGCTTCGTATGCCGCATTCCGAACGGCAAGGGGAAACGTTTCACTGATTAAGTCTTTAAATTCTTCGACGCGTAAATAATGTCCTCCAGCACTCCGACGCTTGTTCGATTTAGCAATACCGCCCAGTGCATTATCAATAGAACGGCTCCACGATTTAGTGGTACGCTGTTCGGCATGTTGCTTAATCAGGTGAATAAGTAAGACAAGTAAGAATGATTCAATCTTGTTAATTTTATCATCCTTAGCCATCTCATCTAAATCATTAATGATGGCGAGTGCTCCTTCGTAGTCGTGTTCTTCGACCATTTTTCGCAGCATTGTCAATTCGTCCATCGCTTTATTTCATTTAGAATTACACCAAGGCCATTTCGCCCCGGTACACGGCACCCGGTTGCGTTGCTTCAATTGGATTATCGATGTGCCACTGGAACTCGTCCCGGAAATGCCGGATGGCACTAGCCACCGGCCAGGCAGCCGCATCGCCCAGAGGACAAATGGTATTCCCTTCAATTTTGGATGCTACATCAACCAACAGGTCAATATCGTGCTGATGGCCGTGTCCGTATTCAATCCGGTGCAGCACTTTCTCCATCCAACCCGTTCCTTCGCGACACGGGCTGCACTGACCGCAGGATTCGTGGTGATAGAACCGGGAAAAATTCCAGGTGTTACGAACAATGCAGGATGTCTCGTCAAATACAATGAACCCGCCCGATCCCAGCATGGTGCCGGTCTTGAAGCCCCCTTCTGACAGTGACTCATAGGTCATCAGACGCTTATCTCCGTTCTCCAGGGTAAGGGCCAGACTGGCCGGCAAAATGGGTACGGATGAGCCACCGGCTACCAACGCTTTAAACTTGTGGCCAGGCCGAATACCCCCGCACCATTCATCGGCATAAATGAAATCCTCTACCGGAACGCCGAGGTCAATTTCGTACACACCCGGTTTGTTGATGTGGCCCGACGCTGAAATCAATTTAGTACCCGTGCTACGCCCAATACCAATGCCGGCATAAGCATCGCCCCCATTATTAACGATCCAGGCTGTTGTAGCGATAGACTCTACGTTATTAACAACAGTTGGACACTGATACAATCCCTTCACAGCTGGAAATGGCGGTTTATTGCGGGGATTACCACGCTTGCCTTCCAGTGATTCAAGCAACGCGGTCTCTTCACCGCAGATGTAAGCACCCCCACCAGGCTGGACAATCAATTCAAGGTCGTAGCCCGACCCCAGAATGTTCTTGCCCAGGAACCCTTTTGCTGTCGCTTCGGCAATCGCTTTTTCGAGGATACGAATGACGTACATCAACTCTCCCCGAACGTAAATAAATGACTTGTTGGCACCCAGTGCAAACGACGAAATAATCATCCCCTCAATGAGCAGGTGGGGTAGATTTTTCATCAGGTAATGGTCTTTAAACGTACCGGGTTCGGATTCGTCGGCGTTGCAAACGAGATAACGGGGAACGCCCTCCGGCTTGGCCAGAAAACTCCATTTCATCCCCATGGGGAAACCGGCACCACCCCGCCCCCGGACGCCTGCTTTTTTGACCTCCTCAACAATAGCTTCGGGAGTCATTGTTTTTATAGCTTTCTCAACGGCCGTGTAGCCTCCCTGTTTACGGTAAACATCGAAGGTTTCAATACCTGGAACGTCAATATGCTGCGTTAAAATCTTAGTACCCATGTGTGAAATTAGTTCGACAGTTCGTCAATGATTTCGTCCACCTTTTCATTGGTCAGGTGCATGTAATATTTCTCCCGAATCTGAAACACGGGACCCATGCCACAGGCTGCCAGACATTCTACTTCTTTGAGGGTAAACTGCCCATCCACAGTAGTTTGGCCGGTATCAACACCAAGCCGTTGTTTTAGATGAGTATACACTTCTTCCCCGCCCATCAGGCAGCAGGGACCGGTACGGCAGTACTCAATGACATGTTTACCCACCGGGTTGAGGTGATACATAGTGTAGAACGAAGCTACCTCATATACTTCAATTGGCTGAATGTCGAGCATCCGGGCTATGTAATCCATACCTTCAGGGCTCGTCCAGCCTTCCTGTTCCTGTAAAAGGTGCAGAAGCGGCAGTAGAGCTGACTTTTGCCGGTCTTCCGGATACCAGTCAATAATCTCTCTGGCTCTGGTCAACCGATCAGGCGTGAATTCAACAGGCTTGTTCAGTTCAGTTGTCATAGTTTGTTGGCGGATTTACGCGTCCAGTTCACCCGCGATGACGTTCATGCTACTCATTATTACGATGGCATCGGACAGGGTTAGCCCTTTACACATTTCGGGATATGCCTGATAATAGATAAAGCACGGCCGACGGAAGTGCAACCGGTAAGGAGCGCGGCCACCGTCACTAATTAAATAGAATCCCAGTTCGCCATTCCCCCCCTCAACGGCGTGGTACACTTCACCAACCGGTGCGTCTATCTCACCCATCACTATCTTGAAATGATAGATGAGGGCTTCCATATTTTTGTATACTTCCTGTTTTGGAGGCAGGTAATATTGCGGAGCATCGGCGTAAAAAGGTCCTTCGGGAAGGTTGTCCATTGCCTGTTGAATAATGCGCAGGCTCTGCCACATCTCCTCATTTCGGACCATGAACCGGTCGTACGTATCACCGCTCTTGCCAACCGGAATATCGAACTCAAAGTCCTGGTAGGATGAGTATGGGTTCATTACCCGTACATCGTAATCGACACCGGCTGCCCGAAGATTGGGACCCGTAAAGCCATAGCTCAACGCCCGCTCTGCAGAGATAGACCCTACGTTGACAACCCGATCCATGAAGATCCGGTTGCGGTTGAAAAGGTTTTCAAATTCGCGGAGCACTTTGGGGAAACGAACCAGCAGTTCTTTGATCTTCCGAATGGCAGTGGGCGACAAATCCCGTTCCATTCCGCCAATTCGACCCATGTTGGTGGTCAATCGTGCGCCACAAACCTCCTCATATATTTCGTAAATATGCTCCCGTTCCTGGTAAATGTACAGGAACCCCGTAAAGGCTCCGGTATCAACGCCCAGAATTCCATTGCAGATTAGGTGATCGGAGAGCCGGGCCAGTTCCATCATGATGACCCGGATGTACTGCGCCCGTTTGGGAATGTCGATGCCCAATAACTTCTCGACCGTCATGTGCCAGCCCATGTTGTTAATGGGTGACGAACAATAGTTCATCCGGTCGGTGAGCGTCGTAATCTGATAGAAAGGCCGACGCTCCGCAATCTTTTCAAACGCCCGATGGATGTAGCCAATCGTTTGCTCGCCTGACACAATTTTTTCGCCATCCATTTGAAGGATGTTCTGAAAGATGCCGTGGGTAGCGGGGTGTGTAGGCCCGAGGTTAAGCGTCGTTAATTCATTGACGTATTGAACCGGTCCCTGTTCGGCAGGAAGGTTTTTTTTTGTAATATCGAGTTCTTCAGAAACCATATCTATCGAGCGAAAGCGTGGAAGAGGAAAAAAGCAGCAGGCTCCTGTCAAGATGCTGTAACTCTTTTTCACTCCTTCATCATTGTTTATCGGCCAAACAACGCATCTATTTTGTCTTCACGGGTGCCATCCTCCAGCGGATATTCTTTTCGCATAGGATAATAGTCCATTTCCTCCATGTTCAGAATCCGGCGCAGGTCGGGATGCCCGTCGAAGATGATTCCGAACAAGTCAAAAGTTTCACGCTCCATCCAGTTGGCACTGGCAAATAAGGGTGTTAGGGTTGGAATGTGGACATCATCGGCCGTCAGATACACCTTGATACGCAGCCGGAAGTTATTCGTCAGGCTGTGCACATGATACACAACGCAAAACTCTTTACCTACAGAGTCCGGATAGTGAACGGCCGTTATGTCCGTCAGAAAACCAAACTGAAAAGTTGAATGACCTTTCAGGTAAGTAAAAACAGGAATAAGTTGATCCCTGTTAGTAGAAAAGGTCAGTAAATCATACGGGTCATCAAAATCGCTGACGTTTTCGCCAAACTGGGTAATTATAGCCTTTGCAACCTCTTCATTTGTCAGCATTGTACTTAATTAATGTTCAATGGGCCGCATAGCATCGGCAATAATACTGTTTTTATCAATCTTAGCCAGCACCTCTTCTGTGGAGAAGACCCCACCAGATGCCTCCAATGAAGCTTGCGTTAAAGCCAGCGGAAACGATTTATACGCGGTTTACCGGAGCCCCATTAGTTCGTCTATGGCACGTTGGTTTATTGAATATTAAACGAGTTCAGCAGCTTCGTGTATTCTTCCGTATTGCGACGGCGTAGTGACTCGTTCCGGGCCAACTCCTGCACCTGCATCACTCCGTCCAGAATTTGCTCGGGACGAGGTGGGCAGCCGGGTACGTATACATCAACGGGAATAATCCGGTCAATACCCTGCAGTACGCTGTAAGTGTCAAAAATACCACCGCTTGATGCGCAGGCACCAATGGCTATAACCCACCGGGGTTCGGCCATCTGCAGATAAACCTGCTTAACAATGGGACCCATTTTTTTAGCTATCGTACCCGCTACGAGCAACATATCTGCCTGACGGGGCGAAAAACTTGGCCGCTCTGATCCAAAACGAGCCAAGTCATAGTGCGAAGCCATAGTAGACATAAATTCGATGCCACAGCAGGAAGTAGCAAACGGTAATGGCCAAAGCGAGTTAGCGCGGGCCAGCCCTATTATCTTATCGAATGATGTAGCCGAGAAACCTGGACCATCATAGCTTGCAGGAGCTTCGGCCAGCTTGATATCTGTTTGCATAAGAATCGTTGTGAAGGTTACTATAACTTTAACGAATAAATGAGGTCTAAAATTCACTAGACCGATTTATTCCCAGTTCAAAACCCCCTTACGGATAATGTAATAAAACCCTGCCAGAAGTAGTCCCATAAATAAGACCATCTCGATAAAGCCAGTTATACCCAGTCCCTTGAAATTTACGGCCCAGGGGTACAGAAAGATCACTTCCACGTCGAACAACACGAACAGGATAGCAATTAGAAAATACTTGATGGAGATAGGCGTACGGGCATCGCCCTGAACCGGGATACCACATTCAAACGGGTCGTCTTTCTTCTGGCTGTTCCGCTTGGGGCCGATGGAGTGGGTAACGACCATGGTCGTGATAATAAAACCCAAGGCCAGACCCAGTTGAATCAATACAGGAATATAATCTGCCGGGAGGTAAGTCGCATTCATAGTTTAGCTGACGATATAGCGCAAAGATACGCACAAAGTGATTTTTCTACGCCGGAAGGGCAATCTGCTCACAAGGCGTAAACAACAGGCAAAAGTACGATAAGCACCGCGTTTTATCAACTGATCCGTGCTAGTTTAGACTGCCTAAAAAGACAGAAGCCTTCTCGGAGAAAAGGCTTCTGACAATAAAATTACGGTAAGATTTTACCGGTTGATAATAATGCGTTTGGATACATCAAATCCTGCCGAACGTACACGAACCAAGTAAACGCCCTGCGCTAGTCCAGATAAATCAATTGATTTTCGTTCATTCATCAACGGGACGATGCTTGAGAATAAAGGCTGTCCACTCAGTGAGGATACTTCCACGTCTGCGTTCGCTAAATCTTCCAGTGTTTCTATGGTAATAACTCCGTCAACAGATGGATTGGGGTAGATACTCAGCCCCCCGTTCGAGCGATCAAATATAAAGGCCTGAGGGCTGCTGTAATCCGAGTAGCAAGTCAGATTACCACCATTGGCCAGCGAAAACGTAGTTTTTGCCCGTGCCGAATAATTAGCCGAAACTACTACCTTAACCACAGCACTAGTTTGTGGAATAACCTCGCCGGCCCGTCGCCAATCAAATAAATCGGGCTGACCACCAGTTGGGTTGGGTAAGACAGCCTGTAAGGAGTAGGCTCCAATCTGCGCAACGCTCGGCGTGGGTACTTTGGAACGAACCGTGAGACTTATGCTGGCTGGTTGGGGGGACTTACACCCGTACACATTCACTGCCTGGAGGGAGTAAGACCCGGTCTTATTTATGGTAATCATTTTGCTAACAACATTTGTTGTACCCAACCCCCAAACCCCGGTACTATTCAGGGAGGTATTGGCAATGATAGACAAACTGGAATCGGCACATACCTGCTGCTGATTACCCACTACTTTACCGGGGTTACTGGCTAGCGAGATAGTGGGCGTTACTGGCTGTATTGGGCTTTGTACATCAAGAGCGGGCGAAAGGTAAGTGTTCCCTATCCTATCCTTCAGGATTGCCCTGTACACGCCCGGTTTGTTAACAACAATACTCCTGGATGCCTGCCCGGAGTTCCAGTTGTATGAGTTATACAGGTTGGGCAATGTAAGGGTCAAACTGTTATTGGTCGTTCCGCAAGCCACCGTAACCACCGGTTGGGGAAGGGGGGGCAGCGGGCGGGAGCTAGCAAAAAAAACGGCGTTCAGGCTAGCTAACCAGGCTTGAGCCAGATCATTTAACCCCTTGTCTCCCGGATTATTCGTTGCTCTATTGCCAAAATGAACTTCGTCAAAACGCGGAATTTGAATGTTATCCGTAAAAGGACCGGCAAACACGTTGTTATTATACGTATTGATGACATCGTTCTGTGCCTGGATAACGTCTTGACTTACCTGCCCAAGGTTGTACGATGACCTTGCCAGTACCCAGGCAGGATAACGCTCCGTGTCGGATCGCGTTTTATTGACAATATACTGCATGTCGTTCGCATAGGATTCTCGGGTAGAGCGCAATGGAATATTATCCGTTTCTCCCTGCTGCCAAAGCACTGCCCGGAGTCCCTGCAGGGAGCAATAGTACCGAAGGGCAATAACCAGATTGGCGTAAGGCATTCCGGCAGGAAAGTTTTCGAATGGAGTTCCTATAGCAAAAATGTTCTTTGCTATAACTCCATCAGCACTATCGTGCCAGTTTTTAATGGTAGTACCCGCCCAGGCTGTATTGATAAAGAGTACGGGAACTCCATACTGTTTTACGAGTAAATCACCCAGCACTCCCCAACACCAGGCACTCTGCCCGCGGGGGCCGATGAGCGATGTGGCAGTGAGTTGCTGGAATGTTGGAGCGGGGGGATCGGCAAGTGAGTTAGCGGTACTGTTATCGTACGACACGCAGTTGACCCGGTCATCAACTGCCCCTACGGCCCCGTAGTTTTGGAAGCCCTGGGCGTTTGATTGCCCCGTTATGATAAAGACTTCGCCGATACCAACTTTTCGAACCACATCGGCACTAACGATTTTGCCCCCGGCAAATGCCTGTACCTCCAATCGGTACCAGCCCCCTTTTGCGCGTATTGACCCCTGAAATATTCCTCCCTGTGGATTGCGCTGAACAGTAATCCAGTTGGTATTTAGGCCCTGGCCTACTTCTTCAACCTGCACACGTGCCTGAACACTATCTACGGGCTGATAAATACTTCCAGACAAATAAATTGTACTTGTATTATCGTTTTCGCGCTGAAAAATAGCCCTACTCTCAGGATACGTAATTTTAATTACAGGTTCGTTATTCTGAGCCAATACACTCTTACTGAGGTGGATTAGACTAAGCAGGCACAGGTGTACTAGAATGTAGCGATTTCGCATCTTTTATTTATCAATATCTACATACCGCCTTGTTACCATCAAACGATAGTAAACGCAAAAACCGGGCCGCCATCAATCAGTAATCGAAATAGTTCAATACGATTATGTGTCCCGGTAAAATGCAAATTTCAAGCTGATATATATGATTAAACGGTCTGTCTACAATTAATATTACAAACCTAGACTAATTCGTTTGGCAACATCAAAATTAGTTGCCTGCACCCGGATTATGTATTGCCCCGGCGGCATACCCGTTAATGACAGAACCTTACGATCGTTGAACAAGGGGACGGTTGTAGTCAGCACTATTTTCCCAGTCAGACTATAGATTATTATGGAAGCATTCATCAGGTTTTGTTCCGTCTCCAGCGTTAGAATTTTATCCGGATTTGGATTAGGATAAACGCTCAATCCCTTATTGTTGGGATCTACAGTGAATAATAATGGCGTAGAAGGCAGTGAAAAGCAGGTTAGCGTAGGGGAGTATACAACGGAAGAGCGAGAGGTATAGGTCCCCGTCTTACTGGCTTTAATGATGCCTGTATCGAACCCCAGCAGCGTATTATCAACAGACCACCGGAACTGATCACCATTCGTAGAGGCAACAGCCTGCAAGGTATAGGTGCCAACGACATTTATCGTTGGTGGGGGTGGCAGCGGCCTTAGTTCTACGGATGCAGACCCCGCCTGTGCCGACACGCATCCATTCGCATCCTGCACCCTGGCAGAATACGTTCCTGCTTGGTCTGTCGTAATCTGCGGAGTCGATTCACCCGTGCTCCAGGATACAGAGTAAGGCCCTTCTATGCGTAAGGTCACCTTATCACCGTCACAAATAACTGTTGAAGGGTTGGCCAGAATAGTGGGCGTTACCGGCAAAGCGTTGACTTTAACCGCAACAACAGGCGAGTAGGCTGATATACAGCCGTTCTGATCACGGGCCTGCACGCTGTAGTTTCCCGACCTGTTAATGCTGATCGACTTTTCGGTCTGACCGCTGGACCAAACTACTCCCACAGGACTATTGGCATTCAACGAGACACTGTTTCCTTCACAAAAGGTGGTTGCCCCCGCAGCTGATACGGTGGGCACTTGTGGCAATGGATTCACCTGTACAGTAACCGCATCTGACGGAACGGATGTGCATCCGAATTGATTGCCAGTACGTACAGCGAAATTACCCGATTGACTTAAGGTGATAGACTGGGTAGTTTGTCCGCTGGTCCAGGAGTAAGATACGTTTTGTGGAGCAGTTAATGTTACCGTACGATCAGCACAGAACACGGTAGACCCGCTGGTTGCAATGACCGGTTTTGCCGGTATTGGGTTAGCCGTTACGGTTACCGTATTTGACTGCGCCGATGTACACCCATTTTGATCGGTAACGGTCAGGAAATAGGCACCCGACGTTGTAGCCGTTATCACCTTACTATTCTGACCACTCGTCCAGTTGTACTGAACATTGTTGTTACTAACCTGCAATGTTGTGTTGTCCCCCTGACAAAAAGTTGTTGGTTTGGTATTCGTAACAACTGGCGTCTGGGGCAGCGGATTAACCGCAAGGCTAATCGTATTTGAGGTAAAATCGCACCCACTCACATCTCTATAACGGACGAAGTATGTTCCTGCTGTGGTAGCATCAAATTGTTTGGTATTGGCTACAGTAGCATTAGTCTGTTGATTTACCCAGGCTACATTGTTGTCGTAGTTTGTCGTAAGTGCCAGACTACTCCCAACGCAGATCGATGGCGGACGATTATTGACTACAGCAATTGTTGGTGGCGCACTTACATTTATCTGACTGGAAAATAATGTATTGCCCCGGGCATCTTTAACCTTCGCCTGATACACACCCGCTCCCTTCGTAATTGTATTCCCAGCTTCTCCCGAGTTCCACAGCACCGTTGGGTAGTTGCCGGCTATGCTTACCCTTACATTGTTGCTACCAGCACACTCAATAGAAACCGTTGGAGTTGGTGCTGGAGCAACTGGGGTAGAACCCTGAAAAAATGCATCAGTCAGGCTGGTATTCCATGCATTGGCGACGTCTATCAGTCCATTAAAATCAAAGTGCAATCCCAGTTCTTCATTCAGGGGGGGGCGCTTACGAGGCACTTGAATTACGTCTGTATTAGGACCCGCAAAGACGTTGGGGGTCGTGTTAACAACTTGGTTTTGTGCTGCGATTACAGCAGCATCAGTACCACCAATGAAATCGCCATAACTGGCCCTTGATACAACCCAGGACAATGTTTGGTTATAATCCTGTCGGCTCTGATTTATAACAAAATTCAGATCGTTGACATACTCCTGCGTTGGCGTATTGACCAAATTATCCGTTTCTCCCTGATGCCAGAGCACAGCCCGAACGCCCAGCATGTTAGCATAAAACTGGAGCGACAACTTCAGATTGATGTAGGGTTGCCGGGGACCATACGGGTCTCCGGTAAGGCCAAAGGCAGTACCACCTTCTGGGGCACTTTCGCGCCAGTTCCTGACCGCTGTACCGGTAAAAGCGGCATTGAAGAACATGATGGGCACGTTCAGGCGTTTAACCAAAACATCACCCAGCTGCCCCCAACTCCAACTTCCTATTCCGCGTGGTGCAATTGTAAATCCATCGGAGTTATCCAATCGGGTGAAAACGGGCTTTGGCGGATCATTGGGGAAACCATTCCCATAGTTATTATCTACACAGTTAACCAGATCATTGAGGGGATTGGGGGCGTTCTGATGAACTCCCTGGGCGTTGGATTGACCGGCGATAACGAAAACCTCGCCAATACCGATGCGCTCAATGATAGTAGTGCTACCAACCTGCTGGCTGCCGTTCATGCCTCTGACTTCGAGGTTGTACCATCCCCCCGTTGCTGACAGATCGCCGGCGTACACACCACCAGTTGGGTTTGTCTGAATTGGCCGCCAGTCCACAGCGATTCCGATACCGTCACGGACCACCAAACGAGCTTCCACACTAGTTATCGCAGTGCTGTAAAAGCCGGTGATACGGAGAGTAGCCTGATTAGCATTATTTCGCTGAATAACGGCTCTAGTTGTTGGAAAGGTAACCTGGATTTGCGCTTTTGCCCAGAAGGAGATAAGTACAAAAAAAGCTGTACTATAAACCCGTAGATAATAGTTCATAATAATTCAATACTCAACCAGCACAGCTGTCGATAGACCAACATAACGTATTATTCTGATGACTCAATTGTCGTCAGATTTTGCCAGATAACATCTTTTAATTCATTCAAACCTTGTTGACTAACCGCCGAAAGAAAAACAACAGGTACTTTATTTGGTATGACTGCTTTGATTTCTTTCAATCTGGAGGCATCAATCAGGTCCATTTTAGTAATACCTAACAGGCGGGTTTTGTCCATCAAGCTCGGGGTTGAACTCACGCAACTCATTCAATAAAGTATTGTATTCCTGACGTACATCATCCGAGGTAGCTGGGATAAGAAAGAGCAATATTGAATTTCGCTCAATATGCCGCAAGAAACGTATTCCCAAGCCTTTTCCTTGCGAAGCTCCTTCGATTATACCCGGTATATCTGCTATAACGAATGATTTATAATCTCTATACGCTACAACTCCTAAATTGGGGACAAGGGTTGTAAAGGGGTAATCAGCGATTTCGGGTCGTGCCGCCGATAAAACCGACAGTAGCGTAGATTTCCCTGCATTCGGGAAACCAACTAAACCAACATCAGCCAGTAATTTGAGCTCCAGCACTACCCATTCTTCTCTCCCGGCTTCTCCCGGTTGGGCATAATAGGGTGCCTGCTGAGTTGCCGATTTGAAATGGTCATTACCCATTCCTCCCCGTCCGCCAGCAAATAGGATGATCTCCTGGCCCTCTTCGGTAATTTCGGCTAAGTTTTCACCTGATTCTGGATCCCGGGCAATTGTCCCTAGCGGCACTTCCAGCATAACGTCCTCTCCCTGCGCCCCACTCCGCCGTCCTCCTTCCCCGGCTACACCATTCCCGCCTTAACGTGCTTACGATATTTTAAATGCAAAGATGTCCAGAGTTGAGCATTACCCCGAAAAATAATATGACCTCCCCGCCCCCCGTCGCCCCCATCGGGTCCACCTTTTGGGGTGTGTTTTTCCCGACGAAAATGAACTGAGCCAGCTCCACCCGCTCCTGACCGGCAATTTATTTTTACGTAATCAATAAAATTCGATGAAGCCATATGTTTTTTCTACCTGTACTTCCTACTCGTCAATTTTGTGGCAGATTTCCTGAAAAATAGTCTTCTATAGTGCCAATGCCATCAATAGCGACATATTTACCTTGCTGACTATAATAATCGGCTACAGGTGCAGTTTTATCATTATATTCTTTAACCCGACGACGAATCAGTTCCTCATTTTGATCATCAGGTCGGCCGGAGGTTTGTCCACGTAGTAATAGCCGTCGTGTTAATTCCTCACTATCTACAACCAGTGCAACCATAATATTTATTTTTGTTGCATGTTGATTTCAAAGGTTGGTCAAGTGCTTCTGCCTGTGGCACTGTGCGAGGAAAGCCATCAAAAATAAATCACGGCGAGCTCAATTGAGCCGTTTATACTCCTGATTTCTTAATTTGCTCTCGATCATGCCAATCACTACTTCATCCGGCACCAGCAAGCCCTGATCCATTAGTTGTTTGGCCCATAAACCCAGTTCGGTACCGGCTGCAATTTGTGATCTCAGCAAATCGCCGGTCGACAAGTGAACTAAATTATATTTACGAATTAGTTTTTCGCTTTGGGTGCCTTTTCCCGCACCCGGCGGGCCAAACAGTACAAGATTAAGCATACGGTTTTCAGAGTAAGTCTTTTTAATCAAAAATTTGCGCCCGCAAAGTTAAGATACCGTCGTGATAATAATAGCACTAATAAGATCGCTGTGTTTTATTATCCTCAAACAACAGAAAAGCGTAGGTATCATACCTACGCTTTTCTATTTACGGTCAAAAATTACTGATTATTTACTGGCGGTTTTCTTTTTAGCGGAGCTTTGGTGGCGGTTTTGCAGTGGTTTTGCCGGTGCGGAGGTGGTTCGGGGCCTTCCATAGCCTTTTTAACATCTGCATCGTTTGGATCTAACTCCAAAACTTTGTCAAAATACTCCTTTGCTTTGCATCATCTTTCTTGCAGATTATACTGAAGCGCTAAGAATTTATACGAGGTGATAAGATCTCTCGATAGATCAGTCTTATCTGATGAATCAGTTTCAGCCATTGCCATGTTCAATGAATTTTTCATAAATGGTCCTGCTAAACTAGAAGCCATCTATATGGTCGTGGGATAAGCATAATAGTTAGCTCCTGCCCGATAATAATAAGCCAATGGATACTTTTTCCATCTGTTTCTAATTGTTGTGCCATTTCGGCAAAAGCCGAATCGGCCCGCATATAGTACAACTCCTTTACCTGACGAATCTGAGCCGTATCCATAGGGGCTGCTGTGGTATCCCGTCCAACCCGGGAACCATATTGATAATTAGAAAGACCTAAAAAGTAATCATTATTCAGTGGTTTCTTATCGTTTTTAATTGTTTTGCATAGTACTCAGCGGCTTTATCATACTTTTTATCATCGTAGTACTTCTTAGCCAATTTCACGGTATAGATTGTCTGTTGTGTCCAGAGGAGCGGCCTTTTCCAGGTTAACAAGCTAAGAGAATCACCTTCCGGTGTACCTAGCTTCCCGTAAGCACGTCCTAGGTACTTATAGTCATCATAAATCACTTTCTGGGGAGCTTCGCAATAAACTTATTCAGTGACTCAACTGCTTCCTGATTTTTGCCCAAAGACTGTTGGCCCATCCATACATACGATCAATGATAGGGTTATTGATTTTCCCTTTCAATTGATCCAGGTAGTGATTGCTCCCTCGTAATCTTGAGCCAGAAATTTATACCGGGCAATATCCAGCAATTGTTCAGGATCGGTCGTGCCGCTTTTCTGAACATACTACTCATAGTTTTAGAAGCAGCTTTGTAAGCGCGCGAGTTGGCCAGTGCATCGGCATAAAGCCGGATAGGTAGGTGAAAACTGCGGGATCGGTTTCGATGGCTATTTTAAAGACTCTTGCGCTTTAGTGTAGTTTTTACCACGCAGATACAGGCGACCAATTTTGTAGTTGGCTTCTGCCAGATTGGGCTTGATGGCCATTGCATTTTCGTATTTGGTGATGGCATTACCGCCATCATTTTTCAGAAAATAAGCATCCCCCATCGTCATCTCGATTTCCGGATTTTCGTTTTTCTTATCCTTTTCGTCAGCTATCGTCAACAGGCGAAGCGCTTCTGCCGGATCGTTTGTTTGTTCTGACATCGTGTACATTTCAGCCGCCCGAATCAGTACATCCTGGTTTTTGCTCTTCGTTTTGGCAACAGCTTCATCGATCAGAGTTTTAGCTGTGCTACGATCTTTTTTCAGTAAGGCTACTCCCGCCAGACCAACATTGTTAAGTTGATCCTTGGGGTCGGCTGCCGCACCTTTCTCAAAAGCAGCCTTCGCCTTGTCTGGTTGACCACTTTTCAGGTAGTAATAGCCCAGATAGAACTGGTTGTCTGCGGATGATGAACTACTGGCTAATTGCGTTAGTGTTTGCTCTGCCTTCGTATATCGTTCAGCCTCCACATCTTTCAGGGCCGTTGCGAGGTCCTGCGCTACCAAAGGAGCCGCCATGGTTGCCCCGACGAACAAGATGGTCAACAGCGATTGCTTCTGGTTGTTCTTCATGTACTTCAAGTTGGAAATTTAATTAAGGTTAGTGCTGATTAAACAGTTGACAAATCTAAAAAATTGTAGTTAAACCAAAAAAACTTACTCACTTCGTTATGTTTATAATCCTATCGTATGGCATTCTGGGCCAAAGACCCAATTTACGAATAATTAAGGAGCCTGCATCTCTGGTGATGTAGTTTATGAGCCCACCACCCAGGCCTGGGTGCGTTTCCCGGCTAACTATATATACGGGGCGTCGTAATGGGTAGCGTTGCATACCCAGGTCTTCCTGAAACGGTTGAAAATAATCGTCCCGTTTGGTTGGTTTCTCTTTATCCGATACCCCCATTACGCGTAAATCGCGTGCTAGTTCAATGGATAAGGGCTCATCACTATCGCTAATCCAGTTGACGCCAATAAAGCCAAGTGCCGAGGGATTCCCGCGCACGTACTCAATCACTTCTTTATTCGATCGCGTTGTAAAAATGCGCAGTTTGCTAATGTCTTTCACCGCTAACGTTTTCAGCATAAACTCCAGATTACTGGAATTGTTGTTGTCAAATACCAACGTTATAGGTACTGTTTGATTTCCTCCTTCCAGTTGTGCCCAAGTTTTCGTTTTGCCACTAAAAACACTGCGTAACTCATTCATCGTAATCAGGCTGTCAGTATTTTCCCTGTTTATAATGAGGGCTACTCCATCAGTCGCAATTTTTTCCGTTGCTCCCTTTATTTTCTTTTGATTTAAGATAGCGCGCTCATTCGGGTTTAGGGTGCGGGTCACAATGACCATTCGTGCACTATCATGAAGCATCATATTGATTGCCTGTTGCTCTGGCTTGTAGACAATGTCAAAATGAGTTTTCGGATAGATCCCCTCGTAGGCAGATGTAAGCTGCATGACCAATGGCTGAAAAGATTCATCAGCCGCAATAGTAATGGACCCCTGTGATGGATTATCGAGCTGTGGTTTCCCCGTGCCACATCCCATTGCCAAAGCCGTTAATGCGATAAGAAACCAGATACGATTAGTCATTCTGCTGAAAACGTTGATAAGCTCTATACGCCCTGAAAGCTCCGTATATGATTAGTAATATGCCCAATCCGTATCGAAAGGGTCCTCTTCCGGGTAACATCCCAAAAGACTGAGAGGAGGCAATCAGTGCGATGCCTCCTCCCAGATATGCCAACGCGGCCAACGTTGCAATAATCAACATTAGCCGCGTTGAACCATCATTTTGTCCGCGCATACGAGTTATTCCAGCGTGAAATTGATAGGCAGGTTAAATTTCACCCGAACCGGACGGCCCGACTGTTTACCCGGCCGCCATTTCGGCATAGCCTTTACAACGCGCTTCGCTTCTTCGTCGGTACCAAAACCAAGGCCTTTCAGTACTTGCACGTCCTGGATACTACCGTCGGTGTTGACCACAAAGCTCACAAACACACGTCCAGAAATGTTGGCCCGTTGTGCAGCTGCCGGATAGCGAAGGTTCTTTTGCAGATACTGACCAAGTGCAGCCATGCCACCACTGAATTCAGGTTGTTGTTCAACGACCGTGAAGATTTGTTCTTCTTTCGGAGCTGCTTCAACCGCTACTTCTACTTTTGTGGGAGCAGCTGTTGCTTCTGGAGCCGCAATCACCTCTTCGGCGTTTGGGTCACCAATCTGCGTTTTTTCCGCAGCAACGGCTTCCTTTAATTCCTCCACCGCTGGCGGGGGGGTTTCTTCCGGTACTTCCTCATCCGGTTTTACTTCGGGTGGAAGGAATTTTACCGTGTTCACCTTAGGCACCTCTACCGGTGGCGGTGGTGGTGGCGGTGGTTCGTTCGGATCAATGGGTGGTGGTGGAATCTTCATCAAATCCACCTCAGTCATTGATACCTGCTTTTCTTCCGGGGTTAAAGCGGTTAAGATGGTCGGCGTAAGTACACCAAGCGTAAACAGGATGCCTCCAATAATTAAGGCTCGAGTGACAGCTTTTGGATACGATTGTCCGCAGATCATATGCACCATACGCCTTGTTCCGGTTGGCAAACACGATATCATCGAGTGTTGCCTGGGAGTTTAATTCTGCCATGGTGTTAGACGTTTAATTTTACTTTGTCTTTGAGAAGCTGCTTTCTCGTGCGTCGGTCAATTCATCTACTAGCGCGTAGCGCTTCAGCTTTGTGATTGCCATCTCATCCAGCACATCAACCATATTTTTATAGGTCGATCTTTGGTTGGCTTTATAACCACAACAAACTTGTCGCCACCTACCTTCTTGGCATTCTCCAGAAGTGCCTGCCGAAATTCGTAGCCGTAGCCTACGGTTTTCACTTCTGGGTCTTCGTTGGCCGCTTTACCAAAAATGTAATGGGCCTTGTTGTCTTTTCCCAGAAAGACCGTCATTACGTTGGATGCCTTAATAGGCTCCGTTTCTTCTTGTTTTGTTTTGTCCGGCACGTTGAGCGTCATCGAAGATGGTTTGCTCAGGGTAGTGGCCAGAATGAAGAAGGTAATCAGGAGAAATCCCAGATCAACCATGGGTGTCATATCCACCCGAGTTGACGCTTTTTTGGACCGTACCTTACCACCATCATGTTTACCACCACCACCGCCAGTATTAATTTCTGCCATAGTTTTCTTAACAGATTCGCGAGGTGAAAATCAATATAGTTAGCATTCGCTAAGCGCTATTAATCAGCTTTCCAACCGGCAGGGGGCGCTTCCGTTCCCGTAATCAGGTTGAATTTGTTGATGTTCTGCGCTTGTAG
Organism: uncultured Cytophagales bacterium; assembly: GCA_963782245.1. GTDB lineage: Bacteria > Bacteroidota > Bacteroidia > Cytophagales > Spirosomataceae > Spirosoma. Next base: position 109,190 of record CAWAJC010000013.1, read on the forward strand.
CGTAGCTAACACATTCTTGAATTCGGGAAATTTAGCGAGGTTATCGCCTTTCAACGCAATTCGCAGATTGTTGTTAGCCTTCCGGGCATTGTAAACCCATTCTTTTAGTTCGTTGTTGGACCTGCTCCTGTTGAATCCGTTGGAATACCGGGCTGTTTTACTTTCGCCTGTTGTTCTTTCGGCAGATTCAGATAGGATTTCAACTGATTAATAGGCAGTCCAAAGTTCGACATCAACGAAAATTCTTTCTTTTCGTTGTTCAGTGAAGGAAAGTCCTTTTGCGGCAGCAATGTTATCCAGCATAGCAATACGCGTATTCTGGCATTATCGATACCGAAATAGACTTTACCGTCTCTACCAAGACCAATGGTCATGATGTCGTTATCCGGAACTTTAATTCCAGAGATGGACGAGGGCGTTTCAATCGACGCGGCATCCTGCGACCGGAATTGGGCCGTCAGGATAAAGAACGTCAGCAACAGAAACGCCACGTCGCTCATCGCCGTCATGTCCACTGAGGAACTGGCGCGTTTTATTTTAACTGCTGGCATGAGTTTTCTTATTTCGACCTGCCCAAATTAAGTCGGGTAGGTGGGTTGAATAACATCGACTAGGCAGTCCCGATTTAATAGTGGGCCGCAAAGTTTTGCTGAATGCTCAGACCAATTTCATCGATGTTGTAGGTCAGTACATCAATCCGGCTCGTGAAGTAGCTATACATGATCGTTGCAATAGCCGCTGTACCAATACCAAGCGCCGTGTTTACAAGGGCCTCAGAGATACCTGTCGAAAGCGCGCCTGTATCCGGCTGACCCGTTGCACCCATAGCTGCGAAAGCCCGAATCATACCAAGTACTGTACCCAGCAGCGCAATCAGAGTCGAAACCGAAGCCAGCGTAGCAATGATAGTCAGGTTTTTTTCCAGCATTGGCAACTCAAGCGTGGTAGCTTCTTCTACTTCTTTCTGCAGAGCTACCAATTTCTGTTCTTTGTCTAACTGGGTGTCAGTAGCTAGTTGCTGATACTTTACCAGGGCCATTTTCACAACGTTGCCAATCGAACCTTTCTGACGGTCGCACTCCTGGATAGCCGCAGCCACTTCATTGCGATCAAGCTGGCTTTTGATTTTCCGAACGAAATCGTCGATAGAACCTGAACCGTTTGCGCGGCCAATGGTGATGAACCGCTCAATAGAGAATACCAGTACCGTTAGAAAACAGGTAAACAGAATTGGTACGATAAATCCTCCTTTGTAAACGGTACCGAAGTAATCGCCAGGGAGTGGTTCTTTCGTGTTGTCGCCTTCCTGGAAGTGGCTGCCATCACCGAAGACGAACATGTACGTCAGGATACCGATCATCAACAGAACCGGGATTACGAACGCGGGGTTAAGACCGCTTGACTTCTTTTTTGGTGCCGGTGCTTTGGCGGGTGCTGGAGAAGGAGTTTGTGTTTTCATTGGAACTGGACTGTAGGGTTAAAAATTAAAAGTTGGTTTACCCGGTAAAAAAAGTGAAAAATTTAGACTCTTTCGGTTTGTTCATCTAAATATTTAACAGAAATGCTTTCAAACCTCCACAAAAATATGTGTTTTCCGATAAAAACCACACAATTCTATTTAGTCAAATGTTTCACTTTTATTGCAATCCAGCAATAAATACTTGGACTTAACTTACTATTACCTAAAACATTGACCCATTTGTTCAGTAAGCTAAATCATTGTTCCTCAACCGTAACACACCAACTTTTCCGTCATTCAGAGACTTTTTCCGGAGCAATTAGGGGGGGTTATAGCGCATAAAATAATTATTAAGAATATGGAGTGAGGCCCTGGTCAGTGCTTCACAGTTTGTTTCCGAGTAGATGCGAAAAGCCCTTGAATTCCATATTATCCCCAGAAAAAATTAAGAAAGATACACTGATGGTTCGCTAACTAAAGCAACTGAGCGCGAAATAAACCGGAAATATGTTCACGACTGCAACACCTCCTCAGTGGCCATATACGATTAGATGAACACCTTCTCTAACAGTGTGCCTACTATTATACACTGCACTATTATCTGAAATACCTTAACCGTCTTCCGGATCTAAGTATCCCAGATTTACCTGCGAAACTGTGTTCTGGCTACCCCTAATAATGTATCTCACACAACACATACGAACAAGGCAGCAAACAAAATTCACTAATCCTTAACATTAACATAACATGTAGAATCAGAATAATAATTGCAAAATATAGAGTTTTAAAAAATAAAATACTGAAAATAGACCTAATACATTCGAGTTCTCAGTGTTACGTGAAAGATTCGTGACTAATTCTGATAAGTAGGTAAAAGAATTTTTTACCCGAAAATAGCAATCCGATAACATTTAGATAATATTGGCGTAATATTAAGGTAACATTCGATGCCGTCAATAACAGTGTAAGCCGGGCACGGGTGTGTTTGATATTCTCTTAAACACATTGAAGTCATGAAAAAAACTATTTCTTTTCTCATGCTGGTAGGCTTCCTGGCAACGCAAGCCTACGCTGCGCCGATTACAACGAATAAACCGAAAACGCCCAAGGCAACGTTAACGCTGGAGCAGCAGTTGGCAAAGTACGTCTCCTACCCCGATGTGCTCAAATCAACACAAAAAGCAGGTATTGTTGTTATTCAATTCCGGGTAAATAGTGCCAGCGAACTTTGTCAACTAGCAGTTTTTAGTCAGAATGATAAACTTAATAATACGTTAGTCCGTCAACTGACGGGAAAGAAGCTACTGGGTTATGGCGGTATTGGGCACGAACTTCACACCGTCCGGCTTCATTTTCAACCAGACTGAACCCTGGTTGAGCGAATACAAAAGCAACGGCTTCACCAAACCCGTAGAAGGTTCAGTGAAGCCGTTGCTTTTGCTGCGTTGTATGGAATTGAGCAGGTTTTCAGTCCATAAAAAAGCTATTTTTTCAATTCAGTCACAAATTCAGCAAAAGCACTCTCCAGTGCCTGCAATGCTTCAGTAAGCCCGCTTGTATCATTTACTTTTAATTTACACTCTGCCGCTCGGGCAATGTCAGCCATGCGGGCTACTCCAATTGTTCCGGCGCTCCCTTTCAGGGTATGCAGGTTACTTTTCACCGTTGGAATATCGCCTAGGGCATAGGCCGATAACGAGCCGCTAACCAGAGAGTCCGCTTCCGTCACAAACTCTTCCATAATACTGTCTACCAATTCCTGACCGCCAATATCGCGGAGCTGCCTAACAATCTCAGCATCGATAATCGGCAATCCTATTTCGGAAGTTTTCAGCTGTGCCTGGGGCGTTGATGATGATACGGTGGCTGGCTGTGGCTGGCGCTTAGCCCGGTTGGCATCCGTCAATTCTTTTACTTTGGCAACCAGGCTCTGAGCACGAATTGGTTTGGCAATGTAATCATCGAGCCCCTGGCTGATGAAACGTTCGCGGTCTTCCTTCATGGAATACGCAGTCATGGCCACAATAGTAGGCAACGTATCGCCAAATTGCTCGCGCAGGTGCCGGGTGGTTTCCACACCATCCATATCCGGCATCTGGATATCCATAAAAATAACATCGAATCCCTCAAACTCACCTTTGTCTCTGCGTGCTTCGGCAGTAGCTACCTCCTGTATTGCTGCCGGGCCACTGTCGGCGGTAGTGATGATACAGCCTGCCTTACGCAGAATTTCGCTGGCCACCTTCCGGTTCACAGCATTGTCATCCACCAATAACACATAGGGATGATACGTACTAAAGAAATTAGCCAGCGCAATTTCAGCTACCTCCGTAGCTTGCTGGGTTGGACTGATCGCCGTTTCTTTCAACTCTATGGTAAACCAGAACGTGCTGCCTTGTCCAACGATCGACTCCACGCCTACTTCGCCCTTCATCAGATGAGCCAGTTCTTTCGAGATGGCCAGCCCCAGCCCGGTACCGCCAAATGATTTTCGCGACGACGTATCGACCTGGCTAAAGGAGTTGAAAAGCAGGTTGATGTTCTCGGGCGAAATACCAATACCAGAGTCTTTTACCGCTACCCGAATCCGGTTGAACTTCCCCCGTTTGCTTAGCAGGGTTGCCTCAACTCGTATCGTTCCCTGTTCCGTAAACTTGATGGCGTTGCTGGTCAGGTTCGATAGAACTTGCAACAGGCGGGTCTGGTCAGCAATAACGAACGTAGGCAAGGCGGGGTCGAGGTAATACGTAAGGTCGTTATTCTTCGAGTTGGCCTGCTGACCAAATAAGGCAATCAGTTTCTCAAAGATCTCGTTGAACGCTATCGGCGATTCGTGTAGCATCATCTTTCCGGCTTCAATCTTGGACAGGTCCAGAATGTCGTTCAGAATGTTCAGCAGCGTTTCCGATGAGCGTTTGACAATTTTTACGTAGTCGCGCTGTTCCTCATCCAGTGGCGTATCATTCAGCAGATCAATCATACCAATTACACCGTTCATCGGAGTACGGATTTCATGGCTCATATTGGCCAGAAACTGCTCTTTCACCTTCAATGATCGCTCTGCTTCTTCCTTCGCTTTCACCAGTTCGGCCGACTGTCGGCGGAGTTCGGTAATATCACGAGCCAGTACGGCTACCACCGAGTTTCTGCCCGGCGCAAACTCCTGCGAATCCTCATCATTCAGCATCAGCATGTTAAACATGTACTGGCGTTCGCTGCCATCTTTCCGGCGTAGACTGGCTTCGAAATTGCGCAGGCTGCGGTTACGCCCCAGTTTTATCATGGCCCGGTGGATGCTGCTTTTATCGAAAAAGTACTGGGTTATGTCTTGCCCCAGCACTTCGCTGGGCGTGTAGCCCAACCGCTTGAAGACGGATGGGCTAATCATGGTTACCCGCCCTTTGCGATCTACGCGGGCGTAGATATCCTGTAGGTTCTCGAAGATACCCCGGAATTTTTCTTCACTTTGCAGCGTGGCAATTTCAGCCCGTCGGCGGTTTGTTATGTTTCGGGCAATACCCGATACCTCATCGATAACACCCCCGGCCAGCAAAATAGGGTTGAGATGAAACTCATAAAAAGCTTCACCGCTGGGCATCGTAAAGTGCAGTTCAAAATTCTGCGCGTACCCCCGGAAAGCCTGCTGGTATCGTTCTTCCAGTGTTCCCCGGTTTTCGTCCCCAATCATCCGCCAGCCAGGTTCAGCGGTACTTGGCTGAATGGCCGGGCCGTCTGGGGCCTGATTACCGATCAGGCGGGCGTAGTTTTTATTAAAGGAGGTTAGCTGCAGTGCTTTGTTTACCGACCAAATCAGGTACGTGCTGCTATCGAATATGGCATTCAGGCGGGCATTTTGCTTATCCAGCCGTGCCTCCGATTGTTTGCGGGCAATGGCCAGGGCTACCTGCCCAGATATAAACTCAAGCAATTCCAGGTCCCGCGGGCCATACGTTCGGGCATCATCATACGACTTTACGCCAATAATACCCGTAATCTCATCGCCAATGCGGAGTGGAGCAGTCAGCATTACCTGTGGCTGACGCTGACCATACAGATCTATGTTGTGCTGGTCGGCTAGTTGACGGATGTCTTTTTCATACAGGAACAAAGGTTTGTTGGCCAGAATGGTGTACTCGATAATACCATTACCCAGTTTTCGCTTGGTAAACCGCATGTTGCTCCCAAAGTACTCATCCACGTAATAAGGGAATGACAGGTATGTTTTGGTAGAATCGTACAGCGCAATGAAAAAATTGCGGGCATCAATAATGTTCCCTAGTTCTTCGTGGATTTTATGGTATAACTCACCAAGATTGGGCGAGTTAATGGTCCAGTTTGCAATGCTGTAATACAATTTCTGCGATTTTTCGGCCCTTATCTTACCGGTAGTATCGTGCAGGATACAGCGAAAGGCAGTAGGCCGACCATTATCAAACCGGCAGTTGATGCTCCCCGACAGGAACAGCGTTTTACCCGCTTTGCTCCGAAATACGGTTTCGATGTACGGGAGCTGATCCCCATTCTGAATGCGTTTGAGCAAATCGAGTGTGCTACTGGCGTAATCGGGGTGGAGCACGTTGCGTAGGTTGAGCGCCGAAATTTCTTCCGAACTATACCCCAGTGCTTCCCGCCAGGCGCGGTTTACGAAGATAAATTTACCATCCAGGGTTAACAACTGGATCAGGTCGGAGGTATTATCGACCAAATCCTGCAATTGGGCATTGGTGTTGGAAAGCGCCGATGCTACCCGCCGTTTGTTGGTTACGTCCTCCCCAATAACAGTGAACGAAGCCACTTTTCCGTCGGTGCCATTGATGATAACGGAGTTGAGTTGTACATTTCTGAGGGCACCACTGCGGGCCAGCAACGAAATCTCCTTCTGTTCCGGAAAGCCCCCTTTCACCAAAGCCTCATCGAACTCCAGTTCGAGCCGGGCACGGTCGACGGGGGGATGAGCACATCGAAGAAATTATGTCCGATAATGTCTTCAGGCTGCCAGGCGGTAACCCGGTACGTATACGGATTGGCATAACTTAACGTTCCGTCATGCTCAATGGTGAGGCCAACCAGGTTAAGCTGGTCAACCGTTTGTCGAACGTCGAACAGGGGCGGGTTTCGGCAGTAGTCTGATCGTCGCGTTCGTGGTGTAATCGCTGGATTTCGGCGACGAGTTCAGGTTTAGTTTTGGCAGACAAGCGCATGAGGTATTGCAGTGAGTTGTATAAATTTACAAAAATCCTGGTTTCCGCTAACCATGAGGGGGTAGAATTAGAAAATGGTTTTCATTCGTCAACGGTGTTTGATTGCGTAAGTATTGTTTACTTTGCTTTCTATCGCCTGATTAGTATGGTAAAACGTTGCCTATATTTCCTGATCGTACTGGCTACGGTGGCCTGCGAACCATTTGATCTTAAAAAGATAGATTTTCCCGTTTGTGCCAAACCGGCCGCCGGCATCGGCTACTCCATTGGCCGACTGGACGTCACGTTTTTTCTGGATAATCCGCAGGGAGACATCGGAGTAGTGGGCTGGGATCCCGGCGACAACAGGGGGGTAGGCCGGGTGGGGCCGCGCGTAACCTATACGTACGATAAACCTGGAACCTATACCATTACAATGACTATTGCCAATGCGTGCGATGATAAGTTTATCACGACCCGGCCAGTTACTGTTAGCAATTAATTACTTATGCGGCTGTTACTCCTGTTTTCTATTGGTTTGTTACTTACGTTGCCAAGTCGGGCGCAGGAGCGTGTTCGCAACGTCCGGATACGGGCAATTGATTCTGCGCGACTTGAAATCCAGTACGATCTGATTAATAGTTTACCGGGCGATTCGGTTTACTTTGAAATACGTAGCCGACTACGGGGGGCACTGCTAATAGCACCCCAGTTCGTTCGGGGTGATATCGGTACCCGGCTGATGGCCGGGTCTAACCGGCGTATTGTCTGGGATGCCATGGCCAACGGCTACCCCCTGAATGAGGAGGTACAAGCCAGAGTATTCGTGAAGACGAGTACCATACCGGTAGCTACCACCACGCCAGAGCCAGCAGTAGTGACTCGCCCGTCTCCCGTTGCGAACCCGCCTGCTGAAACTACACCGCTCAAAACGACCCCTGCCGCACCCGTTGCCGTTACGCCACCAAACCCTACCGAACCGGCAACCGCCCCGCAGAACCCAACGGGCTCCAAACGAAGACGTAGTAAACAGGCTACTGTTGTGCTGGCCGATCCCAGCCCCTCAAAACCAGAGCAGCCTGTATCAGGCACTAGTGCTCCCATACCACAACAGGCTGCTTCTCCACCGCCCCAGACACAGCCAGTCAAGCCAGGCAAATCGGTGGAAATAAATACTGTAGCACCACCCCGAACCCGGCACGCCGGCCCCTCCTGGGCATTGCTATCAGTAGTAGCACCCGGTATAGGAAATATTTTTGTACAGACTCCGAGGCCTAAAGTTGGGTTCCGTCCGTTATTGACGGTGGCTTGCTACGGACTGGTGGCGTATGGGCTCACGGAGCGACAAAAGGCAACTGACGAGTACGCCATTTATGAGAGGCAGAAAAACCTGGCGGCTGGAGAACCTTATTACAAGACGGCAAACGATCACTACCATCGTTACTTTCTGGCTACGCGGGGGGCCCTTGTTGTTGCTGCTACCGATGTTATTCTAACGTTTTTTAAAGGATTACGAAACGGGCGGGAAGCCCGGCAACTCCAGGGTATCACCCTCCGGCCTGGTATGCAGGCCGAGCAGTTGACAGCCGTAGTTCGGTATTCGTTTTAACCAGGAATTTTGCACGCGTGACCGCGTTTGAAAAAAACTACTTATGCGTACCTACCTGACAATTAGCCTCTTTCTTTCGCTGTCGGTTATTTGCCGGACACCGTCGACCGGGCAACGTACGAAGTCAACGACTTACTCGTCTTCCAGCGACTGGCAGAAGGTAGTACTCAAATCGAAACCTCAGGCTACAGCTCTGTCCCGGCGGTCCAGTACCCAGTCGGCATCCACTGAGAAGGTCGATTTCCGCCCTGCCTTTACCGGCGACTTTGCCACTAACCGAAACGGCTGGAAAGCCGGGAATCAGGGCGATTACCATTACCAGATTGGTCTGGGCCGATACAATATCCGAAAACGCAATATCAACACCAGGGAGGTAGCCTTTAGTACGGTAGAACTCCCCACCGATATTAATCTCAATCTGGCTGATGTATTCACCATAAAAGTAGACATGCTGGCTGATTCGGGACAAGTTCCATCAGGTGGTATCCTGTTTGGTGTACTAGACTCGCTTAATTACTGCGCGTTTACGCTGAACGGGAAAGGAGAAGTCTCTATCATCCGGGTGGCAAACGGGCAAACCTTTAGTGACTACATGCCGGGCGACTATTTTTTACCGGGCGTACTGGTCGAGAAGAACCGGGACCGGCTGATGGTTGAGCGCAGAGGGCAAGGCCTGCATTTTTACATTAATGCGCAGGAAATTCGCAGTAGCCCGTATCTGTTTAAAATGCTTCCCGGCAATGGAATCGGGGTAACATCGTCGGGCTACTGGACATCGTTTCAAAAGCTTGGCGTTACAATAGGGCCTGGTTCAGGCACCTACACCCCCATCACGATTCCTGTACCCAACCGGGTGGCTGAACCTACACCAGACCCTGTAGAACCAACTGTCACCAGCACGCCTGAGCCGATTGAAGTCGATTCTTCAGCCAAAACAACCACCAATATGGGGTCTAGTGCGTCCGTTGGAGCGCCTGACAGAAGCACGAAAAGCACCCGCCCCAGAGTTACTACGTTCAGCGATTCATTCGAGCGTAACAATCATGGTTGGTTTACCGGCGCCCGGAAAGGATACGAGTTCGAACTAAATAAGGGTAGCTATTACATCCGGCCATTGCCTAATGCTAAACAGGTAGCCGGCCGATGCTACGTCGATTTGCCAGCCAACATGAATCTAACGAAAGCCGAATCCTTTACTATTTCGGTCGAAATGACGGTGGCCCCGGGCAAAGTTCCAACGGGCGGCATCCTGTTTGGCGTTCAGGACGTGGAGAATATGATGCAGTTTTCCATTGCTAATCAAAATAACGTCATTATCAAGTCGATTCGCAGATGGACGCACATTGGCCAGTTACATGCCGGGACAGCAATCGGCGAGTGGCGTACCCATCAATCAGGAGACCAACCTGTTAACGGTAAGTAAGCAGCAGAACAAACTCTATTTTTACATCAACGGTCAGGAAGTAGAAAGTAGCCCCTTTGAGTTTCGGCCATTCAGAGGAAACGGAATCGGTTTTATTACGGGCCCATCAACCGTAAAGTTCAGAAACCTATTGGTGATGGCACAATAATAAATTGACTGCTAATTCCTTACCTGTTCCCCGTTCCGGTTGATGGTGATAAGCTGACCATTCAGAAAAGCGGAAGCTGTATTGCCCCGAAATGGCGTTACAGCCTCGAATTCGGGGTTATAACCCATTCGTCGGCTTCATTGATATAGCCCCAACGTCCATTCCTTCGGGCGCGTCGCCAGCCCTGTTCGTCGGCTCCCAGTTCTGCTTTGTCGTAGGGTTTATCGCCAAATGCTTCTTCGTATTTACCCTGTCGGGCATCGGCAGCCGTAGCGGGTTTAGCTTCCGGTTCGGGCTGCGTTTCCTCTTCAGCCGGGTTGCTGCTGGGTTCCGCTTTTTTTTTAGAACGCTCAGACGCAGCCACGTCTGGGGTATCCGTAGCCTCTACCGGGCTCTCAATAGCTGGTTCGGTTGAGTTTTCACGATTGGGTACCTGACGCGTATCACTGGCGACGTCCTCATAAGGCTCCCTCTGCCGGGTCGACTGACTGGTCCGGTCTGTTTTACGGGTCGGCTTGGGTGCGTTGCTATTGGCGTTACTACTCTTGATAAACCAGTAAATAATAGCCAGCAGTACCAGGGCAAACAACACCCCGTACACCCCACTCCGATCGCGGGGAATAACCTCCACCCGCACTGTACTCAGCGGATTATTATTAACATCAAACAGGGTGTAATCCGTACTCTTTGATGGTTTTACCCAGCCCCGATTTTTTGGCGACAGGCCTTCGCCCAGATCGTCAATGGTGACGGCCAGCAAATTTTCCACTTCCCAGGTCAGCGTAACGGGTTGCCCTTTATGTACGCGGGCCGGAACCGCCGTAAAAGACCGTACAATGGGGGTTGGTTCAGGAGGAATATAGGCTGGCGCAGTTGTTTTTGAGGCAACGGGCGGTATAAGTGGTTCAATAGGGCGAGAAGGTTCCTTTTTTTCGGTCGGCTTTGGCAGGTCATTTTTTTGGCTGATTTGTTCATCAGAAACCGGCGTCTTTGGTGCCTGCGGTGTTGGGATTTGCTCCGGTGCGGGGGGCGCGGGTTTTGGTGCCGGGTTAACGGGCTTGGGCTCGGGTGAAACCGGTGCCGATGCGACCGGTACCGATGCGGCTGCCATTCGCTGCAACACCGTAGGAACCCACTGGTTCCTGACAAAGTCAGGAGAAAGTTTCAGGGAAGAGGCCGCATTGACGATCTGATTCAGGTCCTGATCAACATACGGGCTACGCGAGGGCTGAGCCAGACGGGCAATGCGGGCCTGTATGCTCTGAAACAGTAGTTTATTACCAGTTACTTCCTGGCTAATCTCATTGGCCCGTTTCAGCGCGTCGGTTAACGAAACACCCGCCAGTTGTGCATCCTGAAGGTAGCCATTGGTTTTCCAGGCATCGGGGCCGTCGAGAACAATAGCTTCGCGCAATCGGTCGGTCAGTTCGGTTTCGGTCATAGATAGCTCATTGGAGTTAGTGAGAACTAAACACCAAATTTCAGTCGAACGTCACAATATTCCGTCGATAATCTAGTGAAATTTTACCGAACTGCGATAAAGCCGACTGACCCAGCAACAGCGGAGCCTTGGCACCGGTAACAACACTGGCGTGTACGTTTTCGAGAATACGGTCGCCAATTTGTACGGACTTGAGCCGGATGATAGAACCAGGCGAAATATCGCCGTTAGCATCCTGAAAGCGGGATTGCCCTATTACATCATCATCGGTAATGGTGCCCTGCTTCATCATAAACTCGGCCTCGGTCGAGGAGATAGAAATAAGACTGGCTCCGGTATCCAGAATAAATTGCATGGAGGTCCCATTGACCGTCACCGGTACTTTGTACACTCCATTCTCCTTCTTCATCCGCACCTCGGTAGGACCATTACCCAGTTGAGTCAGCGTTGGTTTGGGTTCCGAAGGGTTAGTCGCTGTCGCAGCCTTGTCGGCCGGGTTACTCCGGGTTCGGCGTGGCTGATGACTACCCGACCGGGAACAGCCCGAACAACCAGATAAATAAAGAGAACTGATTGATAAGAATACAAGCAACAAAAAGCGAATAGCCACTGGCAGCACGGATCTTCTTTTCATGGGCGTACGTATCAACCGATTCGACAAACGACCACCCAGCTACGTAGCCGTGAACGGTTGTTTCATCGAATCAGGAAAACAAGTTTTTGCCTTTAGAACGGGTAAGGAAGATTATTTATTCGTAATAGGCTGCTTTTCTGTCTCGTCATTTAACGAGCAAGCCCACATTTAAGGGCCCGGCTTGCTTGCATTGCGAAGCAGGCTATCGATTAAAAATCTGTGTTGGCCTGTTTCAGCACCAGGGGCTTGATCCAAATGTTTCGATAAAACACATCGTGGCCTTCGGCTTGTAGTTTGATGCCACCGGGCGTGTCAGTAACGCCCTTTCCTCCGTCATTGCCCCCATCTATACCGGAATTGGGACCGCCCCATACCTGAGTAATCGGGTGGTTAGTGTGGGCCTTTTTGCCGTTTAGATAAATGGTTGCCATTGCCGGTTCGGTGCGTTTGCCATCAGTAAAACGCGCAGCTCTGAACGTAATGTCGTAGGCGTTCCATTTGCCGGGACCCGTGTACAGTTTGTAAGGTGAAGGTGATTCGTTGATGATGGCCCCCAACCCGTGGGAGGTCGTGTCACCATCAAAAATCTGAATCTCGTAGCGATTTTGCAGGTACACCCCACTGTTTCCCCCAGGCTTGCTCACGTAGAACTCAACATGAAGCCGAAAGTCCCGGAACGTTTCTTTAGTGACAATATCGGCGGCTCCGTACAAACCACCCGCAGCTGCGGGATCATTGGTATTCATAACCGTACCACTCCCGGTGGGGTCTTTCTCGATTTGCCATTTGATGGGCATCGTCGCCTTCAGGCGGGGACCTTCCCAGTACTTCCACTTTTCGTCCAGCATCTTCCGCGAGCCATCAAACAGCATTTCAGCTCCTTTGGGGGCTTTAGTGCCCACCCCGACCGGCTCTTTTGCCAGCGGTATCATGGCCGCGCAGATAGTGATGAATAGCACAACGGGCGTTACATGGACCAATTGACGGGCAACGTATTTCATTGGACAGTACTTTTTAGGCGTTTACGAATAGTCTATGCTACAGGAAGGATAGTATCGGCCCTATCTACCCATTCTGTCAATGCTTCGTACGGATAAGCCCCGCCTGATTCAATGCATCACTGAATCAGGCGGGGCTGGCAAGCCGATAGCCAACGATGATTAAGCTGACTGACTGACCTGCATCAGCGGCTGCACGTTGGTGAAATTTGGAATATCGCCAATTAGTTCAGGACCGTGGTTAGCCAGGGCCGCCTGCATTTCGTCGACGGTAGTAAACTGAAGCTGGCAAATCATGGCGTACACGGGTGGACTGTCGGGAGCAGCCCCCGCTATACCGGCCTGCAGATTCACGCCCGTCAGCCCAACGGGCGTAAGCCGTTCACGAACCAACGGTGTGTGGGTGTGGAGATAATAGTCCATGTCGAAATGGCTCTCGGCGGTTTTGGGGTAGAGAACGGTCAGCGAAATCATACTTTATCAGGGTTTATTGGTTTGCTCGTGTTGGAAATTGAAAACGGGGAGCAACATTGGTCGCATCACAAACTGGTATGAGAGCCTGCCCGCATCAGGTACCTCAATGCTTGGTTTCCAGGTAATGTCGTTTGAGCAGGTCATCGCCAAAGTCGTTTCCCTTCTCGCGCAAAATGGCGTGAATGTGGTTGCCGTCGTTCTGAAAACCCTACATTGTCGTATTCGATCAGGAAGTCGGGCGCGTTGATGATGTAGTAATGCGGCTTGTTGTTGTCCAGACTGCCGACCCAGGCAAAGTATACCTTGTCGAGACCGGTCTTCAGTAGTTTTTCATAAAGCCGATGCGCCGTATGATGTTCAAAATTGTGGATATATTCCTGAATGAGCATCGTCAGAATAGCCTTCTGATCCTGATTGAATGCCACCGCCGAAATACCGTAATAACTGGTTATACGCTGGCTGCTGTTGGGATTGGTAATAATATCTTTCGGCACGTCCTGCTTCAGTGTAGCTGCTGCCTGCTGGCTTTTAGATAACGCATTAATGAGCATAAAACCATAATCTTCCTCTTTGCTAAGCACCCGCAATCCGGCATACTTTCCCAGATTTCACTTCCGACGGATCCGTGCCGCAAAAGTAGGGAGAGGTAACCACCTCATCCCCCCTCACCGTAACGCTCAGCGCCATATGGTGTCCGCCAAAATCAAGCCCCCAGGGGTCTTTGGCTTGTGGTTTTCCCCAAACAGAGATGTAGTAATTGCCATGCGCCCACTTCAGATCCTGAGTCATTTTCAGGGTTTTCTGGTCAATCTTGCCATCATCAAACGCCTGCTGATAGAGCGTATTCAGAATATCATCGAGGGCCATGATGCTGGTCGTTTTCAGGTAACCCTGCGAACTGAGCAAGGATGACAGCACCCGATGAAACGCCAGTCGGCTCTTGTCGGAGAGGGACCCGTAGGCAATACCGGGGCGCGGCACCATCCCAACGGGCAGATTAGTCCATTTCCGGCGTAGCGTATCATCAAACGAATAGGTCGTCTTCGAGCGTTCATCGGCGTTGAGCGTGGTCAGGAACTGACCAACTGTGGTTTCGGGAGAGCCATTGGGCTGGGCCAGTACCGGCACCGCTACCAACAGATTCAAAGCAAGCAACGCGTAATAAAAGGTAGCGGGTGGTTTCATGGCAGTTTTGGGGTTAACCTCGTTCAGGGATGCGGACAGAGTTGAATGACACAACTCTGTCCGCATCCCTGAACGACAGACACTGATCTGAAGAGCAGGTAACAACGGTTATTTCCTAAAGGCCAGTGCGTTGATGTTTTTACCGATGAGCTTACCGTTCGCCAGGCCATTTTCATTCCCGTTCCGATAATGGATACCCCCATAAAGCCGGGAGTTGGTTGCTTCACTCGCATAATCAAAGAACGAGTTAAAGGATCGGTTAGCAAAGGTACCCTGCCAGGTATTGTCAGTAAAGGCGTAATTATCCCCAAACAGTTCGGTTAAAATCTGCGAAGCCGCGCCCGAACCAGATGAATGCCCGGAGGTATATTCAGGAAAAGGGGGCGTATCAAGCAAGGGTGTCCAGGTAGGGTCAATCTGGCTTCTGATGTACGTAATCGGCCGCAGTAAGTTATGGGCGTATTTGGCTCTCCAACAGGCCACAAACGCATCCGCTACGGCTAGGGCGACTTTAGCACAGGTTTCGGCGGCTTTATCGAGACGGGCATTTTCTTTCTTAAGCACAATAGCCGCAATATTGATATGGTGGCCGGGAGGGGTAATCGACCCACCCCCGTCGGCCCAGAACAGACCAATGTCCTTTTGGTCTGTGGTTAAACTCTTACTCACCGTATACACTTCCAGCGCGTCTTTGTAAAAATCGGAACCGGTAGCAGTCGAGTACGGGTAAGGAACGGGTGGATTTACACTAGCGTTGGCCGCAACAAATGATCGGTTATTACCCCAGGAAGGCAGCAATGGAATGAGTTGAGCACCGGTCGATACCCACAGCCCCGGACCTACCGGCACCACGTAATCGGCAGGAAACACGTTTTTGTAGGCTTCGTGGCCACCATCCGTTTTGGCGTATTCGAAAATAGCGGTGGCCATAGCCATCCCAAACGAATTCGACCGTTCTGCTACATCCGACGCTACGCCAGCTCTCAGGCTGGTTTCCAGACGCTGTTTCAAGGAATCCATTGTTGTCTTGTTGGCATCACTTGCTGTTGGATAAAGCGATTTTATCAGCGTATACTGAGCAGTATTAGCGGCCAGCGCCCAATTGTATTCTTTCGTTGCTTCCGGTTGTGGCAATGCCGGTAGCCCGTTTAACTGCCCGGCTAGTGACTTGTATGTGCTCATTCCCGGCACTACACTTTCGTATAAAACCAGACCCGTATAACCCAGCGCACGCGCAACAATGGGCGGAGTAAAACCAGCCGTAGTTTTTACGAGTTTAAGCTCCAGGTTGATCCATTCCATGGCTACATCGGCCGAATAGGTAGCGGTTGCAGGCGATAAAGAAACAGGATCGGGAGTGTGATGGTCCTGGCAGGCAGCTAAAAAAATAATGGCGAACAGCATTGAGAAAATACGGGGTAGAAGGCGTGTTCTTTTGCCGTTAACCGAAAAATCTACGTCATTGACTTGCGTTTTCATGGCTTTAATTATTTAGTGTGAAAGTTTAGTGTGCACTGCATTAGGGTACTGACTAGTCCGGCAGGGTATGCGCGTTTCTTACCCGGAACGAGTAGGTCACTCCTCCCCTACTGTTCACTATTCAGCACCGATCCGTTTATGCCTGGTGTAGCCAGTCTCGGGTGGAGAATTGAACGCGTACCAGACTATCCGTTGACCGCTGTACCTGGAGGGTTAGCCCCGACGCAAAAAAGATAGTTGCTCTTCTGTTCGTGAACGGCGAGAATAAAGTAGCGTTTCAGACCAGTTGCAGCATCACAATCAGGGACTCAATCCATCAAACTGCCGCATGGCGGGTGCCTTGAAAACATACGTGAACCTGCCGGATAATTACATCCCGATAGCTAATATATTGCCTAAAACCACGTATCAATTAACCGATTAGTAGAATGTCCCATAACTGATAGCAATAGTCCCAGGATTGATAGGCGTAGTAATGCACTGAGTCTTTTCAGTGTTGTAGTGGTAAGCTGAATACCGTGTGGACAAAGAAGCCATTGGTGAACAGGCATACCAAATCGCTGGCACAAAGAGCCGTAGTCACCCGTACGCCACGGGCATTCTTACTCAGGTTAAATTCTATGTTTTGACCAGAACCAACGGGGCGGTTCCGGCTGATGCGGGGCATGACATCGCGGGAACCTCGGTTTAATAGCCGTACCAGTTGCCCCACCATTTCTGCAAGCTCCGCCGAATTTCGGCTTCGCGGGCGTTGTGACCGGGTTCGTAGAGTTTTTGGCCTTTCAGTTCGTCGGGTAAAAAATTTTGCTGGGCAAAATTACCTTCGTGGGCGTGGGCGTACTGGTAATCGGCCCCGTAGCCAATCTGCTTCATCAGTTTGGTAGGCGCATTGCGCAGGTGCAACGGCACGGGCAGATGGGCCGTTTGTTCGGCCAGGGCCATGGCTGCGTCGATGGCTACATAACTCGCATTGCTCTTGGGCGAAGTAGCCAGATATACCGCCACCTGCGACAGGATAATGCGGCCTTCGGGCATGCCAATGGCCCGGATGGCTTGCACCGCTTCCGAGGCCATAATCATGGCCGTTGGGTTCGCGTTGCCAATATCCTCCGAAGCCATGATGAGCATCCGGCGGGCAATAAAAATCGGGTCTTCACCCGCCACCATCATGCGGGCCATCCAGTACAAGGCTGCATTGGGATCGGAGCCACGCAGGGATTTTATAAAAGCCGAAACAATGTCGTAATGCTGCTCTCCTGATTTATCGTAGCGGGCAATGTTCTGCTGTGCTACACTAGTTACACCTTCGTCGGTGATTAACAGTGGGTCGGCCGATACATGGGCCGACGCTACCAGTTCCAGCAAATTGAGCAGTTTGCGCCCATCCCCGCCCGACAGCCGGAGCAGGGCATCGTAGGACTGTACCGTAATCCTTTTCGACTGTAAAAAAGTATCCTGCGCAATAGCCCGGTCTACCAGTTGAATCAGTTCGTCACGGTCGAGCGATTCAAGAATATATACCTGAGAGCGTGATAACAGTGCACCATTCACTTCAAAGGACGGGTTTTCTGTGGTGGCTCCAATCAGGGTGATCTGGCCTTTTTCTACAGCTCCCAGCAGGGCATCCTGCTGGCTTTTGTTGAACCGATGAATTTCATCGATGAATACCACCGGCGGAAACATCCCACTGGGTCGACTCAGCACATCCCGGATTTCTTTGACGCCCGAATTAATGGCACTTAGGGCAACAAAGGGTCGTTTGACGGCTTCGGCCAGCAAGAGGGCCAGTGTTGTTTTACCCACGCCCGGCGGTCCCCACAAGATCATGGATGGCAATCGCCCGGCATCTACCGCCCGGCGGAGGGCACCCGACGGCCCGATTAGTTTTCGCTGGCCAATTACGTCATCGAGGGTTCGGGGACGCACCCGTTCCGGTAAAGGTGTTGAGTCGGTATTCATAAAGCAAAATTAGTCATTTCGCTGCGCGGTCATTCTACCATACCGTCATTAGTTGTCACTGATTGCTTCATGTGCACGGCAGCCAACGAAGGCGAATGACAACCGATGAGTGGCCGATGGCCACAAAAAAACCCGGTAGCTAACTTGCAGCTACCGGGTTCCTTAAGAGTAGGAATAGTCAGTATCAGAGCGAAACGTTCTCAAGCGTTACGTATCGCTTTAGGTTACTCATCGCGCCAAAAATAAGGTTATATACGGATTGAATATTGATCTGCATCAGTGTGGAAATTTCTTCATTGCTCATGTTCTGAAAATACCGCAGGTGTACGGCTTCGCGCTGGCGACGGGGAAGTTTTTCGAGCGCCTGATGCAGGCAATCGTTCACAAATGAATCTTCTTCGTACGAGATCAGCAGATTTTCGTGAGAGGGGTCGGCACCGGGTAACGTATCACCAATACGCCGTCCGTTAACTATTTCGTCCTGGCTAACCAGTTTTTGTTCAGCAGTAAGGTGTCGAACCAGTTTCCGCTTGATGGAAGCCATCAGATAAAACCGCACGGATGTAGTTGGTCCAATAGTAGTACGGTGTTTCCAAAGTTCCACGAACAGGTCATGGATGCAATCTTTTATCAACGCCCGGTCAGTAGCAAAATGGACGCAATAGTGGTAAAGGCTTTGAACATAATTTTGATACAATCGGGCAAACGCGTTTTCATCGCCACTACGAAACAAATTCCAGAGAGTTTCGTCGTCGGGGCCGGTTTGGGTACGAGTGCGAGCCATGTTAGAGAGATAAAAGGTTAGGAATAGCCTTGGAGTGTGTAAACTTACCGATAAAAAATAGAATTAAAAACGGCAGGTATATTTTTTTTTTCTAGTTACCCATTTTTGGTTTCCAACGACACAAAAGAGAAGCTTAAACCATTAAACAAGCCCTTATCACTAAGTTTTAGTTTCGGTATGACGAGAAGTGCCATAAATGACAACGTCATAAAGGGAGCAGCCAGCGTACTGCCCAGTTCGCG
This sequence comes from uncultured Cytophagales bacterium, assembly GCA_963782245.1. Lineage (GTDB taxonomy): Bacteria > Bacteroidota > Bacteroidia > Cytophagales > Spirosomataceae > Spirosoma. Next base: position 128,205 of record CAWAJC010000013.1, read on the forward strand.
CTTCACAAAGTCGTCGAGTCGCCGATAATCGTCCGCCACCGCATAGCCATCCCGGTCCGTCATCAACCCTGCCACGGGTAATGAGACCAAATACGTTTCGGGTGTAGTGGTCAGGTGCAGAAATGCGCGTCGGCTCATTACCGCTTCTTCATCTTGTTCTCCCTCTCCTCCGGTCACAGCCGATAGCCCCCCTCCGGCGTCAATTAGCAGGTTGACGGCCCGGCAAATACTCTCATCGTCGCAGCCAACGGCCGTGATGTTGTGGGAATCGTGCCCGACCGACGACGCAATGGCACCTTGTTTGAGGCCGAAGTTTTTAATAAACCCCACCGCCGGGGGTGTATCCTGATACCGGTTGACGACAACTAACTTTAGCAGGTCGCGGTCAACATCAGCTACCAGCTCATTACCTATCCGTTTTGGTTCCAGATGAAGTTCATTGGTAATCAATTGCCCATCGAGGGCTTCGATAACCCGAATCTGTCCTGTGGGATCGTTACCCTGCTCATTGGATAAGTAGACAGCAAAATCGACAGGCTCTTTCGGCGAACAGTCAAATTTATTGACATGCTCACTCCGCAAATCCGGAATCCTGGATTGCCCGTCTTCGGCCACCACTTCGCCGTCGATGACCGTTTGCTGCACCCCAAAATCCTGTAGATTATCCACAACGATGTAATCGGCGGGGTCACCTTCCCGCAATAACCCAACCGGCAACCGATAATGCAGTACCGGGTTCAGGCAGGCCGCCCGAAGCACGTGCCAGAGTGAATTGCCCTTTTCCAGTGCCCGCACCACCAGCTGATTGATATGCCCTTCGGCCAGCGTGTCCGGGTGCTTATCATCCGAACAGAACATGATTTTTTCTGGAAACTGAGCCAGCAACGGGATGAGTGCCTCGAAATTACGGGCTGCGCTCCCCTCCCGAATCAGGATGTTCATCCCCCGTTGTGCCTTGTCCAGGCCCTCTTCGTAGGTAAAACATTCGTGGTCCGTACTGATACCAGCATCGATGTAGCGCTGGGCATCATGGCCAGTCAGACCGGGCGCGTGGCCATCAACGGGTTTATTAAACGCCTGTGCCAGCGCTATTTTGGCCATCACATCGGAGTCCTGGTGCAATACCCCCGGAAAGTTCATCATCTCGGCCAGATAGCCGATGTCTTTCTGAGCCAGTAGTTGCCGGATATCCTGTACGCTAATCGTTGCCCCTGCCGTTTCGAAGGGCGTAGCGGGTACGCACGAGGGTGCCCCAAACATGAATTTGAAGGGAACCCGCCGGGCTTCGTCGAGCATGTACTGAACCCCGGCAACCCCCAGCACATTGCCAATCTCGTGCGGGTCGGATACCGTGGCTACGGTACCATGAACGACCGCCAGCCGGGCAAACTGCGGGGGTGTGAGCAACGAACTCTCAACATGCACGTGGGCATCCACAAAACCCGGTAGTACATAGGGCTCCCCCGGCCGTTCGGCGCCAAGGCGGTGTATCTGGTCAATACGGCCGCTGGTAACGGTTATCGTACCGTAAAAAATCGTCTGATCGAACAGGTTTAGAATGTTGGCAGTAATCATGCGTAGTTAAATCCGTATAAATAGTTTTCGACGGTACATCCACCACAAAATCAGGTAGAAAACAGCCAGCGTAGCCAGCCCGATTAGCAATGGTTCATATGGAGCGCCCAGCAATAGAAACGGTCCGTGCCCCAGATGGGTATAAAAGGAGGTGACAATGAATTGATCAATCAGATGCACCAGGCAATAAATGGCAATGGAATTCATGCCCACAACAACCAGTGGAAAGGCCCATTTGCGGTGCCCGGCCATGTCGATAACGCCGTAGAAAAAAGCCAGCAGCCAGAAGCACCAGCCACCGCTGAACAATACCCAGGCCGGTGTCCAGATTCGTTTCACGATGGGGCAAATGCCGCTTATGTGTAGTAACACACCACCAGCCAGGCCAACAGCCCCTGCCAGCAGGAAGTACTTCAGGATGTCCCGGTTCGTCATTCCGGAGCGCAGCCACCGACCGGCCTGCAAGCCCAGCAACATGGTGCCCAGAGTCGGGATGAAACTAAGCGTGGCATACCCTCCGCCGTTGAACAGAAAAGATTTCTCCCGCGGAAACAGGTTTAAAAACCAGGTATCAAACGCCCAGGCCAGGTTACTGTTTTTGTTGAAGTGCGCCATCAGACCCGTGTAATGCTCGGGCCAACCGGCAGGAACACCCACCGCCGTATAATCAAACCCGGCAGGTATCGGATAGAGAACAAACGCCAGCCAGTAACCAGCTAAAATGGCGCCCAGGGTAATCCAGATGGTTCGGCTTTTTGCCCGGCCGAGCAGAAAGAGAAATGGGTAGCCCAGACCAATTTGGGTGAGCGTATCTTCAAACGTAAAATTAGTTTGACTGGCGTGGGTCGAACGCAGAAAGATACCGAGCAGAATCAAAATCAGCGACCGCCGAATGGCGTGCCCCAGTTGAACTCCGAACGACTGCCCCTGTTTTGTCCGGCTGGCCATGGAATACGGCAACGCAACCCCGACCAGAAACGAAAACGATGGCTGAATCAGATCGTGCAGTGAGCAGCCCGCCCACGCCACGTGGCTTTGGTGATGCGTCAGAAACGCCCAGAAACTACTATCGGGAAAGGCTTCCTGCAAGGCATAAAATTTCAGCATCTCGGCCGCCATCAACACCATAACAAAGCCCCGGTAGGCATCCATCGACATCAATCGGCCAGGCTGCGAATAGCCGGACGAAAAATCGGAGGGGGAAACAGGCTGGCTTAGGGGCATCGGGAATAGCAGAAATTGACCCTTAAAACTTGGCAATGGTGTTCACATTCGCAACTGGAGCCGATAAAGTTTTTGCTGATAGTGGTATATTTCGACCTGATGCGACTCTATACTTAAAAAAATATCCTGTCTAATGACTGCCCGCGTTTTAAAAGTTCACCCCGGCGATAACGTCATCGTAGCACTCCGTAACCTGTCGGCGGGCGAACATATTAATTTCGAAGACGACTCCTACGAACTCCCCTACGCCGTTGAGGCCAAGCATAAATTCGTGACCGAAGACCGACAGCCCGGCGACTCCATTACTATGTATGGGGTGCTGGTCGGGAAAGCCACCCGACCCATCAGACGGGGGGAACCTATCACGACCTTTAATCTCAAGCACGATGCTGACCCGATACGGACTCGATAAAAAACAACCCTACTCCTGGCAGCCACCCGTTGTATCAGATTGGGAGGGCCGAACATTTATGGGCTACCACCGCGCCGATGGACACGTAGGAACCCGCAACTACTGGCTCGTGGTGCCGCTGGTGTTTTGCGAAAACCGGAACGTACTCATTCTAAAAGATGCTTTTGAACGCGAACTGGGCTATGCCCAACCCGAAACCTACCGGGAGCAGGTTCACGAACTGCTGAGCCTGTACAAAGCCGGTGAAATGGATATCGTCAAAAAAATGCAGCCGTTCATTGAACCGACACAACCGAGCCACTCTACCGCCAATCGTCCGTTCAAAAATATAGATGGCATCAAGTTCCTGACCCACGAAATGGGTTGTGGCGGCACCCGGCAGGATTCGGGTTATCTGTGCTCCCTGCTGGCCGGATTCATTAACAACCCGAACGTGGCCGGCGCTACGGTACTGAGCCTGGGTTGCCAGCACTTGCAGACCGACATGATTGCCGCCGAAATAAAGCGGCAGAATCCGAAGTTCGATAAACCATTGTTGCTGTTCGAACAGCAGGCCGGTACGGAATACGCCCTCATGGCGCAGGCAACCAAAGAAACGTTTCTCGGACTGACCGAAATCAATAAAATTGAACGGAAACCGGCCCCCCTCAGTGCGCTTACGGTGGGTCTGAAATGTGGCGGTTCCGACGGCTTTTCGGGTATTTCGGCGAATCCGGTGCTGGGTCATTTGTCGGATACGCTGGTAGCCCTCGGCGGCAAAACCATCCTGGCCGAATTTCCGGAACTGAACGGCGTGGAGCAGGAACTCATCAACCGCACCGACGATACCGACAAAGCGCAGAAGTTTATCACCCTCATGAGCACCTACTCGGCGCAGGCCGAAGCAGCCGGTTCGGGCTTCGACATGAACCCCTCGCCGGGGAACATCAAGGATGGATTGATTACAGATGCCATCAAATCGGCGGGGGCCGCCAAGAAAGGTGGAAACGCCCCCGTAGCCGACGTGCTGGACTACGCCGAACCGGCCACCACACCCGGCCTCAACTTACTCTGTACGCCCGGCAACGATGTGGAAGCTACCACGGGTATGGCCGGTTCGGGAACCAACGTTATTCTGTTTACTACGGGGCTGGGCACCCCTACCGGCAATCCCATTTGCCCGGTCGTGAAAGTATCGACCAATACGATTCTGAAAAACCGGATGCCCGATGTCATTGACTTCGACAGCGGCCCGATTATCGACGGCGAACAGAGCATTGCCCAAAACGCCGATGCCCTGCTGAATACATTATCCGGTTGGCCTCCGGCGAAGAAATCACCCAGGCCGAACGGCTGGGGCAGGACGATTTCATTCCCTGGAAACGGGGCGTTTCTTTGTAAAGTAGAGACGCAATACCTTGCGTCTCATTCGCGTCAGCAAAAAACCATTCGGTCAGGAGACGCAAGGTATTACGTCTCTACACATCTCATTATGTTCTCTCTCAAAAACAAAACCGCTCTCATTACGGGGGGTGCCAGTGGCATCGGGCTGGCTATTGCCAAAACGTTTGCTCAGGCAGGCGCATCCGTTCATATCCTGGACCTGAATCAGGATCAGGCCGACGCAGCCGCTACGCCAGATTCGGCAGTCGGGGGGGCAGGCTACGAGCCACGCGCTCGACGTGTCCAATCAGCCGCAGGTTATTGAGGTTGTTAACCAGATTGCCGGGCAGGGACCAATTCATATTCTGGTCAACAACGCGGGCGTATCGCACATTGGTACGGTCGAAACCACCACCGAAGCCGATTTCGACCGGATTTACCGCATCAACATCAAGGGTGTTTACAACTGTCTGCACGCTACCATTCCGCACCTGAAAGCCAATGGCGGGGGCGTAGTGCTCAACATGGCTTCCATAGCCGCCACGCTGGGCCTCTCCGACCGTTTTGCCTATTCGATGAGCAAAGGCGCCGTGCTGACCATGACGTTGTCCGTGGCAAAAGACTATCTGAAAGATAATATCCGTTGCAACTGCATTTCGCCCGCACGGGTGCATACTCCTTTCGTGGATGGGTATCTGGCAAAAAACTATCCCGGTCAGGAAGCTGAAATGTTCGAAAAACTCTCCAAAACACAACCCATTGGCCGGATGGCCGAACCGAAAGAAGTGGGTGCCCTGGCGCTCTATCTCTGCTCCGACGAAGCAGGCTTCATTACCGGCTGCGATTATCCGCTGGATGGAGGCTCTACCCGATTGAACAGTTGATGAGCCCGTAGAGGACATAATACGTCATTCCGTTTTTCCATCTCCATTTTCAAAACCGCTTTCCGGCGGTTTTTCTTTTTTCCGGAGAATGATATCATTTCATTAGTCCAAAGTAGGCACCTGCCAGTCTATCAGCATACAGTCACTTCCCCGATTTATATGTGACATAATTACCGAAACCGGCAACTTCCAGGACAGTAAAACAAGTCAAAATGTCCGAAAAACCAGCCCGGCACTTGGTTTGTTAGTAGGTAGACAACTAACAAAAACCAAAACCTACGCCATCATGGACTTCAAGAATTACACCATAAAAGCACAGGAGGTTGTGCAGAAGGCGTCAGAAATCGCCCTCGGCAACGGGCAGCAGGCCATCGAAACCGGCCACCTGCTCCAGGCTATCCTGTCGGAAGATGAGAACGTTGTTGGCTTTATTGCCAAAAAACTAGGGGTTAATTTACAGAATACCAGCGCTGCTTTACAGGCCATCCTCACGACCTACCCCAAGGTTTCGGGGGGGAACAACGGCGTGTATCTGAGCAATGATACAGCCGCAGCCTTGGCCAAAGCCAGCAGCTATACCAAAGAGTTCGGCGACGAATTTGTGAGTGTCGAACTGATGCTGTTGGGACTGATGGGCGGTAAAGACCAAATTGCAACGCTATTAAGCGATGCCGGTTTCAACGAGAAACAAACGAAAGCGGCCATCAACGAACTTAGAAAAGGAAATTCGGTGAAAGACCAGAACGCAGAAGCAAAATATCAATCGCTGGAACGGTTCAGCATAAACCTGAACGAACGCGCCCGAACCGGCAAAATAGACCCGGTTATTGGTCGCGATGAAGAAATCCGGCGGGTGCTGCAGATTCTGAGCCGCCGTACAAAAAACAACCCGATTCTGCTCGGCGAACCGGGCGTGGGTAAAACAGCCATTGTTGAAGGACTCGCCCAGCGAATTGTGTCGGGCGACGTTCCCGAAAACCTGAAAACCAAAACCATCGTCTCGCTCGATATGGGCCTGCTTATTGCGGGTGCCAAGTATAAGGGCGAGTTTGAGGAACGCCTGAAAGCCGTAATCAAGGAAGTGACGGATTCTGACGGGCAGATCATTCTGTTCATCGACGAAATTCATACGCTCGTCGGCGCGGGTGCCGGCGGTGAAGGGGCTATGGATGCGGCCAACCTGCTGAAACCTGCCCTGTCGCGCGGTGAGCTGCATACCATTGGCGCCACTACGCTGAAAGAGTACCAGAAATACATTGAGAAAGACAAAGCCCTCGAACGCCGTTTTCAGGCCGTTATGGTCGATGAGCCGGACATGGCCGATGCCATTTCGATTCTGCGCGGTATCAAGGAGAAATACGAACTCCACCACGGCGTTCGGATAAAAGACGACGCGGTGATTGCCGCCGTTGAACTGTCGACCCGCTACATTACCGACCGTTTTCTGCCCGACAAGGCCATCGACCTGATGGACGAAGCAGCCGCTAAACTCCGCCTGGAAATGGATTCCGTTCCCGAAGAACTCGACGAGTTGAACCGCCGCATCATGCAGTTGGAAATCGAGCGGGAGGCGATTCGTCGGGAAAACAACCGGGAAAAGGAAACCATTCTGAATAAACAGATTGAAGACCTCAGCGAACAGCGCAACGACCTGAAAGCCAAGTGGGAAACCGAAAAAGAATCGGTCAACGAAGGCCGGACGCTGAAAGAACAACTCGACCAGCTACGCTTTGAAGCTGAGCAGGCCGAACGCGCCGGCGACTACGGCAAAGTAGCCGAAATTCGCTACGGCCGGATTCCCGAAATCGAGACCAAACTTAACTCGCTTATCTAAGGAAGGTGCTGATAAAAATGCATCAGACAAGATGATGCAGGAGGAAGTTACGGCTGAGGATATTGCCGAAGTGGTGGCCAAGTGGACGGGCATTCCCGTCTCGAAAATGCTCCAGAGTGACCGCGAAAAACTGCTCAATCTGGAGAAAGAACTCGGAAAACGCGTTGCCGGACAAGCCGAAGCCATTGAAGTGGTGGCCGATGCCGTACGTCGGAGCCGGGCGGGAATGCAGGACCCCAAACGACCCATTGGTTCGTTTATCTTCCTGGGTACTACGGGCGTGGGTAAAACGGAAGTAGCCCGGACGCTGGCCGAATACCTGTTCAACGACGAGAACGCGATGGTCCGCATCGACATGTCGGAGTATCAGGAACGCCACGCCGTAAGCCGGCTGATTGGTGCCCCTCCGGGCTACGTGGGTTACGATGAAGGCGGTCAGTTGACCGAAGCCGTTCGCCGGAAACCCTACTCGGTCGTGTTGCTCGACGAAATCGAGAAAGCGCACCCCGATGTCTGGAACATCTTGTTGCAGGTGCTGGACGAAGGCCGCCTGACGGACAATAAAGGCCGGGTGGCGAACTTCAAGAACACGATCATCATCATGACCTCGAACATCGGCAGCCACCTGATTCAGGAGAAATTTGCCGAAGACGAAGGCTGGAACCACTCGCTGGTACTGGAAGAAGCCAAATCGGCGGTGATGGAATTGTTGCGGCAAACCATCCGCCCGGAATTCCTGAACCGGATTGACGAGATCGTGATGTTTGAGCCGCTCACAAAGGCCAACATCCGTAAGATTGTGGACATTCAGTTCCGGGGTATCCGGCAACGGCTGGCCGAAAACGGCATTCAGCTCGACGCCACCGACGAAGCACTGACCAAAATTGGTGAAGAAGGGTTCGACCCGCAGTTTGGTGCCCGCCCGCTGAAACGCGTACTGCAACGCCGGGTGCTCAACGAACTATCGAAATCTATTCTGTCCGGCGAGGTTAAAAAAGATTCTGTCGTGCTGATGGAGTTAAACCACGAGGGTGAGATTGCCTTCACCAATCTGGATGCGGAGATAGAGTTGTAGATAGGTGCAATTGAGAAGCCCGGCTGCTGCACAGTGGCCGGGCTTTTTTTGTAGTCAATCTACCTATAATTTGCTAATCAATAATTAGCCTCATGCGTATGTTGAATGTTCAATATGTCACTGATAGTCATGGTAAAGCCACTATAGTTCAGGTCACCCGTGAAAGAGTATGAGAAATTGCTGGCTGACGCTGAAGAGCTAGCGGACATAACAGCTTACAAAAAGGCGAAAAAGAAAGCAGGAAAAGCAATACCCTTTGACGGAAGCCTTTCGTGAAGTTGAAGCCCATCATCGTGAACAGGATTCATGATGTACAGCATTGTTATTACTGAATATGCCATACGGCAACTGAAGAAAATAAACCGGTAAATGATTGCTTCCATCAAAGAAGCTGTTGCTGAAGCTAACCCAGAACCCCGGCCTCATAATCACATCAAGCTAACAAACATTGAAGCCTATCGTATTCGAGTGGGTAACTATCGATAGTCATCTACGAAATTAATGATAATGTATTGATCAGGTTACGGTCGTTGAGATAGCCGACAGAAAACAGATTTACAAGAAAAAATAATGCTCTCCCGCATTTGTTAATTCGATATAAGGTGATTTGCTTGCTGGATGTCGTGGCATACATGAAGTAGACTGGCAACCCAACTGGTTTTCAAGTTGGTTACGTAGCGAAGCCAGTACAACTTATCAAATCAATCTCACCACACCCGATTAGCCACTAGGTTGATACCCGCATTCACCAGGAAGGCGAGGCCGAATGAAACAGCCACCGAAAATTCGGGGAGCAAAAAGGCTTGCAGGAATAGAAAAGTGGTGAATCCCAATAACCCAATCAACAGCCCCCGCAGCGTCAGGATGGTGGCATCACTACCCTGAAGCGTGTGGGTAAATATGGCTAGAATAGACGTCAGGATAGGGAACGGCGTTAGGATACCACTCCAGTTAGGCCCCAGAATGGCAGCTAATCCGGTAATGACCAGCACAAACAAGGTAGCCACCAGCATCCGAATCGGAATATCGAAGGGCAAACGACGGGGTGTACTTGTCGTACTCGCCGGGACGGGGAACTGCCATAGCGCCAGCAGAACGCACCCCAGCACCACCCCGTAACTCAACCATAAACTGAGCTGTAGATAATTAAAGAACAGTGCCGTTGCCGTGTATATACCGTACGACAGCAGGAGTGTGGGCAACCAGGTCAGTTTTCGGGAGAGGGACGAGTAACTAACGCAAAAACTGATCAACGCCAGGATACCCGTCATAGAGCCCTGAATGGAACGAATGCCAAAGGCTTTGCCCTGCTCCAGAATAAAAAACAAAAGGATGGGTCCGGCAATCCACGGCATGCTCCCAATCAAGCCACCCGCCCGGTTTCCCCATTTCCGAATGGCCAGCGTGACCAGTGCAATGACCGAGGGCATGAGCGTTACTTTAAGGAGTAAAATATTCATTCCCGTAGTTGATTATCTGACCGCCAGCGGTCTGCCTTTTGCCAGGCGGTCGAGAAACAAAGACGTTACAATTTCCCACGAAAAGGGGTGCCAATGGTTACTGCTCTCATCCAGTACCTGCGTAGCCGCTTCGCAAGGGAACAGTTTGTAGTCGAATTTGCTGTACCCTCCCAACAGATAGCCGGGATAATAATACGCTTTGTGATGCAGCTGGGCATACTGTATTTTCAACAGCATCAGGTACTTACCCAAGCTTAGTTTTCGGTAGGCCGGGTCGTAAAAATTCAGGATACCCGCAATGCTCCGTTCACCCGTATCGAAAATCCCGCCGGCAATCAGCTTCCCTCCATCCCGAACCTCGATAATATGGGTGTCAAAAAGCGTTTGGGTCGCTCCCCCCATTAGGCAGGCCTCTATGGATTCGAAAGAATGAAAGTCCAGGCTGTTGCGATACGCGCTATAAAGTGTTTCTACCTCCTGGTTTAGCACGAAGGGCTTTATGGCCACCGAAAAAATTTGGTTCACCCGAATCAATCGGGACTGCTTGAGGCCAAAACTAACATTAGCCAGGTCGACGCGTAACCAATAAGCGGGGTAGTACTTACCGTCGAAAAATACGTACTGCCGGGTAAAAACATCCTGCCGGGACCGAAAATACCCTCTGCTCAGGCAGATATCCAACTCACTTCCTTTCATGATTCAACCGTTCCTTCAGTTCGGCAGGACGGGTCAACCCTGCTCATTTCATTATCGCTCCGGCACTCCGGTAACACGTTCACCAACCAGTTGAGTAGGCTCTTTGGCCGACAAATTTTCGCGAAGCTCAGTAACGGGTTTCTCGAAGAATTTGTACAGAAGCGTCGACAAAACGAGCACCAGCCCCCAGAACAAGGCCACTTTCAACCAGCCAACCGTCCAGGAAGTTGTCGGAATTCGCTCCACGATGGTCAACATAATAGGTGTCAGATTCAGCAGGTACATGGAATAGGAAATCAGGCTGATGTGCGTGATGGCCCGGGCAATACCAAAACGACCCCATAAGCCCGTAGCCGACCGCCACCCGTCCATATAGGGCACAATCAGCGCCATACTCACGCCTATCAGCGGATAGTAAAAGGTACGCTTGAAAAACGTGTAAGCCGGTAAGATACCCAGGTCGAAATAAATGTGCAGCACGTATATAGAAGCCGCGAAAGCCGTTAGCACGGTCATAATCAGGCCAGCAATGAACAACCGTTTCCGTAGTGATTCATCGCCCCAGAGGGCCGGAAAGTAATGCCTGACGTAGGCCGTCAAAACGCCGTACGAGATGGCATCAAGGCGGGTTATTACAATACCCCGATAGCCCAGTTCACCATCCGAAAGCGGAATCTGAAGTGCCGTAATGAACCGGTACAGGTTAGTACCGATAATGATAAACAGTATAGAAGCCAGGACGATGCGCTGACGGGGCCAATGGGAAGCCAGCAAGCTGTGCATGGCCCAAAGCACCAGGGGCAGGGTAATATATGACCACTCCTCAATGGATAAACTCCAGGTTTCGGGGAAGAAATCGGGAATGAAGTGGGTGAAGTTCTGTACGAAAAAGTAATAGCTAAGCAGGGTTCCTTTATCGGGCAGGGTATGATGCAAGCCACTGCGCCAGGCTCGGAGCAAGGCAAAAACGATCAGTCCGGTCAATACCAGGTAATAATTTGGCAGGGTACGAAACCAGCGACGGGTCCAGAAATTTAGCAGCAGCTCTCGGTTAAAGTCCTGTTTTTTCTCATAGGAGCGAATCAGAATACCGCCAATCAGGAAGCCACTCAAAACAAAAAACAACTCAACACCATCGGGAAGCACGTAGTGCAGAAAACTCCCACTGTAGTATTCTTTCAAAGCAACCGTGGCGTGCGAATCGACCACCATCAAAATAGCAATAGCCCGCATTACATCCAGGCCAAAGACGCGCTTCGCAGTCGGCGTATTAAGCGAAAACAGTTTTCTAAGCATAAGCAGATACGAAGGTACTGATGAATGACGAATGTTGAATGTTGACCAGATCACCGGGACCATGATAAAACACTCATTTGTACCAATAAACTACCACTCTTTACGACCTTTGCTCTCACTAAGTGCTCGTTCATATCGATTGACCCGGTCATCTTTCATCATCAATAATTCAATATTCACTCTCTATCAGTCTCTTTTATGGAATTTGGCTTACACGCTACCCACCGTTACGCATTCCGCTTTTCGCAGGACGACGTAGCCGATTTTGCCCGTGTTACGGGTGATAATAACCCGCTGCACCTCGATGCTGCCTTTGCGGCCCAAACGCCTTTTAAACGCCCTATTATTCATGGTATGCTGGGCGCCAGTGTGTTTACCAAAGTCCTGGGTACCGAATTTCCGGGCTACGGTTCGGTCTACCTGGGTCAAACACTGGAATTCCTCCGACCCATGTTTATAGATACAGAGTATGAGGCAACTTTTACCGTACAATCCATTGATTTGTCCAAACAAACGGCTCAGATTCTGGGAGAGATTCGGGATCGGCAAACCGGTAAGGTCACTACGCGCGGCATAGCAACGCTGATGCACAAAGAAAAAATCAGGTAAAGCCAATACCAGTCCTCATTCCGGTTTGCTGGTGTCCGGCCAGTTTATGCCCAAAGCACCAGGTGCTGTATTTCTGTCAACTGATGCCGTCCTCCAAAACAAAAACTCTCTCGTCAGATCTATTATCTGACGAGAGAGTTTTCTACGGCCGGATTGAGATGGGCTGTGTTAGCTTGCCGGGGTGTTCTTGGTATTTTGAACCTCCGAACGAATCTCTTGCGCCAGCGTCTTCAAATCCTGCATTCCTTTGCGAACGCGGGTTCCTGCAGCTTGGTTATTTTTCTCGTAGAATTTCTCAAAATCACCTTCCAGCGACATGACCAAATTCTTTACTTCATCGAAGCGTGCCATAGCATATTGTATGGGTTAAAGTGTTTAAAAAATGCCTAAATTCCGCTAAAAACGCGGTTTTCGACTGAAATTTAGTCATTCTCCAATACAGCGCAATAGCTAAAGCCAAAAAAATAGCAAAAAAATCCAATTTTTTACCAAAAACCCTATTCAGTGGCTGCTTCCGCCGATACTTCAATCGTTTTCGGGGCTATAGAGGAGGTATTTCCCCGATAAACACCCTTCTTCAGCTTGTCGCCCATTTTCGAGAAAGGCATCCAGGGTATAATCAACATCAGCCAGCGAGTGAGCAGCCGTTGGAATGATCCGTAGCATGATCGTACCTTTTGGAACAACCGGGTATACAACAATGGAACAGAACACGCCCATGTTTTCGCGAAGTCCTTGGTTAGCGTAGCTACTTCAGCAACGCCCCCTTCAATATGATGCAGGAATACGGGAGTTACCGGTGACTCCGTTTCGCCAATATCAAAACCCCGTTCGCGCAGCCCGGACTGTATGGCCCGTACATTCTCCCAGAGTTTATCCCGGAATTCGGACGAGTTCCGAATCATGTCGAGTCGCTTCAATCCACCCACTACATACGGCATTGGCAATGCCTTGGCGTAGGTCTGCGACCGCATGTTATACTTGAGGTACATGATGATATCGTGGTCGGCCGCAACAAAGGCACCAATCGCAGCCATCGATTTGGCAAAGGTGGAAAAGTACAAATCGATCCCATCCTGGCAGCCTAGCATTTCACCAACACCCGCGCCGGTTTCACCCATCGTTCCGAAGCCGTGGGCATCATCAACCAGCAGCCGGAATTCATATGTTGACTTTGAGCGCAACAATCTTATCCAGACTACCCACTTTACCCGACATACCAAATACGCCTTCGGTGATAACCAGGATGCTTCCTCCCTTTTCGGCTGCTTTTTTGGTGGCCCGCTGGAGATTTTTCTCCAGGCTTTCCATGTCGTCATGGTTGAATTTGTAGTATTCACCCATTTTGGCTTTGTGCAGTCGGATACCATCGATCAGACAGGCGTGGCATTCGGCATCATAAACGATCACGTCGCGGTGATCGACTACGGCTTCGATGGTCGACATAACTCCCTGATAGCCGTAGTTGAGCAGGAAAGCGTCTTCTTTCCCGACAAAATGGGCCAGCTCCCGTTCGAATTGTTCGTGAAGATCACTGTTGCCCGACATCATACGGGCACCCATTGGGTAAGCCAGGCCCCACTGCTTCCGATGCTTCGGCATCACTTTCCTAATTTCGGGATGGTTGGCTAAGCCGAGGTAATTATTCAGGCTCCAGTTTAACACTTCCTTGCCCTGGAAACGCATATGGGGACCTAGTTCTCCTTCGAGTTTAGGGAATGCGAAGTAATGATGTCCGTTAAAATCCCGTGCATTCGAACCGATGGGACCCAGATTAGTACGCAGTTTCTCAAATAAATCCACTATCTATCGTTGTTTATCAGGCCGAAGCCTTTTTTTTTGCGCTATAAGTGCAAAAATACGGTTAACTTTTGGTAGCACAAATTCACACCCGAAATATTCAATTCCCTGATTATTTTGTCATAAATCTGTATCATTGACATATTGTACTAATCTGCTTGCCCAAACGATGCCCACAATTAATAAAATTCTCATTGCCAACCGGGGTGAAATTGCCTTGCGCATCATGCGCACCGCCCGCGAAATGGGTATCAAAACAGTTGCTATCTATTCGGAAGCCGACCGCAATGCCCTGCACGTTCGTTATGCCGATGAAGCGGTGTGCGTTGGTCCGCCCCCTTCCTCAGAATCGTATCTGCGGGCCGATGTAATCATCGATGTTTGCAAACGTTTGGGAGTCGATGCGATTCATCCCGGCTATGGTTTTCTGTCCGAAAATGCTGGTTTCTCCCGCTCCGTACGCGATGCAGGCCTGATTTTTATAGGACCCTCCCCCGAAAGCATCGAGGTGATGGGCAGTAAACTAGCGGCTAAAGCAGCCGTTGCCCATTACAATATCCCCATGGTTCCGGGTACGCCTTCTGCCATTACCGACCGGGAGGATGCCAAAGTAATCTCCGCCGAAATTGGCTATCCCATTCTGATAAAAGCCAGCGCCGGCGGGGGGGGCAAAGGAATGCGCGTTGTGGAACGGGAAGCCGATTTTGATGAGCAGATGGACCGGGCCGTCAGTGAAGCCATCTCCTCCTTTGGCGATGGTTCCGTATTTATTGAAAAGTATGTTACCTCGCCCCGGCACGTTGAAATTCAGGTGCTGGGCGATCAGCACGGCAATATCATTCACTTGTTCGAGCGGGAATGCTCCGTGCAGCGTCGGCATCAGAAGGTGATTGAAGAAGCACCGTCGGCCATTCTGACCCCCGAAATCCGGGAAGCGATGGGCCGTGCCGCCGTTGATGTGGCCCGCGCCTGTAACTATTATGGGGCCGGTACGGTGGAGTTCATCGTGAACGATACACTCGACTTTTACTTCCTGGAAATGAACACCCGCCTTCAGGTAGAGCACCCCGTTACGGAGCAGATTACGGGGGTGGACCTGGTGAAGCAAATGATCTACATTGCCGAAGGCAAACCACTCACCATCAAACAGGAGGAGTTGCAGATAAAAGGCCACGCGGTAGAAGTACGGGTCTATGCCGAAGACCCCGCCAACAATTTTCTGCCCGACGTGGGTACGCTCGATACGTACGTACGGCCGCAGGGCAACGGCGTGCGGGTAGATGACGGATTTGAGCAGGGCATGGACATCCCGATTTACTACGACCCCATGATTGCCAAATTGATTACATACGGCGAATCGAGGGAAGAGGCCATTCAGAAAATGATTCGGGCCATTGACGAGTACCAAATTTCGGGCGTACAGACAACGCTCCCTTTCTGCCGGTTTGTGATGGAGCACGAAGCTTTCCGGTCGGGCCGGTTTGATACGGGCTTTGTAAGTAACTATTTCACACCAGACAAGCTAACGCCCACGCCCGACGTTACGGAGAGTAAACTAGCCGCTGTTTTAGCCGCTTATTTGCTGGAGAACCAGAAACCAGCCGTAGCCCAATCGAACACAAATGGCGGTTCAGTTCAGGTAACAGCGCAACGGAGTAAGTGGAAAGCGAATCGGGTGGGGTAGGTCATTACGGCTTTTCACAAGGCGGTGGAATACGTTTACCGGGGAAATTGCAGATAACATGTACCGCTACAGAGTCATACTCGTCGTTTCAGCCTTTGTGGTAGTTAATGCCCTGGGTTTGAGTTTTACCATTGTTAATACAGGAAGCTACCAAAACTCGCTTTACTATCGCTTTACCAGGCAACGGTTTGCCTGGATCATCAGCGATCCTCCCCCTAAACATGCCATTCAGGCGGGTTGGGCAAACGAAACCATAACGGTGAAGGGCAATGATTCTTCAGACGGAGCAGGGCGGGATTCTGTTCAGACGAAGGTGGTGGTCCTCAATAATGGCACAACGCGGGTGGCCATAATTACCGTCGACTTACTCATGATGCCGCCCACAATTGCTCAGGCACTGGAAAAGAAGCTACCCCTGATGGGCTTCGCCTGGAAAAATGTGTACCTGGGCGCTACTTATTCCCGGCCCAGGCTAGGCAGTTGGACCGATGATTACATGGGTAAGCAGCAATTTGGCTCCTACGACCAACAACGGGTCAATCAATTGACAGAGGCTATTTTGAAAGCGGTGCGTTCGGCCCAATCCAGCACAAAAATTGTTGAGGTCGGGTACAATCAAACTGATCTGGAGGGTCAGAAACAAGGCTTAACAGCCCGCGATCAGACGGCCTCGGAACGGATTCATCTGCTACAGCTCCG
The DNA here is from genome assembly GCA_963782245.1 of uncultured Cytophagales bacterium. Classification (GTDB taxonomy): domain Bacteria; phylum Bacteroidota; class Bacteroidia; order Cytophagales; family Spirosomataceae; genus Spirosoma. The sequence goes on from CAWAJC010000013.1 coordinate 144,815, forward strand.
CAAACCAACGGGTGAATCGGCCCTGCTCTATACGGCCCCTGTTCGCTCGATTTCAGCAGAAAGAAGTTCCGACCCCACTGGTGAGGATGAACTTCTGCGCGAGTTGACTCAACAACTGGAAAAGCAAACGCACTCGTTTACCCTGGCTATGGCTGGGTCCATCCAGGATCCAAACCAATCAAACGAAATAAACCCACAGGCACTGGCAGCTCAGATAGCTACCTGGCTACCCAATCAGCCGCTTCGTACCGATAGTACACTTATCGCCCAAACGACCCCGATTGTCCAGAACGACCCCCATATTCGGGTTAGTCGACACTGGCGACTGAAGCCCTGGCTGGCCAAAGCGCTCTATGGTAACTATCCCGCCGAATTAAAATCCTTACGCATCGGCCAAACCGTTTTTGTGGGCTATCCAGGTGGTGTTTCGACAGAAATGGCCGACGAACTGCTGGCGTTACCCGTAGCAGAGCAACGGCAGTTAGTGCTAACCAGCTACAACGGGGGTAACCTGGGCAAAATCGTTCCCGACACTTATTACTACGCCAAAGAAAGTCCTTATGCGCTCAGTCAGGTTAACCGGTTTGGTCCACACACCGCCGAGTTTTTTGGGGATATGACCCAGAGCCTGGTCACTAGTTTGAAATAGCGCACGGTTACATCAATCGCGGGTGATTGATCGCCTGCTAACTGATATCTATGAGTTCGGAAACGCTCAGAAACCCACCCGTACCTCATGGCGCTCGCCCGAAACGGTTTGCTCATCGAGGTTAAAGATATCGGCCAGGGTCATGGGTTGATTGGTACGGTACTCCATGCCGAGGTGGCTGAGCAGGTTGTTGGCTTTGGCTGGTGATAGTTTCCCGAAAGCATAATCCACCATCAGGCGGCCTTTCCGCAGCAAGGCTTTATCCAGCAAGTGCTTACTGGCGTTGAACGTGGCAATCACCTGAATGTGCATGCAGTCGGCTAAAAGGCCATCCGTCAGGTTCAGGATGTTCGATACGCTGTTGGTATCGCCCCCCGCTTCGCGCGACTGTAGGATTCGCTCCGCATCTTCGATAATCAATACCGACTCCTTGTTGTCCAGCAAAAAAGGAATGATTTCCGGTGAGGTCAGGTAGTTGGTCATGTAGGGCGGCAGAATGAGCATGTCCTTTTTGACCAGCGAGCTGAGGTGCTTGATATACGTCGTTTTGCCGGTTCCGGGTTCGCCGTGCAGCAGGATAAGACCCTTGCTTTTGGGCTGGGCGAGTAACCCAACCAACCGTTCGTGAACAGCCGGAAAATCCTCATTATAATGAAGTTCCAGATCAATATCGGGCGGCAAAATCTCGACGCGCTCCGTATGCAGGCCACCCAATCCGGCCTGGATCAGATAAATATGCGTCTGATTATCCTCATGCACGTACTTGTGCTCCTGAAAGCCATCAAGCAATACCTTGGCCGATACCTCATCCCGGTAGTAACCATACAACCGAAAAAAGCGGTCGCCAACGAACTCCGCTTTCAGCACGACCCCATCATTATGCTGATAAATCCGTTCGATCATGTGCCAACCCTGGTCGGTAACGCGGGCGGAGTGATTGATCAGCGTAAACCCCCGGCTATCCAGCAACTGCTGGGCAGACATTTTAAAATCGTCGTTGAAATGAAGGTAATTGGGGTAACTCCCGAAAGCCTGCACAAAGTGCGGAGCCAGGGGAAACTCCCGATCAAGGTCGCTGGGGATATACAAATTCTGAATGATCGCTTGGCTGGGCATAGGGGTGTTGGCCGACAGGTAGCGCAACAGGTCAGCCCCAAAAATTTCGTTGTCAGGTTTCACTGGGGAGTCTTGTTACGGTTTTGTGGGGTCTAATTTACCAAAAAATTTGTAGGCGTAGTAAGTATAGAAGTTTAATAGGTAAACGACAGCACATTGGGCGCAAAGCGGAGCATAAATTCGTGTACCGCTTTTTGGTCGTACTGCATGGCGTTGGGACTCTCGGGGGTCTGCGAATTAAAAATGTATCCCAGCCGGATTGCTTTCGTTAACTGGTACTCGGCAAATGCCTGCACGTAGTTCGTTGAAATAAGGCCGGGGCTATTGTGCCGGTACGACAGGCCCAAACCAATTTCTTCGTTGAACCAGGCACGCAGGTTGATATCGAAACCGAGTGGCCGGTCGGCTATCTTTGAGAGCAACACCGATGGAATCAGTACCGTATTTTCGGCAACGGGAACCGGCATACCGGCCTGAATCATAATCGGGCGAACGCTTTTGTAGAGGTAACGGCCCGTTAGATCGGTTACCTGCCCACTAAGTTCGGGGGCGGAGATGCCCCCGAAAAAACGATCCGACCGGTAGTAAAGCCCAACCCCGAAACTGGCTACGGCCCGGTTGATACTGGCAGCCGCCGTAACATCGTACAGGGGTACGACGCTAACGCCCCCCTGCACACCAATGGCTAGCTTGGCCAGGGCGGGGAGGCTGAACCGGTAGGCTATATTTCCGTACACGCCCGTAGCGGTAAACACCCCCATCCGATCATTAAGAGCCTGAAAGCCCAGCCCTATACGCCCGTTTGCAATGGCTCCGTCGGCTGATACGCTCTGTGTGATGGGGGCGTAACGCACACTAATCCACTTCCGGCGCAGAAAGGCCGTCAAGTGAAACGACTCGCGGCTACCGGCATAGGCAGGGTTAATACTGAGTGGGTTCTGGAGATACTGGGAGTACAGCACTTCTTTCTGTGCGTAAACGGATGAACCCGAAAGCAACAGGAAACTGCCCGTCAGCAGGAGGACAGTAGTAACAAAAACAAGGCAGCGCATAGTGTTATAAAAATAAAGAACAAGTTGCAGGGTTTTGGTCGTAAAACCTAAAATGCCAGCTCTACCGGATATCCCGGCAGCAAAGCTGGCATTTTAAGGTGGTACAGAAAGCCTGATTCCCGATTGTCCCGAACCGGTCAGTTTAGTTTTATGATTTTTATCTCCGTACGGCGGTTTTGCTGATGATCCTCCTCCGCACAATCAATCCCGTCCTTACATTTATTGAGCAGGTCACTTTCTCCGTAGCCTTTCGCAATCATCCGTTTACTGGCAATCCCGTTCGAGGTCAAATATGCTACTGCCGACTTGGCCCGTTTGCCGGATAGCATGCTGTTGTAGCTGGACGTTGCCCGGCTATCGGTATGGGAGCGCATCTCGATAATCATGGTTGGATACTTTTTCATCAGCTCCACCACTTTATCCAGCTCGGCAGCCGCATCCGGGCGAATAGCCGCTTTGTTGACATCATAATAGATATTTTCGATTTTAACGATATCCCCTTTCTTGAACATGGTGATATTGCCGGTTCCGCTTCCATCTTTAGCAATCCGGCCACCCCTGGTGCCCATTTTATCTTTCAAGGCTTCAATCGAATAATCGCAGCCCGGCTTAATGACAAACTCGTAATACCCATCAGCATCGGTTGTAGCCTCTTCCGATGTCCCATCGCATTCGCTCACCAACAACACTTTCGCGCCCGCAATGGGGGTTTTGTCCGTTTGGGCAGTCACGCGCCCGCGCAATGTCGATATAACCGGCGGTTTGGGTTTGGAGAGAATAATTTCCAGTTGAGAAGGCTTATCATCGAGCAGGTCCCGGGTCGAAAACCCAACTTTGTTATCATCATACCCATCGCGACTGACCAGAAATTTAAAATCACTCTCCACATCCAGACAAATTCGAGCAATTCCGTCTGTGTTTGTTTCAAGTTTTTTCTGCTGGTCGTCAACTGCGTTGTCGAGAGCCAGGGAGGTGTTGGCCAGGGGCATTCCAGAGTCCGCGTCAATGATGCGAACCATCAGTTCGCGGCAGGCATTCCGCGATTCCTCACGGGCGAAGTGATACACATCATCGTCGGCCCCACCGCGTTTCCGGTTACTACTGAAATAGCCACTCATCCGGTTTGCATCGGTCACGATACCAAAATCGTCTTTCGCCGAATTGAGCGGTTCGCCTAGGTTGCGGGTCACCTGTCCCTGCTTGCCGTCGGGCGTGAGGGTTGTGTAGTATATATCCAGGTCGCCCAGCCCGGGCCGTCCATCGGACGAAAAATAAATGTTGCCGCGCTCATCCACGAATGGGAACAGTTCATTCCCCTTCGTATTTACCTCCGGCCCCAGGTTGGCGGGTGCCCCCCACCGGCCGTTTTCCCACGTAGACACGTAGATATCGGTACCCCCAAACCCGCCGGGTCGATCGGACGAGAAGTAGAGTCGCTGGTCGTCTTTGGAAAGCGTGGGATGGCCGGTTGAGTATTCGTCGCTGTTGAATGGTAACTCCTCCGCTTTGCTCCAGATACCGTTTTCCTGCCCAGCGGTGTACAGTTTGAGTTTGTTGACGCCATCGGCGCTCTTCCGAAACTGGCCGTCGTTGTAGTTGTTTCGTGTGAATATTACCCTCAACCCATCTTTGGTAAACGTGGCCGGGCCTTCGTGGTACTTTGTGTTTAAGGTGCGGCCAAACCGGTCCGATTCACTAACCGGATGATCATCGTAGCCCGCGTTCAGGTTAGGGCCACCATAATACCCAATCGTTTTGGTATCGTTGGGCGTAGGAGCGGTGTACTCATCCCTGCCCAGCACCTGAAACAGCTGAACCCTGCCCCGACGGGCCGACCATGGACGTGCTACCGTTTTGAGGTCGGGCAGGTAGTAAAGGTCCAGATAATGCGAACTATTCCCGGCAAACATCCCCTTCAGGCCACTTTTGCCACGCCCTTCAGCCACGAATACCAGCCCATCTCTGTAGAACATGGGACTGAACTCGGCCCGTCGGGTATTCATGCTCAGGTAATCAACTTTGTAGCTACCCGCTTTGGTAGTTAGGTCACTGACATCACTGTAGATTTTGGCGAATGAGGTTGTTTGTTTAGCACCCATCGGCAGGTCATTATACTTCTCGTAGGCCGCCTGTGCCTCCTGGTATTTACCGTTGCTGGCGAGAGCCTGGGCGTAAAACAGGTAATACCGGGCATAATCGGGCGGTAGATTGCCCGACGTTACCAGATCCCGATAAATTCGCTCGGCGTTAGGCATATCCCGTATTTGCTGATAGCTGTAGCCAAGCTTAGCCTGCGCATCCCGCTTTTCGGATTCCGAAATGGGCGTTGGGTTAATTAGTGCCTTTTCATACAGTTCAATGGCTTTCGTGTAGGCCAGCTCGTTGAACTGACGGTCGGCCTGTTTTACCAACGACTGAGCCAGCACCGGACCGGTTGACAGCCAGGTCAGTACGACAATAGCAAGAACGTTTTTCATATGGGATCAGAATTGAAGCCGGCAATAGAACGAAAAGGTGTACCCTCACCGACGAATCGGGAAAGTACACCTTTCTTCAAGCAAATACTGAGCCGAAAATAATGGCGAAGGATTGAATGAGCGATTGAGCGAATAGCTGACGCATGGACTATTCATTCACTCATTCATTCACCATTAAAAGTACCTCGGTGTCAGGATACGATTCTTGCCGAAACCGAATTCGTACCGAATCATGATCTCGTGCGAACTCGGCGCTACGCTCTGCAGATTGTTCATCGTATGATCATAGGCGTAGCCAAACCGTAACTGATCGTTCAGCTGAACTTCCAGCATCCCCACAACGGCATCGGTCGTATACTTGGACCAGGACGAAAACTGATTCCGGCGAATGGATGCCCCAATGGCAATGCGGTCGGCAAACCAGAAGTTGATGTTTCCGTCGAAACCAAGCGGAGCCCCATCGGCATACTTGATCAGCATGGACGGTTTCATCTTGATGCCTGGGGTGATACCAACCACAAACCCAGCCGCCAGATAAGCCTGACGAGCCTGCAGGGAACGGTAGTTACCGATGTTGTACTCGCTCAGCTTGTTTTTAATCAGGCGCGGTACCGACAAACTCAGATACGACCGGTCGTTACTCAGGTAGATACCCGTACCGAAGTTGGGGAGCACCTTGGAGATGTTGCTGGCAAACGCCGGATCGATCTGCCCATCGGGCGAGGTTCTTACCTCCGTCAGGTTGAGCTGATAACTCGAGGCCCCCGCCTGCAAACCCAACGCCAGCGTGGACTTGGCTCCTACTTTAATGCGGAAGGCGTATGAAGCAAATCCACCGGCTTCCTGCAACACGCCTATTTTGTCGCCGTAGAGTTGAATCCCAACGCCAACCCGTTCGTTGTTGAGCGGCATATCGGCCGTGAAGGTGGCCGTTTGGGGTGCTCCCGGCAGGCCCGTCCACTGGTTTCGGTAGAGGGCCGACATGCTCAGCACATCGCGGCTACCGGCGTAGGCCGGGTTAAGGGCCATCATGTTGAACATGTACTGCGAGAACATTTTGTCCTGCTGTGCCCGGACCTGGCTGCTACTGAATCCTACGATCAGTAGCAGCACACCTGCCCAATGTTTGGTTGAAAAATTAGTTGACATCGGTATTAGCGGTTAATGGTCATATAGCGTACAAACTTGCGTCCATCACTCAAATTAATTACGTAGTAGTACGTTCCGTCGGGTACTCCGCCCGATTCAGCACTGATCGTGATACCCGTGTTTGGCTTGCCGTCCCAGTCGTTCTGGTAATTAGCATTCGTGTAGACCAGGTGACCCCAGCGGTTGTACACATCCAGGCTAACGCTCAGGCCGGTTGCTCCCCGTATCACAAACAGGTCGTTGATACCATCACCGTTTGGTGAGAAACCTTCCGGAATAAAGATTGACGCAAAGGTTGGTGACAGAATCAGCACCGTAGCTTCACGCTCGTTCAAGTCGGTTGGGTTTCCGTTTCCATTAAGATCAGGATTCAAACCGGTCGTCGAGACATCTGTTACCAGACCCGATTTGGCCCTGGCCCTGCCATAAGCAGTGTTCAGGAACGTGGTCGTACTACCATCGGACAGTACATTTACCACTATCAGGAGGGTATCGGCTTTGCCAGCCGCCAGGGTACTGGTACTATCACCCAGCACCAGTACGGGGTCGGAGCCACCGTTATAGTCGGGGTTCAGTTTCAACGTACTGCCTGTTGATATAATCACCGGCCTGTTCACCACCGAGAAGGTAGAACCCGTTTGGGTGTTGAACACCTTAAGGAGGGTATCACTCACGCTAACGTGCGTTAGCGTATCGGGTCCGTATCCCTGGATTACCAACTGATAGGTAACGTTCATGCTGCCATCAACCTGCCGGGCGGTATCCCGAACCGACATGGCCAGACCGAGGTACGACGACGATGCGAGGCCATTCAGCGTAATGGGTGTTGGCTGGCTGTTGTTGCGCGGATCGAGGTCATTGTCCGGATCATCATTCGTACCCGCCGTCGACATATCTTCTACAACCTGACCGTCGATTGTGGTGGCGGTAGCGCGGGCTGTATTGTAAAACGTCAGCGAATCAGCGTTTTTCACGTCTACCCGAACCACGAAGGTCAGATAGGCTTTACCACCGGCGGGCAGCATACTCATCGAGTCGACGAGCATATTCGTGATCATGCCCTGACCGGTGTACTGGGGGTTGATGGTCAGGCTATCAGCGCTGGCTCCCGTGCTGGTTACCGAAATCTGGCTGCTCACAATCAGGGCACCGTTACCGAAGGTCTCGGAGAGTTTGTCCACTACCTGCACCTTCTTCAGCGGAACCGTGCCGAGGTTAAAGAGCCCAATGGTGTACGGAATGTCGTAGACTCCCGTTTCCACCAGCGTTGGCGTACCAACCGATTTAGCCACGCCCAGCAATGCTTTAGGCAGGTCGAAGCGAACCGTTGTCGATGCCGAACCGGCTGGTGCCGGGTCAATACCACTGTTAGAGATGTCCTTAACCACCTGGCTCGAATCCGGCGTATGGGCTGTAACCGTTGCGCTGGAGTAGAACGGACCGTTGTTCCCACCGGTTTTCACGTTCACCGTTATCAGCACGGTATCCTGAGCACCCACGGCCAGTGAACTGGCAGCAGCCAGTATATTCGGCTGCGTGCTGCCATTGAAGCCGGCATTGACTACCAGCGTACTACCCGCTCCTACCACCGGCGCACCTACTACTGTATACGAAGCCGGGGCCGTAAAGGCGTTGATCAGACTATCCGTGAGAACGACACCATTCAGAGCTACATCACCGAAGTTTTTGATCGTGGCTTTGTAAGTGATGGTGTACGAACTATCCGGCTGCTGTTTAATGTTAACCACGGCCAGTGCCAGACCAATACTTGGACCCTGCGGCTGACTGGTTCCCAGCGTGAAGCTGGCTGCACTGGTGTTGTTGGTCGGATCACCGTCATTGTCCGGGTCCGAATCGCCCCCACTCACCGATATATCCGATACTGTAGTGAAGCTATTCAGCGCCGACGCACCCGCGAAGTTGTTGAACGATCTGGTCGTATCACCCAACGTCCGGCGCACCGTTACATTCAGTACGAGCATTTCTGAGCGACCGGGTGCCAGACGGCTCGTTGAATCGAGCATGTTTGCGTTACTGCCAGTACCGGTGAAGGCCGGGTTCAGTTTCAGCGACGACCCATTGTTGGATAGCGTCAGCTTCGTGTCGGTTACCGTGTTTGGCGAGAAAGAGTAGGCCAGATCGTCCGTCACCTGTACGCGTTTCAGCGTATCCTCACCAAAGTTGGTCACGACGAATTTGTACGATACCCGGATGAGCGAATCCCCTACTGCCGTTGGCTGACCCAGTACCGCTTTGGCGATACCAATCAGGCTCGGCCGATTCGTCGATGTATCCGTTACCGTCACACTCGATGTGTTGTTGGCCAGGTTGGTGTCTTTGTTGTCGAGATAGGAAATCTCAGCTGTGTTGACAACCGCCTGCTTTTTCACCGTGATACGACCGCTGAAGACAATCTGCTGCGACTGACCTGCTTTCAGGCTGTCGATACGTTTCGTTATTACACCACCAGATACCTTGTAGTCAGGTGCCGGCGTGGCAACCAGTTCCAGTCCTTTCGGCAGTACATCCCGAACGTCGATGTTTTTCGCGGTATGTGGCCCGGCGTTGCTCACCGTAATCGTGTAGGTTACCGGTGCACCGTTTTTCACGAGAGCCGTACTGGCCAGCTTGGTAATCTGCACATCGGTATCCATCGTATCGGCCGCGCAGCTAAACACGCTCACAACCACTTTGGCCGGTGCACTCACGCAACCACTGGCGTTCTTCTCCGAAATCCAGTAGTCGCCGGCACAAACCGAATCGGGCCGGATAACGATGTTGGACGTGTTGCAATCGCAAATACGGTAGATGTATGAGCTACCCGCCATGGTTGACGAGAGTGCTTTTGTCAGGTCGACAATCTTCTCTGGACAGGTGTTCCGCAGGTTACGCACCAGCGGAGTCTGGATTGGCTCGCTCACCTGCACGGTCACGTTGTCTGACTTTACTGAGCTACAGCCCTTGCCATCCAGCAGTTGAACGTTGTAAACACCACTGCGTTTCACGACGATACTCTGCGTTGTTTCGTTACCGCTCCATTTATACCCAGCGGCACCGGCGGGTGCTTTCAGAATAACCGAATCACCGAAGCAGAGTTTCGTAGCGCCCACCATCGTTATAACGGGTATCGACTTGACCCCATCAATTGTGAGTAGCATATTGTCCGTTGCTACCGGGCAGGCTGCATTGTTGGTACTAACCGACAGTGTGAGCGTTACTTTACCCGACAGTACGTCTTCGGCACTGGCCGTATAAATGGCGTTCAGGGCAAAGCTGTTATCGAAGGTACCATTGCCGCTGGTGGTCCAGTGGGCGGTTTTACCCGCTCCACCCATAGCACCGCTGAGCTGGTATGACTTCGCAGCGCACACACTGGCATCTGCACCCGCGCTGGCTGTTGCCGGGTTGGCCGCATTGCAGGGCGTTTGCTCACTGCAGGGGGCAACCTGCACATGAATCATCAGCGGCAGGCTTGTACAGCCGTTGGCCGTTTTCTCTACCACGTAGAACGTCCCGGAACCTACGTGTGCCGGATCGGCTACTTTCGACGCATCGCTCAGGCTGGCATCCGTAAAGTAAGCGAACACACCACCCGTTGTTGCCAGCGTACTGCTCACCGCTTTCGCCAGGTCAGCCGTCAGCATTGGACAGGTACTGGTAATATCCTTCACGATTGGCTGCGGCACTTTGGGCAATATCGTTACCGACAGGACACTCGATGGAGCGCTCTTGCAGAGGGTCGAGTTGCAGCACCGGGCCGTGAAAGTGGCCGAACTGGCCAGCGATACAGTGATCGAGTTACCCACCTGGTTGTTGGACCAGGTCACGTAACTAGTTGGCGAACACCCTTCGGCTACCAGGGTAACCGGTGTACCGAAGCAAACCGTTGTGTTGTTGTTACCACCCAGGATGGAAACAGTTGGCGCAACGGGTGCGCCCACTTTAATCGTAATGGCAGCAGACTGGTCGCCTTCACAATCGCCCAGCTTACACCTCACACGGTAGCTAACATCAGCCGTTGGCGAGATGGTCAGCGTATTGCCAGTCGTTATCCCATCCGACCAGACGTAGGTACCACCGGTACAACCGGTAGCCGTCAGCGAAACGGGTTCGCCAGGGCAGATTGACGACTTGTCGCTCACGATAATTGGAACAGGTGGTGTACCCAGCGTAACCTGAACACTGGCCGATGGCTTGCTCGCGCACCCATCAATCGTGCAGATAGCCGTCAGATTCAGGCTGCTGAAGATGGGCTTTGTATAGGTAGCCCCTACCGTTCCGTCCGACCAGGTAACACTGCCATTAGCACAGCCAGTGGCCGTCAGGGAAACCGTGCCACCGCTACAGATAGTGAGCGACGGGCCAGCCGACAGCACAGGTGGCTCACTGTTGCGCACCGTCACTTTTGCACCAGCAACGTCCAGACTGGCGCACCTGGAACCAATCAATGTCAGTACATCGGCGGGTGTTGTTACCCCCAGGTTTACACTTGCCAGATTGAGGTAATTCTGATCGGCCGCGTTTGCATTGTACACCAGCGTATGGATGGTATACTCAGCCGCGTCAGACGACACCGTGAATTGCGGGGTTGGGCTGGTTTGCTGAATAACGCCGTTTTTCACCAGCACATACGCAATCGAGTAACCCGTGGGTTGTACCAGTCCGCCGTTCGTGGTAGCAGCTACTGTAACCGTGCTGCTCGAACCACCACAAACCGTTGCGTTGGTTGCTAACAGACTGCCAGCTCTGGCCGCACAATCGCCGGGATTGATAACAACCGGAATTGAGGGGGTACTCAGGCAGGTACGGAACTTACACTGGGCGTAGTATGTCTGCGTACCTTCTGGCCGCACCACGATAGACTCGCCTTTGTTATTCCCATTGATATCATTGGCCGACCAGATCACCTCACCCGTACAACCGGATGCCGACAGGGTAACCGTACCCCCTGGTGCCACAGCCGTAGCCGAAGCAACAACCGTTGGCGGTACTACCGGGACGACAGTGATGGTGTACTCCCGTGATGTAGCACTCCGGCACGCACCGTCCTGGCAATACGCCGTGTAGCTGGTCGTTACCGACGGCGTTACCGTCAGGCTGGTAGCGTGCGAGTCGGTACTACTCCAGTACGGAATACCCTGGCAATTTTCTATCCTCAGTACCAATGATTCACTGGAACACAGGATCGATGAGCTACAGACAATCGTTGGGGTGGGTATTGACGTGATGTCAAGCGTGACTATGTTCGATTTTCCACTGCCACAGGCCGTACCACTGGCAGGCTTACAGAGGGCGTAGAACTCGCGGTTCGATGGTGTTGCGGTTACCGAAACAACCGGTCCGGTCTGTCCGTCCGACCACTGGATGGTGCCACCCTGGCAACCCGTGGCGGTAAGGGATACAAGGCCGCCATTGCAGGTGGTCGTTGTCGAAGCGAGTATCGTTGGAGCAGGTGCCGGTGAGGTGTTGACCGTTACGCGCACCTTGTTCGACATATCGCTTGCACAGCTTCCCTGCTTGCAGGTAGCATAGTATTCCTGCGACTGCGTTGGATAGATGGTGATACTGGCCCCTACTTTATCGGTACCATGCCACACAACCGTACCGTTGCAGCCCGTTGCGGTGAGCGATACAGGATCGCCACTGCATACGAGCGTTCTGCTCACTTTCACAATCGGAGCCGATGGCGATACCACCGCGATATTCACCGGCGTAGATGGGTTGCTCAGGCTGGTCCGGAACTTACACTGGGCGTAATAGCTGATGTTAGCCGTTGGGTACACGGTAATACTCGGCCCCGTTTTGCCCTCTACGTTCCATATTATCGTGCCATCGCAGTCGGTAGCCGTCAGGACAACAGCGCCACCGGCGCAAACCGTGTCCGCACTGGCCGTTACTTTCGGGATAGCCGGTACTACAATCTTAATCGTGTACACGTCCGACGACTTGCTAACACAGGCATCATTCTTACAGTATACGGAGTAGCTATTGTTACCAACCGTTGGCGTAACAACGATACTGCCGGTTGTAGCCGTTGTGCTGTTCCAGACCGGCGTTCCTACGCAGTTTTCAACGGTTAGGGTAACGGTTTCGCCCGGAGCAACGACTGTTGTGCTGCAAACGATGGTTGGTGCCGGGATATCGGTAGTGATATTAATCGTTTTCATGGCCGGCGTACTCAGGCAGCTGGCAGTCCGGCACTGAGCCGTATAGGTTGTTTTGCTGTTGGGAGTCACCACAATAGAAGCACCCGTCTGGGCCTTGTCCGACCATTCGATGGTCCCTCCGGCACAACCCGATGCCGTCAGCGTTACCGACGTGCCAGGGCATACATTGTCGGCACTGGCCGTAATGGTTGGCGTTTGCGGATCGAGCACCGTAACGACGATGGCATTCGATGGCCCGCTGATGCACTTGTTTTCGGCCGAACATTTCGCCGTATAGGTGGTAGTCGATGCGGGCGTTACAAAGATCGTTAGGCCTGATTGCCCATTGGACCATAACACGTCTCCACCAGTACATCCTTTAGCGGTAAGCGTTGTTGTTCCGCCTTTGCAAATCTCGGTGATGGCACAGAAGATGGTTGGTGCCTGCGTCACACAGTTACCAACCGAAATATTAACTGACGAGGTGTCGTTCTTCGGTCTGGCCGGATTGTTATTCGAGCCACTCACGAGGGCCATATTCTTGATCGACCCACCCGAAACAATCGTTGCTTCAACCAGCAGGTTCTGGTTCGCCCCGTTGGGCATTGTACCAACGGTCCACATACCCGTTGCCGGGCTGTACTCGCCCGCCGGTGTCGAACTAACGTAGGTCAGCGATGCGGGCAATACCTCATTCACCTGTACACCAGTTGCCGTTACCGGACCATTGTTGGTCACCGTGATGGCGTAGGTAACTTTCTGGCCGATACTGTATGGCCCTGGTGTTACGATTGTTTTTGTGATGGCCAGATCGGCCTGGCAGGAACCTACCGTAACCGTTACCGACGAACGCGTGCTTACGCAGGCATCCATAAAGGCTTCAGCGTAATAAACAACGGCACCAGTCTCTGAAGGCGTTACTACCAGTTTACCACCACTCGGCGTAGTACCGAGTAAGGTTCCGGCCTGGTCGTACCAGTTGATCCGGGAACCCGGAGCAAAAGCAACCAGTTTCGTGCTGTTACCCCGGCAAACCAGCGTATCATCGCTGGCAACATTACTGGGAGCATCCGGCCGCTTGCTGATCCGAACAATCACGGAACTGGTTGCATCCTGACAAACGCCACCCGGCCCGTCGGGGTCGTTGGTAGTGGCCGTCAGTAACACATTTCCCGTGGCTATATCAGAAGCCGTTGCGGTGTAGGTTGTTGTCAGACTGTTTAAACTACTGAACGTGCCCGTACCATTCGTGCTCCAGGTTACGCTGGTTGCCGAACCGGATAGTACTGCCCGAAGCGAGATGATATCACCCGCACAGACCGACTGACCCGGCCCAACACTCACACCCGCCACGTTCTGGCAGTTACAGTCGCTAATTTGAACCGTCAGAATTGCCGGGCTGCTGTAGCAGCTACCGCCCTTGGCAAAAACATAGTATTGACCGGCACCAACCGCTGTCAGGCTGGTTACCAGCGTAGCTTGCGAACGGGTAGAACTTGTGTACCACTCGTAGGTCAAATCCGGATTGCGGTTCTGAATCTGAATGGCGGCAAGGTCAACCGTCGTAGTCGGACAGGCATTTCTGGTATTGGCCGTAATAACCGGTGCGTCAATCATTGTCATGACAACCGCTATCGATTTACGGGGGCTAATGCAGGAACCGGTTGCCACTTCGGCGTAATAAGTCGCGGTGTTTGCCGGACTCACCGTTATACTCTCACCACTACTGATGGTGGCAAAGGGCATACTGCCCGATGAGGGAGAGTACCACTTTATCTGAGCATTCGGTACGGTAGTGGAAGCGGTCAGAACAGCAGAGCCACCCGTACATATAGCCATATCGCCCGATACAACCAGACCGTAGTCAGTGGGGCAGTTGGCCTGCAGGTAAAAGCCAGCGTCCAGGTTGAGGTTATTCTCTCCTGTTGCCAGAGTTACCTGACGAGTCTGACCCGTCAGCGGATTCACATCACTGTCCGTAGCGTCATTGCCCCCAATTAAAGCCGAGGTTGATAGGTAGCCCGTGGGTGTTACGAAGCTCACACTGTAGGGCACCCCCGGTGTCAGACCCGTAAATGAGTACAAACCCGAAATACTGGTAGTCGTTGAAGCGATGACCGTGTTGGAGCTGTTCAGCAGCACCACCGCCACACCCGGCAGCGGACTATCGCCCCCGTTCTGGATACCATCCTTGTTGGCATCCACAAATACATAGTCGCCTAAACTACTATAGGGCCCCTGGATAACCTGTATGTCGCAGCAATTAGTAGCCGGACATCCATTACGATAGGTCACAAACCGGTAAACGCCCGGACTTTTTATCGTCAGGGAAAGATCGTTGTTTATTTCTGCCAGCGAGGTGGACAGGACTGATGTACTAATGGGGACATTATCCCGATACCAAACAATCTGGTCGTAACCAGATGGTACCATGACGGTGTATTCATCTCCGAAATAGTAAATGATGGGTACGGAAAAGCAGACCGACGCGTAGTCGTCTTCGGTCATGCTTTGATTATTAGGCGTTGAGTTGGTATCCGTCTGGTCGGCTTTGGTAATCTCGGCCGTATTGAACCAAACTCCCTGTTCCAACACCGTAGCTTTAAAAACCAGTACGGTAGAGTCGCCCGGTGCAATAGCCGGAATAACCAGCGTGCCAACGGTAGCCGTAGCCGACCCCGTAGCCGTGTAAACGCCTGACCCGTGAATAACGCTGGCTGATGCGGGCAGGAAGGAAACACCCCCGGCTGGCAAATCATCTTTTACCGAAACATTGGTAGCCGTCGTGGAGCCGGGTGAGTTGGCCACCACTATCGTGTAGGTCACCACATCGCCAATGGCGGGGGCCTGGGTACTAATATGTTTATAAAGGCTTAGGTTGATGGAGGTCGGCATCTGGGCCTGCGCGGAAGTGCCAGTCAGCCAAAACAGTATCAGCGTGATTAGCGTCATTGCCCCCGTCAGGAGCGGCAATTCCGGCTTGCATTTGTTCGCGACGAACGAACGGAGTACCTGGGGCAGGTTACTCCCTGCGTCCGGCTTCGTCCTTACAGTTACTAATCCTGCACCCCGGTGTAGTTGTACTGGCTGAGTGGGTGAGAGTGAGGATGTTTTTAGTACAGATTTCTCATTCATTGGACGTTGTGTGAAGAAATGACGCGCTTCATTTGTTGAATTAAATCGATGGGAAGGGAAATCAGGGTCAGGTATATCTGGCGGTTCCGGCCGATGGGGAGTGAGATAGCGTTCCCCTTTTCTTTTTACTTCCGGCAACTCCGCTGACCGTTGGTAAGCCGGGGTAATGATTGGCGAAGATGGAATTGGCTGAAACAGTCCCAATCGACCATAAATCAGCTCCCAAACAGAGTGGATAACCCGAGTGATACTACGTGCTATGTTCGGATAATTCCTATCTGATTCATGATGCGCCTTGGGGTGAATACGGTCAATGACAGCCTCATAGTGTTCTGTGTGAACGGTAGATATTTCTTCCATCTGTGCAACTTAATTTGGAACAGGCTTAATAGGTGTAAAATAGCATCCACAGAATACAGAGATATTCTGACCAGCAAATTGCTTGCAGGTCACTATGTAGGGTCATGTGGTCAACACGCTCTTTTACTGTTCAAAATTTAACTAAAACTATGCCAAACAACATTTACCTTTTTCAACTAATCACACCCAAATATTAACCTTCTGTTCTTTAATCACTTATCCCTCAGTTAATCCGCATATACCCTATACCATTAGTTGCATAAAAATGAGTATTGCAGGAAAGCAGGGATTGACCGGAGTTGCGAGCAGTTAGCGAAAACTATGCCAACTGTAAGTATCCTGCTCGGGCCCTTTTACTGAATCATTCAGCCTGCCTTCAGGACAATAAATAGCCCGGCCATGACCAAAGGATGTGAAAGCCCTGAAAAAGTAATGACTTCTTCGCAATTGATTAGGTGTTCTTGGGGAAATGGGGGTATAACTGGACGAATATAGATATCAGTCCCTAGAGTTGTTGTAGTATTTATTGGTCGGTACGTAACCGCACAAAAAAGCCGCTCCATGAGGAGCGGCTGAGAAAAACAGGAAATGAGTGCGTCTAAAAATCGTAACCCAGCGTCAGGTACGGGATAGGTTTCCCCACCGACCGGTCTTCGAGCCCCCAGGCGTAGTCGAATTTAACGAAGTATCCAAAGAGCATCGTGCGTATGCCGGCTCCATACCCAATGAGGAAAGGGTTCTTAAAATTTGTTACGATGGCCCGGAATGGGATACTACCACCACCAACTACCTCCGTATTCAGGCTGTTTTGCTTGCTAAAAGGACCACTCCCACTCCAGGCTGTGCCAATATCACTAAAGGCAACCAGTTGAAGATTGCGCAGGAAATTTGAGGTTATGTTCCCCCGGTACAGGTAGCGAATTAACGGAAGGCGCAGTTCGGCGTTGAAAAGCATGTGACTGTTTCCGGTTAGTTTCCCCTGCCGGAAGCCCCGCAGTGGAGCGGCAAAATCGAGGAAAAACACATCGCGGTAGTCGTAGGGAATTTCGTTCTGCGTCGTGTTGGGAATCAGCAGCGGATTGGAAGCAACCTGTTCTTTTGTGTTGGTACCAATCCAGTTCTCCATCCCGCCCAGTGTACTCCGCTTGGGCGATGGCCCACCCGACTGGCTGAAAGCGAACCGCATGGCCAGCACCAGGTCACGGTGAATTTTCTGGTAATGCCTCAAATCGAGCGACAACCGACGAAAGCCTTCCGACGAACCTCGCAAGCCCGCGTATTCGTCAAATCGGAGTTTCATTCGGGTCCCCATCACCATGTTCATACCATTCACTTTGGTATTATCGAACACATACTCGCCCCGCAGACCCACATAATCCGAAGCCCGGTCTGGCTCACTAAACGAAGACAGATCGATTAAACGGGTGATGGCGTAGAAGGGTGATACGGTAAAGCGGCTATTGACCGAAACGGGGTACGAAGCCGACACCGCAACCCGGTTGTACCGGTATTTCTGCAACATACCGGCTCCGTCCAGAAACAGGGTCTGACGGTCGACCCGGGCACCGTAGTCAATTCGGTGCGTCAGGTTCGTGTATTCAGCAAAGAGGTCGCTGTTCTTGAGGGTGTTGGTCAGGCTGATAAAGCCCCCGGCCCGAAGTACATGGTTCTCCAGCAAGTCGGTCATGGTCACTTCCTGCGCGTAACCAAATCCCTTAATAGGATCGACCCGCCAGTTGGACGGGGCCTCGTTGATGCCAAACGTACCTTTATAATCGTAAGGCCCCCTGATGGTGATTGTTTCCCGACGGCGGTTGCGTGGCAGTGGCGTCGCTAACGTAGGCGTAACACCTGCTACCGAACGACGTTGCCGGTTCTCCACTGCTTTGAGCACATCAGGATCGAACTGGTAATTGTCAGTATCCACCTCGCCTGGTTCCAGCGTGATTTTAGGTGCGGCATCCGGCCGTACGTCGGGTGTACGACTGGCCCCGCTCGAATCCCTACCCGCCTGGCTACCGGTCTGGACTACGGTATCGGCCCGCACGGTCCGAACGGTAGTGGTCCGGTTGGTATTCAGCACTCGTTGCGTTGGTGGCGTCTGCAGCTTCTGCGTCAGATTGAGTTGCGACCGGAATCCAATAAACTCATCACCATTCTTCAGGCTGCTGTACACAAATCCGCCGTTTGCCGGATTCAGGTCGTAGAGATGAATACTCTGCGGAAAAGCCGTTAGCTGAGCAATCGATTTGGTCTCGGTTTCCAGTCGGTATAGGTTCCGGATACCGTTTATATCGTTCAGGAAATAAATGGTCGATTCTCCCGCTGGTATTGGCTGTGTGGCGTGAGCCAGCGAATCCGTTAGCCGGGTTACCGACAAGTTCCGGGCACTGCCCTCATGCGTGAACAGCATCAGGGCATCACTAATGCTTTTGTAGGTTCCCTTATCAACACCCAGCGTATCGTCCTTTCGGTTAGAGCTGAATACAACCTGCTGGGCAGTACGGCCAATGAAGGATGGGTACAAGTCATCATACAGATCATTGGTCAGCTGCTGGTACGACCCCCGGTTGATGCTATACAGAAACAGGTCGTTCTGGCCATTGCGGTCGGCACTCAAAATCAGGCTACCCCCGTCTTCCGATGCATCCATCCAGGTAACCTGCGAGAGTCCGTTGACCGGCCGTTTGAACTGCCGTTTCGCTTTTTTCTCAAATCCCTCAAACTGGTATAGGTTGGTTTGCCCCACCTCATCGGTAATAACAAGCAGTTTATTCTCCTTCTGCCAGGCCAGCAACGGCGTACTGGCGTGCGTTTCAACGCCGTCCAGCCGATAGCCTCCCGATAAAACTGTTTCTTTCTTGCGGGTTGCGGTGTTAACTACTTCGACCTGGAATTTACCATCCCGAAGAATGGAATACGCGACAAATTGCTTGTCGGGACTCAACTTCAGGCTCACCAGCACCGACTTATCGTCGGCAGAGCCTACTTTGAGTTGAAACTCATCCGTGCCGGCCTGATAGGATTGCCCAACGCTGGTGGCCATGTTGGCGTAGTATTCCCGCCACTCGCGCAGGAACCGGTTGTAGGGTACACCCAGCGTACTCGAAATACTGCTCTGCTCGTTCCGGATGATGCGCGTCAGGTTCAGAATATTTGAAATATTATCCCGACCGTATCGCTGAACAATATAATTCCAGATGGAGTGGCCCACCAGTTCAGCATCGGAACCATTAAGCAGCGACGGCTTTTTGACGGGGCGCGTTTCGGAAATGTCCCGCATATAGTCATCCAGTTCCAGGCTGTTGCCACCGGCAATGTATGAAGCAATACCCGGCATAAACCAGTCCGGCAGGGTGAGCAGGAGAGAACTCTGGAGCGCGTCTTTCAGGCTGCCACCATACAGCATGTCGTAAACGAACAGCATGGCGATATCGTGAACAATCTGCTTCCGAAAGCTTATCTGGTCGCCAGAGAAGGCCAGTTCTACCCGCGATTTGGAGAGGTTTTGCTCGCGGCTGTTCAGACCGCTCTGGGCATTGAGGCCAATGTTACTCTGGGTAAGCTCAGCGGGGGAGTTGAACAGAAAAATTTTCACCCGGCTATAGGGGGTATAACCCAGCAGTTCGGTAATCCGGTCGAATTCTGACTCGGCGTACTGGGCCGTCAGGTTGGCAATCTGGCGGCCATCCTGGTAGTAGTAGATCTCGAAGTTTGAGGTGCGGATAATTTTCCACTCAAAATTACGGTACTGAATCCGGTTTTTCCCGAACCGCTCCAGCGATGGATAATTCTGTGCCGTAGCCACGCTCAACCCACCCAGCCAAAGGCTCAATAGTATTATGTATCGATTTCGCATAACAAGACAATAACCAAATACGCCGTTACCAGGGCCAGCCTTGTATGGCGTTTTTAACGGATGAATATGACCTGAAAACCTGGAATTTGCAGCGCGCTACGCTGGCTCATCCAAATCGTGTAATAATAACGAATCATAGCGGCTTATATTCGCTTCCGGCTCCAAATCTTCACCATCCAGCAGGTGCCGGGAAAACTGTTCGGCCAGATACGGTGCCAGCGACACGCCCTTGGTACCCATACCCCCAAAAACACCAGCCGTTGGCTGGGTGGGATGCAGCCCAATGAATGGCCGTCTATCTTTGGTAGATGGGCGGATACCAGCCTGCTGGGCAACTACCTCAAAGGGCACTTTCAGGATATCCCGCACTTTGTTTTCCAGAAACGTGCGTCCCTCTTCGGTTGGTTTCCAGTCGATGTCGTGCCAGCTATACGTAGCCCCGATTTTTACCAGTCCATCCCGAATGGGCAGAATAAAAAGTCCCTGATTCACGACGGAGGAGATGGCATAATCAGGCACCACCGCCGTGATGATCTCTCCTTTCACAGGGTTGTAGGGAAGCCAGCTGAACAGCGGATTTTCACCGATTTGCGCGCCATCGCAAAAAATAACCCGGTTTGCCGTTATCCCCTGCCACTCCGCTTTGCCGCTGCGGAACAGCAACTCGTTAACCTTTACATCAACGTCGGCGTATTGGTTTTTCTGAATAAAATACCCTTTTATGATCCGGACAAACTCGTTGACATCCAGCCACCCGGACTGGGTAACCTCAAGCCCTCCGAACGGATTGTTAATGAACCCGCTGTACAACTCGTGGTTGACAGCGTTTGTTATGTATGGCTGTATAGCCGGATTATCCGTCAGGGATTCGTAGGCTGACTTTTCTGCCATTGACCGGAAGGGGCGGTAGATAGTTTTGGGGTGAAAGAACCGAACATTGAGCGTTTGTTCGATATGCCGGTAAAACTGGTGCAGAAACGGAAACAGCTCATCAGCCTTCCAGGTGCGTACCAGTTTACGCCCCGTCAGTGGGTTGACAATACCGGCCGCCACCGACGAAGACGACGGTCTGGAAGGGTCATTGACCAGAATCACCGAGCATCCCCGCTGGTCGAGTGTCCAGGCCAGTACGGACCCGGCTACGCCCTGACCCACAATCAGAAAATCGGCAGTCATAGGCAATCAGGCGAGTGGATTAGCGACCTTCCGGTGGCCCTTGCGGTGGATTTCTGCCAGCCGCTGGTCAGCCAGTTCAAGCACCCAGTCCACCTGTTCTTCGATGGTCATGTGCGACGTATCCAGCAGCGTAGCATCGGGAGCCTGCACCAGTGGGCTTTCAGATCGGGTTGTGTCGATAAGGTCGCGTTTTTCGAGGTTGTCGATAATGTCCTGAAGATTTATCATTTCTCCCTTTGCGAGCAATTCCTGCTGCCGGCGTTTGGCACGGGTGTACGTGTCGGCGGTCATGAACACCTTGACTTCGGCATCGGGGAAAACTTTCGTACCGATATCCCGGCCGTCCATAACGACACCCCGCCTGCGCCCCATTTTCTGTTGCTGGGCTACCATGGCCCAGCGTACTTCGGGAATGGCGCTTACCTCACTCACAACGTTGGAGATGTACATCTTCCGGATCTCCTCCTCCACATTCAGACCGTTCAGGCAGGTTTCGTTGCGGTCTGTCCGGTTATTATGTTTGAACGAGATATGAATTTTTTCGAGTGCCTCGTTCACCTCTTTCGGGCTGGAAAGCGCTATTCGCTCCCGGATAAAAAACAGGCTGACGGCCCGGTACATAGCACCCGTGTCTATGTACCCATACCCTAAACGGGCAGCTACTGCCTTGGCGGTGGTACTTTTCCCGCAACTGGAATAGCCATCAATGGCAATAACTATTTTCGGCATAACAGACGTGTCCGCCGAAGCGGCAATAAGTTGACAAAATAACCAAAAAACAGCCTATAGTTAAGCGCTTTCCGGATACTAATAGGCAAAAATAAACGGGTAGCATGCCCATTAAAGCGTACTGATGGATGACTTTAGATCCCGGTGCTCAGCCCGCAGAATAGCGTATATATGCTCATCCAGATACTGATTATTTTTCACGGCTGCTTTCCGGTGAATGGCCTCCTGCTGATACCCGGCGTTGGTTAGTACGCGCATGGAGGCTGTATTCCCTTCCAGCACGCAGGCAAAAATGCGGTTTACCTGAAAATTTCTGAAAATATAATCGGTCATGATTGGTACGGCCTCTTTCATGATACCCCGCCCCCAGTATTCCTCGCCAACCCAGTAGCCAATTTCGGCATTGTACCGGTAAATATCGTCTTTGACGGTAAAGCCAATATTTCCGACCGCCCTCCCGTCCACCTCTACGGCCAGGTTGTTTGGCTGATGGTATGACTTGTTGGAACGCACCCACGAGTGGGCATCGCGGGGCGTGTACGGATAGGGGAAAAAATCGCGTACATTATTCCAGATTTGCCGATTGCTGGCATACCGAACTAATGATTCTTCATCGCCCTCGCGCCAGGGACGTAGCTGACCGATTGAAAGAGGAAAACAAACCAAGGTAGTAGTCAAAAGGCAAAGCGTTCACAAGTCACTAACAAATGGCGTGGCCAACTGTTAGCCCGGAACGGAGTTATTTATGCGGCTCAATTTGCATCTGGTTTATCAATTCTACAAATAACTTCGTCCGGCTCCTGTCCCGGTTCACTCCGCGCCAACCCCTGCTCGTCGGAAAAAACAGCTGATCCACTACCAGACACGGTAGTTTTGACTTAATCAATTGGTTAGCAAAACAGCGCCACGCATGAAAGCAATCTATACTTGTATTAAGTGGTTGGGGTGGGGTGAAAATACAGCGACTCTCCTACTCGCTTTTCTATTAATTTCTCTTCCGGCCCCGGCGCAAACAGTACTCACAGGGCGGGTAACCAACCAGAAAGGCCATGCCCTACCCGGTGCCAATGTGTTTTTGCGCGGCACTTACGATGGGACCAATACGGACAGCACAGGGACTTTCCGGTTTACATCTTCCCGTCCGGATACGGCTACGCTCCTGGTATCCTATATAGGCTATGAGCCATTCAGCCAGGAAATCACGCTAACCCTGATACCATCGCTAACCATTCGCCTGACCGAAATGGCGAATGAATTAAACACCGTGGTTATTACCGCGGGTTCGTTTGAAGCCTCGGATGAGAAGCGCATGACCATGCTCAAACCACTGGACATCGTTACTACTGCCGGGGCCAACGCTGATATTACGGCCGCCATGAATCTGCTGCCGGGTGCGCAGCGCGTTGGTGAACAAACCGGATTGTTTGTGCGCGGTGGTTCAGGCGAGGAAGCCAAAGTAATCATTGATGGTATGATCGTACAAAATCCCTACTTCAGCACCATGCCCAATGTGCAGTCAAGAGGTAGGTTCCAGCCCTTTATGTTTAAAGGCATGTCGTTCAGCACGGGAGGCTATTCGGCGCAGTACGGGCAGGCATTATCCAGCGTCCTGTTACTGAACACAACCGACAAGAGTAGTAACAACGGCATGAGCGTGAGTCTGAACCTGGCCAATTCAGCCCTCAGCTACGATCAGGCCAGCGAAAAGTCGTCGATTTCGGCAACGGCCTACTACGGCAATCTGAAACCACTATTTGCGCTGGTGCCCCAGAATGTCGACTGGACGCACATACCGGAGTTTGCAGGTTCGTCGCTGACCTACCGACTCAAACCAACGAAAACCGGAATGCTGAAATTTTACGGTATGTACTCCAACAGCAAACTCGGCATGAACTTCCCTGACCCATCGGCGGACACCGGTACAACATCCTTACAACAACGCAACCGAAATTTCTTCACCACCAGCACCTATACCGATAGCTGGGCCGAAGGCAAGTGGCTGCTCCACTCCGGACTTTCGTACAGCCATGACACCGATGCCACCACCTACAGCGGAGCCGACTTCGGGCGGGGCAGCGCACGCATACAGGGACGGTCTGTACTGACGCGACTGCTGGCCCATAGTAATTCTTTTCTGTTTGGTACCGAAGCCAGCCGGGTTACCGTCCGAAACACAGTTATGGGAAAAACCTACGCCCTGCACGACAACTACGGAGCCGTATTCGTTGAATCGCAAACGTACTTAGGCCGAAATCTGGCGGTGCAGGCGGGCCTTCGGGGTGAGTATTCATCAGCTATCGGCCGGTTTAATCTGGCACCACGGCTGTCATTCGCCTATAAAACCGGGCCATACAGTCAGGTATCGCTGGCCTATGGGCAATTCTATCAAACCCCGGACTACCGCTATCTATACCTGAATAGAACCCTTAATTATGAACGAGCCGATCACCTGATTCTGAACTATCAGATCATTAAAAACAAGCGCACGTTCCGGATCGAGACATTCTATAAAAACTACGCCCAGTTGATACGGGAGTTCACGTATCAAGCCGGAACCGCACCGGCAGATCGGCCGGTCCCCTATGACGCCAACCCGTACCGTTTCCCGGTCGGTCAGACCAACAACACCGGCAACGGCTACGCAAAGGGTTTCGATGTGTTCTGGCGCGACCAGAAAACCGTAAAAGGGCTGGACTACTGGATTACCTACAGTTACGTTGATTCCAAACGGCTCTTTCAGCAGTACCCCGTGCAGGCCATGCCCACGTTTATTTCAAACCACAACATTAGCCTGATCACCAAACGGTATTTCGAGAAAATAAGTACGAATCTCGCCTTTACCTACACCATCAGCAGTGGTCGCCCTTACTACAACCCCAACCGCGATGAGACGACTGTAGGCTTCCTGACGGACCGTACGCCTAGGGTGAATAACCTGAATTTTTCGGTCAGCCACCTCGCCAGCATCAACAGGAACAGGGTAGTACTGTATGTCTCCGTCGACAATATCCTGAACACGCATAACGTGTACACCTATCGCTACACCTTAGATGGGTTGACCCGTTATGCTGTTGGTCCCCAGTCTTACCGGAGTGTCTTTATCGGGGGTATGATTATGCTGAATAAGAAGGCAAAAGTCAATATCGATGAATTGTAATTATCTTACCCCTAACCCCTCCCATTTTTCAAGGGGTGGGGTAGTCAGCCAATGCGTTTTCAAATCCACTACATATGTTCACTAACCAGTAATCACAATCATGAAAAAAATCATCCTACTTATCATCACGGCCCTGGCTGCCAACAGCCCCGTCTGGGCACAGCCAGTCCAGGCCGGAACGACCCAATACGAAGAGGCTATGCGAGCCGCCATCAATACCATGCAATCGCACAGCGAAAAAACACCGGTGGCCGATATGCTGGCCTCGGCCAATCAGTTTGAGCGGATTGCCAGTGCGGAGCCGAAAGAGTGGATGCCCCGTTACTATGCTGGACTGAACTACGTTTACCTGGGCTTTATGGGTAAGGATGAAACCGAAAAGGATAAATATCTCGATCAGGCCGATGTCAGCCTGAAAGCGGCCGAAGCAATTGTTAGTGCATCAAATGGTCCGGAAAATGACGAACTGGCCGTTTTGAAAGCCTATATTGCCCAGGCCCGGATGGTCGTTGACCCCATGAACCGGTGGCAGCAGTACGGCCCTCTATTTCAGGCCGGTCTGGAAAAAGCCAAAGTATTGAACCCCGATAATCCACGCATTTACGCACTCGAAGGCTCCTCGCTGATGTACACGCCGGAACAGTTTGGCGGTGGGGTGGGCACGGCCTGTCCCGTATTGAAACGGGCTGCCGAAAAATTCGCTACGTTTAAACCAGCCAGCAATCTATCGCCTGTGTGGGGCCAAGAACAGATTGAACCAATGCTAACGAAATGTAAGTAAACGCAGGCGTCCGTCAGTTGGCCAGCCGGTCAGTTACTCCGCAAAAGACCGGCTCATCAACTGATCGTCTCACCAACTCATCAACTGATACTCATGACCCGCGAACAACTCATCGGCACCATCGGTAAAGACGGCCGTCAGCTGAAAATGCAGGCGTCGGACCTGGCTAACTTCGACTTTAGTGGCCTTGATCTGACCCAGGCTGACCTGAGTTTTTCTAACCTGAGCCGGGCTAACTTTCGGGGTGCGGTTCTGCGTCAGGCCAACCTGAGTTTTTCTAATCTGGACGGAGCTGATTTTACGGACGCTGATCTGTACGAAGCCAACCTGAATTTCAGTGCGCTGGAAGGGGTAGACCTGACGGGAGCCAACGTAGAGGGCACTACGTTCAATTTCTCCGATCGTAGTGGGTACCGCCCGGAGACGCCCATCCGCCCGGAACCGATCACACTGACAACCATTTTACAGAAACCTGGCCGGGGCACACTCATCGGCATGTTTTTGGGAGGCTTATTGATTTATGGATGCAATGCCATCATTTATTTCACCAACCTCATCCTGACGAGTACCGACCCATTGATGAAAGGGCTTTACCGGTTTCTGATTGCCGAGAACATGACCGATGGTGCCGTCGTCTTTTTATTGACGTGGGCCTTATCGGGTTGGCTTACCCGCCAGTTTGTGACCGTATGGCAGCGGCATATCGTCATCAGTTTTACCGTGCTGGTCAGCTTCTTTATCGTCAACACTAGTTTGTACTTGCTGATGGGCAGGCAATACATCGAAGAATTAAATAAACGGCCGGGCGGGGTTGCCGGAACAGCCGACTGGTATTTTTACGTGATAGGCGATTTGCTGATTGCCAACGTTTTCCTGTACGTATTGCAGCAGGGTCGCCAGCTCACGCGCAAGCTATCCGAACAGGAATTTCAGTTACTGAATTTGGAAAAACTGAAAACCCGCGCTGAACTGGATGCGTTGCAGGCCAAAATCAACCCACACTTTCTGTACAATGCCCTCAACAGTATAGCCAGTCTCGTGCACGAAGACCCCGGCAAGGCGGAAGAAATGACACTCCTGCTATCGAAGCTGTTCCGGTACTCAACCGGGCGGGATGGCGAACTATTCGCATCCCTGGCCGACGAACTCGAAATGGTCAGAACCTATCTGCAGGTGGAGCAGGTACGTTTTGGCAACCGGCTTACGTTTAGCGTGGAGGTAGAAAACCCCGCCCTGAGTGCCCTTAGACTACCCCAGTTTCTGTTACAGCCCATTGTCGAAAACGCCATCAAACACGGCATTGCCAAACGCGCAGATTCAGGCCGGATCGATGTCCGTATCTACGAAAAAAACCGGGATGCCGGACCACGGGATGCCGGACCACAGGATGCCGGATTGAAGGAACTCTACCTTTGCGTTCACGACAACGGCCCTGCTTTCCCCGACGATATGAGCGGTGGGTACGGACTCCGTAGTATCCAGGATAAACTCAAACTGCTCTACGGCGACGATGCCCGCGTTGAATTGCAAAATTGGCCGATCAAGCAGGTGTTGATTTGTATCCAGATGGTTAAAATCCAGAGCAGTCAGTCTTTTTTAATACCCCGCCCGGTAGGCTCAAATCCCTATGACACACGCGCTGAGAACCATACTAATTGACGATGAGCCACTGGCCATCAGTCGGTTGCGTCGTTTGTTAGGCAAACACAACGATACCATTGACCTTATAGGCGAAGCAGCCAACGGTGCCGAAGGGTTAACACTCATTGAAGCCGAACGGCCCGACTTGATTTTTCTGGACATTGAAATGCCCCTGCTTAGTGGTTTCGACATGCTGTCCCGACTAACGGCTATGCCGATGGTTATTTTCGCCACCG
The DNA here is from genome assembly GCA_963782245.1 of uncultured Cytophagales bacterium. Taxonomy (GTDB): domain Bacteria; phylum Bacteroidota; class Bacteroidia; order Cytophagales; family Spirosomataceae; genus Spirosoma. Next base: position 172,478 of record CAWAJC010000013.1, read on the forward strand.
CCTTCGATCAGTATGCCATCCGGGCGTTTGAAGAGAACTCGATTGATTACCTGCTGAAGCCCATTGAGGCCGAACGCCTGGCGCGTACCATTCACAAAATCAAGGCATTGGTGGAACGTAGTGACACTATGCAGGCAATGGTTAACCCCATGACCGAGAGTGTTATGAAGCTGCTGGAACAAATGCAGCCAAAAAAACAAGTCCATTCTATTTCGGTAAAAACAGGCGAGAAAATCGTATTAATCCCTCTTTCTGACATCGCTTATTTTGAAGCCGAAGATAAATATGTCTTTCTGGCCACAACGGCCGGTCAGAAGTTTCTGACCACCTACACCCTGACAACTCTCCATGAAAAGCTGCCCGATACCTTCGTGCGGGTTAGTCGGTCGGCCCTGGTAAACCGGCATAAGATCATGGAGATTCACCGTCATTTCGATGGTAAATTCATGCTGGCCATGGGCGATAAAAAGGGGACCATGCTAACCAGCGGCAGCACGTATGGCGAAGCGGTGCGACAACTAATGGAACTATAGCCGGAGTCGGCATACCAGTGCCCGAACAACAACCCCTCTTTCTGGTAGCCAACCAACAAACAGCTTCTTTGTGTTACTTTGCCGATTCAGCTGGTTCACAACAAATGAGCAAGAAAAAAAACACGGGTATCGTGTACTCCACCGATCCTAATTTCCAGTACCAGTCCGACGAACAATCCGAAGCAGAGACCCTGCCCCCGGCCCAACAGAATCTAAAAATCTGGGTGGTGAAACTGGGCGGAAACAAAGTGGCCACCGCCATCCGGGAGTTTATCGGCACGAACGCCGATCTGACCGAACTGGCTAAACAACTGAAGGCCGTTTGCGGAGCGGGTGGCTCCGGTAAAGACGGCGAAATCCTGATTCAGGGCGACCACCGCGACAAAGTACTGGCCTGGCTAGTGGGCAAAGGATACAAAGCTAAAAAGGCGGGTGGCTAGCACACAAACCGACCCTGGGTAACTGGTCAGATAAACCCTTCCGCCAGTCGGGGAGTTATTCCTCCAGGCACGCAGTTTGGCGCGTTGTTCTTACCAATTTACCCAACCAGTTATGGCAGAAAGCACTAAAACCGCCCTCATCACCGGCGGCACAAAAGGCATTGGCTACGGCGTTGCCGAAGTCCTTATCAACCAGGGAATCAGAGTAGCAATCACCAGCCGCTCATCAGTGGCGGCAGAGTTGGCAGCTAAAAAACTAAACGAGATCAAACCCGGCTACGCGCTGGGTATGGCGGCCGATGTACGCGACCTGGCCTCGCAGCAAAAAGTAGTAGAGGCTGTAATGCACCAGTGGGGGCAGCTTGATTATGTAATTGCCAATGCAGGTGTGGGCCATTTCGCTTCCATTCAGGAGCTTACCCCTGAACAATGGCAGGAAACCATTGATATCAACCTGACGGGTGTTTTCTATACGGCTAAGGCTACGCTGGACGCGTTGAAAAAGACGGAAGGCTATTTCATTACCATTGCCAGTCTAGCCGGTACCAATTTCTTTGAGAAAGGGGCGGCCTATAATGCCAGCAAATTTGGCTTGGTTGGCTTCACGCAGGCCGTTATGCTCGATTTAAGGAGCGAAGGCATTAAAGTAACCACCATCATGCCCGGCTCGGTAGCTACGCATTTCAATGATCACCAGCCCAGCGAAAAAGACGCCTGGAAAATCCAGCCCGAAGACATTGGCGAAATGGTGTATGACCTGATTAAAATGAACCCGCGTACACTGCCCAGCAAAATTGAAGTACGGCCCACGCGGCCAGGGGGCAAATAACCTACTTGCCCGGAGGTCTGGAATTACGTTTGCTTCAGTAGCTCCAGACCTTCTTCATTGCCCTGCTGTAGGGCCAGGTCGAGGGCACTCAATCCGCGCAGATCCCGAACGGAGCGGTCGGCGCCGTGGTCGAGCAGGAGTTTCACCAGTTGATTTCGGCCAAACATGGTGGCAAACATGAGTGCCGTCCCCCCGTTGCCATTTCGTTGGTCTACCTCTGCTCCGTTTTCGATCAGAAGCCGGGCAACGTCGGGATAGCCTTTAAACGATACGCCCATGAGCGCCGTGTTGCCACTATCGTCCTGCATATTGGGATCGGCATTGGCTTCCAGCAGAACCTGAGCCGCCTGTAACTGCCCATCATAAGAGGCAATGATTAAAGGCGTAAACCCCTTTTCGTTCTGCATGTTTACATTCAGACCGCTGGCAATAAGTTGCCGGAGGGAAGTAACGTCCCCTTTACGGGCGGCATCAAAGAGGGTGGTTGTCGTTTGACCAGAGTTGGAAGTCATACCAAATGGTTTGCGTTCAGAATAAGTATCGATGAAAAAACTAAACAAATGAACGTGACTCCTTTGTTTAAAAAAAGGTGTTTTGCCCCGGCCTGCGTCTTTGCTTAGGCGGCAGAACGGTAAAAGCCGCAGCCGGTCCTTTGCTTGTTCAGCAGTCGACGCCTGCTACCAAAGCGAAATCGTCAACCCTTCACAGTTTATTCTTTTTCAACATGATTGTAGAATTGTATACGGCGCCAGCCACTAATTCATTGGAGGATGCAGAGTCGCCAATATCAAGCACATCGGGCGAACTACCAGACCAGGAGCCTACCCTCAACCCAGCCAATCTGCTGGGTAGCTTTGATTCCCGGGAAGACGCGATTATGTCTGTCGAACAATCGGTTAAAGACAGGAACGAATCGGTAATTGACAGCACCGTTTCACCCTTCAACGCGTATACCCACGTTGAGTTGCTGACGGTTACTATCCAGGATAAGGACCAGTCTACGCGCACGAAATTTTATTACCTGGTTACCGACGAAGGGTATTAGCCAACCCAGGCATAGCATGAACTCAGTCTGAAGATTCCAGCGACCAGAAAAGACGGGCTTCAAAAAGAATTATATAGTAGTGTGGTAAATCCTGAACCATGATTTTTGATGCGATAGTAGTAGGATTAGGGGCCGTGGGTAGCGCGGCCCTCTACCAGCTCTCCCGGCAAACCCCAAATGCACTGGGGCTGGATCAGTTTGCCCCACCTCACCCGCTTGGGTCCACCCACGGAGATACCCGCATCACCCGGCAGGCAATCGGCGAAGGCCCACACTTTGTTCCGCTGTCCCTGCGGTCTTACCAAATCTGGCGGGAACTCGAGCAACTGTCATCCGAACAGCTACTGACCATTACGGGTGGACTTTTTGTGGGTCAGCAAAATTCCGCTGTGCGAACCCGCAATAAAACCGGATGGCTCGACACAACGATCCAGACCGCCGGGCAGTTTGGCATCGCTCATCGCATACTCGACACGCCGGCCCTTCGGCAGGAATTCCCTCAGTTTCAGTTTCGCCAGTATGACGTGGGTTATTACGAGCAGGAAGCCGGCTATTTGCACCCGGAGGGCTGCGTTTCCGTTCAGATGGGACAGGCGCGAAGAAACGGAGCTACCATTCGTGCCAATGAACGGATGCTATCGTTTAAGTCCACAAAGGCGGGTATTACTGTTCAAACGGATCAGGCCACGTATCGCACCCGGAAACTGGTTCTTACCACCGGTTCCTGGCTAGCGGAGTCGCTCCGGGGTACCCCGTACGCCGGGCTGCTTCGGGTATACCGACAGGTACTGTACTGGTTTGCGATTCAGAATAGTTACGGGCACTATAAACCCGACAGGATGCCTGTATTCATCTTCAGTGACCGGGATATATACGGTTTCCCGGCCGTAAACGGGTCGGACGGAGGAATTAAGGTAGCAACTGAAACGTATGAGCAATCAACCACTCCTCTTGCCGTTGACAGAACGGTGAGCCAGGCCGAAACCCAGCGTATGTACGACCAGTTTGTAGCCCCTACCCTGCCGGGAATTGGCCCGACGTGCCTTAAGTCCGTCGTTTGCCTGTATACAATGACACCCAACGGGGATTTTGTCATCGACCAGCATCCATCCCATCCTGACGTATGGCTGGCGTCGGCCTGTTCGGGCCACGGATTTAAGCACTCGGCAGCCGTAGGGCAGATTTTGGCTGAGCTCGCCCTGGCAGGAACCACTCAGTTTAACATTGCGCCGTTTCAGTTAGCCAGTTTTTCTGCCGCGTTGTGAGACTGAAATCGAGCACTAACAGGTACTTGATTTATCAGCTAACAGAATAGAATGAAGCGTCCTTTATTTTTCCGCCTTGCTGTTGAACGGATCACGAAAAACAAGGTCAATGGACAGATAAGGTATGTACTGTATTGTCTGCTTGGCTGCATCCCACCGAAATTGATTCATGAAGCCAGTATCCACCCAAAGATCGGGCTTTGGCAACAGATACCGAATAAACAGAGCCAGGCGGTCTTCGGTGAGTCTATAGCCACTCCATCGGGATTCAACAGAAGATGGTACGTCACGCTTGTCAATGACACTCAACAATTCGTTTGCGACCACGAACAGGGTAGTTTTTGCCGGGTTCAGAGGAACCGTAAGCTGAGATTGCAGGCGAAAACGAACCTGTAACGGAGTAGCCCAGTCCTGCCAGTCGGTGGTATAAAATCGACGGTATTCGGGACGAAAAGAGTGTACCCAGGTTGTTTTGCCCTGGGAATGCCGAAAGAGTACCCGGGCGTACGTACGCAACTCCCGACGGATACCTGGGTTTTTGAGTTCGTAGGGGGCTTCCTGCTCATACAGTGACTGGGAGCGAAGACTACCCGCTAGTACTGCCTGCCAATGGGGCGTAAACTGATAGCTTACCTCTTGATTGATGATCGAAATTGCTGGTTTTTTCAAAAAGTTATAATCGCCTGGGCTACTTTGCGTGGACGTACCTACGTAACTAGCCAATGCCAGTTTCGAATTGATTTCCTGGGTGAAACCAAGAGCCGCCCAGCCAACTAACCGACTACCATCAACACCGGGAGGTGTAATTTGGGCCATACCCGTGTTGGCCAGGATAGTGGCCGAAACCGCCAACCACAAGAATTGGATTGAACCGAATTTCGGCAGCGTACGATAACGAAACTGGATGTAGAGTAACAGGTCAAACACGAGTGAGAACAGCTTACTTGTCTCTGGGTATCAATGAGGCAAAAATAAATAATATTACCTGATTGTTAAGAAACCCAAACTCTCTTAACAATCAGATAACAATGAAAAATGGTCCCTAAAAGCGAACCAACCCAACAAATGACCGCTGGCTCAATCCACACATAAATAGGTCAGCATCAACCAGTCGGAATCGATTTTATTTCCCAATTTTACCGTCAGTCCCATCGGTGACGTACGCCCTAAAATTCCCTGTCGAATTAAACCTCCTCCTCATGAAAAATCAACTAATCCGACACTTGTTTGTCGTTGTGTGCCTAGCGGTAAGCGCGCACCAGGTGCTGGCTGGACCTGTGCCTAAAGCTATCCGTAAATACACCATCGAACAGTTTATGAAAACCATTCGGTTTGGCGGGTCCGACATTGCGCCGGATGAGCAAACGGTGCTATTCAGCAGCAATCAGGATGGCGTGTTCAACCTGTACGAGATTCCGTTCAATGGCAGTGGTCAGCCAAAACAACTAACCTTCTCCAAAACGAATGCTATTTTTGCCATCGGCTACCTGCCCGACGGGCGGATTCTGTACAGTAGTGACCAGGGGGGCAATGAACTGACGCACATCTACCTGAGGGAGAAGGATGGAGCCGTAAAAGACCTCACCCCGGCCCCGAAAGCGAAGTTTCAGTTTGCGGGGCTCAGCCATGACCGAAAGAGCTTTTTCTACCAGTCGAACCAGCGTAGTCCAGCGGCTTTTGACGTGTACGAACTCGATGTAGCTACCCTCACCCCTACCCTGCTTTTCGAAAATCCGGGCGGATTTTTCCCCGGCGATGTATCGCCCGATAAACGTTACATCGCACTGACCAAAACCATTACCACGAGTAATGGGGATGTATATCTTCATAATACCCAAACCAAAGAAAACAAACTCCTGACCAGGCACACGGGCGATGTAAACAACGGCCCAGAAGGCTTCACGCCCGATGGCCGGAAGCTGCTCATCTCGACTGACGAAGGAAACGAGTTTTCGTACATTAAGGCCTACGACCTGACCACGGGTGAAAGCACCGTTCTCGACAAAGCCAACTGGGACATTTCCGGCGATAACTTATCGCACAAGGGTCGTTATCGGGTCTTGTCCATCAATAACGACGCCCGTACGGAACTTCGAATCATTGACACCCGAACCAACAAAGCCATCAAGTTGCCCGACTTGCCGGGTGGCGACATCACCGGCGTAAACATTGCCGACAGTGAAGGGCGCATGACCTTCTTCGTCAACAGTTCCAACTCGCCCGCAACGCTGTATTCGTACGATTTCAACTCTGGCAAAGCTACTCCGCTGGTACGGGGACTGAATCCGGACATTGAGGCTACCGACCTGGTGGCCGGCGAAGTAATTCGGTACAAATCGTTTGATGGTACGGAGATTCCCGCCCTGCTATACAAACCCAAAGATGCCAAAACGGGCGACAAACTCCCGGCTATTCTGTCCATTCACGGCGGGCCGGGCGGGCAGACCCGGCTCAACTATTCCCCGCTGGTTCAATACCTCGTCAACAACGGTTACGTAGTGCTGGCGGTCAACAACCGGGGCAGTTCGGGTTACGGAAAAACATTTTATGCCGCCGACGACCTGAAGCACGGCGATGCCGACCTGAAAGACTGCGTGGAATCGAAGAAGTTCCTGGCGGCAACCGGCTACGTAGACCCGGCCAAAATCGGTATCATGGGGGGCTCATACGGCGGTTACATGACACTGGCCGGGCTGACGTTCACGCCCGATGAATTTGCGGTGGGCGTCGATATTTTTGGCGTGGCCAACTGGTTACGAACGCTGAACAGCATGCCCGAATGGTGGGGGCCACAACGCGATGCCCTGTTCAAAGAAATCGGCCACCCCAAAACGGATTCGGTGGCACTCTACAACAAGTCGCCGTTGTTTCATACCAAGCGCATCAAAAAGCCCTTGCTGGTTATTCAGGGCGCCAATGATCCCAGGGTACTGAAAATTGAGTCAGACGAAATTGTGGCGAATGTGAAGAAGAACGGCGTACCGGTCGAGTACGTCACGTTCCCTGACGAAGGACATGGTTTTGTGAAGAAAGAAAACGAGATAACAGCGTACAAAGCGGTGAAAGCATTTCTGGACAAATACTTGCGCGGGCCGGGCCAGTAACTCAATCGAAAGAAGACGAACAGCGGCCAAATCCTGCAAACGCCAATCCTTTTCGCTATTTTTGCGGCCTTATTAACGGGTCAACCCGCTGATTGACCGATTAGGTACCAACTTTATGCTCCTGAGCGAACAAGAAATAAACCGCCGACAAAAGCGCGAAGAACTCATGCGGATGGGCATTGACCCGTACCCCGCTGCCCTGTATGCTGTAAATACGACCGTTGCCGACATAAAGGCCCGGTTTCTGCCCGACCCCGAATCGACCGTAGAACCCGAAATGAACCTCTCCGGCGATGCCCGCTGGGGAAATGTTCAGCTAGCCGGCCGGCTCATGGGTTTCCGGATTATGGGGAGTGCCTCTTTTGCCGAAATGCAGGATTCTACCGGGCGGATGCAACTCTATTTCCGGCGCGACGATCTTTGCCCCGGCGAAGATAAAACGCTCTACAACACAGTTTTCAAAAAACTGCTGGACATCGGCGATATCATTGGTGTACGGGGCTACGTGTTCTCGACCAAAACCGGCGAACTCTCGGTGTACGTCCAAGAGTTTACGATCCTGAATAAAGCACTTCGCCCCCTTCCGGTAGTGAAGGAAGTGGTGAACGAGCAAGGGGATAAAGAAACCTACGATGCCTTTACGGACCCCGAACAACGGTACCGCCAGCGGTACGTCGACCTGATTGTAAATCCTCAGGTGCGCGATGTATTCGTGAAACGGACGAAACTGGTAAACTCAATTCGTTCGTTTTTGAGCCAGAAAGGGTATCTGGAAGTCGAAACGCCCATTTTGCAGCCTATCCACGGCGGGGCAACCGCCCGGCCATTCCGTACCCATCATAACTCGCTGGACATGACGCTTTACATGCGGATTGCCAACGAGTTGTACCTGAAGCGATTGATTGTGGGTGGTTACGATGGCGTTTTTGAGTTTGCCAAGGATTTCCGCAACGAAGGCATGGACCGTACGCACAACCCCGAGTTTACGCAGGTTGAGTTTTACGTTGCCTACAAGGATTACCTCTGGATGATGGACACCATTGAAGAGATGGTAGAAAAAGTAGCACTGGACGTGGCCGGAACGACTAAAGTAACGGTGGGCGAAAACGTCATTGATTTTAAGCGCCCCTGGAAACGCATGACCATGTTCGAGGCCATTCAGGAATACACGGGCGTGGATGTTTCGGGCATGGAGGAAGCCGAACTGCGGCAGGTAGCCGAAAGCCGGAACATTAATGTAGACAACACGATGGGAAAATCAAAACTCATCGACGAGCTGTTCGGCGATGCCTGCGAACCCAACCTGATTCAGCCGACATTCATCACCGACTACCCCGTCGAGATGTCACCGTTGACCAAAAAGCACCGGAGCAAACCGGGTCTGGTCGAACGCTTTGAAGCCATCTGCAATGGCAAGGAAATTGCGAATGCCTACACTGAGTTAAACGACCCGCTCGACCAGCGCGAACGGTTTGAAGAGCAGTTGCGCCTGGCCGAACGGGGTGATGAGGAGGCCATGATGCTGGACGAAGATTTCCTGCGTGCTCTCGAGTACGGCATGCCCCCAACGGCCGGTGTAGGACTGGGTATTGACCGGTTGGCTATGATCATGACCAACCAGCCCTCTATTCAGGATGTGCTGTTCTTCCCTCAGATGCGACCCGAAAAGAAAGTGGAGCAGTCGGCGGAGGGCGATTTTGTAACAGCTGGCGTACCCGCTGAATGGGTTCCGGCACTGCAAAAATTAAACATCATGACGGTCAATCAGTTACAGGCCGTGAATCCGAATAAACTGTTCAATGATTTGGGTGGTGTCCGTAAAAAACTAAAAATGGATGTACCGATGCCTACACTTGAGCAGGTTCGGGGATGGGTGGAAAACTAAACGACAAAAGCCCCACTTAACGATTAAGTGGGGTACTTATTTCTTACGTAAACGCTGGAGTGTAGACTAATCGGCTATTTTCTGGACTTTCACGGCATTGAGTCCCTTCTTACCGTCGACCACTTCAAACTGTACCCGGTCTTTTTCCCGAATTGTGAGGCCATTCAGACCGGTTACGTGAACGAAAATGTCTCTGCTGGTACCATCTTCAACAATAAACCCGTACCCTTTACTCTCGTTAAAGAACTTAACTTCACCCGTTTGCATAAAACCTAAACAATTAAAAATTAAACATTTTAAGGGTTAGTTCTCAACAAAGAATAAGAAATGAATACTGTTGTATCTCAAAAGATACTTAGGTGACTACTGACGATCTTTGTTAAGTATATTCGTGCAAACCGGCCACCAGCAATGGGTGCCGAGTTGCAGCACAAAGAAAATAAAAATGTTCTGACTTAAACAATTTTACTACTATTTTTTGCTTAAATACATTAAGTTTATATTGAATTTATACCTATAGGGCAAACAATCTATCAATCATTCGTCAACTCTTCATCTTATGACTAACTGGCTAATTATTCGTTTTCTGACAAGAAAGGTCAACGAGTTCCGATACTACCTTGAAAGTCAGGCATTTGGCGTTTGTACGCGATTAGGGGAGAAAATGAGTATTTCGGCCAGTAGCATCCGCCTGTATTTTATCTATACCTCCTTTCTGACGATGGGCTCCCCCGTTATTTTGTATCTAATCCTGGCTTTCTGGATGGAAATAAATAAGCATCTGCGCCGTCATGCTCACCCAACCGTTTGGGAGTTGTAAGCAGCTTACGGATGGCTTAGGTAGCCTGGTACACGGGTGCACATCTGTTACACACCATCCATTTGATCAAACGTTTTCTTATCCTCTGCAAAATACTGCCAGACAATACTTTTGGGGTAAACCGCTACGGGAGTCGCTTGTTGCTTTTTCAGTAATTGACGCTGCCGGTACAAGTGCGGCAGGGCACCGTAAAAGGCGAAGTGGGCCCGCAGAATGGCCCATATATCCGGCCACTGTCCGGCTTTCAGAAATAAAATCGACGATACCCCATCCAGTACCAGACGCAGCAGAATTTTGGGCCAGAGCCACCCATCCGCCGGCCAGTTTTTGTACAGCATAAATAAGCTGTTCCGGTAGTTCAGAAACGTTTTCTGGGGATTAGATTTGTGCAGCGTACCGCCCCCAACGTGGTAAACCGTCGACTGGCCACACGCCCACACTTCGTAGCCGAGTTGCTGCACACGCCAGCACCAGTCTATTTCTTCCATGTGAGCAAAAAAGGAAGCATCGAAACCACCCACCCGATGAAACACCTCAGCCCGTATAAACAGGCAGGCTCCTGTTGCCCAGAACACCCGCCGATTATCATCATATTGCCCCTTGTCGACCTCAAAAGTGGCAAATACGCGTCCCCGGCAAAAAACGTAGCCCATCCAGTCAATAAAGCCCCCCGCAGCACCCGCGTGTTCAAACAGCGAACGTTCACTATAGGAACGAATTTTGGGCTGGCACGCAGCAATAGTGGGATGCTCTTCCAGTAAGGCCAGCATGGGCCGTAACCAGCCGGGGGTTACTTCGATATCAGAATTAGGGAGCACATAATACATGGCACCACCATACCGGGTTCGGATGCTTTCGAGTGCCTGATTGTACCCACCTGCGTAGCCTTCGTTTCGGGGAAGTTGGATGACCCGTACGGAGGGAAAATTCGTTTTCAGGTATGCCACCGATGTATCAGTAGACGCACTATCGGCTACGTATACCGGATGCCCATCAGCATTGGCCAGCACAAGAGGCAGAAATTTGGCTAAAAACGGTTGCCCGTTGTAGTTAAGAATGACAATGGCGAGGATATCCACGTACTGCGTTTTGCAATTTACTGCCGGTTAGCTACGCCACGACGCTCACTACCCGGCTCAACGGACCGACTGGCATTTGGACACAAACCTACAAACTATTTACGGCATCAGTCCATCCAGATTCAGGCCGGGAATATTGGGTAGCAGTCCTTCCGTAGCCTGACGCAGGTGTTCGCGGGCTTTCACTTCAATATTACCCATTGCCTTATTAGTAGCAGCCACGATGAGATCCTGCAGCATCTCGCGGTCGTCGGGCCGTATCAGGTCAGGGTCAATCTCAATCTTCAGGACGTTTTTCAGGCCGTTTACCGTTACTTTCACCAGACCGGCACCCGATTCGCCCGTTTCGGTAATGGTACCGAGCGTTTCCTGCGCATCTTTCATCCGGGATTGAACTTCCTTCATCTTCCCGAACATGTCCATCATATTCATATGCTATGTAATTAGTGAGTTGGTCCGTTGGTTGTAGTGCCTTCCCGGATACTCCATGGATTGTGTTTATCTGACTAACAACACCGCACCCGTACGAACAGTTTGGTAACCGGTCAGATCAATTATTTCAATGCGATACATATACTGACCCTGTTCGGCCAGTTGCTCTTTCATTCTGCCGTCCCAGCCCTGGGTTTTGTCGGTTGTTGTGTACACGACCTCGCCCCAGCGATTGTAGACAGACATTCTGTACTGGTCAACGTAAATTCCCTTTACCAGGAATGTATCGTTCAATCCATCGCCATTCGGCGAAAAAGCATCGGGTACCAGAATTTTAGCTTCCCGTCGGAACGTAAAGAAATTGGAGTAACTAATTGTTCCGTTCGTAGATACGGCAATAATTCGGTACCGCTGCGATTGCAGATTGGGGTCGTTGGGGTCGGGTTCGTAGTGGGTATTACCGCTAATTGGAATTTCGCGTTTGGTTCCGTTCAGGGAATCGATTACTTCCAGAATGTAGTTGTCGACCCCTTCCGGCGTAAAAGGCGAATCGACATTCCAGTCAATGCCCGTGTTCAGTTTTGACGATAGTAGCACCGTACAAACCGGTTTCGACGGTTTCGACGTTAGCCCGCAGTTGCTCTGGTAAGCCACCTGATAGCAATAGGAGCTGGTCAATGGGTTGGCTTCTGCATCCACGAAATGTGTTTTTGTTAGCCACCGTACCTACCTGCAGAAAGGGTCCCGATGGATTAGTTGACCGGCTGAGAACGAGGGTGTACGTAGCGGGGGTACCCGTTGTGGGCAGAGCAGCTACCAGACGCGGACGGTTATTTTCGATGGATACGACCACACTATTCAAGCTATCGGGCACATTGCTGTTGATTCCCGTTACGCAGACGGGCTGCGACGTTATAATCGTTGGTCCGGCAGTGGCTTCCAGCGAATAACAGTACTGCGTACCACAGGCGATATTGTTAGCGTCAGCATAGGCTCCTGCGGTACGGTTCGTTACCTGCCCATTGACCCCTCCGTTTCGGTAGAGCCGATAGAACCGAAACTGCGAAGCATTTCCCGAGTAGGGTTGCCAGCTCAGGCTGTTTTGTTTGTTGGCGGCTGTTACGCTGAGTACCAGACTGCACACCTCATCCGACGATAGGCCGGCGGTGCTACAGGCATCCTGCGCCACTACCTGAAAACACTGCACCTGTTTAGCATCCGTCTGCACAGAGAAAGTCCCGGACCCCGATCCTTTCTGACTCGTTGCGGTGTAGGTGCCATTTACTTTCTGAAAGAGTTGTACGGATAATCCGGAGCCGGCCTGGTAGGCAATGTCAATGGAATTATCGCTGGTTGTTTTCAGCGATGTGATGATCGGCTGAGTAGCCGCCGAGGTGACAGTGATGGGGGGAGCCGTGGTTAACGTTGATTTGCAGTTTGCCGGGGCGTTGTAGATACCCTGTAGCGTTATCGTGTACGCTCCGGCATTGGTATACGTGTGAGATAAATCGACCGCCATTTCAGCCCGCGTTTTCTGCTCCCGCACGCCATCACCCCAGTAAACCTCGTAGCTATCATATTGGCCCAGCGTAGACGCATCAGCCGTAACGATAGCCCGGCGACCCGAGCATCCTCTGGCGGTAAACCTAACCGGGTCAACGGGTAGCACCACTACCTCCCGGCAAAAAATGGTACCCGTACCTGCCCCGCCACCACTACCAACCTGCACTACGGTGTAGGAGCCGGGCGCTGTATAGGAAAATGTTCTGGTATTCGACAGCACAATTTTATCAACCGAACTCCTGCCATCGTACTGAAAATTGTACCCGGCATTGATGATGGTGGGCGGTGCCGTAATAGCAACAGGAGAACCAACGCACACTTTAGCTTTGTCGATGGAAAAATTCCCGGGATATTGTGGGTTGATACAGACATTCTGGGCCTGTAGCGGTAAAAAGCCACTCAACAGCATCAATATGGCCAGCGTTGATACTGCCCGATGAGCCAATCTATTGGCTTTCACCCCAATATCAATCAGCACCAATGGTAAAATTTGCACAGAGGGTAAATTTTTATCGTTCGTATCAAGTTACGTTGTTTCCTACTCTGTAGAAAACGGCTCAACAGACATTTTCGCATCTGGCGAAACGTATCTTTCTCCAAATCAGTTTTCAGTCAAATGATGCCTGTTTTTAATCACCCTGTACGATTGAGAACGAGCCAGCAACGGCAAATATACATTCACAAACACGTATAGACTCAAACAGATGAGCAATAATAGTACCAACTCCGAAACCAGCGGGTTGCCTGTCGACCCGGGTCAGGGGTTACCGCAGGATGGCCTGAACCCCATCCGGCTGGATCGTATTGAAGAGGCCATTGCCGATATCAAGGCGGGTAAAATAGTGATGGTAGTGGATGACGAAGACCGGGAAAATGAGGGCGACATGATTTGTGCGGCCGAAATGATTACGCCCGAAATGGTCAATTTCATGATTCGGGAAGCCCGGGGTCTGATGTGTGCCCCGCTCACGCAGGAACGCTGCGACGAACTGGGACTGGACATGATGGTTACCAGCAATACATCGGTTCATACAACCCCGTTTACGGTATCAGTCGATTTACTGGGAAAGGGCTGTACAACGGGCATTTCGGCATCCGACCGGTCTAAAACCATTCAGGCACTGGTCGATCCCCGCCACCACGCCCGACGAACTGGGCCGACCAGGCCATATTTTTCCCCTGCGGGCCGTTGAAGGCGGGTGTTATCCGTCGGGCGGGCCATACCGAAGCCGCCGTCGATCTGGCCAGACTGGCCGGTCTGTCGCCCGCGGGTGTGTTGATTGAAGTACTGAATGAAGACGGCACCATGGCCCGCCTGCCCGAGCTGCGCGTAATGGCCGACCGCTTTGGCATGAAGCTCGATCAGTATTCAGGATCTGATTGAGTACCGGCTCCGCACCGAAACCCTGATCCATCGGGAAATTGGCGTGGATATGCCCACCAACTGGGGCCATTTCGACCTGATTGCCTACAAACAAAGTAATACGGGTGATACCCACCTCGCGCTCATAAAAGGAGAGTGGGAGCCTAATGAACCCGTGCTGGTACGGGTGCATTCGTCCTGCGTTACGGGCGACATATTCGGCTCCTGCCGCTGCGACTGTGGCGGTCAGCTCCACGCAGCTATGCAAATGGTAGAAGCCGAAGGCAAGGGCGTAGTGGTGTATATGTTTCAGGAAGGACGCGGTATTGGCCTGATCAACAAATTGAAAGCCTACAAACTTCAGGAAATGGGGCGCGATACGGTTGAAGCCAATCTGGAGCTGGGTTTGCCGATGGACGCCCGCGATTATGGCGTAGGAGCGCAGATTCTGCGGGATCTGGGTGTTCGTAAACTCCGGCTTATTTCGAATAACCCCAGAAAAACGAGCTGGCTTGATGGGCTACGGTCTGGAAATTGTCGACACTGTACCCATCGAAATATCGTCTAATCCGCACAACGAACGCTACCTGCAAACAAAGCGCGACAAGATGGGCCATACCATTCTGAACGAGCCCGTAAACGAAGAACAATAGTCAATAGCGGTATTTAGTTTATGTGTTGGTTGAGCAGCCAGGATACCTGACGCTTAGCTCATAGCTAAACCAACTACAAATTAATACAATTCACCATGAACAAGCAATCATTTAAAGAACTCATTCAGGGCGATACGCCCGTGCTGGTCGATTTTTATGCCGATTGGTGCGGCCCCTGCAAACAACAGGCCCCCATTCTGAAACAGCTTACCGAGCGGTCGGGCGATAAAGTCCGCGTCGATTAAAATTGACGTAGACAAAGCGCAGGCTGCCGCTCAGCAATATCAGATTCGGAGCATTCCGACAATGATTATGTTTAAAGATGGCAAGATTGTCTGGCGGCAGTCGGGCGTTCAGCCCCTGCACACCCTGGAAGGGCTGGTAAAGCAGTTTGGCAATTAGTATACCAGCGTCCAAAACTAGAACACATGAAAATGGCCCAAACAGTGTCTAATCATCCCGGCCATTTTCATGTGTTAGAAGCTTTATTTCTTACCAAAGTTTTTCAGGTTTGTTAGTGCAATGACGTTGATAATTTTCCACTGCCCGTTTAGCTTTTCCAGCACCCGGCTTTCTTTCGACGTCGTTTTTCCGTGGCTATCCAGCAGGGTCTGGTCGTAGGTAACAAAGGCCATATTTCCATTCTGATGAATCGTATAGTTGTAATTTTGCACCGTAACTTTATCCGATCACCGTTTGAGCTTTTAAACTGACTGGCAAATTGTTTTTCCAGATTATCCCAGCCTTTAATCAGCATAAAATCTCCCCCATACAAATTAGCCGCGAAATTGATGTAGGGTGTATGCGCCCATGCATTTGACCACTCTGCTTTATCCCGTTTAAAAAAGCCTTCGGTTTCACTACGCAACACACGCTTTATAGCTTCGTTGTCGGCCTGAGCCAACCCATGCATAACGGTACTCAATACCAGAGCAATTACTAACAGTGACGTTTTCATGACCGTAAGGATTGATGATGGTCAAGTTATAGAAGAAACTATAATAAACAAGTATTATTTTGCACTTTTATACGGGACACAGACCCACTTTTTACGATAATCCATCGGCGTAGGTTAGGTACTAAACCGGGTAAACTCGCTGGAGAATGCGCTTCTACCAAACACCTGAAATACAGGCATTCTGCTTCGGACTTAGCTCACCAGGGGTCGCAGAATGACTTCTTAACGTCAACTGGACGTCAGCCTTTTTAAACGTAAAAAGCATAGTGGTCAGTCAACACCCGCCAAGTCGGCATCACCGATTCATTAACGGGCCAACGTAGCCGACTGCTGGCCTTG
This sequence comes from uncultured Cytophagales bacterium, assembly GCA_963782245.1. Taxonomy (GTDB): domain Bacteria; phylum Bacteroidota; class Bacteroidia; order Cytophagales; family Spirosomataceae; genus Spirosoma. The sequence continues at coordinate 188,786 of CAWAJC010000013.1, forward strand.
ATTTGACGGATTAATCAATCAATTTTTACTCCTGTAGCAACCATTTTTGCCGGTACGGTGTCATTCTGCCAGCTAGCTATTGACCTCATATTTGCTCGTTATGCGTATTCTGATCTTCGTATTTGCCCTGATAACCACCGGTGCCCTGGCCCAGACGCATTTTGCGGAGCAACTGGCCCAACACCGGGAAACCTACAAAAAGGAGTTACTGGATTCGGCGGGTGGCCCGCTGAAAGCAAAGACCGATCTGGCCTATGTACGCTTCTACGAACCTGATTCAACATACCGGGTAACGGCCACGGCCGAGCGTACTGTGAACGCCGAACCGTTTGACATGCCTACGTACAGCGGCAAAACGAAGGAGCATGTAGCCTATGCGGTACTGTCGTTTGTGCTTCATGGCCAACCACAGCAGTTGACACTGTACCGAAGTCTGAATCTGATGAAGGTCCCCAACTACCGGGATTACCTGTTTTTGCCGTTTAAGGACGCTACATCTGGCAAAGAAACCTACGGCGGTGGGCGATACATCGACTTCCGCACAGGCGACATAAAAGACGGAAAAGTAACGCTGGATTTCAACCGGGCCTACAATCCCTACTGCGCCTATCAGGAAGGGTACTCGTGCCCGATTCCGCCCAAAAACAACGTGCTGTCAGTTGCCATTGATGCGGGTGAGAAGGCCTACGAAAAAGATCATTGACATAGGGTATTTACCGGTACCCTCTACCCCCCTAGCCGACGGACGAGCAGGGTGTTTACCAGTTCAAACAGCCCGGCCGGTTTGAGGGTTCGCCAGTTGGCAATGTCGAGGGTACCCCCAAAATTGATGTAGTAATCGAGGTGGTATTTTTTCCATTCCCGCTCAATGAAATCCGGCGAGTGAACAGCCGCAATCCAGCCATCTTCCACGTCCTCAAACCACTCCTCATAGTAACTGTCATCGGAGCCGTGGAAATTAAGGATGTTCTCACTAATCAGGATAAAGTACTTTATGCCCTGCTGCACCAGTGGGTCAATTACCTGCCGTTTCAGGTACATGATGTCATTGTGCAGCGTATCGTTCCACTCGCCGAAGAGTTCAATCACCACAAATTGCCGGTCGTAGTTGGCAAATAGAATTTTGCAGTACAGGGTTTCGGAGCCTATTTCATCCCAGAGCGGGTGGATATAATACCCATAAATTGTATTCTCGTACTGCTGCATGTTGTACTCCCGCTCGTAAAACGGCGACTGCTCATCTTCCGATGCGGTATAGTATTTCTCCCAGCCATAAAAGGGTTCAATGTCCTGCATAATCAACTAACGGATGCGTGAGCGCAACGCCGGTTTTGTTACGGCAATTGCTCACTTAATACTGCGTAACAAAAGCTTTTGTTTAGCCTTGTGGATAGCCAAAACAGGCGTTCGACTCACCTTCGACCACTTTCTGTCCTCAATTGACGTGGTAAGCAAAGGTACGTTACCCATTAACAGTATGAAACGGACCACCCCTTTACCTGAACCCGACCAGGGCAAAGCCGTTGCAACCATAACTGCGCCCCAATCTACCTACGGCCTGCTTCTCAGACCAACCGACCTGCGTTGCTCAACTATTGTTTACCCCAACAGAGCAGGCTAATCCGGGAACAATCATTCCGGGTTGAACGTATGTAGGGTAATACTTTTCTTTGAGTTTATGACTCGCCGACAGCATTTTGTTATCATCCTGATTTTAGGGGCGCTCTCTACCGTCAGTCCGTTTTCCATCGACATGTATTTGCCGGGTTTTCCGGCCATTGCCCGCGACCTCCATACCTCCATTTCTCAGGTTCAGCTATCGCTGACGGCTTATCTGGTTGGTATTTCCATCGGGCAGCTCCTGTACGGCCCCCTGCTGGACCGGTATGGCCGGAAGCGGCCGCTTGTACGCCGGTTTGGTCGTTTACCTGCTGGCATCCATTGGCTGTGCTTTCAGCACGTCCATCGAATCGCTGATTGCCATGCGACTTGCTTCAGGCACTGGGCGGTTGCGTGGGGCTGGTGGCGGCACAGGCACTGGTCCGGGATTTATTTCCGGTTTCGCAGATTGCTCAGGTTTTCTCGCTGCTCATCCTGGTCATTGCCGTTTCGCCCATGATTGCCCCAACCGTTGGTGGTTATGCGACCATGGCGTTCGGCTGGCATTCCATTTTCCTCATTCTGGCCGTTATCACCGCCCTGATGCTGGTAGGTATTTATTTTGTGCTGCCCGATGGCCGTCAGCCGGACGCCTACCCTATCATTGCGTCCGAAGGCGGTATTGAGAAGTTTCTACACCGTCATCAAACAACCCCAGTTTTTGATTTATACGCTGGTTGGTGGTATTGCCACGTCGGCCCCGTTCGCGTATCTGGCGGGTTCGTCCGATGTGTTCATGAATATCTACCACGCCAGCGCGCAGGAATACGGCTGGATTTTCGCACTTCATGGCCATTCCACTGATGGTTCCAACGCAACTAAACCGTTTTTTCCTGAAACGATACAGCAGTGAGCAGATCATTCTGGTTACGCTGATGTACCAGTCCGTCGTTGGTTTGTTGATGGTGTTCGGTACCTGGGCAGGGTGGTATTGGCGAGTATGGCCTGATCGGGATGTTATTTTTGTTTCTGGCCGGACAGGGTGTAACCGGTCCCAATGCATCGGCCCTGTCGTTAGCCCCTTTCACGCGCCATGCAGGAAGCGCGGCCGCGCTGATGGGTAGCTTCCGGATGGGATTTGGGGCCCTGGTTTCGGCAACGGTCAGTTTTCTGCACAACAACACCGCCGTACCGATGGTGGGCGTCATGACGGGTTGCGTTGTTGGTGGACTGGCAATCCGGGTGATTGGACAGCGTGTTGTTCAGTACCAGGCCACCCACCGCACCAGCAATGAACCGCTGGCGGAAGTTGTGTTATAAACTAGTTAGTGGTCTGATCGTCAATTGGGCCGTATTTGGCTTCGCGGATGGCGATCCACTCCCTGGCAGTGCCGCCTTTGGAAAAATGATCTTCTTCATCCTGAATTTCCTGATCCCAACTGAACTCAACCGTAAACTGCCCCTGGGCCGTCAGGTCGATCTGTAGTCGGTTAGCGGCTGGCTCACCCGCCGTTTTCCGTTGCAGATACAACTCCTGAACGGCTTCGGTAGCCTCGTCCGGGAAATCAGTGGATAATACCTCCAGCTCGCCCGCCGGGGTAAGGTAATGACCGTCCAGTTCTACCTCCAGCCCATCAGCCAGAAACTGGGCATTCAGCCGTACAATGGTCCACTCATCGGGAATGATGGCACTGATGGCATCGGTCAGTACATCGTAAATTTCATTCGTTGTCATATCGTCACATAAGAGGGGGAAGCACAAAATAGTTCTGCCCGGTAGGGTCTGTAAACCGTACCGGGCAGAATGTCAGGTGTAATAAGTGTTAGTTTTTGACCTGTACCGGCAGGTCTTCCAGCTGAGCGTAACTTAGTTTCCAGCTGTTGTCCGCTGCTTTTTTCCAGAGGAACGTGTAGTTCCCTTCCCCGAAGGCGTGTGGATCGGACGGATTGACCGGCAGCACATCCACCGAAAAAGTACCGGCTTCGTAACCCATCTGCGTGTCGGTTCCTGAACTTACCACGTTTGTTTTCAGGTCACTGAGGGTTGGCAGCGTTTCGCGAACCCATTTTTCCGCTACCTCCGACTTTCCTTTAAAATGCGTGTTGCCCTGCAGAAACTCAGCATCATCAGCCAGCATATCGATTATTTTGGCCGCGTCTTTGTTGTTCCAGGCATTGATAAACTGCCGGTTTAAATCCTGAATGTTAACGGTGTTGTCGGTGTCGGTGGTTTTCGAGCAGGACGCAAAAAGCGCAGCCACGACGAGCATACGGAAGAAGTTCATTGTTGTAAAAATTTATAGTGAATGACAAAAAAATACACTGCCCCACGTATTCGGGTGGGGGCAGTGTACCAGACCATTTATATTACCAGCTTTTCCGACGATACTCGGAGGTTGGATAGGGCGACAGTGGATCACCATACGTATCGTTCACCAGAAAACCAGACTTATACACGTACCCAACCGGCTTACCGGCATCCATCAGACTGGCAGCCTGCACATTGGGGGCGTTGGTAGCTCCTCCTGCCACTGCATTCGGCACACCCGTCCGCTGGGCTACGGCTCTTGCCTGTTCGGGCTGATTGGCAGTGGCCCGGTTGACAGCCGCTCTTTCGGCAGCGGCTCTATCCGCAGCCGCTATACGGGCTCTCTCGGCGGCAGCAACCCGGGCGGCTTCGGCCGCCCTCTTTTGCCTGTTATCAACACCCTTTCCGATGGCGTAACCAGCTGCTCCGCCCGCTACCCCACCAACAACGCCACCGACAACGCGGTTTCGTTTGTTGATAATGGCACCCGCGGCAGCACCCGCACCGGTTCCGATGGCGGTACCCGTTGCCTGTGGGCTCCAGCGTCTTTTGGACTTCTTACCGATGGCATAGCCACCCGCTCCGCCAACAATACCGCCTACAACGCCACCAACGGCGCGGTTTCGCTTATTAATAACGGCACCTGCGGCTGCGCCGGTGGCAGCACCAATAACGGCTCCGTTGGTTCCGGTACCCCAACCTTTGATAACCTGAGCCTCAATCGGCTGACCTAATATAATGATTGCCAGCGCAATGACTGTAGCAATCGAATTGGACTTTTTCATAGCGTTTCTTAGTTTACGTGAGAACAATGGCTTTCAGCCCACAATTAACCGGATTGGTACGGCCATTGTTTTGCATAAGACCGTTTCTGCAACGAATGGTTTAACTGGACAAATGAACAGCAACTTGTCAAGAAACGAAAAGACAATGTATCATTGGGAGTAGGCAGCATCGACAGAATTGGTCACTAACGCCCTCTCAGGTACCCGAAGCCGCCATCAGTACCCCTGCAAATCGAAGTCGGCCGCGTCGATCTGCTCGACGCGTTTGCCCATCTTTTTCTGAATGATATAAAAATGATGGTCGTCATCGGGCGTGATGAGCGAGATAGCATTCCCCACTGCTTCGGCCCGGCCGGTTCGGCCAATCCGGTGAACATAATCTTTGGGGGAGCGGGGCAACTCGAAGTTAATAACGTAGGGTAACAACGGAATATCGATCCCCCGCGATAGTAGATCGGTGGCAATCATCACGGTCAACTTACCGGCTTTGAAATCACGCAATACTTCCGTCCGGATGCTCTGTCCTTTCTGCCCGTGGATAGCAGCCGCCTGAATTCCGTTTTTGTTAAGTTTAACCACCAGGTTATCCGCCGTTCGGGTGGAGGATACAAACACCAGTACCTGCTTCATGTTGCCGGTTTTGATCAGGTACCGCAGCAGCGGCCCTTTACGCTCCAGACTGGTTTTGTAAGCCAGCTGGCTGATTAGTTCGAGGTTGGGGGCTTCCTCGTCAATGGCCTCTACTTTAACCGGCAACCGAAGCCATTTTTCGTTGATATCCTGAATGGAATCGCCCAGGGTGGCAGAAAACAGGATCGTCTGCCGCTTCTTGGGCAGCCGGTCAAACAGTTGGCTCATCTCCTCGTCGAAGCCAAGTTCAAGCATCTTATCGGCTTCATCGAGCACCAGAATCTCCACGCCCGACAAGCGTAACGCGCGTTGCGACAGCAGATCCAGCAATCGGCCGGGGGTGGCTACGATAATGTCGGCTCCGTGTACGGCAATCATCTGGGGATTGATGGCCACCCCACCAAATACCGCTACGGTTTTCACCTTCGGGAACAGGTGTACGCTCATCTCCTGAAAGACTCCGGCTACCTGCGCGGCCAGTTCGCGGGTGGGTACCAGTACCAGTACGCTGGGACTGGCTCCTGATGTTTCCTTTGTCCGGTGAAACAGTTCCAGGATCGGCAGCACAAAAGCGGCCGTTTTGCCGGAACCGGTTTTGGCGATACCCAGAATGTCTTTACCGCGCAAAATGGACGGAATGGCGTCCCACTGAATGGGGTACGGGCGGTCATACTGCTGCTCCGCTACGGCTTTCAGCAGAGGGTCCGACAGGCCCAGTGCTTTGAATGACTGCTTATTTTTTTCCGCTCCGCTTGATGGGTCGTCCATATTTCAACATTTTTTCGGCTGCGTGATCGCGCCGGACGTTTACTTTCTTGTTTTTATCGAGTTTCTCGTGAAAGGCCGGACCGACATCCTCCCGTTTAGGCGTTTTGATGTCCGGTATTTTCATGTACACATTCGGTTTCTCGTTCTCCGTCAGCACGTCGGAAATAACCAGATTTTCCGGTAGCGGCAGCACCGGAATTGTATAGTTCATCAGCGCTTCGATGGCGGCCTGTTTTTCTTCGTCGGCCGGGGTGATGAACGCAATGGCGATCCCATCTACTTCCGCCCGCCCGGTCCGGCCAATGCGGTGGATATAGTTCTCCGGCACCTCGGGCAAATCGAAATTGATCACGTGCGACACTTCGGCCACATCCAGTCCGCGGGCAATAATATCCGTAGCAATCAGCACCCGGTACGCGCCGGACTTAAACTGATCAACGGCTTCGAAACGAAGATTCTGGGCCTTGTTCGAGTGAATAACGCCCGTCTGCGCCGAAAAGTCATCATCCAGCTGTTCGTGCAACTGATCGGCTAATTGTTTGGTAGCCACAAAAACCAACACTTTAGTCATCGCCGACTCTTTGCGGAGCAGCCGTTCCAGCAAATTGATTTTGGTGTAGAAGTTAGGGACCTGATAGGCCGTCTGAGCAATATTTTCCAGTGGTGTTCCCACCGGGGCCGCTTCTACCCGAATGGGGCTGTTGAAAAATGTTTCGATCAGTTTTTCTACGTCGGTGGTCAGGGTAGCGGAAAACAGCAGGTTCTGCCGTTTGGGCGGCAGGAGGTCCAGAATGATTTTCAGCTGCGTGCGAAAGCCCAGATTCAGCATTTCGTCTACTTCGTCGATCACCAGTTTTTTAACCGCTTTCGTTTTCAGTACGCCACTCGTCAGCAAATCGACCAGCCGACCGGGCGTGGCCACCAGTATATCCATGCCCTGCAGCACCTGGGCTACCTGCGGTTTCATGTTGACCCCGCCGTACACACCTACCGCCGTCAGGTTCAGGTATTTTGTCAGTTGATTGACCGTTTCCAGCACCTGCACCACCAGTTCCCGCGTGGGCACAATAATGAGCAGCTGGGGTAATTTTTCCTTTGAAAATTGAAGCTGGCGCAGGCAGGGAAGCAGATACGCCAGCGTTTTTCCCGTACCCGTCTGGGCCAGTCCGCACACATCCCGCCCCGACATCACCACCGAAAAAACGTGCTGCTGGATATGGGTGGGCGTGGTATAGCCCAGATCGTCCAGGGCATTCAGCAGGGGTTTATTTAAATTTAGTTCGTCAAATGTCATAATCAGGCTGTTGTCTACCAGCCCGCAAAGGTACGGCTAATCAGTGAGCTACGAAAGGTACAACCTGCCCCTACCCACAGACGGGGTTCTGGCACGGAGGACAGGGAATACAGGTACAGCCAGGGCGGGAACACCGGCAACCCGCCGTTTTTCGCTTACTTTTAGGGTATGATAACCCCACAACAACAGGCGCAGCTACTGGATAGTCTGGGCATTTCGGCCCTGAACCCAATGCAGGAAGCCGCCCGCGACGCTATCGGTCAGGATAATGACACGTTTCTGATTGCGCCCACCGGCTCCGGCAAAACGCTGGGCTTTCTACTGCCCGTTCTGGGTCTGCTCGATGCCGACAGTCATTCGGTGCAGTGCCTGGTGCTGGTGCCCACCCGCGAACTGGCCATGCAGATTGAGCAGGTGTGGAAAAAAATGGCGACGGGTTTTAAGGTAAACGTGTGCTACGGGGGGCACCCGATGGAAACCGAAATCAAAAACCTGAGCAATCCCCCCGCCCTGCTGATTGGTACGCCCGGACGAATCCGGGATCACCTTACCCGCCGGACGTTCGACTTGGGGGGCATCAAAACGCTGGTGCTGGACGAGTTCGACAAGTCGCTGGAACTGGGATTTCAGGATGAGATGGCCTTTATTATCCGGGGACTGCGTAACCTGCGAAAGCAGGTGCTGGTTTCGGCAACAGCCGGCATCCCATATCCCGGACTTTGTCCGGCTCAAATCGCCGACTACCCTATCGTTCATGCCGGAAGACGAAACACCCCGGCTAACGGTGAAGGTGGTGTACTCCGAAGCGAAAGATAAAATCGATACGCTGTTTCAACTGCTTTGTTCACTGGGATCCGAAGCGGCCCTGGTTTTCTGCAACCACCGGGAAGCCGCCGAACGCACCAGCGCCCTGCTGAATGAAATGGGCTTTACACCACGTTCTACCACGGCGGCATGGAACAGGCCGACCGCGAGCGGGCACTGATCCGGTTTCGGAATGGCAGCGTCAACGATCTGGTTACTACCGACCTGGCGGCTCGTGGGCTGGATATTCCGGAGATGAAAAACGTTATTCATTACCACTTGCCCCTACAGGCGCATGAGTTCGTGCATCGGAACGGCCGCACGGCCCGCATGATGGCATCAGGTACCGCTTACGTTATCCTGCACCGGAACGAACCCCGCCCGGCCTACCTGGACGCATGCCTCGAAACGATTGACCTCCCCACCGATCCCCAACCCAAACCCACTCTACCCGCCCCCCCCGACTTCGTAACACTTTACGTGAGTGGCGGCAAGAAGAACAAGCTCAACAAAGTGGATATCGTCGGTTTCTTCTCCCAAAAAGGCGGCCTCGACAAAGGCGACTTGGGCCGAATTGAGGTGCAGGACTTCATTTCGTTTGCCGCCGTAAAAGCCGCTAAAGTCGATACCTTGCTAAACCGCGTAAAAGACGAAAAGATGAAAGGAAAGAAGTATAAGATTGAAGTGGCGCGGTAGGATAGCTGGCCGTTATCTCACAGTGGTAAACAGTATCTTCCTAAGACCGTTTACGAGATCAGATTTATTCAGAGTTGTGTAACTAAACTGACTACAACTATGCCACAAGGGGACAAATCTGCTTACACGGATAAGCAAAAACGACAAGCCGAACATATTGAGGAAAGTTATGAAGACCGGGGCGTACCCAACGACGAAGCTGAGCGACTCGCCTGGGCAACGGTAAATAAAATATCGGGGGGCGGCAAGAAGAGCGGCTCAGGTCGTGGCAAGGCCGAGAACAAAGAACCAGCGCAGAAAGGCGGAAAAAAGGGCGGGGCTGCTTCGGCTTCGCGCACGGCGGAGGAGCGTTCGGCTTCGGCAAAAAAAGCAGCCGCTACGCGGAAGAAAAACGCAGAAAGTTAGCTGGTACCTCAAAAGAAAAACGACAGCGTCCAGCACAACGCATAAAAGTTTGATTTATAAGGCAATACAAGTACCCTTCCTCTTCAACTACGCCTGACAAGAGCGTAGTTGTTTTTTGCCCATCAGGGTCTTTGGCCTATCCATAACGCAGTGGCTCAGATGGCAAAACTACCTTCCCTTTTCCAGCCCATTCAGAGAGCCTTTGTAAGCGGTTAAGTGAACGTATCTTAGCCTTCGAAAAAATCGATGACACTGATAATGAATAATCTAATCAGCTTTGTCAGCCCAACTACCTATGAGATAATCGGGAAAAAGGTTTGAAAATCATTACCCGTCTGGGTCAACTTATTCACGGATCCTAGGAGTTATTTACCAATCCCTGAAATAGTATATCCCAACCCGGCCGGTTTCAGTGCTCAGGTTGGCATCCAACACTACACACCAAAATGTCCCGCTAAATCGAATCACCTCAAAGTACGTTTTGAGGACAGAAGGCTGAAACAAAGGCATAATTCAGATAGGTTTTAGAAATAGTATGGAGCAATTCACCAAATCACATTGCACAAGGCATAGAAAAAGCACCTACCATTTCTGACAAGTGCTTGATTTTCAGTGCTCCCGAAGCTGGGCTCGAACCAGCGACCCTCTGATTAACAGTCAGATGCTCTAACCGACTGAGCTATTCGGGATTGTTATCGGTTATTGTGGTGCAAAAGTAAGGCGAAACACGATACTACGCAACATTCAGCTAAAAAAAATAGTGTCTAAAAACGGCCCGGCGTTGTGGTGGGGTCACCGCCGTAATGAGGCACGTTTTGCAGAATCAGGTCTTTGATCCGCCGGGCATCGCCCTTGGTGAAGTTATTGAGCACGATCTGAGGCCGGGCGCGGGGAATGACACGCACCGTGGCAAAGAACATCCCGTTGTCGATCTCGACCCCGGAAATGTCGGAGTAGAAAACGAAGTTGTCGGTGCCGCCAATGAGTTTCTTCTCGCGGAAGGTAACTCCCTTGTCGGTAAACTCGACCTCATCGCGCCGGATGGGGTCTTTGAAACTGCTGCTTTGAAATTTCTCGTTAGGCATAGTGAGGGGAGTATTGGGAGTTGAGAGTGAGTAGTAGAAACTATTGGGCACCATTAAAAAGCAAGCCGGATGGCTCCTGCTACTCACTCCTGATTCCCACTGCTATTTTTTAGGTACATAAATCAATTTCTTGGTCTCGAAAAAAGGCTCGTCGAAATAGTCCGACAGGTCGTACACCCGGTAGCGATCCGTCACTTCAGACAATTCCTCACCGAGGTCGCCCCCTTTCAGGTACAAAACTCCGTTGGGGCGGTCATTGTTACCTGACTTGTGGATTTTATACCGCACCCAGCCCAGAAACGGCTTCAGACGCGTTACGGCCCGGCTTATCACGAAATCATACGAGGTAGTCAATTGCTCCACGCGGGCCTGCTCCGTCTTCACGTTTTTCAGGCCCAGCGCATCGGCCACTTCCTGCACCACTTTTATCTTTTTACCAATGCTGTCGACAAGGTGGAAATCGACCATGGGAAAGAGAATAGCCAGTGGGATACCCGGAAAGCCGCCCCCCGTTCCCACGTCCAGGATTTCGGTGCCGGGTTTGAAGTTCACGACTTTGGCGATACTCAGGGAGTGCAGCACATGTTTTTCGTACAGGGCGTCAATGTCCTGCCGCGAAATCACGTTGATTTTCGCGTTCCAGTCGCGGTAGAGCCCATCCAGCGCGGCAAAGCGTTCTTTTTGCTCGTCGGTCAGGTTCGGGAAGTATTTTAAGATAAGGTCCATTTGGAAGGAATGATGAATTATAAATGATGAATTATAAATGATTGGCATACCGCATTCATCATTTATACATTCATCATTCTTAATTAAAAACTTACCGCCAGTAAATGCGTTTTTGTGGTTTGGTGAACAGGGTCTTCATACCGGCGAAGGCATAATACCCGGCCAGCACCACGTCCATGTACGGCACAATGGCCCAGTGTACGGTATGCGCCAGCCGAAAACTGATTCGCCCAACGATGCCCCAAAACAGAAGCAGACGAACCGTAAACGCCACCAAGCCGGCCAGCAAAAGTAACCATTCCGTCGGGCTAAACGAATAATGCAGTAGGACCGCTATTGGTAGAGTCAGGCTCACGACCAGCGTCAGCACCCACGTTAGCACGTGTGAGCCGGTGAGCAGACCGAGCCGTACTTTGTTACCAGCCGTGTAATATTTTCCAACGTTCAGGTGCCGCTGTTTCTGTAGCCGCCACTCCGGCCAGGTCTCTTTGGGTTTCGACCACATAAACGTATCCGGGTCCAGGCTGATGCCCGTATTTTTCCCCGTAGCCACCTCGTTGACAAATAGATCATCGTCGCCACCAACAACGTTTTTGTGCCGATAGAAGCCCTGATTGGCAAAAAAAACATCGGTGCGGTAGGTCAGGTTTCGTCCGACACCCATATACGGTCGTCCGGCCAGGGCCAGTGAAAAGTACTGCACGGCGGTGAACAGGGTTTCGAACCGGATGAGCCGGTTTAAAAAACCGGGCCGATGCTCGTACGGCGAGAACCCCAGCCCAATCGTTTTTTTCTGTTCGGCCAGTGGTGCCACCATACCCTTCAGCCAGCCATCCGACGCCGGGCGGCAATCGGCATCCGTCAGCAGCACGGTGGGGTATTTCACCTTCTTCAGAGCGATGGTGAGTGCGTATTTCTTGGGGGTAATGTGCTCGTATTCCTTGTCGATGCGAATAAACCGGACCCGCTCCAGGTGGGTGATGTCATTTTCCAGAAACTGCCCCGTCCCATCGGTGGAGCGGTCGTCCATTACCAGCACCTCGAAAGCAGGGTAACGCTGGGCATTCAGCAGGGGGAGCAGTTCCGTCAGGTTGTCGATTTCGTTGCGGGCACAAACAACGATGGAAACACCCGACGAAGACTCGCCCGGCGAAAAACCCTTGCCCTGTTGGTTCGGTTCGGGTTGCTTATACAGAGCCGTACGGGAATAAACGAAAAGAATGTAGACGAGCTGAATACCGACTATAAGCAGCCAGATTATCAGTAATACGGTAATCACCAAGGAGAGAGGACAGTCGTTAACGCGCTGATTTTTAATGCGGCAACAAAGATAGCAGGAAAAGAGAAAATGAAGTCAGAGAACGGTCGCAGCAAGGGGCAGCCCAACGGGTAAAGCGCTATTTTCTCCTCTCCCCTACTGTCTTTTCGCCTTATCTTTGCCGAATGAACTTTTCGATTACTGCCCATGACCCCCAGTCAAAAGCCCGGACGGGAACGCTGACGACGGAGCATGGCACCATTCAAACGCCCATTTTCATGCCCGTCGGAACAGCGGGAACGGTGAAAGCCGTTCACCAGCGTGAACTCGAAACCGACATCAACGCCGACATCATTCTGGGGAATACCTATCACCTGTATCTACGGCCGGGGCTGGACATACTCCATATGGCGGGTGGACTGCACGGGTTCAATGGCTGGCAACGGCCCATCCTGACCGATTCGGGGGGGTATCAGGTGTACTCGCTGTCCAATACCCGCAAGATTAAGGAGGAGGGCGTTACCTTCAAATCGCACATCGACGGGTCTAAACATACGTTTACGCCCGAAGGGGTAATGGATATTCAGCGTACCATCGGGGCCGACATTATCATGGCATTCGACGAGTGTACGCCCTACCCCTGCGAGTACGACTACGCCCGCCGGTCGATGGAGATGACCCACCGCTGGCTCGACCGCTGCATTGACCGGTTCGATACGACCGAGCCGCATTATGGTTATCAACAAACGCTGTTTCCCATCGTGCAGGGCAGCACCTACGCCGACCTGCGCCGACAGTCGGCCGAAACGATTGCCAGCAAAGGCCGCCCGGGAAACGCCATTGGCGGGCTGGCCGTGGGCGAACCCGCCGAAGAAATGTACACCACGATTGAGCTGGTCAACAGCATTCTACCTGCCGACAAACCCCGGTACCTGATGGGCGTGGGTACCCCCGCGAATATTCTGGAAGCGATTGCGCTGGGCGTGGACATGTTCGACTGTGTGATGCCGACGCGCAACGCCCGGCATGGCATTCTGTTCACTACCGAAGGAGTTATCAACATCAAAAACGAAAAGTGGAGCCGGGACTTTAGCCCCATCGACCCGGCCCTGGGCGGTTACGCCAGTACGTTCTACTCAAAGGCGTACCTCCGTCACCTCTTTAAAGCCGATGAACTGCTGAGCGGTCAGGTCGCCAGTCTGCAAAACCTGACGTTTTATCTGTGGCTCGTCCGGCAGGCAAAAGCGCACATCGAGGCCGGTACGTTTGTCGCCTGGAAAAACGCCGTTATCCCCCGGTTTATGCAGCGGTTGTAGCGCGTGTGCCACCCTATAGGCTGACGGGTAAATTCCTTTACCTTTCTGCCTTAGTGCCCTCTACAGTTCTCTCAATAGATACTCACGAAGAAAAAAGTATCCTGATTTTCAGTAGTCGGGATACTTTTTTCCTATCACTTCGTCTTATACTCTGTTGCCGCTATCACGCATCTTCACCGCTAACCTTCTTTCTTCGGATGACAACACGAACGGATACAAGTCATCGGTTATTCTTACCAGCCGATGCACTACTCCGCTTGGTTTGGCAGGCCCGCGTCCGGGTTGGCTGGCTGGTCGTTGTGGGTTTCCTGCTGGGTGTTGTGGTAGCCTTGATACAGCAACCGGAATTTCGGTCAGAGGCCCGTGTTATGCCCGAAATGAACGGTGGTGCCAACGACCTGTTCAAACGGTTATCGTCCGTGGCCGGCCTGACCGACCTTGATTTTTCGGAGGCTGACGGGATGGATGCCATCCGGCCCGATTTGTACCCGAACGTGTTACAAAGCACCCCCTTTATTCTTTACCTGATTGCCCAGCCCGTTACCACCACGACCGGTTCCCGGCAAACGGTAGGCTCGTTTCTTTTGACGGGTACCTCCGGCTGGTCAGTCAAAAAACTACTGTCGTTTTTTCGATTCGAACCAACCCCAGAAACGTTGGTAAAGGGGCCATCCGGTACCTTGCAGTTATCTACCCAACAGCAGGACCTGGCAGAAGAGATTACGGAGCGGGTCAGCGCCCGGCTCGATGCCCGGTCGGGACTGATTACCATTACGGCGCAGATGCCCGACGCCTACGTGGCTGCCAGCGTAACACAGCTGGCCATGACTTATCTGACAACGTACGTTACGAACTACCGGACCGAAAAAGCCCGGCAGGACCTCACCTTCTATACTAATCGGGTAACCGAAGTGCGAAGACGCTACCAGAAAGCACAGTACAGCGTATTTCATTACAACGATAACCACAAGAATCTGGTGATGCTGTCGACCACGATGGACCGGCAGCGGATGGAAGCGGAACTGACGATTGCCCAAACCGTCTACGCCGAGTTGTCGCGCCAGCTGGAGCAGGCGAAACTGAAAGTGCAGGAGCGAACGCCCATTTTCAAGGTGCTCGAACCACCGGCCGTTCCCACCAAACGAACATCGCCCAGACGAATCCTGACCGTACTGCTGTTTGCCGGAGCCGGTTTTCTGCTGGGTGTTTTGGCCGTACTGCTCCAACAGGGCGGTATCAGAGAGAAATTCAGTGCCGTATTTTCTGATGAAACACCCCATTTGCGGGGTTCCATAAACGAACAAGCGGGCATAGTATGAAACGACTGCTCTTTAGCCTGGTGGTTTTTGCGGGTGCCATCGGGCTGGTTGGCAGTTCGTTGTACGAAGCCGTGGCCGTGGCGTTTTCCGTGTACACCTTCCTTACCTTCGTTCATCGTATCGGCCACAAAATTGCCCTGCCCGAATGCATCAGCAGCATTGCAGCGGGCGAAATTCTGTTCGTACCAGCTATTACATACTGGCTTGTACCGGGCACCATGCCCCTCGAATCCACTACTTATTTCAGCTACGCCCTGCCGGCCTGCCTGGCCTTCTGTGCGGGATTGCTGGGAGTTGCCAACAAAACAGACTCCTTGTCGCTGTCCCATAACCAATACCTGCTGCGAGCGGATGAATACCTGAATGAGCGACAGGGAGCCAGTAAGGCATTATTCATTATCGGACTGGCCGGGTTCCTGTTAAAAATGAGTCTACCCACTTTACCTGCTTTTCTGGGAACGCTGCCCGCCTACTGTTTACTGACCAGCGTCTTTTATGCCTACTACGCCCGGAGCCCCTACTGGCGGTGGCAGAGCGGGTGTACCCTGGGCTTACTCCTGCTACACACCCTCGTGACGGGCACATTCAACGACTTATTTTTCTGGCTCTTAGCCGGACTATTGTTACTATCGACCAGTATACCTGTTCCTCCGTCGCTGCGCCTAAAAGCCATTACCATTTGCCTCGCCTTTGTGTTTCTGTTACTGGTTCAGTCCGTGAAGCGAGAATACCGCTACCAGACCTGGGGCTACACGAAAAACGAACACAGAGCCGATGCCGGGCTGATGACTACGCTATTGGTGGACCGGGTGAGCCATCCGGAAAAACTGCTGAACGTATTTCACCTCTACACTGCCTTTGTTCGCTTCAATCAGGGCCTCATTATTGGCAATGCGATGAACAAAGTACCCGTACATGAACGCTACGCAAAGGGCGAGGTACTGTTGTCACTCGTTTATCCCTTTATCCCCCGGTTCGTCTGGACCGGCAAACCACAAACGGGCGGCTACGAAAATATCCGGCGCTTTACCACCCTTCCCCAGTTTGCCAATACCAGCATCAATCTGTCGCCCGTGGGCGAGGGGTACGTAAATTTCGGGTACGGCGGTATCCTGTTCGCGCTGGGCTATGGGTTACTGCTGGGCGGCTTCTTTCGGGTTTCCTTCCAGTTGGCAACCCGCATTCCTTCCCTCATTTTATGGCTCCCGATGGTCTATATGGGGTGCCTGACCATGGAAACTGACCTGCTGTCGACCTGGGGAAGTCTGGTGAACAGCGTTCTTTTCATCACGTTTTTATTCTGGTTGCTGGAGCAAACCGGTATCGAACTATAAGCCTATGACCATCACGTATCTGGTTCGTAGCCCCGGCACCGGCCACAGCATCGAGGCACTGTTCGGGAGTATTCAGCAGGAAGTTAACCAGCAACCGGGCATCCGTACCAACCGGGTGTATTTACCGCACATCAGCCGGGGGTGGCGCAGCGTCTGGCAGAATCTGCGTTTTGTACGAACCCTCGAAAGCGATATTTTCCACATCACGGGCGATGTTCATTACACCGCTCTGGCCTTGCCGGGGTCACGTACGGTGCTCACGATTCACGATTGCAGTACGCTGGTCAAGAATCAACATCGGCCGGTTCGGTACGTCCTGTTCTGGTTGTTCTGGTATTACCTGCCCATCCGCCGGGCCGGCGTTGTCACCGCCGTTTCGGACAAAGCCCGGCAGGAGTTGATTGAGCGTGTAGGCCATATTGCCCAAAAAGTAGTGGTCGTTGCAAATGGATATGACCCCGCTTTTCAGTACCGACCGGCTGCATTTCAAACCAGGCATCCGGTGCTGTTACAGGTAGGAACGGCGCCTAATAAGAATCTTCTCCGGCTTATTACGGCTCTCGAAGGCATTCCCTGTACCCTGTTGCTCGTGGGGCCGGTGTCGGATACGATCCGTCAGGCGCTGCAACAACGTTTGATTGACTACCGGCAGTACGAAAACCTGAGCCGGGCGGAAGTTATCCAGCTTTATGCAGACTGCGACATGGTCACGTTCATATCGACCTACGAAGGCTTCGGCATGCCAATTCTGGAAGCGAATGCCATTGGCCGCGTGGTGATTACGGCCATTGACTCGCCCATGCACGACTTCGCTCCCGATTCGGCTCATTTTGTCAATCCACTGAATGTATCGGCAATCAGGCAGGGAATTTTACGCCTGATAACCGATGCCGCTTACCGGCAGAAACTGGTGCAGGCGGGGCTCCTTAACACGCAGCGCCACACCGCAGCGGCTGCCGCTTTCCAGTACCGGGCGCTTTACCAGAAAATGACTACTATTCAACCAGCCCGATGAAGATACTGCTATCCGCCGACTGTTTCTACCCCGCTCAGATGGGTGGGCCGAGCAACACCATTTACTGGCTGGCAAAAGCACTGACGCGGGCGGGTCATGCCGTAACGGTCATTGCTACGTCGCAGGATTTGCCGCCCTCTGTTCCACGCAACCAGTGGGTAATGATGGATTGCGGGCGGGTAATGTATACCCGTAATCCGCACTTTTACCTGCCCCTGCGCCACATATGGCAAGGCTGGCGGGCGATTTCCGGAGCCGATTTGGTTCACGTAAACAGCCTGTTCTATCCGGCCTCCCTCGTTTGGGTGCTCTTGAGTCAATGGGCGGGGAAGCCCGTTATCTGGTCGCCCCACGGCGAACTGAATCCGGTGGCCCTGGCTATTCGCCCACGGCTCAAGCGATTGGTACTGGGACTGGTCAAACGAGTGCTCACCTCATCTATTCATTTTCAGGCAGCTAGTAAGGTGGAGGCAGCCCATATCCGCGACCATTTCGGAACGGCCATTTCCGTAACCGAAATTCAGAGCCGGATGGAATTGCCGCCCCTTGTGCAACCCGACGATACGATTCGCTTAAAACCACCCTATATCCTGTTCGTCGGCCGGTTGCACCCCATCAAGGCCATCGACAACCTGATTCGCGGGCTGGGGGCATCGGCGGTATTCCGCGCCAGTACCTATTCGCTGGTTATTGCCGGACCGCAAACCGATAACGCTTACGGCAGTCTGCTTGCGGAACTAGTCAAGCAACTGGATCTCTCGGAGAAAGTAACATTTGTAGGAGCGGTACGGGGGCCGTGGAAAGAAGCCCTCTACGCCAACGCCCTGGTAACGGTCCTGCCCTCCCATGCGGAGAGTTTCGGCAATGTCGTCGTCGAATCACTGGCGCAGGGTACCCCCGTTATCGCATCAATGAATACGCCCTGGCAACAGCTCGAAACCGAGCGGGTAGGCAGTTGGGTAGCAAACGACCCGGAATCGCTTCGGGAAGCGATTGAGGCATTCATCCTGATGCCCCACGACGCGTATCAGCCATACAGGCAACGGGCTTATGAGTTTGCCCGGCAGTTCGATGTGCACGAACACGTAGGCGAATGGGAACAGGTATATCGGGAGCTTGTACAAGGTACTAACCACACAAAAGACATACTAACCGTTGGGTAATGAACAGCAAAAACGCTATCGACTTTCATGACGACAGGGCACTCGAATTTGATAGCCGATACGCGTTATCGAAGGCTTTTCAGGAACGATTTCACGTCTGGACGGGGCTATTCGACCGGTACGTCACCCCCACCGATCAGGTGCTTGATTTGGGATGTGGTTCGGGCGTTTTCAGTCACTACCTCGCCGAAAAAGGCTGCCTGGTGACGGGCATCGACGGTTCAGAAGCGATGATTGCCCTTTGCAGGCGAAAGAGAACCTCAAAAACGGCGCGATTCGCGGTAGGCTCACTACCCCTGGAAAAACTGGCTCATTTTCCGATGCAGGATGTGGTTGTCATGTCGAGTATCCTTGAGTATATGACCGACATGAGCGGTATGCTGGAACAGGCAAGGGTGTTGCTGAAGCCAGATGGGCTGTTGCTCGTATCCATACCCAACCGCAGGAGTTTGTACCGGAGAGTAGAACGGCAGTTGTTTCGGTTGCTGGCCCGACCGGCTTATTACCAGTACATCCGCAACACGGCTACCAAAACAACCTTTAACCGGCAGTTAACCGAATCAGGATTCACTCCGGTCGAAACGGGTTACTTCTCGGGTCAGGACCCGATTTCGCGGGTGTTGAAGCCATTTCTGGCGGCACAGTACGTCAACAATTTACTCGTGGGAGTTTTCAGGAAAACACCAGCCATTGACTAAATGAAAATTCTCAGCATCGTTGGTGTACGGCCCAATTTTGTAAAAGTAGCGCCCTTACACCGGGCTTTTCTGGCGTATCCGTCCATCGAATCAAAAATTGTGCATACCGGTCAGCATCACGACGCGGTGATGAGCGACGTATTCTTCGACCAGTTTCACCTGCCCCCGCCGGATTATTACCTGAACGTGCCATCCGGTTCCACAACCCGGCAAACTGCCGATATACTACAGAAATTCGAGCCGGTTCTCCAGCGGGAACAACCCGACTGGGTGGTGGTCGTGGGGGATGTGACGAGTACGCTGGCCTGTGCACTGGCAGCCGCCCAAAACGGTATTCGGGTAGCGCACGTGGAAGCCGGCCTCCGTTCGGGCGACCGGCAGATGCCCGAAGAACGAAACCGGATCGTGACCGATGCGCTGGCCGACCTCCTGTTCGCAACCGACCAGACCAGTTGTGATAACCTACGGCGGGAAGGTATAGCAGCCGAAAAAATACACCTTGTGGGCAACGTCATGATTGATTCGCTGGTGCAGTATCGGGCTAAAGCCAATGCGTTGGATACCGTTACGGCCCTGGGTCTGACCAAAAAAGGGTACGTACTCCTGACGATGCACCGCCCGTTCAACGTAGATACCGAACCCGGATTAAGCCGACTGCTACAGGTGGTCAGGCATATGGCGGCCCTCCGGCCGGTCGTGTTTCCTATCCATCCACGCACTCGCGCGAATCTGATTCAGTTCGGTCTTTTCGACGCGCTGGCAACCCGCCCGAATGTCTGCCTGCTGGAGCCGCTGGGTTATCTGGAATTTATCAACCTGATGGAGAACGCGGCTCTGGTCGTTACGGATTCGGGTGGAGTTCAGGAAGAAACGACGTACCTGGGTATCCCCTGCCTGACGTTCCGCCCCTCCACCGAACGGCCCAGCACGATTGACTGCGGCACCAACCAGTTGGTAGCGGATTTAAGTCCCGATACCGCCGGGCAACTGGCAGCGGAAATTCTGGCGGGCCGAACCCAAGCTGGCCAGATACCACCACTTTGGGATGGTCATAGCGCCGAACGTATTGCCCACCTAATCAGTCAGTTTCCATGAAACAACTTATCCAGCAGCTGAAAACCGGCGAGACACTACTCGAAGAGGTCCCGGCTCCTTTAGTTGGTCGGGGGCAGGTGCTCATTCAGACCCGCTGTTCGCTGGTATCGCTCGGGACGGAGCGGATGCTGGTTGAGTTTGGCCGGGCTGGCTTGCTGGAGAAAGCTCGTCAGCAACCCGACAAAGTAAAACAGATGCTGGCCAAAATTCGAACGGACGGCCTGGTTCCCACGCTGGAAGCCGTATCCCGCAAACTCGACCAGCCCCTGCCGCTGGGTTACTGCCAGATGGGTACGGTACTGGCCCTGGGCGAAGGTGTTACCGACCTCCGCCTGGGCGAGCGGGTGGTGTCGAATGGCCCCCACGCCGAAGTGGTTTGCGTACCCCGTAACCTGGTGGCACCGGTGCCCGATACCGTTAGTGATGAGGATGCCGTATTCACCGTGGTCGGTTCCATCGGGCTGCACGGTGTTCGCTTGCTCAATCCGACGCTTAATGAAACATTCGTCGTGATCGGTCTTGGCCTGATCGGGTTATTGGCGGCTCAGTTGTTGCAAATCAACGGCTGTAAGGTTATCGGCATCGAACCGAATGAAATCAAGTGCCGACTGGCCGAAAAAATGGGCATCACCGTCATTCGCGTTGATTCAACTACCGATGTGGTGCAATCGGTGTTGGCCCTGACCCAGCTGAATGGCGGGGCGGATGGGGTGCTCATCACGGCGGCAACGCAATCGAGTGCTCCCATGGCACAGGCAGCCCGGATGAATCATTCGGGGGGGCGCATCGTGCTGATTGGTGCCGTAGGGTTAGCCTTGAACCGGGCCGATTTCCAGCGCAAAGAAATCGGCTTCATGATAGCCAATTCGTACGGGCCGGGCCGCTATGATGACGCTTACGAACAGCAGGGCCACGACTACCCACTGGCGTACGTACGATGGACAGAGAATCGAAATTTCCAGACAATTCTGGATTTTCTGGCTGCGGGTAAACTGGTCGTTAAACCACTCGTTACGGACCGCGTACCGCTGGCGGAATACCATAAAATTTACGGCGACCTGACGGCAACCCATCGAATCGGTTCGCTGCTTATGTATCCCAACACGGTTAACCGTAGCCCCCTACGCCAGCTAACCGAGTATCGCTATGAACCAACGAAGGTAACGATTGGCCTTATCGGGGCGGGCAATTTTACGGGGGCAGTCCTGCTCCCGGC
Organism: uncultured Cytophagales bacterium; assembly: GCA_963782245.1. Lineage (GTDB taxonomy): Bacteria > Bacteroidota > Bacteroidia > Cytophagales > Spirosomataceae > Spirosoma. The sequence continues at coordinate 210,300 of CAWAJC010000013.1, forward strand.
CCTGAAATCGGCCGGGGGTAATCTCAAAATAATTGCCAGCGCCGGAGGGCTCACGGCCACCTTACTCGCTAAAAAATACGCCATCGCGCAAAGCACCACGGATTACCGGAGCGTACTGGACGACCCCGATATTGACCTGTGCATTATTACTACCCGGCACGATAGCCACGCCCGCTTAACGGTCGAAGCCCTGCGGGCGGGGAAACACGTATTCGTCGAGAAACCGCTGGCCATCCATGCGCACGAGCTGGAGGATATCATCAGCGCACAGCAACAATCCGGCAAGCTGGTGATGGTTGGATTCAACCGGCGTTTTTCGCCCTTTGCCCGAAAAATGAAGGCGTTGTTGGGGCCACTTAGTTTACCTATGAACGTGGTCGTTACCGTTAATGCAGGATCCATTCCGGCCGATTCGTGGGTGCATGACCGAACTATCGGGGGTGGGCGAATGCTGGGTGAAGCGGGTCACTTCGTGGATTTTATTACGTTCCTGACCGGGAGTCTTGTGCGGAGCGTGTGCCTAAACGCGATGGGGCCACGTCCCACCGAAACCAGCGATTCGGTCTCCCTGCTGCTCCGTTACGAAAACGGTTCGACGGGGGTTATCAATTATTTCAGCAACGGCAGCAAAGACTATCCCAAAGAACGAGTCGAGGTTTATTCGCAGGGACGAACGCTGGTACTGGACAACTTCCGTCGCCTGACAACCTACGGATTTGGGCGTTTTTCGGGCCTGCCGGGCAGGCAGAATAAGGGCCACACCGAACAGATGAACCAGTTGCTTACCCAGCTCAGGACGGGTGGCGATGCCCTGATTCCCTTCGCTGACTTAATTAACACGACCCAAACCACACTAGCCGCATTGCAAAGCCTGCGCGAGAACAGGTGGGTCGATGTGGATCGCATCGGTATGGACCAGCCGGATGTACTGAGCCCGCCGGTTGTATGAAAAATATCGGCCTACTCTGGCGCACGGTGCGGCACTTAACGGGTCGGCAACTAGCGTATCAACTCTTCCACCGGCTTCGTAGTCCGGCTAGACTACACCTTGTTCACAAAAATCAGGAAGCGTATTTCCTGGCCGTACCCGATGCCGAAAAACCTGTTTCGTGGCAACCGGGCCGGTTCACGTTTTTACACCAGTCGGTACGCTTCCCGTCGGCCATCGACTGGAACTACGCCCATCACGGTAAACTCTGGACGTATAACCTGACGTACTTCGATTTTTTGAATCAACCGGACATGCCGGTCGACCAGGGAGTAATGTTGATACAAGACTTTATCCGTCAGTCGGCTACGGTGCGGGACGGAATGGAAGCGTATCCGACATCGCTGCGTATTACAAACTGGGTGCAGTTCCTGAGTCGTCATCAGGTGCGGGACGAGACCATCAATAAGCACCTGTTCGCGCAGGTCCGGTTGCTGAGTTACCGCCTGGAGTATCATCTATCGGGTAATCACCTGCTCGAAAATGGCTTCGCGCTGTTTACGGGGGCGTTATATTTTCGGAATAGTAGATGGATTGACAAGGCAACACGATTGCTGCGTCAGGAGCTAACCAGCCAGCTGCTATCGGATGGCGGACATTACGAACGTAGCCCCATGTATCACCAACTGCTACTCGACCGCCTGCTGGATACGCTACTGATTTTACAATCACCCAGCAGTTTCGATAACACCAACCTTACCGCCTTTCTCACCGAAAAGGCTGTGTTGATGCTTGGCTGGCTCGACGCTATAACGTTTCGAAACGGCGATGTACCACTAGTTAACGATGCCGCACCGGGTATCGCGCCCAGCACAACCCAACTTAAAAAGAAGGCAAATCGGGTACTGCCTCAGAAAACGCAGCCAGCTGTTCCCCTGAGTGATAGTGGTTTCCGGCTGTTCCGGCAAAAGCGGTACGAGATTTTTACCAGCGTTGGTTCCGTCGGCCCGGCGCACCAACCCGGCCACGCCCACGCGGATACGCTTTCCTTCGTACTATATGTGGATAACCATCCCGTACTTGTGGATAACTCTATTTCCACGTATCAAAATAGTCCGCGTCGGCACTGGGAACGCAGTACAGCGGCCCACAACACCATAACGGTAGCGGGCGCAGACTCGTCCGAAATGTGGGTAAGTTTCCGGGTTGGTCGTCGGGCGCGGGTAATTCTCCTGACTGATACGGCTACTACGCTGACAGCCAGCCATGACGGTTACCGGTATTTGGGAGTTATACACGAACGAAAATGGTCGATTGGTGCCGATACAATTTCGATAGTGGACCAGCTGTGGGCCTGGCCAACGGGAACGGAGTCGGGGCAGTCGGGTACCGCCCGATTTTATTTTCACCCTTCCGTACCGTGGCAATTGCTGAACGATGGCGTGCGGGCAGGACCGATAGACATCACGTTTCGCTCCGCCACTAACTCCGCGTGGCGCATCGAGGAATACGAGATGGCCAACGGATTCAACCAGTTGCTGCCGGGTCACTGCCTCGTTGTCGAGTTCACAGGCCGTTTAGAAACAATCCTCACCCTAATCGAATGACGATACTCTACCTGACTTTTTATTTTGAGCCCGACCTGTGCCCCGGTTCCTTTCGGAATACGACGCTGGTCAGCGAACTGGCCAGCCAGCTAACGCCCCGCGATTCGATTCACGTGGTTACTACCCACCCCAACCGGTATGCATCCTATTCGCCAGCCGCATCTGACCGGGACGAATGGCCCACGGCAGGATGCCCGGTTGTGGTGCAGCGCGTCCGGGTTCCGAAACATAAGAGCGGGCTGATTGGTCAGATTATGGCCTTCCAGGCTTATTTTCGTGCAGCGTACAAGCTCACAAAGGAGCACGATTACGACCTGGTTGTGGCGTCCTCATCCCGCTTGTTCACTGCTTTTCTGGCCGCCCGACTGGCCCGCAAACGAATGATCCCCCTCTTTCTGGACATCCGCGATTTGTTTCGGGAAGCGATCGCCGAGGCCATTCGTTTGCCGCTCGCTCACGTCTGCCTGAATCCACTTCTGAAACTTATTGAACGATATACGTTTGGCTATGCCACGCACATCAATCTGGTGTCGGAAGGTTTTCGCCCTTATTTCGAGTCGTACCGGCAAGCTACCTTCAGCTATTGCACAAATGGTATCGACGCCCCATTTCTGGACCTTCCGGCCAGTCGACCAACCCCGAATGCATCGGTTAAAACTATTTTGTATGCGGGCAACATCGGCGAAGGGCAGGGACTGCATAAACTCATTCCCGAAGCCGCAGAGCAGTTGGGCAGTCAGTACAGGTTCGTTGTCATTGGCGATGGTGGGGCCAGGAAAAAACTGGAAGCAGCCCTTCGCCAGACAAACAGCTCAAGCGTAACGTTGCAGCCGCCCGCCAACCGACAGGAGTTGCTGGCGTCCTACCAAAATGCGGATTACCTGCTGGTCCACCTGAACGACTGGGAGGCCTGCCAGCGCGTGTTACCGTCCAAACTATTCGAATACGGGGCTACGGATAAGCCCATTCTGGCCGGGGTTAGTGGCTACGCTGCTTCATTCATCCGGGATCACCTACCCAACACGATCATCTTCAATCCCACTGATGTCGCGGACCTGGTCCGGCAGTTGCGCGAAACACCTTACCAAACGCAGGAGAGGGTTGCCTTCAAACGGCAGTTTGCGCGGCATACCATCAATCAGGAGCTGGCCGGGTACATTATCAGGACGGTGGGTCACCCGGAAAGCGATAAATCAACGGTTGACAGGCCAGTATAACGCTCTCCCCTATTCACCATTATGACCCTGACTGAATACGGATTTTTAACTGCTCTATTGCTGGGACTGGAACTGCTTTATCTCCGGCTGGCGCGGCATTTTCGTTTATTTGACATACCCAATGAGCGAAGCTTACACCAGACAGCCACAACGATTCGGGGCGGGGGTATCATCATCTATCTGGCCGTATTAATTACGGTTTTAGTCGCCACTTTCCATCAGCCCTGGTTTTTTGGTGGCCTAACGGCCGTGGTGCTGGTTAGCTTCAGCGACGACCTTGCTGGTGTTCCTGTCCGTGTTCGCCTGTTTGTTCAGCTGATAGCGGTTGGTTTGCTCCTGATGCAAACGGGTACGTTTCCCTCAAACTGGTGGGTATTTCCTGGCCTGCTGGTGCTGGGCGTTGCGGTTATCAACGCCTGCAACTTTATGGATGGCATCAACGGCATGACCGCCTTTTACAGCCTCATTACCACAGGGACACTCTGGTATCTGCAAGAAGATAAAACGGATAGCAGTTCGCTGATTTTATACCCGCCCGTGTTCGTAGCCCTGCTGGTGTTTAGTTTTTTCAATGCCCGGCCTAAAGCCATTTGCTTTGCGGGCGATGTGGGCAGTATCGGCATTGGCTTCATCCTGCTTTACGGCCTCCTGAACGTCATCAATGAGCGCCATACATACGTACCCCTGTTGCTGCTGGCGGTTTATGGCACCGACAGTTTGCTCACTATTCTTTACCGACTCTACCGGCGTCAGAACATTTTCCGGCCGCACCGGGCACATTTATATCAGTTGCTGGTCAGTCGACGAGGCTGGCCACATCTGGGCGTGGCAATCGGGTATTCCTTCATGCAGGCCGGCATTAATGGGCTGGTTTTCTGGGCACTGGACTGGTCTAATTTCCAACAGCTTATGCTGGCCGGGCTAGTATTGGGTTTACTTTCCCTTCTCTACATCATCGGGCGAAAGAGATTGACGAATGGATAAAAAAAGGGACGATCCCGTGCGAGATCGTCCCTTTTTACTGTAAATAGGATCATTACACTTACTTCACACTCTTACCAATGGCAATCAGTGCTTCCGGTGTTTGAAGGCCCAGTACCTTCTTCAGAATTTTTCCATTACCATCAATGTACAGCAATGTTGGGTAGGCTTCCAGCGGATAAACCTGCGCTAAGGCCGGGCCTTCGCCTTTTTCCATGTCCATCTTTACGTTTATAAACTTGCTGTTGTAGTAATCGCCAACGGCTTTCTTCGTGAAGACATTCTTCTGCAGCATCTTACAGGGACCGCACCAGCTGGCATAAGCATCCAGGAAGATAACTTTCTTCTCTGCTTTTGCTTTCTTCAGAACGTCCTTCCAGGAAGCTTCCGTAAATTGAATTCCGTCAGCAGCACTTTCGGAGCTACGTTGCCGGGGTGTGGCCCGTCTTTACGGGATCGAAAGCGGCAATCGTCGGGAGCACGGTAACGCCAACGAGGGCAATGGCAAACAGCCAAAATACTTTTTTCATAATAAAACCCGGCGAGCCGGTAGTCTTTATAGGTTTTCGGGATTTATAACGCACGAACAGGCGATTTTCGTTTCTCGCTGAAACGCTTGTTTACCGTAAATGTATTGATAGGCAGTCAAATTACAAATCATGTGCCATTCTGCTTAATCTTTCCGAACTTTGCAGCCGTTTTACGTCTACTATCTATGCCTGTTAAGCAAGCTGAATTCCTCGTCAGTAACTCCGACCCGGCCCTTTGTCCCCAACCCGACCGGCCTGAGTATGCCTTTATTGGCCGTTCCAACGTTGGTAAATCGTCGCTGATCAATATGCTGACGGGTCGGACATCACTGGCCAAAATTTCGGGAAAGCCCGGAAAAACACAGCTCATCAATCACTTTATCATCGACAAATACTGGTATCTGGTCGATTTGCCCGGCTACGGCTATGCGCAGGTAAGTAAAACCGAGCGCGAAAAATTTGCCGCCCTTATCGATGGTTACCTAACCGGTCGCCCCAATCTGCTCTGCATTTTTGTGCTGGTCGATGCACGGATTGAACCGCAGAAACTGGACCTCGATTTCATGAGCAATCTGGGCGAACGGGGCTTGCCCTTCGTGATTGTATTTCACGAAAACCGAAAAGCTTAGGGCGACGAAACTCCAGACAACCATTGACAAACTACCAGGCTACACTGCTGGAGGAATGGGAAGAAGCCCCGCAGTTTTTTATTACATCGGCCATCACGAGTGCCGGTCGCGAAGAAATCCTGTCGTTTATCCGGCCGCTGAATGAAGCGTATACAAAAGAATAAGAAAAAGTGACCGGCGGAACAAGTCATTTTTCGCTCGTTCAGACTATCTCACTTTCTCCTTTATAAAGGCAATACACCCGTCAAAACACACGTTACCAATTTACAAAGTCACTCTATGGAAGCATTAAAACAGATTGCCAATGTGGCTGGCTATAGTGGCCTTTACCGAATTTTAAAACCCGGCCGGGCGGGCGTTATTGTTGAATCGTTAGACGACAAAAAAGCCAAAACAATGATGGGTCCAACGGCGCGCGTATCGGTTCTGAATGATATTTCAATTTATGTCGATGACGATAGCGAGGAACAATCCGTATCGCTCGGCCACGTATTGCAGGCAATCAGCGAGAAATATACGGCGACAAGCTGCCTGTAGATCCCAAAGGATCAACTGAAGCAACTAGCTGATTTTATGGCATCGGTTGTGCCAACCTACGATCGTGACCGGGTGCGCACTGCCGATATTAAGAAACTAATTAGCTGGTACGGCATCCTGAGTCAGTTTGCTCCCGAAGTATTTGAGGTCTAACGGCCGAGGAAACAAAAGAGAACTGTGGAGCCGGAGGAGCGGTTGTAGCCGAAGCGCCGGTTGCCGAAGAACACGAAGAAGGCAAAAACAGAAGAGTGCCTGAATCGGGTTAAGTAATCAGATTTTCCACGTAACGTTCTTCATTTTCAGTGAGAACAGAAAAGCCGCGATGACCTTTGGTTTCGCGGCTTTTTAGTGTAAATAAAGTCGAGCAGATGCGTTAGCTTAGAATCGTCGGGCAGGTACTGACTAGCCGTACCCACCGACGTCTAATAACGTCTTAATCGACCGTACTCAGTTTCACCGTGTTGGTACGGCGGGCTTGGGTCAGGGGCATGCTGAGGGTATTGATAAAAATATCGCCCGAAGCCAGATGTCCCTGACTGATAAGCGTTTGCTTTTATCCCTTCCACCGTCTGATCGACGTTATTTCAGATCGGGCTCGTATGGCATTACCTGAACACCCCAGTACAGACCCAGCGTGTTGCGCAGTTGGGCATCATTGGAGAAAACCAACAGATCGGCTTTGGGGCGGTGGTGCGAAAGCCGAACGGCCGTGTAGCCCGAATTAGTGATGCCGATGATCGCTTTGGCTTTGGTATCGCGAGCCAGTCGGCAGGCACTCATCACCACGTTGTCGTTCATGGACATTCTCGGTTGGGTGCTCATTTACGTGGGCATGGTAGCGGATAATAAATTTTGTCCGTCGATGTTTCCACCTGCCGGATGGTATTGGCCATGCTCTCAACGGCCAGAATCGGATATTTACCCGAAGCAGTTTCGGCACTGAGCATAACGGCATCGGCGCCATCCATCACCGAGTTGGCAATGTCGTTGATTTCGGCGCGGGTTGGGCGGGGGGCATCAATCATGCTTTCCAGCATCTGCGTGGCCACAATAACCGGTTTCGCGGCCTTGTTGCATTTCTCCACCAGCATTTTCTGAATCATCGGCACCTCCTCGGCGGGTAATTCAACGCCCAGGTCACCCCGGGCTACCATCAGGCCATCGGTAGCGGCAATAATTTCGTCGATATTGCTGAATGGCTTCGGGCTTTTCAATTTTCGCAATAACCCGGCTCTTCTTTCCTTTCGACCTGATGTATTCTTTGATTTCGATAATTTCGGAGGCTTCGCGCACAAACGACAGCGCAATCCATTCAGCATTATGTTCCAGGCCAAATTCGAGGTCTGCCCAGTCCTTTTCGGTAACGGCGGGCATCGACACCTTCGTATTAGGCAGGTTTACGCCTTTCTTCGATTTCATCAGGCCCCCATAAACGACCTCCGTCACGACATCGGTACCTTCTTTCCGCAGAACTTTTACTTCCAGTTTGCCATCGTCCATCAGAATACGCTCGCCCGGATGCACATCCCGGTACATATCTTTGTAGGGTGTACTGACGCGTTCGGCGGTACCAATAATATCATCGTTGGTGAAGACCAGTTCCTGGCCGGGCACGATCATAACCCCATCCTTATGCTTTCAACGTTGCCAATGCGGATTTTAGGTCCCTGCAAATCCTGTAATATGCAGAGATTAAGGTTATATTCCTCATTTATTTCCCGAATGCGGGTGAGCCGCATCAGGTGGTCTTCGTGGGTGCCGTGGGAAAAATTGAGCCGGAATACATTTACTCCTGCTTTGGCTAAGCGCCAGCAATTGTTCTTTCGTTTCGGAAGCCGGGCCAACAGTGGCGACGATCTTGGTTTTCTTAGACATGAGGACGGGAAAAATTGGGCAAAATCGGCCTGTAAGCCAGTGCAAAAATAACCGGATGGTCTGATAAACAGTGGTATTTGTTGAAATTTTACGGCGAACCTACAGCACTACTTAGAACGTCAACTCCCGGATTTTGTCCATATACGAACGACTTACGCGTACCACGTCGCCGTTTTGCATGATCACATCGTAACTGGATGGGTATTTCTGTATCTCGCGGACGAAGTGCAGATTGACAATGTCGGAGCGGTGAACCCGGAGGAAATTGCGGGGTCGAGTTTGGCTTCCAGGGCGCTAATACCATAGTTACTCAGGTGCTTGCCGTTTCGGTAACGAGGGTGGCGTAGTCGCCTTCGGCTTCGATGCGCAGGATGTGGGATACGGTAACGGTCACGAGCCGATTGCCAGTTTGCACCAGAATTTTTTCGGGGTAAGGGGTGGCCTTATTGAGCAGACTTTCGGCGAGAGGCTGAATTTTCTGCAGGTTTCCCGTTCGGGAATCCGTTACGCGCTGAACGGCCTGGGCAAAGCGGTCGCGGGTGTAAGGTTTGAGCAGGTAATCGACCGCGTGGACCTCAAACGCTTGAAGTGCATATTGGTCGTAGGCAGTCGAGAAAATGACCTGCGGAATCTCGTCAATGTGTTTTAGCACCTCGAACCCTATCAGGCCGGGCATCTGAATATCCAGAAAAATCAGGTCGGGTTTAAACTCGTTAATCAGCCGGACGGCATCAACCCCATTGTTGGCTTCGCCGATCATAATCAGAGCAGGGTATTGTTCGAGGTACTGCCGAATGAGCATCCGCCCGGCGGCTTCGTCATCAACGATAATTACTTTCTGCATACGAATAATCCGACGTTAGGCAGGTGTTCCAGAACCGCCGGTTCTGGGGGAGCACAGTGGGGGTACAGAGCAAGATTCTAGCCGACCGTGGGTCAGTTGTACTTACGGTGTCGGACCCGTTCAACAGCCAACAGTGGCGGGGTGTCAGTCAGTTTGGCGGGTTGTACATGGATGCCAGTGGCGGCTTTGAGAGTCGTCAGGTTGGCCTGAATGTTACGTATAACCTCGGCAATAAGCAGGTCAAAGCAGCCCGTCAGCGCAAAACGGGTTTGGAGGAGGAGAAAGGCCGGCTGTAAACCTGCGTGACGGGTTTAACTTTCGATGCTCGACTGGTGTTAGCTATCAACAGCGTATGCGTAAAACGAGTACGTTTGCGTAAGGGAACTTCAGAAAATGATGGAAGCGACATTAGACAAGGAACAAATTAGCAAATCGTTGAAACAACTGGCGATTTGCGAGCCAGACTTTGTTAAGGGTCTTTTGCTTGAAATCGCCGACGAGTTGAAGCAGATGAAAAGGCAACGCCTGGAGCAAATCGTAAACGAAGACTTTGCTGAATACGAAGCCGTTTTCAGGGCGTTGGCATGACCTACCTGGACAAGAAAGACATCGCCTTCATCAATCAGCGAACGGTAGCCGAGCATGGTGGAAACTTCATGCCTCCGCACAATTTTCTGCACGAGGAAAACCTCGACTATCTAGTGGAAACGGTTCAGGCCGACCGGTCCACGGTGCGGATGTTCGGCGAACCGTTGTACCCGACTACTAACGGATAAAGCCGCTCTGTATTGCTTCAGCGTCATTGACAATCACATCTTCACTGACGGTAATGAACGCACTGGTCTGGCCGCAGCATTGGTGTTTCTGAACTATCAACGGGCATGACCTGTCGATGGCCGTTACCAACTCAATCCTAACCGACTGTATCCTGAAGGTAGCGTCTGGTCAATCGAGTCTGGACGAGTGCCGGGAATGGTTTGCCCAGACGCAGTGATTAATGAGTAAGCGGTTAACATGCAGATTTTGCTAACCCTCTATCAATCAGAAAGCCTTTCATAGGGGGCAGACCATTCCGAAATTTCCACCTTTATGCTGGCAATATAAATCGTAGATTTGGGGATAAATGGTTTGCGCTTACCCTACCAAAATGCTTGCTGCTGACACCAAAAAACTTTCCTTTTCCGGCCACGAATCCTTTCAATGCCGCAACCTGTGGCTCAAGAAAGGCTACGATTTTGCGAAGGCAGACCACTCGTTTTCCAGCGAAGATGCCGTTGTTGAACTGGGCGTTGGTAAAAATATGGTCAATGCCATTCGGTTCTGGATGAAGGCGTTTGGACTGACCAAAGATGACTCTGATGAACCGAGCGAGTTAGCGAACAAGCTTTTTAATGACGTGGATGGTTGGGACCCATACCTCGAAGATGATGCCTCGCTGTGGCTCCTGCACTACCAACTGATTACCACCGACCGGGCATCGACATACAACCTTATTTTCAACGGGCTGCGTCGAGACCGGGTTGAGTTTACCCGTGATCATTTCGTCAACTACGTGAAGCGGCAGGCTGAAGTATTCCAAACATCGGTAAATGAAAATACCGTGCGAAATGACTTCGACGTGTTTGTGAAGATGTATACCCGGACGGAAACCCTCGCCAAAGACCGCGACGAAGGACTTTCCGGTGTGTTGACGGATTTGAATTTGATAAAAACGCTGTACCGGGAGAAAGGCCGTAACAAAGACGGTGCGTATTACGTCATCGAAAACACCGAAAAGCGCAACCTGCCCGATGCCGTTCTGCTGTATGGCATTCTGACGAGTGGCGGGTTCGAGCGTTCCGTCAATTTCAATACCTTGCTCACGGCTCCTAATCAGGTGGGTAGCGTGTTTGCGCTGAACGCAACGGGACTGTATACCAAGCTGGAAAGCATTGCCGCCGATAAAGCCAATGCCGCCGTGTTCAGCGATCAGGCCGGTATCCGCGAACTGTCGTTCAAAAAAGACCTTGACCCTTTAGCTATCTTAGCCACCTACTATGGCCGGTAATACGTATTCCCCTTCCGTCAATATTATCCGCGATGCCAACCGCGATTTGGTGTATTACCCCACGCCCAACGCGCAAAAGGTGGTGCATCAGTTGGCCAACGACTACAAAAAAGGCATCCGGGCGTTCAACATCGTGGGTGCGTATGGCACGGGTAAATCATCGTTGCTGTGGGCGTTGGAGCAGAGTTTTTACGCGACAAAAGAGCCTAAACGGAAACGATTCTTCGATGTCAATCTGATTGCCGACCCGTTGGTTGAGGTCGTCAATTTTGTGGGTGAATACGCGTCCATTATCAAAACCTTCGCCGGGCGATTTGGGGTCGATGGCCGCAAGGCCGAGCAGTCGCCGTATATTCTGTCGGAGATTTTCAACCGGTATCACGATTTGGGCAAGCGCGGGTCCGGGCAACCGCTGTTGGTGCTGGTCATTGACGAATTCGGCAAATTCCTGGAGTACGCCGTGCAGCACGAGCCGGAAAAGGAGTTTTACTTCATTCAGCAACTCGCTGAATTTGCCAACAACACCGACCACAACATTTGCCTGATTACAACCGTCCACCAAAACATTGATGCTTATTCGTTCTCGCTGAACGATACGCAGCGCAAAGAGTGGACGAAAGTGAAAGGACGTTTTCGGGAAATTACGTTCAACGAGCCCGTAGAGCAGTTGCTGCTGTTGGCGGGCGAACACCTTGCCAACGGAGCCACCCCGCCCGACGCGCCCACGAGGAAGGCCATCCAAACGGCGCTTACCCTGGCGCAGGAAAGCAACTCGACTAAACTTGATGCAGCCCTCGCACCCGGTATTGCCGCCAACCTGTTTCCGCTCGATTTGCTGAGTGCTACGGCCCTGACGCTGTCATTGCAACGCTACGGACAAAACGAGCGGTCGTTGTTCTCGTTTCTGGAATCGACCGACCATACCGGTTTGGGCCGGGTGCGGCTGACGGCCACGAACCCGTTTTACGATGTTGCCAATGTATTTGATTACCTGACATTCAACTATTACTCGTACCTGAACTCGCGTGACAACCGCGATTACGCGGCCTGGATGGGTATGCGGGCTACGCTGGAAAAGGTTGAAGGGGTCTATGGCGCGGATGCGGGGCCGTATGAGAAATTGGTCAAAACCGTTGGTCTGCTGGCTCTGCTGATGCCGCTGAGTGCCAAACTCGATAAAACGTTTCTGGTGCAGTACGCCGAAACCTGTCTGGGCCTGACCAATGCCGCGCAACTCATTACCGACCTCGAACAGCAGAACATTATTCACTATCGGGTCTATCGGACGCGCTATGTGCCGAACGAAGGCACCGACCTCAACTTTCAGCAGGCCCTGCAACAGGCGGGTAACGATGTTGACGAGATTAAGGACGTAGCTACGCTCCTGCAACGGCATTACCAACTGCCGCCGGTATTAGCCAAAAAGCATTCATATAAAAACGGAACGCCCCGGCTGTTTGAGTACTGGATTTCGGAACGCCCGATGACGATGACACCAACCGGCGAAATCGACGGGTACATCAACCTGATTTTCAACAACAAACTGCCTTTAGGCGAGCTACGTGAACACGCAGCTACGCCGGAACAGCGGAAAAAAGCCATTCTGTACGTTTATTACCACAATACCGAGCAGATACGGGAGCAGCTTTTCGACATTGAGAAAACGCAGAAGGTCATCGAACAGAATGAGGAAGACACCTTTGCGCTTCGGGAGTTGACCAATATTCTGGAACATCAGCGAAACCTGCTGAACCACCTGATTCTGGATGGACTGTTTCAGCCGGGTAAAGTAACTTGGGTGTTTCAGGACGGTGAGCTCACGGTACAGAGTCCGAAAGAACTGAACATACTGCTATCGGCGGTTTGCGATGAGGTGTACGATGCTGCCCCGGAGTTTCGGAATGAGTTGGTGAACCGGCACAAACTGTCGTCGTCCATTGCGTATGCAAAACGGTCGTATCTGCAACAGCTTGTGGGGCATTGGGGAGAGCCGGATTTAGGCTTCGATACGGAGCGGTTCCCGCCCGAAAAAACCATTTACCTCTCGCTGTTAGCGCAAAACGGTCTGACTGATACGTGGGGGCAAGTGGCCGACATCGACGTACCAACCCTAGCCGAAGTAGCCCAAACATCGTCCTTTCGGGCGCTTTGGAACGAATGCGAAAAATTTCTGGACTCCGCAAAGCAGTCGCGCCGGACGGTGGCGGAGTTGGTCGAACTATTGAGTGCGCCCCCGTTCAAACTGAAGCAGGGGCTGCTTGAGTTTTGGGTGCCTACGTTCCTGTTCGTCAAGCGCGACGATTTTGCCCTGTTTGAAGATACGCCTTTATCGCCAGCGCCGTTGTACATTCCCGAACTGAGTTGGGAAGTGTTGGAGCTGATCGTGAAAACGCCCCAAAAATTTGCGCTCAAAGCGTTTGGCGTCGCCGGATTGCGGCTTGACTTGTTCAACAGCTACCGGCATCTGTTTAATCAAAGTACCCAACTCCGGTTTAGTAATCAGGCGTTTATCGAGACCGTGAAGCCGTTGCTGACGTTCTATCGTACGCTGCCCGAATACGCCAAACAAACCAAACAATTGAGCAAAGAAGCGTTGGCGGTGCGGGCTGCTATTGCCGACTCGCAGGAGCCGGAAAAGACGTTTTTCGAGGATTTTCCGATGGCCCTCGGCTACTCGTCCGATGCCCTTCAAACCACGCCCGCCAAACTGGAAATTTACATCGACCGGTTGCAGGATGCCATCCGGGAGATTCGATTAGCCTACGACGAACTACTGAACCGCTTCGAGACGTTTTTGCTGACTGAATACGTTGGTGAGACCGTGCCGTTTGAGGCCTATAAAGCCCGGCTCCAACTGCGGTTTACGACCCTGAACCGGGCAATGCTGTCGGCGGGACAAAAAACGTTTGTGCAGCGATTGGACTCCCAACTCGATGACCGCAATGCGTGGCTCAACTCGATGGCGCAGGCCGTTGTGGGCCGCCCGTTAGACGGCTTCCGCAACACCGACGAAGCGCAACTCTACGCCAAATTCGACCGGCTGATGCGGGATTTGGACAACCTGACGTTCGTTGCCGAACAGGAAGCGGATGCCGGGGATGAGCAGGTATTCAGCATGAAAATCAGTTCGCTTGTGGATGGTATCCGGGAAGACCTGATTCGAATGCCCAAAAGCAAACAGGCCGAAACCGAACGGATAGAAAAGGACATCAAAAAGCTTTTATCAACAAATTATAGGGTTAATATTGCTGCCTTGACAGACACGCTCAATCAACTTCTTAATGCGCCGAAAGAATATTAAGTCGCTTACTTTATGTGAGTTATGAATCTGAAGGAGATTAATGAACGCAACAAGCATATTGCTGCCTTTTTGGGGTGGTGGCAGGATGAACCGGATGAGCGTCCGTATACATGGTGGGAGTATAACGGCCTATCTAAAACTTCAGTTGGGTATGAGTTGACATTCCATAAGGATTGGAATAAAGTGATGTTGGCTGTTGAAGCAATTACTCAGTTACCGACGGTAAGCGAGAATCTACCGAAAGATAGAAGCAAGTACGTACTATTGGACGAGTTGAAAATTAGCCGTGTCGGGTTTTATCTGACTGCTTACAAGGATAGCACAAATCAAGGCCAGCCAGAGCGTATCTCTTTTTTGTATATGTATCTCCCTGCTGAACCGGGCTTATCAAATGCTTCATCATACATTGAAGCTACTTGGTTAGGCGTTTCAGACTTTTGCAAAATATATAATGACCATGTAGGTCATCACGAGCTACCAATGAAACGTCATGCTCGATAACCGCTAAAAGTTGCCGACTTCCAATCATGGAGTTACCAGAAAGTGAGGGGTTGGACGTTGGCCGTCTCGCCCGTGTCTTTTCCGACAAAACCAACGCCTACAAATTTTACTGGTTCCTCGCTATTTTAGATAGCCTGAAAGAGAACGGGCAAAGTCGAATTTCGACGCGCGATTTATCCCTGCGAATGATTGCGCAGGTGTGGTATCCGCTCAATTATTTCAAGCTGTCTTTCGGTAAGCAGGATACGTTCAAAGCCATTTCGGAGTATGTCTCTGAACGCATCGACGTTGATAACAGCACAAATTCACGGCCACTTTTCGAGCAGTTGCAAAATCGACTTTCAGTTAGCGAATTGGCTAAAGTTTACAAGATGGTCGATGGCAAGACTCGCTACGTTCCCTACCGATTTGTAAGGCCTTTTCTGGCTGAATTGATTGTGGTTGATGACGTTGGAGATAATGTTAAAAACGCCATTATTCATTTCAGTAACAGCTTATTTGACTCTGAACCTGAGCGCGTTGTGTATCGTTTTTTTGGCGATTCGATTGAACTTAGCGCCGTTTGGAAAGCCTATTTGCAGAAGCATCAGTACATCTTACGGGGCTTCATATTCTGGCATCTGGTTCAATTCCTCCAAAGGAATAATCCAAATGTAATTGGATTGTCGGAAAAATTGGAGAAGCCGGGCGTTCGGGTTCTGAACACTGCCAACAAGTTCTGGAAGGGTTATCTGGACGAGAAACCCGGATTGCAATGTGTTTACTCTGGCCAAATTATCACGACTGCTAATTTTAGTCTAGATCATTTTCTGCCCTGGTCGTTCGTTGCGCATGACCAGCTTTGGAACATCATTCCGACACCGAAGTCTGTCAACTCTGCTAAAGGCGATAAACTGCCCTCCCTAGATTTGTATTTCGACAACTACGCTCAAATGCAGTATGATGGATTCAGTTTTTACGTCGAATATGGCAATCAAAAAATCTTAGAGGATTATCACGTACTCTTTGCGCAACACATCGAATCCATTCAGCAACAGCCTTTTTCAGAATTCAAAGAAAGATTGGCGCGACAGATTTTACCACAAATGCAAACGGCGAAAAACTTGGGCTTTTCCTATCCATTCATCTACCAGAAACTGTAATCCATGCTATCTGAACCCGAAGCAAACCGCGTCAGCAAGTTTCTGAGTCTGGTACTTCGTCACCAGCCCGACACCATTGGCATTATGCTCGATGAAAACGGCTGGACCGATGTTAATATACTACTTACCAAACTGCAAACTAAAGGCCACCAAATGAACTTCGACCAGCTTCGCTATCTGGTTGAGACAAACAACAAGAAGCGGTTCGCCTTTAATATTGATGAAACACGAATCAGAGCCAGTCAGGGCCATTCGGTTGTTGTAGATTTAAGCTACTCGGAGAAAAAACCGCCCAAATTTCTTTACCACGGCACGGCAACCCGATTTTTTAATACAGTTTTGGCGGAGGGTTTGAAGAAGATGGACCGCCACCACGTTCATCTAAGCGCCGATGAGACAACCGCTCGTACCGTGGGCAGTCGGCACGGCAAGCCGGTAGTACTGACTGTCAAAGCGGAAGAAATGGCGGCAGATAATTTTGTTTTCTATCAATCTGAAAACGGTGTCTGGCTCACTGAATTCGTACCGGCTGCTTACATCGTGCATGAGTAATACGCAAAACCCAAACAGCCACTTAACGGCAAAAGAACGCGACACGCCCTCGCTGCCAATTCGGATGCTGAACGACCGAAAATTGCTTCAGGGGCGGGTTCTAGATTACGGTTGCGGCTACGGACAAGACGTTCGATTTTTACGGGCAAAAGGCTTTGACGCTTACGGGTTCGACCCACATTACGCGCCCGATTTGCCAACCGGTATGTTCGACACAATCGTCTGCTTTTATGTGCTAAACGTCCTCTTTCTCGATGAACAAACAGAGGTGCTGATGAACGTTTCGCGGTTGCTGAAACCTACCGGACGGGCATATTTCGCGGTGCGCCGGGACATTACTCGCGACGGTTTTCGAACGCATCAGCTACACGGCAAACCGGTTTACCAATGCGATGTAAAAATGCCCTTCCATTCCATTTACCGAAACGAAAACACGGAATTTTACGAATATCAGCATATCAACCGGCTTGTTACGGAGCCAACCAAATGCCCCTTTTGTTCGCCTAAGCCAAAACTCGAACTGCTGACTGAAACATCGCTGACTTACGCCGTCTTGGATGGTTTCCCAGTCAGCAAAGGCCACGCATTGGTAATGCCGAAAAAGCACATTGCCAACTTCTTCGACTTGCCGCTGTCGGAGCAAAACGAATGCTGGCAAGTCGTCAATAATGTACAGGAGTTGATTCAGAAACGCTTTTCGCCGGACGGTTTTACGGTCGGCCTGAACATTGGCTTGGCTGCGGGACAGAGATTCCCTCACGCCAGTATTCACGTCATCCCGCGCTACACCAGCGACGTAACCAATCCGAGTGGCGGGGTTCGGAATGTGCTACGGAAATAATCTTGACGAATACCCAACACGGTAGCGTAGAGGAAGCACTCGTAGTAGTTAGCAAAGATTTTACCATGCCCAAATTTCTCTTCCTCGGTGCCGGACGAGGTATCGAACGCGTTTTTGCGCGACAGCCGGTCAATGAGGTCACGGAAGCGGTTGGGATAATGTGGGGTCTTCTTATCGAAGCGGTCTAACAGGGTTTGCATGGGGGCATCGAGGAGTGGCGGGTTTATAGGGCGGCTTAGTTGGTAGCTGACTGCCCTTTATGAGCAGGTTTCGTTCACCGGCTCAACAAGGCGGCATGGCGAAGCATCAGGCGGTTGGCTTGTTAGCTCCGTTTTTTTCGGTTTGGCAACTTGGCATTCCTAAGTAATTCGTTGGCTTTTGCCAGTTTTTCCGGAAAAAGCACCTTGTCGCGGTATTGCTCAAGCGAGGGATCAATCCTGACAATGGGAATTTTGCTGTCGTTAAGTTCCTGAACCGTTTTCATCGCATTGACTATTAGTGAAGTTTACGTTGCGCTAAAAAACCACTGTATTTCTTACCAACCTCAAAGGCGTGAAATTCATTGCCTGCTTGACCGTAGAGTTCAAAGTCTTCAATCATCTCCGTCGTAGAACCGACTGATACCAATTCGATAAAGTCTTGTTCGTGCGCTCGTGCTCCCGGTGGCGTAAACAAAAGCGTCGGGGTATTTGTCGAAAAACGCATACAAAGCCGCAACAACCGTAGCGAGTACTTTATCGGTGTCGCCATTATTTGATACCGCCAAATCGTCAAGTTCTCCTGTTTCGGAGTTCTTGTCGCCAAAGGCAAGATTATAGACATTCGGCTGATTGGTGTCCTGAAACTGAATGAGTTTGTAAATCAGCCCGTTGGGACCTTCGCTAATAAACTCAAAAACGGTAAGACTACTCTCGGCTTTCAGTGCGTATTTGTCAAGTTGCATAGACACCCAAAGGTAAACATCCCTGGTAGTTACCCTACCCAAACTTCTTTTCCTCCGTCCCCGATGAGGTATCGAACGCCCGTTTGCGCGAAAGCCGGTCGATCAGGTCACGGAAGTGGTTGGGGTAATGCGGGGTCTTCTTGTCGAAGCGGTCTAACAGGGTTTGCATGGGGGCGGGCATAGCAATTTGTAGCGATTGGAGTAGTCTATGGTTTGTCAGTCATTTTCTGGCGAACCTCCTCAACAAACTCAACCGGTACCTCAACAACGTCAGCTATACACTCGACGGACCAATCTGTTTGAGTCAGCAAATTTATGACAAACCGTTCCTTCGTTTTCCGCTGACCTCTAATGTAGAGTACGTCATTTTCCTCCTTGATAAATGGCACGATGCTATCCATAGTCTTGTCAAGTTTTACTCCCAAATTACGCAGATGCGCCAAGACGCGCAACTGATTGAAGTGTTTTTTAAACGAAAGATCACTGCTGCTCGTTTCATCGACCCGCTCAATGATTTGCTGTAAAGCTGTTTCGATGTTATCGCCATTGAAATTTGCCAGAATACTCAACAAGACCTCTTCAGGACGATTTGACCTGAGGAAAAGCCGGTAGTCGAGAGCCGAGAAATAAATAAGCGGGAAATTAAATGTCAAGTTTTCCCTGTCGAGCCGAATCGGCATTTTCGGGACAGATGAGCCGAGAAAGACAACGAATTGACGAACCAGTAATTTGTACTTGCGTTCCAGCATGATGTAGTATTCAGCCATGCGATAGACCATTTCAGGCTCGTCGGCCACCTGAAATTCAATTTGGAGAACATAAGTATTTTCCTGATTGTCGGTGATTTTCTTGAGTACATCAGGCTTGCGCTCTTTGGTGTGCTGAATATCATCCGGGAGTTCTTCTGATGAAACCGCCGTAATGCCAAGCACATTTTCAATCAAACCCGGAATGAACGCTTCCAGATTCTCTTTGAGAATTTTGTCGTATTGATTACTCTGTTTACTCACGTAATGGCGTAGATAGTAGGTTAGTATTTAGCAATCAACTTTCTGAATGGTGATTTCAATTTCGTTGCGGAAATCGTTAGATACGCCGTCGGGTATATCTAACTGATACACAGTCAATGGTTTACCGATTGCTTCCAAATTACCTTTGAGTTCGTGAAGCCGGGCGAGGTCGGGTTTGTAGCGGCTCGTGCGGTCGGGGTCGTCCACCAGTAATTCTATCACAATGACGATGCTTTGACGGAAGGTGTTAGCCGTTTCCCGGAAAAACGTCATTTCTTCACCGCATCAAAATCAGACACAGGTGCATCCGAAATGAGTGGATAGAACGAGGCATAATTGCGGGTCTTGTTGGCCGACACGATGGCCATGATGATCGACAGTTTCAGCGAACTGACAAGCGACGTATTCAGGTTGCCCACCTCGCGCCCGTCGGTGTCCACAATAACCGGTCGGTAGCCGCCGTCGGAGCGGTCCGACGGTGCGGTTCCGGTTTCCATAAAGCGAATGGCACCATAAAACGCGCCCGTTGGCGCGTTAATATTGCGGTAATGCTCGTTGG
Organism: uncultured Cytophagales bacterium; assembly: GCA_963782245.1. Lineage (GTDB taxonomy): Bacteria > Bacteroidota > Bacteroidia > Cytophagales > Spirosomataceae > Spirosoma. Next base: position 230,344 of record CAWAJC010000013.1, read on the forward strand.
CTGTGTCTTCGAGTTGCTGTACCAATTCCCGGTACTTGGTTTTTTTGACCCGCTTGGCCAACTCGGCGAGGTCGAACAGAATTTCCTTTTTTCGGATCAGGTGCGGTGGAACCTGCCCCTTCGAGAGTCTGATCAGCTCCGCGTCAATTTCCCGCTGCCGTTTTTCGATCTGTTCTTTCTCGTCGTTGTGCTTAACAAGAGCTTGCCCATACTTGGTAATGTCCTCTATAGCCGCGTTCATCGAATTGACAATATCGCGGGCATTTTTGGTCAGGCCACTTAGCTGCTCCACTTCCTGCAACTCGCGTTTTTTTGCGGCCAACTCATCGGCCATTTGACTTACCTGCTGACTGAGCTTATCCTGCTCCTGCATCGACTCCGCCACCCGCTGATTGACGGTTTCGATGCTACTTTGCAAAGACAAACCCCTCGCGTAGAGTTGTTTGAAAAATGGTTCAAGGTTCGTTCGGGGTAGCTCGGCCTGTGTTTTTATCGGGTCCGACTGTAATAGACTGGCAATAGCGTCGTAGGCTTCAGTTCCTTTTGGAGCCGCCCGGTCACAAACCGCGCAGTGTTCTTTATCCATCATGTCCTGCACATACATCCGTTCGGGGACGTTTTCGGGTAGCCGAACCTGTAGTTTAGTTTCCCGGTGGATATTGGCCAATGCGGTGCGCGTGGCAATGGCGGTATTATACGCGCTTTTCTTTTGCTCGAACCGATCAAGCAGCGTTGCCGTACCCAATAATATCCAATTGTCGGTAAAAAGTTTGCGGCTCAGTCCTTCGTTAAATGCGCTCGATTCGTTGGTGGCCCGTTGGTAATTAGTGGCGGCTTTATCGCGGGCCGTTGTCCGGTCGTTAATTGTTTTGGCAAACTCGATACTCGCCAACAGTGCATCTTTAGTTTCCTGTGCACCTTTCTGATTGATCAACGCATTCGTTATGCGTTCCTCAAGCTGCACAAGGCGTTCGTCAACTTTCCGCTGCTCGGTTTGTAGTTCGGTGATCTTATCCTGTCCTTTCTGCGACGTTCGGAGTGCCTGATCAAACGCATTTTTGGCCGTGTTATAGGCTTTTTCCGTCACCTCGATGTATCGGTCCCACCGGTCAATGTCAGACAGGTGTTTAATCACGTGGCGGAGTGACTCGTTGCTCGATGTGTCAATCAGGTTACTGATACCGCGCTCACCCTGAAACCACACGTAAGGCCGCACATCGACCGGAATTAAATGTTCGAGAACATCTTTGTGTCTGGATTCCAGGACGGGCTTAAACGATAGAATGTCAAATTCTGAAAGCTGAAAAATGCTTTTGCCCGGCTCTGTCCATGTTTTATTGTCAACACGCCGAATGGTATACGTCCGTTCTAACCTGTATTTCTTTGGCGACCCGTTGCGCGAAGATTCCACCTCGACAACCACTTTCGTCTCGACGCTCTCACCAACGGCACATTCAACTTTGGCTTTCTCCGAAACCAGATCACCTTTCACTACGCTCGTCAGTTTCAGGCCGCCCGGCGTAGCGCGGGGTGCATTGTCGGTAATACCATCGCTGAACACCCACTGAAAGGCATCGTACAGTTTCGACTTGCCATAGCCATTAGCACCAAGGACGATGTTCAGTCCTTCCGTAAAATCAAATTGATTATCGGAACCGTAGTAGCACAGAAAATTGCTGATGCTGATTGTATGGATGAGCATGGTTAGTGGAGTGCAGTTTCGAGCGTTTGATTCAGAATTGAACCGATAATAACAGTGGTTTTCGATTGATCCTCTACTACCGTTACCATTTGGCGGATCAGGCTAACCAAAACCTGCGTATCGGGACTGTAGGTGCTGGTCATGGTCATTTCTGCAACGGCCTCGGGCGTAAGGCCATATTTCTGCTGAATGTCAGCGTCTTCCAAAAACGCTTTCACAATATCGAGTTGGGTCATTGGGTTCAGGCGGTTAGGTCAAGGTGAATAGTATCCAAATTGAGTTGATATAGGTCGCATACGTCCCGGAATACGTTGGTGGCTTCGTATTTGTTGGTAGCCATAAACGCAAAATGCACCACCCGTTCCAGTTCTTTACGTACTAAACTCTGCTCTAATTGAAAGTGCGGGCTGTTCGGGTCGGTGCGCGGAATGACCACCATGTCATAAATATAGGCGAACGACTTGGCGGGATGTTGCCGCAAAATACGGCCGCGTCGCTGAATGAACTGCCGGGGGTTGCCCGTACTCGAACAGAAAATAGCCTGTTCCGTCCGCGGAATATCAACTCCCTCGTCCAGGCACTTCATGGATAGCAAGGCGTTGATTTGGCCCCGTTCAAACTGCCGTAGCACCGTGTCTTTCTCGTCCGAATCGCTCGTGTATTGCGTGACGGTGGTAGTGGGCGACACCCGCCGGATGATGCTTGCGTAAAAGTCAATGATGCGGTTCTCCTCGGTCAAATCAGGAAACGTTTCGTCGTCAATTTCGGTGTCGGCGTAGAAGCCTTCGGGCGCATAGACCAATGTATAGTCGATGTGGTTGCGCTGGGCGATGATGTCCGCTAAAATGCGTTCAAAGACGGTCAACTTCCCCTGCGCTTTATGGATAATGCGTTTGCGCTCCATTAGAAGCGTTTCTATTGATTTTGTACTCTCCCCCTTATTGCGGGCGTACTGCCTCGCGAGTTTTGCCGAAATCTCGGAATACGCCACCATCTCGTCGGGGGTTAGGCTCACTATTTTCGGGTAATAGTAGTACGGGCAAAGAATGCCTTCGTCAATAGCCCGCTCCATCGAAAAGCTGTACGTGTACGGTTCAGCGTCGTGAAAAAACGCTTCCATCTGCGCTGAGCCTTCGGGATCATACACCCGTTTAGGCGTGGCCGATAGCCCGATGCGTTTAGGCAGGTGAATACCGTCGAGCAATTTGGCTACCGAGGGCGACGCAATGTTGTGCGCTTCGTCGGCCAGTAAAACGGTCGTTGTGGGCAGACTTTTAAAATACGTCTGAAATTGCGGTTTGGTGAAGGATTTATAGGTAACGATGATGATAAACGACGTAGCCACGCCAAAGCTGAGTTTATTACGAATGTTGCCCAACTCAGCTTGCCAGTTCTTCGATTTGGCCGATACGGTGATAATTTCCCGGAAGTTGAATTTACGGCACTCGTGCGTCCACTGCTCTACCAATACGGTAGTTGGCACCAGAATAACCGCCTGATAGTTTCCCGTTTTCTGGTATTCGTTCAGGACACAGTTGAGCGAGGTAATGGTTTTGCCCGTACCGGTAGCCATCGCGAAAATGCCCTGATAGTCGTTGTCGATCCAGTTTTGAGCGGCTTCTTTCTGATAATCGCGTGGGCCACTTTCGTAAGGAAAGCGGGGCGTTGTCCGATACGTTTCTATGGCTTGCAAAATTTTAGCAACGGCTCGTTGGTAAGATTGATTTTGTAGTTGCCCCGCTTTATGGGCGGCCAATTTTTGTTCATCGGCCAGTAATTCATCCAGATCTTTACCCCCGTAATCACGAACAATTACTTCTTCAATATCGGCAAACGGAATGAGTTCGGCATAGTCGGTCAGTCCGTCAAAAAGTAGATTGTACTCGTGTTCATACTCAGCAAATGCATCGGTATCTGACTTCCACGATACCTTAACATCTAGCTCCTCCAGGTTTTCGAGTAAGCCCGATGCGGTGAAGTTACAGGACCCTTTGAATTTTACCCGGTTTGTGCCATCGTAGAAAATACCGGATTTGTAATGCGAAATACCCCGCCGGTCCTTGGGGCGAATGGCCCGAATCTGCATCCGGTCAGACGCAATTAACCAGGCAATGCAAGCGAAGAAATGATGTCCGTAGCTGTCAAGCGTAGCTCTCAGTGTTTGGAAATCGCTTGCTGAAAATACATAGTCGTCCGGGGCTGATGATCTGCCGATAAGTAGCGCCTGTTTATCCTGCCCTGACAATACGTGATTGATAATCATCCGCATCCGGCCCCCATTGCTGATAAATTTGGCAAACCCGACGGCCAACACCCGAATCGCCGACGAACTGAAATAACCCAACAGCAAATCGAGCCGGGTGCTTTCGGCCAGCGATTCCATGTAAAACGTCAGTGGCTCATTTTCGGTACCGGTGCGGTACTCTTCACTTTTGGGGAAGTCAATGTCTGACAGCATAGAAACCTTACATATAGGTTACGAAGCAGCGTCCGACTCGTTTAGACCCAACTCCTGCCAAACCTGATCACGGGTGAACCAACGGCTGTTTTCAGCTTTGGTTTTCAGCAGGTGAACATAGTCCAGAAAGTCTTCGACTGAGTCAAAATCAGTTAATTCTTCAGCTAGTGCCTGGTAGGCTGCGTACGGCAATACGGCAAACTTTGGCTGCCCTTCTTCCTCTATTATCTGTGCTTGTAGTGTCATTGGTAAATATCTTTACGGTTGCCAACATCAACGACTTCAATGATTTTCAGCGTGTCTTCTTTATCGAAAAGAACTCGGTAATTTCCAACCCTCAACCGAAATCCGGCTACCGGATGATTGGTTAATTTCTTCACATTTGCAGCTGCGTCCGGGTTAATTGCTAATTCATCCAATTTCGTTAAAATTCGTCTGGCATCTACCTTCGGCAGCTTCTTTAGGCTTTTGGTGGCTTTTTCTGTGAAGAGTAAGTCGTACATTAAGAATTGTTTAGCGACTGTTCTGGTGTCAATAACGTCAAATTCTCACAAACAATCCACATCGGCCACGATGCTTACCTGCCGTAATCCTTTGTCGGTCAGGATGTCGTTGATGCGGTCGCGGATATAGGTTTTTACGGCTTTGATGTTCACTTTTTCGCGCTCGATCTTGATGAGGATGTCGAACAGGAACTGGTTGCGGATACGCTCCACCAGAGGTTCTTCAGGGCCCAGCACCCGGCTGCTGCCCAGCGCATCAGTTAGTTCGGCGGCAAGGCGGGTTGCGGCCTGTTGGCTGATGGCTTTGTCGGTGTGGCGCACGGTGAGTTTAATGAGTCGCACAAAAGGGGGGTAACTGAAATCCCGACGCTCCTGAATCTCCTCTTCGTACAACCCTTTGTAGTCGTTCTGAATCACCTTTTGCAGAATGGGCTGCTGTGGATTAGCCGTTTGAATCAGCACCGTCCCCTGCCGCCCGGCCCGCCGACCCGCCCGACCACTCACCTGGGTAATCATTTGAAAGGCCCGCTCCGTAGCCCGAAAATCAGGGAAGTGAATGAGCCGGTCCGCATCGAAAATACCCACCAGACTCACGTTATCGAAGTCGAGCCCTTTGGTAATCATCTGGGTACCCACCAGAATATCGACCTCCCCCCCTCAAACTCCTGAATAATGTTCTGGTAGGCATTTTTAGCGCGGGTCGTGTCCAGGTCCATGCGCAGCACCTTCGAGTCGGGGAAGAATATCTGGAGTTGATCTTCCAGCTTTTCGGTGCCGAAGCCGATGGTTTTCACTTTGGTCGAGCCGCAGGTAGGACAGGTACGCGGCACGGGATCTTTATGGCCGCAGTAGTGGCAGCGTAGTTCGGCGTCGCGCTGATGGTAGGTCAGGCTGACGGCGCAGTTGTTACACTCGGCCGTCCAGTCGCAGTCTTCGCACTGCATATAGGGTGAGTAGCCCCGGCGATTCTGAAACAGGATACTCTGCTCTTTACGCTCCATGTTATCGCCCAGGGCACCGAGTAATGCCGACGAAAACTCATTCTTCATGGATTTCTGCCGCTTCTCCTGCTGGGTGTTCACCAGCAGAATATTGGGCAACGTCGCATCGCCAAAGCGCCGGAACAGCTCTACTAGCCCGTAACGTCCCTGTTTGGCCTGAAAATAGGTTTCCAGCGCGGGCGTGGCCGACCCCAACAACACTTTGGCCTGCTGCCAGTGGGCCAGCATGATGGCCACATCACGGGCGTGGTAGCGGGGAGCTGGATCGTGCTGTTTGTAACTGGTTTCGTGTTCTTCGTCCACGATGATCAGTCCGAGGTTGTCGAAGGGGAGAAACACCGCCGACCGAACGCCCACCACAAACTGGTACTGACCGGATACTACCCCTTTCCAGACCTCTACCCGTTCGTTGTCAGAGAATTTGGAGTGATAAATACCCATCTTATCCCCGAATACGCGTTGCAGGCGCACCACAATCTGTGTGGTGAGGGCAATTTCAGGGAGCAAGTACAGCACCTGCGAGCCACTGCCCAGCGCCTGCTGAATGAGGTCAATGTACACTTCGGTTTTACCACTGCCCGTTATGCCGTGCAGCAACACGATGTTCTGCGTATCAAACTGGGTCATGATCTGAGCCGAAGCCGTTTGCTGGGCTTCGGTCAATTTGATTTCGGCCTGCGGAGCAAGGTTGTCCGAAAAACGGGGCTGAATCAGTTCAAACGTTTCGAAGACCTGATTCTTGATCAGGGTAGAGAGCGAGGACTGCGACAGTTCATCGTCCTGATTCAGGACCGTTTTATCCAACCCCTTCTGGTTGAGTTCCGGGTTACGCTGCATGGGTACGTGCTGTAGATACCGCATCACAACTTCCTGCTGTTTGGGCAGTTTTTCGAGCCGGTTCAGCAAAACCAGCAGTTGCTCTTTTTCTTCGTAGTTGCGGTGCAGGCGTACCTTACGAACCATTTTAGGTACGTATTTTTCCCGGACTTCCTCAAATACGATAATTGCTTTTTTACCCACCAGCGACTTAATTAAAGCGGGTACATTGGTTCCCTCGCCCGCCATTCGTCCCAGCTCATCGTACGACAGGGCCGGGTGTTTTTTCAGTTCGGTAAGCAGTGTTTCTTCAAACTCGGTGAGCAGTTCGGGGTAGTCGAAATCCGGGTTGACCTGCACTTTCGACTGGCTTGAAATCTTAAGCCCCGAGGGCAGGGCCACGTTCATCACGTCCCCCACGCAGCACATGTAGTACTCGGCCATCCATTTGAATAACTCCAGCTGGTAGCCTGTCACCAGCGGATACTCGTCCAGCACCTCGCTGATGTACCGGGCCTGGTAGGCAGCGGGGGGTGAATTATGGAGTTTGGCCACAACCGCCGTTAACACCCGGCTGTTTTTCTTACCGAAGGGCACAATCACCCTGGCACCAATTTTGAGTACCTCAGCCATCCCGCGCGGAACCCGATAGGTAAACAATTTTGGCACCGGAATTGGCAGAATCAAATCGGCAAAGAATGTTACTTCCTCCTGATCAAAGGCTGAAAACAAGGGACTGAACGAATTTTCCACAAAAGCTCTCGAGTATGGACAATAAATATACGAACAAAACCATCCGCCATTTGGCAAGGCTTTTGTCTTCTTCCCCACAATGGATGCGCGGTTGTAAACTAAAAATGAAATAAAGATAATCTACGGATTTCTTGCCTCTGTTTCGTCGAGTACAACTGACCAACCTTACCGACTACATATCCCTATTCATTATACATTAAATCGACTAATTCATGAAACATGTGTATCCGTTGAATACCGCTGGGGGGTGGTGTTTGCTGATAGCTTTTTTGGCTGTTCTTATCTGCACAACGACCACCAACGCCCAGGTGAGCGGGGTTATATTCCGTGACTTCGACTCTAACGGCATTCGTTCCGATACGTTACCCATTGAATTGGGAGTGGCTGGCGTCACGGTACGGGCTTTCATTAATTTTAGCCAGACCCCCATTTCAACCAGCAGCAATACTGATGGAACGTACTCATTCAGCTCGGCCGATGTACCGCCCGGCAGTTCCGTTCGTATCGAATTCGACAATTTCCCAACCGGTTACCACACCAGTTCGTATGGTAGTAACAATGGAACAGGTGTACAGTTCCTGAAAGCACCGGCCGGCAGCGTCGACCTGGGCATAAACTACCCTACTGATTATTGCCAAAGGGCGGGCAAACTGCTGATTACGTCCTGCTTTGTCAATGGCGATTCCCAGTCGGCACTGGATATAAATGGGAACCCTGTACCACCCGAAAAACAGGCTGCCCCGATGGATGCCATGGTTATGTTTCCCTACGAAGCATCGGGCATAGCCGGGCCGGGCAATTTTCTGCCTGCGCACGTTGGCACAGCGGGCGAGATAGGAACCGTTTGGGGCCTTGCTTACCAGCGACGGGCTAAAAAGGTTTTTAGTACCGCATTCGTTAAACGCCATACAAGTTTCGGACCCGCTGGCCCGGGTGGTATTTACGTAACAGATGTTGCATCGGGCGTTAGTTCTACGTTCATGTCGGTTACGGCGCTGGGCATTGATGCCGGAGAAGACCCGCATAAGGATCCAATGGCCGGTTTGTTCGGAGATCGGACAGCAGCCAGCACGGACCCCAGTGCCATGTCGGCCGTAGGCCGGATGAGTTTTGGGGGAGCTGATATGTCGGAAGACGATAAAACACTGTATGTTGTCAACCTTTATGATCGTAAGGTGTATGGTTTGACCCTTGGCCTGCCAGCCGTGGTCCCTACGGTGGCCGACGTAAAATCGTGGACCATTCCAAACCCCGGCTGCTCTAACGGGGATTTCCGCCCGTGGGCACTTAAAGTCTATCGGGGTAAAATTTACGTTGGCGTTGTTTGCTCAGCCGAAACATCCCAACAGGCAAGCGATCTGAAAGTAACCATCTACCGATTTGACCCGCAAGTCGATAATGCCATTTTTGAGGAGGTACTTTCGTTTCCACTCGACTACCAGCGGGGCCCGGTCGATATGACGGGTACCTGCATCACAAAAGATCACTGGCTTCCGTGGAACGATACCTGGCCAGCACCCTGTGGCGAAGGGCCAACGCCCCGGTTTACGATATCATCCCAACCGATGGTGACGGACCTGGAATTTGATGTTGACGGTTCCCTGTTTATTGGTATGCTGAGCCGGTTTGCACATCTGGGAGGGCAGGCCAATCATGACCCCAGTGGTAATGGGAGTTACGATTCGTTCGGTTTTGGCGATTTACTCAGAACTCATAACAACAACGGCACGTTTGTACTGGAACATAACGGCCAGGCTGGGCCACTCACAGGTACCGGTGTTGGCAATACGGACGGGCCCGGTGGTGGTGAGTTTTATGGCATGGACTACTGGCAGTTCATGAACAATGTTGCCAGTCGGGAAATAACCTCCGGGGCCTTGTCTTTTGCTCCGGGCTATAACGAGATTATAAACTCCGCCGTCGATCCAATCGAAGATCGTTATCTGGCAGCTGGCTTGAAACTATTCAACGCGACCAAAGCCACCGTTACCCGAAATTACGAGATATACCGGCAGGTGGAAGGGCTCTTCGCTAAAGCGGGCGGACTTGGTGATAATAAACTCCTCTGCGACGCGGCTCCCATCGAGATTGGTAACCGCTTCTGGTTCGACGATAACCGGGATGGGATTCAGAACGCCTACGAACCGGGTATCGACGGGGTTGTACTGAGCCTCCATGACATGGACAATGGGGATAACTTGATTGGTACCCAAACGACGCACGACGGCGGCCAGTTTTACTTCAACAACGCAACCGTATCGGGTGGCCTTCACTATAATCATCGCTACGAGATCCGGATGGATATGACCCAGTTGTCGGCACTGGACATTACGATGACGGGGACGACTCCAAAAGCCGGGCTACCACGCCAATATAGCCTCTCCTCAGCCAACAGCAGCAACCTTGCCAATGCCGACCAGCGCGACTCCGATGCACAGCTAACGGGTAATGCCGCTGTCATTACTGTAACAACGGGCAACGCTGGTCAGAATGACTTCACGAATGACCTGGGTATCTACACCTGTCCCGAACTACGGAACGAGAGAGATAGCCTGAGCCTGTGTTCGGGCATGTCGCTGGATTCCATTGTGTCGACCGGGACGCACCTCAGCCAGGTCGATTCTGTTCGTTTTGTGGTATTCAGCACCCCCCAGTCGGGTACGGCCATGTACGGGCCGGGTAGCCTTGTGCTGGGAACCGTGTTACCCGGCCCAACTACCGGCCGTGCTGTACTTCCTAACCCAACTATCAACACGACAAATACCACGGCTGGGATTGTCAGTCAGTACCTCTATGCGCTGGTATGGCCCATGCCAGCCGACCCCAACTGCCGGCAGAGTAGCCAGACAGTGCTGAGTATTTCACCAGTAGTTTCGGCTTCAGCAACGGGTGGCGAAGTGAGCTGTGTGAGCGCACAGATCGCGTTGAATGGCCAGGCTCTTAACGGCGACGGCTCCTCTGCTACTAACGTCACATACCGTTGGGCGGGGCCGAATGGATTTAGCAGTACTCAGCAAAACCCTTCCGTGTCAGACGTAGGTGACTACACCCTTACCATTGGCAATCCCGCCTGCACCAACGTACAATTGCTACCGGCAATCGCCACAGTAACATCCAGCACGGTCGTTCCGGTAGCCTCCGTCAACAGCCTGACGCTGACCTGCGCGGACCCGACGGGTACACTTACAGCCAGCGTATCGGGGGGAATGACTCCCTATACCTACCAGTGGAGCACGGGTACTTCCGGCCAGCGTATTGCGGTTAACTCAGTGGGACCCTATTCAGTGACCGTCACCGGCAGTAATGGCTGCTATGCAGTGGCAACGACAACCGTAACGGATGACCTGACGGCTCCGGTGGTCAGCGTCAATGATCTGGCTCTGAACTGTGCTAATCCATCGGGTACGCTCACGGCCAGCGTATTGGGAGGCAAGACACCTTATACCTACCAGTGGAGTACGGGTGCCTCCGACCAGACTATCACGGCCATCGCGTCCGGACTCTATTCGGTTGTGGTAACCGGGGCAAATGGCTGTTCCTCTTCGGCCAGTGTCAGCGTGTCGCAGGATAGTAACAAACCCGACGTTTCGATCAATAGCCTGACGCTGACCTGTGCGGACCTGACGGGGACACTTACAGCCAGCGTATCGGGGGGAATGACTCCCTATACCTACCAGTGGAGCACGGGTACTTCCAGCCAGCGTATCGCGGTCAACTCAGCCGGACCTTATTCAGTGACCGTTACCGGTAGTAATGGCTGCTTCACCACAGCTACGGCTTCCGTTCTGTCCGATACGACTCCACCAACTGCCTTCATCAATAGTCTAACATTAACCTGCGCCAATCCATCGGGGCTACTCATGGCTAACGCGACGGGCACCGCTTTGAGCTATAAATGGAGTACGGGTCAGACGACGGCAACTGTTACCGCCAGTACGGCCGGCCCTTATTCCGTAACGGTCACCGGAGCGAATGGCTGTCAGACGGTAGCCAGCACCACCGTTGTTTCTGATACGGCTGTCCCTACCGCATCGGTCAACAGCCTGACCCTAACCTGCGTCAGACCAGCGGGCACGCTGACCGCCGTGGGTAGTGGCGGTACGGCTCCGTACACGTATTTGTGGAGTACGGCTGCCAGCACGCCATCTATCAGCGTGGGTAATGCAGGATCCTATTCAGTGGTTCTTACCGGTGCCAATGGTTGTTCATCTTCGGCGGTGGCCAGTGTTATGCTGGATACGAATCAGCCGGACGTATCAATCAATGCGTTAACATTGACCTGCACGAATTCATCGGGTGTGCTCACCGCTGGCGTAACAGGAGGGGCTACGCCGTATACGTATCTATGGAACACAGGCGTTACCAGCGTCAGTATCGCAGTCCGTGAGGCCGGGCCCTATTCAGTTACAGTAACCGGTACCAACGGCTGCCGTTCCACCGCCACAACAACGGTGATGTCCAACACAGCCGTTCCGGTGTCGTTTGTTAACTCCCTGACGCTTACCTGTGCCAATCCAACGGGTACATTAACGGCCAGCGTAGCGAGTGGTTTAGAGCCTTATACGTATCAATGGAGTACGGGGGCCACTACGCCAGGTATCACGGCCAGCGCCGATGGGCTCTATTCGTTGACCATTACGGGTAGTAATGGTTGTACAACCACCGCTACTACGACTGTTACATCCGATACGGCCGCGCCCAATGCGTCGGTCAATAGCCTGACCCTTACCTGCGCCAACCCCTCCGGTATGCTCACCGCCAGTGTAATGGGTAGCACCGCTCCGTACACATATTTGTGGAGTACCAACGCCAGTGCCCCAGGTATCCGTGTTGGCAGCGCCGGTTCGTATTCGGTTGTGATAACGGGGGCTAACGGCTGTTCGACTTCCGCCAGTGCCAGCGTTGTATCAGGAACAGAGCAACCCAGCGTTTCGATCAATGCCTTGACCCTGACCTGTAGCACGCTACGGGTACCCTCACGGCCAGTGCCACAAATGGTACTGCTCCATACACCTACCAGTGGAACACGGGGGCTACTACGGCCAGCCTTATAACCAGTGAGGCCGGCCCCTACTCCGTCACGGTTACCGGAGCCAACGGCTGTATCACGATGGCCGGCACGACGGTAATAGCCGAAACAGCTGTTCCGATAGCGTCAGTCAATACGCTGGAATTAACCTGTACCAGGCAGTCGGGTACGTTAAGTGCCAGTGTTGCGGATGGCACCGCCCCCTACACCTACCGGTGGAATACGGGCCAGACCACAGCCAGCATTATGGTCAGCGCAGCAGGGCCTTATTCGGCAACCATAACCGGTGGTAATGGGTGCCATACCGTTGTCAGCACGACTGTTACGTCCAACACGGTAACGCCGGTAATGACCACAACGGTGGTTGCCAGGAACTGCGTGAATTGTGCCGCTACCGTGGCAGCCACAGCACCGGGGGCCACTTTAAGCTGGACGGGTCCTAATAACTTCATCGCCATTGGGTCAGAGGCCAAAGCAACTGATGATGGTACGTACGTTGTTACGGCTACTGCCAGCAATGGCTGTTGGGTTTCGGCTAGTCTGGCGGTTGTTCCGTTTGTCTGTCCGCCCGCTATCTGTATTCCGGTTGTAGTGAGCAGGGGCAAGAAATAAATACCAGCAGGCCAATCCACAAAAAGTCCCCTTGGCGCAACCTTTGGGGACTTTCTGCGTGTTATGGTAGTGTAAGCAACGTAGTTATATGCAACCTGTTGATGTCATTATAGTGGGTGGTGGCCCTTGTGGTCTGGCTGCCGGTATTGAAGCGGCCAAAGCCGGGCTTAGTCATCTAATCCTGGAAATGGGGAGTCTGACCGAGTCAATTCGTCAATATCCCCGCCGGATGCACTTCTTTTCGACCGCCGAAAACATCGAGATTGGAGGTCTGCCCTTTGCCATCTCCGACGTAAAAGCCGGTCGCGATGAAGCCTTGCAGTACTACCGCAAAGCAGCGGCTTACTACCACCTGAATTTCAAGCTGTTCGAAAAGGTGTGGGATGTTACGAAAGAAGGTGAGCTGTTCACCGTCACGACTACTACCGGTGGAACGTACCATGCGCACAAGGTTATTATGGCGACGGGCTACTTTACGCGCCCCCGCTGGCTCAACATCCCGGGGAGAAACTGCCCCACGTATCCCATTACTACGACGAGCCATTTAAGTATTCGTTTACGAACGTGGTTATCATCGGCGCATCGAACTCCGCCGTTGAAGCCGCGCTGGAGCTGTATCGACACGACGTAAACATTACCGTGGTACACCGGGGAGAAGATTTCCGCAGTACGGTGAAATACTGGCTGGTGCCCGATGTGAAAAACCGGGTGAAAGAAGGGAAAATCAAAACGATATTTAACGCCTGTGTTACCCAGATTAACGAACAATGGATCACCGTTAATGACCTGAAGACGGGTGAAGAGCGGCAAATTCCCGCCGACTTCGTGTTTATCCTGACCGGCTACATTCCCGATGCGGCTTTGCTAACCCGATGCGGTATTGACCTGAATCCGGAAACGCAGGTGCCGGTTTTCGATAAGGAAACGTTTGAGACTAACGTACCGGGCCTGTACGTGTGTGGCACGGTGCTGGCGGGTATCTACACCGAGAAGGTGTTTATCGAGAACGGCCGTGAACACGCACAGTCCATCATCGACCATATCATGGGCCGGGAAGTTCACAAAGTGGCCGAGCTGATCCAGCGGATTTGATGCGTTGGCCTCGCGGGGGCAACCGACCGGAGACCAGGTTTATTTTGCTTTTACCTGCACCACATACGTTCGTACGGGCTGGCCGTTCCCGGTTGCGCCCATGGCCTGCTTCGTAAAAACAACATTGGCTTTACCTGCCGTAATGCCTTTTATCTGAAAAACGGTTGGGCCGGTATTCATCCGCTTTAGTGTATCCACTGCCGGGGCTAACTCCCGGCGGGACACATCGACGATCTCCTGATTGTCGGAGGTGCCAATCAGCTCCATTGACCCATCCCCATCAGCGGGCAGGGATATTTCTTTGATATCGCCCACAGCGATGCTCATCTTTTTTGTGGTTCCTGAAGTGGCCGAGTTACTGACGCGACAGCCCGACAGGTAGAGCAGGAAGGCAATCAGTGCAAGGGTTACCGGGGTAAGCTTCCCCAATCGTGAAGGTGTAGGTTGGCGCATAATCGAGAGACAGTTAATGTACAGCTACAACCAGCTCGAATGGGTCAACAGTTTTCAGGGTAACTGCTTTGGCGGGGAACGGCGAATTACTTTGCCTGCCTGCGGTAAAAGACAAACCCATTTTTAGCACCTGTTTTCCGCACATCAGGCAACGAGTCGAGCAGGGTTGGCTTCTCACTGGCATGGCGTATGAATAGTACGTCTTTGTCGATCCGCCCCCGCAGGAACCAGTCGTCGTTATAGTAATTGGGGTTGGCGGGAGGTTGTTTCATCGTGTAAAAATACGGGCCGTAGCTGTGGTATCCGTAATTCTCACATACACATCCTGTCCCTGCGCCCGCTCGAAAAATTCCATGGCTGCGGCCTGCGAAATCCCTTCAATACGTCCGATAAAAAACCAGAGGGTAAGCGTAACAAACACCGCCATACCCCCAAACAACGTTATGGACGCCTGTGCCGTTTCGCGCTGATTATACCAGCCGAATGGCCACCATCAGGATAACCAGCAGCCAGACACCGGGTATCAGCGTCCACCCGGCCAGTCTACACCGGCGTCCAGATTCCCCTGCGAGAAGGCATCCTGATCGGCATACTGCCGCACGATATCCATGCGATGGGCCAGTATAGGCATACCGATAAGGGCCACGACGTAAATCCCTCCAACGAGAACCAACCCGGCCCGCATCCAGTTGTTGAACTGAATTTTTCGCTCTTCCAGCTGCATCAGTGTCAGCGCAGCCAGGTACGTCAGCGGGAAATAGCAGAGTGAGGAGTAGTGAACAATTTTCGATTGCACCAGACTAAACAGGACCAACACCACCCAGAACAGAATCAGCATCCAGCGCTTGAATTCGCGCTGGTAGTTGCGCTCGATAAACAGCGAACCAAACGCCCGGATGGCAAAGATGGACGCCGGGAAGCAGCCCACCAGCAACATAACGACGTGAAAGCCCGGAAAGCCGACATGGCCGGCGTCCGGCGTGCTGAACAGGCGAATGTTATAGGCCAGAAATTCCTGCATCAGCGCCGGACCGTGCAGGTACACGTCCAGCCCGTACCACGCCAGCGACATCAGCGAAGCCGCCAGCGAAAAAGTTAGAAATTGCGCCGGTGTGATAAACCACCGGAATCGCCCCAGCATCCAGTACACCAGCAGTACCAGACCAACGATGAGGTAGGCAACGGGGCCTTTGGTCAGGATGCCCAACCCCAGCACGAAGCCACCAATCAGCAGGTACGTCCACTCGCTTTTGGGCGCCGTCATGCCCCCCCCAGGTGCTCCCGTTTCCAGGATGCCAGTATCAGATTGACTAGTCCAACGAAAATAAAGAGATTGAAAAACGGATCGATAATGCCGGACCGGAAGTACAAATGGGGCGTAACCGAACCCAGATAAGCCACTGCCCAAAGTAACCCGAAGCGATGTCCATGCAGCTTTTCGCCGAGGTTGTACAGGTAAACCAGTGATATGATACCACAAATAGCATTCGGCAGCCGGGCGGCAAATTCGTTGATGCCAAACAGATTCATCATGGCCGACTGAAACCAGAAAAACAGGGGCGGTTTTTCGTAGAAGGGTTTGAAATCAATGTGAACGTGCAGGTAATCGCGCAGGACAATCATCTCGCGGGCGGCCTCGGCAAAGTTAATCTCATCCCAGTCAAAGAGCCGGACACCACCCAGAAACGGAATGAAAAATAGGGCTCCCAGCGCAACCAGAATGAGCGAATAAAAGAGTTTTTGATTCATCAATAGGGAGAGTCATGTCAAAAAAACCCGACCTGCCAGCGGGGAAAGAAGCACAAAAATAGCCGAAAAAAGTTGCCGGGATTCCCGATATTCGCGCCGACAAGTAGGTTTCTGGTTTTTAGTTTTGCGTTCACTACCGGATATTCAGCCGCAAACACACTATTGAAAACCAGGAACGTATACAAAAAACCGCAACTCATGCTCGCTACCCATTCCTTTACCGACTTGCCGGCCCACGCTCAGTTGCAGGCCCATTACGACACCCTGAAAGACCGTCATCTACGCGATCTCTTTGCCAAAGACCCCGCGCGATTTGACACCTTCTCCCGTCGGTTTGAGGATATCCTGCTCGACTTTTCAAAGAATCGGATCACCGCCGAAACACTGGCCCTGCTGGTTCAACTGGCTGATCAGGCTGGGCTGAGCGATGCCATCAGCCAGCTGTTTTCGGGCGACAGGATTAATCAGACAGAGGACCGGGCAGTGCTGCACGTAGCCCTGCGCAATCGGGCCAACACCCCGATTCTGGTAGACGGGCAGGATGTGATGCCCGATGTGAACGAGGTGCTGGACCGGATGAAATCCTTTACCGAGCGCATCCGGTCGGGGGCCTGGAAAGGCTACACAGGCGAGGCCATTACGGACATCGTAAACATCGGTATCGGCGGTTCCGACCTCGGCCCGGTAATGGTGACGGAAGCGCTGAAATCCTACGCCGACGATAAAAAACTGCGCGTCCACTTCGTTTCCAACGTCGACGGAGTCCATATTTACGAAACCCTGCAAACGGTCCGGCCCGAAACGACGCTCTTTCTGATAGCCTCCAAAACGTTCACCACGCAGGAGACGATGACCAATGCCCAAACGGCCCGGCAGTGGTTTCTGGATGCGGCAAACGACGAAGCGGCCATTGCCAAACACTTTGCCGCCTTATCCACCAATCAGAAGGATGTTCAGAAATTTGGCATCGACCCGGATAATATGTTTGGTTTCTGGGATTGGGTGGGTGGCCGGTATTCCTTATGGTCGGCCATTGGGTTGTCTATTGCCCTGTACGTTGGCTTCGACAAGTTTGAAGAGTTGCTGGAGGGTGCCCACGCCATGGACAACCATTTCCGCGACACCCCCTCTGACCAGAACCTGCCTGTTATTCTGGCCCTGATGGGCATCTGGTACAACAACTTTTTTGGGGCCCAGACGGAGGCTATTTTGCCCTACGACCAGTACATGCACCGCTTTGCGGCTTATTTTCAGCAGGGCGATATGGAAAGTAACGGCAAGTCGGTTGACCGTGCTGGTAACCCGGTCGATTATGAGACTGGCCCTATCATCTGGGGTGAACCGGGCACCAATGGGCAGCACGCGTTCTACCAGCTCATTCACCAGGGCACCAAACTGATTCCCTGCGATTTTCTGGCCCCGGCCATCAGCCAGCGCCCCATTGGCGAGCACCACAAAATCCTGATGGCCAACTATTTTGCCCAGACGGAAGCCCTGATGAATGGTAAAACGGAAGAGGAAGCGGCTGAGGAATTGCGGAAAGCGGGAAAAAGTGAAGCCGACATAGCGGCTCTGGCACCGTTCAAAGCTTTCTCCGGCAACCGGCCTACCAATTCCATCCTGTTCCAGAAGCTGACTCCCTATACGCTGGGTAGCCTGATTGCGATGTACGAGCACAAGATTTTTGCGCAGGGGGTTATCTGGAACATCTTCAGTTTCGATCAGTGGGGTGTTGAACTGGGTAAGCAACTAGCCAGCCGCATTCTGCCCGAATTGCAGGATGATGGCGCCATTAGCGCACACGATAGCTCAACCAATGGCCTGATAAATGCATTCAAAGCTATGCGCAAAGCGTAATAATGGGTGTAAACACCCCTGTCGGGTGAGTTAGAACAGCCCGGAAACGCGCAACGCCCGAAACCAGCTGGTTTCGGGCGTTGCGCGTTCTGCTTTTTATTATACCATTCGTTAGCGCGTGTAAAAGTCGCCCTTGGCAATCGTCGACTCGTATTCGTTGTTGATCGTTTCCAGAAACTTACCCGTCACCCAGCCTAAGTCTGAATTCCGGATAAACACAAACCGTTTGGAACCCAATGAGTTATTATATACCCGCGTAATGTAATCGAGCCACAAAGCACCGGCAATAACCTGTTTTTCGCTGAGTTGATTTTGAGCGGCATTGATATCCTGCTCGGCCTGACGACGTATACCCGCGTTGGGAATATCTTTCAGGTCGGGGCGGGTCAGGGCTTTGTAATCCGTGAGGGCCATGCGCTTGAACTGTTCAATATCATTAACCGTAACCGCCACGGCCGTAACACCCGCCTTTTCGGGATGCAGGTAAGCCACCAGTGCCTGAACAATATCCCCCCCTACGCCTACCGTCCGGCGCTCCTGCAAACCCGTATCCCGGTTCTGGATGAATGGTTTCAGAGCAGAATCGGCAATGGCTGGCACTACCAGTTGCGCTTCACGCCGGAATGCATCCATACCCAGCGATTTTTTGCTCTCGATCTGACTTACGAGCGTATTGATGCCGAGAGGCAGCGTAATTTTATGAAAATCCTTGTCGACGTTGGTGTAGTTCCGGCGGCTGGCTTCACTTTCAAAATAGCCACCCATCGTGCTATTGTTACCCACATTCAGAGCCGATGTCGTTGGCCACACTTTTCGGGGAATGGCGCCAATGGTGAACAGTTCGGCTTCGCGGGCGGGGGTAAAGGTGGTATCAATACGAAGTCCGGTGCCTGGCACGGCCCGCTCCAACTGCGTGTACAGTCGCCTGCGCCCTTCTGCCGTCCGGGCCAGTTCGTTGCTCATGTCGCTGCTTAGCACAACAAAAATCCGCTCATTGGGAATCTGGTAGCGCCGGATGGAGTCAAGACCAATCCGCAGCGCATCCTGGCTACCTTTAAACGAATTGGAGGCATCGGCAACCAGCAGGTTGTTTGGAATGTCGAAGGTTGTTTTGATGTCTTTCTCGTAGAAATCGCTTTCGTATTTCGTTTTGAAGATAGCCACCCGAACCCCCGTTTCGTTGAACTGGATGCCCGCGTAAATATTCTTGCTGGAGAGTGCCCGCATTACTTCATTAACGCCCCACCCGCTGGCTACGTACTTCAGTTTGCCATACAGGTCGAGTGATTTTTGCAGGTAAGCCAGCGCATTTGTCGTATCCTTGATGTCTTTATACGACAAACCAATCAACTCGTTGGCAACGGCTTGCCAGTATACGCTTTTACCGGAAATAAAGGCTGGCATGGCCCGGTTGAGCAGGCTAATTGATTCCGGCGATTTATCGACTTCCCGAAGCGTGTTCGCCAGTTTGGTGTAGTGGATAGCGTCAGCAATCGTTTTGGCGTTCTGGGCCTGTAATGAAACGCTACCGATAAGAAGGGTAACTAGTAGTAAAAAAAGATGTCGCATAGTGCTGATCGATAAGGAGTTGGGATTGAGTGAAACAGGGAATTTTCCAACACATTTACGAACGACAACACGAAACAGATTCAAAAAATGTAAAAATTAGCGGTAGAACCGCATTATTCTCAAATCGGGCAGCGTCGCGGTTTGATAAAACGTTGGCTTTAGTGAACTGCCACTTTCTCAAACGCACGATCCGTTTAGCGCATGTGTAGCAACTCAACGCGCCAAATGAGGTTCGGAGTTATCGCCCCTATTTCTCGGCAGATTTGAGCCTGAATGCGGCTCAACTGGTTCAGTATTAGCGGTTGCGATATCATCGAACTGCCAATGCGGCAGAGTTTCTAACGCGGGACGCCAAACTGTTCACGGGTCTTTCTGATTGGCAGGCGGGGTCAATCAACAAGTTGGAATTTCACACCAACATGACTCTCTCTGTGGTAAATGTAGCGAAAGCAGAATCAGGGTCAACCGCAGTCGATACGGGGCGCAAAGCATTATCGATGGCGAATGCAAAGACCCGTTATTACAATGAGTTACTGCTCGAATGATTTATGAGCACCTTACCTTCAAAAACTGAGCTGTAAATAAACCAGACCCAACTGCGTGAGTTGCAAATTTTTAGCGGTGTTGCATCCCAGGAATCACCGGATTATTGAACACTAGCTAGCTCAAGTTTATACTTACTCTTCATCTATCGGTAAGCTAAACAGACCAGAATCAGAACCGGAATTAATGCGTTCATCAGAACCGTTTCAACAAACTCACCCATTTTTTACAGGAAAAATTGCAGGGTTCTCGCGAGGTCATTTCCCATCTGCTCAGGCAAATGGAGAAGAATAGTCAGATCAAATTGATGCGTAATAAAATAGCTATGTTACAGTAATTTCCGGCTATTGTAACATTTGTCACGGAAGTGGGCCAGCCTGAAGTCGAACTTTGCTTAAAATATAAGTAGTATGACTTCATTACATCTGGTAGGCCTTATGGCCTCTATCCTCATTGGCGTTAGTCTGGGACTGATTGGCGGGGGGGGTAGTATTCTGACGCTGCCCGTACTGGTCTATCTGTGGGGCATCAACCCCGTTGTATCAACCGCCTATTCGCTGTTTGTTGTTGGCACAACCTCGCTGGTTGGCTCCATCAATTACATGCGGCAGCAGCAGGTAAATTATAAGGCAGCTGTGCTGTTTGCCCTTCCTTCCTTTCTGTCCGTTTTTCTGACCCGCAAGTTTCTGGTCCCCTGGATTCCCGATCCGGTTTTCACTACCGATACGTTTGTCCTGAGCAAGAGCATGGCTTTTATGCTGTTCTTTGCCCTGATTATGCTGGCGGCATCGTACAGCATGATTCACGACAAAAAGACGGCCGCAACGGCCCATCATCCGCCCTTACAGTTCAATTATGTCAGCATCGTGCTGAACGGGCTGTTTGTTGGTCTTTTAACCGGTATTGTGGGCGCGGGTGGCGGCTTTTTAATTATCCCCGCTATGGTACTGCTGGTTCGCCTGCCCATGAAAACAGCGGTGGGCACTTCTCTGCTCATTATTGCGGCCAATACGCTCTTTGGCTTCTGGGGGGGAATAGCCAGCCTTTCGATTGACTGGCCCTTTCTTATCAAGTTCACCACCTTATCTGTATTGGGCATTTTCATTGGTACCTACCTGACCCGGTTTATAGCGGGCGAAAAGTTGAAGAAAGCCTTCGGCTGGTTTGTGCTGCTGATGGGCGTCTATATCATCAGCCACGAACTGTTTTTATAGCCCGTTATCGCACGTGATAAAAGTCACTGAATCCCATAGGGGCATCCCCTAATTTTGATCTGTTAATCATTCACAAACTGACGTATCCCTATGTTTTTCCAACATATTTATGATAAAAGTCTGGCGCAGGCCAGTTACCTGATTGGCTGCCAGAAAACAGGCGAATCGATTGTTATTGACCCCAAACGGGACGTGGATACCTACGTCGATATTGCCCGGCAAAATGGTTTACGCATCACGCACGTTACCGAAACGCACATCCACGCCGACTTTCTGTCGGGCTCCCGCGAACTGGTTGCCCTAACGGGTGCCGCGCTCTGCCTGTCGGACGAAGGCGGGGCCGACTGGCAATACGAGTTTGCACACAAAGGGCTAAAAAACGGGGATGTCATTACCGTTGGCAACCTGACGCTGGAGGTTATTCACACCCCCGGTCACACTCCGGAGAGCATTAGCTTTCTGTTGACGGACAAGCCAGCTTCGGCTGAACCGATCATGCTGTTCACGGGCGACTTCGTCTTTGTGGGCGATGTGGGCCGTCCTGACCTGCTCGAGAAGGCCGCCGGACTAGCGGATACCAAAGATGTCGGCGCCCTGCAGATGTACCAGTCGATTCACAAATTCAGTGCCCTGCCCGATTTTCTGCAGGTGTGGCCCGGTCATGGAGCCGGTTCGGCCTGTGGCAAGGCACTCGGGTCCGTACCAAGCACCACGGTGGGCTATGAGAAAATCAGAAACTGGGCGTTTCAGTACGACAACGACCAGGAAGGCTTTGTCAACTACCTGCTTGCCGATCAGCCCGAACCGCCGAAGTACTTTGCCATGATGAAAAAGCTGAACAAAGTAGATCGCCCCCTGCTCACCCAGGTACCCACGCAGAAAAAACTGACGGCCGCTGATGTTCAGGCCGCTCTGGCTAAAGGTGTCAAGCTGATTGATACCCGTAGTAAAACGGCGTTTGCCGACGGGTTCGTACCGGGCAGTATCAACATACAGGGCAATAACGCCTTTGCCACCTGGATGGGCTGGATTATGACCTACCAGGAGCCGTTTATGCTGGTGGCAGACGACGCCCAGATTGAGGACCTTACCCGTAAACTCATGCGCATCGGGCTGGATAATGTGTACGGCTTTGTTAATGATGTAAACACCCTGGGTATTGACTTGCAACAGGCAGCGGTGATCGACCTGGACACCTTCAAGACATACCTGGATCGCGACGACGTACAGGTAGTGGATTTGCGGGGAGCCTCGGAGTTTGCGAACGGACACGTGGAAGGAGCCGAAAATATATTTGTTGGCACACTCCCCCAAAACCTCGATAAAGTCAGCAAAGACAAGCCGGTGGTCATCTACTGTCAGGGTGGAGATCGGGCCACCATTGGCTATTCGCTGCTGAAAGGGGCGGGATTTGATACCGTGAAGAACTACTCGGCCAGCATGAACGAGTGGGTCGGCAAAGGTAATCCGGTGGTAACCGAGATTCTAGAAGAGCCAGCCTGACCGACACCCCCTTGGTTGGCCAGCCAGGCGATAAGAAAGCCGCAGGTATAAGCCATGGATGTCTGGCACCCTTTGGTTTACGCCTGCTGCTGCTATAAATTAAGCGCATCAACCACTATTCACGTATTCACGTTAACGAGTCAGGGAATACATAGCCGTTTTGATAAGGGCACATTGGAGGCCCGGCTACCGGAATCCGCCAAAATATAGGCGTTGGTGTAACAAATGTCACGGGTATTGTCGGCTGAATAAATCAATTTTATAGCACTACCATCTCGCGAACAACAAACCCGATACAGCATGAAACCGATAGTATTTGTTTTAGTAGTACTGATGCTCACAGCCACAACCGGCTGGAGCCAATCTGTTCCTGCCAACCTTACCGTGCAGGCTTTCAATGAAAAGCTGCGACAAACTCCGGCAAAAACTATACTGGATGTTCGTACCGCGCAGGAAGTGGCAGGCGGCACCCTACCTGGTGCGCTGAACATCGACTTCTTTGCCCCTGATTTTGCCAGTCAGCTGGCCCGATTAGACAAAGCCAAACCAGTCTTTGTGTATTGCGCTGTAGGCGGTCGTAGCGCCAAAGCCACGCAGCAGTTGCAGCAATTAGGGTTTAAAACGGTCTATAACCTAACTGGCGGAATGCAGGCCTGGCAACAGGCAAATTATCCTGTCGTCAAGAAAAAGCAATGATAAAGCAAATCAGTATGTGGCTTATTTTGGGGAGTTTACTGGCCGGTCAATCGGTAGCGCAACAGGTCCAGAATAAGCGGTATGACCGGTTACTCCGGCTCATGCTGAACAATTCGATGCCTACCCTTTCGGCGGCTGAACTAAACCAGCAGAAAGCCAGCGTGTTGGTGCTGGATGCTCGTAAACCGGCCGAGTTTGCGGTAAGTCATGTAGCCGGGGCGGTTCCTGTAGGCTACAAACAACTCGACCTGCGGGCACTGAACAACGTGGCCAAAGATTGGCCCATCGCGGTGTAATGTTCGGCGGGCTATCGTAGCCAGAAAGTAACCCGGCAACTTATCAATCAGGGATTCACGCAGGTTAGAAATGTTTACGGGGGCATTTTTGAGTGGGTAAACCGGGGCTATCCCGTCGTCAACAAACAGGGGTATACCGAGTCTATCCACGCCTTTAGCAAAAGCTGGGGGCAGTGGCTCTAGCGCGGACAGAAGGTATATAACTGATTTCAACCGGGAACGGATCCAGTATGGGCTACTTGTATCGACTCTGGCAGAACAGTGCTATAATGCACAAAAGTAGTCTGGTGTATACCCACCACTCTGGGGTGCGCACAGCTACAACTCCGGCGCGGGCCTGTTTCGCGTGTCGAATCTGGCAGGCTATGTCCGTTACAACATGCCCCTGGGGGCCACCTACGAACGCCCCCAATTGACGGAGGAGGAAGCCTGGGACGTGGCGGCTTACATTAATTCAAGACCGCGCCCGACCACTGACCTTAGTGGTGACTGGCCTGATCTGGCAGCTAAGCCCTTCGATCATCCCTTTGGCCCCTACGCGGACCCCTTTAGCGAACAACAACACAAGTTTGGCCCTTTCAAACCTATAAAAGACTGGAAGAAAGCGAATAAACAGAAAACAGTGTTTCCTCCTGCCAAACAATTGGCCCTACGGATGAATGCTTCGACAGGAAGCCAGTAGCCATTTGGGCAGATTCATTTTAACCGAATTGACCTATGCAATCAAGACGTAATTTTTTACAGGCCAGCCTGCTGGCGGGCGTTTCTGCCGTTTCTGCTCCGGCTGCCCTGGCCGCCAACGAGCCGGACCCGACAAACGCAAACAGCGGCCAGAGATCCGCTAAACCGGACAGTGGAACCATTACGCTCCTGCAAACTACCGATGTCCATTGTCAGCTGCACGCGCACGACGAGTTGTTCTGGGAGAACAACCAGCTCACCTTTCGGAAGGCGGGCGGCTACGCGCACATGGCCACGGCCATTGACAGCATCCGGCGAAAAAACCCGGACAACACGGTGGTGATCGATACGGGCGATATGTTTCAGGGTAGCATGCTGTCAGTCAAAACGGAAGGCAAAGCGTTTGTTCCCCTGCTCAATGCCCTGAACTATGATCTTTTCCTGCCGGGCAACTGGGAGGTGGTCTACTACAAAAAGGCCATGCAGCACCTCCTGGGCGGGCTACAGGCACCCAAGGTATGCACCAATATGCATCACGACCGGGGGGAGGGCAAACCCGGCGAACTGATTTTCCAGCCTTACCAGACCATGCACCGGCTGGGCATTAAAATTGGCTTTCTGGGCTATACCGATCCGTTGGTGCCTATCCGGCAGTCGCCCCTGTACAGCAAAGGTATCGTGTACACCAAACCTGAAGAGAGCATTAAGTACTGGGTAGATGTCTTGCGGAAGCAGGAGCAGTGCGACGTTGTCATTGTGCTGGCGCACCTGGGCCTCTCGCAGCAAATTTCGCTGGCTAACCACTCCCACACAGAAGGGGTAGACTACGTTTTCGGTGGGGATACCCACGAACGGGTTCGTAAACCCATTCAGTGTAAATACGCCAAAGTAGTGGAGCCCGGTGCTTTTGGCTCGTTCATTGGTCGACTGGACATCGACGTGAAAGACGGCAAGGTCACCGGCGAACGCTACGACCTGCTGGAGGTCGATCCAAAGAAGTACAAGGCAAACCCGGTTGTGCAGCGCCTGGTAGAGCAGATTGAAGCCCCGTTCAAAGCCAGCATGGAGCGGGTACTGGGCTACAGCACCGAGCCGCTGTACCGCAATTTTGTGGTCGAAAATACGATTGACACTCTGGTCACCAACGCGCTGATGTGGAAAATAAAGCCCGATGTAGCCCTGTCGAACGGTTTCCGGTTCTGCCCCCCGCGCACAGCCGGCCCCGACGGTAAGGTAGCCATCACCGAAGCGTATTTGTTTGATATGTTACCCGTAGATGCTACGGTACGGGTAGGCAAGGCTACAGGTAAGCAGCTTGTTTCCTGGCTGGAGATTGAGCTTCAGAATGTATTTGCCGAGGATGCCGGCAAACGGTTTGGGGGCTGGATGGTCCGTTTTAAAGGCATGGAGGTCGAGTTTAATGCCTTTGCCCCGGTAAATCAGCGCGTGAAGTCGGTTCGAATTAATGGCAAACCGCTCGATCCGGCCCGGCTGTACAGCATTTGTGCCTGCGAGCGGGAAGGGGACCCGGACGATATGCTTTGCCGTATGAAAGGGGTTCGGGAAACGGAAAATACAAGCGCAACGCTGCACTCGGTCATAAAAGACTATTTAGCCGCGTTCTCGCCGGTGAGCCCCAAACTGGTTCAGGCTGCCCGTATTCTGGATGGTCCGCAGACGTTACTGAGCCAGGTTACAGGAGTCGATTATCAATTCACCTGAGCCGTAGAGCGGTCGTGTAACAATTGTCACTGAACCGGGGTAACAGGCCCGCTACTTTTGCTGCATGAACAACGCGTTAAGGAGGGTACTGATCCTGGTCGTACTCTTCGGTGGAATTTGTGGCGGGCATCAGACTTATGCTGATCCGGCCGATTCTACGCAACACCCCGGACCGGACGCAGCGGATTCAACGTCTGGCCTGGCTGGCTTTTTACGACGCGGTCATTTTTATGGGCACGGACGGTCCTTTTTTATGGCTACTGACAACCGGGCCGGCCTGCAGGATTATTACGCGCTGGCGGTGGGGGCCGGTATTGGCTACCACACACCCCGCATAGGCGGGCACGTGGAACTGGGGATGAGCGGCTTTTTCATGTTCAATCTCCTTTCGTCCGATTTAGCGGCTTCTGACCCCCAAACGGGCCGAAGCAGCCGCTACGAAGCCGGACTGTTCAACCTGTTGAAACCCGACGACCATGAAGACCTCGACCGGCTGGAAGAACTTTACGTACGCTACCATTTCGGGCGTTCGTCGCGGCTAACCCTGGGTCGGCAGATACCGGCCTCGCCTTTTGTGAACCCTCAGGATGGCCGGATGCGGCCTACCCTTACAGAAGGGATTGTGCTGGAGTGGCAGGAATGGAAAAACCTGCAGGTACGGGCGGAGTACCTGGTTCGCCTTTCGCCCCGCTCCACGGTAGACTGGTTCAGCATCGGAGAAAGCGTTGGCCTGCAACCGGGGGGCGTTACAACAACGGGGCAACCCTCCCGGTATGCGGGAAACATCCGGTCAGACGGTTTGCTGATGCTGGGGCTGATGCACCAGCGGGGACGGCTAAACTGGCAGCTCTGGGAAACCTACTTTCCGTCGGTATTTCATCTCGCCTACGGCAAAATGGAATGGAAACAGCCCGCTAAGCGGGGACGGCAGTGGCTGTTTGGCGGGCAGCTCGCCCGGCAGTGGGCGCTCAGCCACGGCGGTAACGAGGATGCGCAGCTCACGTACATGGAGCCGGGCAGCCGGTCACTGGTTTTATCCGCTCAGGCCGGGTACCAGACGCCCCGCCTGACGTGGCTGCTCAGTGCCACCCGCATAACAGCCGAAGGCCGGTACCTGATGCCCCGTGAGTGGGGAAGGGAGCCGTTTTATACGTACATGAGTCGCGAGCGGAACGAAGGGCTGGGCAATGTGAATGCGGTAACGGGCAAGTGTCCGGTACAAAGCCAAACAGCACTGGAACGGGGAACTGACATCGGGGTTTTACCAGTTACCCAGTATTACTGATTATCGGCTAAACAAATACGGGTTGCCCGGTTATTCGCAGCTGAATCTGAGAGCCGGTTACCAGTTTACGGGTCCGTTGAATGGACTGAACGCCGGAGATGCTGCTGGTACAAAAAGACAATGGGTCCGGTGTTTTTGTGGAGGATCGTATTGCTCAGAACCGGGTGGGCATGAGCCAGATCAACCTTGTATTGAATTGTCACTATTAATGAATGTTTCCTATGAATTTGCTTGATTTTATTCGTCAACCCTGGCCCTGGTACGTAGCGGGACCCATCATTGGCCTGACTGTGCCAACCTTACTGCTGATCGGCAATAAATCGTTTGGTATTTCTTCATCGCTTCGGCACATCTGTGCCGCCTGTGTACCTGCCAATATTTCCTTTTTTAACTACGACTGGAAAAAGGAATCGTGGAACCTGTTTTTCGTAGTAGGGGTGGCGCTCGGTGGTTTTCTGGCTACCTATCTGCTGTCTAACCCGAATGCTTTTGTCATTGCTCCGGCTACCGAAGTGGCCTTGCGGACGTACGGTATCCAGGATTTTTCGGGCCTGATGCCCAGTGATCTGTTTGCCACGGCCAATCTCTTTACGCTGAAAGGGCTGTTTTTCTTTGTCATCGGTGGCCTACTGGTTGGTTTTGGCACGCGCTGGGCGGGGGGCTGTACTTCGGGCCATGCCATCATGGGTTTGTCCAATCTGCAGGTACCCTCCCTGATTGCGACCATCAGTTTTATGGTGGGTGGCTTTGCCATGACCCATCTGTTACTGCCCGTTATTTTCAACCTGATCAACTAAACATACCCCATGCAATCACTTTCAAAATACGATACAGGAACCGGCCAAGCCCGCCCTAACAGTTAAAAAAGAACCATCCGTGAGCGTGTTCGGCAACATAAAGTACCTCATTGTGGGGCTGGCGTTTGGTGTTGTCTTTGTCAAAGCAGAGATTATCTCCTGGTTTCGGATTCAGGAAATGTTCCGGCTCGATTCGTTCCACATGTACGGTGTTATTGGCAGTGCCGTGCTGGTGGGCATGTTGTCGGTTTTTCTGATCAAACGCTTTAACATTAAAACCCTTCAGGGCGAAACGGTAACGATTGCCCCCAAAACATTCAACAAAGGCCAGATTTATGGTGGATTGGTTTTTGGGCTTGGCTGGGCTATTACCGGTGCCTGCCCCGGCCCCCTGTTTGCCCAGATTGGTAGTGGCTTTCTGGTGGTGGGTGTTACCCTGCTGAGTGCCATTGCCGGTACCTGGCTCTATGGCTACTTCCGCGAGCGGCTACCGCATTAATATCGCTATTTCCTGACAGCGTCTACCCAGGCGACAGTTGGTTTGATAACGCAGCCGGTGGACGCTGTTTTTTTACTGTCTGTTCCTGAAAATCAACCTGGCCGCGTGCCATTTATCACGGAATGCCGCATAAGGTTATTGTACTTTTACAGGATAACCCTACAAACAACAAACTCATGATGAATCTATTGAAATCCGTTTTTGGTGGTACTGCAGCGGCTGGCAACAGTCAGCTTGACGAGGTACGCGCTCAGGGAGCCGTTATTATTGACGTACGCTCGCCGGGCGAATTTGCGGGTGGTCATGCGGCCGAAGCCGTGAATATCCCTCTGGATCAACTCGAACAAAAACTTGGTGTGATCAAAAACTATAAAAAGCCTATTATCGTATGCTGTGCTTCGGGTATGCGTAGCGGCCGGGCCAAAGAGCTGCTGGCCAGTAAAGGCATTACTGACCTGCACGATGCGGGTAGCTGGCAGAATCTGAAGTAGCCCCTTAGCCTCATTCTATCCGGCTACTGTATAATCGGTATGACTACACGGTGTCAGATAAAGTAGTAATCAGCACGCAACGGGTCAAAAAAAAATGATCCTGCCAGCGAGTGCCTAGGCCAATCGGTTGGCGGCTGGAGCACCAAGATTCACGCGGCTGTCGATGCGTTGGGTAATCCATTGCGAATTATTTTAACGGTTGGCCAACGCGCTGATATTACTCAGGCCGAGGCTTTACTACTTGATTATGAACCGAATGCTGTTCTTGCTGATCGTGGTTATGATGCAGACAAGTTGATTAATTTGCTGGTCGATGCCGAAGTTGAGGTGGTAATTCCAGCCAAAAAGAGTCGCCTGAGTTCAGGCTTAATTGATGAAAACTTGTACAAAGACCGCAATAAAGTGGAGCGTTATTTTAACAAGTTGAAGCAGTATCGGCGGGTCGCCACGCGCTACGAAAAGACCGCTACCAGCTTTGCTGGGTTTATTTATTTAGCCTCGGCAATGATCTTGTTACTCTGATTGTAACCTAGAAACATGAGTCATCCCGAATTTTGTGTGATGGCAAAAGCGACCATCAAGGCATTGGCGATGGCTAAGCGAAGTCTGTAGATCGGCACCGAAGCATTTCGGTGCCGATTGCCTGTTCGGGGGGCCCACCGTTTCAAAAACACTGGCACCCAACCCGGCCAGTGGCGCAGTAAGCTCAACAGTAAGTCGTAGACCAGGCTGACAATGCCCAACAGTTTGAGCCGGTTCTCCCAAAACCACAGCCGGGGTGACTCCATGCCCAACTCGGCTTTACCCACTCTAAAAGCCTGCTCTATTTGCCAGCGGTGCAGGTAGCTGTGTACCATTTCCCACGCTTCGTTGAGCGTCGTAATGGCCACCGAGGTCAGCAGATACATGGGGGGCTGTTGATGCTTTCGATCCCGCACCACCACCAGAAACAGGGGCTGGTGGGCAAACTCAGGATGCGTAACGGCCAGCCAGCCCACGCTGACGTGTTTGGTAACTTTTCGTTCCTTATCGCGTAAGAGTTTGCGGCCCTGGGCCACACAGCTACGCGCTAAGAGGTGGGTTTGTTTAGTGCCTTTTTGGGCATGTACTAACAGGTGGTTCTTTTTCCAGCGTAGAAGAAAGTCTTGCTTAAAGTGCAGCATCCACTCGATGGTCCAGCTACTGGCGTAGCCCCGATCCAAGACATGCAGCACCGGATGAGCTAGTGAGGCCTGTAGTTGTTTGAGCATACGGTACATAATATTGGTAGCCAGTTCTTTGTGCTTTCCCCGGCTGGTCCACCAACTCATCTGAACCACATTCGGTACCTCGCCCAGGGCCGACAAGAGGATGCCCGTCCACTGAAAGCCTGGCACGCAGATGCGGCTGGAAGGGGGCTTGTAGAAGCCTTTTTTGATCTTGGTCAACCGTTTACCCTTGCTGCTTTCGACCGAACAAAGCCCTTCTATGAACCAGCCGCTTCGGCGGTCCGATCTCGGGCTTCTCCAGCCGGCTATCGTCCCACAAGAACAGGGGCCTTTTGCCCTGAGCCAGTAGCTGACTGACGCGTTGCCGGGCTCTGGTAAAGAGGAACTCGTCAATCAGAGAGGCTTGCCAGTTGGGGCAACGCAAGAGGTTACTCAGCCGCTTAGTGCCTGCTGGGGCGTGGGCATGACCGGCGATGTAGCCGCCTAACTCACTTAAGAGCAGGCCCATTTTGCTATTCCGAAGCAGCAGAATGCTTTTGAAGAGGGCGGTAAAGGTGAGCACCAGCCGCTTGTCAATGCGTTGAAGCAGTTGGTCTTGCAGGGGCAGTAGATACTGCTGCATTTTGGCTTGAAGAAAGTCGTTGGCGGTTGACTTTACGGGAGCCGTGGTATTATTTTGCGGGCATGGCTTTGCCATAAAAAGACCTCCTTTCTGGCTTTGGCGTTGTGGTGATGCTCAAAGCTAAGAAAGGAGGTTCTTTTTTTCAGTCAGTCCCTAAAATTCGGGATGACTCATGTTTCTAGGTTACTGCGAAAACTTTACTGGCTACTCCCAACGCGCCAGGCAGTGAATGGAGTACTTTACACAGGGAATGAGTGAAATTTCGTTTTCCCTGACTTTACTACCTCATTCAGAACCTGATAGATATCCTGCTAAAACCTATAGCGTAACAGGGGCCTACGTCCGATATCGACGCAGCATTTTTCGTTGTTTCCAGAACTGCCTCCCCCAACAATCAGTAGGAATATACCTCGAGGGATAGAAGCCCAAAAAAATGCCCGTAAGATGGGTGAATCCAGATACTTGCCAAAGCCGGATCCGCTGACAACTAATGGTAGCGCCGTGCGAACAAAAGCCAGTAGGGTAGTTCGTTGGCCAGGCTATTCCGCTCAGCGGCCAGACGTTCCGTTAATGTTAAAGCGGGATAAGGCGTTGGCTTTTGTGCTGGACTGTCCATGTTCGGCTACTAAGTAGGACAAGCTCACCGGTACACTAAGTTTTGCGCAGCCCAATCGGCCGAATTAAGTCGACAACCGGAAGGGCCATGGGGTTTCAATTGTTTATCTACCTTAATAATGGCTTGTCGTGTTGGCAACAAGACACCAGCTACCAACGCGCACGCTCTTATCGGAGCGATAATCCTGACCAGCAGCCCGAGTAGGCCAATCTGTGCCTTTTTATTCATCCAGGTGCCATGCTGATGCATCAAACGGTTGAACCAAACCCCAGATGGCTGGGCGAGCTATCCCTTTAGGATGACAGGTAGGTCAACATCGAACCAGCTGGTGAATATTCGACAAAAAACAAGCTCACTGGGTGAACGAGGTGATAAAAACATCAAAAATACCTCGTGTGAGGCCTTTTTGACCACCCAGAGTAAAACTTTTCTAGTTCAGCGGTATAGATAAATACAGAGACAGCAGAAACGGGTTACCTATAGCGCCAAGTACCAGCAATCCGCTAACCAGATAAACTACAGATGGCCGTTGGCCAGCACCGTGCAGTTCGCTTCTGACATCCCTACGGCCACTCTGAATCCGTCCATTTAAACCTGCAATTACTTCTGGAGCTGGCCAGGAAGTAAATAGGAGGAACGAATAAGCCTCCTGTTTACTTCCAACTGGCTGTACCGAAAAAGTTACCCGCAAAAAAGCCGCATCTGTTGAATCTGAACGCATCGTTTAGGCTTGATTTAGTGTGCTCTACAATCACCGCTTCATAGTCTTGCCAAGTTGAACAATTTCGTGAGTTGATATCCTAACAAATACCTAAAGCCCTCACACTAATCGATAGGCTTACCATCCTGCACAAATACCCAAGTAGTTAATGGAGTAGAATTTAATGTCGTAATTCTTAACCCAAATAGATTGCGAGTGAGAATTATTGCGGCTTCAAATTGAGACCTGAGGGCGTTAAGAATTTCAAAGTCTCCGGACAAATCGGTGTTAATTCAACAGGAGTTAGCTATCGAATAAAATGACTGAAGGTCAGGGCAATTACTACGCTGTAAACCCTATTTTGCCAGAAACCAATTCTGCTATTCCTAAACTTAAACCGAGAATCATATGCTTAAAATTCTTCTTTCCTGTCGGCGCAATCAGGCGCTTACCTCATGCTGGCTAAAAGCGTCTGCGCTGGCATTTCTGTTAACGTTCTCAACGTTTTCTGTCTTCGCTCAGGGGATCACCATTTCGGGTAAAGTAAGCGATGCTTCGGGCATTGGTCTGCCTGGCGTTTCCATTCAGGCCAAAGGAACCAATACGGGCACTACCTCCGACGTGAACGGTGTTTACCGCTTGGCCAACGTACCCGCCAACAGTACCCTGGTATTTAGTTTTGTGGGTCTGAAAGCGCAGGAAATTGCCCTCAACGGCCGCACAACGCTCAACACGACGCTGGTAGAAGACGAGGCCAGCGCGCTGAATGAAGTGATCGTGATTGGCTACGGTACCGTTAAGCGAAAAGACGCGACCGGGGCAGTGGCGGCCATTGGGGCCAAAGACTTCAACAAGGGTGTTATCACCTCCACCGAGCAACTGTTGCAGGGCCGCGTAGCCGGAGTGGCCGTTACCCAAAGCAACGGCGAACCCGGCAGCGGTATCAACGTCCGGATTCGGGGAACATCGTCGGTGCGCGGGGGCAACGGGCCTCTCTTTGTGGTAGACGGCGTACCTCTGGCGGGCAACGACGTTTCGGGCGGGGGGGACAATGGTGGATTAGGCAGTTCATCGGCCCGCAATCCGCTCAACTTCCTGAACCCCGATGACATCGCCAGCATGGATATTCTGAAAGATGCCTCTGCTACGGCTATTTACGGGGCGCGGGGTGCCAACGGCGTAGTGCTGATTACGACTAAGAAAGGAAAAGGAAAAGGTTCGGTCGATTACTCCTACTCGCTGGGCATCAGCAAACTATCGAAACGGTACGATTTGCTGAGCCCCGAAGCCTACGTAGCAGCGGGCGGTGTTGACAACGGGGCCAGAACGGATTGGCAGGACCAGGTGTTTCGCTCAGCCAAAACCAACCAGCATAACCTGGCGTTCAGTGGTGGCGAAAATGGCAGCAACTACCGGTTCTCGATGGGCTACTTCGACCAGGAAGGCATTATAAAAAATTCGGGGATCAAACGCTTCTCCGGCTCCTTCAGCGGGGGCAAGAAGTTCATCAACAATAAACTGACCGTTGGGGCCAGTGTGAACTTCGCCAAAACAACCGATAACGCGGTTCCCGTAACCGACAATGCCGGGTTTACGGGCGACCTGCTGGGTGGTGTGCTGAAGTCGAATCCGACTAACCAGGTTTACAATCCCGATGGAACCCCGTTCCAGCTTTCCTCGCTGGAACCCAGCCCGATTGCCATTTTGCAGTATTCGAAAGATTTTACCAACACCCTGCGCGTACTGGGCAATGTCAACGCCGAATACGAAATCATCAACGGACTAAAATTCAAGACGGTAATAGGTATCGACCAGTCGATGTCGGCCCGTAAGTCAGCTTTTTCGCCGTTGTTGGTCGTCAATAACATCGATAAGAATGGCCAGCTGTACCTAAAGGACATTGAGGTAGAAAACCGCCTGATGGAAAACTACTTTACCTATAACAAGCAATTCGGTAAAATCGCGTTCGATGGTCTGTTGGGCTATTCTTACCAAAGTTTTGACTTTTACTCGAAGAACGCCCAGGCCACCAACTTTCGGGTCAACGATCTGGATCTGATCATCAATAACATTTCGGCGGCCGATAATTCGTTGGGGAAGGGGAGCATCCTGCAAAATTCCAATGCTACGTTTGATGAGTTGCAGTCCTATTACGGACGGGTGAACGTGGGTATCAACGACCGCTACCTGCTCACGGCCACCCTCCGGGCTGATGGCTCAACCCGGTTTGGCTCGGGCAAAAAGTACGGCTACTTCCCTTCCTTCGCGGCTAAATGGCGACTGATTGAAGAGAAATTTGTCCCCAGAAAGGTGTTCTCCGACCTGGGTTTGCGGGTGGGTTATGGCATTACGGGTAACCAGGAAATTCCGCACAACCTCTACACCGAGCGACAGCGGTACGGCGGTGCCGGCATTGATAATAACGGAACGAATATAACCAACGGTAATCTGGGAACGGTAACCTTCCCCAACCCTAACCTGAAGTGGGAGTCTACGTCTCAGTTGAACGTGGGTCTCGATTACGCGTTTCTCAACAACCGCGTGTCGGGTTCGCTGGAGTATTATTACAAGAATACCAACGACCTGCTGATTCAGGTCACGTCCGCTCAGCCCGCCATTTCGCCCTTCGTATGGTCCAACCTCAATGCCAACATCATTAACAAGGGGGTTGAAATTACCGTGAATGGCATTATAGTGGACAAGACAGATTTCGGGTTTGATGTTAGTGCCAATGCCGCTTTTAACGACAACATGGTAAAAAACCTGCTGGGCATTTATAACACCGGTGGGATCAGCGGCCAGGGGTTGTCGGGCGCCTTTGCCCAGCGTATAGCCAATGGACAGCCGTTATATGCCTTCTTCCTGCGGGAGTTCAACGGCTTCGATGAATCGGGAAACTCACTCTACCCCGGTGGCGACTTCCAGCGGTTCCTGGACGGTAAAAGCCCGATTCCTACCGTAACGGGTGGCCTCACACTAAATTTCCGCTACAAACGCTTTGATTTGAGCACGTTCTTCAACGGGGTGTTTGGCAACTACGTGTACAACAATACGGCCAATGCCTACTTTACCAAAGGGTCACTATCCAACGGCCGGAACGTAACGACCAATGTGGTGGGCAGTAAGGAAGGTCCGCTGAACGCGCCCGACGTGTCTACCCGCTTCCTGGAGAAAGGGGACTTCGTTCGCCTGCAGAACCTGAACCTGAGTTATCGCCTGAACACCGGAGAGAGTGCCTTCCGCAGCGTTCGGCTCTTCGTTACGGGCCAGAACCTGCTGCTGTTTACCAAGTACACCGGCCAGGATCCCGAAGTAAATACGAACAAGGCCATTGATGGTGTACCGTCGCTGGGTATTGACTACACGGCCTATCCGCGCACCCGCACCTTCACGTTTGGAGCCAGCGTATCCTTTTAAAAAAGCTAAAACCGACCAGAACATGAAACAGACCTATTCAAAAATAATCCTGGGCGGGTTGGTTGGGGCGTGTCTCCTGCCTGCCTGCACCGACCTTGTGGTACAGGAAAAAGACTCAATTGTCATTGAGTCAACCGGGGGCGTCTTTACGGCCGGAAACCCGACTCAATTACTCAATGCCCTGTACAGTGGCTTAAGTTTTTACACCGGTACGGGCAATGTGTACGCCCTGGGCGAACATACCTCCGGGGAAATGATTCCGCCAACGCGGGGCGTAGACTGGGGCGACAACGGTGTATGGCGGACCCTACACGCGCACACCTGGGATGCCACCCACCCGCAAATCCTGAACGCCTGGAACTCGCTCAACAGCAACAGTTACCGATGTGAGCAATTGCTGGCTTCCAACCCCACCCCCACGCAGGCTGCCGAAGCCAAGACCATGCGTGCCCTGTACATGCACCACGTCATGGATATCTGGGGGCAGGTACCCCGCCGGACGGTAGACCAGGGCGTGGAGTCGCTGCCGAATGTGCTGAGCCGCTCAGAAGCCTTCGATTTCATTGTCAAGGACCTGGAAGCGGCCCTGCCCGATTTGCCCGTACTTGGCCCGGCTCCCATCAATGCCCGCGCGTCCAGGGCCATGGCCAATACCCTGCTGGCCCGGCTCTATTTGAACAAAGCCGTGTATAAGTCCGCCAAACCAGAAGGCCCTTACACCTTCGACAAAGCCGACATGGACAAGGTGATAAAGTACTGCGATGCCGTAGCGGCCGATGGCTTTGCGCTGGATGCGGACTTTTTCAATCCGTTTACGGCGGCCCTCTCTACCGACAAAATCCTGACCGACTTGCAGGGCACGGCCCGTAGCCGCTGGACAATGACCCTGCACTACAATCAGGGTGGTTTTCCCGCCGAGAAATCGAGCCCCAACAATGGCTTTGCCACACTGGCCGAGTTTTACGAAAAATTTGAAGCGAACGACGACCGTCGTTTCCGGGCGGTTGGCTTTACGGCCGGCTACGGTGGGGTAAACAAAGGGTTTCTGATCGGGCAGCAGTACCGGGAGGATAAGACGGAGATCATGGATACCCGGACCAAAAAGCCGCTGGCCTTCACCAAAGAGGTGCCGCTGGCGGGGGCTGCTACCAACCAGGGCGTTCGGGTTATCAAGTACCACCCAACGGATTTTGGCAAATACCTCATCCTGCGCTACTCCGATGTGTACCTGATGAAAGCCGAGGCCACGATGCGCGGGGGCGATGCCGCCGGGGCGCTGAAACTGGTGAACGACCTGCGCAAAATGCGCAAGGCCAGCGTCCTGCCCTCCCTTACCGACGAAGCGATGTGGAAAGAGCGGGGCTTTGAATTGTACTGGGAGGGGGTTGCCCGCACCGACGAAATTCGTTTCGGTAAGTTTAACCGGAAGTACCAGGACATCCTGAACCTGGAACCTTATACCCTGCTGTTCCCGATTCCGGCTGCGGCCATTGCTTCCAACACTAATCTGAAGCAGAATCCCGGCTACTAATGCTTAATTTACTTCTGGGAATGCCCGAACGTTTGTTTCGGGCATTCCCTTTTTTTAGCCACTTGCAGTTGATGAATATAAACTTAGGTTGGATCGTGGTATGCCTTGTACTGGCCAGTTCGTGTACGCAGCCCGGGCGGACGGAGCAGACTGAACTTGACCAGTTGAAAGAGAAATTGCCTGCGCTCAAGCCCAATCAGGCCCTGATAAAAATATTCGTTGGCAATCAGGATTTTTACGCTGACCAACAGCCCTTTACCGCTAATGTGCAGCTCTTGCCTCAATTGGTTAAAGTGGGTTTTACGAACCAGGAAGGAAGCAACATAGAGCTGGAGATGATACGAGACAACTGGTTTAAGGAGAAGCCTATCACCTTCACAATGACCAACGGCACTTTGGGCGAAACCGGAGGGGATCAGGTGATTCTGATGATTGGTAAACTGATTGATAAACGGGCCTTACGGGGTGAAGGCTATTACTTAGTCACTGGAAAAATTACGATGCCAGCGTTGAGCCATCAGTTGATGTCTATCGCGTTTGAGGGTAATTTGGTCAAACCAAGTCAGGCTAGTACGGTAGAAAACTACATCTCCGTTAAAGGCTGGATTGTGGTAAAAGAACCTGCATTCTCCAGCCAGAGTTCTGCCGAATTGTTGAAAAGAATCGATACTGCTGTTCAGGACAGATAGGAAAAAGTCGGGTCTTTACCTGGCTAAATAAACTACTCCAGTGAAATTCTGACTCAACTGGTTTTAGTAGATGCTTTTAACTGGGCTGGCCGCCTGTCAGTCTGCGCCGGGAACCATGTTTCGGCTACTGAAAGGCGGAAAAACGGGCGTGGATTTTGTACTTAGCGTAAAGCCGACTTCCGGGTTCAATATTTTCGGCTACATGTACTTTTACCAGGGCGGTGGCGCTGGCACTTTCAACAAGGATGGTCTTTTGGACCTCAATATCACTGCCAACCAAACGGCTGACCGACTCATCTGAACCAGGGCGGCATGCGTTCGCCGACGTAACTGAGTGCTAACTAAGGCTGCATACGGGCGTATCGTTGGTAGATCTTATCCATTCGGACACGTCGAATAGGACGTCGCTGGCGCGGAACACCTGCCCGCAGACAGTACTACGACCATCTTGTCCATCGAGCCGTCGTTTGAGCCCATCGCTAAACCACCTGTGAGCGTTAACCAATAAAATCCGGGCTGGCATGGGTTGTATCATGAAAGGAGCTGTACGGCAATTCGACGGAAATAAAGGTGCCGCCCTTACCGGATTCCCTCCGTACCAGTGCCCCAATGTAATCAGCTCGTAACGTGCTATTTTTCAAGCCAATGCCGTCTGATTCGTTTAGTTTGTCCGCGTCAATGCCTACTCCGTCATCTTCCACCTCTACACATAATCGGTCCGTATAGTACAGCAATTGTACCGATGCCCGACGCGCCTGAGCATGTTTACATATATTTTGCACCAACTCTGAAACAATGCGGTACACCGTAAGCTCAACCTGAGTGGGTAATGTACGCTCGTACCCGGACACTAAAAATACGACCTGCGTCGGCTGTTTGGGGATTGCTCCAATCAGTTGTTCCAGCGCTCCACGCAGACCCGTGCGGGCAAACTCAGGGGGCATCAGGTTGTGGGCAATCCGTCGGAGATCGTCATTACTTTTCTGAATCAAGGGGTCGAGTTCCTCGAATACCTGATGCGCATCCGAATGGGCAAATTGTACTTTGCCATCAGTAATTTTGCGCCTGATTACCGCCAGGGTTCCCCCGAGGTCGTCGTGCAAATCAGCAGCAATTCGCTGGCGTTCGGATTCCTGCGTCTGAATTATACGGTTGTCCGTTTCTTTACGCTCACCAGCCAACCGAAGTTCGGCTTCGACGGCTTCCTTTTTCAACCGGGTCGAGTAAGTTATCAACCCCAGTACACCCACCAGCAATAACAGCGTAATGGCCAGCAGGAACAATCGGCTTTGCTGGGTGATGTTGATCTCCCTCAGGCGACTGTTTTGCAGGCTTTTTATCTGATTTTCTTTCCGCTGAATAATCAACTGATGTTCTATATCCGCCAGGCGCCTACTGGTTTCGTCTAAGTTGAGTGAATCGCGCATAGTCAGATAGCGCTGTTGGTATAAATATGCCTTGGGATAATTTTTCAATCCACTATAAATCTGACTCATGGCTTCATAATGACCAATTCGATCAAATAGCGTCCGTTCGTTTATATTCTCTTCGTACTGACGCTGGTAGATTAGTGCTTTCTGGTAGTCTTTCCGGTTCCGGAGATAGAAAGAACCAATTTCGTACAGCACAACATGGTGCAGGTAAGTAGAATAGGACCCTTCGTTCTGGTTACTGATTCGAAAAAACTGCCGCAGACTAGCCCATGCTTTTTCTTCCTGATTGGTGTGTAGATAGCAAATGCCAAGGTAGGCCAGATTGGTACGGTAGCCGCTTAAATGCCGGTTTTTGTCCATCAGCGGTTGCTCGGCTTCATAAAAAGGCAACGCCTGAGCATACTGTTTATTGATGACATGGAAGTCGCCCATCAGGTTGTAGTACTGATGAATATTTTCGATGTCATTACTGCGTTTGGCAACCGTAAATGCCTGCTTCATGTAGGCTATCGTTTGTTGCCAGTCCTGCTTCGACACATTCTTGCGATACGCAAAACAGGCCGCCAGATTAATCAGGGCAATACCCTGGTAATGAGGCATGGGTTGCGTTCTGCACCGGTACAGGGCCTCTTCGTACAGTTCAATAGCCGACACTTTATCGCCGAGATAGGATATGGCATCGGCCCGTCGAACAGCCGCGATGATCAACCCCGTTTGCCAGTGGTTGCGGGTTGCAATCCGGTACATAGAATCCGGCAGCATCAACAGGGTACGGGTTAACTCAGCGAAGGGTCTGTTTACATCAAAATAATGATACCGGTAGCGGTCCAGGGTGTAAAATAGAGCCGTATCCCGTTGCAGCGATGTGGGTTGCAGATGCAGCGTCTGCATCATTGCTTTGAGCGAATCAAGCAGCACCAGTCGGCGGGTGTTGGGCATGAATGTGTACTGAGCCTGGCTTTCGCCCAGCCCCATGAGCACTCCCAAAATAGCCAGCAAAATGAGCCTTGCTTTCATACGGCGGGAAAGACAGGAAAGTGAGCACAAAGAACAAGGCTTTACCAGACATAAAAAATACCCCTATCGGGGTATTGAGCAACAGGTTCTTGACACGCGGGCAAATGAGTTTTTTGTCTGGCTTTTCGGGGCCTTTCTACTTGCTGACGATTAAGGCACAAAGCAAGGGACGCCCTACTCTGCCAGGTTGAACTTCACCTGAACCCCGCCCGATGTGGTGGCCCGCCGGAAGGAGTTGGACACCAGCGGATCGTTGAAGGTGCGGTCGAAATAGAGGTTGAAATTTAACCGGCGGCTCACAATGTAGCTGACCTGTGGCCGTAGCTGGAAGTTGACGTTACCCGCCGTAACAATCTGCTCGGCATCCAGTTTGCGCTGGATGGTACGCGTATCGCGGAAAGACAGGGCGCAGGAGAAGGTCAGGTCGTTTTTCAGCTTTTTGTAGGCTCCGTTGATACGGAACGGAATGCGGAAATTTTGCTTTGTGAAACCCAGCGAGGCCGTCAGATCTTTGTTTCGCAGTTCGGCCACCTGCGCGTTGGACAGGCTCAAAGCCACATCGCGACTCTGGTTGTAGGACAGTTGGCCCGTCATGCGGCTCTTGGTCTGAAACTGGATGCCCAGCATCGGGGCAAACTTCTCCGACATGGTAATGGTACTCAGGGCCACAATGGGTACGAACTGATTGAGTTGATTCAGAATCTGCCCCGGTCCAAACTCCTGAACGGCCAGGTTCACGTAGGCCGCTCCGTAATCCAGATTCGAAATGAAGTTACCCACGCTATACGTCGACGAGTAGCTGTGGTTGATGGTGAACGCACTGAACTGTTTCCGAATAAAGCCCAGCCCCGACATTCCGTTGTAGGTAATCTGCCAGTTGGGCAGCGGGAAATTATAGAACGGAGAAAACTTCGCTTTCTCTTT
This sequence comes from uncultured Cytophagales bacterium, assembly GCA_963782245.1. Taxonomy (GTDB): domain Bacteria; phylum Bacteroidota; class Bacteroidia; order Cytophagales; family Spirosomataceae; genus Spirosoma. The sequence continues at coordinate 271,822 of CAWAJC010000013.1, forward strand.
TTGCTGACCACTGTAGGCCGCAAAAAAAGCAGGAACCAGTACATCCTGGGAGTTCAGATCGTACGTCCCCACCATATTATCCCCCCTCGCCATGGCATTCAGTTTCTGACTGAAATAGCGCCGGTAACTCTCCAGGCTATCAAACAGCACCGACGTATTATCGCCACGCAATCCTTTGAAAGCCGTCCGGAATGACCAGAACGACATGCTGAATTGACCACTCCGCACGGGCGTCTGCGTCTCGAACGGGCCACCCTGCGAACCCGGACGGTAATACTCCTGATACGCATCGGTCCGGTCGAGCCGCCAGTTAATTTGCATCCTGAAATCCTTAAACGGTTCCAGGGTGGTGTTGGCCGTAAATTTCTTGGTGATATTTTGCTGGAAAGCTATGTTTTGTACCGTACTGGGCGACAGCCACCCGTTTGTAGCGGCTTTGTAAGCGATATCATTCGCCTGACTACCCAGCACGAATCCGATACCCGGTGCATTTTCCGGACTCAGGCCGAAGAAGCGGGGCGTGGGCAAAAAGCCGGGCAGAATGGTGGCTTCCTGTCGGGTGTACGAAAAGTTGATGCCCCGCACGGTCAACAAAGCACGGGTAAAGTTTTTCAGGACCTTGCTTTCGCCCCGTTCAATATCCTCGATGTCGCCGGGGTTCCGGGCAAAGTTTTTCCGAAGGGGCGCGGGCGTGTTGGCAAACCGCAGGTACCGGATTTTATTGTACAACCGAATCAAATCGACGCGGCCCGTAATGCCCTGTTCGCGATTATTGCGGATAATATTGCCAAACGGTACGCCCAGTGAATCGGCAATCCCGAATGAGTTGGCCTGAAACTGGTAACCAATACCATACACGGCATCGGCCGCAACCCAGTCGAGCAGCGGGATTTTGTCCAGCGGCAACCGGTACGTAGCCCGGATATCCTGCACAAAATTCTTCATCCGGCCCAGGTGCTTGATACTGTTCAGAACCGAGTCCCGTTTGGCCTGCGTATCAATGTCGCCCGATGGCTCATCAATGATGGCATTGGCCTGGGAATGATACGTCAGTACCAGGTTCCGGGTCAGATTCCAGGTCAGGTCATAATAGCGATTGAAGAGAAAGTATTTCTCAAACTGCGGCAAAATTCCGTCCGTTGTCAGGTCCGATGAACGAAGCTGCGTTTTGATGAAGCTGCGGTCCATATCCGTTCGGATAGAAACCAGGGAAGGGAGCAGCGTCAGGTTGAAATCCTTGAGCCAGCGCAGGTAGGGCGCTTCAAACGAGGCCACATCCCGGAAGGGCTCAAACGCTTTCGGCTGCGCACTGTAGGTGTACGCGATACCTCCCCTGTTTTGCCGTTGCAGGTATTCCTGGGTCAGGATGTTCGTTCGTTTTATGTCGTTGAACGCATAGGTGAAGGCAAGATTTTCAAAATCCCAGAAGTGCAATTTAGCATCAGGATTCGTTTTCACTTTCCTGACGTTTGAGAAGTTATAACCCCGGCGGGTGGTGTTATCCTGTACTAGTTGCTTGTAGCTGTCGCGTTCCAGTTCCGGCTTCGTGTTTATGGACGTTTCCAGCGGGGTGTCGGGATCGAGCGGGTCAAAATGGGGGTTTACATTCCGGTGGTCATAGTTGACATACAGCGGAATTTTAAGTCCCCAGCCAGCGGGCAGAAACTTATCGATGGCCAGCGCCGACGATACCCCGAACTCGGACGTTGTTTCCAGCGCCCGTTCGCCAATGCGCGTCTGAACGCCCCCGAACCCAAAGGTCGTTATGCGCCCAGAAGCGGTGAGGGTGCCCAGGTCGGCCAGCTTCATACTAACGGCGGCAATGGCCGCCACGCCCGCGTGTTGGTCGTAGCCATTGGCCCGAAACTCATCAACCCAGATGGTGAAGGTTTTGGGCCGTTCGCCATCCCCCAGAATTTTAGGATTACGCATCCCAATCATTACCGACTGCACCGAACTCAGGTCGGGGTTACCAACGACCGTAATCAGGTAATGCCCGTCGGCAGAAGGCTGCGAGAAAGGCAGCGACGTTCGGCGACCAAACTGCCGGTTGCGGTTTGCTTTCAAATCAATCAACTCCTGAAGCGCAATGTCCAGCGCATTGGCGGCAGGCCAGACCACCTCATCCGGTTGGTTGCCGGTAGGCGTTGCCGTTAGGCGGGGAATTTCAATCTCGTAATAGTTGTCCGTATAATCCGTGCCGACCCGCACAAAAGCCGATACCTGATTGCTCTCGTTATCGGGATTGTGCATGTGTACAAACATCTTGAGCCGCTCCCGAAACAGCAGGTTGAAATTGGTATTCCGGAACGCCCCGCGCGAATCGCCATCGCGCAGGTTTGTTACGCTCAGGCGCATCGACTGTTCGTTCAGCTCCACAATGTTTGGCTGGGTGTAGTCCCGGTCGCGAACGTAACCCGGTGGTACCGTATAAACGTACTTGTCGCCCCCCTGGGCCGTAACCTGCGTGCTGCTGTTCTCTTCCACATTGACGGTTGAGACGGTAAAATTGGCATCGTAGGGTTCGGGCACTTCCTGCAACCCCCGCTGGGTGAGGTCGCCGACGTATTTGCGGTACTGGTTGGCTTCCATTTGCAACTGGGCAAACCGAAGTACAACCGGATCGGCAAAATTGGTTAAGTACATCCGCATAAATCGAATGGATTTAAACCCGTTGATGTTGCCTACTTTCCGCAGGGGCTCGCGCACCGGAATTCGAAACTGATACCAGGTAACTACCCCACCCGGTGCTCCGGCGGTTGGAACGGACACTTTGTCGATAATATACTTGTTCTGCCCAACCTCTATTTTGCCCGGTTGCAGGTCGATTTCATACTCGTAATACGCTTCGTTATCATTGATGGTGTTGTCGATGTTCAGGTCTTCGATGTCGGGCAGGGTTGTCGATGCGGGCGTCAGGAATTGATTGGTGCTGGTATTTTCGGGCGAGTTATTCTCCATGCCCATATACCGCTTGTACCGGCCAATAATATACTTTGCCGAATCGGCCTCCGCGCCCAGATAAAACCGAAAATCGTCGCCGGAGGGGTCTTGCTGGATATCAGCCAGCACGTCGGGGTTATTCGTTACCCGCCTTTGTATGGTGGTCAGGTAATTGTTGAATCGCCGTCTCTCCGCGTCATTTTTCAGGCCGTCCAAGCCAATATCCTGCTGGTCACGCGCGCCCGCCTGAAATGCGTTCGTTACGAACTGTCGCGTGGGTGCCCGCCCCCACGCGGTGGAGTCCGTACCGGGATTGCGTACGCTGATGGCCGAATCGATCGGAAAACCATTTTCAAATTCGTACTGGCTGTCTTTAATGACATCTTCCGAAATATCGCCCAGGTTAAATACCAGTTTACCTCCCAGCACCCGGCCCGTATTGTCGAACTGGTCATTAGGTCCACTTCGAATAACACCGGAAGGGCCCGGTACAAACGGGTCCATAAGCCAGAATGTGATGTTCTCTACGTTGGCATTATCGAAATCAATGTCGGAAGCAATGGCCCGGGTAACCGAACCAAAGTTATTTCTTGGATTGGGTAAACGTCCCCTTGCATCCAGGTTCGGGTTGTAATTATACATACCCCGTTCGGCCGGAAAATACGCCACGTCCAGGATATTTTCGGGCAACTGCACCGGGCGGGCAGAACGTCCGGGAAACAGTTCCTGCGGCAAGAATGGCCGTTCGTACACGTGAGCGTTTGCATCGTCTACGTCAATGTTGGACGCTACGCCCAGCACACCCGTAGAGCCAAAAATACTGGGGTCTACGGTATAGACCGAAATCCGGGCGCGGTTGTAGGCGTACGGTAATGGGTCGGCAAAAGTACCTTGTGGGAACTGTTGCGGAGTAGCACCCAGCCGCCAGCGTACGGGTTGGCGCGTCAGATCATAAATAGTACGGGCCGCTTCAAAATCGTCCAGATAGCTCTCGTTGCGGGCTTTGGGATTGGTACCGGGAAAGAGTTGCGCTACCTCACCATTGAACTGTATGGTCGACATCTCCTTGGTTTGTACCCCCGGCAGCGCGTCCAGCAGACGGGTAAGGCCGGGGGAATCCTTGCGGATATTGGCATTTACGCCCAGAATCGTGTTGTTGACGGGCTCATTGCCCAAAGCCACCCGCGTCAGAAAACCAGCGGGGGTTTCCTTCATGTGCATAGCCGTCAGCCCGATACTCACATCCCGATTGACGGCATAGTCCAGCCGTGTACCAACGAGGGTTCGTATCTGGTTCTGAAACAGGTCGGGCTGCTCATAGCTAATCCGAATCTCACGACCTGAATTGGTCACGCTCTCATTGATAATCCGCAACCGGCCAATCTGGGCTTCGAGTACGTAATCCACCCCGGCACTGAGGGGTACCCCACCCGCCGTAACCGTAACCGACTGCTCATTGACCCCGTAGGGCAGCTGCACTTCGGCCCCGTTGCCCGACTGGAATGAGCCACGCAGGAAGAACTTGTTTTTGTCGGCTACCTGCTGCGCATCCGCTTTGGTGGTCCGGTACAGTTCACTAAAAACATATTTGGCCTTCAAACTGGCCTCATCAGTGTCGAACTGCCGCTCCAGATACGACCCAAATGGCTCCAGCACCGGGAAGATTATTTTTCCGTAGCGGCTGTCAATCGTATAATTCTCTACGTAATCAAAATTACCATCGGGCTGGGCATCCAACTGCTGGTTGAGCCGGTCCATACCAAACAACTGCACCAGTGGGCGGTTCTGCGTCCGCCTGCCTTCCTGTAAGTTCGGATTGTCAATCCCCGTCAGGTCATCTTTGTAGATAATCCGCAGTTGAAAACCCTGCCGGGTAATCTGGGAAGTGTTTAACCCGTAAATGTTTTTCATCATCAGGTTCCACATCGGCAGCTGCAGGTTGTTGCGCAGCGTGGCCGACTTCAGCAGCTTCATTACCAGCACCTCACCATCTTTACGGACCTGATAATCTTCGGTCAGCTCCCCCACTTTATAGCGTTGGCCCTGGTAGGTGTACTCGTAGGATACGGCCAGAATTTCGTCGTTTCTCAGGGGCGTAACCAGCGATATATAGCCGAGGTCAGGCTGCAGCCGAAACTCCCGGTCGGTCAGGCGTTTGGCCGCCCGCAGCAGATCATAATCCGTTCCTTTGGTCAGGCCGTACGCACTCGTCAGCACGTCGTTTGTTCGGTCTACCTGCCGGAGTGGGTTATTGGCATCGGAGGTTAATTTACTGAACAGGCCGTTGGCCCCATTGGCCGTGGGCGTCCGGTTACTACGCGAAAAGGGGGGCAGATTTGGGTTCGTCTGGTTGTAGGGATTGCCCTCGCCTAAGTCCTGAAAACCAACTATGTTCCGCAGCGATTCGGTCGTGTTGGTGCGGTTGGTTACGTACACCTCAATACGGGTAACGTTGATACCCGACGTTACCTGTGGGAGTGTTTTCAGGGACGACTCGTAAATAGACCGGAAGAACTGCGACAGAAAAAAGTGCTGATTCTCGTCGTAGTTGTCGGCCCGGATTTCAAATGGCCGGTTGGAAGTCCCGCCCCTCAACACAATCTCGCTCTTGCGCGACCGCTGTTGCGAAGCCACCAAAGTAGCATTCAGTTTGCCAAAGCGAAGCTGGGTTTTTATACCGAACAGGTTTTGTACGCCCGGAATAAGCTGACTATTGACCGCCCAGCTAATGTTACCGACCTCGAGGCCCTGCAAAATACTTTCATTCTGCGGGGTGAAGCCGGGCAGGCCGGGGGTACTCGGTACACCCGGTAAGGCAGGGGCCGCCGGAAGGCCCGGGGCCTGTCCTGAACCAAAAGCAGGCAAACCACCGCCCGGACGGTAATTTAACTTGATAGCATTTTCGAAGTTAAAACTGGCTTTGGTATCGAAATTGGCCAGTACGCCCAGCTTCTCGCCAATCTTCCCGTTGAAATTGATATTGATTTGCTCGTTGAACAGAAAATTACCCGTACGTCGCTGCCGTACCGGGTAAGCGGGGTTGTCGTTAAACTGGTAAAGATAGCCAAAATCGAGCGTAACAAAGCCGTTGGGTTTGAAATCAACCTGACTACCGCCAAAAAGCCGGTCGATAATAGGGGGTAATTCAAGTTTAGGAATCAGCCCACGCCCACTCAGGGCACTTTGACCATCGCTCCGGGCACTGTACTCACGCCACAGGTTCTGTTCGACCCGCTGATTCTGTAGTTCGTTATAGGTTGAAAACGGAATTGTTTCGGCCGGTCGATAAGGCAACCCAAACTGCGATGGCGGCAAGGCTAAACCGGACAGCCCGGTTCCCGACGACAGGGGCGACGTTGGGTCCGTTCGCCCCGGCACATTGTTGGGCGTGGGCGCGCCGGACAGCGATACACCCGTTCGGACCCGTTCCGACACATCAAGCACGCCATTTGGCCCAAGCCGAAAATCGGTGGAGACCCCTTTAGGATCTCGCAGGACGAAAGGCGATTTGGACGGTTGGTCAGAGAAACGCGTGGCACGCCGGTCGGGCCAGTTTATGGTTGGATGGCGTCCTGCGCTCCGCACGGCCCGGAGGCTGTCTGCGCGATCCTGAATCACTTTTTTAACCGAATCGGCGCGGGCAGCAGCCTGTCGGCGAGCGATGGCGCGGGCCGAATCAGTGGCCGCCTGCTGTCGGCGACCAGCCGCCCCCCGGCGGGTTGGCGCTGTTGCCTGCACTGCCTTCTTGATTGAATCAGTTTGGGCAGTTTGGGCAGCAGCTCGGGCTGAGTCCGCACGGTCGGTGCGTTCCTGCACCGCTTTTTTGGCAGAATCAGTTCGGGCAGCGGCCGCACGTTGAGCAGCAGCGCGGGCTGAGGCTGCACGGTCTGCGCGATCCTGCACTGCTTTTTTGGTAGAATCGGTTCGGGCAGCGGCCGCACGTTGAGCAGCAGCGCGGGTCGAATCTGCACTGACCCGAGTTCGGTCGGTGCGTTCCTGCACCGCTCTCTTGACAGAATCAGTTCGGGCATTGGCAGCACGTTGGGCAGCAGCGCGGGCCGAATCTGCATTGGCCCGAAGCCGGTCGGTGCGTTCCTGCACTGCCTTCTTAATGGAGTCGGTTCGGGCAGCGGCCGCACGTTGGGCAGCAGCGCGGGCTGAGGCTGCACGGTCGGTGCGTTCCTGCACCGCTTTTTTGATGGAATCGGTTCGGGCAGCGGCCGCACGTTGGGCAGCAGCGCGGGCCGAGGCTGCACGGTCGGTACGTTCCTGCACCGCTTTTTTGATAGAATCAGTTCGGGCGGCAACGCGGGCCGAATCTGCCTTGATCTGTTGGCGTTTATCGACTCTGCCTGAGTTCAGTTCTTTTTCAAGCTCCGATTCTGCCCTTCCGTTAACCTGTTGCGGTTTGTTAGCTCCGCGCTGGGTGGGGGTGGTCGGGTTCTGCCCGTGGCTTAGCCCCAGCCCCATAAATAACCAGCACCCTACTATCAGCCAGCCGTTCCGAGCGAACAGAAGCCTGCCAAAAGCGGGGATAATGTGGCAAAAAAGAGAGTTGTGAACAAAGTAAGGGTTCACCATTTGGGACTTTTCAGGTTCAGGAATAGGTGTGTACGGTACGTACTTCTATCAAACGGCCAACATCAGACCATTCGTCTAACCGGGTTGTAGAATTTTTTAACCGGTAATCTACCGTTCATTTCAACATGCACAACGAACAGTTACGTACCAGTCGCCGTTGATCTGCCAATCATTACGCGGGAGATAATTAACCTGCCAAAGCGCCCTACAATTTCCGGGCCATTTTTATGGCGTAAACTTAGAGATATATGCCTGGAATCAAACTATGCAGGCCAGAAACAATTCAGGCACCTACCGATACGGTACGATTCATGGCCTGAATGAGGGAGTAGATAGCCACCATGCCAAAACCAACCATGAGCATGATGTGCAGGAAGAAAAGGCGGAAATCCTGTAGATAGAAGGCTAAAGCAATCCCCCCCAGGAAATAAAGCGTCAGGGCGCCTTCCGCAATGGTTAGCCAGCTTACCCGGCGGTTGATGTATTTGTTGGCCGCCCAGCTATCGGTAGCCGCCTGGACGTTGAACTTAGGCGTGCGGACAAACGGCGTTTTCCGACCGATGTAGCCTTCGATTACGGCAATGGTGTTGTGCAGCGATAACCCCATCATCAGCGATGAGTACATGGGAAAATACCAGAGTAATTTCGACTTGTTGGCACTCTTTAAAAACCAGATTGGAACACCGTAAAACGTAATCAGGATGAGCAGGTTAAACTGAAACAGATTGATAACCATAAATATCCCCTCCCACTCCGGATGCTGGCTTCGTATGTAAATCAGAGGAACGCTCAAAACGCCCAGCACCAGAACCAGAATGAAGGTTGCACTGCTGAAGAGGTGAAAAAAAGCGTGTAGTTTTACCGTTAACGGAATACCCGGTGTTTTAATAACTTTCACAAAGAGTTTGCGGGCGCATTCGGCCGCCCCTTTCATCCAGCGGTACTGCTGCGTTTTCAGCGCATTCATGGCAACGGGCAGCTCGGCCGGTGAGCCAATATCTTCCCGATAAACAAACTTCCAGTTACACAGCTGCGCCCGGTAACTCAGATCCAAATCTTCGGTAAGGGTATCACTTTGCCAGCCTCCGGCATCAATGATAGCCTGCTTGCGCCACACCCCGCCCGTTCCGTTAAAATTTGCCAGGTAGCCGCCCGCATAACGCCCACTCTGCTCAACTGTGAAATGGGCATTCAGGCCGAACGCCTGTAGCTGCGTAATCAGCGAGAAATTTTCGTTCAGGTGCTCCCAGCGGGTTTGCACAATTCCAACTTGTGGGTCAGAAAAATGCGGGATTGTTTTCAGTAAAAAGTCCGGGTCGGGCACAAAATCGGCATCGAAAATAGCGATTAACTCCCCTTTGGCCAGTGTGAGCCCGTAGCCCAGTGCCCCGGCCTTAAAGCCCGTCCGTTCGGGTCGGCGGATGTGTTCAATAGGCAAGCCCAATTGCTGATATTCAGCTACTTTCCTGGCGATGATGGACACGGTTTCGTCCGTTGAGTCGTCCAGAAGCTGAATATCAAGTTTGTCTTTGGGGTATCGTATCCGGGCAACGGCATCAATCAGCCGCTCCACCACATAGAGTTCGTTGTAAACGGGCAACTGAATGGTTACGCGGGGCAGGTCATTGTCGGACAATAGGGCCGTCGGCTGAATCAGCTCCCGGCGTTTCCTGATGGAACGGAAATACGTAACTATCAGGCTTAGTTGACCAAAATTATATAAAAACAACAGCAAAAGGGCCGTTGCGTATAGGAGCAAAACAATAATTTCCATAACAATAGCGACAAAGCTTTTTTACTAGTGAGCCGGTGTACCTAGAGGCCTGGTCGTCTAAACAAGTGAGTAACGGATTATCGGGTAAAATAGTTGGGTTTACTAACTGTGTGGACCAGTATGAGGGCAGGCATGGTCAATTGCTTACCTTTTAACCAACCCGGCCTGGTTTTAACCAAAATAGGTTATACTTGGGTATGGAAATAACGTTTGTGGGTGCTGGTAACCTATCCTGGCACCTTGCTCCGGCCTTTGAAAGTGCCGGGCATCATATCAATGAAGTATACAGCCGCCAGCCTCAGCATGCCCGTCAACTGGTTAGTAACCTGTACGATGCCCGAATTCATGCGGACCTAAACTTTTCCGATAGCCCGTCCCGTTTATTTGTTCTGGCCGTTTCAGATCAGGCACTCGAGGATGTTTGCTCCCGGCTGGTGCTGCCCGAAAATGCCCTGGTAGTGCACACAGCCGGGGGTCAATCCCTCCGCTCCCTGGAACAATGGATGGCCGTGTATAGTGATGTTCCCGTGCAGACGGGCGTTTTTTACCCGTTACAAACCTTCACGAAAGAGCAGTCGTTCATGAATTTTGAGGACATACCGCTCTGTATTGAATCATCCGCCCAAACCACGGAAGATAAACTGGTCCGTCTGGCGCAGGATATCAGTCACACCGTTTACGTTATCACCTCCGAGGAGCGAAAAGCATTGCACGTAGCGGCCGTCTTTGCCTGTAACTTTACCAATCATCTGCTGGCGCTGGCCAACGATATGGTAGGTGCCGAGGGTATGGATTTTGATTTGCTCCGGCCCCTGATAGCCGAAACATTCCATAAAGGATTGAATGCCGAAAATCCTGCCGACGTTCAAACCGGACCAGCCCGCCGGGGCGATTTGAAAACAATCGATACACATCTTGCCTACCTGGGCAAACAACCTCAACTGGCGGAAATTTACCAGTTATTGACAACCAGCATCCAACGGCACTATCGCTCAACCCGTTAGCACTACCTACTCCTCATGAACAAACTCGCCCATCGTCTGGTCCTATGCCTGTTAGTTCCTTTTTACTGCGCTGCCCAATGGCAACCTCAGGCGGTTGGTACGGATGCCAGCTTTCGGGCCGTTAGTGTAGCGGGTGCCGATGTTGCCTGGATTGGCGGTACAAAGGGAACGTTTATTCGTACCGCCGATGGGGGGAAAACCTGGCAGACGGGTACCGTGCCGGATGCTCAAACCTGCGACTTCCGCGATGTGCAGGCGGTCGATGCCCGGACCGCCTACCTGATGAGTGCCGGGCCGGCAGAAAAAGGGCAGGCCCGGATCTATAAGACAACCAATGCCGGACAAAACTGGACTTTGCTTTACCAGAATGAACAGCCGGGCGTTTTCTTCGATGGAATTGATTTTTGGGATAACCAGCACGGTATTGTTTTCAGCGACCCCGTAGCCGATGCAGCCGGTAACAGAAAATGGTTTATACTGACCACGGACGATGGCGGAAAAACCTGGCAACGCGTACCCCCAACTGCTTTGCCCACTATGGAGCCGGATGAAGCCGCTTTTGCCGCCAGTGGTACCAGTCTTGTTGTAGAAGGCAAACGAAACGTATGGATTGCATCGGGTGGGGGAACGCACGGGCGGGTGTTTCATTCGTCAGACCGGGGTAAGAACTGGACTGTCACAAACACACCCCTGCCGGGTGCCGAAGCGACGGGGCTATTCGGTCTGCGTTTTTTTAGTGATAAGATTGGCGTAGCCGTTGGCGGAAATTATAAGCAGGAACAACAACCCGGCCCCAACGCGGCCATTACGCGCGATGGCGGCAAAACCTGGCAACTCCTGACCCCAACCAACCCGCCCGGTTTGAAAGAAGCTGTCGCGCTCCTCCCCGGCGACCGCCTGCTAACGGTTGGCCCGTCGGGTACGAGTCTGTCTGCCGACCAGGGGCAAACCTGGCAAAAGCTCGATGCTGAGGGTTTTCACGCCATGGCCTGCGCTAAAGGCACCTGCTACGCCGTTGGTGCGAAAGGGAAAGTGGCGGTGCAGCAGTTTAAATGAGAACCGTCTTTAGCGGTTTGAAAGGCTACACATTCAGGCATTTCTAGCCGATTATTTGCGTAAATTTGCTTGAACAAAACAGGGTCAACATGGTAGCCATCGAGTCATCAGGAACGATAAATCAGGAGGGTCAACTCATTTTGAATCATCCGCTCGACCTACGTAATCAGAAAGTCAAAGTGTTGATTCTGGTTCCTGATGTATCAGATGACGAAGAATGGTTGACAGCGATACATACAACTCCCTCTTTTGATTTTCTGCAAGATGAGGCTGAAAATATCTACACGCTGAATGACGGGATTTCCCCTGGCGGATGAAAAATAAAATCGTCCTTGTCCCTTTTCCGTTCGATGACCTACTTAGTAGTAAGGTATGCCCTGCTATATGCCTCACAGACTCCATTGGCGCATATGACCACGTGGTTATCAGTTTTATCACCAGTCAAATAACCAGGGCTGATGAAGCAAGCGATTTGAAAATCATGGCGACTGACCCTGATTTTGAGATGACAGGGCTCAAGCTGGACTCTGCTATTCGATTCCATCGGTTGGTGACCATTCCCACCAGGCTGATTCAGCGTCAGTTGGGCGTTTTGCCCGAATCCTATCAGTCAATTCTGGAACAGAAATTAAGGACACTTTTTAGCCTGTAGTTTCCATTGCCTCCTGGGAATCAGTTATTAAGGGTTTCCGCACCGTTGGTGCGAAAGGGAAAGTGGCGGTACAGCGGTTCAAATAGTTTTAAAGTCGATTAAAATAGCCGCCTGTTTACCATCGTTATCTAGCCGTGTTGAACGATTAACCCCATTTGGTTATGCCCGTGCGATTGGCTTTATCACTTCCCATTTTTTTCCTGAGCGCGGCTGTGAGCCCGCTGTTTGCCCAGAACACCACTCCCGTACGCCCGTTTGCCTCGGGGGCATTTATTTGCAACTACACGGGTGGGCCCATTAACCCGCAAATCGTGTGTGCGCCCAAACCCTCCAACGGCCACGCCGAAAAGGTAGTGGACCGGATTCTGAAGCCCATCGGCCTGATTCGTAATTTCAAAGTAGTCGAATGCTCCAATACGGATAACTGCTTTGCTACTGTGCTGAAAGGACAACGGTTTATCGTATACGATGCTGCTTTTATGCAGGGTATCGAGGAACAGACCGAAACCGACTGGTCGGCTATCAGCATAATGGCGCACGAAATAGGGCACCATTTGCAGGGCCATACCATTGACGGGCGCGGTGGGCAGCCCATAAAAGAGATCGAGGCCGACAAATTTTCCGGCTTTGTGCTGCATCAGCTGGGAGCTTCGCTGGATGAATCCGTGGTGGCCGTGCGGGCACTTGGTGATGAGCACGCTACCTCCACGCACCCTGCCAAACCTGCCCGTATCGATGCTATTCGGAAAGGGTGGCTGGAGGCCGAAGCCATGTACCCCAAGAGCCGAAATTATGCTAAAACGCCAACAGCCGTAGCGCCGAAACCCGTTACTTCGTCCGCTCCGACAGTTGCAACCCGGTCGGTGGTTATGCCCAAAGCACCAGTCCGCTCAAAAACTGGCTGTGTTTCGGGTGATTGTCAGGATGGGACGGGTGCTTTCGTCTACCCCACCGGAGAGCGCTACACCGGGGAGTTTGAAGAAGGGGATAAACACGGCGAAGGTGTTGAATACTATGCCGATGGGAAAGTAAAATACCGGGGAAATTTCCGGGACAACCTCCGCTCTGACTACGGTGTTTATTACTACCGGAACGGCGATAAGTACATGGGCTGGTTTCAGAGAAACGTCCCCAATGGCAAAGGAACTTACTATTTCTCCGACGGCGACAAACTAGCGGCTACGTTCAGAAATGGGCAGCCGGTACAGTGAAGAATGAAAAGTGTAGAGTGAAAAGTAGGTTTGCGAAATACCTTATTCTTCACTCTACACTTTTCATTCTTTACTCAAATCATTCTCAAAACGCCAGTATTGTCTTCTCGATGATATCGCAGGCTTCGTGCATTTGCGCTTCGTTGATGGTGAGCGGGGGCGCAAACCGGATTTTGTCGCCGTGGGTTGGCTTTGTGAGCAGGCCATTATCTTTTAGCTTCAGGCAGATTTCCCAGGCAGTTTGTTCACCGAGGTCCGGGCGTTCGGTAATGACGATGGCGTTGAGCAAACCCTTGCCCCGTACCGTTTGAAGAAGGTCTGTTTTCTGGCTCAGGCTGGTCATTCTGGACCGGAACACGTCACCCATGCGTTGGGCATTCTCGGCCAGATGTTCATCCTCCACTACCTGAAGTGCTTCCATGGTAACCACGCAGGCCAGTGGGTTACCTCCGTAAGTACTGCCGTGCTCGCCGGGTTTGATGGTGAGCATCACTTCGTCCGATGTCATCACGGCCGATACCGGCATAGTGCCCCCCGATAGCGCTTTGCCCAGTACCAGCAAATCGGGTTTCACATTCTCATGGTCGCAGGCAATGCGCTTACCCGTTCGCCCGATTCCCGTTTGCACTTCATCGGCAATAAATAGCACGTTGTATTTTGTGCAGAGGTCGCGTACGCCACGCAGGTACCCGGCATCGGGCACTACCACGCCCGCTTCTCCCTGAATGGGTTCGACCATAAAGCCAGCTATATTCGAGTCACTTTTAAAGGTATTCCTCCAGGGCCTCAAGGTCGTTGTAGGGAATAACGATATACCCGGGCACCAAGGGGCCAAAATCATTGGTGCTACTGGCATCTGTAGACGATGAGATAGCAGCTAATGTACGACCCCAGAAATTGCCGGTGGCGAAGACCATTTTGGCCTGATCCTGGGCAATTCCCTTCACGAGGTACGCCCACTTACGGGTCAATTTGAGCGCAGTTTCTCCACCTTCGGCCCCTGAGTTCATCATCAGGGCTTTGTCATAGCCAAAGTAATCGCACAGGTATTTCTCGCACAAACCCGTTTTGTCGTTATAAAAAGCCCTCGACGTAAGCGTTAGCTGCTGAGCCTGCTGTATCATGGCATTAACGATGCGCGGATGGCAATGCCCCTGACTCACGGCACTGTACGCCGATAGAAAATCGAAGTAGCGTTTATCATCCACATCCCAAACAAAAATGCCTTCTCCCCGCGTCAGCACGGCCGGAATAGGGTGGTAATTATGGGCACCATAGTGCCATTCCAGGTCCATTGCTTTATCAGCAGACGAAACAGGCATTGCGGAGTCGAGTATCATATGAGTAACCTTTAGGATAAACTTGCCAGCTTTGTGTTTGCGGTTGAGCAACTAACCGACAACACAGTGCGTTTCCTTCAAAAATACACTTTCTTCGACATACGCCCAAACCAGATGCCCCTACCGTCACCCCAAAAGAACAATCCTGCCGTAACCACCGAAGATTATTATCTGACACCGGAGGGGTACATGGTTTTTACGGCTGCCTATCATCTGAAACGGGGGTACTGCTGCCAGAATGGTTGCCGCCATTGCCCGTACGGATTCAAAAAAAAGGAAAATTGATTTGCAGGTCTGGGATAATTTAGCCAATTTTGCGCCCTCATACGGAAAATCAGTACGGTAATGGCCAGAATTTGTCAAATAACAGGAAAGCGCACACGCACGGGAAACAACGTTTCTCACGCCAATAATAAAACCAAGCGTAAATTTTTCCCGAATCTTCAGAAGAAGCGTTTCTTCGTTGAATCAACGGGTGAGTGGATTACGCTGAAAGTGGCCACGTCGGCCATCAAGACCATCAACAAAAACGGTCTGGAAGCAACCCTTCAGAAGGCTCATCAGCGCGGTACGCTGTCGTTGTAGTCTTTCGCAAAACTATTCATCGAGCCTTTTCCAGTCAGGAGGAGGCTTTTTGTGTTACATGTAGTCAGTGGGTTAGCCGATCAGTCGGTGAGTTAACCGGTAGGTTCCTAACAATACTGATTAACTCACCAACGAACAAACGCTATGAAACTCACTTTCACGGACCTCATTGTATTTGAGAATGAGGACTACATTCTCGTCAACAAGCCTCCCCGCGTAGCCTCGCTGGATGAGCGTACGCCCGACCGCAGCGGGCAAAGTATTGTACGACTGGCAAAAGCTTACTGGGCTGATGCCCAGCTTGGGCACCGCCTGGATAAGGAAACATCGGGAATTTTGGCCATTGCAAAAAATCCGGAAGCCTACCGGCATCTGGCCATGCAGTTTGAGCATCGCGAGGTAACAAAACGCTATCACGCAGTGACGAACGGCGTGCATGATTTCGACGGTATTTCTGTTTACCTGCCCATTACGCCCGTCAAAGACGGTACAGCCGTCCGGATTGACCGGGAAAACGGTAAAGTGGCTGAAACCATATTCAATACGCTGCAGGCTTACAAAAACTCTACGCTTGTAGAGTGTATGCCCATTACGGGTCGGATGCACCAGATTCGCGTGCATTTGATGTGTCTCAAAGCCCCTATTGTCAATGACGCTACTTACGGCGGAAAGCCCGTCTTTCTGTCTGAGGTGAAACGCAAGTTCAACCTCAAACAGGAGTCTGAGGAGTTACCCCTGATTCAGCGGGTTGCCCTCCACGCCTACTCCCTTACGTTCCGGCTACTTGATGGCGAGGAGCACACATTTGTAGCCCCCTACCCGAAGGATTTCGGCGTGCTGGTGAAGCAGTTGGAAAAATTTGCGTAACGCTCTTTCCAGGCACTCAGCCATCGGGAGGCACGAGTAATACTAACCGGCTTTTATAGTTAAACTGGTTTCTTCCTGACAAAAGGTAGTCTTTCATCGTTGTGTAGGCATGAAAGCAATTACCATAACCCACCCTGGCGATGGGTCCGCTCTTGCCCTACAGGAACATGCTGTTCCGCAACCCGGGTCCGGGCAAATCACCATTCGGGTCCGGGCGGCCGGCGTGAACCGAAGTGATATTTACCAGCGAACGGGTGGCTATGGTGCCGACCCCACCGGCCAGATTCCGGGTCTCGAAGTAGCAGGTACCGTGGAGCAGTGTGGGCCAAAAGCCAGCCGATGGAAGGTTGGCGACCCGGTTTGTGCGCTGATCAGCGGGGGCGGCTACGCCGAATACGTTAGCCGTAGACGAGCGGCACTGCCTGCCCGTACCGCCCACCCTGACGTTCGTGGAAGCGGCTTCTCTACCCGAAACG
The DNA here is from genome assembly GCA_963782245.1 of uncultured Cytophagales bacterium. Lineage (GTDB taxonomy): Bacteria > Bacteroidota > Bacteroidia > Cytophagales > Spirosomataceae > Spirosoma. Next base: position 288,311 of record CAWAJC010000013.1, read on the forward strand.
ATATTGACCGTCTGGTCAACGGTTTTTCAGTGGGGGCAACTGGCTGCCGGAGAAAACTTTCTGATACACGGCGGCAGTAGTGGCATTGGCGTAACGGCTATTCAGCTGGCCAAAGCATTGGGTGCCAATGCCTATGCTACAGCGGGTAGCGATGAGAAATGCGCGGTTTGCGAGCAACTCGGAGCTGTCCGGTGCGTTAACTATAAAAACGAAGACTTCGAACAGGCATTGCAGCATGTCCCCATCAACGTTATCCTGGATATGGTGGGCGGTGACTATACCCGTAAAAACCTGAACCTGCTGGCGATGGATGGTCGGTTGATGTTTATTAACGCCATGCTGGGTGCCGATAGCCGTATCCATATTCCGACGCTGATGCAAAAACGCATCACAATGAGCGGCAGCATGTTGAAGCCACGCGACGCTGACTTCAAGGCCCAACTAACTGCCGACGTCGAAAAGCATGTTTGGCCCCTTGTGAATGCCGGGCAGTTTAAGCCCGTTATTTACCGTACATTCCCCTTATCAGAAGCCAATAAGGCGCAGAAACTCATGGAAAGCAGTGACCACATCGGCAAGATTATTCTTGAACTGTAGACTGCCCCGAGCCAAACCATCCGGTAACTCCCAACGTTGACATCGAGCCCGCTGCATTGAGGTTAAAACCCTGCGAACAACCAAACAAATGGTTATATTGAACCTGTTCAGCCTTTTAACACCGCTCGTTTTCGTAGCAGGAATCGGGGTGATCATTATTCTTTATGGCTTCGTCAACCTGAAGCAGAAGAATAATAGGGTGCAATTCTTGTTCGGTATCCCTATTACGGGCGGTGCCCTCGGACTACATTTTCTGATTCGCCAATCTGTCCATCACGATACAGTGCAGGTATGGTTGATTGAAGCCATTATCGTTGCCGTTATGTGGTATCTATTTCAGCGTTCCTGATCGTTTGGGCGGCTCTCGTACGGAGCAATGCTTACCCCTTTGTGAGCAGGCTGCCTTCTCAATTGACTACTTCGTGTTGTCATAATCCTCGCACTCCGGCAAACTGCTCACTTGCCTGGAACTGGTTGTATTAAAACCATTTGAGTGAACGACTGTTATTGCTGCAAATAACGTTATGAACCATCATAAATAACAAAGTAGCCACTAGTGTAGGCATTGCTTTAGGGGCAACGTTAGCTGTCGGTTTTGGCCTTTCTAAGTACTTCAGTAAAAAAACCGGCTCTGTAGTTGATGTAGGTGTCGCTGGACGCCACGGAAGAAGCCTTTTCGGCAACAGTTACATCGGTAACAGCCTGGTTAAGAGTACCGGGCTTTATACGGAGCAAGCCGATAACGGTCTTGTTGGTGGTGGACTAACGCTGGCCGGCCCCAATACTCATCGCTGATTCTTCTTTGCCTGCCGAGGGCCCGAAGACTACCCTTTTGTTTTCTTTGAGCGGACTGGCAAACGCAATTTAGTCGGGTCGTATGCCCCCGCTGGTCAGGTTATGCACACCCAGAACGTAGTCTATAGGGGGATCAGTTAAAATCCGTAGCTGGATAATTTACAGCTATACCACTCCTGCATTGTGGGCTTTAGAATCGGGAACTTAAACAAAGAATGAATTAGCCTGCGTATATTTATCGGAGCCGATAGCGGTTTGGCATCAACACAACAAACGCGCTGTAAATTATCCCCAACAATTAGCCCTTACCAAACGACTAGATGAATCGTAGAAATTTTGTTCACTGTTCTGCACTGGCCATGGGCGGTGTATCCCTGATTAATCATCCTCTTTTTGCCCAGCTGGTTACCGACGACCCGTACAGAATGAAAATGGTTCGCGACACGGTGGGGGTGTTTAGCGAAAAGGGCGGGACCATTGCTTACCTCCGTACCAAAGAAGGCTGGGTCGTGGTAGACTCGGAGTTTCCGGAGCAGGCTCAACACCTGATCGACGCCCTGAAGAAGACGTCCGAGATTCCTGTTCACCTGTTGATAAACACTCACCACCACGGCGACCATACGGGTGGTAATATTGCCTTCAAAGGCATGGTAGAACACGTAGTAGCCCACGAAAATTCGTTGAAGAACCAGAAGGCGGTGGCCGAAAAATCGAAGACGACAGACAAACAACTTTACCCCGATACGACCTTCGGCGATAGCTGGAAGAAGAAGGTGGGTGGGGAGAGTATCCGGGCGTATTATTTCGGGCCGGGCCACACCGATGGGGACGGCCTGATTCACTTCGAAAACGCCAACGTACTACACATGGGCGACCTGATGTCTAACCGCCGGTATCCATTCATTGACCGTAGTGCCGGGGCCAGCATAAAGAACTGGATCACAATTCTGGACAAAACGCTGACGACGTTCGATGATAAAACGCTGTTCGTTTTCGGCCACGCCTTCGACCCCGAAAAAATAACGGGTGGTAAAGAGGATATCAAGGCTTCCAGGGATTACTTCGAGAAGCTACTCGTTTTCGTCGGTCAGGAAATAAAAGCGGGGAAATCGAAGGAAGAGGTGTTGAAAGCCACGGCAATTCCGGGCGTTACCGACTGGCAGGGCGACGGTATTGTGCGAAGTTTGCAGGCAGCCTACGAAGAGCTGACTGCCTGAACATTAGTTACTTGATCAACCCGGATACTTTTTCAAAACGCTTACACGGAAGGGGTCGGGCTGTACAATCGGCCCCTTTTTTTACGACTTTATCCTATGCGCTTGGTTGGCTTATTGATCGCTTTTTGGTGTACAGCAACGCTATCACCGGCACAGTCCGGCAAATGGGTTGAGCTTTTCAATGGAAAAGACCTAAAAAACTGGGTGGTAAAAATAACCGGTCATCCGCTCAACGATAACTACGGCAATACCTTCAGGGTGGAAAGCGGCAACCTGGTGGTGCGCTACGATCAATACAACACCTTCGACGAGCAGTACGGCCATATTTTCTACAACAAACCTTTTTCGGCCTACCTGCTGGTGATGGAGTATCGGTTCGTTGGGGAACAGGTAAAAGGCGGACCCGGCTGGGCCACGCGCAATAGCGGGGCTATGCTGCATGGGCAGGCACCCCAAACAATGGGACTGAAACAGGATTTCCCTATTTCGCTGGAAATGCAGTTACTAGGAGGAGATGGTCAGCACGAGCGGCATACGGGTAACCTGTGTACGCCCGGCACCAATGTGGTACGGGAGGGTAAACTCTTTACGCCCCACTGCATCGACTCCAACTCAAAAACCTACGCCGGGGATCAATGGGTGCATGCCGAAGCCCTGGTGCTGGGCGACTCGCTAATCAAACACATGGTTGAAGGCGACACCGTCATGGTCTATTCAAAACCGCAGATTGGTGGTGGCAATGTCATTCACCACGACCCGGCCGTCAAAAAAGACGGGCAACTAATCAGCAAAGGCTACATTTCTCTGCAAAGCGAAAGCCACCCCGTCGAATTTCGCACCGTTTCCCTGTATGACCTGTCGCCCTACATGGGCAAACCCAAAGCATTGGCCGCCGTTCTGAAACAGTTACAGACCCGGAAAGACCATGTGAGTCGGTGAATAAATTATGACGGCATGCGGTATGGCCTATGGTTTACTACTTATCAGGGCTGTCCTTTTTTAGCTCCTGACAAACCAAGTTCATCGAAGAAAGTCAGTATGCGTCGGGTGCGTTCTTCCTGGTGCCGCCCGCTTATGTGTCCTAATACCACATCGGCTAAGTTTCGGTCTAGATTGAGTCGTTGCGCATAATCAGCCAGATATCGTCGCAGTTCGTAGTCAGATTGGCTGATTGATACGCTTAGATCAGAGCAGTAATCAATTAGGAAAACAATGTCTTCCATATCCTTACTGGCATAGGGGTCCTGATAGCCCCGACTGAAATAGGCTTCTAATTTTGTTGCCAGAAAGTATGCAGATGGCAGGATCCGGATGGAAAGTTCTGGTTTGATTTCGTGCCAAACAGAGGCCTTGAAACCATCCTGATACCACCGATTCGAACTACCCATACCGATATCGTGAGTAGGCATTATGTCAACGATGAAACCCTGTAATCGAAATCGGCAAATAACCTCATCCTCGTGTGATTGCCGGAACCCTTTTAGCGTCAGTCGATCATGTAAATAGCTGTACGCACCATACGTAGTTAATTCAACCAGCACATCGACATCGTCAGTTGGTCGGGTGTGAACAGTCTGTATACTGGGCACATAGAGAGAAACGGTAGCACCACCAACGTAAACAACGTCATTATTCAGTTTGCCTAACGCAGTTGCTACAGCCACCAGCCTGTCAATATTCCGTTGGTGGCTCATGGCTGCAAAATGGGCTTGTTATGATTCAGCAGTATATCTGCCAATAATTCCCTTGCCATAGTACGTTCCCGAACCCGACTACTTTCTAAGCGTAAAGTATCCACCAACGCCAAAACTCCGTGGAGTTGCTCATCCTGCCTTACAGCCTGAGGAACACTCCGGCTAAGCGGCAGCACCCCTACACCCACCATCTCACCAGACTTATCAGGCCAGACAAAGTTATCATCTGACAGTATTTTGTCTGCCAATGGCTTGGCAGACAAGGCAGTTGGAATACCTCGGGTGATAGCAGTCAAATTTGCCGGAAATACATAGCCGACACCATATTGAAGTAACTCGACCAATCGCTGCCTTTTTACCAATCGTTTGCTGTCATCAAGCAAACCTGCCTGCATCGAACGGTCCAGGGAATTGCATATTTCACTTTTCGATAGGCCCAGTGATAGCCCCAATTCTTTAGCCGACCATTCCCGGTTACTAAGGGCAAGTTTAATCAGGATAACGACATCCTGCGGCCTCATTCCTTTATGCTGCTTACTCATAACCCAGTCTCGTCCACGATTTGTGGACGGAAGATACGAAAGATAGTTGACTGTAATAATCCTTCATGAGAAGGTAAGTTGGCAGGACCTCACTAACCATTTCGTTTGGCTTAACTCTGGTACAGAGAATAGGGTACACTATAAGCTGGACTGTTGAAAAAATAAAAGAGAGGTTTAAATTTCTTGCGAACGCTTCAGTTCGTACTTGGCGTGTTGATTATTGAACACTTAGTCAGTTCACTTCTTCTTTCCTCCTTTCACCCCCTCACTCGATAAATTAGTCGTAAAGAAAGGCAGCATTTTCTGCTCGATGCGCTCGGCGATTCGATTAATGTGGTCGCCGTCGTATTCCTCGTAGGTATGCGGAATCTGGTAAGTGGTCAGGATGGCGTCCAGCGTCTTGTTGGTGGCGGCAATACTGGCATCTTTGGAACCGGCATCGAACGCCAGCGCGTTGAGTTGTTTGATATTGCCGATGTATTGATCCAGCGTAGCCAGAGGGGCGTTGGCCGCCCATTTAGCCGTGACCAGTGGTTGCGGCTGTCCGTCCTTCACTGGTAAGTCCAGAAAGAACGGCGCATTTGTTGGATTGGGCGACCAGGAAGCTGCCGACGCAAACATAGCTTTCGTGCCAAAATCAGCTTTTTCCAACTCGGCCTGCGTTTTGATGCCTTCCAGTACAGCTGCCCGCTCTGCGGTGATACGACGCGTTCATGTTCGGCACCATGCAACAGGGACTGAGCAGGTACAGGCTGGAAAAGATTTCGGGATGTTTCTGCCCGATCCGGATGGTACCATATCCACCCATCGAGTGGCCCGCCAGGCCACGGCTGCTGGCCTGTGGGATGGTGCGGTAATTTTTATCCATATAAGCCACCAGTTCGTTGGCCACAAAATCCTCCCAGTTACCAATCGTTACCGAGTTGGAGTACATACTGCCGAAGTACCGGTTGTAGGCGTTGGGCGTTACGATGATGAACTCCTTTGTTTTCCCATCGGCCAGCGTCTTATCCATTACGGCGGGCAGGTTAATCCAGTGTTTGGTGAAGCCATACCATTTATCATCGCTGTCCGTAAAGCCGTGCAGAAAATAAATAACGGGGTAGTGCTTCTTTTTATCAGTCTGGTAGCTGGGCGGCAAGTACACCGACACATCTCTATCGGGTGAATCACCGGCCAGATTGCCTTCCAATCCTTTTCCGTGCACTTTTATACGCTCCACCTTTCCGGCTTTTGCGGGGTCAGTCTGACTGTGTGCCTGCATGGAAACTGTCAGCACGCTCAGTAAGAGAAGCGAGGAAACGAAATGACGAAAGCGGCTACATGGATCAGGCATAGGAGTTCAGTTTATACCGACAGAAGTAAGGTGAGGACTCTTTTTACTACATCCCGGCGAGGAGTTTACTTCCAGCACCAGAGGGCCCCGTTCGGCGGAAAGCATATCGACGCCGGCTACCCTAGGTCAGGCTTACTCATTGGCCTTGTGGGTAGGCAGATTCAATCATCCCTGCATCGGGACATCAACGCCTGAGCAGGCATAAAAGTCAGCTGCGAATTAGTCGGCTGAATGTAAGCGACATGTCCAGCAGAATCATTTTGGCGCGGGCGTTACGTTCGAGGTGATAAGCGGCCTCGTTCAGATCAGCCACAATCTGTTCGATATGCTGAACGGTCAAATATTTAGCAAAATTTTTGACGAAGGTCAGTTCATCATCCGGCAGTCGCAGCAGGGTGCTGGCTCCCTGTTGCCACAGGAATAAATCCCGGTATAGGCGGATGCTGTAGTCAATCAGTCCCTTTTGTTTTTCTTTGCTGAATCCGTCGAACTGGTCGGCCTGCTTCACGAGGGTAATTAAATCCTGCCGGTAGCAGGTCCGCATCCAGTCGGCAAACCACGTGTGGTTATCGGGCCCGCTGCTCCGGGTGGGGGCGTCGTTCTGGTTGGCTAGTTTCAGGGCTTCGGCTAGATTGCCATCGGCCAGGTAGGCCATGCGCCGGGCGGTTGTTTCGTCGAGGTTCAGGTGCTGGCGCAGGTGCGTCGTTACTTCTTCATCGGTAAAGGCCCGCACCGCTATCCGCTGCGTTCGGGATAAAATGGTAATCAGCAGCTTGTCGGGCTGGTTGGTTACCAGTAAAAACAGGGTTTGCGCGGGTGGCTCCTCCAGTACTTTCAGCAGCGCATTGGCAGATGGTACGTTCATGAGTTCGGGCAACCAGATAAGCATGATTTTGTACGCACCCTCATAGGCTTTCAGGGATAATTTTTGCAGGATATTTCGGGCCTCTTCAGCCGAAATATTACCCTGCTTGTTATCCGCCCCCATGGTTTCGAGCCAGTCAGGCAGGGTACGATAGGGCGTATCGAGCAGAAATTTGCGCCAGTCAGACAGGTACGCTTCGGACGTTTTCCCCTTCGCCAGATTGGCTACCGGAAACACCATGTGCAGGTCGGGGTGGACGAGCTTCTGGATTTTTATGCAGGACGCACACCGTCCGCAGGCATCGTTGGCCAGAATGCCCGACTGCCGTTCTTCGCAGTTGACATACTGCGCCAGAGCCAGGGCCAGGGTAAGATTAGCACTCCCACTGGGTCCGTCGAATAACAGGGCGTGGGCCAGATGGTTCGTTTTTACCGACCGCAGCAGCAGTTGTTTCGTTTCGGCCTGACCAATAATTTCGTTGAATAACACGCTTGATAACGAGAAAAACTGATAGAATGCCTGGTATAGTAACCCTTAAAATCCGCTGACCACCGAAAAGAATACGGCTCGCAAAATGCCTTCCTCTACCTTATCGAACGCTTTATTGCGCCGGATAAATGCTTCGCGGGCTACCTGTACCGCTTTTTCAACGCGGTAAGGCGTAAAACCCGAGTCGGCCCCGCCCCACGAGAATGAGGGAATGAATTTGGGCTGATAGCCCGCTCCGAATACATTGGCACTCACGCCCACCACCGTTCCGGTGTTGAACATGGTACTGATACCGGCTCTGGTGAAATCGCCCATTGTCAATCCGCAGAAAATACGTCCGGTATCTTCGAGGTGCCCGGTGGCATAGGAGTGCAGTTTAACGTTGCTGTAGTCGTTTTTCAGGTTCGAGTTATTAACGTTGGCCCCCAGGTTACACCACTCACCAATGACCGAATTGCCCAGGAAACCGTCGTGGCTTTTGTTACTATAACCAAAAAAAACCGAGTTGCCCACCTCACCCCCTACTTTGCAGTACGGTCCAATGGTGGTATTATTCCGCATTTTGCTGTTCCAGCTAATTGTTGAATCGTGCCCCAGCGAAAAAGGCCCGATAACGACAGAACCTTCGTTGATGGTAGCATTACGACCAATGTAGATAGGGCCGTTTTCAGCATTGAGGATAGCCGCCCGGATGTTGGCTCCTTCTTCCACAAAAATATTTTCGGGCGCATAGCACCGGGTAAACGGGTCGGTGATGGGGGCTGATGTGCGTCCGGCCGTTATCCGGGCAAAGTCGGCCCGAATCTGACCACCGTTCTGTTCAAAAATATCCCACAGATTAAGAATGAGCGTGAGTGGTTCCGAAAACACCGCAAAGTCGTATTTATCCGTGACAGTAGGGGCCGTTCGCAGAGCTTTCTCCGTCCGAACGGCCAGCACGTGGCCATCGGGAGTAAGCAAACCGGCATCGCTTTCCAGGGTCAGGATGGCTTCCCGTAAAGCCTCTGTAGGGCATACAGCTCCGTTCACGTACCAGTTATCAGGGCCGGGTGTGTACGGAAATTTGGCCCGTAAATAGGACAGAGTTAGGTAGAAGGCGGATTGCCCCATCACCCCTTCCCATTTTTCGACCAGCGTTTGAATGCCGATGCGGATACCCGATACCGGGCGCGTAAAGGTGAGCGGCAACAAGTCCGTCCGTACGTAATGATCGTCGAATAAGATCAGGTTTGGCATTGATGAGTACAATGGATTCAGGGGGTAAATATCTAACCTTAATCTCGAAAAAAAGAACGTTCAACCCCTACTTTTACAAAACGATGTCCCGAATAACACCCGAAACGATTATTCAGCGGATTACCGCTTTGCAGGGGTCGACCGGTCTGTTCCCATCGGTTCGGCGGAATGATAGCATTGGGTATCGGCGAGCGGATACGAACGTTTTTTTTACGGCCTGTACCGTCTTCACGCTGCACCAGCTTCGCCAGGCCGTATCTGCCGAAGCCCAAAAGCAAATTGATCAGCTAACCGAACGGGCCGTTGCCGCCTACCCAACTTTCCGGAACAAAGACGGACTAGGGACCTACAACTTCTGGCCTACTACCCCCTCGCGGCACTTTCCCAACGGGTACGTGTTTCGGCATTTCGAGCATTTCCGCATCCCCGACGATATTGACGATACGGCGATGGTGTACCTGACTACCAAGCCAACTCCGGCCGAACAGCAGTGGCTGAAAAATAAACTGAGCCAGCACGCCAACGGGAGTGGTCGCTACACAATTCGCAACACCTACTCTAACTATCAGTTTCTTCGGGCCTATTCGACTTGGTTTGGCAAGAACATGGGTATCGACTTCGACGCCTGCGCCCTGAGCAACATACTGTACTGTATTTATCGATATGGCCTGCCCCGCAATCAGCATGATATCGATTCGCTCACGTACCTGCGCTCGGTCGTGGCATCGGGCCGGTATGTGTCGGAGCCGTTCCGGTGCGCTCCCCACTACGCCCGAACGTCGTTGATTAGCTACCATTTGAGCCGACTAATTTCCGCTTTCGACATACCCGAACTGGAGCTGGTTCGCCCCGTACTTATTGCGGATGCCTACCGGGCGATGGAGAACGCTCACAATCGGGTAGAAAAACTGATGCTGGCCACGGCACTCACACGCCTGGGCGAGACCCCGGCGGCTATACACATTGATGGTATTGAGCAGGACATAGCCACGTTTCATTTCTTCATTGCGGGCCTGTTAACTGCCTACGAGCAACCCCTCCTGCGCCGTTTCGCCGACCGGCCGCTAATGCAGATGCGCTGGCAGTGCGAGGCCCATAGCTGGGCACTGGTGGCAGAATATCTGATGGTCACTAACGCCGGGCAGTAACAATCAGAAGGAAAATAAAAGCAGGCTATAGCGATTCGTAGGGTTGGATTTTAGCGCTAAGACCCGTTTAGTGGCGCAGGTGTTGGAGCCAAACCGTGAAGATTTACTACTTTTGTACCGCACAGGGCCGCCTGTGTCCAGGTAGCCCTGCCAGGTTTCCGAATCATTTTCAATCATCTATAACTCAGTCCAATGAATAAAATTAAGGTAGCGAATCCGGTTGTCGAACTGGATGGCGACGAAATGACCCGTATCATCTGGAAATTCATTAAAGACAAACTGATTCTTCCCTACGTTGAGGTTGACATTAAGTACTACGATCTGGGCATCGAATACCGCGATGAAACCAACGATCAGGTAACAATTGACGCAGCCAATGCCATCAAACAACACGGTGTCGGCATCAAGTGTGCTACCATCACCCCCGACGAAGACCGGGTTAAAGAGTTCAATCTGAAGCAGATGTGGAAGTCGCCCAACGGTACTATCCGCAATATCCTGGACGGTACCGTGTTCCGTGAGCCCATCGTGATGAGCAACGTTCCCCGGCTGGTTACCAACTGGAAATACCCCATCATCGTGGGTCGGCACGCCTTTGGTGATCAGTACCGGGCTACTGATTTTCTGGTGCCGGGCAAGGGTAAACTGACCATGAAGTTTGAGGGCGAAGACGGAACCGTGCTGGAATACGATGTATTCAAGTTTCCTGGTGCCGGGGTTGCTATGGGTATGTACAACCTGGACGAATCCATCCGGGGTTTTGCCAGAGCCTGTTTCAACATGGCGATCCAGAAAAACTGGCCGCTGTATCTCTCGACCAAAAATACCATCCTGAAAAAATACGACGGCCGATTCAAGGACATATTCCAGGAAATTTACGACACCGAATTTGCCGGTAAAGTACAGTATGAGCACCGGCTCATCGACGATATGGTGGCCTCGGCCCTGAAGTGGGACGGCAACTTTGTGTGGGCCTGTAAAAACTACGATGGCGACGTACAGTCGGACACTGTAGCGCAGGGCTTCGGCTCGCTGGGTTTGATGACCTCCGTGCTGGTTACGCCCGATGGCGAAACGATGGAAGCCGAAGCGGCTCACGGTACCGTTACGCGCCACTATCGGGAGTACCAGAAAGGGAATAAAACCTCCACCAACCCCATTGCTTCGATTTATGCCTGGACGCGTGGTCTGGCTTTCCGGGGTAAACTGGACGGCAATCAGGAATTGATCGACTTCGCCAACGCGCTGGAAGCCGTTTGCGTAGAAACCGTTGAAAGCGGTAAAATGACGAAGGATCTGGCCCTGTCGGCCTATCCGGTTGGCACGAAACTGACGGCCGGTGAGCATTACCTGAATACTGAAGATTTCCTCGACGCACTGGATACAAACCTTAAAGCGAAGCTGACGAACGCTTAAGTTTTAGGATGTTTCCCTGGCTGGACCGGTAAGGTTTTCAAAAACCTTACCGGTCTTTTTATTTTCTTTGCCTAAAAAAAGACAAAGCCATGAAACAAACCCTTGCGCTGCTAACCGTTACATTTCTGCTATCCGTTAGTGCTTTCGCTAAACCACCCGTAAAAAAGATGAAGTCAACGTCCGTCCAGCACATCGTTCTTTTCAAGTTTAAAGCCGATGCAACACCCGAAAAAATAAAAGAGATTGTCGCTGCTTTTGAAGCTTTACCGTCTAAAATCAGCCAGATCAAGGACCTGAAATGGGGAACAAACAATAGCCCCGAAAATCACGCCCACGGCCTGACCCACGCCTTTATCCTGACATTCGATTCGGAAAAAGACCGGGATGCTTACCTGCCCCACCCGGCCCATGCCGAATTCGGAAAGATAGTGGGTCCCTGGATTGATGAACTAACCGTAGTAGACTTTACGAATCAGGGCAGCCCGCGTTCGGGAAAGTAAAATCTCAGGTTTTTCTGTTCCAATGACACGTTTAGCCCAACAAAAAAACCGACTTCAGGTCGGTTTTTTTTGTTAGAAAGTCAGTACCTCGTCTACGTTCATCGTAAAACCGACGAGCACATCTTCGCCGGAGAGTGTTTCGGAGAAAGATTTCGTCTTAGAATCTCGTTGGGTTGGTAAATGGTGGTTGTTTTGCTCTGCAGATCGACCAGCCACCCTAACCGAACACCGTTCTGAATCCATTTTTCCATTTTGTTCTCCAACTCCTTTCGATTATCGGATTTCGACCCGGGCCGGCGTTCCGGGACTTCAATTACAAAATTGGGGCATACGTGGGCAAACTTTTTTAAATCTTCCGGTACTACACTCATTAACCGCCCCTTACTAACCCAGCCCACATCAGGAGCCCGCATGGAGGTATCGGGAAGTGTGTAACCACCATTGGAGTCGGAAACGCGTCCTTCCTTCGTTTTCCGATTATCAGATACTCACTCCGGTTTGCAGGTTATTGTTCGCAAAACTGCTTTCTAATCCGGTAGGTGGCATAATGATGATATACCCGTTTTCGTCGCGTTCGATGTGCAATTCAGGATTTGTCAGACAAACGCCAAGTATCATCGTCGGAGAAGACGTTGATACTTGGCGCGATGGTGAGCGTAATGGAGGACTGCAACACGGTTGCCGTTTTTACCCAATACACAAAAAATAATACGCCCCGGCCAGTCTTCACGACCGTTATCACGGGGTTATCCCTTCACCGTTTCGGCTGGTAGTGGGGCACCGGGCAGCAGACCTTTTCGCCGGAGGAGAGCTTCCGTAAAACGCAGGTCATTATCACTGTTAAAAATGCTGTAGGGAAGGTACAGAAACTGCGCTTTGGCCAGACCCTTCGTCACGGTTTTGGCCAGCCAGTTTGCTTTTACGTTCGCCATAGCATCAGCATTGTCCAGAAAAAGAATGTAGGCATTCTTATCCTTGATAACGCTCTCGATCTGCGTCCATTTCAGAATACCGCCCTCCTTGGCATTGATGCGCATCAGAATCTGTCGGCTGTCTATTTCGTAGATATACTTCTGAAACAGGGCTTTGCTCTGCTCCATCTGGGCGATGCCCGTGATCTGAACCGCCCAGAAAAGGACGTATAAAACCGCCAGTATCAAAATAACAATGGCAGGCCAGTAGTGATCGAATACACCGGTTGCGTACAAAACTATGTTAATTACAATCAGGCCTAAGGGTACAAATACCCATCTCCAGTTGTCTTTTACCCACTGACGCAGGGCGATGTTGATGTACGTTTTTTGATCTAGTGCGTACTTTTTGGTCTTAACAATCATGGTACTTTACAGGAAAGTACAAAGATAGGGGAAATAGGATGTATGACGTATTGATTCGCATCAGCTAGACCACATAACTTACATCCTGCCCCTCCACCTCTCTTTCCTGAGGTGCAGCGCATTGATAACGTACTGCTGGCTGTTTATCTGGCGCATGAGCACATAAACCGAGAACTGCTTGCCGTTCGATTCATACGTACCGGTACTATAGCGAAGTCGGTCAGTTGATCCTTCATACGTCAATTGAAACGTGTGAGGGGGGTATTTGCGGAAAAATGACCGTAAAACCAGCTGCGCGTGGTTGGCCTGAACGGCGTGAAAAGCCACTTTCTCCGAATCGATCACCAGTTCTATCGTTCGGGCAAAACCGGTCGATAATCGGCTGGCATCTCCGCTACGCATGGAAACAACTACGGTCTGTGAGATGTCGTTCAAACCCGTGTTTTTACCGGGTACTCCCCAGGCAAAAAGGCTCAGAATAAAGGCAATGAGTGTATGCATAATTGGTTAAACAAGACCACGTTGCAACACTATTCGCCAAAAGTATGCCAACTGTTCAACCGCATGGGTATTTGATTGGTTGGTGGCTTTTTTCTCATCTTTGCAGGATACATTCGTTTGCCCGATTTACCTATGGATACGGTACAACCAACGCTTATTCTGACCAGCGAACAGATTCACCAGAAAATCAGGCGGATAGCGTTTCAGATTTACGAGAATAATTTTGACGAAACAGCCCTGCTGATCGCCGGTATTTCGGGCGAGGGCTATCGGCTGGCGGAGGCACTGGCACACGAATTGCAAACTATTGCCCCCTTCGCCGTTCATTTGATCCGGCTCGATGTGGACAAAACGCAGGTAGCTCAACCTACGGTTCGTGCTACCATTGACTTTACCGATAAGGTTATTGTTGTGGTTGATGATGTACTGCATACGGGCAGAACGCTGGCCTTTAGTCTGCAACCTTTCCTGCAAGTGCCCATTCGAAAATTACAGGTAGCTGTTTTGATTGACCGTAACCACCCCCGCTATCCGGTTGCTGCCGATTATAAGGGTTACGAACTCAGCACAACCATCAGTGAACATGTGGAAGTGATCTTGAGTGATGAGCAGAGAAAAGGAGTTTATCTGCGATAAGACAAAGGCCGGAAAAACGGGTAGCCGCTTTTCCGGCTTGGATTCAGGCTCTGGTGCTCCGGATCAGGCCGATACCGGCGAAGAAAAATATTCCGCCCAGAATGAGGTAAACAAATGACGACTGTGCTACGCCCCCTTTGGCAAAATCCATACCGCCATAAATCAGGCCAACCAGGCCTATCAAGGTAAGTATAATACCAAACATACTTTTCGTATTCATAGACCGAATTTTTTATAGTGAACGATAAACTATTTACCAGACAACTAACAACAGCCGGTATTGTCTATTGAAACCGATATATTCTTTATTTTTTCATTCCAGTAGTGCCATAATATCTTCCCTGGTAAGCGATTTCATGAAGGTATCTTCGGTAGAAATCAGGCTGCCGGCCAGTTGCTGTTTGGCCCGCTGCAACGACAGAATTTTCTCTTCCACCGTATTTTTGGCAATGAACTTATAAGAGAATACGGTTTTCTGCTGCCCAATGCGGTGAGCCCGGTCAACGGCCTGGGCTTCGATAGCCGGATTCCACCAGGGGTCGAGGATAAACACGTAATCGGCAGCCGTCAGGTTGTGACCTAGCCCTCCGGCTTTCAACGAAATAAGGAATAGCTTTACCGAATCGTCCGTCTGGAACAGCGTTACCTGGCTTTGCCGGTCGGTGGTGGAGCCGTCCAGGTAGGCATATTTGATTTTCTTTTCCTTCAGGTATTGCTGCACCACGTTCAGGTGCTTGATAAACTGACTGAATACCAGAATCTTGTGATTCTCGATCATGGCACTCTCCAGCCGCATCAGCATATCGTCCAGCTTGCCGGAATCGCCTTCGTAATCAGCATCAACCATACGGGGGTGGTTGGCAATTTGCCGGAGTTTGGTAAGCCCCTGCAGCACGATCATGTGCGACTTCGCCATACCGGATTCCTCGATGTGGTCCAGAATCAGGTTTCGGTAGTAGGATTTAGCTTCCTCATACTGCGTCTCCTGATCGGGCGTCATTTCGCAATAGAGGACACTTTCTACTTTTTCGGGCAGATCGGTGGCTACCTGCGCTTTGTTGCGCCGGAGCATAAAAGGTTTGATAAGGTTATACAGCCGTTCCGTTTTGACCTCGTCGTGTCGCTTTTCGATGGGTACCTGAAATTCGTTCCGGAAAAATGATTGACTACCCAGCAAACCGGGATTGATAAACGACATTTGCGACCACAAATCCAGCGTGCTGTTTTCGAGTGGAGTACCGGTCAGGATAAGCCGGTGCTCGGTATTAAGTTGCATCACCGCTTTGGTAATGTGCGAAGACGGGTTTTTTATAGCCTGAGATTCGTCCAGAATAACGTAGTTGAATCGGTAGTCGCTCAGGATATCGATGTCGATTCTGACAATACCATACGAGGTCAAAATCAGATCAAAATCATCAAACTGAGCCGTATTTTTATCCCGGTAGGTGCCAGTATACACCATCACCCGCAGGTCGGGCGTAAACTTTCGGGCTTCGAGTTCCCAGTTATACAGGAGCGATGTGGGCATCACCAGCAGGCTTGGGTTGAGGGCCCCCGCTTCTTTCTGCCCCTGTAACATGGCCAGCGTCATCACCGTTTTTCCCAGTCCCATATCGTCGGCCAGGCAACCACCAAACCGGTACTGGCGCAGGAAATTCATCCAGTCGTAGCCTGCTTTCTGGTAAGGCCTTAGGGTACCGTTGAACCCATTGGGAAGTGGGGAACTTTCAATTCGTTCGAAATCACGCAGGCGTTCGAGTTTACGGCTGATCACCGTTGTGGCCAGGCTATCCTGCTCCAGTTCCTGCACCAGAGCGAGGTGGTGTTTTTGCAGTACCAATCGTCCTTCAACGCTGTCAGACTCATCCAGGTATTCCATAAAACCGAACAGTTCGGAGTACTTCGTAAACCAGGCATCCGGAATAACGGCTACTTCGCCATTGGGTAGCGTGAACTCATGTTTCTTATTGAGGATAAGCTTCCTTATTTTTAGAAAGGGAATCTCAAACGCCCCAAACCGCACGTTGGCGTATATGTCAAACCAATCGCGCCCTTCCTGAATGGATACGTTGATGCTGGAATAACCCAGAAAATACCGTTTCGTATTCTGTACATCCTGCCGAACCAGAAAACCAGCTTCCTGCAACTGGCTACTATGGTCCGACAACCAGGTAAAAACCTCTGACTTCGGTAGGTCCAGCCGGCCCCGCTGCAGGTCAATGCCCATGTCGCGCAGAAAAGCCAGCTTCTGCCGTTCCAGTTCTTTGTCCCGGCGAATTTTATGGAAAAGATACGAGTCCTTGTATCTTTCCATGCTCACATTACACGATGGCCCTGCACCATCGAAGCGAAAGGTGAATTCGCCGTACTGAAACCCCAAATCAAGCATTATGAGCTGGTCGGGGTTATCATTGTCAACCGCAGTGCGGGTTCGGGCTATTTCGCCGTCAAATACGGATACCGGTGTTTTCTGACTGGCCTGCTGCGGTTCTGATATGGTCAACACGGGAACGGGAACCAGCGATTCATCCCGGATTTCGAAGCCTTTGGCCCGCACATCATACGCTGCGATGAGCGGGGTCACAAACCGCTCATAGTACTGCTGCTCTATATTCCGGGGAATAACGATGTGATTTTTAGCAAAGAATGGACGTATTTTTTTACCGTCGACCTGTTTGCTGAAATGATAAAGCCGGTTACCCACAATCATGTAGGCAGGCTCATCGCATATCATCAGGGCTTCTTTGAACTGAAAATCGACCCGCTCCGTTTCGGCTCCTTTTCCATTCGTTCCGCCATCCGTACACGACTTTATTGGGTAACGAATGATGGGAAAATAGTGAGTTGAAGTCGGATTACGGTCGAAATGAAAATAAACCCGTGCCTTTTCGGGCATCCAGTTAATGGGTTCCCAGGCAGGATTACCATCGTTGCCCATAATATAAAATGGCTTGCCGGGCAGGAGTGCCATAATCCGCGCTTTCATGGCTTCGAGGTACGTCCCAATCGTATCCTGCGCCCCTTTGTCTCCTTTCTGCGAGTCGTATACTTTCAGAAAAAAATCGACCGCGGGCAGTTTTCGGGTATTGAACTTTTTAACGATGGTATCCTGCTGAATACTGTCTATTAATTTGACCAATTCAAAATCCTGTTCATCCAGCCCTTTCGCAAATTCACCGACATTCTGGGTAGAGAGCGTTTGGTTTTGGAGCGTTAACTCCCCCCGACTATTACGCTGCACGACAAAAGCCTCGATGAGGTAGCCCAAAAACTCGTGGTCCAGCAACGAGTACACAATCTGGAATGGTTGCAAAGGCGAAACTTTCATGCAGACTGCCATTCCTCGTCAATCCTCTCGGACCAACCAGAACGACTGAAAAAGGTGAATGTGTACAGAAAAAATTGCTTGGACAACGCCAATGACAAATGGTACAAAAGGCAAGCAAAAGCACTCATTATGAGCAAATTATACCCCATTCGCATTTGTCAACGATTTCAAATATACGAATCAAAACAAAATGAACAAGTGAGAATTCTGCAAAACCAATAAACGGCAGGAACAGACGTCCAGAAATTAGTGTACGGTATAGATGTGCCCCTTCCTCTGCCAGTGCGCAGGGTATGCAAAAAGGGACAAAAAATGGGCTGTCCCCCATGAGAGCGGTACGCATATCAACCACCACAGTACCCTATACCGATGGGCAAAGCAGACAGGCATTTACAAATTGACCAACCGGGCCAGGTTACGCTCAACAATTTCCAGAATAACGACATCGGGTTTCTCCGACCGAATGAGACCCGTACGACCGACTGATCTGGGAGAACGTAAACCAGTAGACCAGCTTTTCCAGAGCTTATTGCCCCGTTCAGATTTTGCCCGTACTTTTGTTTAACTGAAAACCGTATGCGTGCATACTAATTTTCCATCAGCGAAATTATGGCCGAAGCCTTCATTTACGATGCCGTCAGAACACCGCGTGGTCGGGGTAAAAGCGATGGTGCTCTGCACGATGTGCAACCCATCCAACTCCTAACCACCGTACTGCGCGAACTCCGCAACCGCAATCAGCTCGATACCGCCCTGGTAGACGATGTTATTATGGGTTGTGTTACACCCATTGGCGAGCAGGGGGCGGATATTGCCCGTACGGCCGCCCTGGAAGCTGGGTATGCCGAATCCGTAGCGGGCGTACAGCTCAACCGGTACTGCTCATCCGGCCTGGAAGCCATCAACATGGCGGGCGCATACGTGATGTCCGGACAGGTAGATGCCATCGTAGCAGGGGGCGTAGAGTCCATGTCGCGGGTACCGATGGGGTCCGATGGGGGTGCACTGTTTATGAATCCGCAGATTGTGGCCCGGCATAAGATTGTCCCGCAGGGTATTTCGGCCGATTTGATTGCGACCAAATACGGCTACTCGCGCCAGGATGTAGATACCTTTGCGGCCGAATCGTACCGCCGGGCTGTAGAAGCGCAGGCCAAAAATCGGTTCGCCCGAACGCTGGTCCCCATTAAGGACGCTCTTGGCATGACCCTGCTCGACCGCGATGAAGGGGTTCGGCCCGGTACTACACTGGAGAGTTTGGGAAAACTCAAACCAGCTTTTGCCGCTCTGGGACAGATGGGGTTAGATTCCCTGGCCCTGCTCAAATATGCCCAGTTCGACACAATAAACCACGTTCACCACGCTGGTAACTCCTCCCAGATTGTTGACGGAGCCGCTGGCGTACTGATTGGCAGTGCCGCTTTTGGTGAGCAATCGGGCTTAAAACCCCGCGCCCGGATCAAAGCCTTTGCCGTTGTTGGTTCGGAGCCGACTATCATGCTCACCGGACCCATTCCAGCTACCCGCAAAGTACTCAAACGGGCAGGAATGACGCATCAGCGATATTGATCTGTTTGAGGTAAACGAAGCCTTCGCGGCCATACCCCTCCTCTTCATGGAAGAATTTGGCGTGGATCATAGTCAACTGAACGTCAATGGAGGAGCCATTGCCCTGGGTCATCCGCTGGGTGCTACCGGTGCCATTATTTCGGCCACCCTCATCGACGAACTCGAACGTTCCAACAAGCAATTCGGCCTGGCAACCCTCTGCATCGGGGGTGGCATGGGCATCGCCACTATTTTCGAACGGATCAATTAATTAGTGAGGAGTGAAAAGTGAAGAATAGCATTTAGTTTATTCTTCACTTTTCACTCCTCACTCTTCACCAACCATGATAAACTACTCCCTCGACCAGCACATCGCCATCATTACCTGGGCCATGACGTCCTCGCCCATGAACGTTCTGAATGACGAGTCGATACCACAATTCGAAGCCGCTCTGGAGCGGGCTTTTGCCGATGAGTCGGTGAAGGGTATCATCATCACCTCGACAAAACCGGAGTTTGTGGCGGGTGCCGACCTGAAGATGATTCTTCGGAATAACGACAAAGACCCATCCGAAATGCTGAAGGTTACGGTGGAACTGAACCGTATCTTTCGCCGGATGGAAACGTCGGGGAAGCCGGTCGTGGCCGCAATGAACGGCACCGCGCTGGGTGGCGGCTACGAAATCTGCCTGGCCTGTCATCATCGGGTGGCTCTCAATAATCCAAAGTCTTTGATTGGCCTGGTTGAAGTAACCATCGGTTTACTGCCGGGTGGAGGTGGTACACAACGGCTCCCCCGCATGATTGGCCTACAGGCGGCTCTAACGCTCATGCTGGAAGGCAAAAAAGCAGGGGTGCCTGAAGCCCTGAAACTAGGGATGGTCGATGCTGTTGCCGACAGCCCGGACGATATGATGACGCAGGCAAAAGACTGGATTGCCGCTAATCCCACGCCCGTCCGTCCCTGGGACACGATTGACCGTAAGACGGGTAAGATCGTTGGAAAAGATAACTTCAGTGTTCCGGGTGGCAACGTTCAGAGTGCGGTGGGTGCTCAGACTTTCGGAGCCGGAACAGCCCTGCTGATGGAAAAAACCAAAGGCAACTACCCTGCTCCACTCGCCATTATGGCCTGTGTGTACGAAGGCTTGCAGGTCAATATGGACCGGGCCATCATGATCGAAGCCCGTTATTTTGTGCAGGTGGCAACATCTAACGTGGCAAAGAACATGATTCAGACCCTTTTTCTGGGTATGAATGAAGCCAACAAGGGAGCTGGTCGCCCGAAAGAAGATTCCCAAAACCGACGTAAAGAAGTTGGGTATTCTGGGTAGCGGACCCACGGCAGAGAAGCTGACTTTGCTATCAGAACGGGCTGGCATTGACGTAGTTTTGCAGAAAGATTCTGGCGAGGGGCAGGATTTAACCAACTGTGACCTTCTCATTGAAGCCGTTTCGGCAAACCAGACCCGAGATGATGGCCTGGCGTGGCCCGATAACACGGTTGGTATTCATAGTCTGTTGCCCTTGGAGAAAGCGCAACTCGTAGAAATTATCGTGACCCGGCAAACAACTGATAACACCCTGGCTACCGCTTTCGATTACGTCCGTAAGATTCGAAAAACACCCATTATTGTCCGCAATTCACCCGGTTTTTACCTCTCCCGTTGTGCCGAAACGTACCAGGCCGAGGGGCTAGCAATGCTGACCGAGGGGATAAATCCGGTGCTGATTGAAAACGGTGGCAAAGATGCCGGTATGCCCACCGGGCCACTCGCACCGGTTAAAAACTTACCAGCATTGCCCACATTAAACGAAAACCAACCTTCGCTGGAGGAAGTAAAAACGCGCCTGCTCTATCGACAGGCCATTGAAGCGGTTCGATGCCTGGAGGAAAAGGTTGTCCGTACAAAACTGGATGCGGACATTGGCTCTGTTCTGGGCTGGGGTTTCCCGGCGTACACGGGCGGTGCGGTATCGTTTGTAGACTTTGTCGGTATCGAAACATTCATAACAACGCTGGACCGGCTGGCCGATACGTACGGCGAGCGGTTCCGGCCTACGGCAACATTGCGGGAACGCGCAGACCGAAAAGCGTTCGTGTAGCCCTTGGTATCAGACTTGCAAAACCAAATAACGGGTTTATATCAACCGAAAGCTCATCCGATGGTATTTCGTGGGGCCAAACTGCCGGATAGCGGCCCGGTGAATGGGCGTTGGATAGCCCATATTCTGCGCCCAACCGTAGGCAGGAAACTCCCGGCCGAGTTGAGCCATGAGGTCGTCCCGGTAGAGTTTGGCCAGTACCGACGCAGCCGCGATAGACAGGTAATGGGCATCCCCTTTGATGATGCAGGTATGTGGAACCAACGGGTAGGGCACAAACCGATTTCCGTCTACCAGCAGATGCTCCGGTTTGATTGTCAACGCATCCACAGCCCTGTGCATAGCCAGAAAGCTGGCTTTAAGAATGTTGATCTGGTCAATATCCGTATGCGATACTTCGGCTACGGCCCAGGCCAGTGCGTCCCGCTCAATATCAATTTTCAGCCGTTCGCGTTGCCGGTGGGATAATTGCTTGGAGTCGTTCAGGATTGGATGCGTGAAATCTTTCGGCAAAATAACCGCTGCCGCCACAACCGGACCGGCCAGGCAGCCCCGACCTACTTCATCCAGCCCCGCTTCAATAGCTTCGGCGTTATAATATGATTTCAGCATAACAGCCGCTCAAGAAAATCCTTACTAAATATAACTCCCGACCATGTTGACCACAGCCGGGAGCGTAAAAATCTTTAAATGCACAATCTAGACTACGAACCACACATCTCGCAACCTTCCGGGTCGTCGAGGGAGCAGGTCATGGCGGCATATTGCTGTTCCAGGTCCGTTACCATCGGTACCGGCTGGGGCGTCGCGTTCTGGGCGTGCTCCTTGGCGTACTGCACGTAGTCCAGCGGTTTTTCGACCGTTACGGCTTCGGCAGTTACCGGCTCCAGCTGGTGTTCGGCCTGAGGCTGAACAACGGTGAACTTCACAGCGTCAGAAGCGGCTTTCGTACGGAGATAATACATACCCGTTTTCAGGCCCGCTTTCCAGGCGTAGAAGTGCATGGACGTCAGCTTGCCGAAGTTGGAGTCCTGAATGTGAATATTCAGCGACTGCGACTGGCAGATGTACGCACCCCGATCAGCGGCCATGTCGATAATGTGCTTCTGCTTAATCTCCCATACCGTCTTGTACAGGTCTTTGATGTTCTGCGGAATGTTTGGAATTGCCTGAATGGAGCCGTTGGCCAAAATCAGGTTGTTCTTCATCGCGTCATTCCACAGGCCCAGTTTCACCAGGTCTTTGAGCAGGTGCTTGTTCACCACCACAAACTCGCCCGACAATACGCGACGGGTGTAAATGTTGCTGGTGTATGGTTCGAAACACTCGTTGTTGCCCAGAATCTGCGAGGTCGATGCGGTTGGCATGGGAGCCAGCAGCAGCGAGTTCCGAACGCCGTGTTCAATAACCTCTTTCCGCAGGCTTTCCCAATCCCATCGATTTGATTTAGGCTTCACGCCCCACATATCGAACTGGAATATACCTTCCGAGATGGGTGATCCTTTCCAGGTTTCGTACGGACCCGACTCCCGGGCCTGCTCCATCGATGAAGTCATGGCCCCGAAGTAAATAGTCTCGAAAACATCTTCGTTCAACCGGCGCGCTTCGTCCGACTCAAACGGCATCCGCAGCATGATGAACGCATCGGCCAGTCCCTGTACGCCTAAGCCAATGGGCCGGTGGCGCATATTACTCCGCCGGGCTTCCTCAACGGGGTAATAATTGATGTCGATAATCTTGTTGAGGTTGCGGGTAGCTGTTTTGGTCACCTCGTACAACTTCTGGTGATCAAACCGAAGGATGCCGTCCGGATCGCGCTTGATAAACTTCGGCAGGGCAATGGATGCCAGGTTACAAACCGCAATTTCGTCGGGAGCCGTGTACTCGATAATTTCGGTGCAGAGGTTACTCGACTTAATGGTACCGAGGTTTTTCTGGTTCGACTTCTTGTTAGCTGCATCCTTATACAGCATGTACGGCGTACCGGTTTCAGTCTGCGATTCCAGAATTTTGAACCACAACTCCTGCGCTTTTATGGTTTTTCGGGCACGGCCTTCGCGTTCGTACCGCTCGTACAGCGCTTCGAACTCTTCACCGTAACAATCGGCCAGACCGGGGCACTCGTGGGGGCAGAACAACGACCAGACATCGTCATCTTCCACGCGCTTCATGAACAAGTCGGGGGTCCAGAGGGCGTAGAACAGGTCGCGGGCGCGTCCTTCTTCCTTACCCGAATTCTTTTTCAGGTCGAAGAAGTCGAATACATCGGCATGCCAGGGTTCCAGATAAATAGCAAACGAGCCTTTGCGCTTGCCACCGCCCTGATCCACGTACCGGGCTGTGTCATTAAAGACGCGCAGCATTGGCACAATCCCGTTAGAGGTGCCGTTAGTACCTTTAATGTACGTTCCCGTTGCCCGGACGTTGTGAATGCTCAGGCCAATACCGCCCGCCGACTGCGAGATTTTAGCCGTCTGCTTCAGCGTGTCGTAGATTCCGTCGATGGAGTCATCCTTCATCGTGAGCAGGAAGCAGCTCGACATCTGCGGCTTGGGCGTTCCGGCATTGAACAGCGTTGGGGTAGCGTGCGTAAACCACTTTTCGGAAAGCAGGTTATACGTTTCAATGGCCGCGTCAACGTCTTCCATGTGGATACCAACCGCCACCCGCATCAGCATGTGCTGCGGACGTTCGGCAATCCGGCCATCCAGTTTCAGGAGGTATGATTTTTCGAGCGTTTTGTAGCCGAAGTAGTCATAGCCGTAATCCCGGTCGTAGATAATGGTGGAATCCAGCAGGGCCGCGTGTTGCCGCACTACATCGTACACCTCCCGGGATATCAGGGACGCATTTTCGCCGGTTTTCGGGTCTTCGTACTGATACAGTTTTTTAATAGTACCCGAAAAAGACTTGTTAGTTTCCTTGTGCAGGTTTGAGATTGCTATTCGGGCAGCCAGGATGGCGTAGTCCGGGTGCTTTGTCGTCATGGAAGCGGCTGTTTCCGCAGCCAGATTGTCGAGCTCGGTGGTTTTGACACCGTCGTACAAACCGTTTACTACTTTCAATGCCACGTCAACAGGCTGAACATAAGCGGGATCAAGCCCATAACACAGTTTCTCGATGCGGGCGGTGATTTTGTCGAACTTGACGGACTCCCTAAGACCATCGCGTTTGATTACATACATATGTCTTTGGATTAATTATATGGAAAAAGTGACGAATACAGTTTATATGAGGCAACAGGGAGTTAACAAAAATATATAAAAGTTAACAAAATCTACTTTCAGGAGCGAATAAACTGGGAGCCGAACGGCGTTCTAAAGTTCCACTGAAATAGACGGAAAAGCAACCCCGAAGGTTCGGGCATCCGGGCAAATCCCTGAAACGTTCAACTCTATCACGTAGGATAAGAAATTGTTAAGTCGTCAGTGTGAATGACTTAGCAATACCCGTCTGGAGAGCAATTCTTGGAAATAAAAAAACAAATTTTGTTGGCCGGACTAGCAAACCGGTTAGTAGTTATCACTATTCCATGGAGGAAATGTGTTTACGGGGAAATATAAGAAGAAAACCGGGTTGGGTCAACTAATGAACCGGTCTTTATTAGCAAACGGCCACACTTTAATTCATTCGTTATCAGCTGCAGAAAGAACCGAAAAAACAGTTGGCAATCCCTAAAAAACGCCTTACCTTTGCAGTCCTTTTCGGTCGGAAACCGAGAAGATGATAAGAAACTGAGATTAATCATGAAAAAGGGCATTCACCCGGACTACCGCGAAGTGGTATTCCACGACCTGTCGAGCGATTATAAATTCCTGACGCGCTCCACGGTTCAAACCAAAGACACGATCGAGTTTGAAGGCCAGACCTATCCGCTCGTGAAAATTGAAGTAAGTTCGCAGTCGCACCCGTTCTATACGGGCAAAAACGTACTGCTCGATACCGCAGGCCGCGTGGACAAGTTCCGCAAGCGCTACGGCACCAAAGAAACAGCCGCTCCGGCTGCTGCCCCCGCCGACAAGGCATAGGCTCCAGCCAATAGCACATACAATGCCCCGTTTGCCAATCGCAGTCGGGGCATTTTTGTATACATTCAACCCGTTTTCATGGCGACTCTTCGTAAAACAGATAGAATCGCCTGCCAGTTGACTCAGTAGAACTCAGTCCTTTTATAATCCGCACAGTATAAAAAAACCTCATCATTTAAGACGATCGGCGGATTACCCAGAATACCAGTCGGGGGTTGCAGGAAGAGAGCTAGGCACCAGCGGTGGTGTACGAAGGAATCCATGGCCACCAGATGGCTCTACAACCCAGCATCAACTTGCTAATTCCGGGCATTGACTGGCCCGATTTGACTGGGTTTGAAGTATGCCGGAGCGTTCGGGCGGAGAAAGACCCCGGTTCCAGCACGTACAATCTGTACGCCATCATTCCAGAAAAATTCAGGCGCCTATTTCGGCACTGTCTGGTTACCAGCTACTAAGTTCTACAACCGCTTCCTAAAAACAGCTTGGTCAAACGAATCCAGTTGAGCAGATTCGAATCGTAATGGCAAAATCCGGTACCCGACGAAAGGCACCTGAAATAACCCTTGCCCTGTGTTGGTCGGAGTAGCCATTCCGCCTGATTTCCACGAATCCGTTAACGCTATGAATCGATTGTTGTTACTGGCCGGTGCTGTTTTCCTCCTGTCCTATACCTTGCCGCCCGCGGGTGAGCTGGCCTGGCAATCGACTCCCTATACACCCGACATTCCCCGGACCTGGGACAGTACTGCCTTAGCCGACTTTGAGTTACCCCTGGCTACACCCAAAGCATCGCCCAAGCAGGTATCACCTGATTATTACTACCAATTGCCGGAGCGGGTTATTTACAAAAGTTATCCCGTATACGCGCCCGGCCGTGAACCGAAAGGTTATTGGGAATGGCTGCATAAGCAGGAGCCTGAACTGGCATTTGACCCCGCTAAACTGAAGTCGGAGGCCGACTGGATCAAAGCGGGTGAACTCGTATTCGACGCCCCTGTCGACACCGTTGGCAACGTGCTTTCGATGAGCGAAGTACGCTCGACAGAACTTTATACGCTGAATAAGGCTCCTGTTACGGCGGATGGCATTCTCCCGTTTGCCCGCTATGTGGTACCCAAAAAAGGGCTGGTAGTGCTGGGTGCATTCGGCTGCAACATGTGTCATTCCCGCGTGATGCCTGACGGGTCCCTGCTGAAAGGTGCCCAAAGTAACTTTCCGGATTCAAGAAGGACCGCTTTTGCCCTCCGGGACTCTGCCGTGCCGGACCGGGCAGCGCAGGGTCTCGTGCGTGGTTTAATGGCTGCCCCCTGGTTGCCCGATGACCCGCATACCGCCCTGAGTAAACAACCGAAAGTCGCTATAATTAAGGCACTGGAGGCCATGCCCGCCGGAGTTTCCCTGCGCGAAGGAGCAGGCATCCTGTTTCCTCCCCAGATTCCAAGTCTTATCGGGGTAAAAGATCAACAGTTCCTCGACCATACCGGCGTTAACCAGCAGCACACCATTGGTGATTTGATGCGGTATGCCGCCCTGAATCAGTCGATGGATATGCTGGCTAGCTTTGACGGGTTTATTCCGGGTGCCAATGATGGCAAAACCTTACCGGCACCCGGCAAAAGCAGTGAGGTGGGTACGGCTGACCGCTACAGCGATGCACAGCTTTTTGCGCTGGCTAAATTCCTGTATGCGTTGCAGCCTCCGCCAAACCCTAACCGGCCCACGACCATCTCGAAACAGGGGGAACGCATTTTTGCCGAACAGGGCTGCGTGACCTGCCACACGCCCCCGCTGTTTACCAACAATATGCTGACGCCCGTAGATGGCTTCACCATTCCCGAAGCGCACTACAAAAAATACCCCATTTTCGACGTATCCATCGGTACTAATCCCGACTACGCCCTCAAAACCCGCCGGGGAACGGGCTACTATAAAGTACCCTCCCTCAAAGGACTGTGGTACCGGGGGCCGTTTCTGCATGATGGCTCTCTGGCCACTATTGAGGATATACTCGATCCGCGTCGGCTGCGGGACGAGTACGTGCCTACCGGTTTCAAACGGGCCGATGTGGCTACCCAGGCTGTGCGTGGACATGAATTTGGCATGGACCTTACCGCCAAAGACCGGCAGGCGCTGGTTGCTTACCTCAAAACCCTGTAAATAATGGTAAGGCTACTTGGCTTGTTCATTCTTGGTTTGTGGTACCCGTTGTCCGTTAACAGGTCGGTGACTGAACCCGCCACGGGTGTTACGTTCCAGATAAAAAACGCGGGTATTACCGTAAACGGGTCTTTTTCGGATGTACAAACCGACATCCGCTTCGATCCAACCCGCCTGACTGAAAGCTCATGTAGCGCTTCGGTTGGTGCGGCTACCATCCAAACGGGTATTGCCCTGCGGGATGGGCACCTGAAAAAACGGGGCTACCTCGATACCGAACACTTTCCGCGTATCCGAATGGTGTCCAAACGCATTCAGAAGGTAACCGGCAACCGCTACCTCGGCCTGTTCGACCTGACCATCCGGAATACAACCCGGGACATTGAACTCCCGTTTACATATGTCTCCAAGGGCGCTATGGGACGCTTCACGGGTAAGCTTATTATTAACCGCCAAACGTTTGGCATTGGCACACCCAGCCTTGTTCTGGCTGACGATGTTACGGTATTAATCGACGTAGAAACGCCATTGAAGCCCCTTTGACTACGGTATCAGCCGTTCCCTCAAAACGACTTGCGCTCTATAAGTCAGTTGCCTATCTTCACCAGTTCAAAACAGCTACGCCTGTGATCTCCCTGGTTTAGGCCCCAATGGGCCGGGCCTCTCTACCCCGGAGCGGCTATTATTTTCTTTCCTACGCACCGTCGCCGACCGACGGTCAATTTTCTGTATGCTCTTTCTATACCCTGCCGGTCCGGCAGGAGCAACCCCGCCGGCGTTATTTGCCGGTGAGGGATATATGCCCGCATTTTAGATACCCAATCAACCGTCAGGATTACCTTCCTGACAATTTTCATCCTAAACACAATGAACACAACAATAAAAAATGAGTGGTACAAAACCTTCTTTTCCGGCCTCAACTGCGAACTGTGGGAAAAAGCCGTTACCCCCGAGTGGACGACCCAGGAAGTAGATTTCCTGATTTCAGCACTGAACGTCCATCCCGGTGCTACGCTTCTTGATGTCCCCTGTGGTTTCGGCAGGCATACCGTTGAACTGGCCAGACGAGGCTTTCAGATGACCGGCATCGATATCTCCGCTGAATTTCTCCAGACGTTACAGCAGCAAATAGATAGGGAGCGGCTACCTATTCAGGTCATCCACGGCGATTTATTGACCACTCCCATTCCATCTTCTTTTGATGGTGCTTACTGCATGGGTAACAGCTTTGGCTACGTCGATTACGACGGCATGAACGTCTTCGTCGGGAACGTAGCCAACACGCTAAAAGCAGGAGCGCGTTTCGTAATTAATTCGGGCATGGTGGCCGAAAGCGTTTTGTCGCACTTTCCCAAAACCGGCCATTACGTACTGGGGGATTTGACAATGGATCTTCGAAATAACTATGCCGTAGGCGAAAGCTGCATGCTTACCGAAATCACTTACACGAAAGCCAATCGGTCAGAAGTGCATCACTTCAAACACTACGTGTACACCCTGGCTCAAATAAAACGATTGCTGGCACAGCATAACCTGCAGACGATTGCCGTTTATAAGTCAACGGATGAACTGGATTATCAACTGGGCGACCAGCAAATGTATCTGGTGGCCCAAAAATCATCGGGTTCAGCTAAGTAAATTTTTTTAATTACTCCTTTTAAAAAAAACTCCTATTCATTTTCTTATGAATCAGACAGATAACTCAACACCCGATCCGGGTACACCGAGCCAGGGCACCAGTCGCCGTCAGTTTATACAGGCAGGGGCACTGGCAACGGCGGGCTTTTTTATTGTGCCGCGGCACGTGCTGGGTGGATCGGGCTTTATAGCTCCGAGCGATAAGCTCAACATTGCCGGTGTCGGTTTTGGCGGCAAAGGCTTTAGCGATGTAAACAACTCATTTAATAAGGGAGCAAACAACGTTGCCGCCCTATGCGATGTCGACTGGGGTCTGCCCCGGGTTAAGGAGATGTTTACCAAGCACCCCAACGCTAAAAAGTACAAGGATTTTCGGGAGATGCTGGACAAGGAAGGCAAAAACATTGATGCCGTGACGGTTTCTACCGCCGACCATACCCACGCCATTGTGGCCATGAACGCCATGCAGCGGGGCAAGCATGTGTACGTGCAGAAACCGATGACGCACAACATTTATGAAGCCCGGATGCTCACCGAAGCAGCCCGTAAATACAAAGTGGTAACGCAGATGGGGAACCAGGGCTCATCAAACCCGCAGCAGATGGAGATGGTAGCCTGGTTCGACAAAGGGTTGATTGGTAACGTACATACCGTTCAACTCTGGACTAACCGTCCGGTTTGGCCTCAGGGTATTCCAGTTCCACAACCTGCTGGCGAAGTCCCTTCGGATCTGGATTGGGATCTCTGGATCGGACCCGCGCAAAAAGTTGGCTATACCCCCGCTTACCACCCGTTTAAGTGGCGCGGCTGGTGGAATTTTGGGGCCGGTGCCCTGGGCGACATTGGTTGCCACATTATGGACACCCCGTTCCGGGTACTGGGACTTGGTTACCCTACCGAGGTGGAAACCAGCGTTGGTCAGGTATTCCTGAAAGACTGGACAGCGGAATATATTCCCGAAGGCTGCCCGCCCTCGTCGCACGTTGAAATCATGTTTCCTGCTTCGGCCAAAAACAAATCTGAAGTTAAAATGGTGTGGTCGGATGGTGGCATTCGTCCGTTCCGTCCGGAGTTCCTGCCCGAAGGCGAACCAATGCCGGAAAATGGCGAGAACGGGGTAATCATGGTGGGCGATAAAGGCCTGATTATGTGCGGCATGTACGGCGAAAACCCCCGATTATATACCAAAGACGGCAAGAAAATGGAGGGTGCGCCAAAGCCCGACAGCGTGAAGCAGATGCCGGAAAACGGCCAT
This sequence comes from uncultured Cytophagales bacterium, assembly GCA_963782245.1. Lineage (GTDB taxonomy): Bacteria > Bacteroidota > Bacteroidia > Cytophagales > Spirosomataceae > Spirosoma. Next base: position 318,683 of record CAWAJC010000013.1, read on the forward strand.
CAGATTCTGTGGACCGAAGCCTGCAAAGCCGGATTCAACAGCAAGGAGCATAAGGCACTAACGTCCTCGTTCGATTTTGCCGGCCCGCTCACGGAGTCGGTACTGATGGGCAATCTGGCCATCCGCAGCTACATGGTTCGCACACCTAACGCCAACGGAAAAGGGTTCACGTATCCGGGTCGCAAGAAACTGACATGGGATGGCAAAAACATGAAGATTACCAACTTCGATGAAGCCAACCAGTTCGTAAAGCGCGAATACCGCGAGGGCTGGTCATTAATGGCCTGATAAAAATGAACCGCACGGGCGGTTCCCTATGCAAAACGGATAAGGGTACAATGCAATTCGTTGTCATTGTACCCTTATCCGTTTTACGTTGTTTGCCGGTTTATTTCCGCTGAAACCCTTCGTTGAAGAAAACGGTCAGCCCATCCTTTCCGGCCACAATAATATCTTTCCGGCCAGTTTTGTGCAGGTCAGCGACGGCGAAATAGATACCTGTTCCTTTGCCAACCCCGGCCGGTCCGTACACTATTTCGTGTTTGACAAACCGTTTTCCAGTTTGATCCCACGTAAAATAATATAACCCAACGGGGTCTTCAGCACCGGGATCTTTGCCATTGTGCGCCCGGTACCGTTTGCCCGTAATTAAATCCGGCCGCCCATCGCCCGTAATATCAGTCCATTCCAGGCAGTGGTACTGGGAGTTTTTTTCATCAATGACGTGCTTTGTCCAACTCCGTTGTCCGGAACTGTTTTTTGTTTGTTCGTACCAGTGCAACCCGTAGTTGTGGCCCTGCCCTACTATCAGGTCGGTCAATTTATCGCCATTTACGTCGGCCACAATGATGGGAACGCTGGCCGTACCGAGCGTAAATTCTTTGTGCAGCGTCCAGTCGCCCTTTGTACGGTCCTCGGGAGCTTCGAGCCAGCCCGCAGGAACAATTAAGTCCCCACGTCCATCGCCGTTTATGTCGCCAAATCCCAAACCGTGTTCCTGCTTGGGTGCCACGGTAACGGTTTTAAACTGACCCGGCGCCACCAGTTTCAGATACTTTAGCGGATGACCCGGATTGTTTGGTACAATATCCAGTTTCCCATCGCCATCTACATCCCAGGCACGAGTGGTTTCCACGTTGCCTACCTTACTTATTTCGTGTAACGGCCACTGCGTTTTTCCGTTGCCGGCAGCCGGATTCTCAACCCACCGCAGTGTTTGGTCGAACCAGCCGCCGGTAACAAAGTCCAACCGCCCATCGGCATTGACATCCATTGGAATGGTGGAGAAATCGTCGAAATACTGATCTTTTCGGGGTTCATTGCCAATCAGGTGACGCTGCCGGAAGTGTGGCCCTTTATACCAGAAATCGCCGGAAACGATGTCCAGCGTATCATCCTTGTCGACATCGAAGACCCCAACGGATTCATAACTTTCAGCGGCTACAAAATACCGCCGGAAACGGAGCGCAGGCTCAGGGGCCGTCAGGCCAGCAAGCAGGGCAGCTAACAAAAGACTTGGTACGATTCGGCGCATGGGCGTTGCTGATTTTTAAACGGAAAGACGTTTCCGGCCGGAAAATACCGGGTTCATTTGCCCGCACCCTGCCAATTTGGAGACAATTCTTCTGTAGCGCACTACCGGTCCGGCCAAAGCTGAACCGCGCACAGAGGGTGGTTCGGGAATGAACCCCGCCCCAGACGCAGCTATCGGTTTGGCGAGTTATGAGCAGCATTTGCGAAATGGACAGATTCACAGCTATACACAAGGATTATTTTCCCGAATGGATAAGGCGCAAAATTTCCTTATCATTAACTCGGCAAACGCAGGTTTAAGTCAATATTATTTTTTAATTACTACTCAGTCATCTTTTAATTTTTTTCCAATATCCATGAGTAGTTCTACTACAGTCAAGGTTTTTCTCCCTTTAGTGCTATTGACTGAAGCAGGTTAGCTCACTTTTCTTCTTAACCATTAAAAAAAGTTAAAAGCAGCATATTATGAAAACATTCTTACCTTCTCGAGTCTCGTTCGGCAGGCTACTCAGTGTACCCGGTACGCTGCTCCTGCTGGCTTCACTGTCGACCGGCGGAACGTATGCCCGTACGCCGTCTGGCTTCGATCCGCCCAAATACAAGCCGGTCAATAAAGCGGACCGAACGCTGACGGGTCGCGTTACCGACGAAAAAAACGAAGGCCTGCCCGGCGTTAGTGTTATCCTGAAAGGTACATCGCGCGGAACGGTTACCGACGTAAACGGAAGTTACAAGCTGGATGTGCCCGATGGAGGCTCCACGCTGGTATTCTCCTTTGTAGGCTACCTATCGCAGGAGGTTCGGGTTAGCAACCAGGCTACTATCAACGTAAGCTTACAGGCTGATAGCAAAGTGCTGGACGAAATTGTGGTTATTGGTTACGGTACTGTTCGTAAATCTGACCTGACCGGTGCTGTGGCAGGGGTGAAAGAAGCCGAACTTCAGGAGCGGCCCGCGCCCTCACTCAACGAGCAGTTGTCGGGCCGGATGCCGGGGGTGCAGGTCAATACCAACTCCGGTCGTCCCGGTGGCCGGACAACCGTTCGTATTCGGGGATTTAGTTCGATCAACTCGTCTAATAACCCACTGTATGTAGTTGACGGCGTGTTTCTGCCCCAGTCTACAGGCGATCAGTTCAGCAACGCTATCGACTTCATCAACCCCAACGATATTGTATCGGTCGAGGTCCTGAAAGATGCCTCTTCAACGGCTATCTACGGGGCGCGGGGTGCCAACGGCGTTATTCTGGTTACAACTCGTAAGGGTAAGGCTGGCGAAAGCCGCATCACCTACGATTCGCAGTTCAGCGTCAACACCATCGGCCCCAACAAGCCGCAGGTACTGAATGCAAAGGAATACCTGGCTACTGAAGACCTGGCGTACGCTAACATTCAGAAGTATGACCCCGTCGGCTGGGCATCCGGCAAATACGCCAACCTGAACCCGGTTGTACGCCGGAGAGCCTACAGCGCCCTGTATCCGGGCGTGTTTGACAGTAACCTCAACCCCCTGTACGACACCGACTGGTTTCGGGAATCAGCTCAGAATAAACTTTCGCAAAACCACCAACTGGGCTTTAGTGGTGGTAATGAGCGGACTCAGTATTCACTCTCTATGGGCTACCGGAACGATCAGGGCTTGATCAAGACGTCGTACATGAAGCGGTATTCGGGCCGGTTTACGATTGACGATCAGGTGAAATCGTGGCTGAAACTGAGTGGTACGCTGAGTTATAACAACCAGTCGGAAAACCTGGTGGACGTCAATGACGCCGTAGCGCGGCAAATCGTGGAAGACTTCCCGTTCCTGCCCGTGCGTTACGCCGACGGTACCTTTGCCAACAACCGCGATTATCCGCTGGCCGAAGGTTCATTCAGTTCGGTACACCGGCTAATGGGTCGTAAATACATTCAGAACACGCAGACTACACTCGGTAGTCTGGCCGCCACGCTGACGCTGGCCCCCGGCCTGCAGTTCAAGAGTATCCTGGGCGCAAACATCCAGACGCAGGAGATCAACCAGTCGCAAACCCGGACGCTGAACATCGGCGGCAACGGCAACGCATCGGCCAATAACCGCAGAGAAACGTTCTGGTCGCTGGAGAATCTGCTGAGCTACAACAAGCAGTTTGGACAGGATCACTCCATTGACGGGTTACTGGGTATTTCGTGGCAGGAAACCAACGTGTTTCAGATCAACGCATCCGTCAATAACTTCGCCACCGACTATTTCGGCTTCAGTAACCTCGGAGCTGGTGCTACCAACCCCGGCGTAGGCTCCAACGCCTTCCGGTTTGCGTTCAACTCGTACTTCGGGCGTATCAACTACGGGTATAAAAACCGCTACCTGTTTACGGCAACCGGCCGGGCCGATGGCTCGAGTAAGTTCGGAGAGAACAACAAGTTTGCTATCTTTCCCTCGGCGGCTGTAGCCTGGCGGGTGTCGGAAGAAGACTTCCTGAAGGGCAATGCCATTATCTCGAACCTGAAAGTGCGCAGCAGCTACGGACTAACGGGTAACTCTGAGATTCCTTCCTACTCGTCGCTGTCGCTGCTAAGTTCCAACTACGCTACTATTTATAACGACAACCGGGTAAGCGGTACAGGCATCAACCGCCTGGCCAACCCCGATCTGCGCTGGGAAAAAACAGCCCAGACCGACGCGGGTATCGAGATTGGTCTGTTCAAAGGTCGGGTAACACTCGAAGCCGATTATTACTACCGCCTGACTACCGACATGCTGCTTGACGCTCCCGTACCCCGGTCGAGCGGCTACGGCACCATCCGGCGTAACGTGGGATCGATGGAAAACAAAGGCTTTGAGTTCGGCCTGAATACCATCAACGTAAGCAGTGCTAACTTTACGTGGAGCACTAGCTTCAACCTGTCGCTGAACCGCAACAAGGTACTGTCGCTGGCTACGCCATCCGATATTTTCAACGTGGGTGGTCCTAACTTTACCAACCCTACCAACGTGATTCGGGTGGGTGAGCCGGTGGGTTCCTTCTGGGGACTCACCCGCGTGGGTACCTGGAGCGAAGCCGAGCGTGAAGAAGCCGCCCGCTTTACCAGCTACCGCAATGGCCTGACCATCCTTCCCGGTGATATCAAGTACCTGGACGTGAACGGCGACCGCGCCATCACCGACGCCGACCGCAGCATCATTGGTAACGGTAGTCCCAAGGGCTGGGGTGCGCTGAACAACAATTTCAAGTTCGGTAACTTCGACGCCACGCTGGAACTTCAGTTCATGTACGGCAACAAAGTGATGCTGATGAACCTGCACCCCAGCGAAGACCGGCAGGCCCTGGCCAACAGCTACACCTCCGTACTAAACGCCTGGACACCTACCAACCAGAACACGCCTATTGCCGAAATTCGCGATACCCGCGCTGGTTACGTAACCAACGTGGATACGCAGTGGATCAAGAACGGCTCGTTCCTGCGGGGCCGTAACGCACTCATTGGCTACACGTTCCCATCCGCAGCTGACCAACCGGCTTAAGCTGAACCGGCTGCGGGTATATGCCTCGTCTCAGAACTTCTTCCTGCTGGTAGAAGACCCGATCGTGGGCGATCCCGAAGTAACCCCAACCAATCAGGGTTCGGGCAACAGCGCGTTCTCGCAGGGTATGATCTGGCACAACTACCCAAAGCCAACTACGTATTTAATAGGTCTGCAAATTGGTCTGTAATCACAACGTACTTAACACATTGACAATACTCATGCGACAATCTTTCGTAAAAAACATATCGCGGGCGCTGCTATGCGGCATCGTACTGACCGGGCCAATGGGCTGCTCGGACTTTCTGGACGAGAAAGACCCCTCTAACTTAACCCCCGAAAGTTTCTACACCATTCCCGATCATGCTGAGGCTGCCCTTGCTTCGGTTTATGCTGATTTGCGGTTCATCGGCGGTGGGGCCGGTATTTTCTCCAACAACTGGCAGTTGCTGGAAGCCCTGACCGGTACCTCAACCACCGAAACGGCGCAGAACTCCGACCTCAATAACCTGTACGGGCTGGTACACGATGGCAACACAGTACACGTGGTCAACTACTGGAACGGGCTGTACCGCGTTATTGCCAATGCCAATCAGGTGCTTGACAGAGTACCGCCCATTACGCCCATGAACGAGGCACAAAAGACCAAAATTCTGGGTGAAGCGCGGTTTCTGCGGGCGTCGGCTTATTTTACTGCGGTTCAGCTTGTGGGGGGATATTCCGCTCATAACCACGCCCCAGACCGCTACAACCGAACAGTTTTCGCCCAGCCGCGCTCCCAAAGATGATGTCTATAAAGCTCATTGTGGAAGACCTGATTGCTGCCGAAGCGGCTGGTCTACCCTGGATGGATGTGTCGGGCCGGGTTAATCTGGCCGCGGTAAAAACGCAGCTGGCCAAAGTGTATCTGACCATGGCAGGATTCCCGCTCAGCCAAGGGCGCATCGCACTACAAGCTGGCTGCCGACAAGGCCTTCGAGGTTATTACCTATGCCAACGCCAACCCAAGCACGTAGTTAACCTGTTTACGAACTACTACGACGTACACAGTGAAACAACCGAGAACCGGCTCGAACACCTGTTCATGCTGCAGTATAACACGGTTGTGGCGGGTAACCCGATGGAGAACTTCTACCCCAACTTCAAGCCTGTCACCTTCAACGGGCCGGGCGGAACGGGCAGTTCAGTACCAACGCCATCCTTCTACGCGTCGTACGAACCCGGTGATCTGCGAGCCAAAAATCAGGATGGTTACTTCTATACCAGCTACTTTACCAATGGCAACGGGGCACCGTTCGAGTTGGGCGCGCCCTACGTGTTCAAGCACTTCAACCGTACCTCGTCGGGTACGGCCGGCGTAGCCGGCACCCGGCAAAATAACCTGAACGTGCCACAGATTCGCTACGCCGAAACGCTGCTGATCTACGCCGAAGCACAGAACGAAGTGGGCGGGCCAACGCAGGCGGCTTACGACGCCATGAAGCGCATTCGGGACCGGGCTAAGCTGGTCACCCCGGCTTTGGGAACGTTCACGCAGGCTACCTTCCGGGAAGCCGTCTGGCGCGAGCGGTGGCACGAGCTGGCTTACGAGCAAATAACGCTGGTTTGACATGGTACGGCTGCGGAAGGTCTACAATGACAAGACCAACGGTTTCGACAACTTCGTGGGTCACATCAACCCCAGTTCTAACCAGCCTTTGCAGGAGAAGCACTTGTTACTCCCGATTCCACGTCAGGAGCTGCTGAACAACCCGAATTTGAAGACGCAGAACCCCGGCTATCCGGGCGTATAAGTAAGGTACACCCAGCAATTGAGTTAACAGCAAACGCCCTGGCAACATCTGTCAGGGCGTTTGTCGTTTCTGCCTGGTCATCGCTTTATATGGGGCACTGGCAACTATCAAGGCAGTATATAGCGCCGACCACTTTTAACCAAAATAAACAGGTTATTGAGGCCGTCATAAACTTGACGCGCTCCATCATTCGGATGCAATGCCGGGGCGCCAGGAAACCACAACCGTTTTTTAATCGTTTATAGGTTGACATGATATATTAAAAGAGACGATGAAAAAATTCCATTTATACGCCCTCAGCCTGCTTTTTCTGGCCGGTTGCGCCCAGGCACAATCGAATGACCATGCCCCCGCCAAACTCCCCGAGCTAAAATCGGGCGAAGCCGTTGCCACGTTCGCCGGTGGTTGCTTTTGGGCGCTGGAAGAAGGCATGAACCAGCTCAAGGGCGTTCGGGAAGTAATTTCCGGCTACGCCGGCGGCACGGTTAAGAACCCAACTTACGAGCAGGTTGGCACCGACCGGACAGGCCATGCAGAATCAGTACAGGTGTATTACGATCCGAAAGTAATCAGCTATCCGCAACTGCTCGAAGCTTTCTTTGCGGGCCATGACCCGACCACCCTGAATCGGCAGGGTCCCGATGTGGGTCGCGACTACCGGTCGGTGGCTTTCTACCGAACACCCGAAGAGAAAGCTGCCATACTGGCCGCTATCAAAAGCACAAACGAATCGGGCCATTACAGTGGCAACGTAGTAACGGAAGTTACACCCATCCCCGTTTTCTACCCTGCTGAAGTGTACCACCAGAATTATTTTGCGCTACATCCCAACCAGCCTTACATTCAAAGCGTATCGCTACCCAAAGTAGAGAAACTGCGTAAGGCGATGACGGGGCACCTCAAAAACAGCAAATCGCTGACGATGGTCGAGTAGAGCGCAACGCTGAATGGTTGACTCAGCATTCGTAAAGGATAACCAATGAGTAGGAATAGCCGGTCTGAACCGGCTATTTTTGTACCATGAACACAACCGCTTCTCTTCCCAAGCCACAACGAAACAGGTTCATCCAGAATATTCTCTCTTTTTTCCTGAACAAGCGGGCACTGGCAGTAGGTCTGGTTTTTTCTTCCGACAGTTTGTTGTTCGGTAGCTGGGTTTCGCACATTCCGTACGTGAAAGCGAAACTACTCCTCTCCGATGCCGAACTGGGACTCACGCTCTTTGCGATGCCGGTCGGCTTGCTGATAATGAACCCCCTGACGGGCTTTATTATTGCCAGGCTGGGCGAAGCCCGGTCCTGTTTCTGGGCCGCCATAGGGTTGACACTGGCGGTGTGCATCCCCATCAATGCTCCCAACATTTACCTGATGGCTTCAGGGCTATTTCTGGCGGGTCTTTCGGGCGCACTCATCAACGTGGCCATGAATACGAGTGCCACCAACCTGGAGCGGTCGCAGGGTATTGTCATCATGTCGTCCTGCCATGGCATGTGGAGTTTGGGAGGGCTGTTCGGTTCGGGGATTACCGGGGCGGTTATTGCGCTGCATGTGCCCCCTCCGGTACACATGGCAGTAATGGCCGCAGTGATTTTGATTCTCACCTTCCTGTTGCAGCCCCTGTTGAAACAGATTCCGTCGAGCAGCCGGACAGAGTCGGGCGAGAAAGCGGGCTCTTCTTTTGTACGGCCCAACCGGGATTTACTGCTGATGATTCTGATTGGCCTGGCCCTGGCTATGGGGGAAGGGCTCGCCTTCGACTGGAGTGCCGTTTACCTGCGCGAAACGCTGGGGGCCAGTGCGCAGATTGCCGCGCTGGGCTTTGCCAGTTTTTCGCTCACGATGACCGGTTTCCGCTTCCTGGGTGATGCTATCCTACCCAAAATTGGGGCTACCCGCTGGTTACAGATGGGAGGAGTTGTGGGCGCACTGGGCATCCTGGTAGCTATTGTTTTGCCCTTCCCGTTCACGGCTCTTGCGGGTTTCGCGCTGCTGGGGGCGGGCTGTTCGCTGGGTGCGCCCGTTCTGTATTCTGCGTCGTTACGGGTGCCAGGCATTCCGCCGGCCGCCGGGCTGGCTACGTTTGCCACCTTTAGTTTTATTGGTTTTCTGGCTGGCCCGCCCATTATCGGCTTTGTGTCGGAAGGCTTTGGTTTATACTACGGACTGGCCCTGGTAGCCGTAGTGCTGCTAATTTCGGCCGGACTGGCGCGGCTGGTTAAGCTATTTTAGTCCCATTTCCCGTATGAACACAGCTACCGGGATAAGTTGTCCACTCAGCGAACCAATGTGACGTACCCCTGTTTCTGGTCAACCTTAATCCGCTTGCCCCGGTTCAACTGATAATTTATGCGCCAGGCATAAATACCCTGCGCACAAATCTCATCCCGATAGTAGCCATTCCACCGAAAGGGCGGACTTGTCGCTTCAAGAATCACTTCGCCCCAACGGTTATAAATGGCGAGAGAAGTAATAGTCAGGTCACCGCACCCGAAGGCCGAAAAATCATCGTTCATCCCGTCGCCATTGGGGGTAAAGCTATTGGGCGTGTAGAGAATGCAGTCGCAGGCGCCGTAATCTATTTCAATGGAGTCAGTTACCGTGGCGCAATCGTTGCGAACGCTGGCCCGGAATACGCCCGACGTACTTACTATACGAAGCGTATCCGTAAAGCCATCCTGCCAGCTAAACGTACCCTCGGCTACAACGGGCTTTATCGTGAATTTTTCGGCCCCGCAAAGTTCCTTGTCCGGTCCTAAGTTTAGACTCGGAGGCTGAATATACCGTACCTGAATGGTATCCGTTGCCACGCAATTGGCCTGCGTAACCCGTATGCTATACTGGCCCTGCTGCTTCACAGCGTAAGTATTTTGTGCCGAGCCGTCCTGCCAACGGTATTGGGAAACGGGTGTTTGCGGAACGTTCAGGGTAAGAGCCTGACCGGTACAGAGTGTGGTATCGGGACCAAGGTCGAAATCAATGGCGTAGCGCACATTTATGGAGTCGACCAGAGTTTTGCAGGCCGTAATAGCGGTAACGGAATACTTGCCCGGCTTTGTTACCTGAAATTTTGGACCGGTACTGCCATCCTGCCAGTGATACTCTCTGCCTCCGGGAACGGTTCCATCGAGCAAAAGAGAATTCCTGCGGTTGCACAATGTGGTATCCTTACCCAGTTCAAGTTCAACAGGCAGTAGTGACACGTCATCGACAAACAGGTAGTAAAACCCCAGAAACGCTGGTTCTTTGTTAAAACTACCCACGGTCAGGTATTGCTCCCCCCCTTTAGGGTTTATAAAACCCGAAATGCGCTGCCACTGTAGTACCCCGATGCTGCTGCGGGGGTTCGTGTCCAAAATTTGTGGTATTGCGTTTAGCCGTTCCGTTGTGGTACCGGTAAGTGGCTGACTAGAGAAATGGGCACCCATAGTTTCAGTCAGGTATTTGTTAGGCGTATCCGTTGCCACGTACATTTCGTAATAGTAGCACGTACTCACAGACAGCGGCTTTGTTAATTTAACCCCCATGTATTCGGCCCATCCCTGGTCGAAAAACAAGCGTCCGACTCCCTGCCCTGAGTGAGGAGTTAAAATGAGCTGCCCAAAATCAAGACACCGGTGGTAAAAGTCGGGAGTGGCCCGGTTGGGGTTATACCAGGGGATGGCTTCCTCAAATAGGTTATCCTGCTGCGGACAGGTTCGGTAGGTTTCAAAACTCCCGTTCGGAACAAGGTTCTGGCTGGCAACCCACCCCGGCAGGAGCAACTGCAATACCAAGAAATAACCAGATAAACCGTATTCGCATAGTCCTGATGCGCCCTTGCTACGTTTAGGAACGGAACCGCCGGAGCAGATTTCCAGATGAGGGTATCGAATATACGGATTTTTGCCCGAACGCGTTTTAGTCGGCATTTATCTTGCCGTAAACGAACCCATGTTTTGGGTACAATTGATGAAACCGTTTGGAGTAAGCGTGGTTGCTGCCTGTTTTCAGCAACTGACAATGCGTATAACGCTTTAATGAATCATTCGGCGGTAGAAACGGCTCAGGCACGTTGCTGGTAGTCTAGTAGAGGTAATACGAAAAAACGGCCTGTGTGTGGCCAACGGTTTTCTGCATTTAGATGCTGTTTTTCTTTGATCCGGCCGTTATCCCGATGAGAACCAACCAGTAACGAACTAAAAAATGCATCGGCGTAATTTAATCTCACAATTATCAAATAAACCAGTTTAGAGGTAGATCATTCCAACTACCAGACACATGAACGAGAATAAATTTACCCGGTTTTTTGACCACTTTGCGTCCAGAGCAACCAAAGCAACCGGCTCCTCGGGAGCGTTCCTGCTTGCTTTGCTGTCCATCATTATCTGGCTCGTCACGGGTCCTATTTTTGATTATTCAGACACGTGGCAGCTTATCATAAACACCAGCACAACCATTGTCACTTTTCTGATGGTATTCCTGATTCAGAAAGCGCAAAACAAAGACTCCCTGGCGATGCAGATAAAACTGAATGAACTGCTCGCTGTGAACCGAAAAGCCAGCAATAGAATCCTGAATGTGGAGGATCTGACCGAAGAAGAACTCCTGAAACTACACCAGTTTTTCTGCAAACTAGCCGACGAAGCCAGACATGAAGCAACCTTGTCAGAGTCGCACTCGATAGAAGAAGCAGAAGATATCCATGAAGATAAAGTGGCCGCCATACACGAACGACTAGCTTCCCGAAGGAATTCGAAGCAGCAACCGACAAACAAATAGGTAAAGAGCTGGTTACCTACATAGCCATTATCTGGCAATTTTATACGTATTTTTGTTCAGGTGACCCGTATCTCCGGTACATGAAACTGGGCACTTGTCTTTTCTACGGTACGGCCTTTTGACGCTGTGTATTTTACCAAGAAGCTATGCTATGAGTCAGCCGTTCGCTACGGAATCTACTTCCCACCCCATTCAGGAAGCCGCATTATTCCAGCCTTCGTTCGATCATTTGCATGCAGCCCTTTGCTCCGGCCTGACAGCGGCCTGGTTCTGGGATATTGTTAATAACATCCTGTATGGCGATCCCGCCCTGTTTAATTTGTTGGGTATTGAGCAGGATAAGATTACCCTTCCTCCGCACATGTTCACGGATGTAATCCATCCGGATGATCGCCAGCGGGTAATCAACCGGATGGATGAAGCGCGGAAAGAAAAGACCTTTTTTGAAGCAGACTACCGGATTATAACGACCCAGGCGGAGACCAAATGGGTTTTTTCCAGGGGGCAGTTTACGTATAACCTACAGCAGGATCCAATCACCTTCTCGGGCATACTAATTAATGTTAGTGACCGGAAGGAAGTTGAACTGAAAGCGCGCATGGCCGACGAAGAACTTCGGCTTGCTGTTGAATCAGCCCAGTTGGGTACGTGGGAATACGATCTGCTGTCTGGCGAAATAACCTGGTCCGACCGAACCAGAGAACTCTTTGGTCTACCCGCTTCTCTCCCGGTCGATTACCCGATTTTTCTACAGTGCGTGCATCCGGATGATCGTGAGGCAACGAATCAGGCGGTCCAGGCCGTTATGCGACCCGGCAGCAGCGGGCATTTTCATTATGAATTCAGGACGATAGGCGTCATTGATACCGGCCATTTACGTTGGATACGCTCCAATGGGCATGTTTTCTTCGATGAGAAGCAGGTACCCTATCGGTTTATCGGTACGGTTATCGATATAACTGCCGACAAGCAGAACAAGGAAACCCTTCAGCAACGTGTTGATGAACAAACCAGGACACTGGAACAGCAAACGCACCAGCTGCGTACTATTCTGGATGCTTCCCTGAACAGTATAATAGCCATGACGGCCATTAGGGATGACCAGAACAAGGTCGTCGATTTTATGATTGACACGGCCAATAAGGCCGTTGCCTATAGTGTTTTTAAAACCCCTGAAGAGTTAGTTGGACAGACCTTGTTAACGGTTTTTCCGGGTTATGGGCACAACGGGTTTATCGACATGTACATCCGGGTGATCAATACGGGCCAGTCGGAGAAAACAATTCAGCACTACGAAGATGAACTGGGCCTATCCGGTTGGTTTGAAGCCGTGGCTTTCAAGCAATACGACGAGCGGGTTGTTGTTACGTTCGATAATATTACCGAGCGCCGGAACAACGAACTACTGGCGCAGCAGCAGGCCTCTGAGTTGAATGCCGCCAACATAGAACTAAAACGATCCAATGAGAGCCTGCAACAGTTTGCTCACATTGCTTCGCATGATTTGCAGGAACCGCTCCGGCGCATTCAGTCATTCAGCGATTTACTGCAGAGCCAGTTTGCCGACAGTCTTTCTGATGGGGAAAAAGATATGGTTCGGCGGATTCAGAAGTCGGCCGGTCGGATGCAGTCTCTGGTAAAAGACCTTTTGTTCTATTCGCAGCTGAGTGGCCAGCCGGATTCGCTCAAGGTAGTTTTGCTCACCGACATCGTTGAGGACGTGTTGAGCGACCTGGAAATGACAATAACGGAAAAGAAAGCAATCATCAAAGTGGCTTCTCTGCCCAGGGTGCGTGGCAACGTATCCCGGCTACGTCAGCTTTTTCAGAATCTGATTGCGAATGCGCTGAAGTTCAGCGTAGCGGGCGTTCCTCCTTTCATTCAGATTGACGTTAAGGAGGCAATCCCCAATGAGTTGCCCGAAACACTCCAGTCGCCAACCCCGGGGAATTTCTGGTTAATCAGCGTAAAAGACAACGGGATTGGCTTCGATGTGCGGTACAAAGACCGGGTGTTTACGCCCTTCCAGCGTTTGCACAGCCCGGTAAACTACAGCGGCACCGGTATTGGTCTGGCAATATGCCAGCGGGTGGCCCAAAACCACGGCGGAGCCATTGATGTTGATAGCGAAGTGGGTAGTGGCTCTACCTTCAAAATTTTCCTGCCCGTTCTCAAGGCTACACCTGCGTAACGCGGTCCTGGCTATTCAGAAAAGCCTTCTGATATTGCCCGAAGGCCTGTTTGGCAGCCACTACAACAGCATCGGCGTGGATCGATCCGCGCTGTGTTATGAACTCCCCCCCTCTGCGCCACTGCTTGCCCGTATCCGGACCATACCCCTGATAGAATCGGGACGCTACCGGCAGGATAGACTGAATAGACGTACTCTGCTGCAATAACCGGCTAATTACGGTCCCACCCAGCATAGACCCCTCACCAACGTAGATGGCTCCCAGCAAATCAACGGCCGACCAGTTGGCGAACAGCCTGGGCATGGGCAGCAATAGTGGCTCGTTCAGATGCGCCAGGTCGGCCAACAGCCAGGGTGTTTTTTCCCGGCCCTGTGGATTGTAGTCCCGGAAAAAGTCGGGATGATCGTTAACGGCAGTTTCCAGTGCCTGATGGAATACCAGGTGCGTGCGGAGCAGATGAACGTATTGATCGGGAGATAGCGTGCCGTTTCGTAAGGAGTCTACGTAGAAAAGCTGCTCTGTCTGCTGGTGCATCCCCTGCGTTTCCTGCCGCAATCGGTCTAACAAAAGGCTCATTTGTTATCTATGCGGGTATTGTTTTCCAGCCAGAAGTCGCACACCTTCGTCAGGGCCAAACCCGTAGCCTGATAGCTGCCAGGCTTCACCACGTACGCGTTAATACCGGCATCATACGCCTGTTGAATATCCCGCGGACTGTCGGACGTACTAAAAGCCACAATGGGCAGGTACCTGGTCCGGTCGGAGGCCCGCGCTTTGGTGATTACCTCAAAACCGCTTACCCCACCCAGGTCCAGATCCAGAAGAACTACTTTAGGTAGGGCTGCTTTGTGGGGGCCCGTATCCGTCAGGTAGGCAAGTGCTTCGGGGCCAGTGCTCAGGATGGTGTACGTAACAAGTCGGTTCAGCTTGCGCATCAGGCGGCTGAATATATCCGCGTCGTTCGGATTGTCTTCAATATACAGTACATCTACCATTATCTTTTTAGCTTGTACAGTTACATGATTGGAAACGAAACAAAGAAAGTTGTGCCTTTGTTCAGCGTGCTTTGGAACCAGATTTTCCCCTGGTGACGGTCAACGATGCGCTTAACAATCGTTAAACCAACACCGGTTCCTTCAAAGTTCCGGGCATTCTCCAATCGCTTGAATAGTTCAAACATTCTGTCGGCCTGCTTCATGTCAAACCCGATACCATTATCCTCTACAGAGTAAATCACTTCCGTATCACTCTGCCGGCCAGTTACCCTGACAACCCCATCGGAGGCTAGTTTGGTGTATTTAGCAGCATTGGTGAGCAGGTTTGTGAACAATTGAAGCGCCATTAACTGGTCGGCATAGATTGCCGGTGTATCGCCAATCTCCAGGCGTAATGAACGTCCCTGAGCAGTAACCATAACATCCTCCCGAATATCGTTCAGCAACTTGTTCATGTCTACATACTGGGTGTCCAGTTCACTCCGACCCATCCGGGAATAGTACAGTATGTGCCGAATCAGTCGACGCATCTTGTCGG
The DNA here is from genome assembly GCA_963782245.1 of uncultured Cytophagales bacterium. GTDB lineage: Bacteria > Bacteroidota > Bacteroidia > Cytophagales > Spirosomataceae > Spirosoma. The sequence goes on from CAWAJC010000013.1 coordinate 333,996, forward strand.
TTGAGTCAATTACTTTGTTGAGCAGCGAGTGGGCATCCGGCACGAGATCCTTTCCGTATTCTTCGAGCAGAATTTCGGAGTAACACCGGATAGACGACAGGGGCGTTCGCAAATCATGCGACACCGTGTAACTAAATGCATCGAGTTCTTCGTAGGCCAGCTTCAGTTGCTGGTTCAGCATACGAATCTCGTTAGCTTGCTTGTTCACAATCTGCAGGGCATCATCGCGCAGCTTTACAGCCGCCGACACCTCTGCTTTACTCCAGGGCTCCGAGGTATTATGGACCATTTCTGTCCAGGCAGCAAAACTGGTTCGGGGACTGATTTTTCCCGCGCCATTGTCATCAAACGTAACGGGCTTGTTCGGATTACCCGCCCACGATACTTCCCGAATCCGCTCTGGTTTGAACCAGAAAATGTACTCATTCAGCTCCCGCGACAGCACGATGGCCAGTAATCCCGCGCCTACCTCCCTGAATCCCTCGGCGGGTGGGTACAGATTCGGGAGCTGGCTGGTTTCCAGAAATGTTGTTGTACTCGTGGTGCTCATCCAGTCGGCCATGGCCCGAATTGCTGGTTCGTCGGGTGTTTGCCCTAGTCGATACAGCTTACCGTCGAATAACAAAGCAGCTCCGGGGGCACTGGTCACCTCCAGTACCGTTGTGGGAAACTGGGTAATGGCCCGTACAATTGTGTCGCTCAGCAATAACTGCTCGTGCAGTCGCTGCCCGGCCTGTTGGTACAGATGCTGGGCGGCAAGATCTTCTTTGTCCTTGCGAAACTCCAGGGCTACGGACAAAAGCTGACTCACAAATTTAGCCGCTCGGCGCGCCGGATAATCAACAAAGCGGGGCGTTGTATTATGGCAGGAAATAAGTCCCCAAAGTTCATCCTGATAGATCAGCGAGATACTCATGGATGCGCTCACCCCCATATTTTTGAGGTACTCAATGTGAATGGGGGATACCGCCCGGAGCACGGAATGCGTCAGGTCCAGCGGCTTATCGTCGGGCCACTCGGATTGCGACAGAATGCGGGATGGGGTGCTGTCTACATCGGCAATTAACCGAACCAGGTTGACTTTGTACAACTCGCGGGCCTGCTTCGGAATGTCGGATGCGGGATAATGCAGGCCCAGGAATGGCTCCAGATGGTCTTCCTTTTCTTCTGCAACCACCTGTCCATGCCAGTCGGCACTAAACCGGTATACCATGATCCGATCAAAACCCGTAATGGCCTTCACCCGTCTGGCAGTATTCTGCAACAACTCCGTCAGGGTATCGCTGGTCTGTACTTCTGTAAGCGACTCCGTAATCAGTCGCTGATTTAGTAAGGTATGGCCACTATCGGCATCGGGGGTGTCCGGGGCTGGCTCCCATTCCAGCACGATAAGCCCGGCATGCTGATGAATAACCAGATTCAACGCCTGCCCATTTACCGTCATCGGATACGGGTTCAGGGTTTCCCACGAACCATTTGGATCATCTGCGTTCAGCAGGGATATCAGCCTGCCCGTCGGTATATCTGTTTCAGCGACTACACGTTCCAGCGGCTGCCCCAGCACCTGAGTGGCTGACAAATTCATCAAATCAGCGATGTTTTCGCTGGCATGGATGATGGTGTACGTGTCAGGATGGATGGCCAGCAAATAGCCGTAGGACTGAATTTGACCAAGAATATGAATAGGCTCCCGATCGCAATTGGACAGGTCGACATTTGCTAAACTCATTGACTAAAAAACCCTTGCTTTAAACGTAATCGTCAAGACGCGCAAACGAGAACGCTGTACATTAAACGTGTATCCGGAATAACGGAGCAAGATAAGCATACCGCGTTAAATTTTCTATAAAGACTTATCCAATGAACCCACTAGGGCTAACGCCTGCGCTTTTTATTTCGATGGGCCAGTGAATGGCTATCTGTCAGGTAACTGACAACACTAGTTTACTCAACGTGAGCCGTGTTAACCTTTGTTCAAAATGGGTATCTTTACCCATCTATGTCTTTTCGCTGGTTCACTCTCTTTATGGCCATTACGCTGTCCGCTGAGGCTCAAAAGCCCACTCCCCCGGCGATACATACCGATCCCGCGGGGGCTTTAACGGTTTATCGGGAGAATCTGACGCGCCTTCGTCATGATCATACGGCACTGCGCACACTACCTGACTTGCCGTTTTTCCTGTTCGGTATGGGGGATCGGCTTAAACTCATTTATCGGAACGGGCGTCTGGTGAACGCCCTGACGGGCAACATCGAGGAACAATGGCGGGTAAAGGAAGAAATCATTGTTCCATCGGAATACCTCGTTCACCTGGTGTTGACCGATGGACAACAAATCCAGATTCGGGAGAATGAAAGCGGTGTCTGGTTACTACAGCCGCCCAAGAAACCAAAACTGATTCCAGGTACCCGCTCCCGCCTGAGTTTACCCGGTTTTGCCAGGCAGCCATGGGGGCCAGTACTTCGGGTACTGCACCAGGAAATTCTCATTAATATCATTCACGGACGGCCTGTCCCGAATTTTCTGGTGTACCTTAAACCCTGGTACCGGGACGCGGCCCTGATGGCTATGGTACTGCGGGAAACGAACAACCTACCCCTGATTCAGGACTGGATTATGGCGATCAACCAGCCGTTCGACCGGAATAACCGCGGGATTCCCGAAGTTGATAACCTCGGCCAGGTTCTGTTTCTGGTATCGCTGGTTTCCGATAAAAACCATCCTGTTGTGCAGACGGTGCTGGATTCGGCGAATCGTTTTCGACGGGGTACTTACGTAGCGGGGCAGACCGATGATGCCGAACACCCGGTTTACCAAACCAAGTGGCTGAAATACGGTCTGAAATCGCTCGGCCTCCCCGACCACTACAGCATTCCTGAGGAATATGATAGTTACTCAGCCCTGTGCTGGTGGGCGTACCGGAATGAACACGTGTCCGGACCCCAGTTTGACGAAAAAATAACGCTCAATTCGCCTTATTACGTTTGGGCAGAAGATCATTTTTACCATCAAAAACGAGGCATGGTGGGTACCATCGACTACCCTCTTAGCTGGCAGCAACACGACAGCGACGCACATTATCCGGGCATGACCGTACTAAACAAGGACCTGGCGAAACAGAAATTAGCCTTCACTCACGCCTGGCACGCAGCCGAAATGTTTCTGTTGCTGTACGTTCCCTAATGAATGTAAGGAGCGGGCACGGAGACCGGTACACACGCTTACTGTTGCTCATCCAGAAAAATGATACCGTCACGCGTTATCCAGGCCCGTGTGGTAGCCTCATAGCGATCTATTTGATCCCCCCCTCCCCCCTGACGCGGATCATTTTCCTGCTTCATCCAGTTTAGCAGCCGCGCACTCAACTCTTTTTTAGCCGGAGCGAGTCTGGCGTCATCGGCGAGGTTGTGGATATTGTACGGGTCGTTTTTCAGCACGTACAATTCTTCGGCAGGGCGTTTGCCAAAGCCCAGTGCGAACATAGGTTTTACAATGTCATCGTTCCGATGGTCCATCATATAAATTTTGGTCGGTCCACCGTCCACATCGCCAAAAACAGAAGGTGTATTTGGAATAGACTCATCCCCGGCAGGCATCCGGTCGGGCCGAAAATTCCGGATATATAAGTATTCTTTTGTCCGGATTGCCCGCATGGGGTAACCGGCTCCGTATTCGAACTCAGGTCGGCATAAACAGTGTCGTTCCCGCTCCAGAAACACCTCCGACCGATGCTCGGTTTGCTGTCCGTTGAGTATCGGCACCAGGCTGATTCCATCCAAGGCAGGACGTTGTTTGACATCAGCCCAATCCAGAAACGTAGGCATCAGATCAATCAGATTCACGAACGACTCGTTGCGGGCAGGTTGCTTTTCCTGGTTGGAGAAATGGCTGATTAGTAGCGGAACCCGCGTTCCGTAATCATATAGATTGGCTTTGGCGTGTGGAAACGGCATTCCATTGTCGGACGTAACGACAACGATGGTATTTTCCAGTTGGCCCGCGCTTTCCAGCTTTTTCAGCAATACTCCAATCTCGCGATCAAGGCGTTCCACCTCTGCCAAATGATCGGCCACATCACCCCTTATTTCAGGTACATCGGGCAGGAACGCGGGCAGGTGGATTTCCTGCGGATCGATACCCGCTTTTTTGCCGCTTCCCAATGCATAAGGCCGGTGTGGATCGTTGGTCCCAAACCAGAAAAAGAACGGCTTTCCTTTCGGCAACTGATCAAGGAGCGTATCAAGTTCTGCCATTTGCCCGGCGGGATTTCTGGTATAGCCCATTTTATGAAAATCGCCCGGTGCCCACCCTTTCCGGTCGAAGGCTACCTGATAGCCTTCTTTTTCCAGTAGTTGAACGTAGGTCGGAATTTTATAGTCGAGTTTTCCACACAGGTTCACCCCTTCGCCGAGGTTATGTGGATAACGGCCCGTCAGGATAGCCGCCCGCGATGGGGTGCAGGAAGGCGCAGCGCAATACGCATTTGTAAAAACGGTACCATTTCGGGCCAATCGGTCAATGGTAGGCGTTCGGATAGTGCTGTCTCCGTACAAACTGACATAGGGATAACTCCAGTCATCGGCCAGAATGAACAGGATATTGGGTTTCGGGGGAACGGCTTCTTTACACGAAAAAAAGCTGACTGTAACCAGTAGCAGAGGGTACGACAGGCAGTGGTTGACCCGCATAGTGGAACGGTAGTTTTCTTAAAAGTAGCACGAAATAGTATTTGTCGGTCTCCTTTTACCAAAGTTGTTCAGGATATCTATTTCCGGCTGCCTTTGCCCGATAAGACGATTTTAACGTCCGCAAGTACGAACATGCAATACCATTCCCGCCCTCCTAAACGGAGCATCCCCATCACAGGTAATTGAATTGAAAATTACCTGCGATAGGGATGCCTGTTAGTTACGCTATACGACTGCTTTAACTGGTCCGGTCCGGAAATCGCTCAATGATATTCTCTGCCTGTTTTGTCAACTGAGCGGTAATGCGGGCGGGGTCGACCATTGCGTTTTCGGCCGTACCGCGCCATACCAGCTTATGCGTTTGGGCATCAACGATATCGACAATGAGCGTACCCTCTTTGTAGTTTTCCTGTACGTACTGCCTGCCACCCCAGCCCCACCAGCCAGGTCCCCAGCCACGGAACCCCCAACGCCCCCAGCCCATATAGGGACCATAAAAAGGAGACATAGTGGTAGGACTGGTTACCGTCCGGGTCTTATCCTCCACAAAGAAGTGATAGCCAACCAGCAGGTCTGGGTTTGCTTCGTTCAGACTTAGCCCTTTTTGCTTCAGCACATCGGTCATCGTATTTTCGACGCTCTGTGTTGCCAGTTGATTATAATAAACAGGATTTTCCCCCGCCTTTATGTCCGAATCCATCCAGGCGAATGTCTTGTATTTGCTAAAGTCTACCCGGTTATTTCGGTCAACCGTTACACGGGGAGCGCAGCCATACCCCAGCATGACTACTCCCAGTATTACCAATAATCGTTTCATAACGTTGCTTTTTTTCGTTTTTCTACCAAACCTGGTGATACCCGGAAAGGTTTTGGTACCAGTGGCGCTTCGTATGTACGGGCCGGGCGTTTCGGCTGCCGGTATTCCGCGGCTATATTCCTGAAGGGCACAGGCCCAGGTTTCCGCTAGGCAGCACGTAACAGACACTCATCAGCATCAGGTAGCGACCCAACTGTACGGGGGCGCCTTTTAACTCGTGCCAGCTGAAAACGCCCCACAACACAGCAATGATGGTGGCCCCTGCCCCAACCCATAGCTGATAGCGTACCGGCCGCGCCCGATGCCAGCAGATCTGATGCCATACCCAGACACCAGACAGCAGTACCGCCTATACGTATTACAACAACGTATCGACACATTGAAAATCAGTAATAGAATGCATTCCGACTATACGGTTGCCTACCTTTACGGGTATGAATGTCATTTACCTGTTTTTTGCCTTCCTTATTGGTATAGCCATCACCGTTCAGGCGGGTGTAAACGCCAATCTGCGTCAGGCCCTGTCCAGCCCGGTTCTGGCTGCTGTTGTTTCGTTCGGATCGGGGCTGGTGGCACTGGTGCTGATGTTACTGGCATCGGGCGGTTCGGTACCCGCTACGGATGTAATCAGGCAGGTAAGCTGGTGGAAATGGATGGGGGGCGTGATGGGGGCCGTTTACATGATAACGGTCATTGTCAGCGTGCAGAAAATAGGCACGGCCAACCTGGTTAGTCTAAGCGTAGCAGGTCAGTTGACGGCGGCCATCGTGCTGGATCATTACGGGCTGCTGAACTTTGACGTACACCCCGCCAACGGCTGGCGGCTACTGGGTGTCGGCCTGATTGTGGCGGGGGTGCTATTGGTGGTGAAAAACTAAGTAGGTCATCCGTCAGTTTTAACTCGAAACAGATGGATGCAAAACCACAGACCCGTGTCGATACAGTACCGCTTTTATCCCTCCTTACTCAACAACTTCTCCCGCTACCTGCAGGGCGGCACGATGCCGGTTCAGGCGTTGATTGATTCGATCAATCGGGTTCCCACGCCCACCACGGTGGCGCAGGAACGGGGTGTTTCGTTTGAAGAAGCCATCGTGAAAGGCACGGACGAAAACCGCTTCGACCCGGAGATCATCAAAAAAGTGCGGAAGCTGCTCCCCCGGCCCATTGTGGATACGCAGGTGTTTTGCCAGTGGGAGATTGAGGATGTTCTATTCTACGGCTACGTCGACCTGATTGGCAAATTCAAGGCGGTGGATTTGAAAACGACGGGGTCGTACCAGAAAGACCGGTACCTGTTCAACCACCAGAACCTGTACCTCCACGCCCTCAAGCGCAAAGGCATTAAACTGATGGAGTACGTCATCACGGACTTTACCGACGTGTACGTGGAGAGCTACGCTCTCACCCACCCTATTGACCGGCAACTGGAAGAGATCCGGCTATTCAAGGCGTTTCTGGAAGAACACCGTCCGCTCATTACCGACAAGAAGATATTTGTCGCCCCCGGCGAGGATGCCGATGCCCGCAGGAAGTCACGTTGATCTTTACCGAAATAGATCGCTCATCTCCAGCGATATACCCAGCTTATCGTCGGTCAGGGTGCCTTCAACAACGTTTTAGTACGCATCCGGGCTATGCATGGTAAGCACGATGCTGAAAATAGGATTCACCAGCCAGTACGACTGCACATCAGCGGTAAAATACTGACCGGCTTTTTCGACCAGTTCTTCCTGCGTTTGCAAAGGCTAATAGTTTTTGCTGGGCGTGGGTTTCCCTCTTTCTACTTCGTATTCCGATAACGCCACGACGGTTTTCATAGCGCCCTGGTTTTAGGTAAACGTATCAATTCTCTCCCTGAATAACAAGCCTTCGGGAAGTCGGTTCGTCGTACTTTTACGGCTATGTTGCAGCGAACACTTTACCTCTACCAGCGGGCGTACCGGGGCCTGTCGCCGTCGGTGTGGTTGCTGGCGGGCGTGATGCTCATCAACCGCTGTGGTACGATGGTGCTGCCGTTTATGACGCTGTACCTCACGCAGCAACTGCACTACTCTGTAACCCAGGCGGGCACGGTGATGGCGGTGTACGGAGCGGGGGCTTTTGTGGGTACGTTTCTCGGCGGTCGGCTGACAGACCGCATCGGTTTTTACGCCATTCAGGTCTTTAGTTTACTGGCGGGAGGCATGGCCCTGATTCTGCTTCAGTTCGTCACGGATTACTACCTGCTGTGCGGGAGTGTGTTTATGTTCACGCTGCTGGGCGACACGTTCCGCCCGGCCAATCAGGCCGCTATTGCCTACTACTCCGATGTCGAGACCCGAACGCGGGCGTTCTCGTTCAATCGGCTGGCTATCAACCTCGGCTGGGCCGTTGGCGGAGGGCTGGGCGGGTGGCTGGCCAGTATCCAGTACAACCTGCTGTTCTGGGTCGACGGGCTAACATGCCTGGCGGCCGGTGTTGTACTATGGATTTACCTGCCCGTACCAACAGAGAGTCCTGCGGATAAACAGGCAGGCAGTTTGGCGGGAGGGGCGCAGAGTCAACCGGTATTACCCCACCGGTTACCCCACCGCGACCCATTTTTTATCGCCTTCGTGGTGTGCAACACGCTGTACCTGATTGCCTTCATGCAGCTTTTCACGATGGTACCCCTGTTTTTCAAGGAGCGGCTGCACATCAGCGAAGGGGCCATTGGGTTATTAATGACCCTGAATGGGCTGCTGGTAGTGGCTATCGAGATGGCACTGGTTTACACAGTGGAGGAAAAGAAGCAATCCAAAATAAACCTGATCGTAACGGGCGTCCTGCTAACGGCGGTTTCGTACGCCGTGTTGGCACTGGCTGGCTTTCAAGCCTATTACAGGCTTTCATCAGCAGGACCGGTAATTGCCCTGCTCTACATCCTGTTCGTCACCTTCAGCGAAATGCTGGTTATGCCTTTCCTCCAGTCGTTTACGGTTGAGCGGGCCAGCCCGGCCACGCGGGGGCAATACCTGGCTTTATATGCAATGGGGGGCGCACTGGCGCAAACGGCAGCCCCCGCACTGGGATCGCTGGTGGTGGCTGGTGCGGGCTTCCCGGTTCACTGGCTGGCCATCTCAGGAATTAGTCTGGTATCGGCGGTTGGGTTCTGGTGGCTGGGCCGACGATTGCCCCCATCGGCAGCCTAACTGTATTAAGTTATTAGGTTGTGTATCGACTAGCCGCGTGTAGAGGATAGTCCCTTTGGTAAACAGCAAAAGGAATTTGATTGTCCAAACCCTGATGGGGCCGACAGGTGTTGTATTCCATTTCCCAAAGTTTTAACTGATAACGTCGATCCTCTGAGTCACGAAAACGAACCTGATTAAACAACTCCTCTTTATCGGTACGGTTACTACGTTCGATAAAGCCATTACGCCAGGGCATTCCTTTCTCAATCAGGCCGTGAATCCGCCCGCTGCCTTCGACCATCTTAGTGAAGCGGGTTTTGCGCTCAGGATGAGCCGTGTACTTCATTGTAAAGCTCATCGCATTGTCGGTGAAGGTGATAAAAAAGGGGGAAGCACATCCATCGAACGTTTAAATACCTCGGCGATGGTCTCACTTTCATAGTCGTCATGAATTTCAGAGTACTTGATGCGAGTAGCTAGATGAATGATCGAAATCTTATACTCGAAGCCGGTATTACCTTTGATGGCGGGCAATTGCTGGACATCCATTTGGGTGCGGTAGCGACCTGTTGCCAACCGATTCATGAGCGGACGTTTGGGGCCTGGGGGCAGGTCTTGGCCCAGAATGAGTCGCACCGTACTGAAGGCAAAAGGGCCATACTCAGCCCGCAGTTCGCGCTCAATGCGAACGGGGCCATGCCGGGGATGGGCCAGTCGGTAGTCAACAACTGCCTGTCGATAGGCATCGTTGACGCGCCGGTGATGCTTTTTAGGCGCACTGCTGTGGTCGTGGCAGTCATGGCGTTTGACCCACTTTCGTATGGTTGCGACGGTCGTGTTGAACTGGGTGGCCAATTTAGGGTAGCTAAATTGGCCAGTTGCGTACAGACGTTGAATTTGTTTCCGCTGGCTGATTGTAAGAGCCGCGTTCTTATGAAGGTTCATCAAGTCCATAGCTAACAAGATTCAAGCCAACACATAACCTAATCACTCAATACACATAACTTCTAAAAAAAGATAAATTGCTGGTATTCAAAGAACTACAGATACCATAGTTATTTCATGCCTTCGGCATTTTTGCAGGAAAGCCCTGTGAAGCGTCTTTACCGGCTATCCCACATTATTGGTGCTTTTGACGATAGATTGTGTCACTACCACCCGGCCTCGTCAGGGTCGTGTCCAGGGTAATGTATCCGGGTCTGGAGAAGGATAGGTTTAGATTAGGACAACCAAACAATCAATCACTCGAAACCATAATCTGGTATCGCCCCCCGAATCAGCTAAATGCCTGCGCGGAACGTAATCTGGTGTGTTGTCTCGTGCGTTCCGAACGTTAACCAGCGGAATAGGCTACCTTGAGGATTCAGCCAAAACAACCCCTCTGGACGTCACGAAGCATTCGCAGGCGGAGAGGGCGCAGGTAAAAAGTAAGAAAAGCACCCACCTTTTCATCGGTATCATAAATTGTGTCTGGCACAATCATACCCGTGCAGCCACCGCAGTATGTGCACGGGTATGATTGTAACTTTTTACTAATCAATTTTTT
>CAWAJC010000014.1:0-278125 GCA_963782245.1 uncultured Cytophagales bacterium
AATCGATAAGTTTTACTTAGCTGTACTATTGGCGGAACAGCCTGTTTTTATTTTTTGTTCAGTCAGATAACCAGAAAGCCCGTTCTAGAACGGGCTTTCTGGTTATCTGACTAATTCCATCAGATCTTTATCATTTACTTCTTTACGGATATCTGCCATATCCAGAAAACGGGTGTAGATGCCGTCCAGGGTAGGCTTGTCGTATCGGAAGCCAAGCAACTCAAGTCGATGCTTCAGGGCGTGTCTGCCGCTGCGGGCTGTTAACACGATGGATGACTTGGGAACCCCTACATCGTGAGGGTTCATGATCTCGTAGTTTTCGGAATGTTTGAGAAATCCGTCCTGGTGAATCCCGGATGAATGGGCAAACGCATTTCTACCGACGATAGCCTTATTAGCCTGAACGGGCATCCGCATCATTTGTGATACCAGATTGCTGACCGGAAACAAACGAGTCGAGTCAATATTGGTATAAAGTCCCAACTCCTTTTTTACCTTTATGGCCATTACTACTTCTTCAAGCGAAGTATTTCCTGCTCGTTCGCCAATGCCGTTCATGGTTACTTCCACTTGCCTGGCCCCGTTCATTACCCCCGCCAGAGTATTGGCAGTGGCAAGTCCAAGATCATTATGACAGTGAATGGAAATGATTGCTTTATGCACGTTTGATACGTGTTCGTAGATATAGGCTATTTTCTTTCCGTATTCATCGGGCAGGCAGTATCCGGTTGTGTCTGGAATATTGACGACAGTAGCACCGGCATTAATAACGGCTTCGGTAAGTTGGGAAAGAAATATCAAATCAGCCCGGCCAGCATCCTCAGCGTAAAACTCAACATCTTCAACGTACGTCTTAGCATGTTTTACTGCAGCAACTGCCTGCTCAAGGATGTTTTCCCTTGTGCTGTTAAATTTATTACGAATGTGAATGTCTGATGAGCCTATTCCCGTATGAATGCGTCCACGCTTAGCCCATTTGAGGGCTTCACCGGCTGCATCTATATCACCTTTCACCGCGCGGCTAAGGGCACATATCGTCGGCTCGGTCACTGCTTTTGAAATTTCAACTACCGAGCGAAAATCGCCGGGGCTGGAAATTGGGAATCCAGCCTCGATAATGTCGACACCCATCCGCTCCAATTCTTTCGCCACTACTATTTTTTCATCAGTGGTGAGTTGGCAACCCGGCACCTGTTCACCGTCCCGTAAAGTGGTGTCGAAAATAAAAACTCGTTGACTCATTATCGGCTATTGATTAAAGTACTTTGTTTCCCCATCATGCAAAAAGCCCCTTCTTGAAAGAAAAGGCTTTAGGTACGTGTATCCTTTACCTTTCTAAAAAATAGCTGGTGGTTGCAGTCGGGAGATTAGGAAGGTGATAGTCATTTTTGCTGCGAAATTTCGCTGAACGCGTAAATACGCTACAAAAATAGTAGTTTTTACAGATCTTTCAATGAATTGATTAAAAATAAGCTACGTGGAGAAAGCTGTCTATCAAGCAGCTAAATAATGTAAAACCTGGTTTCCCATAGCTTCGGTGCCCAGAATCTTGTCGGCAGGCGTATTCTTATCAGCAATATCCCGTGTGCGAAATCCTGCTTTCAGTACGGAATCTACCGCGTTGACTACGACTTCTGATTCGTGCTTCATCCCGAATGATATATCAAGCAGCAATGCTACTGATAAAACGGATGCTAATGGGTTAGCCACGCCTTTTCCTGTAATATCATGCGCCGAACCGTGTATTGGTTCGTAAACGCCCGTTGTGTCACCCACCGAAGCTGAAGCAAGCATGCCCATAGAACCGGCAATCTGGCTGGCCTCATCCGTCAGAATGTCGCCAAATAGATTTCCTGTTACCACCACATCGAAGCGGTTAGGATCTTTAATCAGTAACATGGCGGCTGCGTCAATAAACTGATGCTCGAGCGTTACGTCGGGGTATTCCGGCGCGATGGCCAGCACTACTTCCCGCCATAGACGACTACTTTCCAAAACGTTTGCTTTATCGACGGAACAGAGTTTCTTTCTACGGGTACGGGCGGCCTCGAATGCTTTTCGCACGATGCGTTCTACCTCATACTTGCTATAAATCATGGTGTCGTAGGCGGTATTCCCCTCATCGAGCCGCTCGCGCTTGCCGAAATAGACATCACCAGTTAGTTCGCGAAAAAAGAGAATGTCGGCCCCCCGCAAAATCTCTGGTTTGATACTTGATGCATCCAACAACTCATCGAACAACTTGATAGGGCGAAGGTTTGCATACAACCCAAGCTCTTTCCGCATTTTCAGAAGCCCCTGCTCCGGACGCACTTTGGCTGAAGGATCATTGTCGTACTTCGGGTGGCCAACGGCACCGAATAAAATGGCATCGGCAGCGCGCATTTTGGTCAGCGTTTCGCTGGGAAGGGGATCGCCTGTTGCTTCTATGGCAACGTGGCCTATCAGGGCTTCATCGTAGGTGAACTCATGGTCGAACTTCCTGGCGATTGATTCCAGTACCAGTTTTCCTACTTTACTCACTTCGGCACCAATACCATCGCCGGGAACAACAAGAATGTGTTTTTTCATTGATTAAAAAAGAACTATGAGGATTGAGGTTACTCTTGTGTTCAACTACGTCAACTTTTCTGTGTAGTTAAAAGCGTTAGATAAAAGGGGGTTACCGGATTAGTCAGGGACGAACGGCTTCGGCAATAACATTCTTGCCTATTACTTGTCCTGCGGTGAGCTTATCGAATACTCTGCTAACAGGAAAAACGACCCGGTCGTAGAAAATGACCGACTCCTTCGTGATTCGACCATCTTTACCAAGCCACTTGTACAGCAGCGAAATAAAGTACCCGGCAAAATCGTAGTAGCGGCAATTGGTAACGCGCAATCCGGCATCTTCCAGAATTTTCGTCACCAGTTTTTTATCGTACCGACGGTAATGGCCAACGTGCTCGTCCATATTACTGAAAATTTCCTGGCGAGCCGGCACGAATACTTTCAGGCGTCCGCCTGGCTTGAGTTTGGTAACCAGTTCTTTTACTATCTCGCCGTGATGCTCGATATGCTCCAGCACGTTGATTGTGTAAATCAAATCGTACTTCTTCGTCAGCTGGCTAATATCCGTGAAGACGGGTTGTTTAATCAGGGGTAACAAATCCGGGTCTATCTCGGCTGCGTCCACACTTCCCAAGGGAAAACGGTTAGCATATTCCCCGTTGCCTGCTCCAAAATCCAGTACCGCTTCGCCGGGATTGATATCACTGGCAACCCATTTGTAAAGTCCGCCATTGTAATTAACTGCGTGACTCATCATGGCCAGATTATCTGACCCGTTGTATTCTATTTTTTCAGCCGTTTGTTTTGCCTGACTCATACCAGTAGGAAAATGAATAAAGGGAGGTGACCAACAGTATCGGTTGGAACAGAATGCGAAGTTATTAAACGAAGTATGAAAAAATGCTACATTAGTGTTGTTGCCTCATCAGAGACCCTGGAAAAATATCCAGTGGGTATAATGCCAACGTTACTCCAACGTGTTCAGCATTTTCTGGGTCGCCTTAATTGCCGATACTGTCTGGTCAGAATCCAGCCCCCGGGTTTTAAACTCATGGTTGTTGTACATCCAGGTAATGATTGTTTCGCAGAGCGCGTCCGTCCGGCCACCAGTTGGAATCCGGACGGCGTAGTCGGTCAGTTCGGGTAACGTCATTTTCTTTCTGCCGTAAATCTTTTTCAGGGCATTCATAAACGCATCGTACTGCCCGTCGCCCTGGGCATTTTCTTCGAACAACTCCTCAGCAATTCGCACGCGCAACGTGGCGGAGGGTTTCAGGTCTTTAGAGTGAGTGAGCACGTAATTAAGCACTTCCACCCGCGAAGTCATGGCTGTATTATGAAGCACATCGGCAATAACGTACGGCAAATCTTCACGCGTAACAACTTCCTTTTGATCACCCAGTTCAATAACTCGCTTCGTTACTTTCTGCAGGTCATCTTCCGATAGCTGAATACCCAGTTCGCGGAGGTTGTTCTCAATATTGGCCTTCCCCGACATCTTGCCCAGTGCGTAGCTGCGTTTTCGGCCAAATCGTTCGGGAAGTAACGCGTTGAAATAAAGGTTGTTTTTTTTGTCGCCGTCGGCATGGATACCTGCTGTTTGGGTAAACACATTGTCGCCAACAACCGGCTTGTTATCAGGAATGCGGAGTCCTGAAAAAGTTTCGACGATTTTACTAACCTGATAGAGCGACTTTTCAACCACGCCCATTCTTACCTCCGGCATGAAATCGCGCAATACGGCAATAGCACTGGCCATGGGCGCGTTGCCTGCCCGTTCGCCTAATCCGTTTACCGTTAAGTGTATCCCGTGCGCACCTGCTCGGATTGCTTCCATCACATTGGCAATACTAAGGTCATAATCATTATGCGCGTGGAAATCAAAATGTAATGTTGGGTAGCGGTTAACCAATAAACCAACAAAGTTCGCTGTCTCGGCGGGGGTCAGGATTCCCAGCGTGTCCGGGAGGAGAATACGCCGGATTGGTTGCGTTTTCAGAAAGTCCAGGAATTGAAGGACATAGCCGGGGGAATTGCGCATTCCATTGCTCCAATCCTCCAGGTAAACATTCGTCTGCAAGCCCTGTTGCCGGGCCTGGTGAACAACCTGCTGAATATCGGCGAAATGCTGCTCTGGTGTTCTTTTGAGCTGGTGGGTCAGGTGATGCATGGATCCTTTGGTGAGCAGGTTCATCACTTTAGCACCCGATGCCCGCATCCAGTCGAGCGATGACTGACCATCAACAAAGGTCAGCACCTCAATTTTGTCGAGCATGCCAACAGTGGCAGCCCAGCGGGTAATCTGCTGAACGGCCTCCAACTCCCCGGCCGATACGCGTGCCGACGCTACCTCTACCCGATCTACCTTAACCTCTGTAAGCAACAACTGGGTTAGCGCCAGTTTTTCAGAAGCAGAAAACGACACCCCGCTGGTTTGTTCACCATCGCGCAGGGTCGTATCCATAATTTCAATGTAGCGACGTTTCATAGTTAATGAGTGAATGATCGAATGAGTGAATGAGTGAATAGCTACCGCAGCTAATTATTCACTCATTCGCTCACTCACTCATTCACTAATCAGTTAAAAGGGGCGGGTTTCGGCGAAAGCTCCGATTTCGTTCTTCATCGACAGCAGATAGTCGATGTCATCGTAGCCGTTAGTAAGGTTATTCTTCTTATAGCTATTGATGGCGAAACTCTCGCTGTCGCCTGTAGCCAGCAGGGTAATGGTTTGCTCAGGCAGGTTTACCTCCAGCTCGGTTTGAGGGTCAGCTTCGATTGCCGCGAATACCTTTTCCAGAAATTCAGGGCTTACCTGAACGGGCAGGATGCCTACGTTGATGGCATTGTTGCGGAAAATATCGGCAAAGAAGCTTGATACTACGCACCGGAAGCCATAGTCGTAAATAGCCCAGGCTGCGTGCTCGCGGCTCGAGCCGCTACCAAAGTTTTTACCGCCCACCAATATTTTCCGGGCTAATCCTTCGCTGGAATAGGTGGGGTTATTCAGGACGAAGTCGGCTTTTGGGGTGTTGTCGCTGTTATACCGCCAGTCTCGGAAGAGGTTATCGCCAAAGCCCTTGCGCTCGGTTGCTTTCAGGAAACGGGCCGGGATAATCTGATCGGTATCTACGTTCTCATTCGGCATGGGAACGGCACTGCTTCTGAGTATAGTGAATTTGTCGTAAGCCATAAGTGAGAGGTCATTTGCTGCGCGTCATTCATTGCCATTAAAAGTGTGCAGCATCGCACAAGGACTAATGACGATAAATGACGCACAGCGGTTATATAAATTGTCTTGGATCGGATACTTCGCCCGTAACGGCGGCTGCGGCTGCTACCAGAGGGCTGGCCAGCAAGGTGCGGGCACCGGGACCCTGACGGCCCTCAAAATTGCGGTTCGACGTCGAAACAGCGTATTTACCGGCCGGAATCTTGTCTTCATTCATAGCCAGGCAGGCTGAACAACCCGGCTGACGTAATTCAAAACCAGCCTGCGTGAGAATGTCCAGAATACCTTCCTCCTGAATCTGTTTCTCAACAACATGAGAGCCCGGCACCAGCCAGGCCGTTACATGGCTAGCCTTCTGACGACCCTTCACGATGGAAGCAAAGGCCCGAAAATCCTCGATGCGGCCATTGGTACAGCTACCCAGAAACACGAAGTCGACCGGCTTACCCAGCATCGACTCGTTTTCGGCGAAACCCATGTACTGAAGCGACTTTTGATAGCTCGCAGCCCCGTCTTTTATGGCGTTGGCCATCGGGATATGCTGCGTTACACCAGTACCCAGGCCGGGATTGGTTCCGTAGGTAATCTGGGGCTCAATGTCAGCCGCATCAAACGCCAGGTCAACGTCAAACGTGGCTCCTTCGTCCGTTTTCAGGGTTTGCCAGTACGGGACCAGTTTGTCCCACTGCTCACCTTTCGGGGATAAGTCACGGCCTTTCAGGTAACTGAGCGTTGTGGCATCAGGCGCTATCATGCCGCCCCGTGCCCCCATTTCGATGCTCATGTTACAAACGGTCATCCGGCCTTCCATGCTCATATTCTCGAACACTTCGCCCGCGTACTCCACAAAATAACCCGTTGCACCGCTGGCCGAAATCTGAGCAATAATGTACAGAATAACGTCTTTGGACAGTACCCCTTTTCCAGGCTGGCCACTAACCGTAATCCGCATTTTCTTTGGTTTGGGCTGCATGATGCACTGGGTGGCCAACACCATTTCTACCTCCGATGTACCGATGCCGAAGGCAATAGCCCCGAATGCGCCGTGTGTGGAGGTGTGGGAATCGCCACAAACGATGGTCATGCCCGGTAGGGTAATACCATTTTCGGGGCCTACAACGTGTACGATACCATTTTTCTGGTGCCCCAGGCCCCAGTGCGAAATGTCGTACTTGTGCGCATTTCGTTCCAGCGCATCCAACTGACTGGCCGACTGAGGATCGGCTACCGGCAAGTGCTGATTAATTGTTGGCGTATTATGGTCGGCAGTGGCAAAGGTGCGCTCTGAAAACAATACCGAAGCCTGGCGACCTTCGAGGCCCAGAAAGGCTACCGGGCTGGTTACTTCGTGGATGAAATGGCGGTCGATAAACAATACATCGGGGCCGTCTGCAATCTGCCGAACAACGTGGGCATCCCACACTTTGTCGAACAGCGTTTTTGGTGTACTCATGTTTGTAGCGATTTATAGCTACAAAGTTGGTGGATTCCCACTACATAGGCATCCCGTTGCGCGTCCAGTAAATAGCGATTTTAGTTCACAGCGTTTGTTTGGGTGTAAAACCGTATTGCTGCTTATACGCTTTTATGAAATGAGAAACGCTTTCGTAGCCAATTTCAATACTTACTTCCGACACATTTTTTTTTGTATTTCGCAACCGAAAGTGAGCGTGTTCCAGCCGTTTCTGCCGTATCCACTGACCGGGCGAAGTATGAAAGTGGTCTTCGAAGTCGCGTTTAAAAGCGGAAAGACTACGGCCCGACAGGTGGGCCAATTCATTCATGGATAGCGGCTTGAGCAGGTAGGTATTCATTAAGTAATCAAGGCTTATTTTCTGTCCCTGATAGATATGCCATAAACTGGCACGCAATTGCCCTGACTCGTCCAACTCAAAAAGGTGTAGTAGTAATTCCTGAAATTTAAGCCGTAACAGCTCGTTAAGAAAGGGGGTTTTGGCGCCGAAGTAGGGTAGGAGCGAGTTAATGAAGGTAGCGAAGGTAGGCGACGACGAGAAAGACAGAATGAGGTCAGCGGGGAGTGTAGCCGGGGAAGCCTGAAACAAATACAGGTGCTGGCTGACAAACTCTTTCAGCAATTTCTCATTCACGAAGAAAACCAGGCTACGATAGCTGGAATCAATCGATTCATTCATGGAATAACACCCCCGCTGAAAAAAAAGAATATCTCCTTTGCGGACGTGCAGCTCCTGCGTGGGTGAACTGAATTTTTTCTCGCCCTCCAGCACCACAATTACAGCATGTTCTTCAAAGAATACTTCGTTCCGTTCTGGATATACGTCGCTTCGATAGGCTACAAATGTCATCTCCGACCCGTCGGACCGCGACCCGTCGGACTGCGAACCATCAGATGCCTCCGGTATGGGTCTCCTGATGCTTAGCGACTGAAACTGATTGGGCAGGATGGAGGAGGGAACGCGAAGCATGAGTTTTTAGGGTAAACTAATGACTGTTGCTCCCAAAGGAAGCGCTTCGTTCAAGGCTTTATGGATATAGGGTATCAGCGGCTCCAAAAACGGAAATGCGTTTCCATACGCAAGCAGCACCAAAACGGTTATAGGTAGCAAAGTTTTGCTGATTTTATCAAACGTGATGAGTACGTCAAATTCTGTAGCCAGCATTAAGGCTAATAACTCGCCGTTTTTCTCGCTCTGCCAGCCCATGTCGCGAACGGTAAATATGTCGTGTTTGGGAAAATGCTGCTTTAAAATCTTTAGGAGATTTTCGTCAATCAGCAATTTCATGTAGTAGGGATAATAGTTTGCCGGAGCTGAAGACTTTGCCTGCTAAATCAAGTACTGCAATGGCTTGCTCCCGAGTGACGGATGGGAAATCATCCAAAAAGGCATCTAGTGAAATCCCACTTTCCAAATGCCAGAATAATGATTCTACTAGAACCCATGAAAACAAGCGTACCAAACTGGATATCGGGATTTACAGTGATTGGGTTTGTCATGGCAAGTAAAAATTAACCGATGGGAAACAACTTTAGTGCCAAATGATGTGACTGAATATGTTCGAAAGCCTGCTACTTATTCTGAACGGCTGTAATCATCGTATTGCTATATTGATATCAAGTTACACCAAAAACTGGAACAAGTCGGGTTGATCGTTGAGGTATTCGAATACGATGTTCTGGTCCTGCATCCGCTGGATAAGCGGCTCAAAATCGTCGCGGTGCTTCAGCTCGATGCCTACTACAGCGGGGCCAGTTTCGCGATTGGTTTTTTTAGCATACTCAAACCGCGTGATATCATCGGTGGGTCCGAGTACTTTCAGGAAATCCTGGAAAGCCCCGGCCCGCTGTGGAAACCGGATAATGAAATAATGTTTCAGCCCTTCGTATAATAAAGACCGTTCTTTTATCTCTTCCGTACGGGTAATATCATTGTTGCCACCACCAACCAGACAAACCACGTTTTTGCCTTGTATTTCCTCTTTGATTAAATCCAGGGCGGCAATGGTAAGGGCACCAGCCGGTTCAGCTACAATCGCGTCTTCGTCATACAGCTTAAGGATAGTTGTGCAGACTTTACCTTCGGGGACTAATAACACCCGGTCCAGATTTTTTCGGCAGACTTCAAACGTTGTATCACCAGGGCGTTTTACGG
Source organism: uncultured Cytophagales bacterium (assembly GCA_963782245.1). Classification (GTDB taxonomy): domain Bacteria; phylum Bacteroidota; class Bacteroidia; order Cytophagales; family Spirosomataceae; genus Spirosoma. The sequence continues at coordinate 9,412 of CAWAJC010000014.1, forward strand.
CGGCTCCGTCAACAAACTTGTCAATCTTGTTGAGGGCAATCACGTGACCTTCGTCGATGGAGATTTTCATGGAGGGTGAGCCTAAGGGCTCTACTCCGATCAGCTTGGTTTTAGGGCTCAACTGTTTAAACACTGTAGAAACGCCCGATGCCAGTCCACCCCCGCCAATGGCCATTAGCAGGTAGTCGATTTTTATGTTGGCATCCCTCAGAATTTCCAGCCCGACAGTGCCTTGACCTTCCATAACCAACAGATCATCGAACGGGTGTACGAAGACGCTTTCGTGCGTGTTAACGTAAGCCATAGCTGCGCTGAAGGCATCGTCGTAGGTGTCGCCGATTAGCTCTACCTGTACGTACTCCTTCCCAAACATCCGCACCTGTTTTACCTTCTGGTTTGGTGTTGTGGTTGGCATAAAAATAGTGCCGTGAACGCCCATTTTCCGGCAGGCATAGGCGACACCCTGCGCGTGATTACCGGCGCTGGCACATACAACCCCCTTGGCTAGTGCTTCGGCGGACAGGCTGGCCATTTTGTTGTAGGCCCCCCTGATTTTATACGACCGGACAACCTGTAAATCCTCGCGCTTAAGGAAAATAGTGGCTCCGTAACGATCCGATAGATTCAGGTTCTCCTGTAAGGGCGTATGGGTAGCTATTCCCTGCAGCCGTTCGGCCGCCAGGTAAATATTATCGAGGTCCGGGAAGACTGTCCGGTGGTTTGTATCAACCTCCACTAACTTGTTTTTTACGGTCATTGAGTAATCATTAACCCGTCTTTGTTGACGTAACGAAATTACGACAATTGACCATTAATGACTACTTAGTAACGATAAATGCCCCTGTTTAGGTCCGCTTTGGAGGAAATGAACGCATCGCAGATCCCCCCGGAAATGCTGCCCGGTTTTATTTATAATTTGAAGTTAAGAACTCTTGCCTGGCTTTATTCGTCGATCCGGAACTGCTGCTGATAGTGAACTGATGCCTATTGCTCCAACGTCGAGCCCCAATTGCAGTAATACCCCTGTTGTGCGTTTGTGTAAACAAGATTACTGCTTAAGAATAGTGATCGGTCCACCAACTCTTTCAAAACCATGTTCTTTTCTGAAGTTATCTCTCTGTTCTGGTGTCATGCCTTTAGTTACACCAGCACTCAATTTACTAAAGCATTCTTCCATTTTACCGGCAGGCTGAAAAATCATCAATAGTTTGCCAGGAGCTTTTCCCACTTTAGCAAAACAGTGGGGAACCTTCCTGGGGCCAAAAACAGTATCTCCTACCTTAGCTTCATAAGTTTTATCACCTACTTTAATCAAAAACTCTCCTTCAAGTACGTACCACATTTCATCCTGGTCATAGTGATAATGAAGTGCAGGTCCTCCTTCTTCCGCTCGTGTTGACTCAAACACATAAAGGTCGCCATCCGTATCTTTTGTAGAAACTTTAGTGAAAAAGCTATCACCATCAAAAGGTGTAGTCGTATTGCCAAAGCGGTCTTTACCGGCATCAACCTTAAACCCCTTTTCAATTCTCCTCTTTTCTTTTAATTTGGCATACAGACCAATGGGTGCTGATATAATTGAGCCAATAGTTAGACATAGTTTTATAAAGTTGTAGCGCTGCATAAAAATCTTTTTAAGGTGATGGAGATATTCTAAATTAAATAAATATTCCAATACACTGCTTGTTTGTGCAGTGCAATTACGCACAACTCCTAAATAGACGCATGTTTTATGCGTCTTAGTAAATGTATTGTTATTTCAAAATATAACAGATTTTCAGTCAATGGGAATTGTAAGGATCTGATTGTGTGCTATTTTATGCTTGTTGTTTAGGAGGCACCAGAGAGCGTCACTTTGTTCAATTCGCGGATTGTCTGTTATGGTGGGTATAAACGACCTATCGGGTAGTAGCTGGCCTGCTGGCTGCTCACTACCCGATAGGTAAGGTTAATGTGCGGGTTTCGTTTAGCTCCGCTCCGGACGCAGACCCCGTACGGCCGTGCCGGCCTGCCACATTTCGGATTCCCGTAGTTCGGCCAGCTCTACTTCCAGCTTCTCGCGGTAGTCGGGCTGGGAGTTACGGGTAATGCTGATTTCGGCTTGCTCTTGCGATTTTACCGAGTTGTACAGTTGCTCAAACACGGGCTTGGTCGCATCGCGGAAAGGCTTCCACCAGTCAAGCGCACCCCGCTGGGCGGTTGTGGAGCAGTTGGCATACATCCAGTCCATACCGTTCTCGGCAACGAGTGGCATCAGCGACTGGGTTAGTTCTTCAACTGTTTCGTTGAACGCTTCCGATGGGCTGTGGCCATTAGCGCGGAGTACTTCGTACTGAGCCGCAAAAATACCCTGAATAGCGCCCATCAACGTACCGCGTTCGCCGGTCAGGTCGGAGGTTACTTCGTTGTAGAAATTGGTTTCGAACAGGTAACCCGAACCCACGCCGATACCCATGGCAATAGCCTTAGTGCGGGCATTACCCGAGGCATCCTGATAGACAGCGAACGAAGAATTCAGGCCTTTTCCTTCTACGAACAACCGGCGTAGCGACGTGCCCGACCCTTTAGGAGCTACCAGAAATACGTCAACATCCGCCGGAGGAATAATACCGGTTTTCTCTTTGTACGTCACACCGAAACCGTGCGAGAAATACAGGGATTTGCCCGGCTTCAAGGCAGCTTTAACGGTTGGCCAAAGTTCGATTTGTGCGGCATCGGAGAGCAGGAAGCAAATGATCGTACCACGCTCCAGGGCTTCTTCGATCTCGAACAGCGTTTCGCCCGGCACCCAGCCATCGGCTACTGCCTTATCGTAGGTTTTGCCTTTACGCTGGCCAACGATAACGCTAAAGCCATTATCGCGCATGTTCAGCGACTGGCCGGGGCCCTGCACGCCATAGCCAATAACGGCTATTACCTCATTGGCCAGCACGTCGCGGGCTTTTTCCAACGGGAATTCTTCCCGAGTTACTACTTGCTCTTCTACTCCTCCGAAATTAATCGTTGCCATGTTTAATTGGTTTTGTACGCGTATTGTTAGGGTGATTGGTTGGTTATTTTAGTCATCCCGACCAAGGAGGGATCTTAAGGTTTCCTCACTCATTACTTGGAAGGCTTTGAGATTCCTCCTTGGTCGGGGTGACAAAATAGTAGGCTTTATTAAAAATCACTGGTAATATTCCCACTCAGCTTCGGGTAAGTACTCGACCAGACCTTTCTCTGTCTTACCGACAGCGACGCGACCGGAACGAACAAATTCGAGTATATCATACTGTTTGATATAATCGAAAAAGGCAAAAATCTCCGTGTCGTTCCCCGTCTTTTCGATGACTACGTAATCCAGACCCCAATAAACAACCCAGGCTTTATGTTCCTTATTGATCGTTTCTACATCGAGCGATTTTCTGCCCAGCGGGGTCGAGATTTTGAACAGGGCAATCTCATTGTACACGATTTCGTCGTTGAGGTAGCCGAAAACGGCCATCACTTCCACAATCTTTCGAATTTGCCGGACGAGCTTTTCGACTTCTTCGCGGGACTCATGCTTAATGACGACGGTAAAGCGCGATACACCTTTACGCTCCGTTTCTGATACCGTGAGGCTTTCAATATTGATACGCCGACGGGTGAAAATAATCGTGATGCGGTTCAGCAACCCGATGGTATTTTCAGTGAATATACAAATGGTGTATGTCATTTTAGTGTCATTAGGTATTCACTTATAGTCAGTTGTTTCGCGGTCATTAGTAGTCATTTATCGCAATGCAATTAATGAATACTAGTGACAAAGGATGACACGACGCAGATGACTATTTTAGTCTAATCTGCGAAACGCTGGCACCGGAAGGCACCATCGGAAACACGTTTTCCTCTTTTTCTACCACAACCTCCAGCAGAAAGGGGCCATCGTGTGCCAGCATGGTATCCAGCGCGTTGGACAGGTCATCCCGTTCGCGGCAGGTCTGTCCATCCATCCCAAATCCTTTCGCAATGGTAATGAAATCGGGGTTTTGTAACTCCACAAACGAGTATCGACGCTCATGAAATAATTGCTGCCACTGGCGTACCATGCCCAAAAAATTATTGTTGAGAATGATTGCCTTTACAGGTTGCTTGTTCTGGACAATGGTGCCCAGTTCCTGTAGAGTCATCTGAAAACAGCCGTCGCCAATGATGGCCACCACCTGCCGGTCGGGGGCACCAACCTGCACGCCAAAAGCGGCTGGCAGAGCGAATCCCATCGTGCCCATCCCCCCCGACGTAACCAGGCTATTGGGTCGGCGGAACTGGTAATACCGGGAGGCCATCATCTGGTGCTGACCTACATCCGTTACCAGGACCGCTTCCCCCCTGGTTTTGGTCGAGAGCATGTCGATTACTTCGGCCATTCTGATCTTTCCGTCTTTACTGGTCAGTTCAGGAGCCGTAATGGTTTCGTTTTCAATGATATCAAACTTCCTGAACTCATTCCGCCAAATGGTATGATCATTGGGGTGCACCAGCGGAATCAGGGCCTGCAATACGTCTTTTGCGTTGCCCACAACGGGAGCGTCGGCCCGGATGATTTTGTCAATTTCAGACGGGTCAATTTCAATATGGATAACTTTAGCCTGTTTGATATACTTACTGGCATCGCCCGTGACCCGGTCATCGAAACGCATACCGATAGCGATGATCACATCGGCCTGATCGGTCATCACGTTGGGGCCGTAGTTGCCGTGCATGCCCAGCCACCCCACGTAAAGCGGATGGTTGGTGGGAATGGTTGATTGGCCCAGCAAGGTGGTAGCCACCGGAATGCCGGTCTTCTCGGCCAATATCTGCAGCTCATCTTCGGCTTTAGCAATCTGCACCCCATGCCCCGCCAGGATGTAGGGGCGTTTGGCCGAGTTGATCAATTCGGCGGCTGCAATCACCTGTTCCTGTTTGGCAACCATCCGAGGGCGGTAGCTAATGATTGACTCACACTTTTTGTACACATAGGGCTTCGTCATCAACTCCAGTTGCGCACTTTTGGTAATATCAATCAACACCGGTCCCGGCCTGCCTGACTGAGCGATATAGAACGCTTTTGCAATTATCTCCGGTACCTCGTCGGCACTGGTAATCTGGTAATTCCATTTCGTTATGGGCATCGTAACGCCCATAATATCGGCCTCCTGAAAAGCATCTGTGCCCAGTAGTTTTTTGCCTACCTGCCCAACAATGCAGACCAGTGGTGTTGAATCGATCTGAGCATCGGCGATTGGCGTAACCAGGTTGGTAGCCCCCGGCCCGGATGTAACCAGACAAACCCCCGCCCGTCGCTGCATCCGGGCGTACCCCTGAGCGGCATGTCCGGCCCCTTGCTCATGGCGAACCAGAATGTGGTTGACCAGCTCCTGAAAATCGTATAGAGCATCATAAACGGGCATAATGGCTCCACCCGGATAGCCGAAAATGGTGTCTACTCCTTCGGCCACAAGGGTCTGCATGAGGGCATGCGACCCGTTGATATAGGTGGGGATAGTCGGTATTTCCAGGGTGTCTGGTGCATTAGCAACTGCTTCCATGATATGCTCCGTTTTAAAGGTCGTATTCAGTTTGTTGTGTTCCTGTTTTACTCTCTTTCGAGAGTAGCGATGATGGTTTCGATCGAAATTAAAAGTGGCGTTGCATTTTCGGTGATGACCATCCAGACGATCATTAAATCGACGTCAATGTATTGATGAATAAGTCTGTCCCGCATTCCTGCCATGTCTTTCCAGGGAATGTCAGAGAAACGTTCACGTACTGATGGTGATAAATGTTTTGTTGCTTCACCCACAATTTCTAACTGCCTTACACAAGCATCTTGTGTCTTTGAATCATTTAGGAACTCTGCTAAGGTCATATTTTCTGCATATTCCAGCAGTTTTCTGAAACTGTTAGCTACATGATCTAAATAAGTTAAATCGTCACTCATAATTGAATGAGTTTTAGATCGCTCAAGACGCGCTTACGCATACGCTCATTTTTAAGTCCTCCCTCTGATACTAAATCAACTTTCAGATCCAGTAATTCAGAGAGTTCACGTTCCATGCGAATGAAGGTTAACAACGAGACTGGTTTGATAAACTTTACCAGGATGTCCAAATCGCTCGTTGGTCCGTTCTCTCCCCGTGCCCATGAGCCAAAAATACCTACCCACTCAAGCTGGAAGGGCTTGAGATAGTTGAGGATTTGTTGGTTTTGAGTTGAGGTGGTCATGTTTATAGCAGGCGTTTATTGATAGTGCTTTTCCTTCGTAAATTTAGAATACTGTCACACTAACTTTCTGTTCTATAGCTGTCTTCTACTTCTTCACCATTAGCATAATTCCCGTTGACCAGGCCATTTTTACCAGTCTTACGTCTGTCCGGGCTTCCAGTTGGCTTGCCAGTGCTGCCACTTTCTCGTCGTGACCAGCGGGCCAATTGGGTTGGGGCAGCATATCGTCAATGACGTACAGACCACCCGGCTTCAATAAATTCAATGTCTCATCGAGGTTTGCATATTTGCCCGGCCAAGCATCCGCAAAAATCAGGTCAAACGTAGCATTGTCCTGCTTCACCAACCAATCTACGGCATCCGTACAGATGAGTTGCAACCGGCTATCGTGACCAAGACATTTCCGAGCGATAGCCTGATAAGATGCTTCGTTATCAATCGAAATCAGATTTGAGGTCGCATCCATACCCGACAGTAGCCAGGCCGTTGCTAACCCTGTTCCCGTACCAATCTCCAGTACAGACGCTTTTGGTTTTGATGCCGCAAGCGTTTGTAGCAAAGCCCCTGTTTGTGCATCAGATGGCATCGAAAAGCCAATCAACTCACTAGCCTCTTCAATGGCTTCGTAATGGGTTGGGTGAAAATTTACAGTGTCGTTGAACATACATCAATCTTCATCCGTTACGCACCCTTCACTGGCCGACTTTACACTACGGATGTACTTGCCCAGCACCCCTTTCGTAAACGGTGGAGCGGGTTGTTTCCATTCGCTTTTTCGATAGGCCATTTCCTCGTCCGAAATGTGCAGTGTCAGCAGGCGATTGGTGGCGTCGATGGTAATCCGGTCGCCGTTGTGAACCAGAGCAATGGGACCACCGTCGAAAGCTTCGGGCGTTACGTGCCCAACCACGAAACCGTGGGTGCCACCCGAAAAACGACCATCAGTGATCAATGCTACTTTATCGCCTAGTCCCGCACCCATAATGGCGGAGGTTGGTTTCAGCATCTCACTCATGCCAGGCCCCCCTTTAGGACCCGCATTGCGGATAACCACCACCTGTCCCGGCAAAATTTCGCCCTTTTGTAAAGCGTCAATTACTTCGCTTTCATGTTCACAGACTTTAGCAACTCCCTCAAATTTCAGGCCTTCCTTGCCGGTGATCTTCGCTACCGAACCCGTGGGGGCCAGATTGCCGCGCAGAATCTGGATGTGTCCGGTGGCTTTGATAGGATTGCTAACCGGGCGTACAATCTGCTGGGTGTCAAAGTTGAGGGACGGAATATCGGCCAGGTTTTCAGCTACTGTCTTACCCGTAACCGTTATGCAGTCGCCATGAATCATGCCCTGCTCATGGAGGTACTTCATCACGGCCGGAACCCCACCGATTTCGAGCATATCCTCCATGTAGTATTTCCCGCTCGGCTTTAAGTCGGCCAGGAAAGGTACCCGATCACTGATCGCCTGAATTTCGTCGAGGGTAAGCGTAAGACCCGCTGCCCGGGCAATGGCCAGATAGTGCAGCACCGCGTTGGTTGAACCACCCAGGGCCATGACAACCGTCAGCGCATTTTCGAGCGATTTCCGGGTAATGATCTCGGCGGGGGTGATGTTCTTTTCGAGCAGCAACCGCATAGCCGCGCCAATCTTTTTGCATTCTTCCTGTTTCCCCTCATGCGTGGCCGGGTAGCTGCTGCTGAACGGTAAACTCAGGCCCATCGCTTCAATGCTACTGGCCATCGTATTAGCCGTATACATACCCCCGCAGGCACCCGCACCCGGGATGGAATTTTGAATCACCCCTTTAAAATCTTCGTCGGAGATGTTGCCAGCGTACTTTTTGCCAAGGGCTTCAAAAGCCGAAACAATATCCAGTTTCTGTCCTTTGTAATGACCGGACCGAATGGTGCCGCCGTAAACCATAATACCGGGCCGATCCAGGCGGGCCATGGCCATGATGGCACCAGGCATGTTTTTGTCGCAACCTACTACCGTTACAACACCGTCGTACCACTGGGCTGCCACGACCGACTCAATTGAATCGGCAATTAAGTCGCGGCTGGGGAGCGAATAACGCATGCCATCATTACCGTTCGTCATGCCGTCCGATACCCCAATTGTATTAAAAATCAGCCCAACCAGACCGCTTGCCTGAATACCCTGTTTGACGTAGACCGAAAGTCCATTCAGGTGCATATTACAGGTATTGCCTTCATAGCCCGTGCTGGCAATGCCAATCTGGGGCTTTTTCATGTCAGCCTCTGTCAATCCAACGCCATATAGCATGGCCTGGGCAGCGGGGTTACTTACTTCCTGCGTTAATGTCCGACTAAAGCGATTTAATTCAGTGGTTGGTTGTTCAGTAATCATAGTCTACGTTTAGCGAAATTTCGCTGACGGTGTAATAACGCTGTAAAGTAATGGCTTGTTCTGGAGAAACACAAGATTTTGCCGATTATTTGTCGGTTAAAACGAGGCCTTGTTAATTTTGGGGTATGACTACAGAAACGCCCTCGCATTACGACCATCTGGAGCAAATGTCGGTTCATGACTTGCTCACCAATATCAACGCTGAAGATAAGACGGTGCCCATGGCCGTTGAACGATCCATCCCGCAAATTGAAGCCCTGGTTCCTGAAATTGTCAAACGCATGAAACAGGGGGGGCGCCTTATTTATATAGGAGCGGGTACGAGTGGTCGGCTGGGGGTAGTGGATGCATCGGAGTGTCCGCCCACGTTCGGCGTTCCTTTCGAGCTGGTTATCGGTTTGATGGCGGGTGGTGATGGAGCCATTAGAAAAGCCGTTGAATTTGCCGAAGACGATGCTGAACAGGCCTGGAAAGACATGGCCCCCTATGAACCCAATGAACATGATACCGTGATTGGCATTGCGGCATCGGGCCGGACTCCCTACGTCATTGGCGGATTGCAGGAGGCTCGTAAGGCGGGTTTACTCACGGGCTGCATCGTCTGTAACGACGGGTCGGCAGTGGCAAAGGCGGCTGAGTTTCCGGTTGAGGTAGTAGTAGGACCCGAGTTTTTGACCGGCAGCACCCGGCTGAAAGCAGGCACGGCTCAGAAACTGGTGTTGAATATGATTTCAACGTCCGTCATGATTCAGTTGGGTAAAGTGAAGGGGAATAGAATGGTAGATATGCAACTGACCAATATCAAGTTGAAGGACCGGGCCGCCAAGATGGTGATGAGCGAACTGGGCGTTGACCGTGCAGAGGCTGAGTCGCTACTGACCCGGTTTGGTAACGTGCGTGGAGCTATTGAGGGGTACGCATCCAGGTAAACATATGTTCTGTTTTTATACGCTACCCGTGCCGAACGCAGGTATAATTTTTGACGAACGGACAGCAGCCTTTGGTTGTGTCTGTTCGCACTTTGTGAGTAACTGGGCTGCTTCCGTTAAGCAGCGGATGGTTGAATAGCAACCAACGGAAGGGAGACTTTTAGCCCTGATAAGGGACTGTCCGTGCTGGTCCGTAACCAAGTGCCAGCCTGTCTGTTCGGGGTCTGGGAAGTGGCGAAACGAGTAATCACTGATCCGCTTAAACCACGTTAGGCACTCTGACTGGCGGGTATAGAAATAAGATTTTAATAGCGCTGCCAGGGCTTCTAGGTGCACCCAACTCCATTTTTGCTGCCAGTCAGTAAAGAGAACGGGTTGCTGCTTTAAGTCGATGAACTGATTCAGACCGCCCCCCAGTTCGTCCCAACTTTGGGCGCAAAGACGTAAACACCACTGTACCACCTGCATCGCCAGTTTTCGCTGTTTGTTACCAATCCCACCCGTTTGCGATGGGGTAGCTTCAGCGCAGAAATCGAGCAGGTGGCTGGCGGCCTGGAAGGTCAAACCCACGTTAATTCGGCGACCTTCGGGTGTATTGATAAATGAGCCTTCCGGCAGAATGTATTCGCGGAGTGTGTCCGTACGCTTATCGACAAACTCGTTTAGTACCTCCTGCACAAGTAGGTCAGCCTGCTGTTTCCAGTGTTCCTCCTCCAGCAAAGGCTTCATTTCCAGTAGCATCTTCAATAAAGCCAATGGCTCACTCAAATGACGGGTTTGCCGAAACGCACCAATTTGCTCAATCTGCTGAATTCGGGTTTCTTCCCAACGCTGGAGTAGTGGAACGGCAAGTTGTTTAGCCAGCATTGCCCACTCATCATTACCCGTAGCCCGGTGAAGTTGTGCGTAGGCCATTGCGGTCGAGCAATCGGGAATAACATCGGTAGCGGCAGCAACAGGACGCCCCCGCCGGTCGAGTTGGGCGTAACAGGTTAGCCGGTCCGTGTGGGCAAACTGGTAAAGAAAGGTCGCCCCATGAAGGGCATGCTCGAGCCAGGCGGGTTGACCATCCAGGGTATTGTATAGCCGCGCGAAAGCCCATGTCTGCTGGGCCTGTTGGGTTACGAATTTGTCCCCCTCAATTACCTCCCCCGTCGTTGATAACAAGTCAAAATACCCTCCGCAGTACGTGTCCCGGCTGTTTTTTAGCCAGAATGGTACCACCTGCCGAAGCAGGGCCTGCTGATAGAGGGCGGAGAGTTTTTGAAAATCGAGCACGTCGTAAAGATAAGAAGGCGGCTTCCCAACGTTGAAGCAGTCGAGACAGATTTCTTATCTGTTTTAACCCGTCAACGTCGAGAAGCCACCTTTTCTGCAAAAGAGCTACCCTGAGTGAGTACGATTAATATACCTTCATCATCTCCTGCTGCTCCTTGCGGTAAGCCGCTTCCTCATCAGGCAGAATGAATTTCATGGGTTTACCAACCTGACCGGGCAACAGGGCAATATCCAGCACCTGATTGACCGTTTCGACGTAGTGAAACGTCAGGTTTTTGATGTAGGTTTGATTTATCTCATCGATGTCTTTCCGGTTCTTCGCACAAAGGATAATCTCTTTAATACCGGCCCGGTTTGCTGCCAGGATTTTTTCCTTGATGCCACCCACCGGTAACACTTTACCCGCGCAGCGTAACCTCACCCGTCATGGCCAGATAAGGCTTCACTTTACGCTGCGTATAAATGGAGGTCATCGACGTCAGCATGGTAATGCCGGCCGATGGGCCATCTTTCGGAACGGCCCCCGCCGGAATGTGAATATGCAAATCGTAATGGCTGAAAACTCGGTAGTCGATACCCAGTTCATCGGCATGGGCCTTGAGGTAGGAGAGGGCCGTAACGGCCGATTCCTTCATCACATCGCCCAACTGACCCGATAGCGTAAGCACTCCTTTTCCCCGGCTCAGACTCGATTCAATGAGCAGGATTTCGCCCCCCACCTGCGTCCAGGCCAGACCCGTTACGATACCGGCAATATCGTCGTCAGCGTACAGTTCTTTATCGAAAATTTCGGCACCCAGCAGTTTAGGAATATCAACCACCTTAATGGAATGATTGTATTCTTCCTCCATGGCAATGGACTTGGCTACTTTTCGAATCAGCGCACCAATCTTTTGCTCCAGGTTCCGAACGCCCGATTCGCGGGTGTAGCCTTCAATGATTCGCAGTATCGCTTTATCATCGATTGTCAGATCTTTTGGCTTAAGGCCATGATCCTGCCGCTGTTTGGGAATGAGGTATTTTTTGGCAATCTGTACTTTTTCCTCAACCGTATAACCCGCAATATCGATGATCTCCATCCGGTCGCGGAGGGCCGGGTGGATGGTGTCGAGTGAGTTGGCGGTAGCAATGAACAGTACCCGAGAGAGATCGAACTCTGTTTCGAGGTAGTTATCCATGAACGTAGAGTTCTGCTCCGGATCGAGTACTTCAAGTAATGCGGAGGAAGGATCGCCCCGGAAATCGGAGCTTACCTTGTCAATCTCGTCCAGAATGAAAACGGGATTAGCCGTACCGCATTTGCGGATATTCTGGATGAACTTGCCGGGCATGGCGCCAATATACGTCTTACGATGGCCACGAATTTCGGCTTCGTCATGAACACCACCCAGCGCCATCCGGCTGTATTTCCGGCCAAGCGCTTTAGCTACCGATTTTCCCAGCGATGTTTTACCAACGCCCGGCGGGCCATAAAGACACAGAATCGGGGCTTTCATGTCGTTTTTCAGTTTCAGAACGGCCAGGTATTCGATGATCCGCTCCTTCACTTTCTCCAGCCCAAAATGGTCGGCATCCAGGATTTTCTGCGCGCGTTTCAGGTCGAAGTTATCCTTGGTATACTCATTCCAGGGCAGGTCGACCATCAACTCAACGTAGTTCATCGTAACCGGGTACTCCGGTGCCATTGGGTTGATACGCTGTAGTTTATTCAACTCTTTGTCGAAATGAGTCCGTACTTCGGCGGGCCACTTTTTACGGTCGGCCTTCATCCGAAGCTCATCAATTTCGCGGTCGGGGTTGTCGATGCCCAACTCGTCCTGCAACACCTTCATTTGCTGGCGCAGGTAATAGTCACGCTGCTGCTGATCGAGGTCCGACGACGCTTTCGATTGAATCTCGCGCTTGAGTTCCAGCAGCTGCACCTCGCGCAGCATGTATTCCAACAGCAGATTGGCCTGTTGATTTCCTTCGGCCAGTTCCAGCAGCCGCTGCTTGTCCGCTACTTCTGCGTTGATATTCGACGACAGGAAATGGAGTAAAAACGTAGGACTTTCGATGTTGTCCAGCGCAATGCGGGCCTCCTGCGGAATTTCGGGGTTAAGGCGTAGAATTTTATAGGCCGAATCCTTCAGAGACTGAAGGAGTGCTTTACCTTCTTTCTTGTTTACCGCCGGGAAAGAATCATCAATCTGGCGAACCCGCGCCGTAATGAAGGGCTCTTCCTGAATGATCTGCTCCGTTTCAAAACGCTTCTTACCCTGGATAATGATCGTGATGTTGCCATCCGGCAGGGTAATCATCTTAATGATATAGGCTACCGTTCCGAATCGGTAAAGATCGTCGGCCGTGGGTTCATCTTTCTGCTGGTTGAGCTGGGCGACAACGCCAATGATGCGATTCCCTTTATACGCTTTTTTAACCAAACGAATTGACTTCGACCGTCCAACCGTGACGGGGATAACCATACCGGGAAACAAAACCGTATTGCGAACCGGCAGGATCGGTAAATTTGCCGGTAACTCATAGTCATCATCTAACCCCTCGGGAGAACCGAGTGGGACAATCTCTAAATTATCCGAGTCAAAATCGGACAGGAACAAACGCGTTGATAATTCTTTCTCTGAAATCATAAGTACACTGCCAGGCTGGCAGCTTTCAACAATGGGTCGGTGCCTAAATGACAAGGAAAGGCAAGGGAAATGAGGTAGCTGCAAGCCCTGTGCCAATTTTGCTGTATATGACGATTTGGCCGGGTGTTCATTATTTACGCACAAAATTACTAAATAAGGATGCTTGCCAATTCAGAAATTTATTATTCGAGTGAAATGTTTTGAACTGGCTGATTTTTGCGAAAAACAAATGTCTTTTTCTGCGCCTGGTATTTGATGTTAACCATATTCACCTGGTCGTCAAAGGTATCCATCAGGATATCCTGCTTCAACATGCCTCCCTTAAATGGCTCTGCAAAAGGCATTTCGAGGTAAAGCCAGTTGGCATCCGCTTCCACTTCATGCCCCACGTATTTGACAGGTTTTAGTTGCTTCTGTGGCGTCAAAAAGCGAAAATGTGCCTGAACGTATTGATCAATCAGTAGATCATTTTTATCCGTTGTGCGACTGGAAACTCACTCAGATTGACTTTGGTATTGGAAGCTGCCGAAAGTGCTTTTTCAAAGTCATCCGTAAATATCCGAATACTGATTTCAAACACCTGCTCTTTGGCATTGTACTCCATTTGCGTAACGCTGGCATGAAACTCATGCCGGGAGTGTGCCGGCTACTGAAACAGAAGAAACAAAAAATATGCTGCAAAAACGCAGCGAAGGTTCCGCAAAGAAACACCGCTGTGTCGCTCTGCGAAACCCTGCTAACATTTCTGACTCAATCCTTTAAAAAACAGCTTTAAAAACATCGTTGAAAATAGCGAACGCCATCAGGCCAAGTAGTATAACCATTCCTACTTTCTGGGCACCTTCCAGAAAGCGGTCAGACGGTTTACGGCCCGAAATAATCTCGTAACCCAGGATGGTAGCGTGACCACCATCGAGTGCCGGAATTGGCAGCGCATTCATAAAGGCAAGGGCCATGGAGAGCAAGCCCGTTACGGTCCAGAAACGATCCCAGACCCAAATGCCACCAAACAGATTCTGGGCAATACCAATGGGACCACTAAGAGCTTTTGAAGCCGAAACTTCGCCCCGGAATATCTTGCCAAACCCTTTTATATTGTCGTAAACAACCTGAAAGGCTTTCTGCGGTACCCACACTCAGCGCTTCGCCAAAGGTGTACTCCTGCTTGGTGAGTGGGCAACAGAAACTCCGGATAAAAACCAATGGTACCCTCGGGCGTGGTAGTCAGACTGAGTTGAAACGGGCTGGCCGTTCCGGTTGATTCCCAGGGTAAGTGGTTTACCTTTGAGGGGCTTTACGATGTCCGTAAATTCATGATAAAACTGGATCGGGTTACCATTGATACTGGTAATGACATCCCCGTTTTTAACCCTGCTTTCCCGGCCGGTTGACCCTGGTACCAACTCGCCACTTTAAACGGCTCAATTGGTTCAATGAACTGCCCGGCCGCTTTTTTATCCGCCAGCTTATCCACAAAATCATTGGGGATGTAGATATCAATCTAGTTTGCCGTTCCGATCAACGGTATAGGAACTGTTATTGCCCAGAAAGACGTCGGAGCTGCGAATTTCGTTGAAGTCGCTAATCGGTTTTCCGTTCACTTTTACAATCTTATCGCCCGTTTGCAACCCAATGCTCTTGGCCAGATCATAGGCTACGATACCATATTTGGCATCTTTTGCGGCCAGATACGTATTGCCGTTTTTATAGGCCAGGATCACAAAAATCATGATGCCGACTAATACATTGACGATAATACCACCGAGCATCACAATCAGCCGTTGCCAGGCTGGTTTGGCCCGAAATTCATAGGGCTTGGGTTCGGCATCGGTGTGGGCGGTATCCAGCGATTCGTCAATCATACCCGATATTTTTACAAAGCCACCCAATGGAATGGCCCCAATGCCGTATTCAGTTTCACCCCGCTTAATACTCAAGACCTTAGGTGGGAAACCAATGAAATACTGCTCTACCCGCATACCAAATGCTTTGGCTGCCAGCAGGTGCCCTAACTCGTGTAAACCAACTAAAATGGACAAACCCAGAATGAGTTGCCCTGCCATTACTAAAATTTCCATTTATTCAGAACCAGGATCCAACGACCAGTATTTAACCATTATGGTTAACACGTATAAATCGATGCAACCGGAAGAAGACTACAACCGAATAAAACACTAAAATTTGCCGATTTGGGTGCGTAACAATGATAAAAACGCTGATGTGTGAGTGATATAATACAAACAGTTAAACGAAAGTTTTAATTCGCTCAGTAGCCAGCCGACGCGTTTCCTCGTCAGTCTGCACGTAGTCGTCGTAATCAGGGTTTTGCACAAATGTACCCTTTGCCAGACAGGTTTCGATCAGTTCCGAAATATCCAGAAAACTGATTTGATCGTGCAAAAAGGCATCCACCGCCACTTCATTGGCAGCATTTATCATACAGGCCGCATTACCGCCCCGCTCAAGGGCATCGAAAGCCAGTTGCAAATTCCGGAACGTTTTCAGGTCGGGCTGCTCAAAGGTGAGTGACGGATAATCCATGAAATTGAAACGCGGAAAATCGGACTTAAGTCGATCCGGATACCCCAGCGCAAACTGAATGGGCAGACGCATATCGGGTAGGCCCATCTGGGCTTTCAGGCTTCCATCTTCAAACTGCACCAGCGAATGAACGATGCTCTGCGGATGAACCACCACATCAATCTGATCCGCCCGCAAATTGAACAACCATTTCGCTTCGATCACTTCCAGCCCTTTGTTCATCAGGGTAGCTGAATCAATCGTGATTTTAGCCCCCATCGTCCAGTTGGGATGTTTGAGTGCCTGCGCTTTGGTAACGGTCGACAGAAACTCCCGCGATTTACCCCGGAACGGGCCGCCAGAGGCCGTCAGGATAATCTTCTCAATCGGGTTGTGAAACTCTCCGACCAGACACTGAAATATGGCGGAGTGTTCGGAATCGACGGGATAGATATTCACTCCTTTCTGGGCGGCCAGCCGGGTAATCAGTTCACCCGCTACCACCAGGGTTTCCTTGTTGGCCAGCGCAATGGATTTACCCGCTTCAATGGCTTTCATGGTCGGTAGCAAGCCGGCGTAACCCACCATGGCGGTCAGTACCATATCAACCGTATCCATCTGCACTACAGAGGCAATGCTCTTAGCCCCGGCGTACACTTTAATGCCCAGCGGGTCGAGGGCCGAAAAAACCTGGTCGTAGCGGTCTTCATTGCAAATAACTACTACATTGGGGTTGAGTTCGGTAGCCTGCTCAATCAGCAGTTCGGCGTTGTTATTAGTTGTCAGTACCTCGACCTGAAACCGGTCGGGGTGCGCCTTTATCACCTCTACGGCCTGCGTACCAATGGAACCGGTAGAGCCGAGGATAGCGATGTGGCGTTTGGGAGTATCACTCATAAATATCTTTCCTGTTGCCTACTTTAACAACTTCTACAGTTACAATACTGTCATCAATGGTGTAAATAACGCGGTAATCGCCAATGCGGATGCGGTAGGTGTCGGCAGTATCTTTCAGTTTTTTACAATTAACCGGGCGTGGGTCGTCAGCCAGTTCGTCAATGGCGGTAGCAACTTTACTAAGCATATTTTTGGGCAACCGACGTAATTGTTTCGACGCGGAATTTTTAAAGAAAATAGAATAACTCATCCGTCGAGCAGTCCCTCATTTTTTAGTTCCTGTTTAAGGTCTGCCCAGGCGACTGTTTCCTCATGCTTCACCAATTCCACATCGAGCAAGTCCTCTAGGTCTTCCTGCAAATACATGATCACATCATGGCCGGTCTGGCCGCTTCTTTTTAGTTCATCAAGGTCAATGACAATGGCTTTCCTGCGACCATCCGCATCCGTCAAATAATTTATCGCTTCCATAGTTTCTCAAGCTGTTTACGCTATTTCTGTCAACCCATCCGCAATTTTCCGGTCATTGGCCAACCGCGGTACTTTATTCTGGCCACCTAGTTTACCCTGCGATTTCATGTAACGCTGAAAAGCCCCGCGTGGTAAACTCGTTAACTTCAGCGGTTGCAGGATGGAACCGATGATGAGGTCGCTGTAATATACGTTCAGTTCAATTAGTCGGTTGTCCAGGTCGCGGGCGAAGGCGATGGGATCGTGCGGAGGGGTGGCAAACTCCACCAGCCATTCGTGATAGGGGAGCCCTTCTCTGGGGCTGACCATGGGCGCTACGGTAAATTCCACTACTTCCGTTTCGGGGTGCTTCTGCATAGCATCCTTCAGGGCCTTTTCCACTTCTTCGCCGATAACGTGTTCGCCAAAAGCGGAGATGAAATGCTTGATGCGCCCCGTTACCAGCAGCCGGTAAGGCTCCCGCGATACAAATTTAACCGTGTCGCCGAGCGAGTAGCCCCACAAGCCGGCGTTATTGTTGATGATGACCGCGTAGTTTTTGCCCAGTTCCACTTCCTCAATCGTTAGTCGGCGTGGGTTCTCGGTAAAGAACTCGTCGGCGGCAATGAACTCGAAAAGAATACCGCTGTCCAGCAGCATCAATAAGCCCTCTTCAGTCTGGCTATCCTGAAACGCGATGAAACCTTCCGATGCCGGATAAGTCTCGATAGAGTCAATCCGTTTGCCAATGCTCTCGAACAGTTTGGCCCGGTAGGGTTCAAAATTGACTCCGCCGTACACAAACACCGAAAAGTCGGGAAATACGTCTTTGATTAATTTGCCGGTACGCTCCTGAATCCGGTCGAAATACATCTGTACCCAGGGTGGAATCCCCGAAATCAGGGACATCGGCTGGTCGAGAGTTTCGTCGATGATGCGTTCCAGCTTCGTTTCCCAGTCGTCGATGACGTTGGTTTCGTAACTGGGCAACTGGTTCGTGCGTAGGTAAGCGGGAACGTGATGATTGGCAATACCCGACAACCGACCAATGTTAATACCCGCTTTCTGGGTCAGTTCCGGGCTGCCGGACAAAAAGATGAGTTTTTTGTCCAGAAACGCACCGTTACCCGTTTCGTTGATGTAATTCAACAGCGCATCACGGGCTGAATCAATGTGATTCGGAATGGAATCCTGCGTAATGGGAATGTATTTGGTGCCGGAGGTAGTGCCAGATGTTTTGGCAAAATAGAGCGGTTTTCCTTTCCAGAGTACATCGGATTCACCGGCCAGAATCTGTTCAATATACGGCTTCAGGTCTTCGTAGTCCCGAACCGGAACCGCCTGCCGAAACTCCTGAATGGTCTGTACGTCTTTGAACCGATGATCGCGGCCAAAAACGGTGTCCTGGCCACCGGCTACTAACTGCTGAAACCAGCGTTGCTGCGCTTCGCCCGGCTGGTACATCCAGCCTTGCTGACGCTCTACCACCCACTTGGCCAATGGCTTACTAATGACCGAACGAATTCCCATAATAGTACAAAAGTAAGGCTATAATGAATGATGAATGATAGTGACGAATGAAGAGTGAAGAGTATTCGCCTGTTTTTTGTTCATCACTCATCAACTCATTAATTCATCATTGATAGTTCTGTTTAATAATCTATATTTTTGCACACATTTCAATAAACCAGTACTTGTAATAAGGCGTTCTGCGTCAACATATAATGGGACTTTTCAATTTTTTAACCAGCGACATTGCGATTGACCTGGGCACGGCGAATACCTTGATTATTCATAAGGATCGGATTGTGGTGGATGAGCCTTCGATTATTGCAATGGACAAAGTCAGCGGTAAAGTGCTGGCTATTGGTCATAAGGCCATGCAAATGCACGAAAAGACCAACGAAAATATCAAAACAATTCGTCCATTGAAAGACGGTGTTATCGCCGATTTTACGGCCGCCGAACTGATGATTCGGGGGATGATTAAAATGATCGATACGGGTAGCAAACTGTTTTCGCCTTCGCACCGGATGGTTATTTGTATTCCATCGGGTATTACAGAAGTAGAAAAGCGGGCTGTTAAAGATTCTGCTGAACATGCCGGAGCCAAAGAAGTATACATGGTACACGAGCCAATTGCTGCGGCTATCGGTATCGGTATCGATATTACCCAGCCCAACGGAACCATGATTGTCGACATTGGTGGGAGGAACGACCGAAATTGCGGTCATTGCCCTGTCGGGTATTGTTTGCGAACAGTCTATCCGTATTGCCGGCGATGTGTTTACCCGTGATATTGTTGACTACATGCGTCGGGAGCACAACCTGCTCATTGGGGAGCGTTCGGCCGAGCAGATTAAAATGGAAGTAGGTTCGGCATTACCCGAACTCGACAACCCACCGGCCGATTACGAAATCCGGGGTCGTGACTTGATGACCGGTATTCCGAAAGAGATCAAAGTTACCTACAGCGAAATCGCGTACGCCCTCGACAAATCCATCTCGAAAATTGAAGAGGCTACCATGAAGGCCCTCGAAATTTCGCCACCGGAATTGTCGGCCGATATTTATACCAACGGTATTCACCTGACGGGTGGGGGTGCCTTGTTGCATGGCCTGGACAAGCGGCTGGGTGCCAAAACCAAGTTGCCCATTCACGTGGCCGATGATCCGCTCAAAGCCGTTGTGAAAGGTACGGGAGAAGTGATCAAGAACCTGGAAATGTACCGGTCGGTACTGATTAGCTAATGTAGTGCCGGGCCATACCGGCTGTATTCGACTATGCCTATACGGCCATGGCCCGCGTTACTACCATATGGGAGAGTTAGTTGACTTTTTTATCCGAAGCCGCAACTTCATTTTGTTCGTATTGCTGGAAGTAGCTTTGCTTCTACTTCATTATCAATACCAGCAACTATTGGAGTGTTACGTATTTCAACACCTCGAACCGGTATGCGGCTCAGGTATTGGCATGGTCGAATGCGGCCAATGAATATACCAGTCTGCGGCAGGTGAATGCCGATCTGGCCCTGGAAAATCAACGGCTTAATACTCGGTTGACGCAACTACTTCAGAGCAAACCGCCGGCTCCGGCTGAGTATCAGGCCGATTCTGCCTTTGCCGACCGATTTAAATTTACGGTGGCCAAAGTGGTCAACAATACCACGCAGTTTGCCAACAACTACATCACCATTGATAAAGGTACTGACGATGGCATTCGCCCGGGTATGGGGGTTATCTCGCCAACGGGTGTGGTGGGTAAAGTGAAGATTTGCAACCAGCATTTCTCGTTATTACGTCCATTCTGCATTCCGAGTTTCTGGTATCATCGCAACTGATAAAGGCGAAGGAAATTGGTTCGGCCAAGTGGGATGGTGTTGATCCACACCTGATAAAGCTGAAGGATATTCCGCGCTATAAGCCCGTTAGTAAAGGCGATTCTGTCGTGACGTCGGGCTTCAATTGACTTTTCCTCCGGGTATTCTGGTAGGACGTGTCCGTTCGGTGGGTGTCCAGCCAAACCAGACCTTTCATGACATTACGCTCAACCTGGCCACTAATTTCAGCAATCTGGCTTTTGTGTACATCGTCGAAAATCGCCTGCAGGTTGAACAGGACAACTTAGAAAAACAAGTTGAAAACGAGAAATGAGTTTTTGCGTTTATCGTTTGATGGTTGTCGTTCAGTGCACGTCAGCAACAACAAACACCGAACGACGAACAACAAACTAACTTACAAATGACCTTTCGCGAAATAGTATCTACCGTTTTTCTCTTCCTGTTCTACTTGATGCTACAGATTTTGCTGGTCAGAAATCTGGTTTTGTTCGATTACGCCTTCTGCTTTATCTACATTGCCTGTATTCTGCTCCTGCCAAACGAAACCAGTTTTTCCTGGCTGTTGCTGATTGCCTTTGCTACGGGCTTTGTTGTCGATATATTTTACAATACGCTTGGCATGCATGCGGCCGCTACGGTGTTGATGGCCTATTGCCGACCCCTGATGGTGCGCTCCCAAATTGATGTGCCGGGACTGGAATCAAGAATAGACTTTTCGCTCAATGAATTGGGAGCGGGTGCGTTTTTTCGCTACGTGTTTATTTTGGCGTTTATTCATCACACCGCCCTGTTTTTCATTGAAGCCAGTAGCCTGACGCTGCTGGTACCGACGTTGATACGGGTGGGTGCCAGTACGTTGTTCACGACGTTCAGTATTGTACTGATTCAGTTTTTTACCCGAAATTAAAACCTCTCTGCCTGCCAGAGAGGTCATCCTTCTTAGTTGACTAGACATGGCTGAAACACTGTTTATACCCCAAACGCCAGACCGGCAGGCTATTTATGATAGCCTGCTGCCACAAATAACCGCGCTGGTTGCCGGCGAAACCGATTTAGTGGCTAATCTGGCCAATATAGCCGCTGCCCTGAAAGAAGCCTTTGGCTTTTTCTGGGTCGGCTTCTACCTCAAAAAAGAGGATCAACTGGTGCTGGGACCTTTTCAGGGTCCTGTAGCCTGCACCCGTATTGCGTTTTCGAAAGGGGTATGCGGGGCTGCGTACGTCCGGAAAGAAACGATAGTGGTACCCGATGTGGAGCAGTTTCCCGGCCACATTGCCTGCAGCTCGGCGTCGAAGTCGGAAATAGTTGTGCCCGTATTCGACCGGGCCGGACAGCGTGCAGATGGTCCTGGATGTTGACAGTGACCAATTAAATGATTTTAGTGAAATCGATGCCACTGCCCTGGAGCAGGTAGCCCGGCTGATATCTGACCTTTACTGATTATTCCTGTTGCTAAACCTTTCAAGCCGTATGCGCTATTTTATTCTATTTATCAGCCTGGTCAATTGTCTGGCTTTTCTGGACGTTCAGGGGCAACCACTCAACACCTTGTCGGCTCAGGAAAAGAAACAGGGCTGGAAGCTGCTTTTCAATGGACAGGATACCCGTGGCTGGCATGTGTACGGCGGAAAAAAGCCCGGCCCCTCGTGGCAAGTTGAGCAGGGCGCTCTAATGTTAAACGTACCCAACCGGGTAGGCAATAAAGCGCCCGATGGGGGAGACCTGGTAACGGATGCGGTGTTTACCGGTGATTTTGAGTTTACCGCCGAGTGGAAAGTAGAACGGTTTACCAATAGCGGAATCTTCTTTTTTGTCCAGGAAAGCCCACAGTACAAGAATATCTTCGATACAGGTCTGGAGCTTCAGGTGCTGGACGACGCCATTTACGAAGGCGCGAATGAAAACAAACACCGGGCGGGCGATTTTTTCAGCGTGGCCAATGCCCGCGTTCGGGAACTGAAACCGGTTGGTGACTGGAACAAAGTGCAGTTTGTGCTCAAAAAAAACAGGCTGACCGTGTCGTTGAACGGGTTCAGCATCCAAGAGCATGATTTGACGAGTGAAGACTGGAAAAAACGGGTTGCCGACAGCAAACTAAAAGGTGCGCCCATCAGCAAAGGACAGTTTACGGGTCGGATTGGCTTGCAGGATTGGGGCAGTAGTGTTTGGTTCAGGAATGTGAAAGTCCGGCCGCTCTGATTGGTTGGCTAGCTTGTATTCGCATGATACAAAAAAGCGGTCGGGGAGACGTTGACTATCAACGTCTCCCCGACCGCTTTTACTCACGTTCTAACCGGTATTAGTCCAGACGAACCCAGATTGAGCCGGAAAGTATGCCGCCGGGCTCCAGTACTGCTAGTCCCTCTCCATTATTGAAGGCATCTACATTGGCGGTCAGTGGCTCAATAGCAATACTATCCCGCCGGGGCGGAGTGAAACAAACCAGGTAGTTGAGTTTGCCTTCACCCGTTTGCTGTCCTACAACGAGCCGCACCCCTGTCTTATTCGACTGCAGGATAGTTTCCGCGTAGGACTGATTCGGGACTGGTTCAATGAGAAAGACATTGTTCATCTGCCGCTCGTGCAGAGGCAGCGTTTCTTTAGATTGAACGGCACCCTTACCCGTTGGAATAAGATTCTCGTCCAGTCCAATCGGGCTATGAGCCGGTAAGGAGAGTGTCATATCGTCGACCATCTCCCGTGTTGTTTCCGTATCCTGCACGAATGTAAAGTAGGGGTGCCAGCCCAGGGCGGCCGGGGCACGGGTAAGCCCCGTATTCTGAGCGGTGAAACTAACCCTGAGGGCACACATCCTGTCTGTTTCCGACGAGCTTCCGGAATCCAATCGGTTTGCCTGTATCAATTGGTACGTTATAGTCAGGGCAAATGGAAACGGATAGCCGAAAGTATCACCAGCATAATCGTACCGCACCACAAGCTGCGCATGGGTATCGGTCACCTCCTGGCTCACGACCGAAAAGGGCTGCCGATGCACAAAGCCGTGGATGGCGTTATCGCGCTGGGTTTCATTCATTTTGAGCGCGTAATCATCCCCATCAAATGAATAGATTCCGTGACGGATACGGCTGGGAAACGGATAGAGGAACGCACTGGCGTAGCTTTCATCCGCTACCAGTGCCTGAGGGGAGTCTGGCGCTTCAATTAAGGCAAATAAATGGTGCCCCTTTCTAAGCACTAACCGGCGCAGAATAGCACCAAATTCGGGGATGACAGTCAAAAATTCACCCGTTTCTGTGTGTTCGAGCAGATACTCAGTAAGGGGGTCCGTGTCGGCAGGCAGGACACCAAATGGCTGGGTCGTAATTTGAAATGGCATAGGCTGTTGCGCTTTTGTCGCTACGGGTATAATCCTGTCCGGTTGCCTATTGTTTGCTGAATTTGTCGAATGTTCGAA
The DNA here is from genome assembly GCA_963782245.1 of uncultured Cytophagales bacterium. GTDB lineage: Bacteria > Bacteroidota > Bacteroidia > Cytophagales > Spirosomataceae > Spirosoma. The sequence continues at coordinate 33,468 of CAWAJC010000014.1, forward strand.
AAAAGGGGATGAACAACCCTACAATTCGCCTTCGACACCCAGGCCAAACAGGGCGAAATCGTACCGTGCCGGGTCATCAGCATCGAACAGACGGAGGTTTTGGGTTAGCTCTAGGGTTGCTTTCCAATCTGTCTGCGGGCGGGTAAGCAGCCCCAACTGGCGGGCCACCCGGTTTACGTGAACGTCGATGGGGATGAGTAGCTGGTTGGGTTGCAGGCGCGTCCACAACCCGAAATCGACTCCCTCACCAACCGCGTTGCGGTCATCCCGCCGTACCATCCACCGCAAAAACATCAGCAGTCGTTTACACGACGAATTGCGGGCGGGCGTGGCAATGTGCTTGCGGGTACGCTCGGGGAAAAAGTCGGTGAGGCCACAAAACCGGTCGTGAAAAGCGATTAGTCCCTGCTCAACGGTGTCGGTTACTACAGCAGGAGTCTCCTCCATCCGCGAACTGACGCCTGCCCTGGTCGGTAGAAACGCGTCTTCCAGCGAATCGTTTTTCTGGTAATACTGGCGGAAGAAATGCAGGAAATACAGCGCGTCGGTCGCGTTGAACGTACGGTGTTTGAAGGCCAGAAACCGGCTTAGATCACTTTCCTGGTGGTTGAGGATGAAGTCGTAGGGCGAGCCATCCATGAGGGTAACCAGTTGGTCCGCTTTTTTCAGGATGACCGGCCGCTGCCCCCAGGCCAGTACGGCAGCCCAGAACCCCATGATTTCGATGTCCTGTTTTCGACTGAACCGGTGCGGAATACTGATGGGGTCGCGTTCAATAAAGGAAGGCCGATTGTACTGATCGGCCTTTTCATCCAGGAAATCTTTTAGCTGGTTACCACTCATGGTCATTACGCTGCGCGGTCAATTGATGGTCAAAGATAGTCATCAGGCTACCCGGTCATCAGACAATTAATCGTCACTATGTGTGGGAGCCTTTAATGACAACGCATGACGCGAGATGATATGACCATTCGACGACGATGAAGTGTAATGACAAAAAATGACAGGCGAGTTATTTGCTCTTTCCGCCACTAATCACCCACGCCAGTGCCCTGGAAATGCCGGAAAACACACTCAGCAGTGTCGACATGATGAAGGTGAACACGGCAATGAAAGGGTAAGCCAGCGTGAACATAATGCTGAACGTTACGTAACCCGGTGAGGACTTCATTTGCTCATCGCGTTCACGATGACGGCGGGCAATGCGTTCTTCTTTCGTTTCCATACGTTGTGTTAAGGCAGAGTGACGCGTGTCGAATGAAGAACAAAACCAGTGCCGATAACTTTTCTGCCCTCAACACTCGTCATTCTTCATCTGTTATCTGGTGATATAACTCACCTCAGCCCGAAAACGCCGATCCTCGGGCGAAAGTTTCGTAAACGCCTGGGTGGAGAGCTTAATCAGAATCTTGTCATTAACGCCCGTATCCGGCAGTCGGCCAATTACTTTTACCCACATACTCTGGTTATTGAACTCATTGCGGACCTGTACCAGGGTGCCAATGGGGGCACTCCGGTGTAGCGCCAGGTATTTGCCCGATCCGCTGCCTTCAATCATTTCGGCCACCCCACTGCTCGACACACGTCGGCCACGGGTAGGCATGGGAGCATCGTTACCCGGGCTTGGTAACTCTATCTCTGGCTCGGCTGGCTTCGGTGGCGTTGCTATGGCCGGTGTTGTTGAGGGGGCGCTTTTGCTGACCGTCTCGTCCGTTCCGGGACCCGGTTCATTGCGCCGGGTTGGTTTCTGGTCGGAGGGAGGTGAGTTTTGGGTTCGCTGGAGTGGGTTTCGACTGGTTTAGGGGTGACGGGAGGAACCGTTTTGGGTTCATTCGAACGCGTTTCGGTTGGGCGGGTCGGCGCAGGCGATGTTGGCCGGGCGGGTGTACCGGTATCGGCAGGCGAGGAGGGGTTCCGGTCCTGATATGCCTTTTCGGAAACAATCAACGCCTGCCCGATCAGAACGTTGTCCCTGGAGAGGTTATTCCACTTTCGCAGGTCCGACTGTGATACGCCGTACTTACTGGCTAGGCTATACAGAGTTTGGCCCGCTTCTACCACGTGAATACCTGCTTTGGCCGGGTCAGTGGTCTTCTTCGTGTCGTTTTCGGTAGAAGCCTGTTTCTTTTCTTCCTTTTCCTGTTTCTTGATCGCTTTGTCAATCTTTTTCTCTTCTTTCTTACTCAGAGCACCATCCGGAATCGGAATTTTAATGAGTTGATCGTACCGAAGGGCATCGTTCATGTCGGGGTTGGCGGCCCGTATCTCAGCCACTGACCGACCGTACCGACGGGCAACGGCATACAACGTCTGGCCTTCGTCGACCCGGTGCAGGATATACCGTTTGCCATCTATCTTTTCAACGCCAACGGAGTCGGCAACGGGCCTTGGGTTGGTAGGAGAAGAAGCGGCTGCAGCAGAATTAACGTGGATAAAGCCGATAAGGAAACATAAGGCACCACAAATAGAATACTTTTTCATAGGGTAAATACAATAGGGTCTGATACCAATGGGTGTTAAATCCCAACAGACTGTGGGTATGGTATACTAACGACCTAAGTCCTAAAATTAAGGCAAATTTAGCGGAAAGCAGGTATGCTATCGGAACGCAATTTCTAAAAAAAGAACCGGTCCGGACTGAATTCAGTACTTTCATACCCCTGTTAAATCTTGTTAAAAACAGGGCCCGCCCGATCTTTCCGAACACAAGTAGCTGTTTGATGTTAAACAAACAGGGATTCTCGCTACCCGCTTCTTCTGTGGGCGGGCCAGAATCCTTTTTATAAACTACTCACTGAGCACATGCAAAACTATTCGATACTCTGGGCCGACGATGAAATAGACCTTCTGAAACCCCATATTCTGTTTCTGAAAAATAAAGGCTATGACGTTACCCCCGTCAACAGCGGAGCCGATGCGCTTGATCAGGTAGAACAGGCAAACTATGACGTTGTCTTTCTCGACGAAATGATGCCGGGTATGACGGGACTGGAAACGCTCTCGCAGATCAAGCAGATACGCCCCAACCTGCCCGTAGTGATGATTACCAAGAGTGAGGAAGAGCATATCATGGAAGAAGCCATCGGTTCCAAAATCGCCGATTACCTCATCAAACCTCTCAATCCAAATCAGATTTTACTATCGGTCAAAAAAATACTGGATAACAAGCGGCTCGTTACCGAGCGGACCAACATCGGATACCAGCAGGATTTTCGTAACATATCCATGCAGTATAACGACCGGATGGATTTTGACGAATGGACTGATGTGTACAAAAAGCTGATATACTGGGAGTTGGAACTGGACGAATCGCAGGACAAAAGTATGCTGGAAGTGATGAACATGCAGAAGAGCGAGGCTAACTCGGAGTTCTGCAAATTCGTTGTGGACAACTACGAAGACTGGCTGAACGACCCCAAGATGGAGAGCCCGGTCATGTCGCACCAATTGATGCGGAAAAAAGTATTCCCGCTGCTGAACCAGGCGGGTGATACGGATTCTCCGCTCTTTTTTATCCTGGTAGATAATCTGCGCTACGACCAGTGGAAAATCATTCAACCCCTGCTGGCTGAGTATTTCACGGTGGAGGAAGAATCCTCTTATTACTCGATTCTACCCACCACGACCAGTTTTGCCCGTAACGCTATTTTTTCGGGTATGATGCCCAGCGAAATGGAACGCAAACATCCCGACTTGTGGGTCAACGACGACAGCGAAGACGAGGGACTGAACAACCATGAAAGCGAGTTTATGCAGCGGCAACTCGACCAAAGCCGGCTGAATATCAAGATGTCGTACCATAAGATTCTGAATGTTAATCAGGGTAAATCGCTGGTCGATAACTTCAACAACCTGCTTCAGAATCAGTTGAATGTGGTGGTGTACAACTTTGTGGATATGCTGTCGCACGCCCGCACCGACATGGCCATGATTAAAGAACTGGCACCGGATGAATCGGCCTATCGCTCCCTTACCCGGTCGTGGTTTATGCACTCACCCCTGCTGGAGTTTATTCAGCGAATTGCGGCCAAAGGTGGCCGGATGATTATCACTACCGACCACGGCATGATTCGGGTGCAGAAACCGGCCAAGATTGTGGGCTACCGCGAAACGAATACTAACCTACGCTACAAGCAGGGTAAGAATCTGGGCTTCGATGATAATCACCTGTTTGTGGGGCGTAAGCCGGAGCGACTTTTTCTGCCCAAACCGCACGTATCCACGGCTTACGTCTTTACGATGGAAGACTACTTCTTTGCGTACCCCAACAACTACAATTATTACGTGAATCACTACCGCAATACCTTCCAGCACGGGGGCGTGTCGCTGGAAGAAATGATTATACCGTTCGCCTATATGAAAGCGAAATAAAAGAATCCGCGTAAACAAGCGGAGATTTTTTGCCCAAACGGGCCGTTCCGATTTCCCGTTTACATTGCCTGGACTATCGAAAATGCATGGGGCAGTAGCTACTGCCCCATTTTTTGCGTTCAAGCCCATCCCCCGAATGAGAAGCATGATAAAGTACCTGCTCTGTTTTGTGCTATTTCTGCCTCATACCGCTGCGGCTCAGGTGGGTAAGGTTATGGGATTGGCCCGCTACACGCTGGGCCTTACCACACCCGACTCACTCAACGCCACCGATTTCAGTGAACAGGACCCGCCCCTGGTTAAGGGAACGCTGGCCCTATCATGCACTCATGTTCGTACGTTTACCGCATCGTCGGTAATGGTGGAGGGCATTTCTGTAAATAATCTTGTGATGAACTTCTACGATGATCGCTTATTCAGGATTGATTGTGACTATAATGAACCTATACGCCGGATTTTTACCCAAAAACTTGGGCCGGGTGTACGCAAACCCGTAAGTCAGTTTCAGGTCTGTACGCCGGGGGATACTAATTTTCTGACCGTGTGGGGCGAATTCTGGCCGGGGGAGGAGACCGCAGCATTTGTCGTTTATCGGAATGGATACACTGCCGGGTGTCAGTCTGTGGCCGATGCCCGATTGACGCTTTGGCATCGGCCGTTGTCAGCCCTGTGCTCGGAGTGCGACTTACAACCGACTGATTCGTTGACGGAAAAATACCGCCAGGTGCAGCAGAGGAAATGACCAGTCAGCCTTCTTTTGCTGAAATAGCAGATGGTTAGGGAATAAACTCCAGACCGGGCATCGCTACCCCCGACCTGAAGCTGGTGGGCATTTTGGATTCAATGGATAGGGGCTACCCCGGCCTGCTTTATTTTCTGGCGGATAAACCGGCCAATGGTCTGGCCCTGCGTCTGCCCGTTTACGATCGCATCCCGGTAGTGAATACCGCCGTACAATCGGGAAATGGCCGCTTCTTCAGCCGCCTGTTTAAACGACGTAAACGAGCGCTCGGGCAAATCGAAAATAATTTCGGTGTTGTCGGTGAAGGCAAAATTATCGCCCATCAGATAGGTTAATACCTCGGCGGCTGCCGTCGAAATAACACTATGCCCACTGGTGTATTCGGGAAACGGGGGCGTTTGCAGCAGCGGCTGCCAGCGTGGACTGATGTAGCGATTAATCATGGTTTCGGGTCGAATCCGATTGCTGCGGTACTTCTCATCCCAGCAACTGATGAATGAATCCATCAGCGTCATGGCTACCAGCGACTGTACCATGATGGCCTGTCCGAACGGGAGTTTAGCCTGACTACTGGCCAGACTGGCTATGTTCATCCAGTGACCGCCGGGGCTTATTTTCTTGAAACCAATCGACATATGGCCCGATGTGTTGATGGCAAATGGATTACAGTCCCAGTAAGCCGCAACAGTCCGCTGCTCATCCGTAAGGTTGTTCCCTACCTCATACACCTCGCGGGCGAGCGCAAAAAAGGCACTGCTCGTGTCTTTGCTGAACGCCACTGGCGCGGCAGGCTTAAACTGAGTGCAGGAGTCCAGCATCATGGGCCGAATAATTCGCCAGTTGGGTTCAATGGCTTCAATGTAGCCGGGAGGAGTGGGAAACCAGTAGCCGTCTCCTTTCAGGGGCCGATACCGGCTCCTGGCGCTCAGCATCCGGTAATTATCGGCCGAGGCATAGGCCAGCACCCGTTTGGCAACGGTTTGCGCCACCAACACCGACTGGTCGATAACGGACTGGCTATGTCCTTCTTTTAGCAGGCTTTCCCGGAGTTTCTTCTGTTCTTCGTCCAGCATATGCCCCGATGGCAGCAACTGCCGACCGGTTTCGAGAATGCAGTAAAGAGCCGCCAATTGGTAATCGTACCCGGTTTGAGTACCCAGCGAAACCAGCGGAAAATCGTGGATGGCCGGGAGGGCGACGGGATTTTTTTTGATGCTGCGCCACAATATCGTGCGCACCCAGCAGACAGTAGGTATAAAAACGGCTGGCAGCGGGTGGATTAGCCACATCATGAATCATGACCATCGTGACCGCAAAAACCGCAGGTTGCAAATGAGATTCTATGCCCTTCGGGGTGTTAGTTCGGCGTTGGCCAGCGAGCCGAACAAGAGCCAGAAAAGCAGCAGTCGCGTCATGGCCTGGTTGGTTTGTATACCTGGAGTGGCTGATTGAACGCGCCGATCAGTAGTTCATTCGTTTTGTTGATGGTGATGGGAACCACCGATTTTACATCGCCGATAATGCTTAGCCCAGCACTGGGCTGAGAAACGTACGTGAATTCCCCTTTGCTGTTCCCCGTCAGTAAACAACCGTAGTTTGCATCCATGCTCCCAAGCTTGAGCCGATTGTCTGATTTATTTCCCAGCAGCAGCAGGTCAGTCTGACCATCGTGGTCAAAATCCTGCGCCAGGATGTTGGTAACCGGCGCAAACTGGGCCTGAATGGGTAAGGGGTAGATCGTGTAGGCCCCGGCAGGATTGCTTAGATAATATACGGAGCGGGTTTCGGTAACGGTTAGTTTTTTGGCCCCGGCCAGAGCCTCAGCCGGGAAAATATCGGTAGCCGTCGCGTTGGCGTAATCCTTGTAATAGGCAAACTTCCGGCGCATGCCGTACAACTGGTCGTTCAGTTCGTCCCGGCTGACAAACGGATAGGTTTTTCCCTGAATGTAAAAACAGAAGAAGGGATCGATGGAGCCGTTATCATCGAAGTCGGCGTAGAGTAATTCCGCCGGTTCCTGAACGGATATTTTTATCTGCGAATTGGTGCCCAGATTGCCCGCTACAATATCATTCTTGCCATCGCCGTTCAGATCGGCGATGGTCAGTGAGAACCAGAAGCCGGGGGCTGATTCCGGGAAATACTGCTTCGGTTTTGTCAATGAAACCAGCCGGTGGTGTTGTGGTAAACTTTAACCGGCATAAACTCGCCACATAGCACCAGGTCGGCCCGCCCGTCGTTATCCATATCGGTCCACCGGGCATCGGTAACCATGCCAATCGCTGAAAAGGGCGTTTGCACCACCGTGAACTGTTCCCTTGCCATCATTCTGAAGCAGGTAGGAGCGGGGGGCTTCGGGATAACGCCCCGGAACAACCCGACCACCCACAAACAGATCAAGGTCGCCATCGCCGTCATAGTCGCCGGGGCGAACGCAGGATTTACTGCTGGCACTAAGGTCGGGAAGCCGGTTTTGGGCCAGGCTCAGGCGGCCCTTCCCGTCGTTCAGGTACAACTCATCCTGTAGCGATGTCGTATTGACTTCAAACAGCGAGTAGCCACCTTTGGCTACGTAGAGATCATCGAATCCGTCGCCGTTGGCATCGAAGAAAACAGCCGCCGCAATGGCCGAAACGGTTTCGTCGCCAATGGTTAGTGGTTTCGTCTTTTTTAAACGTTCCGCCCGGTTGCTGAACCCAGATGGCTCCTGTTTTCTGCTGGTCGCCACTCGTAAACAGATCGTCCAGGCCGTCTTTGTTGACGTCTCCCTTTGCCAGTACGGGTCCCGTATGCGAGTACATCCAGAGCATGAGGGGCTGCCGCTTGAAATCATTCTCGTTGTAGCCTTCGTGGGTATAGGGAAGTGCGGGCTGACTTTGCGTGAAAATGGTTTCGACCAGGTTGGGTGAACGGCACTTTTTCCGTTCCGGCGTGGCCTGCTGTTGAACGGTCAACTGCTGATTAACGGCTACCTGCCTGAGCAACTGCCGGGACTGGTCGGGCCAGAGGATACGGATCGAGTCGGCTACGGTAGCGGTACCCATGCCAAAATGCAGCGTGGCCGATTGGCTGGACAGGTACCCCCGAACGGGATTCAACTCCTGGTACTGCTGGTTGCCCCCCGCGTACACCACTACCTGCGCCCCCACGGCGTTTCGGTTGGTGCCCGTTGCAGCCAGTTTTAGCTGGAGGTAGCTGGCTTTGTTTTGCTCCCGGCTCAGGTTTTGATAAATGAAGGCCGGTTCGTTGATGTTGTTAACAATCAGTTCCAGATCGCCGTCATTATCCAGGTCGGCGTAAACGGCCCCGTTTGAGATGGCGGGTGTCGTTCAGGCCCCACTCCTGCTGTTTGTTCGTAAAGGTAAGGTCGTGGTTGTTGCGGAAAATATAGTTGGGAATCCGGGTGGACGGCATGGCTTTTACCAGGTCCATGAGCTGAACGGGTTCCCGGTCAATGGCTTTGCGGACCTTGTAATCGCCCCAGTATTTCAGGAAATCCTTGTTGGTATAATCACGCAGGTAGCCATTGGTCACGAACAGGTCTTTATAGCCGTCATTGTCAAAATCGGCCAGCAGGGGAGACCAGCTCCAGTCGGTGTTAGATACGCCTGCCAGCTGACCAATTTCGGAAAAAGTACCGTCGCCGTTGTTCAGTTGCAGCATATTCCGCATGAACTGGTGCTGGAGTTTTTGCTGCACCATCAGGGCAAACGACTCGTAGTTTTCCTGCAACTGCAGCAGTTTCTGCCGGCGGTTATCTTCCGGCAGCATATCCAGCGTCATCACATCGGGCAGGCCGTCGTTGTTGAAATCGGCAATATCCACGCCCATCGAGAACTGAGACAGGTGCCGGAAACGGGCCTGCGTTTCGTCTTTGAAGGTGCCGTTCTTCTGGTTGATGTAGAGGTAGTCCGGCTCGTTGTAATCGTTGGTGACGTAAATATCGGGCCAGCCATCCTGATTCACATCCGCCACGGTCATGCCCAGCCCAAAGGTGAGCGGATACTGGAAAATGCCCGCTTTTTGGGATACATCGACAAAGTGTCCTTTCTGATTTTCGAACAGCTTGTTTCCCGCCCGTTCATCGGTTTCGCCGTGCAATCGCGCCAGCTCCATATTGTCGTATTTCTTGACGTTATGGTTCAGCAGAAACATGTCCAGGTCACCATCGCGGTCGTAGTCGAAGAAGGTGGCCTGCGTACTGTAGCTGGGGTCATCCAGGCCATACTGTGCTGCCTGATCAATGAACTGAACGGGTGCGTTGCCCGATTTGCCCTGGTTGATAAAGAGTTGATTCCGGCGGTTGTCATCATCCGTTTTGCCGGAGTAGCACACGTAGATGTCAAGCGAGTCCATCGCCGTTCACATCGGCCATGCTGACACCCGTTTTCCAGCCGCCCGGTCGGCCGGCGAGTGCCGCGCCCGATTCGGTGGTGATGTCTTTGAATGTCAGCCCACCCAGGTTCAGGTAGAGTTTATTGGGTTTGAGGTTGGCGGTGAAGAAAAGGTCGGGCAGGCCATCGTTGTTCACATCGCCAACGGCTACTCCCCCGCCGTTGTAGAAGTATTCATAAGCCAGTACATTCAGGCTTTCGTTCTCGTCAATCTGGTTGGTGAAGTCAATGCCCGTTCTGGCTGGTGGGAAGAAGCTGGAAGAGCGTATGTTTGGGCGAGGAGCGGATGAAATACAGTCAAGCACAAAGCGACTGTCAGTACCCTACAGCCGTGTTTTTCAAGCGGTCTTATGGGAAGAAAGCGTGCATTCATAGATACTCTTATAACGAACCAATACGTAAAGATAGCCGGATGCGGGAAATTTCCCCCATCCGGCTAAGTTGCGTTTTGCTGATGTTATGTGCATTCGGAAACGGTGTAAGACAACCCGGCAGAAATTGAATTATTTCCGACCCGGTCATTAGTAGGCCTTACTTATCCCAGTACATACGGGTAATCCAGTCCGTTGGTCCGGATAGTTTGCCCACGGCGTTATTGTAGTTATCCGTGTTCAGCGTTGCCTCGCCCGTTGGGTACGGTTGCCGACGGGGAATCATGCCGTTCGAGAAATTACCCGTGTAATTTACAGGGGTCAGCACCGGAAATCCTGACCGTTTCCAGTTATTCCAGGCCGCTACAAAGTTCATTTGCAGGCCGGTGGTAGCCCAGTACTGCTCGTTGATTTGCTTTAATGCATTGGCCGCCACCAGCGGGTTGGCATCGGCGTAAGCCGTTGCCACGGCTGGACTAATAGCCGCTGTTGCGCCATATTTTGCCAGCGACGCGATGCCAGCAACCACACCATTTTTGTAGTGACTGGCGGCTGTCCCGGTACCGTGAAGCCACGTGTAACAGCTTCGGCCAGCAGCAGTTCAGTCTCCGCGTAGGTCAGTACAAATATTGGCGCATCACGGCTGCGGTAAATCAGCGTAGGCCGCGAGTATTTCCCGATGGGGGTAGCGTCGGCACCGGTCCCCGTACCACCGGGGTAGTTGGGGGACTTGGTTATATCGGTAGCACCCCCGTTCAGGTCATAGCCATTGGGCTGACCTATCTGCGCGGCCGGGGTCTTATCGCCTGATACGTCAATGCTCTGATTCGCGGCCAGGCCAGCGGGAGGTACTTCGGCCGATACACCCAGGCGGGGGTCGTTGGTAGCTTTCAGGTAGTCGATCAGGGTTTTACTCCAGCGCACCGAGTAAATGTCGGCCAGTGTACTCAGAGCCGCTCCGTTTCCATTCGTAAACCCTTTTGAGTTGTCGGAAACAATGTACGCATCATCATCAACACTGGCGAAAACGCCCCCGGCCACTGCTTTTTCGGCGTAGGTTTTAGCTGTAGCGGGGTCCACTTTGGTCAGACGCATGGCTAGCTTGAGCATCATCGAATAGCCAAACTTTTTCCACTTGGCAACGTCGCCCTTGTAAGCATAGGCGTCATTCGTAGGCAGGGGCGAAGCCGCGTTCAAAGCCGCCGTAGCGGTTTCAAGTTTGGTCAGCATTGCCGTATAGATACTTTGCTGCGAATCGTAGGCAGGCAGCGTTGTACCCGTTTTTGCCTGCAAAGCCTGGGTGTAAGGAACATCGCCATATACATCCGTGATGGTCGAATAACAGAACACCTGCATGATTTTGGCGATATTGTTCAGGTTGACCAGCGCGGGTTTGTCGGCCGTAAGCTGCTCCATCTGGAAGGCGTAACTGGCGGCACTGTAGGCGTTGTTCCAGACGCTTTGAATATACGCGTTCGTGTTACTGGAAATCACGTATTTATCGGCGTTGGAGTAATACGTGGCTGCTCCCGAGCTGGTAGAGGACAGAAGCTGAACCCACATACTCTGGAAAAGAATGGCCCCTGCGTATCCGGTTCTGGTATTGGCACTGTTATACTCAATGCTGGGTAACAGCAGGTTGGCATCAAAACTTGCCGCCGAAGATTGGGTTGGACTGGTGTTGAGTGCATCAAAATTTTCGGTACACGACACCTGCAGCAGCCCGGTCAGAAATACGAGGACTATGAGTGTTTTTTTCATGGTTGATTTCATTTAAACTTGATGTTCAGGTTGAAGCCATACGTACGGGAAGCGGGCAGGCTGGTCCCTTCAATACCGGCGTATTGCAGGTTGGCTCCAAAGGTGGATTCAGGATCGATGTTAGTCGCTTTTTTGGTGATGTAAAACAGGTTTCTGCCCACGAGCGATAGGTTCACCGTCCGAATTAGGGGTACTTTGGTCAGTACACTGGCCGGAATGGTGTAACCCAGGGTAAACTGACGGAACTTGATGAAATCACCATCCACTACGCTGATTTTGGTTACGTTGTTAGCCAGAGCGGTGTAGTAAGCCTGAGCAGTGGCCGGAACGGTATTGGCTGCACCACCTTCTACAACGCCCGTGGTGATACCGCCTTCGCGACCTACCAGCGTGGCTTGATGTAGCCCCCGGCGATAGGCGTAGTTTTCCGTAGCCGACAGGATTTTGTTGCCGTAGTTGTAGTCGATCAGGAACGACAGGTTGAAACCCTGGTACGTGAAGTCGTTATTCCAGCCTCCGTACAGCGTTGGCAGAACGGTGCCCATATTGATCAGATTTCCTCGTACCGGCAGACCCGAGGCATCAACAATGATCTGACCATTCGACGAATATTTGTAGTCGTACGCCCGAATTTGCGGCCCGGCCTCCCCCACCACAAACGCGGTAGTCGCATTACCCAGCGTAGCCCGGTTCGATCCCAGACCAATGGGGTTATTGTTGGCATCGGTTTGCAGTACTTTGTTTTGTACCGATGTCAGGTTAAGCGAGGTGTTCCAGCCGAATGTGGCGGTTTTGAGAGGGGTACCCGTTATCAGTACCTCCAGCCCTTTGTTTTGGATGGAGCCGGTGCCTACTACGCCACTGGTAAACCCGCTTGCTGCACTGTACTGAGCCGGCAGGATTTCGTTGTGCGTTTGCTGCGTGTAGTAAGCCAGGTCCAAACCCAGCCGATTACCGAAGAACTTCAGCTCCAGACCAACCTCAAGTTCGGTTTTGGTGAACGGCTTCAAAAACAGGTTGGGCAGGTTGGAGCTGAAATTACCCGTTGCAATGCCATTGATGGCGTTTCCTACGCCGTAGTAAATGCTGGTCCCGTAAGGTGTGGTAGGCTCGCCACTGGTAACGGCATAACCCGCCCGTAACTTACCAAAACTCAGGCTCGGCATTTTCAGGAAATCGTTGAAAACGAAAGCGACGTTTACAGAAGGCGTAAAAATGGTCCGTGCCGACGAGGGCAGGGTCGAATACGCATCATAACGACCCGTTGTGGTTACGTTCAGGAAGTTTTTGTAGCCAAAGTCAACGCTGTAATAGCCCGACTGCACTTCTGTATTGGCTACATCGTACGAACGGCCAAAATTCACGACGTTATTGAAACTGTACAGGTAGGGCAATACGAAGGGGCTACCATTTACACCGATCTTCTCGTAATTGTTTTTCCGGATGTTGCCGCCTAACAGGGCATCAATGGTGAAGTCGGACGTGATGGCTTTGTTGATACCGATCAGCCCATCGATGTTCAATTCGCCACGCTGAGCGTTTGAGAGTTCATCCAGTCCCCCTTTGGCACCATTCGAATAGGCCGTGCCGTAGGGTGTTACCTTAAAGATGCGATCGGCAGAATTGTCGTAGCCAACGCGTCCCTGCGCATAAATCCAGTCGGTAAACTGATACCGGGTCGACAGCATGGAGATCAACCGCTTCCGGCTTACGTCATTAACAAACTGGTTGAGCACAAAGTACGGGTTGGTAACGTATTCATCATCGCTGAAAATAACCTCCCGGCCCGTTACCGGATTGAAACCCGGTGCCAGAATCCCCTGTTCGATGTTAGTTGCCAGAAACTGCCCGTTGTTGGCGTTCATGGGGCCATCGCTCAAAATAGGCTTGTTCGTTACCTTTTCGTCGATGTAGTTGGCCAGCACACTTATGCTGAGTTTAGGCGTTACGTTCTGGTCAATGGTTAACGTAAACGTTTTGCGGCCCAAGCCACTGTTGGGCAGAATCGACTTGTTATCAAGGTTAGACGCAGACAGTCGGAATGAACCATTATCGCCCCCTTTCGTGACCGATACCGTGTTGGTAAAAGTAGACCCCGTCCGGTAAAAATTCTTGATGTTGTCGCGCTGCGCCGAATATGGATACTGGTTACCATCAAACTGAATCGTTTGCGCGCCATCTAGTTTACCGCCCCAGCTAAAGCGGGCGGTTGCCTGGGCAGCCGCTACCGTAGTAGGCTTTACGCCACCGATACCCTGACCATATTCGTACTGGAAATCGGTGAAGTTGATGCCCTGTTCGGCCACGAGGTTCATGTTGTAATCAACGGCATAATCGCCCCGCTTCCCTTTCTTGGTCGTAATTAGAATAACTCCGTTCGAGGCTCTTGCCCCGTAAAGGGCCGAAGCTGCCTGCCCTTTCAGCACCGTCATGGTTTCCACATCGTCCGGGTTGATGTTACCCAGTCCGTCGCCCCCGTCGGCACCGCCCCACTCCCCGGCACTGCCCCGCTGGGTATTATCCATGGGTACACCGTTAATGATGATGAGGGGCGAACCCGGCGAGTTGATACTGGGCACCCCCCGCAGCAGAATTTTGGATGTGCCACCCGGCCCGCCATTGGTTCCTTTCACGTTTACACCCGCTATGCGGCCCGCCAGCGAGTTACCGATGTTGGTTTCCCGCGCTTTGGTCAGCGCATCGCCGTTAATGGTTGTTACCGCATAGCCAATTTTGCGGGTATCTTTGGTTACACCCAGAGCCGTTACCACCACTTCGTCGAGAACAGAACTGCCCGGCTCCAGCTTTACGTCGATAACTGACCGGTTTCCAACGGTTACTTCCTGCCTGCCGTAGCCAATGTAGGAGAATACCAGCACGGCGTTGCCATCGGAAACCGTAATTCTGTACCGGCCACTGGCATCGGTGTTGGTGCCCCGGTTAGAGCCTTTAATGGTAACAGAGGCACCAACTACGTCGGTACCTTTTTCATCCGTTACCCGCCCCGTCACCTCGCTGTCCTGAGCAAAAGCGGGCGAGAGCGCCACCAGACCCCAGACGCTCAGAAAAAGTAAAACCTCCTGAAAGGTTTTGCGTAGTTTTTGTTTCATAAGTAGGAATGTTAATAGTTAAGTAATAATTGTTTGGTGTAAATCCGTCTAGACGAAAATAGTAGATTTTGTTGATCTCTACACTATTTGGTACGAATGGGACTAGCCGCAAATATCTTTCTATTTTTAAAAATATTTCGAAATATTAGGAGACAACTTTAAAATATTTATTATTATTGGACTCTACTATAATTTTATTGTTAAATAAGTATAATTACTTAGCCTAATTTGCAGATGAAGTTTCCGTTACGTATTTGTTTTGTTCTTGCTCTCCTGACCCTATTCCTTTCTGCCGGTTCCCCTGCGAAGGGGCAAGCTGCTGGTACAACAAAACCGTACGTCATTATTGGCTATGTAACGGGTAATGGCTGGACCAAAAGCCAGATTGACCCCAACAAACTAACTCACATTAACTATGCCTTCGCCGTGCCCGCGCAGAATGGCGCACTGGCACCCATATCGAAAAAGGACGAGGCTAATCTGGCCACGCTGGTGTCACTGAAAGCCGCCAATCCAGATCTAAAGATACTTATTTCCGTTGGCGGGTGGGGCGGCTGCAAGTACTTTTCTGATGCGGCTTTGACCGATGCGGCCCGGAAGAAATTTGCCGATAGTGCCGTGGATTTTCTGGTTAAACATAAGCTCGATGGGGTGGATATCGACTGGGAGTATCCGGCGCAGGTAGGAGCGGGCAATATATACCGACCAGCCGATAAGCAAAACTTTACCCTGTTCCTGAAAGCAATCCGGGACCGGCTGGATGCGCAGGGAAAACGGGATAACCGGACCGGGACTAATCATTACCTGCTCACGGCGGCTACGGGGGGCGACACCGCCTTCGTGAGCCACACCGAGTTGGATAAGGCGCAGGCGTATCTGGACTACGTCAATATCATGACCTATGACCTCTATCATGGAAATGATAAAGTCACCGGCCACCATAGCCCGCTCTACCAGTCAAAGCGGGGTAATCAGTCGCGTAACAGTTCTGCCGATGCCGTGGAGGGTCACATCCGGGCGGGAGTGCCCGCGAGCAAAATTGTGCTGGGTCTGCCTTTCTATGGACGGGGCTGGGGCAAGGTTCAGGATAAGAATAACGGCCTCTATCAACCCGCTGCGGGCGAACATTCGTTTATCAGCCACGATAAACTGACGGAGCAGTATATCAATAAAGACGGATTTACGCGCTACTGGGATGAAGATGCCAAGGCTCCTTATCTGTGGAATCCAACCTCTAAAACCTTTATCTCCTACGCCGATGAAGCCTCGTTTGTTCCCAAAATCGAGTACGTAAAAGCCAGGAAACTAGCCGGTGTCATGTTCTGGGAGTACATCTACGACCTGAAACAGGATAAACTACTGAACAAGCTAGTGCAGGGGCTGTGGTAATTCATGCAGCTGGCCATTAGGGGTGGTGCTGATTGATGAGTACGACAAGCTTATAGGGAACGGTATCCCATTGCTGCTGCAAAGCCGGAGGGACCGCTACCGGCGAATACCCGAATTGCCCCAGAATCAAGTCCTGGTCGCCATCGTGGTCGATGTCCGCTTTTTCGAGGGTTAGTGATCTAACGGGCATAGCCATGTTCAGTGTGTGCGGGGCAAACACGAAGCGGCTGGCGTTGGTATTTTCCAGGAAGACAAAACTCTCCGAAGCCAGATACGTCAACTCGGGAAAAAAGGCCGAAACGGCAAAATCAATGTCTCCATCCTGGTCAAAATCAGCCGCCTGCAGGCGGGTGGCTCCGTAGAGCGGGTAGAAGAACGCTTCCTTATACTGATGGTCTTTAGTGCCCAGCAGCAGACGCAGGCCATGAAACGGTTTCAGGCAGTACGAATAGTCGGCGTTGTCGCCGTGTACAACGGCAATATCGTCGATGCCATCGTTGTTGTAATCCAGCAAAACAAAATCGCTGGTGCCGTACTGGGGTTCAAACTGAAGCACTTTCTCGGCCTTAAACTGGAGATTGCCCGTCTGGTAAAAAATGTAGATGGCTTCATCATTCTGGGCAAACAGGGCCACAATGTCCGTACGGCCATCGTTGTTCATATCCTTCGTGTACAACTTAATGGCTCCCGGCTGCTTCAGCAGTACCGTTTCCAACCGCTCGCCCGGACCATCAATCGGGTTATGGGAGGTGTACAACGAGAGAGAACCGGTCCGATGGCCGTAATTGGCCGTAATCAACTCATCGATGCCATCGTTATTCAAATCCACCAGCAACGAACAGACGGGTCGGTGACTATTGGTCAGGATGGCCTTTAAACTATCGCCGGTAAAGGAAAAAACAGACCCTTGGGCGGTTTCGGAAGGGAGCAGCGTGCCAATTTCGGTGAACAGCCGGTTGTCTGGTCGAAAAGATGCCGCCACAATAGTACCGGGCAGGGCGTAGTTGTGCGTCAGTCCCTTTGACGAATTCCAGCGGTAGAGTTTGTCCGGCTCAGCCACCCACAACTCCCGGCGCAGTGAATCATAGGCAACGGCGGTTACCAGCGAACCTGTAGTTTTGCCCAGGGCTACGGGCTGCGCACGAAACAAAGAAAGGGGCTGGCTGCGGTAGCGTCGCGCCGAATCGAGTGGACTTTGGGCAGGTGAGTTTTCGACGTAGTAGGCTACAATTTTTTGCCACGTTTCGTCATCAATCACCGGCTTTTCGGGAAAAATACGTTGCTCTTTCAGCAAGGCCACTTCTGCTGGCTTTAACTGGTAGTAGGGGTCGTAGCCCATGTAGCGGATACCCAGATAACTACCCATGGCGGGTAGGACACTTAATTGCCAGATGGGGGTGGGCAGACTTTTAGGGTCAGGCATCAGGTGGCAGGAGCCGCAATACTGCCGGGCCAGATGTTCGCCTTCCTTCCCGTCCGGCTGCCGGAACGATAACTGAAAAACAATCAGAAAAGACAGCGCTACAAACCCCGGAAGTACTTTATCTGATTTGCTCATTCGGTTGGTTGGGGTCTGCTCGGGTACTGTGTTAACGTAACTACGGGATTACCAGACAGCCCCGTGCTGCGCTATCAACACTACGCTGTTTTGATGGCATCAGCCGTCCTGTTTAACGGGTCGTTTTCTGACGCTGAATTTACGCTGTACTATACAAACGGGCTGGTTGCAGTGTGCGTATACGGCTAACATGAGTGCCGGGCAGGATAGTCAAGTTTGGTTAATGAGGCAGCCGGTGGGTTTTGTTTGCCGAACGGGAACCGGTCTGTTGGCCAGAACGGCCGTCAGCGCATCATTGAGGTAAAATTCAGTGGGCTCCGGGCGGCTTCTTCCCAGCCGATAGAACTGGTTATCGACACTACCCCGGTATAGAACCTTGTTCTGAGCTGAAAGCAACAGGACTTCCGGTGTAGTGGTTACGTTGTACTTCCTGACCAGTTTATGGGCCGGGTCAAGCCTGTAAGGAACCGTCAGTTTATACGTCCGGTTGAATTCGTTCACGTCAGCCAGCGTAACTGTTTCGGTAGGATAAATAGCGGCAAACTGCACCTGTCCATTATAACGGACAGCCATTTCCTGAACCCGGCGGACCGTTTGCTGGCAAATGGGGCATTCGGTATCCAGGAAAATAAGAACTTGTAACGGAGGTTGGCGAACCGATGACTCCCGGAATGGATGGTCTCGCTGAATGAAGCCGGTCGAGAAAAAACAGAGGAACAACAAGTAATGGGTAACGTACCGTGCACCGTACTGACCGGGAAATTTATCTATCACGCTCCGTAGTACGTTAGTCATGCTGCATTTTTCTCCTCCTCAATAGTTGGCAAAAATATCCTCCATCATGTACGCATGGGTGCCCAGCCATTTGGCAGCTCCGTTTAGCTGTGTAATCTCGATGGTTAAGTCATTTCTAAAATCACTAAGGCAATATTTGTTGATGGCCTGCTCAATGGTGTTCAGGATGAACGTAGCCGCTTGGGCCAGCACGCCGTCAATGATAATCACTTCGGGGTTGAACAGGCTGATGGCTACCGACAGGCCCTTGCCCAATTGCAAACCGGCTTCGTGCAGAATATCAATGGCGTACGAATCGCCATGGCGGGCCGCGCTAATGATTTCGTCGATGTCAATCTTATCTACCTCATGGCGGAAAACGGCTAGTTTGGATACCTGCCCCACCTGCACATCGCGCTGTACGCGCCGGACCAGTGCCGACGCGGACGTGACGGTGTCCAAACAGCCAATTTTACCACAGTGGCACAATTCACCCTCCGCTTCAACCTGAATGTGGCCCAGCTCGCCGGCAAACCCGCTGGCTCCCTGAAATACGTGGCCATTCACCAGAATACCCAGGCCAACGCCCCAGTCGATATTGATGGCCAGCATCTGCTGTTTACCCTTTGCGTTGCCAAACCGACTTTCGCCCAGCACCGTAGCCTTGGTATCGTTCAGTATATAAACTGGCCTGCTCAACTTCTCCGACAGGCACTGCGTGAGGGAATCATAGCCCTTGCTCAGGTTTTTATACGTCAGATTTATCCCGCGCCGGGCATCCACCAAACCGGGCATGGATACGCCAACAGCCATAAGCTGACTCAATGCTAGGCCCGAATCATTTAGGGCCAGCCTGAAACAATCTACCAGAGAAAGTACGTAATCGGGGTTGTTTATTAACTGGAGCGGGTAATCACAGCGGTGAACAACGGTGCGCTGTGTATTCATAAACAGGATTTTTGTATCGTGGGTGCTTATATCCAGCACCACCGTGTGGTGATACTGACTGTTCAGACCAAAAAGGACGGGACGCCTGCCATTGCTGCCCGACCCCATGCCAATGGGTGTTACCCACTGATCCTGAATCAGTTCATCAACCAGGTTGGTTACGGAGGGCACGCTGCTATGAAGTACCCTGGTCAGGCGGGCCAGGGTACAGGTTTCTTCGGCGTACAGATGAGCCAGCAACTTCCGTTGTTTCTGATTTTTTTTGTAATCAACAACCGACTGTTGTTCGGGGCGTTCTTCGTCAAAGACAATATCAGCATTCATTGATTGTTAGTCAGTAAAATAAAGTAGTCATTACAATGTCGGTGCCAGTTAAGCGTTTGCGTGCTCTTCAATTGCCAAAGAAAAGCATTTTACTGAATTACCTGATAACGAACATTGGGGAGGGCGGGTGTAATTGCATGGCGTGTTTACCGGATAGTTGGGCGAAAGGCAGGACGGAAACGGATCAAACGTAAGGGGTCTGCGTTACCGCCACCGAACCCCGTTGGATACCGCGTGCGAGTGGCTACTGTTTTGGTAGATCCGGGCAGTTATCTTTTCGGCGCGTGTCGATGATGGTCTGGATTTTCCAGTTGCCATTCATTTTCACCAGTGTAAAGGCGTTGACGCCACAGTGGCTTTTTTTGTCCTGAAAATAAAAAACGTAGGGCGTCCAGGCGGTAGCCAGTTCTGCATCAATCTTAATGTCCATGCCCGACAAACGCTCGTCCAGCGTACCCGCTTTGGCTTTACCGATTGACCCGATAAATTTTCCGATGGCATCATCCTGCACGCTTATGTTCCCGTCTTTGTTCAATACGGTCTGGAGCCGGGCCGTGGGCGTGAAAAGTGGTTTCAGCAGCGTTGAATCCGCTTTCTGCATACCTTCAAACAACCGGTTAACAGCCGCTCTTACGGAAGCTTCTTCATTTGTACTCTGAGCGAATACCGGCGCTGATATGCCCAGAATGAGGACGGTTAGTAGGGTGTGTTTCATGATACGCGCTGATTTCGGTCAATAAAAAAGTAAAGTCCTGCACCAAGCAGGTTCAGGAAAAGAATAATGAGGACCCAGATTACTTTATCGTTTTGGCCTTTAAAATCGCTTCGTATAATGTCAATCAAAGCAACGATCGGTAGCACGATAGAGAAAACAATCGCCAGGAGGCTAAGGAATATAAGTACGAGTTTCTGACTTCTTAATCCCAAAAACGCGTACATAACCAACTTGGTTGGTAAGGATGTAAACAGAGTGGCAAAGCAGTACTGCTTTGCCACTCTGTCGCTACTAAATATATTGATTTACAATCATTTCGTATAATTCCTGCTGCCCGCTACGCTGTTTCGGCTCACCGTTGTTCATAGCATACTCGCGCAGATTCTCGAGGGTTAGCTCCCCTTTTTCAAACTTGGCTCCTTCTCCCGAATCGAAGCTGGCATATCGGTCGGCGCGGAGTTTTTTGTAGGACGATTTGCTCAGGATGGCTTCGGCGGCAATGGCCGCCCGCGCAAAGGTGTCCATTCCGCCAATGTGGGCAATGAAAATATCTTCGAGGTCGGTGGAGTTCCGGCGCGTCTTGGCATCGAAGTTTACCCCGCCCGATTTCAGGCCACCCGCTTCCAGAATAACCAGCATGGCTTCGGTCAGCTCATACACGTCAACCGGAAACTGGTCGGTATCCCAGCCGTTCTGGTAATCGCCCCGGTTGGCATCCAGGCTCCCCAGCATATTATTGTCGGCGGCTACCTGCAATTCGTGGGCGAATGTGTGGTTGGCCAGGGTAGCGTGGTTTGTTTCGATGTTTAATTCGAAATCATCCTGCAAACCGTGCTGATTCAGGAAACCAACAACCGTAGCGGCATCGAAGTCGTACTGATGCTTGCTGGGTTCCATCGGCTTTGGCTCAATATAAAATGCCCCTTTAAATCCCTGCTTGCGGGCATAGTCCCGGCTCATCTGCAGAAACTTGCCGAGGTGTTCTGTTTCGCGCTTCATGTTCGTATTCAGCAGCGACATATACCCCTCGCGGCCTCCCCAGAAGGTATAGCCCGAACCACCCAGCTCAATGGTGGCGTCGATGGCGTTTTTTACCTGCCAGCCACCGTGGGCCAGCACGTGAAAATCGGGATTGGTCGAAGCGCCGTTCATGTACCGTTCGTGCGAGAACAGGTTGGCCGTTCCCCACAGCAGTTTCACTCCACTAGCCGCCTGCTTTTGTTTGGCGTAATCCACAATGGCGCGGAAGTTCTTCTCAAACTCAGCATTCGAGTTGCCTTCCGGTGCTACATCTACATCGTGAAAGCAGTAAAATTCCATGCCTATCTTGGTGATGAACTCAAACGCGGCATCCATCTTATCGTGGGCCGCACCAAGTTGGTCGGCGTTGGCATCCCACGGAAAATGCTTCACCCCCGGGCCAAAAGGGTCGGCCCCGGTTCCGCAGAAGGTATGCCAGTAGGCGGTTGCGAACCGGAATAAATCCTTCATGGGTTTACCCAGAATAGTGCGATTGGCATCGTAAAATTTGAATGCCATCGGGTTGTCGGACTCGCGGCCCTCGTATTGAATCGGCTTTTCAACGAAGGGGAAATACGTTTTTTCGCCAAGTGTTAGTTTAATGTCAGACATGAAAAAGGGAATTGAGGTAATAGGTGCTAAAGAACGCCAAAGGTAATTTCTCCTGTCTAGCTGGGCAATGTCTTTTATCAGACTACTTATTTTCTGGCGGGACTCGTCTGCGCATGTTCGTCTGTATCGGAATCCTCACTCCACAATCAAAACCGAATGAATCGCCAGCTTCGGTACGGTTACGGTAGCGCTGTTCGCCTTGTACGTGAAGGGTAGGGGTTTATTTTCCGGCTGTTGTACAATTCTACGGGGCTTTTTTTCAGTGCGGATCGTGATGGTCAGGTTTGAGAGGGGCGGTACTTCGTCGTACGTATATACCTGCGGGTCGGCGTGGCGGCCGCCGGTATTAATGAGGTTGATGGCCAGCTGGTTGCCTAATCGGTTGGCTACAACGTGTACCAGGTGAGAGCCCGTCACGGTTACAAGTGGCTCGGGTAGTAGGGTATGGGCCAGCGTAGCTATAAAATTGCGGGCCTTGGCTGATTGATGCTGGATATAGTCCTGACTTAAGTCGGCGTATACGCCCATCAGTTTTCCTTTGCCGAATGGGATAATACTGGCAGCAACGCCTGGTAGTACTTCGCCGTGTTCGTGGGCGTTTATCTGCCCGAAAGAGGCCACACCAGCCCTGGTCTGAACGGGTTGAAATAATCCATTCAGCACCAGGGTGGCACCGTTGTAATGCACCCACCGGGTACCGACGGTTGGCTGTCCAACGGGTTCAACGCCCAGTTCTGCCGCGAAGTTCTTCGTTGTTGCTACCCCAATCAGGAGCAGATTACCCCCCTGCCGGGCATACGTGAGTAACGCCTGCCGGAAAGCCGGAGCCAATGAATCCTGCTGCGATACCACAATGAGCGGGTATTGATTCATGCGGCCCGTCAGGTGGTGCTCCGAAAGGACCTCTACCGGAAACTGAGCATCCAGCAGGGCCGTCAGTACGCCCTGCATCCGGTATGCCTGGTCCCGACTGAATAGTTTACGGTCGAACTTTCTGACGGTGGCATCGCTGTACAAAACCGCTACCTGCGGCAACAGGGGTAATAGCCCTCGCAAAACGGTTGCCGCGCCCGGACAAACTGGCTGAGTTCAGCCATAACCGGCAGTTCGTTCAGCGGAATGGACGCATCGTGTTTCTGACGGACGTAGCCCTGAAATCCACCACCGAGCGCAATGACCTGAGCGGCTTCCTGCTTCATCTGTACCGCCGTTTTCTGGTCGCCACTCATGGTCGGGCCAAACTGGTACCAGAAACTCCACGACATCAGATCCCAAGGTTTGTGCGCGTGTTGACCCTGGGCTGCCAGAATCCGCCCTTCCATCGCGGCCGTGTTGACGCTGTTGCCGGGAGTTAAATCGCCCGAGAGGTAATCGACATTCGTTGTAATCGGTTCCGGCATCATGGACGAATACGCCCAGTTGGAAGCCACCCGAAAAGCAGGATTGTGTTTGTGCAACTCGTCGGTGTAATGCCCTACGTACCGGATGAACGCCCGGCGGGCCGCGTTTTTGAATGCGTCGTAGCCTGGGTCTTTATCCGAGCGGGGTAAATCGTGGCCCGGCCCGGACTGTATGCCCGTTTCTGCCTGAAACCGGGCGAGGGCGGCTGGTGAATAATCGGGCATCGTTGCCCAGCAGTCCCCATCTACCCAAACTCCATCGACGCCGTAATCGGCTACTTCTTTCAACTGGGGAATAAGGAGCGAATCGGCGTAGGGGCCGTATACAGATGTGTTGGCTTTATCCAGGCTGCCATCCGCGTTTACAACGCCCCAGTTTGGGATGCTTCTCCAGTACCGCGATATCAAAAACACCTGAATAATGTACGTACAAACCCACGCCGTGCTTCCGGGTTACGGCCCGGTAAAATGCTAGTGGGTCTTTAGCAAAATCCGGGGCTACGGTAGCGTTGGCTACGTTGGAGGGATAACTGGCAACGCCCGGATGACCTTTGCAGTCAACCTGAATGAAATCTGGTTTAATGGCCGTCAGGAGCGAATCCAGGCTTTGCTCCGAGAGATTGCGGCCAATCTGGCCATCACTGGCACTGGCGTGAAAATCGAAGTGCATCCCAAAAAAACGACGGGTCGGGCTGCGTTCAGTCGGGCTGCGCTCAGTTGGGCCGCGTTCGGTCGGGCTGCGGTTAGTCGCATTTGGCTTGGTTGACGTTGACTTGAGGGAGCTGTTGGCGGGTTGATTTCGGTTAGGTTGTGCCTGACTCCCCAACGAAACAGTAATGCTGATCAGTAGCAGCCAGATTTTTGTGTGAAGCAAATTTTTAGTGAGTAATCCCATACCTCATTTATTAGTTGCCGGAATAACCCAATGGACTGGGGAGCAACAACGCGTAAACTTAGTGAACGGCGTAACGGGTTTCAACCAGTTCATAGATTATCGTCAAAAGTTCAACTCACCTTTCGTGTGCGCCCGGTGTCCCGCTATCCGCTGTCTGGTACGCTGGCCATGATTGAGCCGTCAGCCAGTTCAGTCTCCGTCGGAGGAGATACTTACTCAAAAATACACAGAGCCAGACAGGTCGTTATCGACGATAATCTGATCGCCACCGATGGTTCCTGCAAATTTTCCGTTCTCCTTCCGATTCTCAATTTCGTCATGTGAAGTACCAGTTATTGACGTACTTTTGGGCACATCAATCGCTGATTTTCTCGTTTTCGGGTAAGCGTTGGCAGCACTTATCGGGTCCGTTTGGCCCTATGTCAACGCGCTACCCAGCCAGCAGTTACCACGAAAAAAGAGGTGATGTACGTTACGATTTGAAAAGACATTCTGACCGTCAATACGCTTCAAGACCAATATTTTCAGGGGTGCGTATTCGACAATCAGGAAATTGAAATCCCCGGATAAACTCTGAAACTTCTGCATGTTAAAACAGTTTTTTATCACCCTGTATCGACTAAAGTGGTTTATTGCCGGGCTGATTGTATCATTACTCTATCTGCTGATTATCGTAGTCTATGCGGAGAATATTCCGTTTACTGATGACTTATCCGTACTAGCCTCTCTGTACGATGTTCACCATGAGCCGGATTGGTATTTGAAGTACAAAACCCTGTTCGCTTTTCATAATGAGCACCGAATCGTTGTTCCCCGACTAATAACGATTCTGCTTTACCATAGTCAAGGTCAGACTGTTAATGTGGTAGGGTGGATTATTCTCGGAAACGTACTGTTGTTTTGGGTCCTCTATCTGTATTTTAAAGCGGAGTTTACGAAGTACCGCATACGATTATTTATACCGGTTTTGCTGTTCGTACTTCAGCCCATGCATTACGAACTGATGTATTGGGGAATGGCTGCTCTTCAAAATATTGGTGTCATTGCACTGTCTACCCTGGTCTTTTATCAACTGGCGTTCAGAAACAATCAACTCTCTGCCATTTTTATCGCCCTGCTGGCCGTCTTTACTAGCGCGAATGGGGTGTTTGTATTCCTGATCGGAATACCATTGCTGCTTTACAAGCGGGAATGGTTTGGTAGTATCTTGTGGCTTATTGTGGGTGTCGGCAGTGCTTTCCTGTACTGGAGCGGGTTTTCTGCGCTTGAGCATTCAGGGAAAGGGTTTGATGAATCATTCCAACTGGTCAGGTTTTTGGTTGTATTCACCAGTTTGGTTGGTGGTATCGTTTATAGCCAGACCTTCTCCTTTGTATCGTTAATACTGGGCCTTTGTATAGTGGGTTTGATTGCATTCATAGGCTACTACCGGTTGATTGCTCACCCTGTCAGGAATGATAAGTCTCAGCAATTCCTTTTATGTTGCTTAGCCTTCACGCTCCTGACAATTGCGGCAATCAGTTTCAATCGGGATTTGCACAGTATTCTCTCCGTAAGCCGCTATAAATTATATTCTACGCTGGTCATTTCCCTGACCTACATTCTGCTAGTAAACTGGATCGAAAAAAGCCGTTACGTTTTCAATGGTACGTTATTGGCGGGGATGCTTTTCTGGGCCGTTAGTTACGGACGTTACACGGTCATGTTTGATATGCACTCCCGGTTGTTGTTCTCTCACTTTTTCACCTGGAGGTATAGCGGTATGCTGGACATATATCCGCCATTTGCCGAGAAGTATTACTCCGATCACTGGTATAAGTTTTACCAGTCTGGTCAGTATACGCCCCCCCAAAGTGTGATTGAAAAGAGCAATAAAATACGTTCGATGAGCGAAAAGCCGGACTTACCGAAGGCTTCTTTTTCTGTTGATAGCGAGATTGTTACTATCGAACCGGTTTCATTACCTGTCAACGAATATTACGCGGTTCGTAAAACGTTGAACAAAATGGCTGTATATCCTTTGAACAGGAATAGTTTTTACAAAAGCTTTCTTTCCACTGCACAGGCAGACTATTCAACGTCAATCAATGCGTCGTACTGGATGTCCACTCCGGAATCGGTAGTGTCCATTGTATCGTTGTAGTGATGAAAATGCCGCACTAGCCTGGAGTCGACTTGCCCCGCCCCCGTAGAGCCAGCGGCCGACTACCGGCTGAATGGCTTACGCTACAGATTGTTCGGCCTGTAGGTAGTCGATAACTTCCTGCACAGTGGTTAGTTTCGAGTAATCTTCGTCGGGAATGCGGATACCGTATGTTTGTTCGAGTTGCATAATCAGATCAACAGTATCGAGGCTGTCCAGGCCCAGATCGCGGGAGAAATGAGTTTGGTCGGTGATGGCTGATTCGGGGATGCCGAATTGTTTCAAAATCTCAGTTACCTGCTTCTTCATATCGATCTTTCATTTTTTACAACCTGCGTACTTTTCTACTAAAGGGGAGTCTGGTGTGGTTTAGTATAAGCAGAACCAGAATCTTAACATTTTTTAGGAAACGGTTACGTTGAAGACGTTCGTCGTCATCAATTGCCGTTTTATAGTCATTCGTCGTCATTGCTGGTTAACCCCCTGCCGCTTACACAATTAATGACCACCAATGACGATATGACAACAATGACGATTAAAGTATTTTCTACAAATTTTCCCCCAGCAACCGCTTCAATTCCAACTGATTCAGTAACAACTGGTACTTGAAATTCAGGCGACCCAGTTCGGCTTCTTCTACCCCCGTTTCGGCACTTTGCAGCTCCACATTCGTGATGACTCCGTTTTGCAGCCGGGCATTGGCAATCTGTAGTGCCTGCCGGGCCTGCTGCACCTGCGTTTCCAGGTTAGCCAGACGGGTCTGATTGCTCCGGATGTCGGCGTTGAGTTGCGCAACGCCCTGCCGAAACTGAGCATTGGCCGTTTCGACGGCGTACCGGCTGGCGTTCAGATTGAGTTGTGCCACCTGATTTTGCAGTTGATAACGTTTTCCGGCGTACAGGGGCACAATCAGTCCTACACCAGCGGCCAGGTTGGGCCTTAACTCCTGCACGTTCAGTGGATAGCCGTTTTTATACCCCGCGTTGCCGCTGAAAGCGATGTTGGGTTTGCCTGCTTTAGTATTTACGAGGATGTCCGTTTCTGCCGACCGGAGCCGATCCTGCGCCAGTTGAACGTCTTTGTTACCGGCCAGCGCAACCGTCAGATCGCCATCCAGGGCGTAGGGTTGCGGGGCTATGGTTGTGGCCGAGCCCAAATCGAATTGATCGATGGCCTGATTCACGTTGGGCGTCGTACTGCCGGTCAGAAAAGTCAGGTTGGCCAGTTGCCGATCCAGCTGGTTCTGAATATCAATTTTACGATTCTGGGCCGCTTTCGCCCGCACCTGCTGCGTCAATACGTCGTATTGCAGCGCATCCCCATTTTGTAGCCGTGCAACCAGCAGCTGCACATTGGCCCCCGCCGTTTTAATGACTGAATCCTGTACGATCAGGCTCCGCTGCAGAAATCCGATACTGTAATAGGTCGCGGCTACCTGGTAGGACAGATTTTGCCGGCTGATTTCCAGTCCCCGGCGCAATACCTGTACATTGTCCTGCGCCTGCCGAGTGGCCGCATCGGTACGCCCGAAATCGTAAATCGTTTGCCCGACCGATATGTTGCCGTTGAGGCTGTGGTTGGGCGCCAGTTTCGCAATCACTTCCTGACCATTGAGCGGTACGGCAAACTGCGGTACGGGAGTAATGTACGTGTAGTTACCGTTCAGGTTCACGCTGGGCCGCATGGCGGTACGGGAAATATCGACCCGCAGTTCGCCCGCCCGGATAAGTTCCTGCTGCTGTTTCAGCACCGGATAGTTGGTCGTTGCCTGCTGCACTAACGTCCGCAGCTCGTCGGGAATTGGTACTACTGGCTGAGGTTGTGCCCGAACGGCCCCCGTTGTCAGCAAGGAGGCAAGCAGGAAAAATTTTAGGTTCATCTTTTTTATGTTTACGGTGTATGGTTTACAGTTTATGCCGCACCAGCGGCCCAGCATAAACTGTGAACCATACACCGAATCAGTGGGCGGCATCGGCCACGGCTTTCGCCCGGGCAGCGTCCATTTTTCTATTTTGTAACAGGAATAACAACGGGAACGAAACAACAAAAAACAGGCCTGCCAGCTTGAAGGTATCCAGGTAAGAAAGCATGAGCGCCTGCCTGGAAATAATCAGATCGAGGTTTTTGTAGGCCCCCGTCACGGCATCGAAGGTGTTGACTCCTCTGGCCACCAGGCCCTGGGTCATGGCGTTGAGCCGCTCCGTAGTAAGCATATCCCCCGGTTGCAGGTTGGATACCAGATCGCCCCGATGAACGGCCATCCGCTGCGTCACGTAGGTATTCGTAATGGCTACCCCGAAGGCACCACCAATTTGCCGGGTCATGTTTACGATGGCAATACCCGTAGGCAGTTGACGCGGTTCCAGCGTAGCAACCGACTGGTTAATGAGCGGCACGTTGACAAAGGCCAGCCCAATGCCCCGGATGATAAGCCCAAAGATGAAATCGCCATCGGAGGCATCCATGTTGTAGGTCGACAGAATAAAGCAGAAACTCGAAAAAGCGACGTACCCGATACCTACCAGTAGCGTTGGCGACACTTTTTTAGCCAGTAACCGCCCAACCAGCGCAAACATGGGTAAGGTTACCAGTCCACCGGGAATCAGGAGCTGACCCGTTTGGGTGGCCGTCATTCCCACAACCCGCTGGGCAAACAGCGGATACAGTAACACGGATGTAAACAGCCCGTAACCAATGATAATCATCAGCAGCGAACCCACGGCCAGGTTACGGTTTTTCAGCGCGCGCAGGTCTACCACCGGTTCTTTGGTGCCCCGCAGTTCCCACCAAACAAAGAGCGGAATGGCCACAACGGCCGCCACCGAGAGCCACAGAATAGACGGGCTGTCGAACCAGTCATCGGCTTCGCCCCGCTCCAGCACATACTGTAAACTACCAATGCCAACGGCCAGGAGAAAAATGCCGAACTGGTCAATCTTGATGGCTCTTCGATTGATGTTTTCCTCTTCGGGCTTTTTGTCCAGGTAGGTATAGCTAAGAAATACCGCCAGAATACCGATGGGAACGTTGATATAGAACATCCAGCTCCAGTGGTAATTATCGATGATATAACCACCCAGCGTAGGCCCCAGCGTGGGACCCAGAACGATGCCCATACCAAACAGCGCCGAGGCTAATGCTTTGCTGGTCGGCGGAAACGCATCGAACAAAATGCCCTGTGAGGTAGAAAGCAGGGCACCACCGCCAATACCCTGTAGGAAACGGAAGAAGACCAGCGTCCACAGGTTATCCGCAAAGCCGCAGCCGTACGAAGCAACGGTGAAGATGATGATGGACGTGATGAAGTAATTTTTACGACCAAAGTACCGCTGCAGAAAGCCCGTCATAGGAATCACAATGACGTTGGCGATGGCGTAGGAGGTTACCACCCAGGCTACATCTTCAATTGTAACGCCGAGGTTCCCGGCAATGTCGGTCAGGCCGACGTTTACAATCGAAATGTCAATCAGTTCAATAATAGCCGCCGAAATAGCCGTTATGACGATAATCCACCGTTTAAAGCCGGTAGGGTAGTCCAGCTGGGCGGGCATGGCGAGTGTTTGCGTTGCCATAAGTTAAGTGAAACAGGTAGCGTGAGGGATGCAACGTAGCGGGAGGAACATAACCCTGGCAGACAGCGTCGTACAGCGTCTCTCTTCTTCATTCTTCATCAGTTTTCAACCCGTACTTCGGCCTCTACGCTCAGGCCCGCCCGTAACTGATCTTTGTATTTTTCGGGATTGAGAAGCTCGATTTTTACCGGTACGCGCTGGGTTATTTTTACGAAGTTACCCGATGCATTGTCGGCAGGAAGCAGCGCAAACTTGGCTCCCGTAGCGTCGGATAGGGACGATACCCGGCCTTTAATGGCCAGGTTTGGGTAAGCGTCCAGCTTGATATCGACTTCCTGACCCAGTTTCATTTTTTCCAGTTGCGTTTCCTTGAAGTTCGCTACCACCCAGAAGGTAGAATCGGCTACAATGGTGAACAGGTTCTGACCGGGTTGTACGTATTGGCCAACTACCACGTTCTTACGGCCAATTTTACCGGCAATCGGAGCCGTTAACCGGGCGTAACCCAGCCGCAGCCTGGCATTGTCGATAGCAGCCTGCTTTACGTTTAGTACCGCCTGGATTTTCTGGATATTGGCCTCGGCCTTGGCAATACCTGCCTGGGCTACTGCCTGCGATGTTTTGGCGAGGTTGATCTGCTCTACATTGGCATCGTACTGACGAGCCTGCACATCGGCGTTATTCTGGGCATCTTCCAGTTGCTTTTGCGTGAGCGACTGTGCCTTGTACAGATTCTGGTCGCGCTGTAAATCCCGCTTCGACTTATCCCGCCGGGCTGCCTGCACTTGTGCATTCGATTGGGCAACGCGGGCGTTCTGGGCTCCGTTGCGCACGTTGGCCTGGGCATTCTGGAGGTCGGCACGGGCGTTTGCCAGATCAGCCACCGATTGCTGGTAGTCGGCTTCGACCTGCGCCATGGCCACGTCGTATTCCTGCGAGTCAATCGTTACCAGTAACTGACCCCGTTTCACGTCCGCGTAATCACTCACAGTCACCGCCGTTACGTAGCCCGCTACACGGGCCAGGACGGGCGCCGAATTTCCGTCAATCTGGGCATTATCGGTTGATTCGTACTGCTGACTGTGGCGGTACGCCTGGTAGCCAAAATAACCGCCAACCAGCACAACGAGCGCAACAACGACTCTTGGTAAGTAAGTTCTGATACTGCTTTTCTCTTCTGTGGTTGTCATTTCCTCGGTCAGGGTCGCCATTTGTTCAATGTTGTTTTGATAAGCGTAATTCGTTGGCTGGCTTAAAACGCATTATAGTCAACTCATTTTACTATGATGCAAAAGTAAACCAGGTTGACTATAAAGTCAAACAAGTTGACTATTTTTGTACACTCTTTTAGGGCGAATTGGTTCAGGATTCGCTAAATTTATCTCATGATCGTGGAAACGGATAATAAGTCCTTTGATTTTGACCAATATAAGCTTGTTCGGGAGCGGGCTATAGGTCGTTTGTTCTGGCGGCTCAAGCGGTACATGGATAGCTTTATGGAGCCAAGGCTGCAGGATCTGGGGTATACAGATTTTAAGATGAGCTACCTCATGTTTCTGGCCAATATCCAGGAGGAGGGGACGACGAATAATGAGTTGGCCCGGAAAGCCTGCGTAACCAAGCAGATGATGAGTAAAATTGTTGGTCTGCTCGAGAACGAAGGCTACATCTATACGCGGAAGAACCCCACCGATTCACGATCCAGCATTATTTTCCTGAACGAACGGGGTAAAGAACTCTTCGTTGCACTCCGGGAATGCATGCAGGAAGCCCGCGACAAATTTGATGGCATTGTAGGGCACGATCGTATGGAACAGGTCATTGATACCATGTTGCTGCTGGCCAACACCCTGGAAAGCGAAGAACAGTGCAAGGGGATTTGACGTTTGTGTTTGTAGAGGCCTTAAGGTATGTCCATTGGATACCTCCGCTTCTGGAAATGTAAAACAGCAACTCCTATGTTCACCTCCGTTAACCCGTACAATCAGAAAAAACTGAAGACATACCGTCCTGATAGCCAGACGACCATTGAGCAAAAACTGAAACAAGCCGACCGGGCCTTTGCCGACTGGTCGGCTTTGCCATTGGCAGACCGTACTGACTATCTGCGAAAGGTGGGTGATACCCTGGTTAAAAATAAGCAGCCGTACGGCGAATTGATGACCGCCGAAATGGGAAAAACGCTCAAAGAGGCCATTGCTGAAGTGGAGAAGTGTGCCACTACCTGCGCGTTTTATGCCGATAACGCCAGCGCTTTCCTGGCTGATAAACCCATTGGAACAGACCGTAGCGATGGGCCGGCTCAGCAGAGTTTCATCGCGTATCAACCGCTGGGCCCCGTGTTGGCGGTAATGCCCTGGAACTTCCCCTTCTGGCAGGTGATGCGCTTTGCCATTCCGGGGCTGATAGCAGGTAACGTGGGCTTACTTAAGCACGCGTCCAACGTGATGGGATGCGCCCAGGCGCTGGAAGATGCCTTCCGGGAAAGTGGCTTACCAAAAGGAGTTTTTCAATCCTTGCTGATCGACTCAAAAGCAGTAGAAGGTATCCTGAAAGATAAGCGGGTAAAGGCCGTTACGCTAACGGGGAGTGGTCCGGCGGGCGCATCGGTAGCCAGTATTGCCGGTAGCCAGATCAAGAAATCTGTACTGGAGCTGGGCGGTTCCGATGCATTGGTTGTTCTGGCGGATGCTGATCTGGAAAAAGCGGCCGCAACGGCAGTAAAATCCCGGATGCAAAATGCGGGGCAGAGCTGTATTGCTGCCAAGCGGTTTATCATCGAAAAGTCTGTCAAAAAACAGTTTGCCGAGTTAGTGCTGCACCACATCGAGCAGATAAAACAAGGTGACCCCATGGCCAGTGATACAACTATGGGACCCATGGCCCGGACTAGCCTGGCCGATGATATCGAACGCCAAAGCCGGGCTTCCATTAATAAAGGAGCTAAACGCCTGGTTGGCGGCCAACGGGATGGCTGCAACGTTCAGCCAATCCTGCTGGACAACGTAAAACCCGGTATGGCGGCTTTCGATGAGGAAACATTCGGCCCGCTGGCGGTACTTATCGAAGCCAAAGACGAAGCCGATGCCATCCGGCTTGCCAACCAATCCGACTTTGGCCTGGGTTCGGCCCTGTGGACGCAGGATATGGAAAAGGCCAACCGGCTGGCCCGGCAGATTCAGGCGGGTTCGGTATTTGTGAACGGACTGATGCGCTCCGATGCCCGTGTGCCCTTCGGGGGCATCAAAACCTCTGGTTTTGGCCGGGAGCTTTCGGAAGAAGGGATGAAAGAGTTTGTGAACGTGAAGACGGTATGGGTGGAAAAAGAATAAGTGCCTGATACCGGCAAGGGCAGGCGTTTAAGCCCGACTCCGCAGCCACAGGCCACAGGGTGATGTTATGCTTCCTTTGCTTAACTCTCCTTCCGGGCGTTCAGGTATCCTTTTATAACGGTGAAGGTAGTAACGGCCAGAAAGAAAAGGACGATGTACTGCACATAATCGACAATCCATGGAAAACGCTCACCGAAGAAAAAACCTCCTCCCACCAGTGTGACTACCCAAATGGCCCCGCCAATGATGTTATAGAGCATGAAAAAGCGGACCGGCATATGTATCAGGCCCGCCAGCAGGGGGGCAAACGTGCGAACGATGGGCAGGAATCGGGAGATGATCAGCGCTCCGTTACCGTATTTGACAAACGCTTCCCGCGTATTGTCAATGTACTTCTGCTTGAAAAACAGTGAGTCGGGCCGGTCCTTTATTTTTCCTCCGAAGTAGTAACCCGTCAGATACCCGATCAGCGCTCCAATCACCGCAGCGCCAAAAATGCACGACATCAACAGCCAGAGCGGAACATTCAGCAGCTTGGTCCCCGCGAACACACCCGACAGGAACAACAGATAATCGCCCGGCAGAAAGAAGCCGAAAAAGAACCCATTTTCAATTAAAACAATCAGGGTTATCAGTACCAGGCCTCCCGTCCGGATAATCTCTTCTGAATTGAGCAGGTACTGGAAAAAGTCGACGATTTGAGACATAATCAATGAGTGACTGCTTGACTGACAGAATGAGTGGATAAGCGGTATGCCATCTATTCATTTATTCTGTCAGTCAAGCAGTCAAAATTAGATAAACTCCGCCAGTTCTAACCAGCGGTCTGATTTTTCGGCAATCTGTTGGTGAATCTGCTCAATTTCGCGCGCCCAGTCGCTTAGTTGCTCGTGATGACCGCCCGTGTTAAGCAGGTTCACCACCTCGGCTTTTCGCTGCTCCAGCAATTCAATCTCTTTTTCCAGCGTCTCGTACTCGCGAATTTCTTTGAAGGATAATTTTTTCCGGGAGCTGTTTTCCTGAGTGGGCGTAGCAACCGGTGGGGCTACCGGCGGCTGCAGAACGGCTACCGGCGATTTGCCATTTTGCGATGCTGCTTTTTTGGGTTGGGTATCCCGCCATTCCCGGTAGTCGGTATAGTTGCCGGGGTAATCACGTACTTTACCTTCGCCTTCCATCACAAAAACGTGTTCCACCAGCCGGTCCATAAAATACCGGTCGTGGGTAACAATCAATACGCATCCTGGAAAGTTAAGCAGGAAATCTTCCAGTACATTCAGCGTAGTAATATCGAGGTCGTTGGTTGGCTCGTCCAGAATCAGGAAGTTTGGATTCTGAACCAACACCAGCAGTAGCTGCAGCCTTCGTTTTTCGCCCCCACTCAATTTGGCTACAAAATCGTACTGCTTGGAGCGGTCGAACAGGAACCGGCTCAGGAGTTGTGTTGCCGTGATAGTGTCGCCATTGGCCAGTTTCATCACTTCGGCCACATCCTGCACCACGTCAATAACCCGCTGATTTTCGGGAAGGTCCAGTTCGGTTTGGGTGTAGTAGCCAAATTTTACGGTGCCGCCGGTGCTTATTTTTCCCGAATCGGGGCGAATCTGGCCGGTAAGCATGTTCATGAGCGTGGTTTTACCCATGCCATTTTTACCAATCAGCCCCACCCGGTCGGGGCGTTTGAACGTGTAGTTGAAATGGTCGAGCAAGACTTTATCGCCGAAGCGTTTGCTCAGGTTCTCGACTTCCAGAATCTTACTCCCCAGTCGGGCCATGCGCAGGTTGAGGTCCAGTTCGCCGTCATTGCGCTTGCCGCTGGTTTTTTCTTTCAGGTCTTCGAACGCATCGATCCGGTACTGCGCTTTGGTGCCCCGTGCTTTCGGTTGCCGGCGCATCCATTCCAGTTCACGCCGGAACGTGTTGCGGTCTTTACTCAATTCAGAAGCGGCTGCTGCCTCCCGCTCGTCCTTTTTCTCCAGAAAGTAGGCGTAGTTGCCCTTGTAGGTGAAAAGCTGCCCCGCGTCCATCTCGGCAATCTGGTTGCAGACCCGATCCAGAAAATACCGGTCGTGCGATACCATCAGCAGCGTACCGTTGTTGGTGTTGAGGTAGCTTTCCAGGTATTCAATCGCTTCGAGGTCGAGGTGGTTGGTTGGCTCATCCAGAATCAGCAGGTCGGGCGCCTGAATCAGCACCCGGGCCAGCGCTACCCGTTTCCGCTGCCCACCCGATAGCGAACTGACGAGTTGATTGACATCCTGAATGCCCAACTCGCCCAGAATTTGTCGGATTTGCGCTTCGTAATCCCAGGCTTCCAGCTTCTCCATATCAACCATAGCCTGCTCGAGGGCGGCATGGTCTTCGTGCGTTAGGGCAAGTTCGTAAGCCCGAACGGCGTCAAGCTGAGCACTTTCGCCCGCCAGCACCACCTCCATTACGGTCAGGGCATCATTCAGGTCGGGTTGCTGGTCGAGGTACCCGATGGTTATGTCTTTTCGATGGGTAACAATGCCTGAGTCGGGGGGCATGGCGCCGGCCAGAATGGAAAGCAGGGTCGTCTTGCCTGATCCATTGGCACCAACGATGGCCACTTTATCCCCCCGATTTATTCCAAAAGTGAGGTTTTTAAACAGGGTACGGTCCCCGTAGGACTTGGTAAGATTTTCGGCTGAGAGGTAATTCATAAATAAGAGCACACCTGGTCAGGTTTTGGAAGCCCGACAGGTTTGAAAAGACAAAGGTACAACAAAGAAAATCGTTCGTACTTTTACAACGTAATCCGATTGTTCTCTATTTCTAACCAGAAATGCGCCTTAATCATCTCGTTACGACTCTTTTCGTTATCGCCCTTGGTGTGGTGGCTGCCCATGCCCAAACCACTACGGGTTTCACATCCTACACCCAAACCATTCCGGGCAGTAACCAGACCTACGCGATGGTAGCCATTCCGGGCGGTACGTATATGATGGGTAGCCCCGCCACCGAAAAAGGGCGTAACCCGGACGAAGGGCCGCAGCATAAGGTGCAAATCGAGCCGTTTCACATGGGCAAATACGAGGTTACCTGGGACTTGTATGACCTGTTTGCCTTTACCAACATGGAAAAGGAGATGGCCGAAAAATACAAGACTACCGATGCTAACCTCAGTAAAACAGATGCCACAACGCGACCCAGTCCACCCTACGTTGATATGTCGTTTGGTATGGGGCGGGCGGGGTATCCGGCCATTAACATGACGCAGTACGCGGCCATTAAATTCTGCGCCTGGCTCTATGCCAAAACGGGGGTGTTTTACCGGCTGCCAACCGAAGCCGAATGGGAGTACGCCTGCCGGGCGGGTACCACAACGGCCTTTTCGTTTGGCGATGATGTGAAAAAAATTGATGAGTATGCCGTGTACGTGAGCAGCAGCGGTGGCGCTTACAAACCCGTGGGCAGCAAAAAGCCCAATCCATTTGGGTTATACGACATGCACGGCAATGTAATGGAATGGACGCAGGACCAGTACATCGAAGATTATTACCAGCAGGTAGCCAGCGGCACCGTCAAAGAACCGTACGCACCAACAACCGCACTGTACCCCAATGCCGTGCGGGGTGGCTCGTGGGATGATGGACCGGAAGTACTCCGCTCGGCGGCCCGTACTCCATCGGCCCCGGCCTGGAAAATGCTTGATCCGCAAAGCCCCAAGTCCGACTGGTGGCTAACCTCCGCTTCCTTCGTTGGCTTCCGCATCGTACGCCCCGCCAGAACCCCCAGTCAGGCAGACATTAAGGCGTACTATGATATCAAGCCGATAAAAGACTATTAGTGCGGTGTGGTTGTTAGGGGAGTTCCTGAGTCTGTATCCGACTTAGTACCTGCTCATTGAGTATGTATGTGTATATCCGCCGATCAAGAGCGGTGGGAACACGCATAACCGCTTCGTCTATCTTCCATTGATGTTTCAATTTGAAGTTCATTCCTTTTATAACTTCTGCCCGAATTTTTCGTTGATTATCCTGGGTCTTCTCGTTAATCTGTAAAAGTTCGTTCAGATTATCAGCCGTGAGACCCGTTGTAGGGTGCGCTTTCAACAAAGCGTCAAAAATGAGTCGTTCTTGCTGGTTCAGGCTGTCGGGATAAGGAGTAACAGACTGGCTATTGATGGCTGTTTTTGAGGACGAATTGCCCGATTTTCGTAACCAGAATGTTATTGCCAGTCCCAGTATCAGTATTGATCCTAACAATCCGTACAGCCAGCGTGAGTTGCCCGCGTTAATGGGTTCGTAGAAGGCTCCGATTGGACTGCTTTCTTTCCATAAATTAGCAACTGGAACCTGAATTATCTGTGTTGTATTTCCAGTAACTCCGGTAACATCACGGCGGAAATAAAGAGAGTTTTTCCATACATAACTTCGATGAATTCCCGTCTCAGAATCGTATTTTTCACTTAAGGTTGTTATCTGTGTATGCGCGTTTTTCCAGATGCGGGCTTCATTATGTATTGGATCAATTATTAAGAAATTTTCGTATGTGTTTTTGTGAAATTTTAGCAGGAAGTATTGTCCAACCTGAAACCAAGTAGATTTTTCAATCAAATCGTCGGGTAAATTTTGATGAATTACTTCTGTTATCCTTCCGAGACGGTTCCATTTTTTTTGAGCAAAAGAGTAACTATACACACTGTCAGTCCAGGTATAAGCGCCTTTGTTTTCTGAATCATTTTCGTAAAAGTTTAAGGCCGAAAAAAAACTGTCGTTTTCTCGAGTGTACCCATTAAAGCCATGAAAGATAGACCGAGGTGCATTCGTATTTTGATTTATACTTTCCCATTCATGGCTTGCAATTTTGTAATATGATTGAATATTGTTAGTGTGCCAGAATCCATAGCCACCAAAGCTGTAAATTGTGTCTTGTCGAAAGAACTTAGCCGAAAAGCAATTATAGCCACGATAGAATGTGTCGTCTAATCGCTCAAGTATTCGATTTTGATAATCAAAACGATAAACTTGCTGAGTGCATTCCACCAATAAATAACGAAAACGGTCTTGGTCAATTGGTAGACAAGTTACCCTTGTAACAGGTGGAAAGGCATCAGATACTACGTTTTTCGTCTGAATCACCCCCAAAACTTGCCAAACGTTGGGCTGCGTTTCGGTTTCCAGCCTTTTTTTCTCCACGTCAATCCGATACAGCCGTCCGTTTGGCTCGTCGGGCCATACCAGCATTGGATTCGCGCAGTACGTCAATTGACATAAAAAGAGAAAGAAAGCTATAAACCAGAGAGTTACAGGTAAAATTCTTGTCATATTTTTCGGCGAAAACTGGACTGTAAGAACCAGTTAAGTCTCAAAAATAAACGATGCGTCACACAGTTAGGTCGGTGAGGAAGCCAAATCACATAAAAATTTTTGGGCCAGGGGCCGAAGTTGTGTTGGTTTGTGTCAATTCTAGTGAGCGGTTTTTCATCATTCTTTAAATTTTTATGTCAAATCTTCGGAAGGTAACGCCTGTGTTGATACTTGTTTTACTCATATACACAGGCTGTTTCCGGGATAGAGCAAAAGGCATTATTGATACAATCGAGAAACAAGCGTTTCAGGACGAAAAAAGTAAATTACTGGTAGAGGAAAAGAAGGTAAAGTATACAGTCTACAACGGTAAAATATCAACTGAATCAGGTGTTCATAGAGAATCTGGGCAAAGTATGAATGAAGCGACAAATATGCGAACCTACACCGTTAAAGTTGTGTCAAAGCTGGATTATGCCTCTATTAATGATGAACCATTTACAAACTTAGCGCATGGTAAAGGCAACGTTTATTTATTTACGTAGGGCGCAATGATGGGCCCGGAAATTTCTGTTGCGCCAAACCATGTTACTACTTTAAATGATGACGGTAGAACAGTTGGAATAGTATGTAAAACTGAGGAGATGTATGAATGAAAAAACTATCTACCTGATACCAGTGCAATAGCTGTTCGAGTAGCAAGAAATATATTTTCGTTAATAGTGCACACTCTATAGCTATTGCATCGTACCTAAAGCGTGTTAGAGAATTTGAACTACTTGATTGTCAATGTTTTGATGCATAAATATTGACTTTTACTAGCATAAAAAGCTGGAAGTCTCTAACACATAATGGAAAAATTCGTATGTTTTTTGGTAGATAGTACAGTTTACATAGCGTTCAGGTCGTGATTTGTCAGATTACCGATTTACCCAAATAAAATTGCTCAATACGTTCTAATAGATCACTTGCCGAAAAACAGCTAATTTTTTCAACAATTTATACGGGCATAAAGCGCGTAACCCTTACTGTTAAAATGCCAACACACCATAAAGAGTAATCTAAAAACACCTCGTAATTCCTACCCTTTGATTGTAGCCATCATTAGCACCTCTGCTAGTGATGGCTTTATTTTGCGAGTAAATGGCGAAAATCACGTATCTCCTCCTGGGCGCGAACATCGGTGACCGGGCTGAAACGCTCCAACGAGCTACCGACCTAATTTCGGAACGTATCGGGCCGGTGGTTCAACAATCTGGGCTGTACGAAACGGCTCCCTGGGGTGTAACAGACCAACCAGCTTTTTTGAATCGGGTGCTGGGGGTAGAAACAAGGCTGGGGCCGGATGACGTACTGACCCTGACGCAGAGTATTGAGCAGGAGTTAGGGCGCGTTAGGCTGGAAAAGTGGGGGGCACGAATGATTGATATTGACCTATTATATTACGACCAACTGAGGCTGCAAACCGACCGGCTGACCATACCGCATCCGTATTTGCATCAACGACGCTTTACGCTGGTGCCATTGGCCGAAATTGCCCCGGAATTCGTGCATCCGGTTTTGCAGAAAACTACCCTTGAGCTACTGGCCGATTGCGAAGATATAGGGGAGGCAACATTGGTTTTGCCTGAGAAGCAAGACTAACTCAGCAATACGCTTGCCGGAATACCTAACTGTTTGTGGAAGAATTTGGCCATTTCAAGTGTTA
This sequence comes from uncultured Cytophagales bacterium, assembly GCA_963782245.1. Taxonomy (GTDB): domain Bacteria; phylum Bacteroidota; class Bacteroidia; order Cytophagales; family Spirosomataceae; genus Spirosoma. The sequence goes on from CAWAJC010000014.1 coordinate 73,880, forward strand.
ATGGCTTGTGTCGGTTCAATACAGCAGACACGTAACTCTTGCTGCCTATTTTACCAACAAAATCGTTATTTCTGAATCCTTTTTCTGCCATTTTGAGTCTTATCGCTTCGATTGGGTCAGGAGCCGGAATAGCATAATGTTCATCTTCATACGCTTTGATCAGTAATAAAGCAATTTGTACTGTTTCACCATCTGGACTATCGGGCGGTGTGTTTTTGTCAAACTCCCCATCAATCCATTCCATCAATTCATCATACTGTTGCTCATTCCTGATTGGCCGAAGTTTCATGGTTTTCGATATTGTACGGTTGTTACGTCAATATTGTCGTATTCTGCATGAGTACCAAACCACTTGATCTGTACAGTTTTATACGCAAACACCATACGAACTACCAGGCGATACTTATTACCCATTATGTTAAAAACAACCCGATTGTCACCAACAATACTCACTGATCCATAAATGGCTTTCAAGTCATTGAAGTTACTAAAATCGAGTTCTTGCAATTCTGCATACCATTGCTTTAGTGCATTGGCAGCGGAAGGATACTGTTGGCAATAGGCAAGCAAAGTGGGTCTTGCTATAATGTTAAACATGGCATTGAACTATACAGCCGTCCGCAGCCTCTTTGCATCTGGTATTTTCATGAGAACGGGTTATTTTAGTGATGAGTTCACTTATAGTGAACAATTCTTCTGGCTGACCTTGCCTATCGACAGGGGCACTCTGGATTTATACCGGCGAGGTGGCTGACGATTTTTAATTCTCCAAACTATTCACCCCTCCACTGAAAACGTAGTACCTTTGTGACCAGTTTGTTATCAGTTTCCTAAAAATATAGCCATTATGTCTGCCACGCTTGACACCGTGAGTTTGTTAGCCGACCGCATCAACGCGCTGGAGGAGTCGTCCACGCTGGGGATGACCAAAAAAGCCCGCGAATTAGCCGCATTGGGCCACAAAGTAATTAGCCTGAGCGTGGGTGAGCCGGACTTTAAAACCCCTGCCCACATCTGCGAAGCGGCCAAGAAGGCCATTGACGACGGTTTTCACGGCTACTCCCCCGTAGCCGGGTATCCCGACCTGCGCAAAGCCATTGCCGACAAGTTTAAGCGCGACAATAATATCGACTGGAAACCCGAGAATATCGTGGTATCAACGGGGGCGAAGCACTCGCTGGCCAATGTCATTCAGGTACTGGTCAACCCCGGCGATGAGGTGATTATTTTCTCCCCATACTGGGTCAGTTACTCCGAAATGGTAAAGCTGGCCGAGGGTAAAGCCGTGGTGGTGGATGGGTCGTTCGAGAACAATTTTAAAGTAACGCCCGAGCAGTTTGAAGCCGCCATTACCGATCGGACCAAGATTGTGATGTACGCATCGCCCAATAACCCCACGGGGTCCATCTATTCGGAAGCCGAACTTCGGGCAATAGGGGCTGTTGTGGCACGCCATGAGAATATTCATGTACTGGCCGACGAAATTTATGAATACATTAACTTCACGCCCGAAGGCCACTTTAGCATGGGGTCTATGCCGGAAATTGCAGAGCGTGTTATCACGGTAAATGGGGTGGCAAAAGGCTATGCCATGACCGGCTGGCGGATTGGCTACATTGGTGCTGCCAAATGGATTGCCGAAGGAGTTGAGAAGTTGCAGGGGCAGGTTACTTCCGGTACGAATTCAATTGCCCAGAAAGCAACCGTTGCCGCCCTGAATGGTCCGTTGGAACCATCCATGGAGATGGCCAAAGCTTACCATCGTCGGCGTGATTTGGTTGTGAAGTTACTGAAAGAAGTGCCCCATTTTCGTACCAATGTACCGGAAGGAGCTTTTTATGCTTTTCCCGATATTAGCCACTACTTCGGTAAATCGGATGGAACTACGCACATCGGAAACTCCGATGACTTTGCCTCCTGGCTACTCAACACCGCTTACGTATCAACCGTAGCCGGTTCTGGCTTCGGGGCACCGAACTGCCTGCGTATTTCAACGGCCGCTTCCGATGAGTCCCTGGCGGAAGCAGTGCAACGCATCAAAGATGCTGTAGCTACCCTTAAATAGTAACTTGACCAGATATATTATTGCTATTTCTGTGACAGCCGGGCTAGAGCTAACCTGATTCGTCTCGTTAAAATTATAAAAGATATACTAAACGGTGATGTAAGGCATCTTTTCTGCTAAAAGTTAAACAAATGCGAAAGATTCTTGTCTTTACTGGTAAATTCAGTATATTATAGATAAATTGGCATTATAATTGAGGAGTTTAGCGTGGGTAAACAAGTGACAATAGCTTCACTGACGTTGACGATGGTTTATACTTTTAATCTATTATTTTTATCATCAATCTTGTTTTTGTACTAAAGCAAGGTTAATTTTGAATATGAATAGAATCCATCTTTATACGTACTAAAGTTAAGTTGTTAGATCACTTAAGACCGTAGCCTTAACTTTAAATTATCTGACCGATGAGAAATTTCCGCTTATACATGATCTTTCAATGGGTTTTCTTTCTGCCGATAATCCTGCCGCTCTGTATCGTTTTTGGTGCGCTGCGTGGGATTGTACAGATGGTAGAACGAGTAATGGAGCAGATCGTTTCGGACGTGATGCCTTCTGAGCAAGCCCCAACAACGTTTATAGAACGCTAGTTTTTCTTTTTCTTTTTACGCAGAAGAGCCGCATTATCCGGGGAACGGACAATGCGGCTCTTTACTTTTGGGTACCTGCGCCAGTGCGGGCTTCAGGGACGATGAAACCAAATCGGGGTCAGTGAACTATTCGAAAATAAAATCCATATTCTTGTCCTTGTACTGCTCGTCATCCAGGTCAAGAAACTCCTCCCAGAACGGATCATTTGGCAAGCCGGCTTTGCAGATAACCGGACGGTCGGGAGTCCCGGTTTGTTTGACCGGGTGAATGAAATAAAGCCGACGGGCATGGAGGTAGATTTTCTTGTCGGCCACAACCCGGTCGTAGCCGTACTTGGCATCGCCCCGGATGGGGCAACCCATGTGGGCTAGCTGCGCCCGAATCTGGTGTGGGCGACCCGTAATGGGGCTTACTTCCAGCAGGTAGTGTTCATTAATCTTGCCCAGTATCCGGTACGAGAGCTCGGCCTTCTGCGACTTGGGTGCTTCGTAGTCGTACACTGTCACCTGGTTTTTCTGCTCGTCTTTTATCAGCCAGTTTACCAGCCTGTCGGTGTCTTTGGGGGGCTTCTGCCGAACAACGGCCCAGTAGGTCTTTTGTACCTGCCGCTTGCGGAAAATCTCGTTCATGCGCTCCAGTGCCTTGGACGTGCGGGCAAACACGACCAAGCCACTTACCGGCCTGTCCAATCGATGAACCAGACCTAGGAACACCTCGCCGGGTTTCTCATATTTTTCCTTGATGTAGTCTTTCAACACATCCAGCAGCGTAACATCTCCGGTACGGTCGCCCTGCACCAGAATCCCCGGATCTTTGTTGACTATCAGCAGGTGGTTATCTTCGAAAACGACCTGATATGGTTTTTTTTTCATGCTCTTGGTGGCTTAACTAAGCGGTAAGCCATACAGAAAAGACACGAACGTGTTGTCTGTATTCCTGTACCTTACCCCTTCACTCTAACTCAATATGCCTCTTTCTCGTTCGGGAAGTCATTGGCTTTTACGTCATCGACGTAGTGAGCAATGGCCTCGGTCATAATTCGGTGCAGGTCAGCGTATCGGCGCAGGAAACGGGGCTTGAACTCATTGTTGATTCCCAGTAAATCGTGCACTACCAGAATCTGCCCGTCGGCATCCGGTCCGGCACCAATGCCAATGGTGGGAATGGTCAGGCTGGCCGATACGGTTTTGGTGAGAGAAGCCGGTATTTTTTCGAGCACGATACCAAAACAGCCGATTTCCTCCAGCATACGGGCATCCGTCATTAATTTTTCGGCTTCGGCTTCCTCTTTGGCCCGAACGGCGTACGTCCCAAATTTATAGATGGACTGAGGGGTAAGGCCGAGGTGGCCCATAACGGGTACACCGGCACTCAAAATCCGGGTAATTGATTCTTTTATTTCCAGACCGCCCTCCATTTTAACGGCATGCGCCCCCGACTCTTTCATGATGCGAATAGCCGACTGCAACGCGATGGAGGAATTGCCCTGATACGAGCCAAACGGCAAATCGACTACCACCAACGCCCGTTTAACACCCCGTACCACGGAACTGGCGTGGTAAATCATCTGATCGAGGGTAATGGGCAGCGTTGTTTCGTAACCTGCCATCACATTTGAGGCTGAGTCGCCAACCAGAATCAGTTCCACACCGGCCAGATCGACCGCCCGGGCCATCGAATAGTCGTATGCCGTGAGGGCCGAAATTTTTTCTCCCTTGTTTTTGAGTTCCTGAATGGTGTGCGTTGTAACGCGCTTGATATCGGGATTATGAACGGACATCGATAACAGTTGGTCAGTGATCGTACAAAACTACGTCAAACTGACGACTAACGAACCGACTTATCTTGGCGTGAGCCACGACTCGGGATTAAGCTTGGTGAACTCTTTCCATATCTGAAACTGAATTTCAGATACACCGTTCTTGTCCGTGGCTACCGTACCAATGGATTCCCGGGCCTTCACGCGTTGTCCTATCCGCACCGAAACGTTCTTCAATTTGGCGTACACCGTAAAGTAGTCGCCGTGCTGAATCGCGACTACATTGTTCATGCCGGGCATGCTGGTTACGTCCTGAACGATACCATCATAGACGGTTCGCACCCCTTCGCCGGCATTGGTCTGAATGTCGACTCCCTGGTTTTCAACGAAAATACCTCTCAGAACGGGGTGAGGTTTACGGCCGAAGTGATCGGAAATGAACCCTTTGGTTACCGGCCAGGGCAGGTGGGCCCGCGAAGCGGTAAAGGACGAAGCCAGTTTGCTTTCTTCGTCGTTGAGGTTGTTGTTGCGTCGTTCGTCCGGTTTGGCGGCAATGGGTTCTGCTTCAGGAGGTTTTTCGGCTCTGGCCACATCGGCAGGGGCGGGTTTTTCGCCCACCTTCTCGGCGGCCGCTACGGCTTCCTGCGCCCGTTTACGTTCGGCCGCTTTCCGGGCCGCTTCAATCCGGGCCACGCGTTCCCGTTCCAGTCGGGCGGCTCGTTCGCGGGCTTCCCGTTCTGCCCGTTCTTTCGCTTCGCGGGCAATGATGCGCGTAATCATGCTTTCGAGCCGGTTGATGGCCCGGCGGCTTTCTGCCAGTTCCGTCTGGAGTTCGGTTTCTTTCTGACTCAACTCCTTTACAACGCCATTCTTTTCTTCTTTCAGTGCTTCGAGTTTTTTGCCCTCATTCAGCTTGATGCCGATGGTACTTTTCTGCTCCTGTCGTTTGCGCTGCGTGGCCTGTTGTTTGGCCTGTAGCATAGACTTCACGTTGTTCATTTGCCGCACCTGACTCTGACGGGCGTTGGAGTATTGCCGCAAATACCGATACCGGGCAACTAGTTGATTGAAGTTTTCGGCGGCAAACAAAAATCCCAGTGGGTTGACCTGCTGGCGCCGTTTGTCGGCGGCATAAACCATGGAACTGTACTCATCCTTAAGTTTATCCAGATCCTGCGTCAGGGAGTTGCTGGCCTGGCGCAGTTCGGCAATTTCGGATTCGGTCAACTGCAGGTCTTTGCTCAACAGGCCTATCTGTTTGGACTGAATCTGAATTTGCTGATTCAGGGCTTTCAACTGGCCCAAACCCGCCTGTTTTTCCGACGCTGTTTGTTTGAGTATGGTGCGGATCTGGTTCATCTTTTCCAGATTCTGCTTTTTTTCTTTCTCCAGAACCTGGCGGCTCCGCTGCGTTTGCTGCGCCCGTACCGGGTTACTATACCATACCAGGGCGAATAGCGTGAGATAGATAACAGCCCGGAACGAAAACCGGGAAGAACTTGGACTGTTGACGTACATAGGCCTAAAACTAACGAATATTTTTACGGCCGACGTTGATAACTAGCCGGAATCGTGAAGGGGAATCCCGGATTCTCGTCGATCAACTCAACTTTATTATACTGACTGCGAAGCACAGTCTGCGAAAGCTGTCCACCCAATTGGGACCGATAATCGAGTGTCAGCACGCTGGAAAAGGGAAATAGAAAGCTATTAAGCGGGGTGAAATCGGTGTAGTTTACCCGTAATGTATTGTTGGTAGGCTGCTGGGTCATGATCAGCTTTTTTAATTTTCGGTCGGTTTCAGCAATGTAGTTTTCAACCAGAACCGGGCCTTCCTGCTGGCGGAGTAACAGGTAGCTGGCTTCTTCAGCACTGCTGCTTTTCTGCGCTACGCGGTCAGGTAGTGGCAGATTCCCGACAATTAGGGCTTGCAACAACGAGTAACTGAGGCTAAACGAAAACTGTCTGCTCAGGGTAGCAAAGTCAGCTATCGCGTAGGCCCGATTTATTTTGTCCAGAATCCTGATAGAGTCGCGGGTGATGAGTACCCTGACAGCCTCGATACCCAACTTGGAAACGGATACCCAGATAAGGCTATCCTGTTGTATACGGATGGTTACGCTGGCATTGTCAATTTCCTGCTTCTCACTTTTGAAAGAGATCTTCGATTTGGCCGTGAGGTAGCGGAACGTAACCGAGGCTACACTGGCACGGGCTTCTACGGACGCCGTGGGCGATGATGCTGTTGCCGAACGAACAGGCGTGCTGGCCCCCTGAGGGATAGAGCCGGTGGTGTCCGAAACCGGCAACTGAGCCGCCGTTGAACCGGAGGAGCGTGACATAGCGTTACGCCGACAACCATCCGAACTGACTAAAACACTCACCAACAGGCTGAAAAACAAATATTTATTCATTTGGGCTAATCGGCGTAACGGGTTCCCGATTGGTAGACCGGCGTAAACCAGCTACCGGACGCTACGCTCAGTTTACAGCTTTCCGGCAGCGATTTTCTTGTCTATATCAGGACCGGCATTGCCTTTCGCCTTGGCCGCTTTCCACTGGTCAATGGCTTTCTCGGGCTGTCCTAACTTGAACAGAACGTCACCGTAATGTTCCATAATGGTGCCGCTCACATTGGTCGGGTCGGCCAGGGCTTTTTCCAGGTATTGCTTTGCTTTGGCATAGTCTTTTGATACGTACAACACCCAGGCATAGGTATCCAGGTAGGTCGCGTTGGCTGGGTGGCGTTCCACCAGTTTCTGGGCAAGTTGCAGGGCGCGGGGTAATTTTTCGTTGCGCAACGACAGGAAGTAGCTGTAATTATTGAGTACGTGATCGTTCAGCGGGTCTACTTTCAAAACGGCTTCGTAATACTCATCGGATTTGGCATGATCACCGAGGCCATTGTATGCATCGCCCAGTTGTACTTCAATGCCTTTTTTTAGTTCATTATTCGATGTGGCTGCCAGTAGTTTCTGGCTTTCTTCCAGCGCATCGACGGCTTTCTGGTATCGGCGCTTGTACAAATTAGCCGAACCGTTGGAGTACCAGAACAAGCCCTGTGTTGGGAAAACCTCCAGTGCTTTTTCCGAATGAATCAGCAAGCTGTCTACCTGATTGAGTTCCCCATCCAATTGGAGCAGGGCGCCCCACACTTCATAAACAGAGCCGTCCAGCTGAGAGGCCCTGGCGTAGGCATCACGGGCTTCTACTTTTTTGCCCTGCTGCATGAGCAAATCGGCCAGCATAATCTGCGTTTTGGGGTCGTTGGGAGAGGACTTTGCCAAACTCTGCGCCATACTCAGCGCATCTTTTTGCCCCGCTGCGCTCTCACCGGTCATGCCTACGTAACTCGACAGGATTCTTGCTTTCAGGCCTGCTTCGAGGTTGGGATTGGCCAGCACCTGGTTCAACTCCTGCGTTACGCGGGCCATGTCCCCCTTCTGCCGGTAAATGTCTGCCAGTAACACGTGGGCCTGTGGTAAGTCCGGGTTGAGTTTGAGAGCCTGGTCAATCCAGCTGATGGCTTTGTCGGCCCGATCATTGGCAATTAGCAGTTCGGCCCCTTCGAGCAGGTATTCCGGTTCGGCAGGTTCAGAAGCCACCAATTTCTCGGCTTCTTCAACGGCTTTGTCAATTTTATTCTGCTTCAGGTAGATGCGCTGCTTTTGCCGGATAATTTCCTCATTCAAACCCAGGTCGCGTTCTACCCGGTTGTAGGTGTCCAGGGCCTTGTCCGGCTTATCATTGAACAGGTAGATTGCGGCCAGTTCGACCCCGTATTCAGCGTTTTCGGGACCTTTTTTCAGCAGTTTTTCGTAAAGTTCTTCGGCTTCTGAGTAGCGTTTTTGCTTCACGTACAGTTCGGCCAGCAGGAGCGAATAGTACTTGTTTTGGTTGTCCAGTGCATACGCCTTAACGGCAAACGGGAGAGCCTCCACGATTTTTCCGGTTTTCTGCAATGCACTGGCCGTAGAATACTGCGCGGCTGCGTTGTTCGGGTCTTTCTGTAATACCTTGCCAAATTGAGCAATGGCCTTGGCTGGCTCATCGGTCATCAGGTACCGGACACCTTCCGTAAACTGTGTTTCGGCTTCAATGCGGTGGGTAGTGGTCGATACTGCCCTGGCCAATGAGGTATCAGGAAGAACAACTTTTTCTCGTCGACGCTGAGCCAGGGCAGGCGCCATACTGATCCAGAGAACCAGCCCCAGGCAACCAAACCAACCAATCCGGGCGTGGTTAGCGTAAAATTTGTATACCGTGTTCATACTGGTCAGCGTATAGTACAACTTGTCTAGAAAAACGCGTTCTATGCCGTTCTATTGCGACTTTGGCGTTAATAAAAAGCCTTAAACAAAGGTAGTTCAAAATGGTGGAATGTTGCTAAAACGGCGTACAAGTCAGTACTCGCTCGTTCCGCCAGTAGTTCTCCCGCTCAAACGGGGGCAATGAGGACCTCACCGAACCGGTCTGGCTTCTGTGCGTTTGGAAGGATACTCCGAAAGGAATAACTTTTCGATGGGTGAGAGGTTTACTATCTGTAAAAGCAGTAGTTGCTGATACGATAAACACGAACCGAAAAGAAAAATGGAGACCTTGTATACTGCCATCGTCAGTAATGTCGGTGGCCGCGATGGCGACGTAAAATCGCTTGATGGTATTCTTGAACTGGATGTGAAACGCCCGCTCGAAATGCACGGCGAAGGCGGAAAGCCCAATCCGGAAATGTTGTTTGCTGCTGCCTACAGTTCCTGTTACAACGGGGCGCTGATGGGCGTTGCTGAACGCAGAAAAATTATTCTTCCCCAGCACGCCGTGGAGGTGAGTATTTCGCTCAATAAAGACGGGAACAACATGTTCTTATCCGGCAAAATCACGGTAAAAGCACCGGGTATGGACCATGACGAGCTTCAGCAGCTGGCCGAAACTGCCCACGCGGTTTGCCCTTATTCCAAAGCCGTGAAGGGGAACATGGATATGAAAATTGAGGTGATGGTGTAAGCCGGTCAGTTCAGCTAACAAAAAGGCCATTTCTGATTCAGATCGGGGGTGGTTTTTTTGTTAGCAATGAGTTCCATTGGAAAACAACGACCCCGGCTAATCAGATGGTCTGGTTGACTCAGATGCAGTGGCTGAATCAGGTCATTTTCGTGCCTGTTTCCGGGCAATACGGTACTAAACCGTTCAACTGGTTGAGGGGTGGGGGAGTAAGCGGGCCGTTGCCCGAAATAACCCATGAATTCTGCTTTTTTTAACATCATATAACGTTTGCGGTAAACATTTCGCTACCTTAAGGACGTTACATGATTATAGAAGATACGAACAAATGGAGAAAGGAAATAACGCTGAAAATGAACGGCCAGGGCACGAATTCTCCCCGCCGAAACCGGTCATTCAGAATGATAAAGCAACGGTAAGGCTGCCCATGTTGCTGGGTATTACCCTGGCAGGAGGCATGCTCATTGGCGCTACGTTCTTTGGCGCTACCAAGAGCATGAAAGGGATTGGCCGCGGGTACACCAAGTACCGGGAGGTTTTGCAGTTGATTGAAAACAATTATGTCGATTCGGTCAATACGGACGAACTGGTGGATTTCTCCATCGAGAAGATGCTCGAAAAACTCGATCCGCACACGGCCTACATGAACCCGCAGGATGCCATTGCTGCCCGGTCGCAGCTGGAAGGCGGCTTTGATGGCATTGGCGTTGAATTCAATATTTACAAAGACACGGTTTACGTGGTAACGCCCCTCGCGGGTGGTCCGTCCGAAGCGGTTGGCATTCGGAGTGGCGACAAGATTATTAAGGTGGATGACAAATCACTGGGAAACGGTAAAATTGAGAACAGTGCCGTTTTTAAAGCCCTCCGGGGTAAACGGGGCACCGACGTCAAACTGACTATTCTGCGAAAGGGTGACTCGAAGCCCAAAGACTTTACCGTTACCCGCGACCGTATTCCGACGTACTCGATTGATGCTGCCTACATGATAGACAACAAAACGGGGTACATCAAGATCAACCGGTTCTCCGAAACTACCTACGATGAATTCAAAACGGCGCTGGCCTCCCTCAAGGCAAAGGGAATGACGCAGTTAATGATGGACCTCCGCAATAACCCCGGTGGTTACATGGACCGGGCAACCAACATTGCCGACGAGTTTATTTCGGGTAATAAGCTCTTGGTGTATACGGATGGGAAAGATAACCGCTACGACCGTAAAACCTACGCCCACCTTGCCGGCCAGTTTGAAGAAGGGGCGCTGGTGGTGTTGATTGATGAAGGTAGCGCGTCGGCTTCCGAAATAGTATCGGGGGCGTTGCAGGATCATGACCGCGCCCTGATTGCGGGTCGGCGGTCGTTCGGCAAAGGGCTGGTACAGATGCCGGTAACCCTCTCCGACGGATCGGAGTTGCGGCTAACCATCTCGCGGTATTATACGCCCAGTGGTCGTAGCATCCAGAAGCCGTACGTACCGGGGCACGAAGGAGACTACGAGAAAGACCTTGAGTTGCGCTCGAAGCGGGGGGAATACTACATTGCCGATTCCATCAAGAATGATCCGAAACTGAAATTTAAAACCGACGGTGGCCGGGTTGTGTACGGCGGGGGAGGGATCACACCCGACTACTTCATTCCGCGCGATTCAACCTGGCAGACTGCTTACCTGGTGCAGCTCTACGGGAAGAACATCATCCGGGAATTCGCCATGGAGTACACGAACGATAATCGGCAGAAATTTGAAAAGATGCCGTTTGCCGAGTTTAACCGTACCGTTACCATTAGCGACGAGCAGACTAAACCGGCTGGTGAAAGACGCGACGGCTGAAGGAATCAAATTCAATGAGAAAGAGTATAACCGCTCGAAGAATTACATCCGAAACCAGATCAAAGCCCTGGTAGCGCGGGCTATTTACCAGAAAGACAACAAGTCCGGCCAGAACAATGAGTTCTTTCGGGTGATCAGCCAGGGCGACGACACCTACCAGAAGGCTCTCCAGCTATTTGACCGGGCCGACAAACTGGAGCACGGTGCCATGACGTATAATCAGAAGTAAATAAACGGAAGCGATAAGAAAAGGCAGGGGAACAACGTTATGTTTTCCTGCCTTCACTTTTTATCTATTCCGTTTGCTAAACTGATACGCCAGCCCCAGGAACGATTGCAGGTTACCCGTCTTGAAATCCTTGCGCGAATAGGGAGCCAGTTCGAAGGCTACGCGCAGGTTAGGCATGAACGTTAGGGGCTTAATTCGAACACCAATGTGCAGTGAATACCCTTCCAGCACATCCCGGTTATCGATAACGTTCAATGCGTTGAACCGAATCCCCAAACCGGTATAGTAGTTTACCTGTGCCCGGCGGGCCACATTCACCATCGGGCAGATAGTGGTGCTCAATGAACCGAACAACGTATTGGTCTGCACGCGGGCATCAACCCAGAAAGCCCGGTCGGCATTAGAGCTGACCGTAACCAGATCACTCCACGGATAATAGGCTACCGATGCCTGACCCGATGCCGACAGGGTGAAGCCCAATAAAAGGACAGCTAAGAAATGTTTCATGGGGCAAAGCAACAACTTTATCAGCCATAAAAAAATCGACGCAATCGGAAACTGACTAACTGGTTTTGGGCCATTCAGGCCATGTTTTGCGCCGGGTGCGTTTTCTGCCGAAGGGACGACAACTGCTTTTTGTACTCGTTGGACTTGATTTCTTTGTACCTTTACAGTCCTTTCTTGCTAATTACTTACTGAAAATGTCTTGGTTCGTCCGAAAAGATAAAGGTATTCAGACCCCGACTGAAATGAAGCGGGAGGCTCCCGATGGGTTGTGGTACCAGTGTCCGAACTGTAAAAAAGCCATGCAAACCCGGGAACACAGGCTCAATGCCCACACCTGCGTTCATTGCAATTACCACGAACGGATTGGTTCTGAAGGGTATTTTTCCCTCCTGTTCGATGAAGATACATTCACCGAACTGGATGCCAGTATGACCTCGGCCGACCCACTGAAGTTTACCGACACAAAACCGTACCCGGCGCGGGTGAAAGCAACTATCCAGAAAACCGGGCTGAACGATGCCGTGCGTACTGCCTACGGCCCCATGTATGGTCTGACCGTGACAGTAGCCGTTATGGATTTTAACTTTATTGGCGGTTCGATGGGATCTGTAGTGGGCGAAAAAATAGCCCGCGCTATTGATTACGCTATTCAACACAGAACGCCGTTCCTGATGGTGTCCCGGTCGGGTGGGGCGCGGATGATGGAAGCGGGTTTTTCGTTGATGCAGATGGCCAAAACGTCGGCCAAGCTAGCTCTGCTGGATAAGGCCAAACTGCCTTACATATCACTGCTCACCGACCCAACTACCGGCGGGGTAACGGCTTCGTACGCCATGCTCGGTGATTTTAACATTGCCGAACCCGAAGCACTGATTGGCTTTGCCGGGCCACGCGTTATCCGCGAAACCATTGGCAAAGACCTGCCCAAAGATTTTCAGAGTGCCGAATTCGTGCTCGATCATGGATTTCTGGATTTTATCGTTGACCGGAAAGATTTGAAAGACAAGATCGTTAGTCTGTTCAAGATGCTTTTGTAATAGTATTGAGGAGATAGGAGTGAGGAGCTATTGGTGAAGGTTCACTCGCGTTAGCCCTCCTCACTTTTCACTCCTAACCGCACCGGTGGCCCGGTCCTCAATACCAGAAGATGCGCCTTGTCTCCCACCCGGTTCTGTGCAATTACTACCTGACCTATCGCTGCAATGCGACGTGTAGTTTCTGCGATATCTGGGAGCGCCCCTCACCCTACGTCACCCTCGACAATGCCCGGCAGAACTTTCGCGACCTCAAAAAGTTAGGCGTTCGGGTAATTGATTTTACCGGGGGCGAACCATTACTGCACCGGCAACTGCCCGAGCTGCTTCAGGAAGCCAAACAGCTGGGCTTTATCACTACCCTCACCACCAACGCGCTGCTCTATCCCAAACTAGCCGAACGGCTGCGCGGTCTGGTCGATATGCTCCACTTCTCGCTCGATTCGCCCATTGCGGCCGAGCACGACCAGTCGCGTGGGGTAAAGTGCTTCGATAAGGTGATGGAATCCATTGCCATAGCCCGCCAACTGGGCGAACGACCCGATATTCTATTCACAGTCTTCACCCACAACGTGCATCAAATCAGGCCGATGTACGAGGAAATATGCCGCCCCAATAATCTTGTTCTTATTCTGAATCCCGTATTCGATTATAACACGGTTGAAACGGGGGGGAGCCTGTCAGAAGATGCCTTGCGTCAGCTATCGGCCTGGGGCAAGCAGAAGATGGTTTACCTGAATGAAGGGTTTATTCAGCTTCGGCGGGATGGGGGTAACCACATCGACAAGCCCGTTTGCCGGGCGGGAAGCACCACCATCGTTATTTCGCCCGAAAACAAACTGGTGCTTCCCTGCTATCACCTGGGCCTGAAAGAATTTCCAATAGCCGATAACCTGTACGATCTGTATCAGTCGGCCGACGTGCAGAAATTGGTGGTGCTGGAAGGCCGCCTGCCCGCCTGCGAAGGCTGCGCCATCAATTGTTATATGCAACCGTCCTTTGCCGTTGAGGTCAACAAGTATTTCTGGCAGGCACTACCCAGCACCCTCAAATACAACTGGGTAAAAGGAACGTGGAGACAGTTGCTCTAGTCAGCGTTTCACGATTTTTCGCGAAATAGACCGCTCGCCAACACTGACCCGCAGTATATAAACCCCCGGTGTCATACTTCCCATGCCAATGACCTGCTCATGTTGCCGGGCTACCCGGTTAAATACCAGTTTGTGCAGTACCCGACCGTTTATATCGGTCATCTCAACCGTCGGCGAGGTGAGGATACTGGTCTGGACAACCACCTGTAGCCTATCATCGACCGGGCTGGGAAAGGTCGTTAGCTGAAAATCGGTGTCTGCATAAGGGATGGTTGCCGTTATCAGTCCGCCCGCCACGCCCTGAAAGGCGGGTTCGTAGGGCGGAACGATACCGGGTGTGCCGGGCAGGTCATCGGCGTACAGCGTAATTTCCTGCGTCGTCTGACTAATCAGAATTCCACTTCGATATTCATTTATGGTGAGCGCAATACTGTACAAGCCTACCTCAACGGGAGCATCCCAGACCAGCTCTCCCGTACGGCTATTGAGTTTGAACGTCCCCCGGCGCGTGGCATCATTGGGATATTGATAGGAGGAGACTGCCCCTGCCGTACAGGACTTACTGGCGCTCTGCGTGGTGAGGGGCTTCGCCAGGCTGTATACCAGACTGTCGCCTTCCGGGTCAGTAGCATTAAAGGAAAGTGTTGCTTTGCTGTTCAACCTGACGTAGAAACCCGTGGCCGGATAACCGGCTGCCGGAGTCTGATTGATCACTGAGGTATTGGTTGTGAACGTAGTACTAAGCGCAAATAACAGGTTATCGGCATTAGCTATTGTTTTATTGACTGACGACCGGTTAGCGATAGCCATCGTCAGGGTGTACGTGCCCGGCCCGGCGTAGGTATGGATTAACGTATAGCTGTTGATACTGGTTGTTTGGTTGGTAAGAATCAGCCGGTTGGCCCGGTATGCCGTTACAGTGCTGCCATCACCCAAACAGATTTGTATCGCATCCGCCTGATTGGCGGCTGTTCTGCCCGTACCCTCATCCAGGTATAGTACGGCCGAGATTCGGTAGGTGGGGGATGAATTTGAAAGAGGAGTAACCTGCATGTAGCCACCAATTAAGTGGGTTGCCCGCACAGCTTCTACGCTGAGAAGTACCAGAAAGAGAAGTAGAGCCGTTTTCATGGGCAAGTCGGAAGCGTTAGATTTACCCTATAACTGTGAATGGTCAACCAGTCATATAGTGCCCGCTAAAAGTTTCGTAAACGGTATTTTATTACCTTGCCGCCATGGTTTACACCGCTACCCAAACAGCTCAGTTACCCATTGACGGGTTTCGTTATTTATTGACATCCCTGGATGATCATGTGCTGACAATCACGTTGAATCGGCCCGAAAAAAAGAATGCCCTGAATCCCCCCCTGCTGGCCGAACTAGCCTTTGTCCTGGCCCACGCTCACTTTACCACCGACGTGTGGATGGTGGTGCTGGCCGCTACGGGCGATACCTTTTGTGCCGGGATGGACCTGAAAAGCCTGTCGGCGGGGGATTCAGAATCGTTTTCCGTTCCCGAACCGTCCGGCCCGATCCGACTGGGCGAGTTGATGGCGGGCCTGCACAAACCCTGCATCGCCAGCGTGCAGGGACCGGTGTATGCCGGCGGGTTCCTGCTGGTTGGGGGAAGCACGTACGTTGTCGCGTCCGAATCGGCCACGTTTAGTTTACCCGAAGTAAAGCGCGGATTGTTTCCGTTTCAGGTGCTGGATGTGTTGCTGAACATCATGACCGCCCGCACCGCGCTCGATCTCTGCCTTCGCGCCAAAACACTGACCGCCCTTGATGCCATGGCCGTTGGACTGGTTACCAGCGTAGTATCTGCGACTGGTCTGGATACCGCTATTACGCAATTAACCGATGAACTGAAGCAGTTTTCGCCCACGGCGATGCAGTTTGGCCTGCGCGCTGTCCAGAATATTAAAAGCCTGACTCCGGAGCGGAGACAGGCTTTTTTACAGGATGAGTTTCAAAAACTTCAGCAAACGCCCGATGCGAAAGAAGGCATGGCGGCTTTTCTGGAAAAGCGAAAACCGCAGTGGGGCAAGCCGTAACCAAGGGCTGATAAACGGCCCGTTTCCTGAGGGAGCCAGTCCAGCCGTTAAAATACCTGACCAATACCGAAGAAAAAGAGCCTGTCTTCGCGGGATACGCCGTAGTCGAACGAAATAATGGTCGACTGATTCCAGGCTACGCGCAGTCCAGCCCCGTAAGCAGTTTTAATATTGGTCAGGTCGAGGTCCTGCCAGCGGTCGCGCACGGTGCCGGCGTCTACGAAAGGCGCGACCCCAAATGCAAATCGTTGTTTGCCCCACTGCGTTTCGGCCAGCCGAACCCGCAGCTCTACATTGGCGAACCACAATGACCGGGCTAAAAATCTGTTGGCCCGGAAACCCCGCAACGATTGCTTTCCACCCAGGGCGTTGATGCTGCCGTCTGGACTCCACTGATCCTGGAACTCAAAGAAAGGAGCCTGATCGCCAAAAATATTTCCGGCGGCTACCCGACCAGCCAATACCGTGCGGGAACCCCAGGGTAACTTCTGGTAATACCGACCCTGCAAAAAGAATTTATTGAAGTCAAACTGCGACCCAATGTATTTGCTCGAATACTCATTGGCTATTTCCACGTAAGCCCCCCGGGTGGGATCGGGTTCAAAATCGCGCGTGTCGTAAATTAGTGCTGCCTGAATAATGGATACCCATCCTCCATCCAGGCCTGATATCAGTCCCTGCTCAAAATCACGCCGTAACAGCGAGGTTCCGTTGGGGGCCGTTGTTTTCTGACCCGATGCCGGGTCGATGGCCTCAGCGCTCAATCCTTCAAACGTTGCATACTTGAGGTTCTGAATTTCGTACCCGCCCATAATGCGCCATTTGCCCTTTCCAATGGCATAATCTGCCTTTAGATTCAGCATGTATTCTGTTTCCCGGAAGCGGTTCGACAGGGCATCCGTTACCCGGCTGGCCTCTGAAGTACCACCAGGCCGCAGCGTTTTTCGGGCCACATCAAAAGCATCGTAAGTAGCAAACGATTGACTGGCCGACTGAGCCGACGGCAGCCGCAGGGGGTCTAAGGTTTTTTGGGTAGAGCCAAAATAAAGGTTCGCCGGGTTTTGCTGAGCTTTAAAATCAATTCGGTACCGCCAGCGGCTGCCCCGGTAGTAAGGTACATCCAGAGATAGCACCAACTCCCGGGCATTGGTACTGTAATAGGCGGCATTGGCTTTTAACCGTACCAGATAAGGCGTATAGGCAAAAAGGGGATTGCTGCGCTCCCCATTCCAGTAAATATTACTACGGACCCCAAACCCAAAGCCGGTGACCGGGTCCGACGAAAAGTCGGGGATACCCGTAACAAAGGTGCCCTCTCTTTTTTTGGCCAGATCAGCGTCCGACATGCGTTTCGATTTGATGAAAGAAAGCGTATCGGGTACGTCAGTCGGCGTTGGCTTAACTGCCTGCGCGTGGACCGCCAGGGTCGAAATTGCCAGCAGGCAGCTAGTTACTATATGTCTCATTCTGGTTGTGCTGAATTAATAGCCCCGTAAAGATGCAGAGCGATTTCGAAGAAATTCTGAATCACCAAACTGGATAGTGAACTGTTGTAGCCCCCTCATGAACTGGTAGCGCAGCAACCACCGATGCGACTGACAGATCTGGTACACAATAGCCAAGCCCAGGCCGCTACCGGATGTAGCGCCAGTCTGTTTGCCGAACCGATGAAATAAGGTAGTGGCATTGAGGGGCCGCTCTCCCGTATTGTTGATCCACAGTTCATTTTCTGAGAGTCGAAGCTGAATTACACCCCCCGGCAAAGTATGCCTGATGGCGTTTATCAGCAGGTTGTTGATCATCAGTTCCGTTAGCGTGTTATTACCTTCCAGCTCCACATTGGGCTGTATACTGGTTTCCAGCACCAGGTTTTTATGGGTGACGTGTTCGTTCAGCTGGTTCAGGCACTGCTGAACGAGTAAACTGAGAGCCACTGACTGGTGTTCATCGAACTGCCGGTTTTCTATCCTGGCCAGCAACAACAAATTTTGATTGATTCGGGAAATACGGCTCAATACCCGATTCATTTCTTCCACCAACTGGTACTGCCGGTTGGTAACGGGGTCTTTTTGCAGCAGTAGATCCAGTTTGTTTTTGAGGATAGCCAGCGGTGTCTGGAGTTCGTGCGATGCGTTCTCGGTAAATTCCTTCTGTGAGCGGTAGGTCAGTATATTTTGTCTGATGAGCCGTTGTAAGGCATTATTTAGTTCGTGAAACTCCAGCGTGTCCGACGGTTCAAATACTGGCTCGGTCTGACTGCTTAGCTCAAACCGTTTTAGTTCGGCCAGCGTGTGCCGAAATGGTTTCCAGATATGAACAGACAATCGTCTGTTGAGCCATAAAAAACCTACCACCAGAATCAGAAAGAAAAGCATCGTTACGACCGTAATGGCAACAACAATTTCTTCGGATTCTTCGACATTGGTTTCGACCAGTAGCCGATAGGGATGACCATTAATCTCGATGGTGCGGGCTAACCCCCGGAATCGTTTTCGTTCGTTGTTCTGCACGGACGGATGTTGCTTGATCACGGTGTAGGTACTATCCCCCCGATTGGGACCCGGTGGCACTTTCTCCAGCTTTGTTCCCGGCTGAATTCTGTTCCAGAGTTCAAGGCTCTGTGCCAGTTGGCCGTCCGTGAGCGTCAGTTGAGCCAGTTCATAGTGGGTCCGGTCTGCCAGAATGGTATTATGCTCGTCCAGCTCCTCTAACCATATACTATTAACCAGGTAATAATAAGCGGGTACGCTGGCAATCAGAACAGCCAGAGCGTACAGCGTGAAGGACGTGAGCGTTCGGGTCAGCAGCTTTTTCATTCCTCCCATTTGTAACCGGTTCCATAAACTGTTTTGAGGTAACGGGCGCAGTTAGCTCCGGCCAATTTTTTCTTCAGGTTCTTGATGTGGGCATACACGAAGTCGTGGTTATCCAGCATATCCGCGAAATCGCCGGAAAGATGCTCTGCCAGCGTGCTCTTGGAGATAACCCGGTTTTTGTTTCCCAGAAAAAAAAGCAGCAGATCAAATTCTTTTTTGGTCAACACAATCGGGTGGGTGTTTACCCGCACCGTTCTGGCGAGTAAATCTATCTGCAATTCACGCTGCTGAATGAGGTTGGAGTATCCAAATTGCTTACGGCGAATGATAGAATAAATTCTGGCTGCCAATTCGGCCAGATGAAAGGGTTTGGTCAGATAATCGTCGGCTCCAATCTGCAGCCCTTTTATTTTATCGTCGAGCGCCCCTTTTGCGGAAATAATGATAACGCCGTTCTGCAGATTCTGACACTTTAGGGCTTCCAGAATGTCCATCCCGTTGCCATCCGGCAACATGATATCGAGTAGAATGCAATCGTACGTGTACTCCCTGATTTTTAGCATTGCCTGCCCGAACGTACTGGCGAATGAACAGAGGTAGCCTTCATCAGTCAGGTATTCTGCCATGCTTCCGGCCAGCTCCGTTTCGTCTTCAATGATCAGAATTTTCATCGACCCTAAAGTACACCCCTAATTCTGAATAAAAGTTGAAGGCCGTCCTGGCGCGTCTGGGCCTGTAGTCCGAAGGCGTTCGTGTTTATCGGGTGGTGCAGGTGTATAAACTCAATGAGGGCATCTGATCCACAGCATCAGGAACAAGCCCTGAGCCTCCTGATGCGGTAGTCTCGGGCTGGATCATCCCGTTAGCACCCGACCCGCTGCCAGTACCGGGCACGAATCAGGACTTCCGGCTGCTGGGTATGGAGGTATACTCGTTGGTTACCGACGGGGTTAACCAACAGCCGGTATCGGGCTTGCCGCCCAGTGACCCGACGGGGCGGCAAGTTGGTCACGAAGCGCCGTACCTGCGTAAAACTGCAGAAGTCGCTACAAACCCAAACGATAGTTTTTTAAACCGATGGGGCCATGGCTGGTGATGCCATTACCAGTTTAGGTAAACTTATTTCAAAACGGGCACCTTCACCTTCCTTACCCTCCGCCCGGATCGTCCCGTGATGCGAATCGATAATTTTTTTGACGATAGACAACCCAATGCCCGTACCTTCAAACTCCTCTCTGTTGTGCAGGCGGTAAAAAATATCGAATATTTTCTCCGACTGGTCAGCCCGAAAACCAATGCCGTTGTCCTGATAAATGATCGTGAAAGCTTCTTTCCCGTGTAGCTGGCCGTCCTCACAGCTGATGTGAATACGGGCTGTTCGCTGCTTATGCGAAAATTTTAACGAGTTGCTGATCAGGTTTTGAAACACCTGCTCCAGCTGGATGGCTGCTCCCTTTACGGTTGGTAGATTCTCCAGCTCTAGTTGAGCATTGTGTTCCATTATAGGGATTTCCAGGTTGTTGATCACCTCGCTAACCACCTTGTTCAAGTCTACATCGTCGAGCGATAACTGGGTATTGGAGAGCCGGGAAACCGTGAGCAGGTCGTCGATTAGTAACGCCATCCGGTCGGAGGACTGGATGATTTTATGTAAGTGTCTGAGGGCGGTTTCATCCACACTATTATCAAGCCTGTCCTCTAGCATCCTGCTAAAGATGGCTATTTTCCGAACGGGTTCTTTAAGATCGTGTGAAGCGATGCTGGTGAACCGCAGCAGTTCAAAGTTGGTCTTCTCCAGCGCTTGCGTACGTTCTTGCACTTTTTCTTCCAGCATGAGCATGGTCTGCTTTTCTTTACTTCGCAGGGCTTCCTCAATGCGTTTTTCTTCGGTTGTATCCCTTGCCTCGATTACTGTACCGATTGGGACGCCATTGTCAACAATAGGGCTGGCCGTGAAGGCCACAGGGTAAAAACGACCGTCCCGATGGATAAATACTTCCTCCCCTTTGGTTTGCGCTTTGGTTGGCAGGGCCCGGTCTATCGCGCAGTCTTCAATTGGAAAGTGGCTTCCGTCCGGGTGCGTGTGGTGCACGTAATAATGCAGCGGCTTGTCCCGCACCTCTTCCATCTTGAATCCGGTCATCTGTTCGGCGGCCGGATTCATGTACGTACAAACCTGCCGGTCATTCATCAGAAATAAGGCCTGCTGGGTATTGTTCGTAATGGTATTGATGAGGGTATTCTGGCTGTCCAGCTTCTGTTCGGCTGCTTTCCGCTCTGTAGTGTCGGAAATAGAACCGGCATAGCCGCCAAAGCTGCCATCTTCCCTGTAATAGGGACTTCCGTTGGAAAAACACCAGCGCACCTCCCCATTTTTACGGCTAATGCGGAATTCGTGGGCAAACAGCTTCCGGCTCTGAAAAGCGTTGTCAAACATCGTCATCGCCCGTTCTCTATCGTCGGGCAGTATAGCCGTTGACCACCCGTCGCCCAGGTGCGACTTCATGCTGCCACCCACCCAGTCGATCCAGGTTTGGTTGATGTAAATGATTTTCCCTTCGCGATCCGTCATCCAGAGGGTTACCGGCGAAACACTGGTGATGATGCGTGCCAGCGATTCGTCTTCCTGGAGAGCTTCTCTGGTTCGTTCCTGCCGGGCCGTTTCTCTGGAAACGGAAAGTACGTGGGGCTTATCTTTAAAGATGAAGCGTATGCCTTTGAACTCCACCGAAATCAGACTTCCATCCTGTCTTATCCGGTCGTGTACTCCGGCATATTCCCGACCCGATAACGCTATTTCCTTCAACGCCTGAAAATCGCCCGGTGTTTTAAAAAACAGGCTGGCGTTCAGGCCAATCAGCTGCTCGTACGGGTAGCCATACTGCTGGCAGGCCGTTGGGTTGGCCTCCACAATGGTGCCATTCTCATCGTAAATAATGGCCGAATCGGTAATGGCATTGAAAATACTTCTGTACTGTTCCCGCTGTTCTGTGAGCCGGGCCTCACTATACCTTCTTTCTTCGAATAACTTAGCGTTAGTGATGGCAATAGCGGCCTGAACGGCAATGCCCTCCACTAATTTTTCTGATTCTTCCGTAAAGACGCCGGGCTCCGGATGCCCAAAAAACAAGCCACCAATGGGTTCTTTCGTAAACGGTGATACCACCGGTACTGCCAGGTAGCTCCTGACGGGCAAATGCCCCTTCGGCATACCCTGGTGCGGAGAATTATTGCCGTAGTGGGGCTGTTGGGTCACATCATCGTACCGCACGGTGCCGATGGCCGCAAACGTAGGAGCAAAAATTTCTGTATTGCGGGGCATAGGAAACTTAGAAAAAGCTTCTTTGGCCACCCCCGATACGGTGTAAAGTAACAGGGACTCTCCGGTTTGGTTCGTTACATTATAGAAGAAAGCGCCAAACTGGGCCCCGGCCATCTCGGTGGCAATATCCGTAACTTTTTGGACAACGTTTTGAAGCTCAATTTCAGAAGTGATTACTTTACTGGCTTCATAAAGCAATTCAAATACGGTTTTCGTGCGCAAAGCAAAAAGTTTTTCGTGAAGAGCAAAGAATGCCGTCAAATTTACGACAGCAGCAGAATATACCAATTAGGTCTTTTGCATTTTCAAAACTCTATCTTTGTCTGCCCAATCAAACCAAGGCGAAATGGAACTATTGTTAGTGGATGATGACGCTACCGACCGGGAATTATTTTCAGAAGCCGTTAGTCTGGTAGGTGGAAATCATAAGGTAGAAGAAGCGCAAAATGGTGAAGTGGCCCTCGAATACCTCTATACTGCGGGCCGGTTGCCTGACCTGATCATTCTTGACCTGAACATGCCCATAAAAGACGGACGGGAAACCCTGACGGAGTTGAAGGCACACCCCCGGCTTCGCCACATCCCGGTTTGCATCATGTCTACATCAAGTTCCCCTTTTGATGTCGAAAGCGCCTACAATGCCGGTGCCACTCTTTTCCTGGTAAAACCACTCGATTTCAAAAAGTTAACCGACATGCTGACTAGCCTGCTGACGCTTTTTGATCACTACGTTACGCTACCCAACCGGGCCTCCTGATTGCGCTGGCCCGGCGTATGGTGGTTGTTTTCTTTCGCTACGTACCAACCCCCGAGTGGCTGTGCGGCACTGATACTACCTTAATGGACATGGTCGACTGAATAATACCGCTCAGCAGGCCACGGAATACACCGCTTCACAAATTTAATCCGCGCATAGCCTCTTCGCGGCTGAGTTCACGAACGTCGCCGGGCTGCATCCCATCGGCGGTCAGGATTTCAATGCCCCAGCGTACCAGCCTTAGGGTGGGAAAACCGGCTGCGGCAGTCATCTTACGGACTTGCCGGTTTTTACCTTCGTGTAAACTAATGGCTAACCAAGAGGTGGGGATGGTAGCCCGGTAACGAATGGGCGGGTTACGAATGGGCAACGGTGGTTCTGGTAGGATTTGGGTTTTGGCGGGTAGCGTTCGGTAAGACTTACCATCCACCGAAATTGTAACGCCCGCTGCCAGGCGTTCCGTGGCTTCGGTGGTTAGTTGGCCCTCTACCTGTACGTAATAAGTGCGGTTATGCCGAAATGTTGGATTCAGCAACCGATGGTTTAGGTGTTTATCGTTGGTCAACAACAGTAGGCCTTCACTATCCGCATCGAGCCGCCCAACGGGGTAAACATCAGTTGGGAAATGGAATGCCAGATCCGCCAGCGTAGGTTTGTCGCCCTCCCGTGAGAACTGCGACAGCATCAGGTAGGGCTTGTAAATCAGGAAATAGCGTGGGGTAGCCAAGAGTCAATCGGTGTTCAGAACGGTGTATTGGTTAAAGATAACCAGACCGGGCAGTGATCGGCGTGGACAGCATCGGGCAGCATCTGACAGTCGAGAATCTGGTGATGCAGGGGTTCACTGACCGATGCGTAGTCGATACGCCAGCCTTTGTTATTCGTTCGTGCCCCGGCCCGGTAACTCCACCAGCTATACGCTACCTCGTCAGGGTGTTTGTACCGAAACGCATCAATCATGCCGAAGCCAAACCACTGGTCCATCCAGGCCCGTTCCTCAGGCAGGAAACCCGTCGTGTTTTTGTTGCGAACGGGGTCGTGAATATCAATGGCGTTATGAGCAATGTTGTAATCGCCCACCACAATCAGGTTGGGCCGGGTTTGCCGAAGCACCTGCACGTAGTCGTAGAAATCCCGCAGAAATTCCATTTTAACCCCCTGTCGGGTTTCGCCCGACGTGCCGGAGGGGAAATAGCAGTTTAATAGGGTCAGATTCCCAAAGTCGGTGCGCAGAATGCGTCCTTCGCAGTCATACACGGCTAACCCGCAGCCCTGCACTACGTTCGTTGGCTTGATTTTGGAAAACGTCGCTACGCCGGAGTACCCTTTCTTTTCGGCCGCGTGCCAGTGGTACTGATAGCCCAGTTGCTCAAATACAGACAAGTCGACCACATCCGTTGTGGCTTTCACTTCCTGAAAGCAGAGAATATCGAAGTTGTTCCGGGAAAGCCAGTCAATCAGGCCGTTCCTGATACCCGCCCGAATACCGTTGATGTTGTAGGAAATGAGTTGCACTTATAAATCGTCGGTTGCTGATTCGTCCTGTTCTTTTCGGGCAGCAATAAGCTCGTCAATCATCAAAATATCGTTCAGATCCTTTGTTCGCCGGGCTAGCACTTTGGTTTCGCGCAGGTCATTGACATGAAGGAAATAAACCGTGTAATTGCCTTTCAAAACGACTGATTTAGCCCGTTGACGACAGTCAGCGTAGTTAAACTGGTAATGAACACGGGTGAGGACATCCATTGGAATATCGTGTATTCTGGTAATCTGAGGTTGGGTAAAATCAGCCGAACGCATCTCCGCAACATCATGCTCATCGTAGCCAAAGGCCAGCAATGCCTGAATAAACTTATCCCGATTTTCGTTTGTGGGTTCAAGCCAGATGTCTGCATCCTGGGTGAAGCGAACGGCTCCATTATGAATCAACGCCATATCACCAATGAGAATATAATCCAGCTTCTGCGCATCAGCGACAGCCACAAAATCAAGAAAATTGACGTTATCTACATCCATGAAGGCCGGGAGCGTGTGATTCCCTTTTCTAATTTTTGAGATTTCCCTGTTAGTTCAATGTAAAGTCTGCGCATTCTCAGATATAGCTGCCAGCACTCTTCAGGCGTTCTTCGGGCGTTTTCCCGAACCTGGTCTTCATGCGGGCCATTCATATCGCTATAAAACGTAATGCGGGGTTTTGCCTTCTTTTCCATTGACTACGTTTGCCTAACGTTTACACATTTCCCGTTACCACTTCATCCTCCTGCGCCAAGACTACTTTTTTGTCCGTGAAGAACAGCACAAACAGTAGTAGCACAATAGCGGCAATACCCGCCGGAACAAGCCAAAAATAAGTCCAGTTTACAGTATTTCCTGTTGTAAAGGCATCCTTCGCAAAACCAGAAAGATAGGAGCCAATGCCCATGCCGATGCCATAGGTAGCAATGGAAATTAAGCCCTGCGCCGATGATTTAATTTTCTCTCCAGCCTTGTTGTCGGTATAAATCTGACCCGTTACGAAGAAGAAATCATAACAGACGCCGTGCAGTATGATGGCCAGGTAGAGCATCCACTCGCCGGAACCACCATCGCCGTAGCCGAAACAGATGAAACGGACAATCCAGGCGATCAGGCCCACAATTAGCATTTTCTTGACGCCGAGCCGTGTATAGGCCAGCGGAATCAGCAGCATGAATATCACTTCGGAAGCCTGCCCCAGCGACATTTTATTCTCCACGTTCAGCATGCCTCCGTCTGTAAGCGAGGGATTAGCCATGGCGTAATAAAAAGAAAGGGGAATGCAGATGAGCACCGACGACAGGAAGAAAATGGCGAACGACCGGTCTTTAAACAATTTAAACGCGTCCAGCCCCAGAATCTGTGACACTGTGGTAGACGTGGTGGCTTTGGGGGGCGTATCGGGCAGGAAGAACGAAAACACGCCCAGTACGGCTGCCGAGTACATGGAGAGTTGAAATATAGTCACCTTGTCCCCAAAACCATAGTAACCCACAATGTTGGTAACCACAATCCAGGCTACGGTTCCCAGTACCCGAATGCCGGGAAACTCTTTCTCCGGCACCCGCATCTGTTGCATAGCAATGGATGCGGTCAGGGCCAATGTAGGGGCGAAAGTAAAACAGTAAACGAGTAGCACCCAAAAAAACTGGTCTGCGTCATCAACCTGAATGAGGTAGTATAAAATAACCGCCCCAATCAAATTAAGTACTCCCAAAACTTTTTGAGCCGAGAAATACCGGTCAGCAATCATACCCACGAAAAAAGGGGCTATAAGCATTGCAATTGAAAAAGTTGCAAAAGCGGCTCCCTGTTGGATGCCAGTCGCATTGAGCTGTGTTTCGAGGTATTTTGTTACTTGGCCATACCAGGCTCCCCACACGAAAAACTGGAGGAACATCATGATGGAAAGCTTAACGCGGGTTGTCGACAGCATAGGAGGGGGTAAGCGTTTTATGTTTATCGAATGAAGGTAGAAAACAGTCGTCAGCCCTGCAAGCCGATTGGCCGTAAAACTTACCAGTCATGCAGTACTGTATGGGTTTCCCGAACGTTATAACGAAGTTCGTATCGCTTTTATGGATAGCCGAAGTATATTCGACCTATTGCTTGACTAAACAAATTCATGAAAAAACAATTGATTACACTGGTAGCGCTGGTTGCTGTTCCGGCCTTTTCCTTTGCTCAGACAGCGCAGGAAATAATTGATAAAAACATTAGTGCCGTAGGTGGAGCCGATAAGCTGGCGGCTGTAAAATCACTCAGTTACGACCAGGGAATGAATGTAATGGGTATGGACCTGACCGGCAAATCGACGGTGGTGGTGGGCAAATCGCTGCGTACGGATATTTCCGTGATGGGCCAGCAGATTACAACCGTGGTAGACGGCGATAAAGGCTGGACCGTTAACCCGATGCAGGGCGGAACCGCCCCGCAGGCATTGCCGGAAGATCAGGTGAAAATGCAGAAAGGAAATGCGCACGTTATTGGCGTCGACCTGGCCGTTGCCAAAGAGGAAAAATATCCCGTAGAGCTGGTGGGGAAGGAAAAAATGGACGATAAAGAGGTATATAACCTGAAAGTGACCCGGCCGGAAGGCGTGGCCAATTACTTTGTCGACACCAATACAAACCAGCTGGTGGGTATGAAAACGACGGTTAACGTGCAGGGCCAATCGGGCGATGTTAAAATCAAGTACGGTAATTATAAGACGATCAACGGCTTAACGATTCCAACGTCGATGGACCTGGAGAATCCGGCTATGCCCGGACCCATGACCATGACGCTGTCGAATATTGTTTTTAACCCAACCGTCGATTCCGCTATTTTCGCCATGCCTAAATAGGCAGACCCTACAGTCATACAAAAAAAGAGACGCAGCAACTGCGTCTCTTTTTTTGTGACCAGCCGACGGGCAGGGGCTCACTTGGTGACCACTTTCAGGTCAATTTTGCGCAGTGTTGGCTTAGGAGCGCCCGACGTATCCAGCCTGCTGACTCCCGTTCCCCGTCCGATGGCATCAATCCGCAGGTAATTGATACCCGACGTGACCAGTTGCTGCTTGATTTCATTAACCCGCTTAAAGGACAGACTCTTGTTGGTAAGGCCCCGGGCATCATTAGCGTACCCGATAAGCTGGATCTGTAGCTGGGGGTAGGTTTTCAGCAGGGTAGCCAGTTCGTTGATGGTAGGCTGAGAAGTGGGTGTCAGGGAAAGGGACCCTGGCTGAAACGTGATACCTGCCAGCGGAAACACACGGCCTTTGGGTAACGCTGCATTACCTAAGTACGGAGCCATTTGCTGCGATAGATTCCCCGCAGAGGCCACGGTTGCGGCAGGGACCGTACTGACTGGTGCCGTAACCGATGTTGACTTTGGCTGAACGGCGGGTTCTTTCGGTACCGCCAGTGAACGCGTAACTGTATCAGCCTGAATCGTGTCATTTTCGACCGTTGTTACCTCCGATGCTTCTTCCTGCTTATTAGAGTACTTCTGGGTATTCTGATAAAGAAAGTAACCGCCAATGCCAACTGCCACGGCGATTAGCGCACCCACGCCCCATTTGGTCAGGGTTTCGTTTCCACCATCAATCTCGTCGGTCGGTTCATAGGTGACCGGAGAACGAACTGTTGTGGTAGTGGAGCGTCCCGGCGATTCGACCACGGTGCGCCGGGCGGGTACGGCCAACCCGGTCACAATCTGTTGCAGACCAACTTTTTCTACCAGCTGGGGCATAAAATCATCCGGCACTTCATTGACCAGCGTATCCCGTTCGCCAAACAGCGAAGCCGCCAGCCCATCGGCATCTAGTTTCTGCTCTTTAGCCTGTTTTCCCAGTACGTGTAGCACAATGGTTGTGATAAGGCCCAGCAGCGAAATTGCTGATGAGTTACGAATACCGGCATAGGTCGAAATCATGCTCCCAATGGAGCTTTTCATGGCCGGTAATAAATGACTGACTACGTCGTTTCCCTGGGTAATAAGCGTATTCGTCTGGGCTGGGTCCTGCAGGACGGTGGCCAGATTTTCGATCAGCGTGCCATCATAACGGCCTTTCTGAATATGGTTGTACAGCTGATTGACACCAATTTCGCTGGTTGTTCGTTTCATCAAACCGCCCATCATGGTATAGACAAGTGCCATGAACGGCTTTTTGGTTTTTTCGGCGGGTTCGTCTATATAGACCGCAATGCGTGACTAGAACATCCGAACTCAACACGTGGGTTATATTGGCAAATAAATTCATAGAGTCAACAGAATCAAGCAGGGAGTAAATGGATACGGGCTTCTTCACTAACAGCACAGCCTAAACCCGGCCGCATCCGTACTACTGGTAGTTACGTGCGGGGATAAAATTAGGGAAGGTTTGGCAAACGTTACACACCTCCACCAATAAAATCCGGATTTATCGCTTTGGTAATTTTTCAATAACCTCCTGATACTCCGTCTCAACGGCCCTGAGTCTCTCCTGACAAAAGGTGATCAGTCCGGTGGCCAGTCGTATTTTGTCGGGCAATTCATCAAGAGGATACCTGATCCGTTTCAATTTCATAAACCAACGTAGTCAACTGGTCATAAGCTTCCTGATAAGTCATAAGTATAAGTCGTAGGTGAGTGGTTAGTTGGTTGGTTAGTAGCGGGCGTATAAGTGTTCCGGTGCCGTCCGCTAACCGACCGACCGACTAAGGGATTCGCTCACTAATTCACTGACCACGTCAATGATTCCATCCTGCATCTGTACCTGTAGGGTTTCGCCGACATGAATGTCCGTTTTAGTCGTTAGAATCCGTCCATTTCGAAGCAGCAGGGCGTAGCCACGACGGAGAACATTGGACGGGTCGAGGTGACGAATGGTAACGGTTTTTTCGGTGAGATCGGTGTGGCGTTCCCGGAAATACGTTTGGCCTAACAAACCGTAATCGTTCGGTTTCCCGGTCCAGGTTCTCCCGGGCTGTTTGCAGTGCTTCGCGGGCCGCACTGCTCAGACGTTCCTGCAGTTGCAGGCAGGCTTCCTCGAACTGCTGGTTGTGTTCAATCAAAAAGGCAGCGGCTTTGGTGGGTGTTTTTACACTCTGATGGCAAAGCAAATCGGTAATGCTCACGTTGCGTTCGTGACCAATACCCGCCAGAATCGGAATGTTGAAACCCGCTACGGTATGCCCCATCAGATAAGAATCGAACGAACCAAAATCCAGTTGCGATCCACCACCGCGCACGATCACAACGGCATCATACGCCACGCCACTGGTTCGAATCCGCTCCAGCTGACCGCAGATAGCTTTTTCGGCTCCCTGACCCTGCACCTGCGTCAGAAATTCATCCACCACAAAATCATAACCGAATGGGTTCTGGGTCAGCTCGTGCCGGAAGTCACGCCAGCCATCGGAGTTAGGGGCCGTAATGAGCGCCAGGTGCTGCATAACAGCGGGCCGGGGCAGTAGCTGATTGGCCGTTATATATTGACCCTGCTTCCAGCCAGACCAGATCCGGGTGATTCTGCACCAGCGAGTCGAGTACGGCCTGCCGTTCCCGTTCGAGATTGCCCAGCGTAAGGACGGGTCAATTTTCAGAATTTCCAGCCGCAGTCCATAAACCGGACTAAATCCCACCGATAATAGCAGCAGCACCTGAATATTACGGGCGAAGGCAACACCCGTTTCCTGCTCAAAATCGCCGATGGTATGGTAGTTTCGTCGCCAGATACAGGCATCGAGTTTCGCCAGTGTTTCGCGCGTGGCCGATTCGCGCTCCACGAGCGTCAGAAAGCAGTAGCCCCGGTCAGGATAGTTTTTAATATCGCTGGTTTCGGCCACCACCCACACCGCTTTCTGCCCAAAAGCTTCGTCCAGGACGGCTTCGAGGGTAAACGCTAAATCAGAAAGACGAATGGGAGACATAATTTAATGAGTGAATTGAGTGAATGAGTAGAATTAGTGAATGACTGGCTATTCAGCTATTTCTATTATTCACTCCGTCGAAATTGAATTAAAGTCCTTCAAACTGGCGCAGGAATCGGACATCGTTTTCGGTGTATAGCCGCAGGTCGTTCACCACGTATTTCAACTGGGTGATCCGTTCGATGCCCATGCCGAAAGCAAAGCCCGTGTATTCTTCGGGGTCGATGCCGCAGTTGGCAATTACCTGCGGGATCGACCATACCCGAACCGGCAATTTCGACCCAGCCCGAATGTTTGCAGATATTACAGCCTTTGCCCCCGCAAATCTGACACGAAATATCAATCTCTGCACTGGGCTCGGTAAAAGGGAAGTACGAGGGCCGGAAACGAATTTGGGTGCCCGGCTCAAACAACTCCTTCACAAAGTGATAGAGCGTGTCTTTCAGATCTTTGAAGCCCACATTACGGTCAATATAAATGCCTTCTACCTGATGGAACATACAGTGCGCCCGGGCCGAAATGGTTTCGTTCCGGTAAACCCGACCCGGCATGATGGATCGAATGGGCGGAGATCTGCCGCTCCATCAGCCGAATCTGTACATTGGAGGTATGCGTACGCAGTAGCATATCCGTTGGTCGCCATCCGCTGCTTTCTCGACAAAAAACGTGTCCTGCATATCGCGGGCCGGGTGGTTGTCGGGAAAGTTAAGCGCACCGAAATTATACCAGTCCGATTCGATTTCGGGACCATCGGCCACGTTGAAGCCAATCCGTTCAAAAATCTGAATGATACGCTGCCGAACCAGACTCAGCGGATGCTGCGTACCGGTCAGATTCGGTATGGTGGGCAGGGTAAGGTCAACAGGGGGAGCACTGCCGGCCGCGGCCTGTTGCTCATCCATAAGCTGACTGAACTGCTCGAACCGCTCCTGCGCTGCATTTTTCAAGCCCATTCAATTCCTGACCGACCGCCCGCCGGTCGGCCTGCGGAACGAGTTTCAGTCGCTCGAACAGTTCGGTTATAACGCCCTTACGGCTGATAAATCGCATCCGAAACTGTTCCAGTTGCTCCGGCGATGTGATCGTATACTGCTCAATCTCCTGTTGTAGGTCTTTTACTTTATCCAGCATAGACTATTCTTTTCGCAATTTGCTCAAACAAAGGTAGGCAAAACTGAGGAAGAGCATAAGCCACTCCGGGATGGCGACTGACCTTGGAGCGTATCGTATCCTGTTTATATAACTCAGAACAGAAGATAACAGGTCGGCTTACCTCATTTGTTGATTAAACGGTAATCTTTCGCTGAATTTTAGTTAGTTATGACAGCTACATTGGTTATATATTCACAGTTTAATAATAGGACTGATTGTTGTACAATGATTGAGTAGGACGTGGTACGATGAAAGGTAACCGTATATACGTGAATAGTGGCAGTAAGTTTCTGATTATCAGCCTAAATCTATTATATATAATTACTTAATCCAAACGATTATGAACGCATTCACTAACGATCCTATTTTCGACACTGTGTCCAGACATTTCCACAATAGTGTGGAAAAAATTGCCGATTCTGCCTGTTTGCAAAAATTACTTATTCCTTTTTACGACCGTAAACGTACAGTTTCTGTCGATGAAATAGTCCGGCTGGAGGGATGTGGTAACTATACAAACTTCTTTCTGAAAGATGGTACCAAAATGCTGGTGTCCCGTACTCTGAAAGAATACGAAACCCTGCTGGATGGTCAGGCTTTTGTTCGGGTGCATAAATCCTGCATTGTCAATCTGGGTTTTGTTCGTAAGTTTTTCATTAAGAAAGAAGGTGAACTGGAGTTACGGATGGCCAACAGGTGAAAATATCACGTCGGCGCGCTCAAACGTTTATGGATCGCTATCCGGGATTTCCAGCCGATAGCAGTGAGTTAACAGGTGCAGGTATGTTTCATGGCTGTGTAAGAGAAAGTGCTTACTACCACACTACGTAGTTTTACGCAATAGGCTGAGTACATTCACTCGAAGAATAGACGAATAGAATTCGTCAATGGCTTGATTGGTAAATGGTTAGGCTTTTTGCTCTGGCCCTTATCAATCAGGGCATTTTTCTTGAACAAGCGTCCATAAGGTAGTTTTGTTTCAGCATGTAAGCACTAAGAGCTGAACTAAAACTCCCCCTTCTACCATGGAACTACCAGTTTATCCTCAATGCAGCCAGTTGCCGTTGTTCCCCACTTCCCGTCATCGTACCAGCGTAATACACAGCGTATTGCGTTACCTTACCTGAATCGCACAATTTTCATTTCTGTCGATGATATACTCTGTCTTCAGGGGGAGGGAAATTACACGTTTCTGCACACCCGCGACCGCAAAAGGTTTCTGGTATCAAAAACGCTTAAAGAATTTGAAAAGACGCTGGATGCAGCAATGTTTCTGCGCGATCCATAAATCGTACATCGTCAATCTGGCCTACGTGCAGCGGAACATCTTCAACCGGGAACGTCAGGTTCGCCTGGCCGACGGACGTGAAGTAGCTATATCGCGCCGACGGATGAAAGACATTTCGCAGCGGCTGGCTCAATACTGGCAGCGGCTGTACAATTAAACGGGGTAGTCCAGGTAAGCAAAAAAGGCGGGTGTCGTAAACCGTCTGAAAAGTTTACGACGACTCGCCTGTTTTGTCGATCTGATTCAGGAAACTGACGTTTCGCGAATCAGGTGCTAAAATATCTTGTACGCCAGCGTAATCTGCCAGGATTTCAGTCGCTGACTGAATTTACCCGCACTGTTCTCAATTTGAGCAATGTCGGAAATATTACCCTGGTAACGGACATCAAGCCCAAGGGAGCCAATATCCAGGCCACCGCCTACCTGATAGCCATAATAGGCCTGCGACCAGGCATCGTTCAGGCTACCCTGGGTATATTGCTGAAGCGCATTGCCCAGCGATTGGTTATCATTGATGCGAAACGAAGCTACGGGGCCCGCTACAACCCGGATAGGGCCTCCTTTTATACCCAGCAACAAGGGAACATCGAAACTGGTTGTGGTGATCGTTGCCGTTTCTGTCTGGCCATTCCGGATAACGCCAAACTGAGCCGACCGGGTTGAGTACAATAATTCGGGCTGTATGAACAGATTCTTGCCAAAACGCATGTAAATACCAAACGATGTGCCCATTTTGCTGTCGAAGCTGTCGCTGAGATTATTACGGAACGTTTGCCCATCAACACCTACCGTGGGCGAGCCATTGGGGTTTGTCCCTGTTTTAACGAAATCGCCAAAACTCAGTTTCGACAGGTTGACACCCCCTTTAACCCCGATTTGAAATCCCTGAGAAAACGTTAAGGCAGGTACTAGTGCAAGTAATACGAAAAGCAGGATTTTTTTCATGGTTGTAGTCTAAAAGAATAACACTGATTACTAAACGAAAATCAGGCCGACACGATACAAAGACCAACTTATTTTGAGTGAATGGCGTTAAAATAGTGGGCCATTGACTGCATTAAAGGGTATTGGAAACGCGTATTTTTGCCGATACGAGTTGGATGGGCAGCCGGTAAAAAGGTTTAATCGATACCGGCAGATGCGTCGGTGACTCAAGTACTACTAACCAAAAAAATGGCCAAATTAAGAACCTCCTATTTTTGTCAGAGTTGCGGCTACCAGTCGGCCAAATGGCTGGGTCGGTGCGCAGCCTGTGGCGAGTGGAATACAATGGTTGAGGAGGTGGTTCAGAAGGATGAACCGGAAAAGGGGGGATGGCGAAGTCCATCGTCCGGGCCGGGAAACGTGAAAATAGCGGCCAAACCAAAGGCTCTGCACGCCATTAATTTTGAAGAACAGCCCCGTATCACGACAACGGATGGTGAGCTAAACCGGGTACTGGGCGGGGGGATTGTGCCGGGCTCGCTGGTGTTGATCGGGGGCGAACCGGGCATCGGTAAATCAACCCTTCTGCTGCAGATTGCGCTGACACTGTCGGGCATGCGGGTACTTTACGTATCGGGTGAGGAAAGCGAACAGCAAATAAAAATGCGGGCCGAACGACTCGATGCCCCCACGAGCGATTGCCACGTAATGACCGAAACCTCCACGCAGAATATTTTTCGGGTGGTGGAGCATTTCGAACCCGAAATCCTGATCATCGACTCCATTCAGACCATGCAATCGTCGTTGGTGGAGTCGGGAGCGGGGAGTGTATCGCAGGTGCGGGAATGTACCGCCGAGTTTATGAAGTACGCCAAAGAAAGTGGCGTGCCGGTGTTCATGATTGGCCATATCACCAAAGAGGGCTCGTTGGCGGGCCCTAAAGTGCTGGAGCACATGGTGGATACGGTACTGACCTTTGAGGGCGACCGGCACACGACCTACCGAATTCTGCGAACAACTAAAAACCGCTTCGGGAGTACCGACGAACTGGGTATTTACGAAATGCTGGGCACGGGCCTTCGGCAGGTGACAAACCCATCCGAAATTCTGATTTCGCAGCGCGACGAAGCCCTGAGCGGGGTAACCATTGGCTCTATGATGGAAGGCAATCGTCCGCTGATGATTGAAACGCAGGCGCTGGTCAGTGTGGCCAACTATGGTACTCCGCAGCGTAGCAGCACGGGTTTTGATGCCAAACGGCTGAACATGCTTCTGGCCGTGCTGGAGAAACGGGGCGGCTTCCGGCTGGGTCAGCAGGACGTGTTCCTGAACATAGCGGGTGGATTACGGGTGGAAGATCCGGCCATCGACCTGGCCGTTTGTGCCGCTATCGTATCGAGCTACGAAGATATTGCCATTCCGCCGTCCGTGGCTTTTGCGGCCGAAGTTGGCCTGGGGGGAGAGGTGCGGGCCGTAAGCCGGATCGAGTCCCGGATTGCTGAAGCAGAGAAGCTTGGTTTCAAACAGATATTTATTTCCAAGTACAATTTGAAGGGGCTGGACACCCGGAACTACAAAATTCAGATCAGGCCCGTATCCCGGCTGGACGAAGTTTTCCAGGGGGTATTGATGTAGTGTAGTTACTAACTCTAAATCTTACCTACATCCTCTTCCTGATGAAAGCGGTTGCCTTCGCTATTCTTGTTATTGGCCTGCTGGCAGGCGGCTATTGCTGGATCAGTTACTCAAAACTTTCGCCCGACGTTCGGCGGAAAGAGAAAGCACTCAACACGGCCCTGCGGAGGCAGGGCTACAAACCACGCTATTTTCTGCTATCCGGCTACCGACCCCGCTGGCTGAATCAGCTTATGCCCCTAGCCGCCAAAAACAGCGATCATCAGCGGGGAAAGGCCATCGATTTATTCGTTATTGACATTGATGGTAACGGAAAATTCGAGGATAGGGATTTGACTATTCTGTCCGAAACGGTCGACCTGATGGACAAACGGAATCCCGGCCAGAAGGGGGGAGTGGGTCTTTACCAGCATTCATTTTCCCGCATGTTCCACTTCGACGTATCGGGGCGGCACCGGCATTGGAAGTGGTGAAATGAGGCTTTTTTTATGGATTACCGTCCTTGCCAGTTGCCTGGTAACCAGACATTAGTGACAAACCATTTACGGCTCCCGCAGTTAAATAAGGAGTAGATAACCTTACTTAACGTTTAAAACTTCGTTATGAGTTACATTAAAACAGGTACGGACGCATCCGGCAACGACATCAAAATTTTCTATCAGGATTTAGGCGGTTCAAACGCCAGCCAAACGATTGTACTGATTCATGGGTGGCCGTTAAGCCACGAAATGTGGGATTATCAACTGGCTGAATTACCCGCTCACGGTTTTCGGGTAGTAGCCTACGACCGCCGGGGATTCGGCAAATCGTCGCAAACCTGGGACGGGTACGATTACGACACGCTTACCGACGACCTGAAAGCGGTTATGGATGCGCTGGATCTGCAGAATGTTACGCTGGTTGGTTTCTCCATGGGCGGTGGTGAAGTAGCCCGCTACATGAGTCGCCACGGCGGTGCACGGGTAGCCAAGGTGGCTTTCATCAGTTCGGTAACTCCCTACATGCTCAAGACAGATGATAACCCCGACGGCGTCGACCAATCTGTTTTTGACGAAATGATGACAAATCTTAAGAAAGACCGCGCCGATTTTCTACAGAGCTTCTCCAAGAAATTTTACGGTGTGGGGCTGCTGGACAAGCCCGTTAGTCAGGCGCACATGGACGGGGATTTTAACCGGGCTTACGTTGCCTCCCACAAAGCAACCATTGAAACAGCCAAAGCATTTGCCCAGACCGACTTCCGGGATGATCTGGAGCACATTAAGGTGCCGGTACTAGTTATTCATGGCGACGATGACCAGACGGTGCCCATTGAAGCATCGGGCGAGCGAACCGCCAGTGCACTGCCAACGGCCCAGTACATTGTTTACCAGGGAGCGGCACATGGGGTCTTCATGCTCGAAAAAGATCGCCTGACGCAGGATATTGTTTCATTCGTACAGGGTGGCGCCCCCGTTGGGGAATCTGTCGGGGCGACAACCAGCTATTGAGCTATATAAGCAGTGTAAACGTCAGTTATAAACGAAGGGCCGCTCTTACAAGAGCGGCCCTTCGTTTATAACTGACGATAGGTCTTTACGTAAGCCGAGGGCGTTTGGCCCGTTATGTCCTTAAATTGACGATTGAAGTTCGAGAGTGTGCGGAAACCGCTTTCGAAGCTAATCTGGGTTATATTGAGTTTACCGTGCATCAGTAACTTACAGGCGTGCCCGATGCGTACTTCCGACACAAATTCCGAAAATGTTTTGTTGGC
The DNA here is from genome assembly GCA_963782245.1 of uncultured Cytophagales bacterium. Classification (GTDB taxonomy): domain Bacteria; phylum Bacteroidota; class Bacteroidia; order Cytophagales; family Spirosomataceae; genus Spirosoma. The sequence continues at coordinate 111,095 of CAWAJC010000014.1, forward strand.
CCGGGTCTTGAAATAGCGGCAGAAAGCCGGGGAGGTCATACCCGCCAAATCAGCGACCCGGTCCAGGCTCAGCTCGTCCGGAAAATGTTCCAGTACATAATCGTGGACCAACTGCATACGGTCGGTTTCGTTCGGCTTAACAGTATTTGTATAGCTCACGCTGGTCAGGTACTGGTAATCGGTAGCGTAACAAAGCTCGTTTAGCAAGTTCAGGAAATTCAGCACCCGCCCAAAACTGACCGGTTGTGTTACCAGGCTGCGTAGTACGGTAGCCACTCGTTCCCGGGTTGGGCCTGTCCACTCCAGGCCCTGCCGGGCGTGGTTTAGTAACTGGCGCAGGGGAGCCATCTCCTGCTTCTCAAAGAACGTGGGCCCCAGAAAATCTTCCGTAAAATAGGCCACAATGCCCTTTGTTGTCAGTGTCGACTGTTTGTTGAAGTAAACCTGATCACTGCGCCAGAGGTGGGGAAGGTTTGGCCCCAGAAAAACCAGGTCGCCGGGGCTAAATGGCTTGATTGAATCCCCAATGAAACGGGTGCCGGTCCCTTCTTCTACCAGAAATAACTGGAAGTGGGGATGGAAGTGCCAGTTCGGGTCAAAATGCGCTTCAACCAATTCCTTTACAACGAACGAGGCTGAAACAGGCTCAAGGTCTTTTCGTAGCGGTTGTTTCATTCGATTGCTGATTTTTAACGCAAATAGTGAATTATATTCCTATTATAAGCAAAAATAAAGTTAGTATTCGCTAATAAAAGCTAATATACGAAGATATAAGGTGTTTATATTTGTTTGATTTTTTATGGAAGGAATATGAATAAGGTAGGAATGAACCTGTTTGTCTGGACGATGACGATGGACGAAGAATTGTCCGATACGTTGTCATTCCTGAAAACGAGTGGCTTTGACTTTGTCGAAATGCCTATAAACGACACCAACCTGCATAAGTGGCAGCGCCTGGGTCGTCAGGCACAGGCACTGGGTCTGGATGTGCAAACCTGCACTATCTGCGGGCCTGAACACAACCTGATCAGCCCGGACAGTACGGTGCGCCGGGCCGGAATCGATTACCTGAAGCAGGTGGTCGACTGTGCAGCCGCGGCTGGTGCCAAAATACTGATGGGGCCGCTGTATGCGGGCTTCAAAACCTTTACCGGAAAGCCCGCAACGGCCGACGAGTGGAACTGGTCGGTAACGGCAATGCGCGAAGTGGCCGAACACGCTCAAACGAAGGATGTGACGCTGGCCATCGAGTACCTGAACCGGTTCGAGATCTATTTACTCACCTGCGCTGACGACCTGGTGCGTTATGTGGAAGCAGTTGACCATCCCAATTGCCGGGCGGCTTTTGATACCTTTCATGCCAATATGGAGGAGAAAAACGTGGCGGATGCCTTACGCAAAGTAGCTCCTTATCTGGTTCACGTTCAAATCTCAGAGAACGACCGTTCCACACCCGGTCAGGGACACATCAATTTCGACGAAGTGTTCAGCACATTGCAGGAAATCGGTTACCAGGGCCCCATCGCCATCGAAGCGTTTGGGCCTAACCCGCCCGAACTGGCCGCGGCCACACATATTTTCCGGCCCATGTTCGAGTCGCCGGAGCAACTGGCCGTAGATGGGCTGGAATTTATTAAAGCCCGGATTAATCAAACTGTAAAAACAGAAAAAAGCGTACTGTCGCCACTTTAAGCCCTTTTTCCTTTTCTCCTTATGGTAAATATCGCAATCGTTGGCCTGGGTTTTGGGGCCGAATTTATTCCCATCTACCAGCGGCATCCGCAGGCTAATATGTATGCTATTTGCCAGCGTAATGTCCAGAAGCTGAATGAAATTGGTGATCACTATGGCATCGAAAAGCGGTACAGCAGCTACGATGACCTGCTGGCTGACCCTGCTGTGGATGCCGTACATATTAACTCGCCCATCCCCAACCACGCTGAGCAAAGCCTGAAAGCTTTACGGGCGGGCAAGCACGTAGCCTGTACCGTGCCCATGGCAACATCCGCAGAGGAGTGCATGGAGATAGTACGCGCCACCAAAGAAAGCGGTAAAAAATATATGATGATGGAAACGGTGGTGTACAGCCGCGAGTTTCTGTTCGTTAAGGAATTACACGAAAAAGGGGAGCTTGGCAAGGTACAGTTCCTGAAAGCGAGCCACCAGCAGGACATGGATGGCTGGCCCGATTACTGGCCCGGCCTGCCTCCCATGCACTATGCCACGCACTGCGTGGGGCCGGTGGCGGGGTTACTCAAACTGGAAGCTGATTATGTGTCCTGTTTCGGGTCGGGTACAATTCGGGAGGAACTGGCAAAAATACACAACTCACCCTTTGCCGTCGAGTCGGCGCACATCAAGTTTAAAGACAGTGATTTGTCGGCCTACGTGTACCGGTCCCTGTTTGACGTAGCGCGGCAGTACCGCGAGAGCTTTGAAGTATATGGCGATAAGAAATCATTCGAGTGGCAACTCATCGAAGACGACCATCCGGTTATTCACACGGCCAAAAAGCCCGAACCCGAAATTCCTGAAAAAGTAACCGTTCCGGATTACGCCCATTATCTGCCGGAAGAAATTCAGCGGTTTACCACCAAAGGCGTGTACGACGCCGACGAAACCCAGCACCTATCGTTCACGCAGGGCGGAGGGCACGGCGGGTCGCACCCGCACATGGTACATGAGTTCGTGTCGGCCCTGGTCGAAGACCGGGACCCATTCCCCAATGCGGCCCAATCTGCCAACTGGACCAGTGTTGGTATTCTGGCGCACGAGTCGGCCATGCAGGGGGGGATGATTATGAAGTTGCCGGATTTTAACGTTTAGACAACAGGGTACTATGAAAAAACTACTTACCGCGTTTGGCCTGGTTGTGGTGCTCACTCAGTGCGCCCGCCAGTCGACAACCCAAACGGCCATTCGACAGGGAGCCTCTTCATCCGGCAATACCCAGCCGCGTCGAACGGAGATTCTGTTTCTTGGTGATAACGGTCACCACAAACCCATCGAGCGGGTGCCGGAAATCATGGCGGCTTTGGGCGCCAGGGGTATCAACTTCACCTATACCGATAAGCTGGAAGACCTCAATACCGACAACCTGAATAAGTATGACGGCCTGCTGATTTATGCTAACTGGGATAGTATTGGCAAACCACAGGAGAAGGCGTTGCTAGATTATGTTTCGTCGGGGCATGGAGTTATTCCGGTACACTGCGCATCGTGGTGTTTCCGCAATTCGTCGGAGTACGTTGATAAGGTAGTGGGCGGGCAGTTCTGGCGGCATCGGATGGATACCATCCAGACCCGCTTTACGCAACCCAATAATTCCATTGTAGCCGGTCTGCCCTCATTCAAAGCCTACGATGAAACGTATCTGCACAGCCACCTGCAACCAGACAACAACGTGCTGGCCGTTCGGCCTATCAAAGCCGATCAGACAAAAGATCGTCCCGATGTTGAAAGAGGAACCTTACACCTGGACCCGGCAATACGGCAAAGGACGCGTGTTTTACACGGCCTATGGGCACGATGAGCGCACCTGGCTGCAACCCGGTTTTCAGCAACTGCTGGAACGTGGTATTCTGTGGGCCGTGGGCGACAACGTGAAAAAACTGCACGACGAGCTAAAGCCGCAACCATTCGCGTACCAGGAAGCTCCGCAGCTTCCCAACTACGAAAAGCGGCCCGGCCCCCAACTGGAACAGAAACCCCTCTCGCCGGAGGAGTCCATGAAGCATATTCAGGTGCCGGTTGATTTCACGCTCGACCTGTTTGCCCATGAGCCAAACGTAATGCACCCCATTGCCATGGCCTGGGATGAGCGCGGACGACTCTACGCCTTAGTGACGAAAGATTATCCCAACGAGCGCAAGCCCGAGGGTGGCTCTGATTACATCGTCATCTGCGAAGACACGGACAAGGATGGCAAGGCCGACAAGTTTACCAACTTTGCCGAAGGGCTGAGTATTCCGACCGGTATGGCGTTTGGCAACGGCGGACTGTACGTATCGCAGGCACCGCACATGTTGTTTTTGCAGGATACCAACGGCGACGATAAGGCCGACGTGAAGAAAATTGTGTTCACCGGTTTCGGTACGTTTGATACCCACGCCGGTCCAAGCAACCTGCACTACGGCTTCGACAACTGGATTTGGGGCAGCGTTGGCTATTCCGGCTTCAAAGGGAAAGTGGGTGCCGACAGCGTGAAGTTTGGCCAGGGCTTTTTTCGCTTCAAACCGGATGGCTCCCAACTCGAATACGTAACAGGAACGTCTAACAACACCTGGGGACTGGGTTTTATGGAAACGGGCGATATTTTTGGCTCCACGGCCAACAACTCGCACGGCTGGTACATGGCCATTCCGAACCGGTACTTTAACGGGGCACCCCACATCCGTGAAAACGGCAGCCGCAGCACGGATACCCACAAAGACATGAAGCCCATCACCGAAAAAGTACGGCAGGTAGACGTATTCGGTGGGTTTACAGCCGCAGCCGGGCATAACTTCTACACCGCCCGCGCTTTTCCGAAAAAATACTGGAACCAGATTGCGTTCGTGTCGGAGCCAACGGGCCACATTGTGCACCAGAACGTGATGCAGAAAAGCGGAACCGACTTCTCGGATGCCGTTGGCTTTAACCTGATGGCCGGTGCCGATGAGTGGTTTGCCCCCGTTTTTGCCGAAGTAGGACCGGATGGGGCCGTTTGGGTCGTTGACTGGTACAGCTACATTATTCAGCACAACCCAACACCCAAAGGAGCCACCAATGGGTCGGGTAATGCCTACGAAACGCCCCTGCGGGATTTTACGCACGGTCGCATTTACCGCGTTGGTTATAAAGGCGCACCCAACTACGCGCCAATGGCGCTGAGTAAAGAACGTCCTGAAGAGTTAGTGGCCGCGCTGAAAAATACCAATATGTTCTGGCGTATGACCGCCCAGCGGTTGCTCATCGAGCGGAACAACAAGGACATCGTGCCGCAACTGATTGCTTTGGTTAACGATCAGTCGCTGGATGAAATTGGCAATAATCCGGCGGCTATCCACGCGCTGTGGCTATTGAATGGGTTGAACGTACTGGATGGCTCTGACCAGAATGCGTTGGCGGCCGTTGTACAGGCTCTGAAACATCCGGCCCCGGCTGTTCGTAAAACAGCCATCCAGGTGATGCCATCCACGAGCGCCGTTGCCGATATGCTGCTGAAAGCAAACACGCTGAACGACAAAGAACCGCTGGTGGTGCTGAATACCATACTGGCCTTATCAAAATTACCATCGAATACCGCAGTCAATACCGCCGTGCTGGCCCGGCTTAACAGTACCGCCGGAGCGAAGGAAGTGAATGACCGGTGGTTGCCCGATGCGTTTGCCAATATGCTGACAAGCCAGAACGGACGGTTGCTGAAATCGTATGTAAACCAACTAGCGGTAAATGCTCCGGCGAAGGCCGGTCAGACTATGTCAGCGCACAACCATGCTGATATGGCCAAAGCACCCGCAACCGTCATGACGGCTTCTACAGCATCCACCCCGCCGTTGAACAACCTGCCCGACCTGATTGTGGCCGCCGTTCGTACCACACCCAATTCGCCGGCGGTTCGGGAACGGGCGCAGATTTTTGTCGACGTGACCAATGCGGGTGGTACGGCTATTCCGGAAGGAACGCCTATCCCGATGTCGGTTCGGGTTGAGGGGCCAAAAGGAACGGCAGATGCGTCCAAAATAGACTTTGTCAGCGTCACGCACAGTACAGGAATCAAACCCGGAGAAACCGTTACGATCACAAAATCGAATAATGGTCCGTGGGTAGGCGATATGGGCGTGCTATTCGAGCAGCCCGGCGATTACATCGTATCGGTTATGCTCGACCGGGAGAATAAGATTGCGGAAAGCAGCGAGCAGAATAACAATGCCACGCAAACATTAACCTACCGCGCCCCGCAAAGCCTGAGTGCCTATACCCTGGAACGGGCTACACGCAGTTACGCGTCGGTAGCGCCCATTGACTCGGTAGTGGCCTTGCTTCGGCAAACGCAGAAACTGAGTCCGGCGGAAAGTGAAGCGGTGGTGAAAGGCGTGTCGGAAGGATGGAACATGAAGCAGAAGGCAACGGTGCCGGAGGCCGACAGATCATTCCTGGCCAGCCTAAACGGAACCGTATCGGCCGATAACCGCGAACGACTAAATCGCCTGTATGAAGCCTGGGGTCTGACGAAGGAAGAGCCTGTTGACCCAAATACTGAGGTGGTACGGCTGAAAACCGTGCGGGAGGAGATGCGTTACGACAAAAAGGAATTTAGCGTTACGGCGGGTAAAACCATTGAAATCGTGCTCGAAAACCCCGACGCTATGCAGCACAACCTGGTGGTGGGTAAACCCAAATCGATGGAAATCATCGGGGCGGCTGCCGACAAACTTATTACGGCGAAGGACGGCGCGGACAGAAACTACGTACCGGCTATTTCGCAGATTATAGCGGCTACGCCTTTAGTGAATCCCGACCAGACGTACCGGCTCAAATTCACGGCACCCAACACCCCCGGCGATTACCCGTTTGTGTGTACCTTCCCCGGTCACTGGCGGATTATGAACGGTGTGATGAAAGTAGTGAAAGCCGGGCAGGCAATGAACGCGAAATAGATACCGTCATTCCTTAACCGGTTTATCCTGTAAGCAGAAAATCCGGACAACTTTCTCCCTGGAAAGTCGTCCGGATTTTCTGCTTATTACTGGCTACTTTACTGCCTGTCCCGGCTACTCCTCATCATTCAGTACCGCCGTTGAAGGCAGGAGAGCAGATGGTGGCACCTGAATCAGGAACTCACTGCCCTTACCCACTTCACTTTTTACCCAGATTGTCCATTTGTGCGACTGGATAATACGCTGCACATAACTCAGCCCTAGCCCGAAGCCTTTCACGCTGGGCTGGTTGCGGTCATGCACCCGGAAAAATGGCTGAAAAATGTGCGCTACTATCTTGGGAGCAATGCCAATACCGTGGTCCTGCACCGCAATCGTTAAACCATCGGTCGTATTTTTCGTATAAATGGTTATTTCCGGTTCGCCGGTACTATACTTGATCGCATTATCGAGCAGGTTATAAAAGACATTGGTCAGGTGCAGCCGGTCGGCCAGCACGTGCGGGTCGCTCCCGGCCAGGTTCAGTTTAAGGTACGTACCGTGTCGTTCGGCTACTGAATGCAGCAACTGGTTAAGATGAATGGGTTCGGTGTTTAATACCAGCGTGTTTTTATCCGCACGAGCCAGGGTTAGCATCGTTTCTACCTGTTGCTGCAACCGCTCCGCTTCTTCCCGAATGATGCGAACATATTTTTCCGTTCGTTCGGGCTGATTACGGGCAATGGGGGAGTCCAGAATGTCGGCCGCCATGCGGATGGCCGTTATTGGCGATTGAAATTCATGAACAATGGAATGCAGTACTTCGGTTTGCTCGTTTGGCTTATCCCGTCGCAGCAACCACCAGATCAGGTAACCCGTCAGTATCTGCGACGTTAGCAGAAGACCCAGCAAAGCGAGCCAGCGCACGGAGGGAGCTGTGATGGACGACCAGTTATCGAAAACAAACCCTGCTGCTAGCAGAAACAGCAACAATGTAAGCCCAAACAATGCATAGGCAACAGAACGAGGTGGCATACGACTATCTGTTATGGGTGTACTGGAAGCCTGAACGAGACAATGAAAAGCATCGCTCGCTGGGGATATTTACGTTGTAAATGTCACACGAAATTATCCTAAAAACTAAAAATTGACAACAAAAAAGCCCGCTGTCAACGGGCTTTTTATTAAACGAGAGCCATGAAAAGAGCTATTATTTTTCGGCGGGTGTTTCGGTTGCTGGTTTCGGGCTAGCTTCCGGTGCTGGTTTAGTAGGTGCAGGTTGGGTAGCTTTTGGTGCGGCTGGTTTTGAGGCAGCAGGTTTAGGAGCAGGAGCTGGTTTTTTGGCTGGAGTGGCTGGTTTTTTAGCCGGAGTGGCCGGTTTTGGAGCGGGTGCTGCGGGTGTCTGCTTAGCGGTGTTTGCTGCCTTTTTAGCAGTGCGGGTGGCGTTCTTGGCTGTTTTTTCGGCGTTTTTCCTTGTTTTCGATGCCTCTTTTTTGGCCTTCTTTTCAGAAGCTTTCGCCGGTTTTGCTGCTTTTTTCTCAGCCTTGTGCGCCATTTTTGCCAATTTCTTAGCTAGTTTGTCCGCCGACTTTTCGATGGACTTCTTCATTTTTTTGGAGGCTGCACCGATTTCACTCAACTTGGATTCGAGCGAACTGACGATTTCCGATGCCAGCGATTTTTGTTTGTTTTTCAGGGCTTTGTTTGCCATATGCTTTGTATAGAAAAAAATCTACAAATAAATACGAAATTTTTACGACAATCAAAAATTCAATATTAAGTTTTCGTTACTTTTTCTGCAGGAAATCCCAGCAGATAATGCCTGCCGTTACGGCAATGTTCAGGGAGTGCTTGGTGCCGAATTGCGGAATTTCCAGCACCAGGTCGGCCTGTTGGACCAATTCATCCCGCACTCCCGCAACCTCATTGCCCAGGATAAAAGCATAGGATTTGTCAGCAATCGGTACAAAATCGGTGAGGGATGTACTACCTTCTGCCTGCTCAACGGCCGCCACAAGCCAGCCATCCAGTTGTAGCTGTTTAACCAGCGTCAAGGCATCCGGTGCGTATTCCCAGGTTACCGATTCCGTGGCCCCCAGGGCTGTTTTGGTGATGTCGCGGTGAGGAGGTTGCCCCGTGATGCCGCACAGGTACAGTTTTTCGGCCCGGAAGGCGTCGGCCGTACGAAACACCGAACCCACGTTGTTCAGGCTGCGGATATCCTCCAGAATCAGGCAGTAAGGGAATTTGTCGGTTGTTTTAAATGCATCAACCGATAATCGGTTGAGTTCGTGGAGGGTCAGTTTTCGGGGGAGCATAGGAGATAAGAAAAGCCAAAGAAACAGGATTTCGGGTAGTATTCATGGCGTAAGCATCAACTTTAGCCCGTAACACATGTTATAGATGTGCATCGAAACCAAGTCAGTTCCTTCGCCCATGGCTATCCAGCGATATAAGGTACTGCACAACTACGTTCGGGCCAATGAATGCACATCGGACGAGTACAGCGACGTTGAACTGGGCCTGATCGAGGGAGAAGCTGCCAGCCGATTTGACGGGCGTTCTGTACCGCAATGGCAACGGCCGGTTTGCCCACCAGGGCGTCTGGTACGATCACCTATTCGATGGCGACGGGATGATTTCCCGCTTTGCCTTCGAGGGGAAGCAGGTACGCTACCGCAACCGGTACGTGCAGACGGCCGAGTTTCTGGAAGAAGAAAAAGCGGGCCGGATGCTGTACCGTAGTTTCGGTACCAACTTACCGGGTGGGATAACTAAAAATGCATTTCGAATGCGATTTAAGAACGCAGCGAACACGAGCGTGGTCTGGCACGGTGGGCACCTGATGGCCTTGTGGGAGGGCGGGCTGCCGCACCGGATCGACCCGGTTACGCTCGAAACCATCGACCGCTATGACTATAACGGGGTGCTCAGGAATCAGTTTTCGTGGCTAGACAGCCGGATTATGCCCGAACTGCCCTTTTCGGCCCATCCCAAAATTCATCCCGATACGGGTGTGTTGCACAACTTCGGTACGCTGGCCGGTACAAAGCAGCGGCTCATTGTGTACGAGGTGAGTCCCGATGGCGACGCCCGCATTGGTCCGGTAATTGAGATGGACGACATGACGTTCTCGCACGATTTCGTACTGACGCAGAGCGGCCATCGGATCCTGTTCCTGACGCCCGTGGCGTTCGACATGCCCCGCGCCCTGCTCGGTCTGACCTCACCCGCGGCATCCATCAAGGTTGACAGGACCAAGCCGACGCTGGTGCTGGTTATCGACCCGGAGGGCACCATCCACCGGTTATCGACCGACTTCTGTTTCGTGTTTCACTTCGTCAATGCCTACCAGAATACGGATGGAAAACTGATTGTTGACGGGCTGATGCTGGATTACTTTCCGGAGTCGGCCTTGATGAAAGCCTATCTCCAGGGCGACGTAGCCGATGATGGGGCCGGGGCACGGTTTACGCGCTACACCATCGACCTGGATACGAAGCAGGTCACGCACGCGCCCCTGGCTGATTATGAAGGGGAACTCCCCGAAATCCACCCAAACCTGCTGGGCAAAGCATACCGCTACGCCTGGGGCATTGGCCGCCCCCTGACGCACACCCGTCCTCTGGCCGATCAGATCGTGAAAATCGATGTGCAGACGGGGCAGGGTACGCATACCGGCAACGATTATTCGCTGCCGAGCGAACCGATTGTGGTACCCAGGCCCGGTAGTACCGCCGAAGACGACGCCTGGCTTCTTTATCTGTTGTTCGACGACCGTACCCAAACCACCGACCTCGTTGTGGCCGATGCCGCCAGCTCTGGTTACTGAGGCCCGGCTACGGTTACCACACAACATTCCCCTCGGTTTTCATGGAATGTGGCTACCAGCCAGCGGGTAGCATGAACGCCGGAAAGGCGAATCTTTCGGCGATTTTTCGTAAATTTGTGTAGATCAGATTACGAAAAAGTTAGTGAAAACAGCCGCTCCTGCCAAGTCACCCGCGAAGAAGAATGAAACGCCCCTCAACCGTCAGTACAACCAGATAAAGGCCAAATACCCCGGTGCGTTGCTGCTCTTTCGCGTAGGGGATTTCTACGAAACGTTCGGAGAGGATGCCGTTCGGGCCAGCAAAATTCTGGGCATTACGCTTACCAAACGGAACAACGGCGGCTCGAACGAAGAACTGGCCGGTTTCCCGCATCATTCGCTTGATACCCACCTGCCCAAGCTGGTTCGGGCGGGGGAACGCGTGGCTATCTGCGACCAGCTCGAAGACCCGGCCCTGGCCAAAGGCATCGTGCGGAGGGGCGTTACGGAGCTGGTCACACCCGGCGTTTCCTTCAACGATAACGTACTCGATACCCGGCGCAACAACTACCTGGCAGCGGTGCATTTTGGGAAGGGCGGGCCCGGCCATTCGGAGGATACCTTTGGCATATCGTTTCTGGATATCTCTACGGGGGAGTTTCTGGCTTCGCAGGGGAATGGTGCCTACATTGACAAACTGCTTCAGAGTTTTAATCCCTCGGAAGTGCTGTACTGCAAGCGCAACCGGCAGGAGTTCGGGGCACTCTTCGGCGACAAATTTCACACCTACACCCTCGAAGACTGGGCTTTCACCTACGACTTTGGGTACAACTTCCTGAAGCAGCATTTTCAGACGACCTCACTCAAAGGGTTCGGTATCGAAGGACTACCCGATGGCATCATTGCGGCCGGGGTTATCCTGCACTACCTCAACGAAACGGAGCATAAAGACCTCCAGCACATTACCCGCGTTACCCGGCTGGAAGAAGACCGGTACGTGTGGCTGGACCGCTTTACCATCCGCAACCTGGAGCTAACGGCTGCGCAGCAGGAGGGGGGCGTTCCGCTGATCCAGATTCTGGACCAGACCGTTACGCCGATGGGCGCCCGCCTGTTGCGCAAATGGCTGAATCTGCCCCTGAAAGAAAAAGCCCTGATCGACGAGCGGCTCAATATGGTCGGGCAGTTTGTGGCCGATATTGACTTTGCCGATGCAACGGCGAGCCACCTGCGGCAGATTGGTGACCTGGAACGACTGGTGTCTAAAGTAGCCGTTCGGCGGATAAGCCCCCGCGAACTGCTGCAGCTGAAACGGTCGCTACAGCACGTTTTACCCATAAAGGAACTGCTCATTACGGCGTTGAGCCAGCAGGAATCACCCGGTCAGCAGGCCGGATCGCTGAAAAAATACGCCGACCAGCTCAACCCGGTTTCATTCCTGGTTGACCGGATCGAGACCGAACTGCGCGAAGATCCGCCAACGCTCTCCAACCAGGGCGGCATGATTAAACCCGGCATCAATGCAGAACTGGATGAACTGACGGCCATTGCGTATTCGGGCAAGGATTACCTCGTTCAACTGCAGGAGCGCGAGGTGCAGCGAACGGGCATCAGCTCACTCAAAGTAGCCTACAACAAGGTGTTTGGCTACTACCTGGAAGTAACGCACGCCCATAAAAACCGGGTGCCGGAAGACTGGATTCGGAAACAAACCCTGGTTAATGCCGAGCGGTATATTACGCCCGAACTGAAAGAGTACGAAGACAAAATACTAAACGCCGAGGAGCAGATTTTTCAGATCGAAGCCCGGATGTTTAACGAGATGGTCCTGGCGGCCGGCGAATACGTTGGGGCTATTCAGCAAAATGCCCGGGTACTGTCGGTGCTGGATGTACTGGCTTCTTTTGCGCGGGTAGCCGTAAAAAACAAGTACGTGCGGCCGCAAATCAACGAAACGAAAGTGCTGAACATTAAAGACGGGCGGCACGCGGTCATTGAGCAGCAACTACCCCCCGGTGAGCCGTACATCCCGAACGATATTTTTCTGGACGACGAAACGCAGCAGATTATTATCATTACCGGACCCAACATGGCCGGTAAATCGGCGTTGCTGCGGCAAACGGCGCTGATTGTGCTGATGGCGCAGGCCGGGAGTTTCGTACCGGCATCGCTGGCCGAAATTGGCATTGTCGACAAGATTTTTACCCGCGTTGGCGCTTCGGATAACCTCTCGCGGGGCGAAAGTACGTTCATGGTCGAGATGACCGAAACGGCCAGTATCCTGAACAACCTGAGCGAACGGAGTTTGATTCTGATGGACGAGATAGGGCGCGGGACCAGTACCTACGATGGGGTGTCGATTGCCTGGTCCATAACGGAATACCTGCACAACAAAACCGACTGCCGCCCCAAAACGCTGTTTGCCACGCACTACCACGAGTTGAATGACCTGGCAGCCGATAACCCGCGCATCAAAAACTACAACGTGTCGGTCAAAGAACTGGGTAACAAAGTAATTTTTCTGCGCAAACTAAAAGAAGGCGGCTCCGAACATAGCTTCGGGATTCACGTAGCGCAGATGGCCGGTATGCCCGCTCAGATTGTGAACCGGGCCAGTGAAATTCTGAAACAGCTGGAGTCGTCGCACAATCGGGAAAATAACAAAGAGCGAATCCGGGAAACTGTCCCTCAGGAACGGGAACTGGCCCTGCGCATCATCGAATCCGGCGATCCTAAATCCGAAGCCATCAAGGAAAAACTGCGTACCATTGACGTCAACCGGCTCACGCCCATCGAAGCCCTGCTAAAGCTGAATGAACTGCTCAAAATGGCGGAGTAATGGGAGATGCCGCACTTACTTTTGACGAAAACGGATACTTGTATCCTTACGATCTTGTTCCAATCGACCGGACAACGCTCATTCAGCAATTTGGTGTAAATGAGTACCGTAGAACCCTACTAACGGATTATGAGAACTTCCTGGCAGGTTTGCGGAATAGTTTACCTATAAACCATCGGCAATGGATAGATGGAAGTTTTGCTAGCAGGCATGAAAAACCAGGTGATATTGACGTAGTTGTTCTCGTACCTCACGAGCAATTTATACAGTTTGCTGACGAACTAAAGAAGTTGAAAAAAGAATGGAAAGGCAGCATTGACTGTTATTTTGTCGAAACATTTCCACCAGACCATCAAAAATATGAGATGGGTCGAGCCGATGAATTAGATTGGTATCACTTTCTACGGACTGATCGCCGAAAACGCCTTAAGGGAATTCTTGACCTTTACGTTACTTATGGAAATTAGGGATGAATTGGATATACAGATATTTCATACGCTCGAACAGGTGAAGCGTATGAATGAAGCCATTCGTCGGCACGCGCAGGCTGATGAACCCAATGCTTTTATGGTTGAACAGTTTCAGGAAGTAAGACAACGGCTCAATACTGAACTACAGAACCTATTATCACAAGCCACAGAAACGAATTGGCGGGTAGTAGCTTAGCTTCATTGTTCATTACGCAACATTGACGTTAACTGCCTAACACCCATCGAAGCCCTGTCGAAAATGGCGGAATAGCCTCCCTCCGGGTTATTTTTTTGTTAGCCTGGCCGTCAACAGCCATTGGTAAGTGTTAACTGGTTCCGGCAGGCCGTTCGGCTGAATTTGCAGGTACATCAGGTGCAAATGCGTGGGGGAGCGCGTCTTATAAGCATTAAAGCCTGTTCGGCCCATCTCGGCCAGTTTTTGTCCGGAAGCTACCCATTGTCCGGGCCTGACGGTTACCTCGTTGTTATGTGCGTAATAAAAAAGTCCGTTTAGGATCGGGTCATACACCCAGATCCAGTTCCCTCCCCGGTAATCAGAACCCGGTTTCCAGGCGGTTTCAATGGCTAGTACCAGGCCATTGCTCATGGATAGTACGTCGGCGGGTTTCCCCGTCACATCGTCAAGCACATTCTGGTTGCGGTCGGTAATGAAAATATCCTGCGCCGGATGACTCCCCCTGACGGTATAATCAAATAAATCGAACCCCCGGCCCCGGTATCCTTCCCCGTGGGTGCCGCCAATGGCGCTGGTAGTGTAACCCCGAATGGGAAACGAGAAATACAGACCCGTTCGGCGGAGACTATCCTGCTGTAATGAATCCTGGCGGTAGCTTTCCCGGCTGTGAAAGCGGTCCTGCAAACCAAGCATGATGCGGCTGAACTGCAACCGGGCGGAGTCGGGGGTAATTGTCTGCTCCCTGATCTGGGTATATAAAATTTGAAATTGCTGGCAGTAGGCGTACAGGGTAGGGCTGGTAGCGTTGCTACTGACGACTTGCGATGACGCTACGTTCAGCCCACCAATAAATAACGCTCCTATAATGCCCGCTACTCGCATGAACCCGGTCAGATCAATCCTCACTACGCCAAATTTCGGTTAAGTGGCCAAAATTACGCAAACTCATGAGTGAAATTGTAGGGGGCAGCAATCGCCGGTTATTTGCAGCGAAGAAAAAAAAGCGACTCGTGGCGAGCCTGCGGGGTTATTCCGGGGAAAATTCGACGTGATTTGATCTAACATGGGGGCTTTTGAAAAATATTCAGCATTTATCGCTTTTTTTTACATATAGATTTGGAAAATACTTTTATAGTAGCGTTATTCGCCCAAATTTAAAACAAACAATGCAAACAGGAACTGTAAAATTCTTTAATGAAACCAAAGGGTTTGGCTTCATTAAACCCGATGAAGGTGGCGAAGATATTTTTGTACACGCTTCCGGTCTCATCGACCAAATCCGTGAGAACGACAAAGTTAAATTCAATGTCGAGCGCGGTAAGAAAGGCTTAAACGCCGTGAACGTCGAAATAGCTTAATTGTAAGATATAAAGACAACCGTTGTAAAAAACATGCCCTCCGGCATGTTTTTTTTTGCCCTGTCGGTTCGTTGCGCCATTTTTGCGGGTAGAAAAACTCGTTTATGACCCAATTGCCCGAACAACGGGTGGCTGCTCAGCTTGGCCTCAACCCAAAGTCAGTAGCCGCCACCATCGAATTACTCAACGGCGGAGCAACCGTACCGTTCATTGCCCGTTACCGCAAAGAAGCTACCGCTTCGGCCGACCGTGGCCCGCTCGATGAAGTACAAATCGGGCAGATCAAGGATACCTATCAGAAGCTACTGGATTTCGATAAACGCCGGGAGGCTATCCTTAAGGCTATTGCCGAACAGGGTAAACTAACGCCCGAACTGAGTCGGAAAATAGACGATACCAATACCCTTACGGACCTTGAGGATTTGTACCTGCCGTACAAGCAGAAGCGGAAAACCCGCGCCACCATGGCTATTGAGCGGGGTCTGGAACCCCTCGCCAACGTGATTAGTGCCCAGCGTGAAACCACCATTGAACGAATAGCGCAGCGGTACCTGTCGGATACGGTTCCGACCGTGGCCGATGCCCTGCAGGGTGCCCGCGATATTCTGGCCGAACGAATCAGTGAGGATGCCGATGCCCGCCAGCGTATTCGTAATTTGTTTGAGCGGGAAGCCACTGTGCGTTCCACCGTTAAAAAAGGGAAAGAAGCAGATGGCGCAAAATTTACCGATTACTTTGACTTCGAGGAACCCCTGAAGCGGGTACCCTCGCACCGGTTGCTGGCTATGCGTCGGGGAGAGGCAGAAGGCTTTCTGAGCGTCAGTATCAGTCCCGGCGAAGAAGCCGCCATTGAACGACTGGAACGGCAGTTTATCGCCGAGCGATCCGGTACGGCAGTATGTAAAGAGCAGATGGCTCTGGCCATCCGGGATGGCTACAAACGCCTGCTCAAGCCCTCCCTCGAAACGGAATTTGCCCAGCAGTCAAAAGCAAAAGCCGATACTGACGCTATCCAGATTTTTGCCGATAATCTGCAGCAGTTGCTGCTTAGTCCGCCCCTCGGTCAGCAGCGGGTGCTGGCCATCGACCCCGGCTACCGGACGGGCTGTAAAACGGTTTGTCTGGATGCACAGGGTAATTTATTGATGGATACGGTGCTTTATCTGGCGCAATCCGAAGCGCAGCGGCAACAGGCAGCTCTGTCCGTGAAGAACCTGGTAGCGAAACACAAAATTGACGCTATTGCTATTGGGAACGGTACTGCCGGACGCGAAACGGAAGAGTTTGTCCGGAGTTTAGCCCTCACCAAGCCGTCGGGGGAGTCGATACCTACTTACGTCATCAGTGAGCAGGGAGCCTCGATCTATTCGGCATCGGAGGTAGCCCGCACGGAGTTTCCCGACCGGGATGTTACGGTGCGGGGTGCCGTTAGCATTGGACGCCGACTCATGGACCCGCTGGCCGAACTGGTTAAAATAGACCCCAAATCAATTGGGGTGGGCCAGTATCAGCACGATGTTGATCAGGCAAACCTGAAAACGAGTCTGGATACCGTAGTAGAACGCTGCGTGAATCAGGTGGGCGTGTCGCTCAATACGGCCAGTGCCCATTTATTACGCTATGTATCGGGTCTGGGGCCACAATTAGCGGGTAATATTGTCGACTACCGGGCCGAACATGGGGCCTTCACCTCCCGCGATCAACTCAAAAAAGTGCCCCGGCTTGGACCCAAAGCGTTTGAGCAGTGCGCTGGATTTCTGCGAATCGAAGGGGGCAAGAATCCGCTGGACAACAGTGCCGTTCACCCCGAACGGTATGCTATTGTTAAGCAGATGGCGGCTGACAGTGGCAGTACGATTCAACACCTTATCCAGAACGCTGACCTGCGTCAGTCCATTAATCCGAACCGGTACATTAGTGATACGGCAGGCTTACCGACGTTACGCGATATTCTGGCCGAACTCGCCAAACCGGGCCGCGATCCCCGCGAGCAGTTATCCGTATTTGAATATGACACCCGCGTCAGGACTATGGATGATTTGCAGGAAGGAATGCTCCTGAATGGCGTCGTTACGAATATCACGGCTTTTGGGGCCTTTGTGGATATTGGCGTTAAGCAGGATGGATTGGTTCATGTTTCGCAACTGGCTAACCACTACGTTTCCGATCCAAAAACCGTGGTAAAAGTGTACCAGAAAGTAAAAGTTAAGGTTCTGGAGGTTGACAAGGCTCGAAAACGCATTGCATTATCCATGAAAATTTGATAGGTTGCACTGTACTTGCTGGCTTTTACGTTACAGTAAGGTACTTATTACCCTAATCCCTTTCCGTATGCAACTACGCTGGTTCCGGGAATTGACACGTCCCGTACTGCTGAGCGCCTGCTTACTTTCTTTGCTGACGGCCTGTGAAGTTCTTCGTTCATCCGGTCCATCAGTCAGTCGTCGCCCTTCTTCATCCCGTCCGGTTGCTAAACGGGCAACGGGCAAATCATCGACTCGCTCATCCAAAGCTACCGCTAAGGCATCTGCCAGAGTAGTTGACAGCCGTACCTACGAAAATCGGTACGTACCCGAAGTGGTAAAAATAGCCCGTACCTACACCGGAACACCGTATCGAATGGGAGGTAACACCACAAATGGCATTGACTGCTCCGGCTTGGTTTACGCCGTTTTCAATGAAGTAGGGCTGAAAATGCCCCGTATTTCCTGGCAGCAGTCTGAGGTTGGGCACGAGGTAGAGGTAAACGAGATTCTGCCGGGTGACCTGATCTTTTTCGTCCCTGATAAAGGGCAGGCGGGTTACGTGTCGCATACGGGCATTGTGACGGAAGTGAACGGCGCACAGAACATCCGCTTCATTCATGCCTCATCATCGCGGGGGGTTCGGGAGGACAACCTGTACGGGGATTACTTCAAAGGCCGTTTCGTTAAAGCATTACGACCCTTTTAATGCATGACCATAACGTACAGCCATAAGTAAAAGGCCTTAAACCAGAAAAACCGCCTTATGGGCGGTTTTTGCTTTATAAGAGAGCGGTCAGTTAGCCGGTTGTGCACTAGCGATGATTTCCTCCCAGTGCGTACGATCTTTTTTCTTTAATTTCATCTCCAAACTCAAGGCTTCGTTGCGGGTTGCAAACTGCTGGGTGAATTTAACTTCCCACGGTTTTCCACCAGCCGTAGCTGGGTTTGTTTTGGCATTATGTTGCCAAAGGGTGATTTTCAGGTCTTTGCTCTGACCAATGAAGTACTGGTCGGTAGACGGGCTGTAAATGATATAAACGGTATGCATACGGGTAAGGGACTATTGTCAAAACTACACAATAGCAAATACAAAACAAAGGATAACCTGTTGAGCGGGAAAGTAGGCCAATTGAAGCAAAAAAATAGAGGCAAGTTTGGGGTACGTCGATTTTTTGCTCATATTTGCATCCACAAAACGCACAGAAGCGGTTTGATGGGGGATTAGCTCAGCTGGCTAGAGCGCTTCCATGGCATGGAAGAGGTCATCGGTTCGACTCCGATATTCTCCACCTCACGAACCAGTTCCACCCCGGAACTGGTTTTTTATTGTACTATTAAAGTAAGAGCCGCTACCTGACTGGGTAGCGGCTCTTATTTATACCATAAGTTTTCTGGCGATTATGGCAACACTTCGGCGTCGGCCAGAATATAGTTGAGCTCGTAAATATTGTCGGCATTGAGTTTGAATGTACCCCGAAATGTGTGCCGCTCATCGGTCTTAAATTTCTTATCGGTCTTCTTGAATTTAAGTGATACAACCGACTCTGGTCCGGCACCACCACAAAAGAAGCAGGCACTGTACGGAAAAGCGGACAGCACGTAGGTGTTCGATTCCAGGTCAACCGGTAGTATATAACCCGTCAGATCAACCGTTTTGCCACTCAGTTTCTGTATACTCTGCCCAAAGGTGGGGTAAAGCATATACACAGACTCCTCGGCGTACCATTTTTTCTTGAACGTTACATCGCGTAGGATCTCCCAGGATAATTTTACGGGCTCAGCTGCCGAAAGGGTAGCTGCGTTTGTGCTTTTTTGTTCTACCGGCAACGTAGCTGGCCGGAAAGCCGAAGCAACAAACAAAACGAAAAGGAAGGGAATCACAAGGCGGTTCATAGCGTTCAAATGCATTAGCAGGATAAGACAAAGGTAAAACTACAAAAAAGATTACTTTTACTAACTCACTTTTCGTCAATTACATTGACAGACTTACCCGACGATAACGAAAAAAACAGCCTGGGAATTCCCGTTCGGTTCACGCATCTATACATGACGTGGCTTATCATTCTGGCTATTCTGTTGACCCTGGGGCAGGTTTTGACCCAATCGCGCATCCGATCTATTCAGGAGGAGCTACTGGTTATCCGGCATGCAGCCCTGCAAAGGCACCAAAGTCAGCAAATTGTGAAACAGGCCCTGCTGTTGGCCGATCCCGGCGAACGAAACAGGTTCGCGGAAAATGTAGCCGAATTGCGACGCCTGTTTCCCATTTTTGAAAAGTACCACCTGCAAAGCCGGGTAGGTAACATCAGCAATCTCAAAGTCAGGATTACCAATTCGGATACGGTACAACGCCTTTATGCCGGTATTCGCCCGGAATTTGAAGCATTTCAGCAAAGTAACCGCCGGTTGATGCAGTTGCAGCGTCCTGATGAGGTCAAACAACCCGACGTACAGGCCAGCCTTAGGCTACTGTTGGCGAATGAAAAGCCATTTCTGGAAAAAATGGATGGAATCGTTGTCGAGTACAACACCGAATTAAGAAATAAACTCAGGGCCATGCAATCCGTTGAGTTTTACCTGTACCTCTTCACAGGGTTGGTGCTTATTGGTATTGGCTGGTTGATTTTTCGACCCGCTGCTCAAAAACTAAAACAGGCATTTGAGCAGCTGATAGAAGCGGAAAGTCAGACAACGGCCGCCAACAAGAAGTTGTTAAGTGCGAACCGGTCATTGAAAGAAACGCGTCAGAAACTGTTTGAAGCGACAAAGCAACAGTATGAACAACAAATAGACGAGCAGAAAATTCGAACATCCTACCTGATTGCGGGGCAGGAGGAAGAGCGTAAACGGTTATCGCGCGAACTGCACGACGGGCTTGGGCAAATGCTGACGGCTATCAAACTACAGATTGAAGGACTGGAAGCCGGCCTTATCCGTGCAGCCAGCGAACAGCATGCCGGAATAACGTACTCGCCCAACCTGAAAACACTGAAGAGTCTGGTGACCCAAACCATTCAGGAAACGCGTACCATATCCAACAACCTGATGCCCAGTGTGCTGAGTGATTTTGGTGTGGTACCTGCTATCAAGATGCTGGCCGATAATGACCGTAGTGAAGCGATGGATGTAACGTTCAAAACAAATCTGGCAACCGACGGCCCCCGTCTGGATAAAAACATTGAAATTATGTTGTACCGGGTAACACAGGAAGCGGTCAGTAATGCGGTCAGACACGCCAATCCAACCCATATAACGATTGAACTAAAGGAACGGAGAAACTCTTTGCAATTAGTGATAAGTGACGACGGAACGGGTTTTCAGATGCCCGAAAAGAAACAGCTTAATGAACCGTTGTCACCTGTTCAGGAACTGACTGATTTATTTAGTCGAGTCGATACATCGCGGCCTCCATCGCAGGGTTTGCAGAATATTCAGGAGCGAACCAAACTGGTTAATGGTAAGTTCAAGATCAATTCCAGACCCGGAAAAGGGACAAAGTTACAAATCAGTATACCCTACCAAACGAGTTTCGCTCAGTATGACACCTACTAAATTAATGCTCGTAGACGACCACTCAATCGTTCGTGATGGTATCCGTCTCCTGTTAGAGCAGGCCGAAGGGCTGGAGATTATCGACGAAGCTAACGACGGGGAAGAGACACTGGATAAATTGAAGATGCATCAGGCCAATGCTACGCTGCCCGTGCTGATTCTGATGGATATTTCGCTGCCGGGTATGTCGGGGATTCAGACGACGCAGGTTATCAGTCGATTGTACAAAAATGTGCGGGTACTGATGCTGTCCATGCACAACAATGAAGACTATATCCTGCGATCGGTTGAAGCTGGGGCCCATGGGTATATACTGAAGGACTCATCGTCCGACGAAATGATCAAAGCAATCCGCACCATTGCCAGCGGAGAGAAGTATTATAGTTCGCCCGTTGCATCCATCATTCTGAGCGGATACATGCAGCAACTGAAAAAAGGAAACCGGCATGGCCGCACCGAGCGACAGTCGAAACTATCCAACAAGGAGAAAGAAATTCTTCAGTTTCTGGTGGATGGCATGAGCAGCCGCGAAATTGCCGAGAAACTGCAACTCAGCGTTCGGACGGTCGATAATCATCGGGCCAACATGATGCGCCGACTACAGGTACGCAACGCAGCCGAACTGGTTCGGATGGCGGTGGAGGATAAACTGATTTGACTGCCTGGATGACCCGAATTGTAATTCGGGTCATCCAGAATAAGCCTGCTATCACTGCGTAGCATCCCGCAAACAAGTGGGGGTATATATCCTGCTCTGCTAATGTGCCAGCAGCCAGTTTTCGGCAACGCCAATGCCGGTTTCCATTCTTACGCCCATCGGAATAGCATTTTTCATGATGTCGTCGACACGGGTGCGCAGCAACTCGATTTCGTCGCGGTGCGCGTCGAAGACCAGTTCATCGTGTACCGTCAGAATCATTTTGGATTTCAGCCGTTCCTGCCGCATGAATTCGTGAATACGAATCATGGCAATCTTGAGCATATCGGCGGCACTGCCCTGAATGGGCGCGTTCACGGCGTTGCGTTCGGCAAACATCCGGTCGGTCTGGTTGCGGGAGTTAATGTCGCGCAGGTATCGCCGACGGCCCAGAATGGTTTCGGCATAGCCAAAGCCCCGTGCCTTTTCAATGCACTGTTCAATGTAAGCTTTCACCGCCGGAAAACCGGCGAAATACTCCTCAATGATCTGTCCGGCTTCTTTGCGCGAAATCTTCAGCCGCTGCGAGAGCCCGAAGGAGGAAATGCCGTAGATAATGCCAAAATTGATGGTCTTAGCCCGCCGACGCATCTCACCCGTCACCTCATCCAGCCCAACGTGAAATACCTTACTGGCCGTTTGGGTGTGAATGTCAACGCCGTTATTGAACGCTTCCAGCATGGTTTGGTCCCCACTGAAGGCCGCCATAATCCGTAACTCAATCTGCGAATAGTCGGCCGACATAATCAGGAATTCGGGGCCACGGGGCACGAAAGCCTTTCTGATTTCCTGCCCGCGCGGGGTCCGAATCGGAATGTTCTGCAAATTGGGGTTGGTGGAAGACAAGCGCCCGGTGGAGGCTACCGCCTGATTGAACGACGTATGAATCCGGCCGTCGTGCCGACTGATGAGCAAAGGCAGGGCATCGACGTAGGTGTTTTTAAGTTTTATCAGTTCGCGGTAGTCCAGAATCTTGCGGGCTATCTCGTGCTCCGCTTCCAGTTTCGAGAGGATTTCCTCGCCCGTGGCGTACTGCCCGGTTTTTGTTTTTTTGGCGTTATTATCCAGCTTAAGCTTATCAAACAGGATTTCGCCCAGTTGCTTCGGCGAGCCGACGTTGAACGTTTCCCCGGCAATGTCGAAAATTTCCTGCTGCACCTGCTTCATATCCACATCCAGCGTTGCGGATAGTTCGGCCAGGGCGTTGGTATCGATCGTGATGCCTTCCAGTTCCAGGTCGGCCAGTACCTGCACGAGGGGCATCTCTACCTGGTCGAACAACTTGTGCAGGTTATCTTTTTCGAGCCGCGGAGCAAACGTTTCTTTCAGTTGAAGCGTAATGTCGGCATCTTCGCCCGCGTATTCGACCACTTTCTGCACGTCCACGTCGCGCATGGTCAACTGCCCTTTGCCTTTCTTGCCAATCAGTGCTTCAATCTCCACCGGGCTGTAGTTCAGGTACGTCATGGCCATCATATCCATGTTGTGCCGCATTTCCGGCTCAATCAGGTAATGGGCAATCATGGTGTCGAACAGATTTCCTGCTACCTCCACGCCGTACTTCTTCAGCATGAGCAAGTCATATTTTAGATTCTGCCCGATTTTGCCAATAGCCGGGTTCTCAAACACAGGCTTAAATTCATCGACAATAGCCTGTGCTTCCTCCCGATTGGCGGGTACGGGCACATAAAACGCTTCTCCGGCTCGATAAGCGAAGGACAAACCAACCAGATCGGCTTCTACGGGGTCGATGGCCGTTGTTTCGGAGTCGAAACAAAGGCTGGTCTGAAGACTCAGGTAATGCACTAAACTGGCCCGCAGTTCGGGCGTGTCGACCAACCGGTAATCGTGTTTGACGGATAAGATCGTTTTGCGTCGCTCGGGCTGCACCTCGTCAATCTCATAATCGGGATACACATCGAGGTAGGCGGGGGTACCACTGTCCGGGACTTCCGTTACCGTAACAACAGACCGTTCCTGCCCAACCCCGTCGTCCGTCGTTACGGTATCGGTCACCTGGGTGGGCGTTGCCTGGGATGCCGAGGCAACAGGCACCCGAACGGCCGTTTTCTTCGGTGCTACAATTGGTTTTTCGGGTGCTTTGTCTGACCCAAAATCGAATGGCAAATCATCCGCGCCTGATGGGTTAACAGCACCCATGTTGGGGAAAGGTAAAAATGCCGGAGCATCCGGCGAATCGAAGAGATTCATCTGGGCCGATGCTGTCCTGAAAGCATCGGGCAACGGTTTCTCATCGTAACCAGCCCCCAGCAGCCGGGTTTTCATTTGGCGAAACTCCAGTTCATCCAGCAAAGCCGCCAGCCGGGGTTTGTCGTATTCGGTATGCCGCAGGTGGTTCTCATCGAAGGCAACTGGCACGTCCAGGTGGATGGTCGCCAGTTGTTTCGACAGTAAGCCCTGCTGCCCGAAATTGACTACATTTTCCTTGAGTTTTCCCTTCAGCTCGTCAGCGCGGGCAATCAGGTTTTCAACCGAGCCAAAGTCAGCGATCAGCTTCTGGGCCGTTTTTTCGCCCACGCCCGGAATTCCCGGAATGTTGTCGACTGAATCCCCCATTAAGCCCAACATATCCGTCACCTGGTCGATGCGTTCAATCTGCCAGCGTTCCAGAATGTCGGCCACACCCAGTTTTTCGGCGGGTTTACCCATAAAGGCAGGCTTGTAGATATGGATATGTTCCTCTACCAGCTGCCCATAATCTTTATCCGGTGTCATCATATACACCTCAAAATCGGCCAGTGCCGCCTTCTTGGCAATTGTCCCGATAATATCGTCGGCCTCGTAGCCGTCCAGAATCAGCATGGGGATGTGCATGGCTTCCACAATCTTTTTGATGTAGGGCATGGCCACGCTGATATCTTCCGGCTGCGACTGCCGGTTGGCCTTGTACATGGGAAACTGCTCGTGCCGGAATGTTTTTTTCGACGAGTCGAAGGCCACGCCGATGTGGGTAGGTTTTTCTTTGGTTAAAACCTCCATCATGGCATTCATGAAGCCAAAAACAGCCGAGGTGTTGATGCCGCGCGAGGAGATACGGGGCGATTTACTGAAGGCAAAATGAGCGCGGTAAATGAGGGCCAGCGCGTCTAGTAAAAACAGTTTTTTTTGTGGTTTAGCCATACGGGTAAAAGTCGCAGTATACGCGCCAAAGGTCGGGTGAGGCCGGGAAAAAACCTATCCGACCCCTGCTTTTCAAACGCTGTTTACGCCATTGATTCAAGACTGAAAATAGTCGCTCTCGACTCAGGAAAATAACGTGAACAGCTTACGTGCTAATAAAAGCAGGAGTTGTTGTTTATAAGAAAACAACAGCTCCTGCTGGATTTTGATTCGGCTTAACCCGTCAATTCTTACGGTAGCAACACCCGGTCCACTTTATGAATTACCCCGTTGGTGGCATTGATATTGGCTGTTGTTACGTTAGCAGCGGCTGCACCGTTGCCTTTACTGAGCAGCGTTACTGCCTTGTTGCTGCCAACCGCTACCGTTAATGACCCACCCCCAAAAGTAGCCACGGGGCCGTTTACCAGCGTGGGCGAGTAAGCGCGGGCAGGCGCTAATACATGGTTTGTCAGTACTGCCGTCAGTGTAGTTACCGAGGCTGCGTTGATGGCGGCTGCATTGGCAAAGCCAGCCGCCCGGAAAGCCGCATTGGTGGGCGCAAATACCGTTATGGGCGTAGTGCCACCGAGGGCTGATGTAACGGCTGCACCACCGCGTACGGCAGCGGCAGTCAGCAGCGAAAGCGATGTATCGGCCTGCACAACCTGTAGAACGTTACCCGCCGGTGGCAGTATCACCTGATCGACTACGTGAATGACTCCGTTTGACGCTAACACATCTGCTTGTACCACAGTGGCGTTGTTGACGGACACTGCCGAACCGTTTTTGTTAACAAATGACGGTGAATTGCCCGAAGCCGAGGTCGGTATGGCTGTTTGCCCTGCTGGTATGGCTGACGACTGCAATGCTGTGCCGCTCACTACGTGATAAAGCAGGATGTTGCTCAGGGTAGCCACCGGAGCCGCATTGATGGCGGCTGCATTGGCAAAGCCAGCTGCCCGGAAGGCATCATCTGAAGGAGCAAAAACGGTGAATGGTCCCGTGCCCGACAGCGTAGTAGCCAGCCCAGCCCGATTTACAGCCGCTGTCAGCAGGGTAAGCTGATTGTTTGAGGTCGCTAAATCCGTAATCGTTTTGGGCGTTGGCACCGTGTTTGAGTTGTCTTCTTTACAGCTAACGAACAGTAGGGATGACATTAACACCATGCCCGCCAGTGGAAGCAGCGAGCGGAAAGTCTTTTTGACGCGATTCGCTTTCATTATTATTCTGGGTTTAAATTGATTGGGAGAAATTGTGTTCTTTGTATCAGAAGTGATAGTTTGCTTTTTTTGTTGCAACAAATAATATTCTTCAACCAAAAAATTTCTTGATGGCCCTGAGTGTCACGCTATCAGCGGGTAAGAGAAAAGATACGCTGGAGTAGAATTAGGCAATTCCTGTCCAAATAGAGCCGCAATGGGGCTTTTGCTTGCTTACCCGCACTACTGTAACCAAACGGGTCATTCTGCCAAGGATGCCATAGGCAACAGCAGCGGGATACCCTGAATAGTGGCTACAATGTTGCCAAAAACGGGTGTTATCAGCACCCGGTCAATAGCGTAAACCACGCCGTTGTTAGCCTGCCCGTCAGCCTGTAACACATGGGCTCCGTTAACAGATAATCGGGTGGCGTTGGTTGAAGTGCCAGACGCTACTTTCGAGATGTAAACCGTTTCGATAGGCAGCAACGTGTTTTGTACAGTGTTTACGGCCAGCGGCACATCCGTCGAGCTAATCCGGGTGCTTAGTACGTGGTACTGCAAAACCGATTTAAGCAAATCGGCCGGAGCCGCATTGATGGCCACAACATCAGCATAGCCAAACGCTTTGAAGGCATCATCCGTTAGGGCAAATAACGCGTACGTTCCGGCTTGGTTGAACGTGCCATCCAGCCCGGCCCGTACCAGCGCTGCTTTGAGCAGCGTAAACCTGCTTCCATTGCTGACGAGATCGGTAATGGAAGTCAACGTTGGCGTACCGCTATCCTGTTTGTTACAGGCTGTAATCAGGCATGATCCACTGGTCAGCAGGAAGATAAAAAGACCGCATTTTTGTAGAATCAGGGCGTACCGATTGCCTGGTATAACGGAGTGATGATTGGTTTACGCACTATAGAAGATGAAACAGCCTGGTTGGAGAACACGCCATTTCCTGTATTGTCTTCTACTTTCGCGAGCAAGGTCGAAAAGCAGAATACCCGGCACAAACACTCCGCTAAACCAGTTGTCGGATCGCAAAAGGGCTCTAACTGTCGACCCTATACGTTGTTCTATCGGAAATGACTTTATAGCCGTGCCTGACACTTACTATTCCCCATCTTTACGCTGCCAATTGCCAGTAAGCCGTCCACCAGAATCGATGCGTAATGAGGCTGCCCCTGTACCATCAAAGCCAGATACAGGGGGTTACCGTCAACTTCCGCGTTACGATACGATTACGGTTTGGCTGGCTATTGACGAAGCCTGACAACTCTGTTTCTTGGTATAAGGGCGAACGAACGCGTTGAGAAGGAGGGAGAACGGGAGCTGATAGGCCGGGCATAAGCTACCGGTACTCGCTCAGGAAAGTTGATTGCCCGAAGGCATCAACGCGCTAATTCTTCATCAGGCGTAGAAACGGGTTCGCCCACGGGTGAACGGTAGGGCTGGAACGGTATCCTGAGCAAACTGCCTATATGGTTGTGCTCGTGCGGTTCAGGGTGCGTATCGATACCGTAGTGCAAATCACTGCCGGCCATTTCGTGGTACGTCCCAAAAAGCCAGTCCCAGTACGGGAAAATGTTGCCGTAGTTGGTGTTCGTAACCGGCAGTACGTAATGGTGATGCACGTGGTGCATGTTAGGCGTCACAATAAACACTCCAAGCACCCGGTTGGCCCAACGAGGAAGTTCGATATTGGCGTGGTTGAACTGCGACAGTAGTACTGACAGCGCCTGGTACATAAACACCAGCCACATGGGAGCCCCCGCGAGCAGAATGGCCAGTGTTGTAAATACAAACCGAACAACGCTTTCGCCGGGGTGATGCCGGTTGGCGGTGGTCGTATCCATGTGCACATCGGAATGGTGAATCAAGTGAAAGCGCCACAAAAACTTCACCTTGTGCTGCGTCCAGTGGGCCAGCCACGCACCTACCAAATCCAGTACCAGCAAGCCGACCAGCATGGTAGCCCACAGCGGCAGGGAAACCCACTGCAACAAGCCTACCTTGTGCTGAACGGCCCAGTCGCTGGTTTTGAGCAGGATAAACGCCAGCGCAAAATTGATGATGACCGTCGTCAGCGTAAAAAATATATTGATACCAGCGTGCCGAAACTTGTGGTACCTGAATTGAAACAGAGGCACTACACTTTCAGTCAGCCAGAAGAAAGCGATACCTCCCACCAGAATCAGACTCCGATGCGATGAGGGGATATGCGCAAAGTAATCGATAACCTGTTCCATAAACGTTGTGTTGTTTTTTCTTGCTATTATACAAATATACGCAGTTGTGCATACATTATTTCATGTTAAGTCAGGCAGGATTTGTGAAGAGGGAAATGACATTGAGGTATCTGTCAGGATAAGCATTACCCCATTTACCCATTCCGCCGGAAACCGCCCCCCTGTCCACGGCCATTGCCGTTACCCCGGTTTCGCTGCTCGAAGGGGTCGCGGGGAGGGGTTATGCCCGCGCCGAACTTACGCAGGTTATAAACGAAACTCACCATGAAATACCGGTTCAGCACCCGGCTTCTGACTTCCTCCGTGTAGGTGTCGGTTACGTTTCGCACGATACTCTGATTCTGGTTCAGCAGGTCGAACGCCTGAAACCGGATTTCGCCCTGGTTCTGCTTGAACAGCTGCCGGGCCAGGGTAGCATTCCAAAGTGTGTATGACTGATTGAAACTGGCCGAACTGCCACCGTAATGGTTGAAATACACGTTGGTAGAAAACGTAAAATGAAGCGGAAGCTGGTAGAACACATCCAGCGTTACGGTCTGGTTCAGGAAGGTGTCGGTTCTGCGTTCGGTGTTGCTGAGTTGAGTGAATACTGCGCCGACTGCCAGTTGATATTCCCGCCCAGGTTAAGGTCCAGCTTCTCCGTAAAATTGGAGCTTAGGCTCACTCCCTGCCCGATGAGCCAGTTTTTGGCCCGGTTCGACTGGCTGTTTACGAAACTCGTACCCGTGTTGTACGTCAGGTTGGTGGTGAGGTTCAGGTTGGCTTTCTGCTCACTGAACTTGATGGGTTGCCCGATCACAAACGAGCCATTAACGGTGTAATAGCCATTGGTGTTGACGGGTTGGGTTCTCTGGGCACCCGATTGCGTAAATACGGTTGCGTTGACAATCTTGTTATCCGTCCGGCTGGCGTTAATGAAAACAAACAGATTCCGGAACGTTGATGGCTCAAACCGGTTGTAATTCAGCGAGAGGTTGTGGCTGTACTCGGGTTGCAGGGCCTCATTGCCAAGCTGAATGTTCAGCGGGTTGGTGTTGTTCGGAACGGGTTGCAGCTGATTGACCGACGGAGCGTTGACGCGGGTACGGTAGTTGAACCGCAATCGACGATTCCTGGCAAAATTATAGGTAAACAGGGCGTTGGGGAGAATGTTGGTGAATGTCCGGTTCAGGTTGGTTTCCTGGCTCAGGTTGTTGGCGTTCAAACTTGCCTGCTGCCCATCCAACCCAATCGCGTAGGTATACTTCAACCGTTTGGTTTGCCAGGTTATCCCCCCCGGTTAGTTACGTAGTCATTCACAAACCGGTTGGTGAGGGGTATATTGAGCACGTCGTATTGCCGGGTAGATTCGTTGAAATCGTTGACGGCCCGGTTAGAGGTATTGTGGTTGTTGGAGAGGTTGTAGTGGAATTCCAGCGTTTGCCGCAGCGAAAGGGGTTCGCTGTAACTGATGTTGACGCTGTTCGTCATCGAGCGCGTTAGCTGATTATTTAGCTGGTTAATGCGCTGCGTAAACAACCCGCTGCTATCCGCGCCAGTAATGGCTGTGCCCGAACCGGCGGTGGTAGAGAGGGGAGCGTTGGAGCGGGCAAATTTATTCTCCGACTGATTGATGCCGTCGTTATTCTGGTTGTTTATCGCTACGTTCCAGTTTACCGAAAACGTTCGGCCTGCTTTCCGGAATTTGCGGAACAGCAGCAACGAGTTATTACCCGTAAAGCCATTGCCCGTCGAGCTATAGTTGGTAGTGCTGGAGTTGGCCAGTACGCCCTCGGCACCTACCGTTTGCGACTGGCTCTGGTTGTTAAAGCTGGAATTTAGCCACGACAGACTTGGAATAACCCGAATGGTGGTCAGCGTGTCGAGCCGGTAATCGAGCCGAAGGTTGACCCGGTGGTTGGTGTTGGTATTGTTGGAGCCATTGGTTCTGTTGGTCACGAAGGAGGAGTCGATACGGGCGGGTGTTCCCGCAGTGCCCACGTTGGGCAACACGTTTTGTCGGCGGCTGCTCTGGCTCGTGAGCGTATTGGTATTACTGGCGTTGTAGCTGCTCACCACATCTACTTTTTTACCCCAGCCGTCGCGGTAGTTCATGCCGGCCGCCCACGATTGGGTGATGGCGTTGCTGCCCACCTGCCCCTGCCCGCCGAAATTGCCGCCCCCCTGCCCACCGCGCACAATGTTTCCACCGCCCCCTCTACCACCGCCCTGTCCCTGCCCGGCCCCACCAAAGTTGTTGCCAAGGCCCAGGTCCTGGGCAGTAAATCCCTGCTGGTTGATGTTGTTGGCCATGCCCAGCATCGAAATCTGCCGACCGTTGTTGAATTGGTTCAGGCTCACCCGGCCCGAGTAGCGGGCATCCGATCCGTGGTCCGGTCGCCAGTTTGGGGCCAGCCCCAATGGTTTGCTGGCCAAAGGAACCTTTACGCTTGTCTTTCTTGGTGGTGATGTTGATCGTTTTCTCCCGGTCGCCATCATCCACGCCCGAAAAAGCCGACTGTTCCGAAGACTGGTCAAAGAGCTGTACCTTGTCAATGATGTCGGCGGGGAGGTTGCGGGTGGCCATTTTGGGGTCATTACCAAAGAACGGTTTGCCGTCGACCAGTACTTTCTGCACGCTCTGCCCCTGCGCTTTTATGTTCCCGTCGCGGTCTACCTCCACGCCCGGCAGTTTCTTGAGCAAATCCTCCACCTGCGCGTTGGGCCGGGTCTTGAACGAATCGGCATTAAATTCCAGCGTGTCGCCCTTCACGGCAATGGGGGCCTTCTCGCCCTGTACCGACACTTCTGTCAGGGTTTGCGATTGGGACACCAGATCAATCGCTCCGGCATCGGCATCGGGTTTTTCACTCGTAACCGATACCCGCCTGGCGCGACTCTTATAGCCCACGTAGGTGACCAGCACCCGGTATTGGCCAGCGGCAATTTTGGGAAAAACGAACCGGCCGTCGCCATCGGTAATACCAAACGTGACCAGCGACGAATCGCGGGCCAACAGCAGGGATACCGACGCTTCCATCAGCGGCTTTCGGCTCAGCGAATCGACCACCGTTCCGCTGATACGCTGGGCCAGTGAAGCACTGATGGATACTGTACAATGAATAATGAGCAGCAGGAGCCAGAACCTCCATTTACCGTTATTTCCCCAGGGAGAGTACATAGTATTCATCGTACATTATCCATTATCAATTATTACTGCGTCGCTGAAATCCACCTTCCTGCATCATTTTCTGCCGGAAATCGGCCATGCCTTTCCGGCGCATTTCTTCCAGTTCATCAGCCGATACTACGTTGGCCCCTTTGGGTGGCTGAACGGCGGCTTCGGCTACGGCTTCCGATGAAACGCCGGTTGCTTTGAAGGATTCCGTGTCCGATTCGATTTGTAGCACCACACCTTTGGGTGGGGTCAGGTCGGCCACGGGCGAGTAGGTGAAGGGTAGTTCGGTAGTGTACCAGATGGTGTACGGCTGTTTGCGTCGGGTAGCGGTGGCTTTCTGGCAGGTGTAGCCCGCAATTTTCTTCGTCTTCGATGCCGTTTGCCAGTCGGTTGCATCGGGCATTGGTTTTTCGGAACGGTAAACCTGCGTCATCGAATCTTTCTTCACCGTCAGCACGTCGATGCGCTGGCGATTGGCTAAATCCAGAAACGTCTGTTGCTCAAAGGGGGGCGACATACGCCGTTCGCGGGGCCTTCTTTCACCAGCGGGTCCACCCGCGCCGTCCACCGTCCGGCTAATCATCATATTTTGCGGACGGTCGCGTTCTTCTTTGGCCATCGTGCCGGAAAAAATCAGTTTTTGGGTGAATGAAATAGTTTCCGGCATGCCTTCGGGGGCATCGGGCGCCCCGGGGCTCCCCGGCGAATCCACGCGGGGCCGAACTTCCTGCCCGTTAATAACCATCCGCATCTGAGAACGGTCAATCTGGCGCATACCTTCGTACGTGATTTTACCCGATGTGGGCGCTTGACCGAATAGATTTGTCAGCGACAAACCGGCGGCCACTGTGAGGCAAAAAATTTGTTTCATGGCTGAATGAGGGCTTGGGTTCGTAAACGTTGCACATTTTATTGAACTCACCATTAAAATTTTGTTAAATGCAGTCAAATGACAATCCGATGGCGAAATTTAGCCGCTGAACCACTTACGCATGATCCCACAACGTATCGTTTCTCTGGTGCCTTCGCAAACCGAACTACTCTTTGACCTGGGGCTGACTGAGGAAATTACGGGCATTACCAAATTCTGCGTTCACCCCGCCGATAAAGTTAAACAAAAGACGCTGGTTGGGGGTACGAAAGCGCTGGACCTCAACGTCATTCATGCACTGAATCCTGATTTTATTCTGGCTAATAAGGAAGAGAATACGCGGGATCAGATTGAGACTCTCCGGCAACGGTACGCCGTACACGTCACCGATGTGAGCACGCTGCCCGATGCGCTGGCCATGATTCGGGAAGTAGGTATGCTGGTCGGAAAACGTACCGAAGCCGACGCACTGGCAAACCGGATTGAGACATCCCTGATTCCTTTTCCGCAGGCGCCTGGTCTTTCGGTGGCATACCTTATCTGGCGAAAGCCGTATATGGTGGCGGCTGCGGATACGTTCATTCACGCCATGCTCGAACAGGCGGGTTTTAGGAATGCCTTTGCCGGACAAACGCGCTACCCGGTCGTGTCGGCTGATGCGCTGGAATCGGCTCAGCCCGACCTTATTTTTCTGTCGTCGGAGCCGTATCCATTCGGGCAGAAACATACCGCCGAATTACGGGTCATTTGCCCGTCGGCGCGGATACACTTGGTGGATGGTGAAGTATTTTCATGGTATGGCAGCCGGTTATTGCAGGCTTCGGACTATTTCAGGAACTTGCGTAACGAAATTGACCAATTACGTTGAGTAAATGCCTGCTACCAACGATACCCTCTCCATTGCTTCGGTCAACCTGCTGCTGTTTGTCGCCCGGCAACGCGGGGCCGATGCCGATGCGCTGGCCCAGGCGGTAGGCATCAGTCCAGAACAGTTGCGCGACCCCGACGGGCGCGTGCTTGTCCGGCAGATGCAGGCCCTCTGGCGGGAAGTCATTACCGCCACCGGCGACCCGACTATTGCCCTGAATCTGGGTGAACTGGTCAATCCGGTTTCCATAGGCGTGCTGGCGTATGTGATGATGCATAGTCTTACGTTGGGCCGCGCTTTCGAAAAACTGTGCCAGTACCAGGACATTGTTTGTGAGGGTATTCGCACAACCGGGCAGTTGACCCCGTCCGGTAATCAGTTTGTGCTGTCGCTGCACATTACCAGCGCCGACATCATTTACCCGCAACATGCGCTCAACTCGGAACTGTCCATCTATCTATCCGCCATGCGGGCCCTGACGGGGTACCGAATCACAGCCGATGCCGTCCACTTCGGCTACCCGAAGCCAGATGATACGCGGGAACACGAGCGCGTATTTGCTCCCGCCCAACTTACCTTCGATGCGCCCGAAACGATGATGGTTCTTGAGGCCAGTCTACTGGATATACCCGTTCTGAATGCGAATCCTACCTTATCGGTGATGTTCGGGAAACACGCAGATGCCATGCTGGAAC
The DNA here is from genome assembly GCA_963782245.1 of uncultured Cytophagales bacterium. Classification (GTDB taxonomy): domain Bacteria; phylum Bacteroidota; class Bacteroidia; order Cytophagales; family Spirosomataceae; genus Spirosoma. Next base: position 145,040 of record CAWAJC010000014.1, read on the forward strand.
AGCTCAAAACACCAACTTTACCGTCGCGGGTGAAGAGGGAGATTATTGCGCTCATGAAGGGAGAAGAGCCAACCCTGGCCACCGTTGCCGACCGGTTGGCCATGGGTGTCCGCACGATGCAGTTACACCTGAAAGAATTGGGGACATCCTATCAGTACATCCTCGATGAAACCCGCCATGAACTGGCCGTAAGTCACCTGCGCGACCAACACCTGAGTACTACCGAAATTGCCTATTTGCTGGGGTTTGCCGAGCCTAGTGTCTTCTTCCGGTCCTTTAAGAAGTGGACGGGGCGAACGCCGGGCGCGTTTCGCCTGGCCCAGGCAACGGCCTGATTCAGAGATTCCCTGAACTTGTGTGCTTGAAACTGTCAAAATACTTCAGGCCATAGCCCGCTACCCGATCCATGCAGGCGTGGGCAAACAGGATAACGCCCGTCAGCATCAGCATCTGGCTACCCATCGTCAGGCCCAATAGCCCAATCACAATGCCCAGCCCTTTATGGTGCACAATGTTATAGAACACAGCCCCAATGGCCGGATTGATGAGGTAACCAATCATACTGATATCGGGTAGCAGAATGAGGGCCGGGAACCACCACCAGGCGAAATCAAGGCGGGAGAACAGGAAAATAGCCCCCAGAAATTGAATCAGCTCTTCGGATTTTAACAGTGTTTCATTGGCTTGTGGTTTGTAAATCACTGTGCGCTTTCTGCGGTTAAAGACTGGCCTGAATGGGTGTGAATGGCCGTTTTAGCTGGTGTTCAGAAAACCAGGTCAGCGTATCGGTCAAAGCCTGTTTCATGGGTGTTGGACGGAAATCAGGGAAGAGCGTGCGCAACTTTTTGTCATCCAGCACAATCGTATTTTCGTAGAGATAACTCATCTCTTTTACCTCCCGGAGTACAGGCATGAACAGGCCCAGGAAGCCAATAATAAATCGGCTGTACACCTGCATTTTCAATGGGTTGCCCGTCAATTCACTTATCTGCCCGAACCACGACCGTATCGACGGTACCGTTGTGCCGCCATAATGCCAGACTTCGTAAGGATTCTGCTTCTCCGTCGCTTTCCAGTTCCGTTCCATCAGCCGGGCAATGAGTTCAGCGGCATCGTTGGTGTACACGGATTGATGAGGGATGTCAGCATTCAGTAGCCAGGGGAGGGCTTTGCCCGTCAGGGCATTTTCGAAAACAGGACGTACCCCATCGTTGAGAACGTTTGGTCCCCAGAAATCTGGTAGTCGTACGTTCATCACGCGGCATTTTCCCGCTTCGGCAGCCTGATCCAGCATGGTTTCTATGGCTACCCGCAACTGCCCTTTTCGGGTACATGGTTGGGCAACGCTATCTTCCCGAATGGGGTCTTTGGTATTGCCGAAGTTGTACACATTGCCGGGGAAAATGATGGTGGTATCTTCGTTTTTGCTGGCAGCGTCGATGATTTTCTGCGTGGCCGTATCCATATTCCCAAACCACTGGTTGTAGGGGTAATTGATACCATGAAAAATAAACTGCTTACCGGCAGCAAGGTGATTGAGTAGCGGGACATCCTGCACGTCGCCTTCTACAATCGTGAGCGTTGGCGCATGTGGAAACAGTTTTTCGGCTTTGGCCCGATTGCGTACGAGGATAGTGACGGGCCACTGCCGGGCCAGCAGATTAGTAGCTACCGCATAGCCGATGCTGCCGGTGGCGCCCAGAATAAGAACAGAAGGGTGAGTGGTGCTCATGACGTTAGTGTATTGATTAGTACGCTACAAAAGTCCGGCTATCTGCTCATTCGACTACTGACGAACGACGAAAATGAAGGTGACAAATAACGAAAATCGTCGTGTTTTGGCGTCGATACAAACTAGTACGGTCCTGCCGCCTACGCGCTAATGGGTACTCACCCCCGACAGGAACTCCTATCCATACAAACCCAACAGAAGCGGCCAGTGACGCACCAAAGCCCGGTGTATTTACGTCCGCTGGCACGAACAAAAAAAAGGCGATACGCCCCCGGTTCGGGCCTGTTTGAGGAGCTTCGGTCAATGAACTAATCCGGCGCTGGGCTTGTCTTTTCAGATATGGCAAAAGCTGAAAATCCCCGCGCTAAATCAACGGAAGGGAAAGAAGAAATAGGCTGGCGGGAGCGTTTTGCTGCTCTGAGAAATCTACCCGCTTTTTTTAAACTGGTTTGGGGTGTATCGCCTGGACTGTTCCTCGGTAATGCCACTTTACGACTCATCCGGGCTGCTATTCCGGCGGCAACACTCTACATTGGTAAACTCATTATCGATCAGGTCGTGGCCCTATCAAACGGCACCACAACGCAGGATGTCGAGTACATCTGGTGGCTGGTTGGGGCCGAATTTGGCCTGGCGATCCTTTCCACGGCACTGGCCCGGGGCGTGTCGCTGATGGATGGCCTGCTGGGCGATCTGTTTGCCAACCAGACTTCCATCCGAATCATGGCCCACGCGGCTACCCTGGATCTGGAACAGTTTGAAGACGCTACCTTTTACGACAAACTCGAACGGGCCCGCCGACAAACAACCGGCCGTACGGTGTTGCTGTCGGGGGTGTTTGGGCAGGTGCAGGAGCTGATTTCCGTCGCTTTCCTGGCGGGCGGTCTGGCGGTGTACAACCCCTGGCTACTGCTGCTGATTCTGGTGGCCGTAACCCCGTCGTTTATTGGCGATAATTATTTCAATCAGCGCAGTTACTCCCTATCCCGCTCCTGGACGCCCGAACGGCGCGAGCTGGATTACCTGCGCTACGTAGGAGCCAGTGATGAAACGGCGAAGGAGGTCAAGATTTTTGGTTTGTCAGACTTCCTGATTGACCGGTTTCGTACGTTATCGTGGCAGTATCTATCGTGAAAAACCGGGCTCTGTCCGATCAGTCGGGCGGGGTGGGGAACGTTGCTGACGGCGCTCGGCACGGCGGGGTATTACGGGGCTTACGTCTGGATTATTCAGCGGGCCGTTACGGGGCAAATCTCCCTCGGCGACCTCACATTTCTGGCTGGGTCGTTCCGGCAGGTTCGTGGCTCGCTGGAAGGGATTCTACTCCAGTTCAGCAGCCTGACGCAGGAGGCAATCTATCTGCAGGACCTGTTCGATTATTTTGCCATCGAACCCCTCATTCATTCGGCCAAAACAACCCGCCCCTTTCCCCGGCCCATTGGGGAAGGAGAAGCGGCACTCCGGTTTGTGTTCGAGAATGTTGGCTTCAAGTACACCAACTCCGAGCGGTGGGCCTTGCGTAATCTGTCGTTTGCCCTCGAACCGGGCGAAAAACTCGCCTTAGTTGGTGAAAACGGGGCCGGGAAAACAACGCTGGTCAAACTGCTGGCCCGGCTCTACGACCCTGCCGAGGGCCGGATTCTGCTCAACGGCTACGACCTTCGGGAGTATGATTTGCTCGAACTCCGGCGCAACATCGGTGTTATTTTTCAGGACTATACCCGGTTCAAAATGTCGGCCGGTATCAACATCGCCGTTGGTGATATCGACGAACGGACCAATCAGCCACGCATCGAGGTATCCGCGCAGCGTAGCCTGGCCGATAGCGTCATTGCCAAACTGTCTGGCGGGTACGATCAGCAATTGGGGCGCTCGTTTGGGAAAGGGGTTGAACTGTCGGGGGGGGAGTGGCAAAAGGTGGCGCTTGGCCGGGCGTACATGCGCGATGCCCAGCTTATTATTCTGGATGAACCCACGGCCGCCCTCGATGCCCGGGCCGAGTACGAGGTGTTCCAGCGGTTTGCCAAACTAACCGAGGGTAAATCGTCGGTTATTATCTCGCACCGGTTCAGTACCGTTCGCATGGCCGACCGGATTCTGGTACTGGAAAACGGTAACCTGCTCGAAATTGGTAGCCACTATGAGTTGTTGGAGAAAGACGGTCGCTACGCCGAACTGTTTGGCTTACAGGCGCGGGGGTATCAGTAACGTATTTCCGGGCAGAAACCGCCCGTTGTCAGACAGTTTTTTGTACCCCGTCCGTTAGTAATCGTACAGGTTGATTTTTTGCACCCATAACCAACGGCCTTATGTGGCAGTTCATCAACCGCTATAGGCTGGTGGTATTCTTTTTTACGTTGTATTGTCTGTTTGGTGTCAACAGTACGAGTAGCGGCAATACTGACTTGCCCACCGGGTGCCCATTTTTCAATCAGGAAACGAGCCCGGTATCCGTTGGGGATTCAACCCAAAAAACGAAGCCAAGTACGCTGGTTATTAAAGTTTTCGACAGCAATATTACCACACCGCTTACGTCGGCTACGGCAGTCATTACCTCCATACTCACGGGCAAGATCGAGCGATTAGCCCTGCCTGCGGGTCAGATTTACTGTACATTCAGCAAAGCCGACCAGTTGTCCATCGACATCAGCGCTCCGGGTTACACATCCGTCAATCGTAAGATGGCCATACCAGTATCTCCGCAGGGAAATCGATACGAGTTCGATGCCGAACTGGACCGAATCCGGATTAGCCTGAAAATTCTGGCCGTTGACCGACAAACCAAGTTAATTATTCCGGGCGTTCACTTCACGATTAGCGGTGTCAATGCGGGTAATAAATCAATCAGACTCACCCCTGATTCTACGACCGGATTCGCTAAGGTAGAATTACCCGGCAAAGGAATTTATTCGTTAAGCTGCGCTGCTGAAGGTTACGACGATTTTGAGAAATCTATAAAGCTGGATAGCGCTCAAAATGAAGCGCGGGTTATTTTGACGGTAAAACGGGTAACACCTGAACGAAAACCCGACCCTCAGAAAGCGACGACCAAGAGCAATCCGCCTGTATCGTCACCGGCGAAAACTGCCGTCTCCGCACCGGTAGCGACAAATGCCTCCGTGCCAGTTGTAACGGTCAAACCACTCAGTAAACTCGAAAAAGGTAAGCCCATTACGCTGCCAAACATTTACTTTGACCAGAGTAGCCCCGTTCTGCGCCCCGAATCTTATCCTGAACTTAATCAGTTACATGATGCGCTGAATGAGAACCCGGCGTTGCAAATCGAGATTCGTGGTCACACCGATAATCAGGGAGATTTCGATTTAAACGTAAAACTCTCCCGCGACCGGTGTCAGGCTATTGTGGACTATCTGGTTAAAAAAGGGATTGCCAACAACCGCCTGAAAGCCGTTGGGCGCGGCCCCATTGATGCCATCGCTCCGAACAATAATGAAGAAAACCGGAAGAAAAACCGTCGGGTAGAATTCGTGGTACTTTAACGGATTGCATTGTCTGTTCGGATATAAACAACTTCCGAAATGCATGAGATCGTTACCCTAGCGCGCGATATGTTTCTGTGTAGCTGAGGGCGTTCGGTTCCTATCGTTCAGTAAGGCAATAAGCCCCAATATTGGCCCCAAAGCCAGCGTCATGTACAGGTACTGACCACCCATGCTTCCCGACAGTAGATTGATGAGCTGAATACTGATGATGGTAATAGAAAAACCAAGGCAGTTTACGATAGTAAGTGACGTTCCCCGCGACTGTTCCGGTGCGTTTTGGGCCACCAGAGTCGAGAACAGGGGTGAATCGGCAATAACGACCAATCCCCAGAAAAACAGGAAAAGAGTAAACACCCGCGTCGACGGCACGGACAGAAACAAAGGAGAGACCAGACAGCACAAACCAGATAGGAACAGGGCCGCAGTCGCTACTTTCCTTACGCCAAAATAGCCGGACAGATAGCCACCCGCAACGCAGGCCAGGCTACCCGATGCGATAATCAGGAAGGATAAAAAGGAGATATCCAGTTCCGCTTCCGGATAACGGTTCCTGTAACCGGTTAACATGACAGGAACAAAAGCCCAAAAGGCGTATAACTCCCACATGTGGCCAAAATAGCCGAATGCAGCCGCCCGGAAATTCCTGCTTTTGAAGCCCGCTAGAAATTCACGGATAATCAATCGCTGACCGGTTTTTCGGAACGGACCATCAGGCACAAACAACCCGATTGACAGCCCACCCAGGCCGGAAAGAATGGAGGTCAGGTAAACGACGTATAGCCAGGGGAAATGCGCGGTTATGCTCTTCAATAAGTGCGGAAAGGCCGTGCCGAGCACCAGCGCCCCAACGAGAAAACCCAGCGATTTGCCGAGTCCTTTTTGAAAATAATCCGACGCTATCTTCATCCCAACCGGGTAAATGCCGGCCAGAAAAAAGCCGGTTAGAAACCGGAAGAACAAAATACCACCCGGTTGAATAGCGGGCAGCGCAATCCCCAGATTGAACAAGCCGGCCAACAGGGAGCAGACGAAGAATACGCGGGAAGGAGAAAAACGGTCGGCGATGGCCAGCAGGGCAAAAACGAAGGTGCCGGTAATGAACCCAAACTGAATGACGCTGGTCAGATGCGCTAAAAAGCCCGGTTCCAGCTGGAACCGGTGCAGGATGTCGGGCATGATGGCGTTCCCCGCGAACCAGAGCGATGTGCAGAAAAACTGCGAAATCACAATGACCGGCAGCACCCACGTTGGGGTAGTTCCTTTTTCCATAGCGTATTGAATGACCGGCAGGTATTGGCTCTACGCCGTGGCAAAACCCTTAAAACATCGTGTTCTCATTCGCTGATTCATCGGGTATTACCTGAAGCACGTCCCAATGCTCTACTATTTTACCCGCGTCGTCGAACCGAAAGATGTCGATACCGGCGTAATCCTTGTCACCCGGCCAGGTCTGGTAGCAGTGAAGCACCACCATGTTGTCTTCCGCAATGGCCCGTTTGACTTCCACCTTCTTGCCGGGGTACTCGCTGGCCATGCGGTTGAAATAGGCGATGAATGCCTCCTTGCCATCGCCTACGTGTGGGTTGTGCTGGATGTACACGTCGCCGGCGTACTGCTCAATCGCGGCTTTGGGCTGGCACTGATTGAACATCAGGTCGTAGAAAGCAATGGCGTTTTGTTTGTTCTGGGCAGGGTCGGTCATCAGAGATTGTGGGGGCAGGTTTGAGAACCTGACCCCATCGTAGTTGCTATTTGATATACCTGAAATCCTCGTTGCCTTTCAGGGAAAGTAATGTCGAATAAATCAGCTTGATAACGTTCTGCACATCGTCCATGTGTACGGTCTCGACCGTGGTGTGCATGTACTTGAGCGGCAGCGAAATCAGGGCCGAAGCAATCCCTTCCGTGGCGTAGGCAAACGCATCCGTATCGGTGCCGGTAGAACGGCTCACGGCCTGCCGCTGAAAGGAAATCTCGTTTTTGTCGGCTACATCGATGATGTATTCCAGCACATTGTTCTGCACCGCCGGGCCGTAGCACAGCACCGGGCCATCACCACATTTGAGGTCGCCCTGCTCTTTTTTCTCGTACTTCGGCGATTGCGTATCGTGCGTTACGTCGGTACAAATGGCGAGGTCGGGGCGGAGTCGGCGGGCAATCATCTCGGCACCCCGCAGGCCAATTTCCTCCTGCACGGCATTCACAATGTATAGGGTGAAAGGCAGTGTCACGTTGTTTTCTTTCAGCAGCCGGGCTACTTCGGCAATCATAAAGCCGCCCATCCGGTTGTCCAGTGCCCGGCCGACGAAGTAACGATTGTTCATCTCACGCAATCCATCCACAAAGGTGCAGACCGTCCCTACGTGGACGCCCATATCCAGCACCTCCTGCTTGGTAGCCGCCCCCACGTCGATAAACAGGTCGGTTACTTTTGGGGCAGCGTCTTTGGCTAAGTCGCGGACGTGGATGGCGGGCCAGCCAAATACGCCTTCTACGACGCCTTTCTTCGTGTGCAGGTTGACCCGCATGGAGGGCGCAATGAGTGCATCAGAACCCCCGTTGCGCCGGACGTACAGGTAGCCATCATCAGAAATGTAATTGACAAACCACGAAATCTCATCGGAGTGGGCTTCGATAACGACTTTGTAGTCGCCTTCTCCTTTGATGACGCCAACGGCAGTGCCATAGGTATCCACGATGTACTCATCGGTATAGGGTTTGAGGTAATCCAGCCAGATTTGCTGCCCCGATGATTCAAAACCGGTGGGGGAGGCATTATTGAGGTACTTATACAGAAATTCTTTACTCTGCTCGTTCATTGGGAATGAAAAATTGATAAGGAATACAGACAGGCGGGGCCCGAAGGATAGAGGCAAATCCAGGCTGTCGAATAATTAGCTTTGTGTCAATAATAAAAGAAAAGATTTAGAACCCAATCCGCTCGCGGGTCTGCTCCACGGCCATCGAGCGAAGGACCTCCATCGCCACGCGGTCGTCGTGTTTGCGTTTCCAGTAGTCGGCCTCCAGGCGAAGTTTGTCCAGTTCGACCTGTTGTTTCTCCACCGTAAGCCGGAGCGTTTCCAGTTCGTGACCGACCAACTCGTCAGTTTTGGGTTCGATTACCTGCACCGAAAGGGCTTCGTCAGACAACAGGGCGAGGGGTGAAACGCTCAGCACATCGGCAATTTGGGTCAGGCGGGAGAGAGTCAAATCCGTTTTTCCGCGCTCGATGTCGCCGTAGGCTGTGGTGGACAGATTGAGCAAATCGGCCATGTTTTCCTGCGACAAACCACGCTGTAGTCGCTCTAAACGAATGCGTTCTGCCGGTCCACGATTAGCGATGGGAGTGTTCATATCAAGTAACAACGATAAAATATTAATCAAAACCGACAGGGTTTTTCGGGATGATAACGCAAATTTGTATCGAAACAATTCTCGAACTTACACCAAACACTATTGGTTTTTATAGGAACGAAGTAAACTTACTTATGAATTACGAAAAAGAATTCCGCAATTTCGCTGTCCACCATATGGGCCTGAACGGCCTGACGGTAGACGGGTACGTAAACCACACCATCAACAACCACCACACGGTTGAGAACATGACCCGTTCGGTCATTGAAGAACGTCCAATGAACTTCCGTGAGGTTGACGTATTCTCCCGACTCATGGCCGACCGTATCATTTTTATGGGCCTGCCCGTTGATGACAACATTGCCAACATCATTGTGGCGCAGTTACTATTCCTGGAGTCGGCCGACCCCAAGAAAGATATCCTGATGTACCTGAATAGCCCCGGTGGTTCGGTATATGCCGGTTTGGGTATTTATGACACCATGCAATACGTTCGGCCCGACGTGGCTACGGTCTGCACCAGCCTGGCGGCATCAATGGGTGCTGTGTTATTGGCCGGTGGTGCTGCGGGAAAACGTTCGGCGCTGCCACACGCCCGCATCATGATTCACCAGCCATCGGGCGGTGCGCAGGGGCAGTCGGTTGATATTGAAATTACCGCCCGCGAAATCGTTAAACTCCGCGAAGAGCTGTACGAAATTCTGGCGCTGCACTCGGGTAAAACCGTTCAGGAAATTGAAAAAGACTCGGACCGCGATAAGTGGATGCGAGCCGAAGAGGCCAAAGAATACGGCATGATTGACGAGGTGCTTCGTCGGGAAAAATAAGGTAGACAGGGAAAATAACCCGTCGTACGGATTTGACCGTCTGGTCGGTAATGGATAACTTTGCTAACAACGAATGACTCAGGTTCGCCTGAGTCATTTTTTTTGTTGAATAAAGCGTCAACAAATAGCCTAATGAACCGTTTAACCAAAACCGGAGAACAGGGATTACCCGTTCTGAAAGCCGGTGAAATCAATCAACTATCCTGCAACCCTTCATGCCACAAATCAGTTGCTCCTTCTGTGGACGACGAAAAAACGAAGTGATGCTGCTCCTATCCGGCATCGACGCACACATCTGCAATTACTGTATTGAACAGGGGCATCAGGTAGTGCTGGAAGAAATGCGCCCCAAACGCAGCGAACCGGCTGAAGTAAAAATCAACCTTATCAAGCCCGTTGACATGAAGCGGCACCTCGACCAGTACGTGGTTGGTCAGGATGATGCCAAGAAGTCGATTACAGTAGCCGTTTATAACCACTACAAGCGGTTGATGCAGGCTAAATCCGATGACGATGTTACGATTGAGAAATCCAACATCATTATGGTAGGTGAAACCGGAACCGGCAAAACGTACCTGGCCAAGTCTATTGCCAAAATCCTCGAAGTGCCGTTCTGCATTGCCGATGCTACCGTTATTACCGAAGCCGGGTATGTGGGCGAAGACGTAGAAACGATTCTGACCCGACTTCTTCAGGCTGCTGACTACAACGTGGAGGCCGCCGAGCGGGGAATTGTGTACATTGACGAGATCGATAAGATTGCTCGTAAGTCGGATAATCCCAGTATAACCCGCGATGTGAGTGGTGAGGGCGTTCAGCAGGCTCTGCTAAAATTACTGGAAGGCTCCGTAGTGAACGTACCACCGCAGGGCGGACGCAAACACCCCGACCAGCGACTGATTGCGCTGAACACCGAAAATATTCTGTTTATCTGTGGAGGTGCCTTTGATGGTATTGAACGGCACATTACCAAGCGCATCAATACGCGCCCCATTGGTTTTTCGGGCGACCGGCGGCTGAACGATACGTTTGAGAAGGGACACCTGATGCGCTACATCTCGGCGCTGGACCTGAAGTCGTTTGGCTTGATTCCCGAACTGATTGGGCGTCTGCCCGTCCTGACGCACCTGGAGCCACTGGACCGGGATGCCCTGATGCAGATATTGACCGAGCCCAAAAACGCCATCACCAAGCAATACGATAAGCTGTTCCTGATGGAGGATATCACGCTCCACTGGGATGCTACCGCCCTGAACTATATTGTGGACCAGGCGTTGCAATACGGCCTGGGTGCCCGTGGTCTGCGCTCCATCTGCGAATCCATCATTACCGATGCCATGTTTGAAATGCCTTCCCAAACCGGCATTAAAGAGTTAACCGTCAGTCTGGAATACGCCCGCGAGAAGTTTGGGAAATCCAGCACGCTTCAACTGCGATCAGTAGCCTGATTGAGCGTCCTGCCTGAAAAAGTGCCTGTAATTTTAGACTTAAAATTACAGGCACTTTTTTTATGCTACATGGGTAAGAGATGACCGGAAATCAACTGTCGGCAAAACCGGACAGAAGTGCCTTGCTAGCAACCCCAGTTGAGGGTCCTGGTTCGGCATCAACTATCAGGAGCATTTATAAAAGTGGATCTGCAACAACACCAGATACTATAGAAAATAGACCGCACAATCTGGAAGCAATTAACCCTTGCCAATTCGGAAAAACAATGGGATAACAGGCATTCTGGCATTGGGGTAATCGTGCTATACCTGAGTATCCCGATCCAGCTGATTGCTGCTACCGGTACAAGGGACGCTCTATTGACGTTGTCAGTATCATTAGTGGATCGTTGCGTCTGCCTGTGGGGCTGATGCAGCCTGTTCATTCGCCAACCCAACTTTTTTATAGGTTATTTCAACGAATTAACTACCTGTAAATCTGCATATCTGAAATATTTGGTTACTAAAGATTCCCTGAATTCTAAATTTTTTTTTAACAAATTAATTAGGCTGTAGTTGTTGATGATGACAATATTATTTGCTCACTTTTCTCTATTCTTTCATCTAATTTTTTCTTCTACCATGAGAATGTTTTCCAAATCCCTAATGGCTGCCCTGGTAGGTACTGCCCTGATCTCTTCCTGTAGCCGTCCGGTTGCTTATTTCCAGCCAACAGCTCGTGAGCAATTCAAGTCGGTTCAGTCGGAAGCCGTTACGGCAACACCCGTTGCGGCCATGCAGCCAGTAGCAGTAGAAGTAGTTGCTCCCGAAGCGACGGTAGCCGTCCAGAACACCGCACCTGTTGAGCAGATTGCACAAGCTAAGCAGGCTGTGAGTCAGATTGAAGCTTACGTTCGTAATGACAACAAACTGGCATCGAACAAGAAATTGGTGAAGCGCATGGAGCGCGTGAAACAACTGCTGTCGAACACGTCAGCCAAGGATGCTTCGTCGCTGAAAGAGACATCTGCGCAAAAGACTTCGCTTATCCAGAAAGTGATGCTGAAGCGGGTAGATAAGAAAATAAAGAATCATTTGTCGCCCGAGCGGACCATGGCCAAGTCGTTGCTGACCATTGGTTTGATCGTAGGTGTTATCGGTCTTATCCTGTTGTTGCTCAACGTAGCGTCGCCCCTGGGCATTATTGCGCTGATCGTAGGCCTGGCACTGGTACTGGTCGACCTGTTGCGATAACGAATTAGCTTTTAGTAAAGATCTATCGCTGGATAATCTTTCTTTCGGCGTAGATGTAAAGCCTAACGGCTACATCTACGCCGATTGGCTTTTGCAGTATTCAGGATAGTATCGTGGGTGATTTAGTCAGCTATTTTCCGGGCCGTAGCGTGTGTTTTAAATGTATTTGTCTGCTTGGGACAAAATAGTAGTTGATTATTCCCGAATAAACTGATAAAGTTGCACCCGTCAATAGTGACAGTCAATATTCACCTTTCATCATTCTAACCATCTCCTTTATGAGAACCTTTGCCAAACACCTTTTCACTGCCCTGGTAGGCACCGTTCTACTGGCTTCCTGTAGCCGCCCAGTGGCTTACTTTCAACCAACAGCCCGTGAGCAGTTTGCAACCAGCAAACCCGTAAAGGCAGTCGTAGTTGCACCAGCAGAAACAGTGACCGTATCGGATGAAGCACCTGTTGTGGCTGCCGTGCAGGTAGAACAGGTTAAGCAGGCCGTTAGCGCGGTAGACGCCTACGTACGCAATGACAGCAAACTGGCTGCCAGTAAGACCCTGAACAAGCGCATGACCCGCCTGAACAAACTGCTGGCAACGGCTACCGGCAATGCAACCGCTGCCGCGAAGGTGACTTCTACCCGGAAAATGACGTTCATGGAGCGAACGATGCTCAAGAAGATGGACAAAAAGATAAAGAACCATGTGGCCCCTGATAAAACTGATGCTGTGAATGGCAATGTTCGGTTGGGTATCATCATTGGTGGCATCGGTCTCTTGTTGCTTATCCTGGGGGGGAGCAGCGTACTAAGCGTTATTGGTGGGATTGGCTTCGTTGTAGGGCTGGTGCTTATTTTGCTTGGTCTTATTAACGGATAATGTCTTTGTATCTGGCTCCAGCGAGTCAGTTTTCAATTCGATATTCATTCGTAGTTACGGCGCAGAGGCTTCCATTCCGGATAGCGTCTGCGCCGAACTGGTTTTAGCGGTTTATACAGAGTAGCAGGGTTTTCTTATAAAAACATCGAACCCTGAAAGGGTATCATTTTTATAGAAAAGTAGGCGCATCCCCTTTCAGAACTCCGAAGGAGTGACATAACAGGCCAATTGTGCTACTCCTTCGGAGTTCTGAAAGGACCTCTATACCTTCCACTATAACCATTTTACGCCTTTGGCATTTTTATAGGAAAGCCCTGTACGGAGTAGACAGTCCGTCAATGAGGGTTAAGGGGCATCCTTTTTCCCCTGTTAGCCCAACTTATACTCTGATTATCCGTAAACTTGCACCTCAGTTAGTTTCAGTTGGCAGCAGTAGCTGAAGCGTTTCATGATATACACCGATGGCATCGCTTTTTAACGTTTATCCGCTATACGACATTGAGCCCGTTCGGGCACAGGGCAGCTACCTGTGGGATGCCGATGGCACCCGGTATTTGGACCTGTATGGTGGGCATGCCGTTATCTCGGTTGGCCACACGCACCCGCGTTACGTGCAGGCGCTGACGGATCAGCTGCATAAAATTTCGTTTTACTCAAACTCCGTCCAGATTCCGCAACAGCAGGAACTAGCCGATAAACTGGGGGCTCTGTCCGACCATCCCGACTATGCTCTTTTCCTGTGCAGCTCCGGTGCCGAGGCCAACGAGAATGCCTTAAAACTGGCATCGTTTCATACCGGTCGGACAAAGGTGGTGGCCTTTACAAAATCGTTTCACGGTCGTACGGCCGGTGCTGTTGCCGTAACGGATAACCCCGCCATTGTGGCACCCGTTAACTATAAAGAGCACGTTACTTTTTTGCCTTATAATGACCCCGAAGCGGCCCGGACCGGCATCACGACAGATACCTGTGCCGTTATTGTGGAAGGTATTCAGGGGGTAGGTGGTATTCAGGTGGCTACCGACGAGTTTTTGAGAGCCCTTCGTCAGCGGTGCGACGAAACCGGTGCGGTGCTGATTCTTGATGGCGTTCAGTGTGGTTACGGACGGTCGGGCAAGTTTTTTTCGCACCAGTTCAGCGGTATCGAAGCCGATATTATCTCGATGGCGAAAGGGATGGGTAACGGCTTTCCGATTGGTGGCATTCTCATTTCGCCCAAATTCAAAGCAAGTTATGGCCTGTTAGGAACTACGTTTGGCGGCAACCACCTGGCCTGCACGGCGGGTATTGCGGTGCTGGACATTATGCGCGATGAAGGTCTGCTCGAAAACGCCACGCGTATGGGGAATTACCTGATGGACGGCATCCGGCAAATTGGTGGGTACAAGGACCTGCGCGGCCGGGGCCTGATGATTGGCATCGAGTATGATTTCCCGGTCGATGAATTACGGAAAACGCTTCTGTTCGGATACAAACAGTTTACGGGCGTAGCGGGTAAAAATACCATTCGTCTGCTTCCCTCGCTGGCCATCGGTACCGACGAAGCCGACCAGTTTCTGGAGGCTTTGCAACAGGTTTTGCGGGCCGAGAAGGTGGCGGTTTAACTTTATTTAGCCCCTGTGCCGTCAAAAGAACCTCAACCAGAAAGGTACAGCGGTTAATTATCTTTGTAGAAAATAACTTCGCTATGAACTGGCAGGACTATATTGATTCGGATGAGAAAGTTCTATTGGGGAAACCTGCTATTAAAGGAACTAGGTTGTCCGTAGAATTTTTGCTGGAACGACTGGCTGATGGCTGGACAGAACAGGATTTGCTGGATAACTATCCACGACTGACGAAAGAGGCATTGCAGGCTCTTTTTGCCTACGTTCATGCTACTATAAAAGACAATCTGGTTTTTTTTCCTTCGACTGATTTACGTCAGGCATCGTGAAGTTTCTGGCCGACGAAAATTTTCCCATCACAGCGTATAAAACCTTGCTTGCGTCTGGATTCGACATCAAACACGTTGCGTTTGACATGCACGGTATAGCTGATACGGACGTAAACACCTTTGCTACGGAAGAAAGCCGAATTATCCTGACATTTGATGGCGATTTTGGCACATTGATCTTTAAACTTGGGTACCGACCACCGGGAGTTATTTATTTTCGTTTGCCAACTATAAAAGCCCACGAACCAGCCCACATCGTTATAAATCTGGTAAAAGAGGGATATAAGCTTGAGAAGATGCATACCGTAGTTGAAACAGACAAAATAAGACAACGCCCCATTCCGAATAAATAACCTGCTGCCACCAAGCATAAAATGACAAATTTTCTTTCCCTTGCCGACGTTACTGACCTCGATGCGCTCATCCAGTCCGGCCTTGATGCCAAGGCAAATCCGTTTGCTGATCAGCACCTGGGTAAGAACAAAACCATTGGCCTGATTTTCTTCAATTCCAGCTTGCGGACCCGCCTGAGTACCCAAAAAGCGGCTCAAAACCTCGGCATGAACGTGATGATTATGAACGTCGGGCAGGATAGCTGGGGGCTGGAAATGGAAGAAGGCGTACTGATGAACGGCGATAAGGCGGAGCATATCCGGGAAGCCGCTGCGGTAATCGGACGCTATTGCAACATCATTGGCATCCGGGCCTTTGCTGAGCTGCAGGACCGGGATAAAGATTACCGCGAGCAGGTGATGCACCAGTTTGCCAAATATGCCCGTGTGCCCATCGTAAACCTCGAATCGGCCACGCGGCACCCGCTCCAGTCACTGGCCGATTGTATCACCATTGAAGAGGTAAGAAGGGGCAATGCTGCCTTGCCTAAACGTCCGAAGGTAGTGCTTACCTGGCTGCCTCATTTCAAGTCTTTGCCACAGGCCGTTGGCAACTCGTTTGCCGAGTGGATGAACGCCCGCGCGCAGGCAGGGCAGATCGAGTTTGTGATTACGCACCCCGAAGGCTACGAACTGGCACCCGAATTTGCGGGTAACGCTCCAATTGTTTATGATCAGCAGGAAGCGTTTGCCGGGGCCGATTTTATTTACGGTAAAAACTGGTCATCCTACACGCACTACGGACAGGTGCTGACGCAGGACCCCTCGTGGGCCGTCACGATGGAGCACATGAACCGGACCAACAACGGAAAGTTTATGCACTGTCTGCCCGTTCGGCGCAACCTGAAAGTGGCCGATGCGGTACTGGATAGTCCGCAATCGCTGGTGATTGAGCAGGCGGCCAACCGCGAATGGTCGGCACAGGCGGTGCTGAAAGAGATATTAACGAGTTTATAAAAATGTGAAAACGGGCTCAAAAGCCTGTTTTTGTACTATGTAGCTTTCAACATGGCTTCGTTACTGGTAATCAAAATCGGGGGAAACATCATCGACGATCCCACGGCACTAAAACGCTTTCTGACGGCTTTCTCCGGGCTGAAAGGCGCCAGAATACTCATCCACGGCGGAGGGAAAATTGCCACGCAGGTAGCCGAAAAACTCGGTATCGAAACCAACATGGTCGATGGTCGGCGTATCACCGACCAGCCCATGCTCGACGTAGTGACAATGGTATACGGTGGCCTGGTAAACAAACAGATTGTGGCGAAACTCCAGGCGCTGGATGTGAATGCCATCGGACTGACCGGGGCCGACGGCAGTACGGTACTGGCCAGAAAACGACCCGTTAAGGATATTGACTATGGTATGGTCGGCGATATTGAAGAGGTCGATTCCGGGCAAATTCAGTTTTTTCTCCGTCAGGATCTAACGCCGGTTTTCGCGCCTATTACCTACAACACCGTCGGTGAACTGTTGAATACCAATGCCGATACAATGGCGTCGGCCATTGCGGTCGATATGGTGACGCACAATGAGGTGACGCTGATTTATTGCTTCGAGAAAAAGGGCGTTTTGACAGATCCGACCGATGACGACAGCGTGATCGGGACGCTCAATCCAATCCTGTACGAGGAGTACAAAAAATCCGGAACCATCAGCAAAGGTATGATTCCCAAGCTGGACAATGCCTTCAATGCCCTGAGAAAGGGGGTTTCCAGGGTTGTTATCTGCCATGCCGATGAAGTCGCTACGGCTGTTGATCAGGGAGCTGGCACCACCTTGATGCTGTGACAGTAGGGGTAGATAAGCTATCCGGTCAATAAAGGGTATAAAACAAGCCGTTGCTGCTCTTTTTCAGACAGGTCACGCTGCGGGAGTAATTTGCAGCGCAACCAGAACCCTTCTATGCCTCGTTCCTTTATGACCAGCGTTTGTTGCTTTGGCGAATTATTATTGCGGTTTTCTCCAGTGGCCAATGGCCAGTGGATTCGGCAGGCATCCATGCCTGTTTTTGTGGGTGGGGCAGAATTAAACGTGGCAACGGCCCTGGCAAACTGGGGCATCCCGGTCAAATACAACACGGTGTTGCCCCAAAATGCCCTGGCCGATGACGTGATCGACTACGTAGCTGATTTGGGTATCGACCCATCGGGCATTGCCCGGTTTGGCCAGCGTATAGGCAGCTATTTTTTACCACAGGGTACCGACCTCAAAAACGCGGGCGTTATCTACGACCGTGCTCACTCCGCTTTTTCGGAACTGACCGTTGGTAAAGTCGATTGGACGGCCGTTCTGAAGGACACGAGCTGGCTGCACATCAGTGCCATTAGTCCGGCCCTGAGTGCCAACGTAGCAGCCGCCTGCCTGGAATTGGTGACCGTAGCTTCTGCTCTGGGCCTGACCGTGTCGATAGACCTGAACCATCGGGCGCAGTTGTGGCAGTATGGCAAAGCCCCCACCGACGTTATGCCCGCTATACTGGCACATTGCGATGTCGTGATGGGTAATCTCTGGGCGGCCAATGCCCTGCTGGGTATTCCGGTCGATGACAGTATTCACCACCGGGGTCGGCAGGCCGATTACGTTGCGCACGCCCGGGTCACCTCAGAAGCCATTCAGAAACGCTTTCCCCGCTGCCGGGTGGTGGCCAACACCTTTCGTTTCGATGTGCCGCCTGCCGGACTCCGGTACTACACCACCCTGTACGTGGATGGACAGCTGTATGTTTCCCCGGTGTTGCAAACGGAGTCCGTGGTCGACCGCGTTGGAAGTGGCGACTGCTTTATGGCCGGTTTGATTTACGGGTTGTACAGCCAGCATGCTCCACAGGCCGTCGTTGATTTTGCGGCTACCGCTGCTTTTGGTAAGTTGCAGGAACTGGGTGATGCTACCCGGCAGACGGTGGCCGATGTGGTGGCCCATTCGTCAATGATAACTTCATAATATACCCGAAAAAATGTCTTTATTTTCGCCCGACAGAATTCTGGCCCTGGTCACGAGCCATCCCATTGTCCCCGTTTTTTACCATGCCGATGTCAACCATGCTCAGCAAGTTGTGCAGGCCTGCTACGACGGTGGGCTGCGCGTATTTGAGTTCACCAACCGGGGCGATCAGGCATTGGCGGTGTTTGGTCAGCTAGTTACATACGTACGGGAACACTGCAACGGTATGGCGCTGGGTATTGGTACGATTCTTACGGCCGATGAGGCAGAGGATTTTATAAAAGCCGGTGCCGATTTTGTGGTACAACCCGTCACTTCAGCGGCTGTTGGGGCCGTTTGTCGCGTTCACGGCGTACCCTGGATGCCCGCTGGCTCCACCCTGAACGAGATTTATCAGGCTACCCTGCAGGGAGCCAATCTGGTGAAAGTGTTTCCGGGCAATGTGGTTGGTCCGGGTTTCATAAAAGCGATCAAGGGACCAATGCCCTGGCTGAAACTGATGGTTACGGGGGGCGTAGAACCCACCAGTGAGAGCCTGAATGCCTGGTTCAACGCGGGCGTTACGGCGGTAGGTATCGGGTCGCAGTTATTCTCGGGGGAGAGTAGTGATTATACCGCGCTGAAAGAACGCGTGGCTATGCTTATGGAACAGGTGAAGCCGTTTGTTTCATGAGCCGCCTGGTGTAGTATTTTAGTTGACAAGGCATTGGCGTATAGGACTCGTTTTTGGCAGCAATACGCGTACTTTTACCGGTATGAAACTCTTGATCGTTGAAGATGAGCCCAAGACCCTACAGGCTATCCAGCAGGGACTGGAAGAAAGTCAGTTTGAAGTCGATATTGCCTACGATGGGCTGATTGCCAAACGGCTGGCCCTGAAAAATAATTACGCGGCCATCATCACCGACCTTATTTTGCCCGGCCTCAATGGTTACGAACTCTGTCGGCAGCTGCGGGCCGAGGGCATAACCACCCCTATTCTGATGCTGACCGCCCTGGGCGAGACCGACGATAAGATTATGGGGTTCGATGCCGGGGCCGACCAGTACTTAACCAAGCCCTTTCAGTTTACCGAACTGCTGGCCCGGGTACGGGCACTGACCAAGCGGGGCACGCAGGTATCCATGACGGCACAAACGTTACGGTACGGCGGGATAGAAATGGACCTGGATGCAAAAACGGTTAGGCGGGATAGTAAACCCATCGAACTGACGGCCCGTGAGTTTGCCCTGCTTGAGTTTTTAATGCGTAACCAGGGGCGCGTCTTATCAAAACCAACCATTGCCGAACACGTTTGGGACATAAACTTCGACACGGGAACAAACGTAGTGGAGGTCTACATCAACTACCTGCGTAAAAAGATTGATCGGGATTTTCCCAGTAAGCTGATCCATACGCAGTTTGGCATGGGTTATATGTTTAAGGAGGAGTGAGATGACGATTCGCAACCGACTGGCGTTACGCTTCACGGGGCTGGTGTCCAGCATTATGCTATTGGCCTTTGTCAGTATCTACGCGTTTTGTTCTTACTTTATCGCATCCGATTTTTACCGGCGGCTCGATAATAAAGCCAATACAATGGGCGATATGCTCATCCGGCATCGCCTGGACGCCCAACTCATTTATCAGTTGAGTCGTATCCGAAGAGACCAGTTGCCCAACCAGAAAATCAGCGTTTTCAACAACCAGGATTCGCTTATACTGACCACGAACGAGGAACTGTCTTTACCCATATCCGCAGAAGTACTGAAGGAAATCAGACGGCGTAAACGGAAGGACTTTCAGCAATACACCTACTACGTGTCGGGAATTCGGTTCATGACTGCTTCGGGTCAGTTCGTGGTAATTGCCAGTGCTGAGAACACGTATGGCGATGCGTTTTTACGACGACTCATCTGGGCTCTTACCGGTTTATTTTGCCTGATTGCCGGTATTACCGCTTTTTCGGGCTGGTTTTTTGCGGGGGATGCACTTGAGCCAATGCAGAAAATTGACCGGATTGTGAACGCTATCTTTCCCCATAACCGGGATGAGCGGTTAGCCATTAACCGGGAAGAAGACGAAATCAGTCGCCTGTCGGCCACGATCAATCGCTTGCTGGATCGCGTGGCGGAGTCTTTCCGGATGCAGCGTATGTTTGTGGCCAATGTATCGCACGAACTCCGAAATCCGCTGACCCAAATCAGTTCGCAGCTGGAAGTGAGTTTACTGAATCAACGCCAGCCCGAAGCGTACCGGCAAACCATCCGGTCGGTGCTGGACGACGTGAGTGATCTGGCTTCGTTGACCCGGGAACTCCTGCAACTCTCTCAGGTAAATCAGGAAGACGCGACGGATTTACTGACAGATGTGGTGCGGCTGGATGAGTTAGTGTGGGATATGCGTCAGGAAGTAACCGCCATCAACCCCCGCTACCAGGTAATTGTTGAGTTGGGCACTCTTCCCGACGATCCGGACAGGCTAACGCTGCATGGGAATAAGACCCTGCTGGGGACGGCCCTGAAAAACCTGACGGAGAATGCCTGTAAGTTCTCTAATGATGGCCGGGCGCTGATTGATGTTGATTTCGGGGATGAGCAGGTAACGGTGCGTATTCAGAATAACGGGCAGTCCATCCCAACCGCCGACCAGCCGTATATCTTCGAGCCGTTTTACCGGAGTCGTCAAACCGCCGAGGTGCGCGGCTACGGAGTGGGGCTGTCGCTCGTAGAACGAATCGTTCGGCTGCACGCTGGCAGGATAAGTGTTTTTTCGCAGGAGGGTCAGACAACCGTTTTTAGAGTGGAATTACCCCGCTAACGGGTAACTCTAAGCATATTCTAAGGAGTTTATCAGCGAATGTTAAGCCGTTTGAGCCACTTTCGACATTGATAAATTCTGCCCCCGTGTAAAATCCACTAGTACCATGACCTACAAAAGAACGGCTTATACCCATGATTCCTCTCCTGACCCCGATTTAACCAGTCGTGATGTCCTGCGAAACCAGGCTCACCAGCAACCGGACAAAAAGCCCCCCCGCAAACCCGACTGGCTGCTGATACTGGTGGGTGTTCTCTTCCTGCTGACCGTACTAATTGCCTGGCTGGCTGATGTTCCCACGTTGTTTCGATAGCAAAATGGACATGGGCTACTCGATGAGCAGCTTGATTCGTTTGCTTTTTGTACGGCTTTGCAACCATTTCTCAACCCGCTGACGTTCGGCTCGTGTGTGCCTTCGGGAAAACTTTGCGTAAACCAGCATAACCGTATCGGGCGTCGCTTTATTGCCGTTCATCACCAGCGACCGGGCGGCCGTAAACGTCTGCACATCGGGCATAAGGGTCTTTAATTCATTTCGCAAATCAGCAACCGACAGGCGCGAGGTTTGGGTAAGTTCAATATACCGCCTTAGTGAATCAATCTCGTGGTCTTTACGCGCAATAGAATTCTGGCTGTATTTGATAACCTGGTCGGTAACGGTGGATTTTATCGCATCTACATCAATGGGGGCATCTTTAAAATTTCCCTGTTTTACAACGAGTTGGGTGTCGCCCAGACCATAGGTCGGCATTTTTGAGCGGAGCAGATTGATGGAGTCTTTGGGCAGGGGCTCACCCACCAGCGAGAGTTCCAGCAGGCTGCCATCTCCCCGGTTGAAGTAGGCGGAGTAATTAATGAGCTGCCGATACTGGAAGTTACACTCGTTGGTAACGAACTGCTTTGCTTCCTGTTCGAAGATAGTTTTGCGAACCAACTGAGCACCCAGGTAACTACTGGGAACCACTACCACCAGTACCGCCATCCAGATGGTGCTGCGTACCCGCCGTTCAATTTCGGGCGTGGGGTATTCTTTCTGGTGGTAACCCAGGAAGCGTACCATGAGCAGCGTGGCCAGACTGATACAGACACTGTTGATGAGAAACAGATAGAAGGCTCCGGCAAAGTAATACAGATTGCCGGTCGATAAGCCATAGCCTGCCGTACAGAGGGGCGGCATGAGGGCTGTAGCGATGGCTACGCCCGGAATAACATTCGTAACTTTGTCCCGGCTTGAACCGGCTACTATGCCCGCCAAGCCGCCAAAAAAAGCGATGAAGGCGTCCCATACGGAAGGCGACGTGCGGGATAGTAACTCAGATTGAGCAATGTGCAGCGGACTTATCAAAAAATAAGCTGTCGAGGTAAGCAGACTAATAAAAACGGCAATGCCCAGATTTTTTAGGGCACGCCCAATCATGGTCAGGTCATTGATGCCCACGCCCAGCCCAATGCCCATGATGGGACCCATCAATGGGGAAATGAGCATGGCACCGATAATGACGGCTGTTGAATTAACATTTAAACCAATAGAAGCAATGAATATGGCAAAAATGAGGGTCCAGAGGCTGATACCCCTGAATTCGATACCGCGACTGATGGACTGAATAACGCCCGCTTCATCCTCCCGATCCTCTTCAAGGCTAAAACGATCCTGGAGAAACTCACCAACACGGACGAGCATACCCGAACGTTTGGGGGGGGTGATACGGGGCAGGTTAGGGTCTTTAACGATCATAGTAAATCAGGAGCCTGCTAGTGGTGTCGACTGTCGCAGTTTTTTTCAAACGAAATTTAGTGCAATCTTGTATAATTCTACTTTTTTCAATGGACTTATTTACCCTCATTACCTTTCTCATTGTCGTTGCAGCTGTTTTTTCCTACGTCAATACGCGTCTGCTGAAGTTACCCGATGCCATTGGCATCATGGTATTGTCGCTTATCTTTTCGGTACTGATGCTTGGCTTGAACGCCATCTATCCGTCTAAGTTTACCCTGCTTAAAGATGCGCTGGAACAAATTGATTTCGGGCGTGTGCTGTTCGACGTGATGCTTAGCTTTTTACTGTTTGCGGGTGCTTTTCATACCGATTCGGCCCGGTTAAAGGTTGAACGGCGGTCGGTTATTCTTTTTGCGCTGGTTGGAGTATTACTCAGTACCGCTATGGTAGGTACGGGTTTGTATTTTATGGCCCGCTGGTTTGGGTTCACCCTTACCTACCCGCTTTGTTTGCTCTTTGGTGCCTTAATATCGCCCACCGATCCCATTGCCGTACTGGGAATTCTGGCCAAATTCAAGCTGCCCGAAAACGTTAAACTCAATATCGTGGGTGAGTCGCTGTTTAACGACGGGGTGGGGGTTGTTTTGTTCGCGTCTATTTACCGCATCGTAGTAAACGGTCCGGACAGCGTGAGTGTGGGCGAAATCACCTTGTTATTTTTAGAAGAAGCTGGCGGAGGAATCCTGTTTGGACTGGCACTGGGGTACGGAATGTTCTGGCTTCTGCGCTCCATCAATCACTACC
The DNA here is from genome assembly GCA_963782245.1 of uncultured Cytophagales bacterium. GTDB lineage: Bacteria > Bacteroidota > Bacteroidia > Cytophagales > Spirosomataceae > Spirosoma. Next base: position 168,603 of record CAWAJC010000014.1, read on the forward strand.
AAACCGAAGTGATCATTACCGTTGCGGGGGTTATGGGGGGGTATCTGCTGGCACAGCAGCTGCACATTTCGGGGCCGCTGGCTATGGTTGTAGCGGGCTTGTTTGTGGGCGGTTATGCCCGCCAGGGTGCTATGAGCCATACTACCGAAGAGTATGTTGATAAGTTCTGGGAATTGATTGACAGCATTCTCAACGCGTTACTCTTTGTGCTGATTGGTCTGGAACTGCTCCTGATCGATATCCAGTACAACTACTGGATGATTTCAGTTGTAACGGTTGTGCTGGTACTGATGGCGCGATTCATGGCTATCTGGATGCCATTTCGGCTGGCCCGGCGTTGGCTCGACCTGGACGATAAAGCCCCCATTATGCTTACGTGGGGCGGGTTGCGGGGGGGGCTATCTATCGCCATGGCACTGTCTATCCCGGAGGCATTGCCCCACAAAGACCTGATTGTGACGATTACCTACGGTGTGGTCTTGTTCTCCGTTGTTGGCCAGGGACTGACGATGGAGCGACTTATCCGGCGGCTCTACCCAACCGGCGGATAACCGGCGAAATACGATGATTGCAGAATGGCTCAACTGGCATCTTCGTTGACTTTCTGCTCGGCACCTTTTTTCGTAACCGGCCGCGCCATGGCTTCGCGGACGAAGTTTTCTTTCAGGTGTTCATAAAAGGACATCGGGTCAATCAATGAGGCTGCACCCTGCGCCATCAGGCCACCCAGCAGCAGCTGGAAAATGGCTGAATGCCGATCCGTCATTTCCAGCACCAGAATAGCGGCTGTAAACGGAGAGCGGACAACACCGGTCAGGAAACTAACCATGCTGACGAGGATAACCAGATTCGTGTCGCTTGGCGTTACGCGGGTTAACCGGGCCAGGCCGTCACCAATAACGGCACCAGCACTTAGCGAGGTTGCAAAAATACCCCCGGCTGCCCCACTGCTGTAGCTCAACGCCATGCCCGCAAACCGTACCGGAAAGAGGTACCAGACGGTGTCCCGCTCATTCTGGAATAGTAACCGGTTAATAATGGGTTTACCCGTACCGATAGCATCTTCTCCTAAAAAATAAGCGAGTGTGGCCAACGCCAGTCCGCAACCAGCCACCCAGCCTACTTTCTGTGCCGGGGTACGAAACGTCCGTCGGTAATTGTTTAGCCACAGTAACGTTTTTGCAAACAGGGCCCCGGCAAAACCGCAGAACATGGCCGTAAAAATAACGATACCCAGAAACCAACCCGTCGACACCGTAACTTTGGGAAAACCCAGGTATAGATAAGGGCCCAGAATAGCCTGGGCCGTCATCCCGGCAATGATAACGGCCGTAAAAACCGCCGTTCGGAAGCGGGTAATATGGGTTTGGGTAAGCTCCTCAACCACAAACACGATGCCGCCTAGCGGAGTGTTAAAAGCCGCGGCTAAACCAGCCGCGCCACCCGTTACCAACGCTATCTGCCGCGATAGCTGGGGCCAGCCAGCTGGTTGCAGCCGATTGATGGCCCGGAAAATAGCCGCCGAAATCTGAATAGTTGGTCCTTCCCGACCAATAACGCCACCCCCGGCCAGCAGTACCAGGCTACTCAGTACCTTTACAACCGCCACGCGCACACTGAGCAGGTAGGCCGTGCGACCGTGCGTTACCGGGGTTGATAGTTCGATACCCGCCATTACCTGCGGGATACCGCTGCCTCTGGCGGCTGGGGCCAGCTGGATAACCAGGTACCAGGCCATTAAAAAGGCAAGTGGAGTAATGATAAAGGCCAGAAGCGGCTGGGTACGGAACCAGGTGAAACTGAGTTGTTCGGCCCAGCTGAATAGCTGTTCGTACCCTACGGCAACCAACCCCGTTAGTATAGACGCTACCCAGAAAGGTAAGCTCTGCAGGATAACACGACGGACACGCTCAGTATAGAGACGACGAATCACCTGTTGGTCGAGCCAGGCAAGAACCTGTTCGTAGCGGGGGGGATTATTGGCCATTCATGCGTAAAGTAGTTGGAGGAGTAACGCTGTCAGCACGCTATCTGATTGAAAATAAGTTGTATTCTAAGCAAATTTTAAGTTTTCTCTAAGTCCCCTGTTAAGGTTGAGGGGTAAGTTTGTTTCATCAGTCTACTAACCAACACACTATGAACTTATGGAAAACGTTGGACAAAATACCAAAACAGTAACCTACGGCCTGTCAGTACTAGCGGCCTTATTATTAATAGGGGGAATCTATTTCTGGAGCAAAAGCGGAAAGCTGACCCGCCAGAACGATCTGACCGAACAGCGGGCCGATTCATTACTGTCCGTAAAGCTACAACTCGAAGGCGACATCCGCGGGCTCAACACCCAACTCGAAACTGCCTCCGATGAAAAGGCCAGCCTGGATAAGCGAGTTGAAAATCTGAATACCCAGCTGACAAATCGGGATAGAATGATGACGCAACTTCGCCAGAGCAACCAGGGGCGGACCCGCACCATTCAGGGACTCAATCGGAGCATTGCCACCATCACAACAAAACGGGATAGCCTGGAGAGTCAGATGGAGGCCGTTCAGAACAAAATTACCTGGCTCACCGATGCAAATACCAAACTGACCACCCAGAATGATGAATTATCGCCACTCAGGCAGACCGTAGCGGACCTGCGGGCCGATCTGCAAACGAAAGTGCCCCGCACGGCACTAACGGGCGACGCCTTCCGGATTGAGACGGTGAAGAACAACGAAAAAGAAACGGCCAAAGCCAAAAAAGTTAATACGTTGATGGTATCCCTCAGCGTTCCGGTCGAAATGGGTTTGACGGGTACGCAGGAAGTATACCTGAGCCTGACCGATGAGCAGAGCAACGGGATTATGCCTTCGCAAAACGCCAGCACAATCACGCTGTCGGGCAAAAATGAGGTAGTACCCGTACATGCCACCCAATCGGTGAACTTCGATAAAAACCCACAGCGTATTTCGTTCAGCGTGAGTCCGGATAGTGACATCAAGCCGGGTATTTACCGGGCATCGGTTTATACGAAGGATGCCTACCTGGGTACGGCCGAGTTCCGGCTCCGGGATAGTTTCTGGTTCTTCTGATCAACATAAGTCCGGTACAACAAAAATGACCCCGCCAACATGTGGCGGGGTCATTTTTGTTGTACCGGTTACATTATTGATGCTTGTCCGCCCTGCGTCTTTCAGGCTATCAGGACCAGTGGTACCGAAGTTGTGCTTCCTTCCGGCATCAACTCGGCAACCGGCTCAACGGTGATTACCACAAATTTAGACGTTGGGGTATTACTGACATCCGCCACGCTGTGAATGGGAACCAGGGGATTCATTTCGGGGAAGTAAGCGGCCGTGTCGCCCTTGGGAATGTTGTAGGGAATAACAATGAATTTTTCCAGGTGACGCTGCTGTCCGGCAAAATGACTGGTAATGTTCACCAGTTGGCGCGCCTGAATACCCCGCTCCTGCATGTCCTGCTGGTTCATGAAAATTACGCGTCGCTCGCCAAACACCCCCCGGTACCGGTCGTTGTACTCATAGATGGTGGTATTAAACTGGTCGTGGCTCCGTATCGACATCAGCACCAGCTGGCCGGGTGCCAGGTTATGTTTCGTCATTTCCGTTACCGAAAAATGGGCTTTGCCACTTTCGGTCGTGAACTTACGTTCACGGGGGCCGTTGGGCAAATAGAAGCCCCCCGGCCTACGGATTTTCTCGTTAAACTTGTCGAAACCAGGAATCACCCGCGATACATCGTCCCGAATGGTATCGTAATTTTCCACGTAACGAACCCAGTTGGTTGTTGTGCGCTCGCCCAGCGTAGAAATGGCAATACCACAAATGATGGCTACTTCGCTCAGCATTTCTCCTTCCAGCGGCTCCATCATGCCCTTGTTGATACTCACCACGCCCATTGAGTTCTCGCAGGAGGTAAACTGCTGCCCGGAACGCTGCCTGTCCATATCGAGGTGGGTCAGGCAGGGTAGAATAAGGGCTGTTTTACCCGTAACGAGGTGCCCCCGATTGATTTTTGTGCTGACATAAATGGTCAGGTTTTGTTTGCGAATACCTTCGGCTACAAACTCCGTATCAGGTCCGGCAGATAGCAGATTGCCACCCAAGCTCATGAACACCTTCGTTTTTCCGTCGTGCATGGCTTTAATGGAGTCTACCGTATCGAAGCCATGTTCGCGGGGAGGTTCAAAACCATATTCACTGGCGAGGGCGTTCAAAAATTCCTCTTTCGGCTTTTCCCAGACTCCCATGGTACGGTCGCCCTGCACGTTGGAATGGCCCCGCACGGGGCAGGTGCCAGCACCGGGTTTGCCAATGGCCCCCTTCATCAGGTGCATATTCACAATTTCCTTGATGGTGGCCACCCCATTCTTCTGTTGCGTAATGCCCATGGCCCAGCAGGTAATAATCTTTTGCTTCGGCGCAATGAGGTTGGCTGCTTCGCGGAGCTCCCCGCGCGTTAACCCGCTGATGTGTTCGATATCCTCCCAGCTGGTTTTGTTGAGCGATGCCACAAAGTCGGCATAGTCGAGCGTAAAGTCCTGAATGAAGGACTGGTCAATGACGTTGCCGGGATTCCGTTCTTCGGCCTCCAGCAGGTGTTTCATAATACCACGCAGCACAGCCATGTCGCCGTTTACGCGCACTTGCAGGTGTATATCGGCTATGGCTGTACCCGATCCTGCCAATACGCCTATGGCTTTGATGGGATTCATGAAATCCTGCGGATTTTTGAATTTTTGAAAACTGGTTTCGGGCAGGGGATTGATAGCAATGATTTTAGCTCCCTTGCGCTTGGCTATCTGCAAGGCCGTGAGCATACGCGGGGCATTGGTGGCTGGATTCTGCCCCATTAGCAGGATCACTTCCGCTTCGTGCAGGTCATTCAGCGTTACCGAGCCCTTACCCAGGCCCAGCGTAGGACTCAGGGCCGAACCACTGCTCTCGTGGCACATATTAGAACAATCGGGTAGGTTGTTCGTGCCAAACTGACGCACGAAAAGCTGGTACAGATAAGCCGGTTCGTTGGGTACCTTTCCCGAGGTATAGAAGATGGCTTCGTCCGGCGATGGGAGCTTGTTCAGCTCCGTGGCAACCAGGTGAAACGCTTCGGGCCAGGAGATTTGGGTGTAGTGGGTGGCACCGGGACGGAGTACCATGGGGTGCGTTAAACGACCCGCATTGTTCAGGTCCCGGTCGGTCATGTGCGAGAGGGCTACTACGCTGTGTTGGCAAAAAAAATCGGGGTCGGCCCGGCGGGTATCCGCATCGGAAGCGGTAGCCTTGGCACCACTCTCGCAGAATTCGGCTATCGACCGCTCCCCATCCGGATCGGGCCAGGCACAGGATGAGCAGTCGTACCCATCTTTCTGATTGAGTTTCAGCAGGGCCTGCGTTCCTCGTCCAATACCGGCTTCGCCCCACGAAAACTCCATCGATTTCAGTACGGCCTTGACGCCGGCCGCCACCGTTAAGGGTTCGGCCAGGGTAAGGCCCGTAAATTCTTCGGGCGGTTGTGCCAGGATTGGGTTTCTATACTTGGCCCCTACGTTATCGGGAGCAGGAGATTGGTCTGAGTTTTCTTTCCCAACGGGTTCGTAATGGTCGTTTGTCATATTGTTGCCCTGGTTAGGGCGTTCACCACGGTTATTTCTATTTTCGGCGTATTGCTCAATCGGATTGTTGGGTCTGCGGTCACTCTTTGAAGACTTTCTCAGCGTATACAGCAACCAGAACGGTTCTTTTCGCTGAAGGGATAAGCTCTAATCATCCCTTAACGAAATGTGGAGGGTGTGGGTCAGAAAAAAGACATTTTTTAATCCGGGCCTGCTGCTGCGTTGTTTGGCCCAACTGGCTGGTAACGCACAAAAAAGCGCAGGCTATTATACCCGCGCCATTCTGGTCCAAAAAAAGTCATCGTTAAATCCGGACGCTCGTACCATCAAAGAGGGGTACGGTCATCGAAAAGTTCTCGCCGTACTGTAATTTCTGCTCTTCCAGAATACCCAGGGCAATTTGCTCCCCCAGCCGCAGCGATTCGATCTGGTCGGACCAATAGTGAACCCCGGCCCAATCGCGCCCGAAGGCTATGTTTTCCGCCAGTTTATTGAGTTCATTCTCTACCGTGAGTTTGTCCATATTATCCATATTTACGTCCAGTTCCTGACCTTCTTTGATGGGCTTGTAGGCAAAAGGTAGCACATAGCCCTGATCAAAGAATGCCTTCAGGATTGTTACGCAGGCACCAGCAACGGTAGCGTGCCCAGACCCATAGGAGGGGTGCATTGGCGAACCTTCTACATAAGGCATTGACGTCGTGTTCAAACCCTTTTGTAAGGGCAGCAATGTAGGACGGGAAATTTTTAGCCTCGCCCTTAATTTCTTTCACAATCCGATAACGACTTTCCTCGCCGTTGGAGCGCTGGGGCGGGTGGGGGCGGTTGTAGGCTACATCAGCAGCATGGTAGCGCAGTTCATGGGCGGATATTCGGCGGTTTTTCGTGGATACTTGGTAAATTAACTCAGGATGGTGAAATAGTTATTCTGATTATCAGTAAATTACACGACAAAGTAATGGGTTTGATGAGGGGCAGGAAACGGTGTTTTTCCCCTATTTCGAGCGTAGTACTATTGGTTGTATGGTGTTTTGGCTGAATGATAGCATTCGGCTTTCGTGAACCCCGTGTGTAGTGCCCTCGGTCACTGCATTATTGGTAGCAACTTGTTTTAAGCTTTCTAAGCCAATTCTAATCAGTCTTTAAGTCTGTTCTTAGGTCTTCAGCCCATCTTGCCCTTACTTCCCCGGCGATGCGTTCTATCCTATAGGGGAAGCAAACCATAACTAACATGAAAACAAGACTTATCTTTTCTCTCCTGACGGGACTGGCCGGAACGGCTTTGGCACAGGCCCCCACTCCCGATGCAACCACCCTCATGAGCATGGGGCGTGTGAATGAGGCAAAGTACCTGCTTAGCCGCAATGCCCAGCAGAGCCCAACCGTACAAAGTTATTTCGACGCCGGCTACGGTTATCTCCGCGCTGGTCAGCCCGATTCGGCCCGCGTGTGGTTTGAGAAAGGGGTACCCCTGGATGGCAAGCGGGAACCACTGAACGAAACGGGAATCGCTATCAGCTATCTCGTGGCGAATGATGTGGCTAATGCTGGCCCAAAGCTGGAGGAGGTTCTAAAGAAAAGTAAGAGTAAAAACGCCGATATCCTTTTCCGGATTGGTGAAGCGTACACGGGTTATCTGACACCTGCTGATGGTTCCATCAAACCAACCTATCCCAAAGCAGTAGACGCTACCAAAGCCATCGATTACCTGAACAAGGCGGCCGAGCGGGACAAGAAGAACCCCGCCATTCAGCTGGCCCTGGGCGATGCCTATTACCTGAACAAAGATGCTGGTACGGCCGTAACGCGCTACGAAAACGCCATTGAGCTGGGTATGGATGCCTCACGGGTAGATCAGCGTATCGGCGATATTTACTGGCAGGGGCGCAACCTGAATCTGGCCGTCGATTATTACAAAAAAGCCATTGAAGCGAATCCAAACTATTCACCGGCCTACAACCAGCTAGCCGAGCTATACTTTCTGGTAAACCGGTACAAGGAAGCTGCCAGCTACGAAGACCAATACGTAACGGTATCCAACGACCGGCGGCAGGAAACACTGCTTCGGCAGGCGCAGTTTCACTTCCTGGCCAAAGATTATGACCGGGCTGTGAGTTTAATTGACAGTAACCGGGCAGCTCTGGCGCAAAATCCCATTGTGTACCGGATTGAGGGATGGGCGAACTCGTCGTTGAAGAAGCCACAAAAGGCCATCGAGAACCTGACGACCTTTATTGAGAAAGCACCCGAAAAGGTGATTCCGGACGATTACAAATACCTGGGTCAGGCATATATGGGCATCGAAAGTGCTGGTACTGATTCACTTAGTGCCATGAAAAAGGCCGTTAACGATTCCATTGGGATAACGTACCTGGAGAAAGCGGCTCCCTTCGATACGGTTGATAATCTGTATAGTGAGATTGCGCGGTACTATTACCGGACCAAGAAGCATCCTCAGGCGGTAGCCACGCTCGATTCGGCGGCTAAACATGGCTTTAAGGCTGATGTACAGGACTTATTTCGGTATGGTATGAGTAACTATACCCTGGGTTTCCAGCGTGATTCGGCCAATAAACTGGTTCGGGATACGGTTCGCTTTGCCATGGCGGATTCTGCTCTGGCCCTGGCCCAGAAAGTATCACCCGACTATGCGCCCACTGTTTTGTACCGGGCTAAGGCCAATTACTACGCCTATGACCCTGAAGCCGCTGTGCGTAACGGGAAAGCGAGGCCCTACTTCGAGCAGTTTATCAACATGGTAGCCGATAAGCCGGATGATGTGAAACGGTATAACAGAGACCTTATTCTGGGCTTTAAGTACTTGATTTCTTACGAGGAACTGGTTACCAAGAATCAGGCAGCCCGTGAAGAGTGGCTGAAAAAAGGACTAGCCCTGTTCCCCAACAATAAAGATCTGGCCAAAATTGCGGAACCCGACGAGGATACTGCTCCGCAATAATAATTTTTTGGTCGTTGAATGATACAAAACCGCTACCGGAGTACTAATCTCTGGTAGCGGTTTTATGTTTTTAAAGGATCAAGTCTGGTAGAAGGCCAAGTATGGATTCCGGTTGCCTGGTTGATGGCGCTGCTGGCAATAAGCGTTCCTGCCTGGGTGCCCGGGTTGGATTTGCCATCGTAAACTAGCCCTTTCTGGTAGTGTTTCTCTGTCAGGAGTTTATTTTTACGACCACCGATGAGGGACCTGGGTAGGGGCTCACGTAGGTTAGTCGTTTTTCTGGTTATGGCTGGTTACCCAAGATGATGATGAGTAGTTCCGTAATCTGATAACGCAGCATTAAACTAACACCGACGGAAATGAGACTAAGAATTGCCTTTTTTGCCGCGCAACTGCTGATTGGCTGGTGTGTGTGTGTTGTTGGTTTACCTGCTTTTGCCCAGAAGTCGACATCGTATACGTCGTTCAGACCTGGTGCCCCGTGGCTCGCCGATGATGGCCTTCCCATCGACTGTCATGGGGGCAATATCATTTACATTGATTCGCTAAAAACGTTTTACTGGTATGGTGAACATCGGGGAGAACCACGGGGCGCATCGTGCTACTCGTCGAAAGATCTGTATAACTGGACGAATGAGGGGGTAGTCCTGGCGAAAGGTGCGATTGAGACATTTGAACGACCCAAAGTGATTTATGATGCCGCCAGAAAGCGGTATGTGATGTGGTTTCATTACGATGGCAAGCGCTATTCCATGGCGGAACTGGGCATTGCCGTCAGCGATAAACCCACCGGACCGTTCGTGGTTCAGTACCATGACCGACCCAACGGGCATGAATCGCGGGACATTGGTCTGTACGTAGACCCCGAAACGCAGAAAGCCTACATCGGTTACGCGGCCGACCATGTAAACCGCACCATCAGAATGGTGGAACTGTCGGCCGATTACTGCAGCACCACCACTCAGGATGTCGATATAGAAGCCCATTGCGAAGGCCCTGGCATTCTAAAGCAAAACGGCCTATATTATCTTCTCACCAGCGGGTGCACCGGCTGGACGCCTAATCCGGGCACGTACTACACGGCCTCAAACATTATGGGGCCATATACCAGCCATGGCAGTCCGTTTGTTGGTGATGCCGGCAACAACTCGTTCAACTCCCAGCCGTGCTATATCTTCAAGATTCCGGGCTACAAAAACGCTTACCTCTACATGGGTGATCGGTGGAACGGGGGCGGGCATCCTGATTCGCAGTACGTATTTCTGCCCATCACCATTACGCAGGCTGGCAAGATGGAGCTTCACTGGTACAATGAGTGGAATTTGACCCTGTTTACCCCGGAGAAGAGTAGCCGGTAAGCGGTAGTACATAATGCTTTTTCTTGCCTAACCATTGCTGAACGTTACTTTGTACGGCCAACCCTTTTCTCTGCTGAGAATCAATTAGTAAACGACTCTTTCTAACCGGCTTCTGGTTGCAAGTTCTGCCAGTACGGTGCGGTTCGGACCTGTTTCCGCTACTGGCCCAAGAATGATTCCTGAGCCAGGGCGGTTATGGGTACGGGATGGAGGCAAGTAGGTTTCCCTGACAGGAACCTCTTTTGGCTGATAAGCGTATGCATAGAAGACCCGGCACTCACGTTCTTTAACTAACTAAATCAATTATGAAGACCCAAATTCTGCTATTCTTAGCGGGTGTCTCACTGGCGGTGCCAGCTTGCGGCCAAACAACGTCTGACAACACAATGGCTTCCAGGCAGACGAGTCCAGTGGAAACAAAAGAACCCAATGCAACCTATAAACCTGCATTTGCCGGCCAAACCCGCGTTGCGGGTGTAACCTCGGCCACTAACTACGAAGGGAAAGTCTTAACCGAAGCGCTCAAATTTCCGTGGGGGATTACCAGCCTGCCCGACGGACGGCTGCTCATTACCGAGCGGGAAGGAACGATGCGCATCGTTACGGCAGATGGTAAGGTGGGAGATGCAATTGCCGGGCTCCCCAAGGTTAATCCATCCGGTCAGGGTGGACTGTTGGGAATTCGGGTTGATCCCGCGTTTGACACTAACCGGATGGTATACTGGGTGTTTTCGGAACCAAGTCCCGAGGGAAACCTGACGGCGGTAGCCAAGGGTAAATTATCGGCTGACGAAAAAAAGATTGAGGGAGCAACGGTCATTTACCGGGCCACACCCGCCTACAAAGGCAATCTGCACTATGGCGGACGGGTGCTGGTGGGTAAAGATGGTAATCTGTTTATCAGCACGGGGGAACGTTCGGATATGGTTACCCGCCCACAAGCGCAGTCGCTCAATTCGGGCCTGGGAAAAGTCATTCGTATTACTAAAGAAGGCAAACCCGCTGCTGGTAATCCGTTCGCCGGCCAGGCCGGTACCCGGCCTGAATTGTACTCCTATGGACATCGGAATGTCCAGAGCCTGGCTTTCGATCCGGTAACGGGCGATTTGTGGGAAGCTGAATTCGGACCCCGGGGAGGAGATGAACTCAACCATATCGAACCGGGCAAGAACTACGGCTGGCCAACCATTACGTACGGGATTGAATACAGTGGCAAGAAAGTGGGCGACGCCATACAGCAGAAAGAAGGCCTTGAACAACCGGTCTATTATTGGGACCCGGTCGTTTCGCCGAGTGGTATGACCTTTTATACCAGTGATCGTATACCCGAATGGAAGAATAACCTCTTCATTGGCTCGCTCAGTGGAATGCACGTGCTAAGGCTTATCATCAAGAATGATAAAGTGGTTGGTGAAGAACGGCTGCTGGCCGATCAGTACCAGCGTTTCCGGGATATTACGCAGGGCAATGATGGAGCCTTGTATGCGATTACAGACCAGGGAAGGTTGTACCGTATCGATAAAAAATAATGTCTGTCATGCACCGATCGTCATGTAGCCAGCCGTTCGTGTGATTGACTAGTAGCCCTGCGCCCGGCCATATGTTAGTTGCATCATGTAATTAGCATATGGCCGGGCGCAGGGCATTTGGCGATACTGATTCGTGATGGTATCCTATTGACCAGCCATAGACTAATCAAGTACAGGGCGGACTTATTTGAGTGAGTATAGTTTGCATCGTATTATGGAAAAACGCAGGCATAAATAGCCTGTTTGAGTTGTACCCAATGAATTCAGGGTCTTTATTGTAGCCCCCGTCAATTCGTCCTCTCCGTGTGCCCGGGCGCTTCTGGGTAGCACCGTGTGTGGGCTTTGCAAGGGGTGGGTTAAATGGGCAGGCGCTTTCGTAAAGATGCGTAGTTCTCATTCATGTCCAGCCCCGTAATTGACTCAAACATGCTGATGAACGTGCGGACCAGTTCGGGGTCGGCGGTGAGCATGGCGCGGGCGTCCGTCACCTTATTCATGTTGTACTGCCCCACAAAAATCACCAGCGCCTTAAACGGCTCGTTAGCCTCCAGATCGACCCGGATAAGCAGTTGCAGCGGCAGACTTTCTAGCGTGTGTAGTACCGGAACACCCGCATCGCGCTGTTGATGATGATCAGAGAACAGGGTAAAGTTATCCTCAATTTCGCGCAGACAAGCCTGATGCAGCTGCTGCTGTTCATGCCATACTTCTTCAGGCAAGGGCTCACGGGGGTGAATGGTGCGCCAGACGGGCTCTACATAACAACTATACAGACTACTACTGCCTGGTTCGTGCGGTTCGTCGGGGTGCGGGTCCAGGCTGGCGAAGTAAAACTCCCGTGAGTCACGGATGCGGGTAGTAAGCAAGTCATGAATCCGGTCGGTCAGGATTTTATATTCCCGTTTAGCATCCTGAAGCTGTGGGTTGTAGGCAGCCTGAAGTTTCCCAATGGCGGCTGTATCGGTTATGATGTAGATGCACTCGCTGTTGGCGGCCCCGTCCAGAAAATCCCGCACTTCGGTCAAAATCTGCCGATAGCCCCGGAACAACTCGCGGGTGGCGTCGGAGATGGTTGCCACGGCACCCCGAATCTGCTGATCGATTGCGTAGTTCTGCTGGGCAAGCCGGCTGGTTTCTGCCAATACCTGGTGCATTTGGTCGAGCGCCTGGTCAGTTTTGCGGGAGGTATTCTCGGCGGCTTTCCAGCTTTGAAAGGCTACAAAAAAGGCCAGAAAGGAAGCTACGCTGCCAATAACTCCGTAATGGGTGTTTAAATCGAGTTCGAATTTTAACCCTATACCAATCAGTCCCAGAAAAATAGCCAGGTAAAACCACCAGCTTTGCGTTGGTCGAAACAGAAACGAACGGAAGAACGACATAAGGCAAACGAAGTTTTAACTATCGTTGGCAAGTTACGTCTATAACCATTTGAGGGTATGAAAACGAAGCCGCCTATTTTCCAAATTTTGATCTGCGAAGCACGCAAACTTCCCTTTCTTATTCATTGGCTATCGTAAAGGAATAGCTTCCTGGCTCCAGGGGAATAGCAACCTCTATTTGGTTGGATCGGGTGTGGGCATCAACCCGATTTCTTTATAGGTGGGCGTTTCCGGTTGCCACCGTTTGCTCAAACGTCCGCAGATTCCCTGATAACCTACCGGCGAAACGTGGTGCTGGCCTCTTCGTAGATCCGAACGCCGGGTATGTCGCGTACCCCGTCGGCAATAGCGGCTTTTATCGCGTCTTTGTCCACCGTCCAGTAACCGTTTGGCACCTGGTTCGGGTCGATCACTTCAAACGTCCAGGTCATCCGAACGCCTTTCGGGAGCGGGCTTAAGGATACCTGAGGGTTCAACCAGTCCTGTTCACCGCTCTCCGACTCCGCATTGTGGGATTTGGCTTCAGCCTGCTGATGTTCCCGGATGCGCAGCACCTCCCGGTTATACTGTTCCACGGCCGCTTTAAGTGGCTGCATGGCCGCTTCGATGGGCGCGGTTAGTTCTTTTTCCAGGTCCATCCAGTCGTGTTTCTGGTGGTCGAGTTCGCGGGTGATCTTGAGCCGCTCGGCAGCAATGAGTTTGATGAGGTCATGACCTCGGGCCACGTGCTGGATCAGGTTTTCCTGCTGCTCCGGAGTACCACAGAAAACAGGTTGTCGGCGGATAAAATCGATGTACTCCGCAATGGAATTGTCGAGAATTTGTCGGCCCGGCGATTTCGTGAGCGATACGTGCGCCAGATCTGTCTGGGGAGTGTCGGGTGTAATCATGCGTATAAAAGCGATTGACCGGGCTGAATGTTACGAAGCCGGGCAGTTTTGCCGTTTACGAATCGCAACACCAACAGCCAGGAAAGCCGTTGGCGTTGTCAACTCAGCCTGCATGAGCTTTCTTTTCTCCACGGCTATCGACCAATAAATCAGTCGGAAACACGTCCATTTGCCCGCCAGATGCCGGTACCCCGCAACTACTGCCCGACCGTTACCTCATTGCTTCATCCAGTTGTCGGGCAATGCCTGTTCCTTTCGTGTTTACCGGGTACAACTATCAATTCGTACGGAACAGCAGTCAACCAACACGCAACGCTGCTTTCGGGTAAAAACCGTACGTCGTTTTCAGTAACCTATGACCTACCGCGTAAACAACCGATCGCTTGGGGTGACATTTCCTTCTACCAGTCATGCCGAAGTTTCGGTATGGGCTCCCTCAGTTGACCATCTGGCGATAAAAATTTATGGACAACCAAACGCTATCCCCTTAAAAAAAGCCGAACCAGGCTATTGGCATCTGACAACGGATCAGATCCGGGACGGAGATTTGTACACGTTTCTGGTGGATGGAGAGCACGATTTTCCGGATCCGGTATCGCTCTGCCAGCCGCAGGGGGTACACGGCCCCTCCCAGGCAATGGATATCGCTTCGTTTACGTGGGATGATCAGCACTGGGTAAATCCTCCCCTGGAAAAATACCTGATTTACGAACTGCACACAGGCACGTTTACGCCCGAAGGTACTTTTCAGGCGCTGGAACAGAAACTGGACTACCTGAAAGCACTGGGCGTAAATGCCCTGGAGATCATGCCCGTTGCTCAGTTTTCCGAAACGCGCAACTGGGGGTATGACGGCGTTTATCCTTACGCAGTGCAAAACTCCTACGGAGGAGCCAGTGGCTTTCAACGCCTGATTGATGCCTGCCACCGTAAGGGCATAGCGGTTGTGCTGGATGTTGTGTACAATCACTTCGGGCCCGAAGGTAGCTACCTCAGTAAATTTGGTCCTTACCTGACGGATACCTACCGTACGCCCTGGGGCAAGGCGGTCAATTTCGATGATGCCTGGTGCGATGGGGTCCGGCATTACATACTGGAAAATGCACTGATGTGGTTTCGGGATTTTCACGTGGATGCCCTGCGCCTGGATGCGGTTCATGCCATTAAAGATGGCAGTCCTGTCCATATCCTCCGGGAGTTGCGGATAGAAGTAGACCGGCTGATGGCCGTTACCGGACGTCAGCATTACCTGTTGGTGGAAAGCGATCTGAACGATCCCCGCTATATCGACCCACTTGCCACAGGCGGATACGGGATGGATGCTCAGTGGATGGATGAATTTCATCATGCCTTACGGGTGACGATGGGGGAAGCGAAAGAGGGATACTACGCCGATTTTGACGGCATTGCTCATCTGACAAAAGCCTACCGGGACGGGTATGTGTATGACGGGCAGTTCTCTCCGGTTCGTCAAAAACGGTTTGGCCGAAATGCCGAAACGAATCCGGGCCAGCAGTTCATTGTTTTTTCCCAGAACCACGATCAGGTTGGTAATCGTAAGCTGGGCGAGCGTACCAGCGTTCTGTACCGATACGAGGCCCTTAAGCTGATGGCTGGAGCGGTGTTTGTAAGTCCCTACATTCCGTTGCTGTTCATGGGCGAAGAATGGGGCGAAACCAACCCGTTTGCTTTCTTCATAAGTCATTCCGATCCCGAACTGGTTGAATCTGTCCGGCAGGGACGCGAGGCCGAATTTGCCGCATTTCATTCCGATGAGGAGGTGCCCGATCCACAGAGCACTAACACGTTTGAGCGGGCGAAACTGCAATGGAATCTACTTGATGAGGCAGCTCATAAATGCTTACTCCGATACTATCAGACCCTGATTGCCCTGCGTCAGCAACTACCGGCCCTGGCACACCTGAATCGTCGGCAGTTAACCGTAAAGGCCGACCCGGATCGGGATACGCTGGTGTTGCACCGCTGGTACGAGGATCAGCACGTACTGTGTCTGATGAATTTTTCCAGCCAGCCGCAAACGATAGCCGTACCTTTTGTGGGAGAGGTGAACGGAGACTGGCAAAAGCTGCTCGATTCGGCTGACTCACGCTGGCAACCCCAAACGCAGGGTCAGTCCAGTGCTGCCCCCGATACCATATCGAGTTTTGGGCACCTAAGCCAACAACCCGAGTCGATTATTATTTACGCCCGGTCTCATGACCCGGCCCGGCTTAACCTGCCAGCTCCCATTTCACCCCGCTTTTACCGTTCGTGAAGTTGAGCACGTTATTCCTTATCTGGCTCATACGCTGGCCCGTCGAAAAAGAAGCAATCGGATCGATACCGTGAACAGGTTTCTTATTGCCACTTCGCTTTAGTTACTGGGTTTCAGCAAACGGAATGACTAGGTGCCCGTTCCGTTTGCCCTACTTGAGCCAGTTGCTGAATTACTCATCCAACGTACGCCTTTCTGCAACTCATACGCATGATACAGCTACACCGGAGCCGTTACCTCATTTGTTAAAATTAATTATTGCTGCTTCATTAAAACTACCGGTTACTAATAAAACATCAGTGCCAGTGGCAATGCTTCCGGGAGTACCTATAATCAATTGTATTGCTCCCATTGTATGGACTACGGTCGGCTTAGCACGGAGTGGAAAGTTGAAACCTCAGAAGAATGGATAAAACCAGGCAGACGTGTAAGACCCTTACAGGTGTAAGAAAATCAGCCAGGCAAAAATAAGTCCAGGAACAGCCCCCAACAGGCTTGGGGAGTCCCGGCTAGGAATAGTAGTACCACCCGATTCAACAAATCAAATAACAACCAGTAAACCCCTATATACTTATGTTTTATCACGACAAAAAACTCCAGTACACCGTAAAGGTCGATAAACCCAATCCACAGTTTGCCCGCGCCTTACAACAGGCCATTGGCGGTATTGAAGGTGAAATTCGTGTCTGCCTGCAATACTTATTTCAGGCCTGGAACTCCCGTGGACCGGTACGCTACCGGGACATGCTCCTTAGTACAGGCACGGAAGAAATGGCTCATATCGAGATGCTGGCTACGGCAGTTTGTCTGAATCTGGAAGGTGCTTCGAGTAGTGTGATCGATACGATCGTTGGGAATGATCCAATCATGGAGAAGATCATGGGCGGTGGCGATCCCCGGCATTTTCTGTCGGGCGGCATGGGAGCGCTGGCAGCCGATGCAAACGGGGTGCCGTTTAATGGGTCGTGGGTGGTCAGTTCAGGCAATATAGCGGCTGATATGTACGCAAACGTCATGGCAGAATCAACGGGTCGGACGCTGGCTACCCGCCTGTATGAAATGACCGACGACGCCGGCATGAAAGATATGCTTTCCTTCCTGATTGCCCGCGACACGATGCACCAGCAGCAGTGGCTGGCGGTGCTGGAAGAGCTGGGGCAGGGTGATATACGAAAGGTACACCCCATTCCAAACAGCTTCCCACAGGCTCAGGAGCACAAGGAGTACAGTTACGTATTTATCGATACCAACATCGATCCCGACTCCCCGTCGGTCGGCCAAAACCGCCGGTGGACTCAGGGTGCCTCGCTGGACGGACGCAGTGAGTTCCGCGAGGTGAAAGCGCAGCCAGCCGGGCAGGAGCCACAGCTGGGCCCCCCTATGCCGGAAGGTCACGCCCAAACCGAGCAGATCGACATGGCCGGAGAGAAAAAATAACGATACGGGCTGAGTCCACACGGCTATTCAGAAAAAGCCGTGTGGACTCAGCCCGTATCGTTACCGCGTCTGTTACTGCACAGGTAGGCTTGTTTTTGCTGACGTTTTGTGGGTAGTAACAGCGTGCCGTGTGTTAATGCCGCTGCCATTCCAGCCGAAGCCGTTGATGGCCCTGTACCCGGTATTCCTGGTACGTTTTAGCCGTTTCGCTGGGTTTGAGCGGATCAGAATCTGTAACGTCTTCATCATACACCCGTACCGTAGGCAGAGAGCCGCTCCTGGCCAGTAACCGTACCCGGCACTGACAGGCGGCCGTACCGGCCAGACGCACGATGAGGTAGCCACTGGTTTTGTCCGTTACCTGATATTCGGACTGGTAAATCGGGTAATCAGCAAAGACAACGATGGGTACACCGGCAAACCGTTTATACGCGTAGCTCGTCAGAATATAGGCTAAAGCCCCTCCATACACTTCCTGGCCAACGGCTCCGGCCTGCTTCCAGCCCGTCGGCATATCCTCCAGGGGAATGGGCAAGTCGCGGATGATTCGCCCCTCTTTAGGGGATTGGCAGATGGAATCAGCGGCTAGTTCTGACGGATAATAATACCGGCCCCGGTGCAACAGATACTTCATGTATTCCGAAAAGAATAGCCGGATCGCATCGGGCACATCCCGGCCTACTTCCCTGAGGTAGTTGACCATAGTGGCCACAATTTCGCCTTCTTCATAGGCGGCCAGATACGGCGCATTTCGGAGAGGGGCTACGCCCAGAAATGTACTCCGGTCTTTGCCGAAGCCGAACTGGCCATCCCAGACCCACAACCGGGCGATAACATTCGCCAGGCCAAGGCGACTCATGTCGAAATACAGGCGGTTGCCGGTAATTTTCCAGAGCTTAGCCAGGGTTAGCGCACTCATAATGGTGATATTGCTCTGATACAGCAGTTCGAACCCTTTACCCCGGAGCCGCTCAGCCGAGGCTACGGCTTCATCCAGATAGCGGGATTCTCTGGTGCGTTCAAAGGCCTGTACCATCACGTGCGTATACAGGCCTGCTGCGTCCAGCTCACCGCCTTTCCCGGTATCGGTTTCGGCTTTAATGACGGCCAGCGTACGAATATCATAAAATACCGGCCAGTTGTACCCGAAATGATGAGCCGCCTTGATGATAAACTCCAGGGAGTTGACCAGCAGATCTCCGGCATGGGTATTGCCTGAATCAGCTAATCGGCCCAGATTCATCAGCGTATGCAGCAGATACCAGGAATCTACTTTCGTTGGATCCTGCTCTTCACTACGTTCGTTGATTGCCTCTTCAAATGTGCCACCTGGCAACCAACGCATAAGCGTTTGTCGTTTCTCATCGTAAAACGAGGGTAGATTCTGTTGCAGGCTTTCAACCAGGGGATTCGGTTTTTCGACCCAGCGCTGATACTCCCAAAGCGGTACCAGAATGGCTAGCTGCACCATGCTTTCGGGTGGCTTATAGGTAGCATCGGCGTACGCATTGAGGTAGTACTGCTTTCGAATCATACGCCCGCAATTGGCCGATTCACTTAAAGCCCGGATGGTACGGTCCGCCATTTTGGGCCAGTTGTAATACGTGGTCTCCGGCCTGGGAAGGTGCCGGTAGATGTTCGCCATCGCTTCCAGAAACTGATCCGCGGCCTCAAACTCACTCTGGGGAATCACCTCGCTCAAGTAAAGGAAAGCATCCGAGAGCGTGATTTCGGTTCCGGCTGCCAACGGCGAGTCTGCCGTTGGCAGGGCAAAGCCTACCTCGGGCCATTGGACGCCGACCGTACCCGAAGGTTCGGTTTGGGTCGCCTGAAAATAGGCATTCAGCGCCGTAAAGTTCTGGAAGTACAGCAGCGATCCGCCAACCGGATTCGTCACCGACAGGTAGGCAAGGCCGGCAGTAGGACCGGTCTGGGTAACATAGACCATGCCCTCAGTCGTTGCCGGGTTGTAGTTGGTATCCAGCACATACACATCCCGGGGAAACGCCTGAATAGTAAAAGGCTGGTTCGGTGTTAGCGAGGTCGTGTAGCGCAGCAGCGGATAATCACTTTCGGGTAGTTCCACTAGATACCAAAAGTGTCCTAGAGCACCCTCAACCACGTACTCGACTTTCGTTTTACTCGTTCTTCCCACCCTGAATCTTCTGATCAGTTGCGGATCAAAGCACGTTCGAATCGCCAGCTTACCCGATTGGCCAACGCTATACAATAGCCAGAACGAATTGGTCGTCTGGCAGACGTCCAGATGGCCCTGGGCAAGCTGTACCGCAGCGGCAGCCCGGTGGGTGGCCTGTGCGAGCTGATCATCGAGCCCCGTTACCCATTGCGATGTTTCTTCGGTTTTGGTCGCGCGCTGCCAGTAGGTAGGGCTGGTGTAAGGTTTACTGGACATTAGATGGTACACAAAGAAATACGGGGGAATTGCCTTGTCCTGACTTGCCTGTTTACTTGTCAGTTGTTGATTGAATAGCCCACCAGACGTTTACATTTAGTCCTGAACCAAATAATCTGTCAGGAGTTGCCACTGAATTTTCTGGTAAAATAGCCAGCCTGTTTCGGCAATGAAGTGTATTGACAAGACCCCGGTCTCCGGCCTGTGGTTGCTGGTTATTGATTGCTTCCTGCCTGCCCGATTTCAAATGCACGGATGGTACACCCGTCCCGCACTACCTGAAACGTGCTGCGGGCCTGGTCCGTAAAAAAGTGCTCGGTCTGGTCCGGTTTATTGGCCATTGGATCCGGGCAGGGCTGAACAGTGAACTCCGCCAGTTTTTCGGTAGTGACGCATCAATAACACGTACCCAGTTGACAGGTGTTGGACCGGGTAACTTAATCTGAATAAAATCGCCTGCGCTGACCTGGCCGTCGGGTTTGGCCCTGCCCACGGGGTCATAAAGCTCAAAATCTGCCGACAAACTGGAGAGTGCCGACCAGCCATTCACCTGCAGCAGTCTGGCTACGGACGATAGCAAAGGCTGTTTGGGCTGCCCCTTCGTCGGGAAACGTTCGGTCACTGGTGTAAACCCGGGCTTTGGTAGCTTCGCCCCGCATCACTTTCATTTCGTGTTGAAGCTGATCAACAATCGACTTGAGTTTCATACTATTCAGGTGGGTTATTCCTTGTTGAGTATCGTGGCGTGCTGAAGTCATTATTTCTTTTTACGAGACAACAAGGCAATTATTGCCGTAGTAGACACGACCCCAATCAGCACGTTTTTGGCCAGGCCAGTACGGTTGTATTTCCAGTCGGCTTTCCAGCCTTTTTCGGCGAAAATATTCGGAACATGGCCCTTGTCGGAGATCGTCCAGAATACCTTCCACCACGTTGATTCGATCGGCCAGCAGTAAGGGAAGCCAGTGGCCATATTCAGACTCACTGGATTTAAACGCGTACCGGCGAATGACACCACTCAGGCCAGATGGTGGAACAGAGGTACCAAAAACGGCCGTGAGCGTAGGGCGTTCGCTGGATTTCAGTATTTCAACGGTTACTTCCTGAAGCGGGGGCCTTTCCCAGTTGAGCCGCTGATGATCGTCGCCGGTGTAATTTTTTATCGGGTAAGTAGGCTCATTTTTTGGGTCGGCATCCACCCCCCAGCCGTTAATATGCGCATACTCGTTTTTAGTTGGTTCCATAGGTCGATGGGTTATTTTCCAGCTGAGCGGGTTGCCGAACCGGAGGGAATGAGAATAGGTTTGATACAGTTATCCAGTTTAGCCGAGAAAATATGGTACGCATCGGCCACTTCTTCCAGCGGTACCCGGTGCGTTATAATGGCCTTAGGGTTAAGACGGCCCGCCTGAATATGATCGATAAGTCTGGGCAGCAATCGCTTAACCGAAGCCTGGTTGGCCCGAATGGTAATGCCTTTATTCACTACGTTGCCAATGGGAACCAGGTTGTCGGTAGGGCCGTATACGCCAACTATCGACACGATGCCTCCTTTTTTAACTGAGTTGATGGCCCAGTGAAGCGCCGTGGCCGAGCCTGCCTGGAGTAATAGTTTCTTGCCGGTAATGGTTTGCAAAGCGCTACCCGAGGCATCCCCGCCCACAGCATCGATGCAAACGTCAGCCCCAAACCAGTCCGTCGTTTTCTTGATGAATAAAACGGGGTCTTCCATCGACCGGAAATTATACGCTTCACACTGGGCGTAGTTGCGCACAAAATCAAGGCGATACTCCAGGTGGTCGATGACAATGACACGCCCGGCTCCAAACAACCAGGCACACTTGGCGGCCATGATACCCACGGGTCCGGCTCCGAATACCACCACCGTATCCCCCGTTTTGATACCGCCCATCTCGGCCGCCTGGTAGCCGGTTGGTACCACATCGGTTAACAGAACGGCATCATCATGATCCATCCAGTCCGGAATAATTGTCGGGCCTACATCGGCGTAGGGAACCCGGACAAACTCCGCCTGACCCCCATCGTACCCCCCCGCGGTGTGCGAATAGCCAAATATGCCGCCTACGGCTGTAGCCTGTGGATTCGATTCGTGGCAGTTTCCAAAAAGCCCCTGCTTACAAAAGGCGCAGGTTCCGCAGGCTACGTTGAAGGGAACGATGACGTTATCGCCGACGGCCAGCTTTTGAACCGACGAACCAATTTCCTCCACAACGCCAATAAACTCGTGCCCGAACGTCATGCCTACCCGGGTATCCGGAACAAGTCCATGGTAGAGGTGCAAATCTGAGCCGCAAATGCAGGAACGGGTAACCCGCACAATCGCATCGCTGGGGTGAAGAATTTCTGGATATGGTTTGTGAGCAGCCCTGACCCGGAAGGGGCCTCTATAATTCATTGCTAGCATAAGGGTAGTTTGTTTATGGCCTGATCTGATCGGTTAGTTTTTAGTTAAGTTTCGATGAAAGGGTGCCGTTTCAGGACCTGACAGAGCCCATCCGGTTGTAGTACCTGTCAGCATAGTCACAGCGAGTGTGGTCGTGTTTTTTTCATCCGTTGAGTTGGATTATGCAGGTAATAATCATTTGATAACCCAACGGCTCCGGCACCGGGCGCAAATACTACCGCCAGAAGTGAGGAAACGGTACTCTGACGGTGATTTCAGCAATCTCCTCCCCCGGGATCGCTTTTTCGACTGCGCTTTGGGCGGTTAGTCAAAACCATACGCTGGGATAACCTGGGGCCGATACCTCACACGTTACTGCCTGTTTTGTGTTGATTACGGGTAGACTGGAGTTGAAGGAATATGAAGTTTTTTGTGCCCTTTACCATCGGCGTCCCGCAGGCAGAGCAGCTATACAATCGTAGTAAAAAGCGGCTTGAAGAAACTGGCTTCCGTGTCAGCAATCGACGTATCAAAAGCCTTTCTTATTGGATTGGCAAGGAGCTGATTTGTCAACAGGTTGGCCATCAGGCTCCTAATGACGAGTTCGTTGCCGCCATTTTCGAGAGCGATGTTGGCTACTTTGTCAGTACGTATGCGGCCAACGATGCGTTTGCCGACCCAATGCGTATTCATTACTCCATGCTGATTATGCGGTCGACTGTTGAGCAAATCGTCAGTTTTGATCAGGACTAATACGGTAAACGCCGACAGGCTGTCTGCCCAATGATAGCTAATTCAACTCAACAACCATTAACCCTGAAACTGTATGAAATTTACCCTGAAAGTGTGGAGACAGAAAAATACAGCTTCGCCCGGAAAGTTAGTTGCCTATGAACTGGTTGATATCGATCCTGATATGTCTTTTCTGGAAATGTTCGACCTGCTTAATGGCCAGTTAAGTCGGAAGGGGGAAGAACCGATAGCCTTCGATCACGATTGTCGGGAAGGAATCTGCGGGTCGTGCTCCCTGTATGTTAATGGCCGGGCCCACGGTCCACAAACCGGCGCTGCCGTTTGCCAGTTATACATGCGCAGCTTTATGGATGGCGATACGATTGTAGTTGAACCCTGGCGTGCGCGTGCCTTTCCCATCATCAGGGATTTATCCGTCGACCGGTCGGCGTTCGATCGAATTGTGCAGGCAGGGGGGTATATATCGGTCAATACGGGTTCCGCTCCGGATGCCAATGAGATTCTGGTTTCCCGAAATACCCAGGAAGATACGATGGATGCCGCTGGCTGCATTGCTTGCGGGGCATGCGTGGCCGCCTGTAAAAATGCAGCGGCCATGCTGTTTGTAGGGGCGCAGGTATCCCGGTTTGCCTTATTGCCACAGGGTCAGCCCGAACGCAAAGAGCGCGCTGAGCGGATGGTAGCGCAGATGGATGCCGAAGGCTTTGGCGCCTGTTCATTTATTGGTGCCTGCTCGGTAGAATGTCCGGCTTCAGTTCCTCTGGAGGTCATAACCCGGCTGAATCGGGAATATCTGGGCGCTAAATTGACCTCAGCCAGGGATTCTTAACGGGCATCGGGCCTGGTCTGTAAGTTTATCCAGGCTTTAACTACTTGGCTGCTTTGGCATTTATTGTTCCATTTGTCTGCCTTCTGTAAGGGTGGTCCGGTTGTTCTAACTACTAGTTTTCTATGAAACCTGTTATCGCTGATTCGTCCCCGTCTGTATCAACCATCGTTGCCTATTTATTTGCGCAGCGGGAAACAATCCTGAACCGCTGGCGGACAGCTTGTCAGGCTGATCCAACCCTGAGTAAAGGGCTGTCTCTGAGTCGGGAAGAATTCAATGACATGCTACCCCTTGTTTTAGATACCCTTGAAGCGCGTTTGCTGGGAAATAAACCAGACATTGATCCGGCTCAAACGGCGCAGGCGCATGGCCTGCATCGCTGGCAAAAATCATTCGCCTTACTGGACACCATGCGGGAGCTAGCCCTGCTGACTCAAATCCTGTATGGCGAGCTTCGGGTATTCCTTGGACTTTTTCCACACGTACAGCCCGATCTGTTACTGGACATACATCAGCAGATTGCGCAGGTAATGCAGGAAACCATGGAAGGAAGCGTCTTCAAATTTGACGAACTCCAACGGCTGGAAGCGGCCCAACGGACAACCACGCTTCAGCAAGCCCTTACGAAAATGGCCGAATTATCGAAGGAGCGGGTGGATTTACTCCGAACATCTACCCACGATTTGCAGGGTGGTTTGGGAATCATTAACGGTGCTGCTTACATGCTTAAGCTGGAGGGGCTAAGCGACGAGCAACGGGAGCAGTATCTGGCAATGCTTAATCGAAATCTGGCCAGCGTGGAAGGTATGTTAACGGCGTTGATGGATCTGTCGCGGCTGGAGGCCGGGGAGGAAGTAATACAGCTTCAGACCATTGATGTAGCGCCACTACTGCGCGAAATAACCCAAAGCGGGCAGGTGCTGGCTGCGGAGCGCAATTTAACGCTCCGGGCTGATGGCCCTGCTTCACTGCCGGTTGAAACCGATCCGGTTAAACTACAACGAATCGTGCAGAATCTGCTCCTCAATGCGCTGAAGTATATCCCTAATGGGTTCGTGTCAGTTTCCTGGTCATTAGAAACGGATGCGCGGTGGGTAATCAGTGTTCAGGACTCGGGACAAGGACTGCCGGAGACCATTGCGGGGGTATTTGGCGATCAGCTCAGACCCACGGTCGATTCGACCAGCGTGCTTTCCGTCGACACCAGTGAGCCGGTGGGTGTTGTACCCGATCATGTGCCAACCATTCCGGGTAGTGCGGAACTAAGCAACCTCGCTCAGCCGTCTACGCCGGGGGAAGGAATAGGCCTGCAAATCGTTAAACGATTATGTGAGCTGATGGAGGCTAGTATGGAAATAGAAAGTATGGCCGGACGGGGTACGCTGTTCCGTATCCGCTTTCCGGTTCATTATGCCGGTTAAACCTGAACCGGCCTCCCGAGGGGATTTTATGCTAGTCCCTTTCAATACCGATCACTCGAAACAAATAAACAGCGCACGCATGAAGAAGCAACTAATTTACGTCGTCGACGATGATGCGGACTATCTACACCTGGTTCAGTATGCATTTACCAGGTTTCTGCCTCAGTATACATTGTCGGTATTCCCGAATGGGAGGGCTATGCTGGATGAGCTGCTCAC
Source organism: uncultured Cytophagales bacterium (assembly GCA_963782245.1). Classification (GTDB taxonomy): domain Bacteria; phylum Bacteroidota; class Bacteroidia; order Cytophagales; family Spirosomataceae; genus Spirosoma. The sequence goes on from CAWAJC010000014.1 coordinate 194,086, forward strand.
GGCGGAGGTAGAATACCCCGTTCTTATTTTACTTGATCTGTATATGCCTGTCATGGACGGTCTGCAAACCTTAAAAGGACTGAAGGAACGGCTGGACTGGAAGCCTATCCCTGTTGTCATAATGACTAGTGCCGCATCCGTTCAGGAAGTTCATGCCTGCTACGAGGCCGGGGTAAATTCCTGTCTGGCAAAACCCCGCACAATACAAGCCATGCAAACACTATTCAAACAGGTCTGCTCCTATTGGGTTAATACCAACGGAAAAACATCAGCGTAAGCGTCCTGGCGAAACTAACAGGACTTGTTAACTACCCATAATACGATTACGAAACGAAACTGACTGTGTTACTTATCAATCAACTCCTTCAACAGCCAGCCTTGCTCGCCTACTTTGTTGGGGCCGATAATTATGCCTGGCTCCAATTTCGAAATGGCGAACGACGATTACTGGCCAAGCCATTGGTGTATTTTGAAGAAAGGCTTCCCTCCTTTATTCGTATCCACAAAACCGCCCTGATCAATCCGGTCTATATCAGCAGTCTGCAAACGCCCCCCCGCTCCAAAATGGCAGGATCTGTCCGGTTACTGGATGGGACCGAATTGCCGGTGAGCCGTCGGCGTTGGCAAAAGGTGGTTCAGCTAGTACAAACTAACCATAACCTGGCTGAGTTGTATCCTGATCGGGATAGCCAGGATCAATATGCGGAGAAGGCCGCACACCCCCTTCGGGTGCAACTGATTATGTCGGGTGACACGCTCCTGTTAACCCGGCACTGCCTCAGCGAGTTAGGGGTACCCTGTGCAGTGCAGTCTACGCCGTTTGGAGCCGAATTCGCGTCCTCACTACTACTTAACTCCCCGGATGAATGGCCTCTTTTGGTTCTTATCGATGCCCGTACCAATCGGGCAGATCACATTTTAGCATTGCAAAACCTGAAAAGCCATCCCCAGTTGCGGGCTATTCCCGTGGTTTGGCTGGTCGCTTCTGGCGATGATCAGATGCAGGCTTACCTGTTGGATGCCAACTCGGTGGTAGTCGTTCCCGACGAACCGACTGCGTTTGTGAAAACGATCAAGGATCTGCTCCAGTATTGGCTGATGGTAGTACAACTGGCCATCTGATCAAACTACGTATACCTAAATGAAAGAATAGCCAATTTTAGGCAGGGTAACCGTTTCCCACCAGTATGTTCTGAGCGATTGAAACTGTTGTAACCAATCCGTCGATAAAATGGGTTTGACGATATACGATGAACAACCACGGCGATAGGATTCACTGATGTCGCCTTTGTCATCTGACTGGCTTAGTAAAACAACCGGCATTTTTCCCATCGCTGCTGGTAATGCTTTTATTCGTTCCAGCAACCGCCAGCCATTTTGCCGATCGGGCAGGTAAAGATCCAGCAAAATCAATTTAGGGAGTTCCCATTCTTCGATGCTGCACCGATCAAGATAGGCTAGTGCTTCGTCCTCTGTAGTGACCAGAATCGTTTTTACTTCCGGCAAACAGCGGGCAATTGAATCCTTCATGATCAGTGCCTGGTCCGGATTATCTTCAATGAGCAGTAGCTTGGCATCCTTGAAATTAGCGTGAACCACTGAATTTGTACCTGCTGAGTTTTTCATGAGTTAGAAAGGGCATCTACTAACAAAAATACGCAATTATCTGGTGTCGCTCATCAAAAACTGTGGATAAAAACTCCTAATCTAAAGGCTGACGTGTGATACGCCGGGGTAAAAGGGGGCCGTTCCCTCATTCGTTAACCGGCAGTGAACGACAAAGTCGTGCTTGTCGGGTTGGGGTTGAGTAGACACTCAATTCAGACAAATTCAGCCTTGTGAGTGGCAAGTTAAGCTCGACGTTTTTACCAATGGAAGACACTCCTGATTTGGTTGCGGCAATCCCTACCCAGGGAAGATCATCTCAAGTTGAAAAAACTGATTCGTTGGGGACGAACTCCCCAACGGCTGATTTTGATAATCTACTCTGTTTTGCCCATTTACGCTGGAATTTTGTTTATCAGCGCCCGCAGCACCTGTTAAAACGGGCTGCCCGGCAGTGCCGCGTTTGGTACGTAGAGGAACCGGTTTGGCAGGATACACTGCATCTGGAAATCCGGTTGGTTACCAATAACCTTCGTGTTGTAGTCCCTCATCTACCCCGGGGCATTGACGAACAAACGACTATTCGACTTCAACGGCAATTAATCAATCAATTGATCGAGCAGCAGAACATAACCGACTATATCACCTGGTATTACACTCCGATGGCACTTCTGTTCACGGATCACCTCCGGCCAGCGTTGGTTTTGTATGACTGCATGGACGAACTGTCAGCCTTTTTGGGCGCTCCCCCACAACTTATTGAGCAGGAGAAGCGGCTGTTAAACCGGGCTGATGTGGTGTTTACGGGTGGGTACAGCCTGTATGAAGCCAAGCAAAAACGACATCCGAACGTATACGCGTTTCCCAGTTGCATCGATTACGATCATTTTTCGCAGGCTCGCAGCCTGGCCACCAGGGGCCCGCTCGACGATCCTCACGATCAGGCTGCCATTGGGGGGCCGCGGATCGGCTACAGCGGGGTCATTGATGAGCGACTGGATATGACGCTACTGGGTAACCTGGCTAAGCAGCGGCCCGACTGGCAGTTTATTTTGCTGGGACCAGTTGTTAAAATCGACCCTGCCACGCTGCCACAGGGGCCCAATCTTCACTTTCTGGGTATGAAAGAGTATCTGGAGTTGCCGGCTTATTTCAGTAATTGGCAGGTAGCCATGATGCCTTTTGCCATCAACGAAGCAACGCGGTACATCAGCCCGACAAAAACACCGGAGTACCTGGCCGCTGGTTTACCGGTCGTGTCGACCCCCATACGGGATGTAGTACGAACCTACGGTAACTGGGAACGGGTGCGTATTGCCGATTCCGTGGCCGATTTTGAGCGTGGTATTTCGCTGGCGCTGCAGAAACCGGTGGGTAATGACGAATTGGCCCTGGATCAGTTTTTACGCGAACAGTCCTGGGATCGAACCTGGCAGCGCATGCAGGCCATGCTGGGTCAGAAGTCCCCATCCGTGGCCTGATATGGTAACGACGTTTTTGTTGTAACACCCCGAACCGGACTTACAACAGACACACCACACCGGTATACCTCACTGCCATCAAACACCAGTTATTTGGCGACGGACCAAGCCTGGAAACCACGGAGATACGCTCGTCCCGATTTTTTCGGTTACGGGTAGCTTCTGAGATGAGGGCAGAGGAATTCCGTACGCTGACAGGGCAGCATCAACGGCCCCGGCATGAGCTAGAGCAGGTTGATCAACTCGGCAACAACCCGGCTATCGGCCGCAACAGACTTGGCAAAGGGGAGGTGACCTTTGGGAACCATCAGGTACAGCTGACCGCCCCGGGCTGACGCCAATTGACCCAGAAGTTTCAGTTTGGATGTGAGGTGGTTGACATCGTCCGTCTTAAGAATTACTTCAAAATAAGACTTCTGCTCAAACTGCTGACCCGTTACGTCCGGAACAAACGCTTCTCCATCCTGCTGCCGCCCGTAGGAAATTGGCGTCTCAAAGCCATCGGCGTTGGCTTTTATGTCGTTAAAGCCACGCGATTTGGCCCAGGCAGCCACTCGTAGGATATAGTCTTGTTTACTCGGCATTGGTAACGGGGTTTAATCAATGAATGCAAAAAATATAAACGGAGGGCTCACGCCTTACTCATTCTGGCCGTACTGCCAGGCAATTCGGGATGTCTGCTCATTCAACGCCGACTCGGGTCGTATTGCGAGTACCGGTACGCGAGAATTGTACATGATCTGCTGCGTAAAAGGACCCATAAAATAATTCTCGGTGGTTACGCTCAAACTGGCCGTAATAATCAGTAGCGTAGCCTGCAACTCATCTACTTTTTCCAGAACGGTCTCCGCTATGGAATCGGTCTGGCAAAATACTGCCTGATTGCGGATGTTATCCTGAGTCAGCTTTTCTGTCAGTACCGCAACTTCGTTTGTCAACTGGCGCATACTAATTACCTCATCAGGCGCACAGAGCGCCAGTATGGTTACCTCTGCCTGCTCATTCCGGATCATTTTCCGGGTGAACGCGTATTTGTCCAGCGTACCCGGAACCGGACGCACCGGAAACAGAATTCGCTCAAAGGTAATCCATTTCTGGTGGAGTGGAACCGTCAGCACCGGGCACGAAACGGTTTTTACGATTTGATAGGCATCGGCTCCCAGCCGAAACGTCTCCGCATCGGCCCCGTTTTGGGTGCCAATCACAATTAAATCGGCATTGATCCGGCTGGCCGTACCCACCACTTCTTCCGGCACTGTACCCTGGCAATAGCTGGCCGAACAGCGCACTTGGTGTGTCTGGGTGGTTACCGTGGCTAGTTGCTGAATCATGTCCGTGCTTTCCCGGATGAGTTGTTCCGGCGATAAGTCAGGTGCCTGCCCCTGGGTAGAGACGGGCCTGGCGGTAGCGAAATTGAACACATAAACCAGGTGAAGTTCAGTTTGTTGCTGCTGACTTAATCGAATGGCAACGGCGAGGGCATTGAGGGAGGGCTCCGTAAAATCCACCGGAACGAGTATGGTACCAATAGGCTGAACGTCCATGTAATTATCGATAGCAGGCAATGTATACGGTGGGACGGGTTTGTTGACGAATGTAGGCAATTAATTTCAAATGACCGTATTGGCGGGTGGAATTCGCGTGCAGGCCGGTACCCCCGCCCTACGATAAACGGAAAAGATTAGGGCGTACTTACCCATTACTAGCGTACCCGGCAAGTACGCCCTAACCAGAAGTTGTGGTGGAGTATATCGCCTGATGGTCAGGTTGTTGTTGTACCGGTCACCGGGCTGCTATCACTGGCTCCGGCACCAGTTTTGTTACTACCCATTGCCCAACGTGCTCGCCCTGACGAGTGCCTTCTTCAACGCCATCGCGGTAGTGAATACCCCCGTACACCCGGCTGATGGACGCTTCCTGATACGCAGCTTCGATGGAGGGAAAATGACGTACGCCGTGGCCATACGGGTACTCCGTTGAATCGGTAAAGGCTACGCCCGGCCCAACCAGACGGGTGATGACCCGGCCCGCAGCGGCCGAGATGTCACTGTGCCCACTCACGTATTCCGGGAAAGCCGGCGTTTCCAGAAAGGGTCGCCAGGTGGGATCCAGGGTGTTGTTTATCACCGTTTCGGGACGAATACGAACGCTGGTGTACTTCTCTTCCCAGCAGGCGATAAAGGCATCGTACATGGCAATGGAAGTGAGCGAATACAACTGAGCACTTTGAATCATACTGAACTTCTGCTGCCGGGCAAGGGTGGCGGCAATGGCCAGCCAGTGGCCGGGGGGAGTCATCTTCTTGCTGGCAAACATGACGTGCCCGGATACGTTGGTCACAAAGGCGTTATCATCCCAGAAGTAGGCGATTGCCTGCTGCTCTTTGTCCTGCCGTTTGCCCAGGTCATACACTTCCCGCGTCAGCTGCCAGAACGCACTGTTCGGGTTCAGGCTGTAGGTAGTCGGCGGGGGGCAGGGGAATTGCCGTGCGGAGTCCAGCGTAAACAGACGTACCGTGTTCCACTGCGGTTCGCAGGCGTCGGCGTACGATGGCGGGGTGGGTACCCAGGTGCCCGGCTTATTGGTAACCGTATAGCGGAAACCGCGCGTTTCCTTATAGTGATCTTTAGCGGCATAAGCCAGTACGTGTTTGGCTACCGCTTCACCATACTGCGTAGAGCGTTCGTACACATCGCCGGGAATATGGAGAGCCCGTAGCCTGGGCGCTATCTCCTGATCGAATTCATCCCATAAATTTTCTGAAAACGTCAGGGCACGGGAAACGGTCAGGAACGCTTTCAGGCTGGCCAGTGGATAGCAGTAAGCTTCGTTCGGGGCAGGTTGGGGCGCGGGTGTTGACCCGTTCAGCTTACCCAGCAGGGAGGGATAGCCGGTATAGCCGGGGCGCAGCGCTTCGTAGGTAGCCAGGTACGTATAGCCATAAATCCGGCTGGCAACGGGGGGCTTAAAAATGTCGTGAATAATAATGCTGGTCAACCGTTGGGAGCAGTCGCTGAGCAGTTGTGGATTGGCAGCAAACGCGTTATACTGGTCGGGCGAGGCACTGGGCTGGCAGGCCCCCAGGCCCATTAGCAGAAGGGGAAATAGAAAAAGAGCACGTTTCATGCGAAAATAGCCTATGAGTAGTGGACGGGTTGCAGGAAAGCGACCCGAAAATATATACAAGCCAGTCCAACCGGTTTTGACACCAATTGAGTAGGCGTAGCAGAAAATAAGCAGCAGACAGGCTAGGTACGGGGTGGGGGCGACGGATAAGCGAGGTCGGCATCGTAGACCGGCAGCGGCACGCGGTCATACTGAGCACTGGATAAAACCAGCAACTGGTCGGGTTGCGCCAGCTGAAACGCCAGGGGAGGGAGGTAGGTTGTCAACCGGTCTTTCAGGAGTTTGAGCAGGCGACCCACGGGTGACCGGGTGGCTGTTTCCTGGTCGTTACTGAGTTGCTGCAGCTGGTCGGCCAGTTCAAAGAAACGCTCCCTGGCCGACTGGTTCGTCTTGAGCAACGTGTACAGCGTGTCGTTCGCGTAATGTTGCCGAACGACATTATAGAACTTGTTGCCATCCTGAATCAAACCATCCTGCCCATCGGTATTTTCCCAGCTGGTGGTATAGGGTAGGGAGATGGGTAGTTTGACTATTTTCCATTGATCTGCCAGCGAAACGGGGGTAGCTGACTCGTACGACTGCTCGAAGGTAAGCACCGCAAGTGGCAACCCGACCAGGTGATAAAGTAGTAGAATCAGGAAACCGATAGCGGTAAATGACTTCACTCAGGAAAGAAGATGATTCAAACAAAGGTACGAATTTATAACGATTTCACTGGTGCGTATAACTAAAATGCGTATATACTACCTTGCAGGCCGGTTTTTTAATGCTATTTTATCGCTGCGCGTACCCGCTTACCAACCGAAATGATTGTCATATATATATTTGTAAGTTGTTGAATTATAGCTAGTTAAAAAAGATTAATTCCTTTTGTTTTGTTAGTATACTGAATATATTTGCCTGAAAATCACCTTTTAGCTGATCAAGCTTCCTATTTATTCAATTATAACGATAATTGGTGGCGTTGTTAGCTAACTCCTTTTTAACAAATCTTTTAAATAGTTAACACTATGAAAAGTGAACCTGAAGAAGATGTGTTCCTGATTCAGACAAACCGTTTTATCGGGGAGTGGGATGACAACCTGGCCCTCGAGCGGGAGTCTCGACAGGCACTCGGACGAAAACACCGGTACGAACACCAGTGTCTCCCATCGGAAAAAAGCGAGGCTGGCCAGCGGGCCCTGTTGATTGCCAAACACCTGCGGGAAATTGAGGAGTTAAAGCAGCAACATGCCCGAACACGAAAAGCACTGGAGAAACGCCAGGCCAAGGAAACGGCAATGCTAACCGACCGATTCAACGGGATCATTCAGTATCGGGCTATTCAGGTAGCCAGAGCCTCCCCCATGAATCGTCTTGTATACTCAGTAAGGGTGCAGGCGTAATGATTTTTGATGCGTAAACAGCTTGTCAGCGTAATCCGAAGGGGGTAATGGGCGGATTGCCGTAAAGTAAATTTACTTGCAGTTGAACAGAAAAGTGATACGTCTCCTGGAATGCGATTCCTCAGGGCTGATGCAGGCGTAAGGAATCGCGTTAAGCCTGAGTTCATTAAAACCCTACGAGGTCCTGGAGACATCGTAGGGTTTTTTATTGACTAATTCGTTTTCGGTTGAGAGAAGGAGTACGGGTAGTCCGCTGGTTTCGTGCCCCGTTGCTTGTTCGGTCTGGCAGACATGTCGATGTCGATGGTGGCTCCCTGTTGTAAGGTTTCGTGACTGAGCCAGTTCTTCTCGTACGCCTTCCCGTTGAGTCGCAGCGCGTCAACGTAGCGGTTCGTATTGTTGTTGGCTGGGGCGTTGATAGTGATCGTTTTGCCATTTTCCAGCGTTACCGTCACCTTTCTGAACAGGGGTGCGCCCAGCACGTACTGATTCGTGGCCGGACAAACTGGGTAGAATCCCATGGCCGTAAACACGTACCAGGCTGAGGTTTGTCCGTTATCTTCATCGCCACAGTAGCCGTCGGGTGTTGGCAGGTACAGGCGATCCATCACCTCCCGGAGCCAGTATTGGCTTTTCCAGGGCTCACCGGCGTAATTGTAGAGATAAATCATGTGCTGAATGGGCTGGTTGCCATGCGCATACTGACCCATATCGGCAATCTGCATTTCCCGGATTTCGTGGATAACACTTCCGTAATAACGCTCGTCGAAAACGGGCGGCAGGGTAAATACCGAATCCAGCTTGGCCACAAACGCCTGTCGGCCCCCCATCAGGTCCGCCAGGCCCTGCACGTCATGAAACACTGACCAGGTGTAATGCCAGCTATTGCCCTCCGTAAAAGCGTCTCCCCACTTAAAGGGGTTGAATGGCGTCTGGAATGACCCGTTTTTATTTTTTCCGCGCATCAGCCCCGTCTGTTTGTCGAACAAATTGCGGTAGTTCTGAGAGCGTTTGGCAAACCGGTCAATCTCGGCCTGCGGGCGCTTGAGAGCTTTGGCCAGCTGATAGATGGCAAAATCATCGTAGGCGTATTCGAGCGTGCGGGCTGCATTCTCGTTGATACCCACGTCGTAGGGCACATAGCCTAGTTCGTTGTAATACGTCACCCCCTTCCGGCCAACGGCATCCATTGGTCCCTCGTTTTCCGAATTTTTCAATACGGCTTCGTAAAGGGTGTTGATGTCGTAGTTGCGGCCCCCTTTCAGGTAAGCATCGGCAATGACGGAAGCTGAATTGGAGCCGACCATCACATTGCGCAAGCCCGGACTGGCCCATTCCGGTAGCCAGCCGCCCTCCCTGTAGGCATTGGCAAGGCCTTCCTGCATCTGGGCGTTGAGGGAGGGATACATCAGGTTGAGAAAGGGAAACAAGGAGCGGAACGTGTCCCAGAAACCCGTATCGGTAAACATGTATCCGGGAAGTACTTTTCCATTGTACGGGCTGTAATGGACTACTTTTTTATCGGCATCAAACTCGAAAAACTTGCGCGGAAACAGTAACGACCGGTACAGACAGGAGTAAAAAGTGCGCAGCTGTGCCGGTGTTCCTCCCGCCACGTTTATCCGGCTTAGTTCCTTGTTCCAGGCAGTTTTCGCCTTATCCCTAACCGTTTCGAAGGCGTCTTCCCCAATTTCATTCAGGTTTCGCTCGGCCTGTTCGTGGCTGATAAAGGAGGAGGCCACGCGGGCATTGACCGCTTCCCCCCTGGCAGTGCTGAACCGAACGGCCGCACCGGCGTGGTCTGCCTGGATTTCCAGGGTGTCGTTGGCCAGTGTTTTGCCGTGCCAGGCCTGCGCGGTGGTAAACGGCTTATCGAAGCGAATGACGAAGTAGTTTTTAAAATTAGCCGGTACACCCCCGCTGTTACGGGTGGTATACCCAATAATCTTTCGCTCCCTGGGTATAACTTTCACGTACGACCCTTTATCAAAGGCGTCGATTACCACATAGGCACTATCTGTTTTGGGGAAGGTGAACCGAAAACTGGCCGCCCGTTCGGTTGGAGCAATCTCGGTCGTAACATCGTGGTCGGCCAGGTAAACGCGGTAATAATAAGGCTTTACCACTTCGGCCTTGTGCGAGTACCAACTGGCGCGTTCATCTTCGTTGATACGCAGTTTACCCGTAGTGGGCATGAGCGAAAACTGACCGTAATCGTTCATCCAGGGCGACGGCTGATGGGTTTGTTTGAACCCCCTGATTTTGTCGGCACCGTAGGTGTAGGCCCAGCCACTGCCCATTTTTCCGGTTTGGGGCATCCAGAAATTCATTCCCCAGGGCAGGGCAATGGCCGGGTAGGTGTTCCCATTGGACAGGCTCGGTTTGGAATCGGTGCCCACCAGAGGGTTAACCAGCTCGACGGGGTCAGTTGTGGTATCGACCACCTGAGCCGTACCAGTGGCAGCACAGGAAAGGAGGGCAAACAGGACTAATCTGTGTTTCATCATCGTTGGTTAGTCAGGTGGTTGCAGGCAGTTAGCCGGCAGGAGGAACGCGTAGGCAAGGATAGGCAAAAGTAGCGTAACGCGGGAAAACTGTCTGACTACAGGAGTAAGATACCGCCAAAAAAGCAGAAATTTGCTGCGAGTTGCTGGTTTCCATAGCCCCGTATCTCAGGCCCGCTTTGAGTAATAGGATGCGCTGCCTTAGCGGTCAAAAGGGCATTGGCTACCTAATTCTAAGTAAATTCTAATATTTTTCTAAGCCGGTTAATGCACTCTGTTCCTTATTTGCCAAAGCACACGAACAGGTGTCTGATTTCCTGGTTATCTGTTTAGTAAACCAACTAAAACGATTCTGATCAACGTACTTGTATGACTTATTATTTAGGCACCAGCGTCCTGCTTTTAGGTTTAATGCTAACCGATTGTACCTCGAAAAGTGAGACAAAAAAACAGGTGGCCAGTTTGCCATTTCCCGTTATCCAGCTCAGCCGTCAAAGCGCCACGCTGGATCACGATTACGCGAGTAATCTTGAAGCGGTGCAGAACGTGGAAGTACGCGCCCGCGTAGCGGGCTACCTGGATAAAATAATGGTTGATGAGGGGCAGGCGGTTCGTAAAGGACAGCTTCTTTTTCGACTCAACCCGGCCGAATACCAGGTGGGGGTAGATAGGGCGAGGGCCAGTCTGGAGAGTGCTACGGCGCAGTCCCGGTCGGCATCGATTGAGATGGACCGGGTAAAACTGCTGGTTGATAAGAACATTATTTCCGGCTCTGAACTGAAACTTGCCAAAGCAAAAATTGAAGTAGCTAAAGGAGACATCGATCAGGCAAAGGCCGCCCTGTCCAATGCCCGGCGTATGGTATCACTCACCGACATCAGATCCCCATTCGACGGAGTTATTAACCGGATACCCTACAAGCAGGGAAGCCTGATTGAAGAGGGGTCACTGCTCACCAGCGTTACGGACATCCAACAGATATACGCCTACTTCAACGTGTCGGAAAAAGAATACCTCGCCTTCATTAAAAAGAGACTCAACCCCGAAAAAACAATGGCCCGTGAGGTGGAACTGCTGCTGGCCGATGATTCAGTTTATCCCTACAAGGGGAAGATAGAAACCACCGAAACAATTTTTGAAGGCAACTCCGGAACCATTGCTTTCCGGGCACGCTTCCCAAATCCCAATCGGCTGCTCCGCCACGGAGCTACCGGTAAAGTTCGGCTGAGTACCGATGTGACCGATGCCGTACTGGTACCGCAAAAGTCCGTGTTCGATGTGCAGGACAAGAGTTTCGTTTACGTAGTCGATGCCCAGAACAAGGTCAAAAGCCGGAGCTTTGTACCCAGCAGCCGGGTAGACCAGTTTTACATCGTTCAGTCGGGCCTTAAGTCCGGCGACCGTATCGTGTACGAGGGAGTTCAGAACATAAAGGATGGCATGACCATCATCCCTAAAACAATGCCTGCCGACAGTCTGCTGGCTATGTACTCGTCGGTCCGCCAGTAAGTTTCGTCTTCCACTGTCAGAAAAACAGCTATTATGTTTGACATATTTGTTAAAAGACCCCTTCTCTCCGGGGTTATTTCGGTACTGATTGTCCTGATGGGGCTGCTGGCGTTGTTCGGGCTACCCGTTACGCAGTTTCCCGATATTGTTCCCCCATCCGTTACCGTTACAACCCGCTACACCGGGGCCAGTGCCGACGTGAGCGTAAAGGCCGTCGTTACGCCCCTCGAACGGGCTATAAACGGTGTGCCGGGCATGACGTACATGACCTCGGTATCGGGCAACGATGGTACATCAATCATTACTGTGTTCTTCAGCGTGGGCATTGACCCCGACCTGGCATCGGTAAACGTACAGAACCGGGTAACCACCGTGCTTGACGAGCTACCCGAAGAGGTTATCAAGGCCGGCGTTGTTACCGAAAAAGAGGTGAACAGTATGCTGTTGTACCTCAACGTAGTGAGTAACGACCCAGCGGTGGATGAGAAATTCATTTACAATTTTGCCGACATCAACATCCTGGCCGAACTCAAGCGAATCGATGGGGTTGGTTTTGCCGCCATTATGGGTAGCCGGGATTACTCCATGCGGATATGGCTCAAGCCCGACCGGATGACGGTTTATGGCGTATCCGCCGATGATGTGATTTCGGGTATTCGTAAGCAGAATATAGAAGCCGCTCCCGGTAAAGCGGGGGAAAGCGCTGACCGCGACCCCCAGACGATTCAGTACGTGTTACGCTACACGGGTAAGTTTTTTGAACCTGCCCAGTACGAAAATCTGGTCCTTCGCACCAATGACGATGGCTCCCTGCTGCGGCTTAAAGACGTGGCCGACGTGGAATTCGGCTCGGCAGACTACGGGGTGTTGTCGAAAAACGACGGAAAACCATCGGCGGCTATCATGCTCAAGCAACGGCCCGGCTCCAATGCCAGCGAGGTAATTGCCAACGTAAAAAAGCGCATGGCGGAGTTGAAAGAACGCTCGTTTCCGGCGGGTATGACCTACAACTACGCTTACGATGTGTCGCGTTTTCTGGACGCATCCATTGACAATGTACTGCACACGCTGTTCGAAGCCTTTATTCTGGTATTCATCATCGTATTCCTGTTTTTGCAGGACTGGCGGGCTACGCTCATCTGCGCCCTGGCCGTGCCGGTGGCTCTGGTAGGTACATTTGCCTTTATGAGCGCCATTGGCTTCTCCATCAATCTGTTAACTCTCTTTGCGCTGGTACTGGCCATCGGTATCGTGGTCGATAACGCCATTGTGGTAGTGGAGGCTGTCCACGCTAAAATGGAGGAAGACCACCTGACACCACGCGTGGCTACATTTGCAGCCATGAGCGATATTGCCGGTGCTATCGTAGCCATTACGCTGGTAATGTCGGCCGTATTCGTGCCGGTGGCGTTTATGAGTGGACCGGTCGGCATTTTCTACCGGCAGTTTTCGCTGACGCTGGCCATTTCTATCGTTATATCGGGTGTCAATGCCCTGACGCTGACGCCCGCGCTGTGCGCCATTATGCTGCGGCCCCACGATCCTAAAGGGAAGAAGGGCTTGCTGGGCCGCTTCTTCGCCGGGTTCAACCACGGATACGACAAGCTGGCCAATAAATACAGTGGTTTACTACGCCCGCTGCTGAAACGAAGCGTCATTACCTGGGGTGTGCTGGCTGCTTTTATAGTCGGCACCTGGGGCGTCGGTGCTATTTTGCCCGGCGGTTTCATTCCAACCGAAGACCAGGGTATGATTTACGCTAACGTCACTACGCCCGCCGGAGCCACGGTATCACGAACGGAGAAAGTGCTGGACGAGATTCAGGAGTTAGCCAGTCAGGAGGATGCCGTGGAAACTGTATCGACCCTGGCGGGGTATAGTCTGCTTACCGATGGGGCCGGGGCATCGTACGGGATGGGCATGATCAACCTCAAACCCTGGGATCAGCGCACTGAGTCGATGCAGGATATGATTGCCAAACTCGAAGAGAAAGCCAAAGGTATTCCGGATGCCAGCATTCAGTTCTTTCCGCCCCCCACCGTGCCGGGATTTGGTAACGCCAGTGGTTTTGAGGTGCGGTTGCTCGACGTGGGGCGCAGTGGCGATCTGCAGAACATGACCGACGTAAACAAAAAATTTATTGAGGCTCTCGACAAGCGCCCCGAAATTCGGAACGCCTTTACGAGTTTCGACCCCAACTTTCCGCAGTACATGATTCACATTGATCATGAAAAGGCTGCTCAGAAGGGTGTTTCTACCGATAACGCCATGAGCACCCTGCAAACCCTGATGGGTAGCTACTACGCATCGAACTTCATCCGGTTTGGGCAAATGTACAAGGTGTATGTGCAGGCCGACCCCAGCTACCGGACCAAACCCGAAGATGTGCTGACGATGCGCGTGAAAAATGAAGAAGGGGAGATGGTGCCGTACTCCAACTTCATCCGACTCGAGCGGGTATACGGGCCGGAGCAGCTCACCCGCTACAATATGTACACCTCGGCCATGATCAATGGCGAGCCCGCACCGGGCTACAGCAGTGGCGATGCCATCAAGGCCATTGAGGAAGTAGCCCGGGAAACCCTCCCCAAAGGCTTCAGTTACGAGTGGTCGGGCATGACCCGCGAAGAGATTCTGTCGGGTGATCAGGCACTGTATATCTTCGCTATCTGCCTGCTGTTCGTTTACCTGCTGCTGGTGGCACAGTATGAGAGCATGCTGTTGCCACTGCCGGTTGTACTATCGCTGCCTACGGGTGTTTTCGGGTCGTTTCTGCTGTTGCAGGTGCTGGGCCTGCAGAACAATATTTACGCGCAGGTGGCGCTGGTCATGCTCATTGGTCTGCTGGGAAAAAACGCCATTTTGATTGTGGAGTTTGCCAATCAGCGACAAAAAGAAGGGGTACCCATCGTAAAAGCAGCCATTGAAGGAGCCGTATCCCGGCTGCGTCCTATTCTGATGACCTCGTTCGCGTTCATTGCCGGACTTGTTCCCCTGATGCTGGCAACCGGGGCGGGGGCCGTGGGTAACCGCTCCATTGGTACGGCGGCAGCGGGAGGAATGCTCACCGGAACCCTTTTTGGGCTGTTCGTGATTCCAGGTCTGTACGTCATCTTCGCCAGCCTGGGAGACCGGTTTAAATCCGGCAAATCGTCTCACAAGAACGATCATGCCAAGCCTGCCAATCAGGACGAGTCTGTTTTAGAAATTAGCCAATCCCACCCCAATGGTGCAGTCATTCAAGAACAAATTGATTAAAATACCGTATTACCTTCCCTTCTTTCTGTTGGTTGTAGTGGGCGGCTGTCAGATGACCTACCAACCGCTGCAACAGCCATCGGCCCGGTCAGCGCCCGTTTCCTTTATCGGTAGTGACGATTCGGCCAGTATCAGTACCGAAAACTGGCACACCTTTTTCGATGATCCCTACCTGGTACACCTCATCGATACAACGCTGGCTGGCAATCTGGATTTACGCATTGCTACGCAACGGATCGAGATAGCGCGGGCCTCCTACAACTACAGCCAGGGTTTCCTGATGCCTCAGGTCGATCTGGCGGCATCGGCGGGTGTAGACCGGTTTGGAAAATACACCATGAGCGGGGTAGGTAATTTCGACACGAACTTATCCGATAACATAGCCGGCAATCAGCTGGCTCCCAACCCCACGCCCGATTTTTTTCTGGGTGCCCGCAGCACCTGGGAAGTTGACCTGTGGGGCAAACTCCGCAACCGCCGAAAAGCCGCTTACACTCGTTTTTTGTCTTCGCAGGAAGGCCGTAACCTGGTCATTACCTCCCTGGTTGCTGAAGTAGCCCGGTATTACTACTCGCTGCTGGCGCTGGATGGTGAGCAGGAAATTATCCAGAAAAACATGGACCTTCAGCAAAATGCGGTTGAACTGGTGAAGGTGCAAAAACTGGCGGGGCGGGTAACGGAACTGGCCGTGCAACAATTTACGGCTCAACTGCTCAACACGCAGAGTCGGCAACGCCGGATTCAGCAGCAGGTTATCGAGACAGAAAATCAGTTGAACCGGCTCATGGGCCGCTTTCCGCAACCCATTGAGCGGGGTAAATCGCTACAGGAATGGGAGCTGCCCGGCCAGGTACTGGTAGGATTGCCCAGCCAGATGCTTACCCGCCGACCCGATATCCGGCAGGCCGAACTGGAATTACAGGCAGCTAATATCGATATTGATGTGGCGCGTGCGTCGTTTCTGCCTTCACTGAATTTGTCGGCTTACGTAGGGGTAAATTCGTTCCGGCTCGAAACGCTGCTGAGCCCCGCGTCTATTGCGGCTGGTTTGCTGGGGGGGGTAACGGCTCCCGTGTTCAACCGCCGTTTCCTGAAAGCCAACTATGGGCAATCGGTTGCGCAAAGTCGGGAAACCTTTTACCGCTACCGGCAGACAGTGCTGACGGGATTTAGTGAGGTGGTTACTAACTTGCGGGGCGTTGAGAACTACCGGGCCGTAGCCGATTTGCAGGGCCAGGAAGTTGATGTACTGCGTAAGGCGGTAGCTACATCCAATGACCTGTTTGCGGGTGGGTACGCGTCCTATCTGGAAGTGATTACGGCGCAGCGCAGCGTACTGGAAGCGGAACTGGCCCTCATCAACACCAAGCAGGCTCAGTTTCTGGCTCTAACGGAATTGTATCGTTCGCTCGGTGGTGGCTGGGAATAACCCGTCATCAACCCGAGCGCTGCAGGACGTGAGGAAAAGGGCGTGAGCGGCTTATTCGCCGAGTCTCGTGCCCTTTTTTGCGTATGCATTATTGCCTGAGTCAGCCCATAGGGGAAGGGGCGATACTTTTGCAGAAACCGGCTGTTCTCTACAAAACGAACCAGACGTAATCAGGAAACGCGCTGGCGATCTGATAGATACGGTCAGTTGCTTTTTAACCACTTCTCCCAGATCTGGTTAACTGAAATAGGTATAAACAAGTCTTTGATGAACACACGATTTCGACACTACTGGCAGCAACTCCAGGAATCACTCTGGTTCGTACCGGGGCTGATGGTCATTACGGCCATAGGATTAGCCGGTGGGTTGATTGAATTCGATGCCAACACCTCCTGGAACGGGACCAAACGGTATCCGTTACTGTTCGGCGTGGGAGCGGAGGGGTCGCGGGGAATGCTCACGGCTATTGCCGGTTCTATGCTTACCGTTGCTGCCCTGGCTTTCTCGCTGACCTTAACCACCATTACGCAGGTGAGCAGCCAGTATTCACCCCGGGTGCTGCGGAACTTCATGGCCGACAAGATCAATCAGATTGTAATGGGCTATTTTGTGGCCGTATTTACGTACTGCCTGATTGTGCTGGGCACCATTCGGGGAACCGATGAAAACAAGTTTGTACCCGGCACCGCCGTGCTGGCAGGGCTTGTTTTGGCCCTGGGCGGAGTAGCGGCCCTTATTTTATTCATTCACCACATTGCCGAATCGCTGCAAACGGGTACCATTGTCCGGCACATCCACCAGGAAACGGTTGATGCCATTGAAAACCTTTATCCCGACAAATTTGGGGCTCCAATCAGTGATCCGGACGAAACAAAAGCCGCGCAGGCGTACAGTGATGCTACCACCGGCTGGTATCCGGTCTTATCCGGCCGTACGGGCTACCTACAGCGAATCAATACGGATGGGTTGCTCCGGTGGGCCATTAAACACAAGGTAGTACTACGGATTGACCGGGATATGGGAGCTTTTGTGGGTGAGAACTCGGTAATTTTCAGCGTACGTAGTGGCACGGAACGGCCGGACCCGGATGAAGTCGACTGGCCCGATGATCTGATCAAGTACGTTAGTATCGGCCGAAACCGGAGCATTAGTCAGGATGTATCTTTCGGGGTCCAGCAGTTAGTCGATATTGCACTGAAAGCGCTGTCGCCCGGTATCAATGACACCACAACGGCTGTTATGTCAATCGATTACCTGGGGGCTATCGTGTCGGAGTTAGCCCATCGCGACTTTCCGTCCCCACTCCGCTCTGATGGTAAATACCTGCGGATATCGGTTATGTCGGCTGATTTCGAGAGCTATATCCGGCTGGCATTTGACCTGGTTCGGATCAATGGGAAAGGGAACCATGCCGTTCTGCAACGGTTGATTCGGGCATTGGCACTGATAAGCGACTGTGTAGTAGACGATACCCGAAAAGTCATTATTCGTGAGCAGGCTTCGCTGACGGTTGCCCATGCGCAGGAAACACTGGCTACCGACTACGAAAAGAAGGAGGTTCGGGCGTTGTATGACACGCTGAAAGAGAAATGGACCTGATCCGTAGGGGAGAGGCAGGTAAAAAATGGAAGAGCTAATCAAAACCGTCACACTGTCGCTGGCCCGCTGGATTGAAGCCGGAGCCGCTCTTGTTATCGCGCTGGCTTCCCTGCGAGCCTTATGGAATTTTATGGCTGCTCTCCTTTCCCTTCGTCGGGAACTGCGCTCTGCCCAGGCGGGAGAGAGTCTAGTGGTGCCTAAAGAAGAAATCCGGTTAACACTGGGTCGGTCGCTGGCGCTGGCGCTGGAACTTGAACTGGGGGCCGATATTCTGAAAACGGCCGTAGCCCCTAACTGGAACGATGTGGGTTTACTGGCTGCCATTGCCGTACTCCGAACGGCCCTGAACTATTTCCTCGAACAGGAGTTGCGTAATGCCGAGCAGCGGGATGGTATTCGTATCAGTACCGCTGGTAAACAGGAGACTAACCGCACAACGCCCGCAACGGAACAATAAAAATCAGGAGGAGGCAAACAGAGGTAAACCCGACTGGAATATGCTCAGCGTTGATCTTTTGTTTATTTTCTCCAGATACCAATTGGAATACGTCCTGGCAAAACTCTCCGTAAGTTTAACGGTTAATACAGTAACAAACAGTCTAATCAATCCTATGAAAACAAGTAAATCAATCGCTATTATCTGCCTGTTCGTCTTCACGCTGAGCGCCTGTACCACAGGTATGAACTTTCTTACTTCATCTATTGTGCCAGCTGCTACCGGCGCGGTGCAAACAAAGAAGGATAAGAATGATAACTACACACTCTCCATAGATGTCAGAAATCTGGCAGAACCAAAGAGTCTTACACCTGCCAAAGAAGCCTACATTGTCTGGATGGAAGATGGCCGGAATGCCGTAAAAAAGTTGGGTCAGCTAAGCCCCTCGTCAAAATCACTCAAGGCTAGTCTGAACGCTACTTCCGTAACTGAACCTACGCGGGTGTTTATTACCGCTGAAGATGGTATCGACCGCCAAAACCCGGAGGGGCAAATTATTCTGACCACTAAGTAAAAGGGTGATCGTGGCTGAAGGCTCATCAGCCGACGCTGCACTACTACCCGAATAGCCAAAGATAAATTCTTCTAAAGCACTGCTTTTCAGCGAAGAATTTATCTTTGGCTATTTTTTTGTTTATAAAAAACTATTTTTAGATTTGTCTAAACTTTTATTTTTGTATCCTGTTGTAATGGAACACAGTACAGGGATAAACCATGTAGGGGGTAAGTAGGGACTTCATTGTCCAACACGACCCTGAATGACACAGTATCCATAAATTAAGGTTTACTCAAAATCGGATTTCGTGTGTTTTAGTTGAAAAAACGAAAACAGCGCGCAAAGCCGGATGGGGTAAAAAGCAGTTTATATTATCGCAGAATTTATGAAAATGTTTACCGCTTTACTGGCTGTTCTGTTCGCTACTGTATCCGTTAGTTACGCCCAAACCAACAGGATATCGGGTGTTATCCGCTCGGACGGTAAACCGGTGGCATTCGCGTCGGTGGTGCTGGATAAAACGGCTTTCGGCATCCAGGCCGACAGTACCGGGCGTTTTTCACTGACGAATTTGCCCGAAGGTCGCTATGTATTACAAGCATCGGCCATTGGTTTTCAACCCTATACCCGGACGATTAACCTTCGTTCCGACAATCCCCTGGACCTTACTATTGACCTGCCATCCGTGAATACAACGCTTAGTGAAGTGGTGGTAACGGGCGTTTCGCGGGCTACTGAACTGCGTAAAAGCCCGGTGGCCATTGCGGTAATGAACCGGAAGGAAATGAACTATAACGTCAACAATAATATCGTTGATGCGGTGCTGAAAGGCGTTCCTGGTATGAGTGCGGTAACGACTGGTCCTAATATATCGAAACCGTTTATACGGGGGCTGGGCTACAACCGGGTGCTGACCATGTACAACGGCGTTCGGCAGGAGGGGCAGCAGTGGGGCGATGAACACGGTATTGAAGTCGATCAATACGGCATAGAGCGGGCCGAAGTGGTGAAAGGACCGGCCAGTCTTATTTACGGTTCCGATGCCGTGGCGGGGGTCATCAACTTTATTCCGTACATTCCCAAAGGACCGGAAGGTAAACTCAAAGGGGATCTGATCAGCGAATACCACACCAACAACGGCATGATCGGCCTGTCGGCGGGGGCTGCTTACAACCGGAATGGCTGGAAGGGTTCGTTCCGCGTATCCCGGAAAGCAGCTACGGCCTACAAAAACAGCGTTGATGGACGGGTGTACGGCACGGCGTTCAACGAACTGAATCTGTCGGCCATGACGGGCGTGGAAAAAAAATGGGGCTCTACCTATCTGTATGCCACCCTGTACAACAATTTGCAGGAAATTCCTGATGGCAGCCGCGATTCGCTGACCCGCCGGTTTACGCGGCAGGTGCTGGAAAATGAGGACGATGACATCAAAGACCGCCCCCTTGTACCGGCCAGCGACTTACGGACGTATCGCATCAATCCGCTATACCAGCATATTCAGCATTACCGCCTGTTTACCCGGAATCATTTTATTATCGGTAAGAGTGATCTGACGGCGACCATTGGGTTTCAGCAGAGCGTTCGGCGGGAGTACAATCACCCCACCGTGCCTAATCAGCCCGGCCTGTACGTGCAGCTCAACACCTACAATTACGATCTCAAATACAATTTTCCCACCTGGAACGGACTGGAAGCAACCCTGGGGCTGAACGGTATGTATCAGACCAACAAGAACGTGCAGGGTACCGATTTTCCCATTCCTGATTATCAGCTCCTGGACATCGGCTCGTTTCTGTTCGTCAAAAAATCCCTCGGCAAACTCGACATCAGCGGGGGCGTCCGGTACGACTCCCGCCGGTACAACTGGGCCGACCAGTACGTACAGCGCCGACCGGACCAGCGCTTCGACGAACTGGTCAATCAGCCTGCCGACACGTCCGCCGTGCTTCAGTTTCCGGCCTACCAGCGCTCGTTTACCGGCTTTTCGGGTAGCATAGGGGCTACCTATAATCTCTCCGAGCGACTGTTGATCAAGGCGAACCTATCCCGTGGGTATCGGGCACCCAACAGTACCGAAGTGGGTTCGAATGGCCTTGATCCCGGCGCACGCATCGTGTACCTGGGTAACCGCGATTTCCAGCCTGAGTTTAGTTTGCAGACCGATATTGGGTTTATCGCTTACCTGAAAGAGGTAGACCTCAGCGTCGAGTTATTTAATAACACCATCGATAACTACATCTACCAGGCCCGGTTGTACGATGATGCCGGTAACCCGGTTGTAATTGTACCGGGTAACTTTACGTACAAATACCAGCAGTCGAAAGCGCAGTTGTACGGTGCTGAGTTCAGCGTGAACCTGCATCCGCAAAAGGTCAAGTGGCTGGGCATCAATAATAGTCTGGCGTTCGTTCGGGGATTGAACCTGAATGACAAACTGATTGCGCTGGAAGGCGATGCCGCCCGCTACCTGCCCTTTATCCCGCCCCTGCACGGCCGCTCCGAAATCCGGGCTTCGTTCAGCGAACCGCTGGGCCGGTTGTCGGGAATTTACGTCCGTGCCGACGTTGACTACTACGGCACTCAGAATAAATTTTACGGGGTCGATAACACCGAAACGGCCACGCCGGGCTATTCCCTTTTTGGCATTGGCTGCGGGGCAACGGTGAACAACCGGAAAGAAAAAGCCCTGTTTCAACTGTTTTTTCAGGTCGATAACCTCTTCGACACCGCTTACCAGTCGAACCTGAACCGGCTCAAGTATTTCGAGTACTACACAGCTTCGCCAACAAGCCGCTTTGGTATCTATAACCAGGGCCGTAACGCCAGCATGAAGGTTATTATCCCGTTCTGATAAAAGTTGGCTAACGCCCCTGAAATCGGTTTACGATGTGGATTCTCAACCAAACGGTTGCGCTAACAGGAGTACACAACCCGTATAAATGACTTACTCCTTCAGGCTGAAGGCGACGGGCGTGTACCGTGTCGGAATTGCCGTGGGTTGCGGAATCCAATCGATGCCGTTGCGGGTTCCCGTACAGCCGATAATCCCATAAGAAGAGCAGTTATGATGAAAGCAATAATAGTGGCACTGATTGGCCTGGTGGGGCTGAATACACCGCTCATGGCGCAAAACGGGTCGAAAGCCCTGTTTCCCGATGGAAGCCCAATTAGTAGCTGGTTCACGAAAAACCAGAAAGTGAGCCTTGCCCAACTGGGGAAATCGTATGTGATTACGGACTTTGGCGCAAAAGCAGACAGTACCCTGATTCAGACCAGTGCGATTCAGAAAGGCAATCGATCTGGCAGCCCGGAATGGTGGGGGCGTCGTCGTTATCCCGAAAGGGACGTTTATGAGCGGGGCGTTATTTTTTAAGCCCAAAACCCATTTGCACGTGGCGGAAGGGGCCGTCCTTAAAGGGTCCAATACCATCGCCGACTACCCGAAATTGCCCTCCCGCATGGAAGGGCAGAGCCTGGATTACTTTGCGGCCCTGGTCAATGCCTACCAGGTCGATGGCTTCACCATTTCGGGAAAAGGGACGATTGATGGCAACGGGCTGCGCTTCTGGGAGGCCTTCTGGGCCAGGCGTAAAGAGAATCCCAACTGCACGAATCTGGAAGTTTCCCGCCCCCGGCTGGTGTTTATCTGGAAATGCAATAACGTACAGGTTCAGGATGTGAAGCTGCATAATTCGGGTTTCTGGACCAGTCACTATTACCAGTGCCGGAACGTGAAAGTGCTGGACGCTCATATTTATTCGCCCTACCAGCCCGTAAAAGCACCCAGTACGGATGCTATTGATCATTGATGCCTGTGCCAACGTACTGATTAAAGGATGCTACATGTCGGTCAATGATGATGCCATTGCCCTCAAAGGGGGCAAAGGCCCCTGGGCCGACCGCGTGCCCAACAACGGAGCCAACACCAATATCATCATTGAAGACTGTGAGTTTGGCTTTTGCCATTCGGCGCTTACCTGCGGCAGCGAAGCGATTCACAACCGAAACATCATTATGCGCAACTGCCACGTCAGCGAGGCCAGCCGGGTGTTGTGGCTGAAGATGCGGCCCGATACCCCGCAACTCTATGAATACATTATCGGTCGAAAACATTACGGGTCAGGCGCACAGTCTGCTGTACGTAAAGCCCTGGACCCAGTTTTTTGATTTGCAGGGACGCCCGGATGTGCCGCTTTCCTACTGCGACCAGGTGCGGCTGAAAAACATAAAGCTCACCTGCGATACCTTCTTCGATGTGGCCATTTCGGAACACGACCGACTGGCCAATTTTACGTTCGAGAATTTCGTAGTCGACAGTAAAAACGCAGCTATCGATAAGAAGCTGATTGATGGGTTTACGCTTAAAAATGTGACTGTCAATGATAAACTCGTAGAGTGACGGGTTGGCAGGCTGTCCATACCAGTAGAAATACGGTTGTCGGAATGATATACCGGCCGTATTCGTTGGGGGAGTATCCAATAACACCCGGACTACCCGTCCGGAATACCGTATGACCACTCGCGTGCTGCTGTTGACGCCCCCGTTTACCCAACTCAACACCCCCTACCCGGCCACTGCCTACCTGAAAGGCTACCTGAATACCCTCCCCCTGGCTGATGGTGGCTCGGTGGTGGCGCATCAGGCAGATCTGGGTATTGAAACCATCCTGCGTCTTTTCTCCCGGCAGGGGCTTACCGTGCTGTTTGCGACGGCTGCCGACGTGCCGAACCTGAGCGAGAATAGCCAGCGGATGCTGCGGCTCCGGGCCGATTATGCCGCGACGATTGACCCGACGATCCGGTTTTTGCAGCACCGAAATCCGACGCTGGCCCACGCCATTGCCGACCGGAGTTACCTGCCCGAAGCCTCGCGCTTTGCCGAAGTCGACGAGCTGGATTGGGCCTTCGGCACGATGGGGCTGCACGACAAAGCCCGGCACCTGGCGACCCTTTATCTGGAAGACATTGGTGATTTACTGGCCGAAGCCATTGACCCTCATTTTGGGTTCAGCCGGTACGCCGAACGGCTGGGCCGGACCGCTACCCACTTTGATGACTTGCACGCTGCCCTGACCGCGCCCGATACGCTGGTGGGTCAAACGCTGCTGCACCTGCTGGACGAGAAAATGGCCCAGTATCAGCCGACGGTGGTTTGTCTGACTGTACCCTTTCCGGGTAATTTGTTTGGCGCGTTGCTGTGCGGACGGCATCTGAAACAGCACTATCCCACCGTTCGGGTGGTGCTGGGCGGGGGCTATGCCAACACCGAACTCCGGAGCCTGCGCGAGCCGCGCCTGTTCGATTACGTGGATTTCGTGAGTCTGGATGATGGCGAAGCACCCCTGCGTTCGCTGCTTGAACACCTGCGCGGGCAGCGGCCAGCCGCCAGTCTGAAACGGACATTCATGCGGGTGGAGGGGCAGGTGGTGTACCAGAATGGTTCCCGCGACCGGGATGTGGCCCAGCGCGATACCGGTACCCCCGATTATGCCGATTTACCCCTGAACGATTACCTGTCGGTGATTGAGGTAACCAACCCCATGCACCGGCTCTGGAGCGACGGCCGCTGGAATAAGCTGACCCTGGCCCACGGCTGCTACTGGGGTAAATGTTCCTTCTGCGACATCTCCCTCGATTATATTGCCCGCTATGAACCGCTCACGGCCGGGCTGCTCTGCGACCGAATTGAAACCATTATGGCCCAGACGGGTCAGAACGGATTTCACTTTGTGGACGAAGCCGCTCCGCCCGCGCTCATGCGGGACCTGGCCCTGGAAATTCTGCGCCGGGGCCTGACGGTGGTCTGGTGGACGAATATCCGGTTCGAAAAAGCGTTCACGGCCGATTTGTGCCAACTGCTCAAACTGTCGGGCTGTATTGCCGTGTCGGGTGGGCTGGAAGTGGCGTCGGACCGGTTGCTGGAGCGCATGAAGAAAGGGGTAACGGTGGCGCAGGTGGCCCGCGTGGCCGGTCATTTTACCACCGCCGGCATCATGGTGCATGCCTACCTGATGTATGGTTTTCCGACGCAAACCACCCAGGAAACCGTCGATTCGCTGGAAATGGTGCGGCAGCTATTTGCCGTTGGCGTGGTTCAGTCCGGTTTCTGGCACCGGTTTGCCATGACGGCCCACAGCCCGGTGGGGTTGCATCCGGCCGGTTTCGATGTACAGCGCATTGGCCCCGCCGATGGACCTTTCGCCGATAACGATCTCGACCACGCCGACCCGCTGGGAGCCGACCACGACCGTTTTGCCGACGGGCTGCGTAAGTCGCTGTTTAATTACATGCACGACGTTGCGCTGGACCTTCCACTGTCCAACTGGTTTGCCTTCCGGGTGCCGCCCACTACCGTGCCGCCCGATTTTATTGAAGCGGCCATTGCCGATACTACGGAAGATGCAGCGCGCAGCCATGCGCTGGTGGTGTGGCCGGGTCACGCGCCCACGCTGGCGGAGGTGCAGCCGCGCCGGGAACGGCGGGCGGGCCAGCAAACCCGGTTGGTGCCACAGGCAGAGCTGACCTTTGCCCGTCGGCAGGACGATTTGGTGCTCGACCTGCCCCTGCCCACGGGCCAATGGCTCATGCAGCACTGGCCCCAACTGAGCAGGACGCACCCGAACCGCTGACTATCCAGCAGGCCGGTGCTCTGTTTGAGGGCGCTGGTCTGGGCAGCTTTGCAGCTTTCCGGCAAACCGAAGGCTGGGCCGACTGGCGGGCTGCCGGGTTATTGGTTTTGTGAGCACCCACCGGGTTATTTACTATTCCTGGCTTCGGTTCTTATTGTTTGCTGCCCCATCTGAAGGCTATCCCGGTAGGTTTTGTTTTCTTTAGGCCATTCTTTCGTATGCCTGTCTATCCCAAAACGCAATGAGCGATGTTTTCAGGGGATGGGCACTTTCAGGAGCAACCTCAAATTATATTTTCAAACCAACCGCAAGTTTTGATTCTGGTCGGGGCCTAATACCTAAAGAATACAACCAGGGTGAACGAAACCGTTGATGAAACCACCAGACTCGACCAGCTACGGCAGGGGCACGAACCCGCTTTTCGGTGGCTCGTGGATACCTACCAAAAGCGGGTGTTCCGAACGGCTCTCGCCATCGTTTCCTCGCCCGAAGAGGCCGAAGACGTAGCGCAGGAGGTATTCATCGAGGTGTTTCGGACGGTAGGGGCGTTTCGTGGAGAGGCCAGTCTGGCCACCTGGCTTTACCGGCTCACCACGTCGAGAGCGTTGAAAAAAGAGCGGGACCGCAAGCGCAAAAAACGGTTTGCCTTTATGACCACACTCTTTGGCGATGATGGCGAAGCGAGCCACGACCCGCCCGATTTTCAAACACCCGAAACTACGCTGGAAGCCAGCGAACAGACACTCCAGATCAGCCGGGCCGTGCAGGGGTTGGCCGAGTCGCAGAAGATCGCGTTCACCCTGCACTATCAGGAAGAACTGTCGTACCAGGAAATAGCGGCCGTCATGGAAACATCGGTGTCGGCAGTAGAATCGCTGCTGTTCCGTGCCCGGCAAACAGTACGTAAAAAATTAACCCCTCTCAGGTCATGAATCAATCAGCCAATGAACCCAATGAGCCGGACCGGTGGGAAACCGACTTCCGGCAGTGGGGCCAGCGACCCCAACCCGAACAGCGTCCATTTTTTTACACCCGACTACAGGCCCGGCTGAATCGAGTCGGTGGAGTCGGCTACGTGGCTGCCCTGGTGGCTGCGCCGACCCGCCTATGCCTACTCGGCCTTGTGCGTGCTGGTACTCCTCAACGTGGGCGTGGCCGCTACCGTAGCCAGCGCCGGTACCCCCGACGATGAGCAGACGACGGTGACCAGTGCCTTCCAGCTTGATTATTCGGTCGATCCTCTCCTTACGCCTTATGAATGACCCACGACGTACCCGTTTACTAACGGGCATTATCATTGCGCTGGTAGCCCTGAATATTGGCTTGCTGGGCTGGATATGGGCCCGGTCTTCCCGACCGGCACACCGGGCATTCCGAATCAGCAGCCGTGCCCTGCTGGCCGATACACTTGGGCTGGATACCCGTCAGAAACAGCAACTCGCCGACCTGCAAACGGCATATTTTAAACAGGTACGTCCCCGGCAGCGGCAACTTCGGCAGGAGCGGAAGACGTATTTCCGGTTAACTGATTCGTCGTTCACCGAAGCGCAGCGACGGGAAAAAGCCCTGGCCTTCCACCAGCAGTCGGTCCAGGTGGAACTCATGACGCTGGCTCACTTCGATAAAATAGCGGCCATCTGCAACCCAAAACAACGACAGTTGCTCAACCAGCTGCTGAGTGAGTTGCCGGGTCGTGCTATGGCGGGTGGGGCGTTTCGGATGCCGGGCGGAGTTGGGCCAATCGGGAACGGGGGGAACGAAGGCAAGCCGCAGATTCGCTGAAGTAAAGCAGACATGGCCTATAGAAAGGGGAGGGGCGTACAGCTTCTCCCTTTTTTTTACGTATCCTGGACGTCCACGTCCGGGTGGATAGCAGGCAGGGAAATTATCAGACGTACGTTGACTATCCGGACGCAGACGTCCGGATACGACCTGCCTTACCGTCAGGGTACAAAAACTTTTTTTCAAACCGACCGCAAGTTCCTGCCCGGCATGGGGCCTAAGTATATGAAAGGCGTTTGACAGGGTGGCGGTCGGGTCTGTACCAATGGAATAGCCAACGCCCTCTACATCGGTATGTATGATCAGGCTGTTCCGGATTAGCAGGGCTACACCTGGTACGAAGCAGTCGGAAATCGCTAAGCATTACCCAGTACAGTGCCCTTGAACAGTAAACAACCAATCAAATTTTGAACACAGTAAACACAAAAACAACCATGAAAAAGACACTAATTGCCCTCGCTGTTGCCTCACTTTTCTACGTTTCCGACGTTATGGCACAAACTGCTCCTGCAGCTGGTAAACGGGCTAAAATGGCCCAGGACAGCACCCATAGACGCGGTCAGCGGGGTGGGCAGAACTTCCGGGAGATGGAACAGCTAACTACGAACGACTTACCCGCTTCCACTACGTCATTCATCAAAAGCAAGTACCCGAATGCCGAGATGAAGCGCATTGCCAAAAGCAAAGACAATAAGTTTTATCGTCGTGCTGACCGAAACCGATAAGCCCCGGCATATGCTGATTGCCGACAGCAAAGGCAACATCATAGAAGACCGCGAAATGCCCGCCCGCAAAGGCGGCCGCGGGGGTAAGAAGCAACGTTAACAACCGGGTACAGGGGTTGGCCAGTGAGTAACTTCCGGCCAGCCCCTAATACCAATTGGCCAACCCATTCCTCAACCTGATGAAAACCCGGAACATACACCTGCTATATGCGTTGCTGTTGCTGACGGCAACCATCGTTCACGGCCAGTCGTTAAGCGGCACCGTAGTCGATACCAAGGGGGAAACACTGATTGGCGTTACCGTTCGGCTCGCGAGCGTACCCGATAGCAGTACCCAGCGGGGTGTGGTGACGGACGTTGACGGGCGGTTTCTGTTCGAAAACCTGGCCGTGGGCGCGTATCGGCTTCAGGTTTCCTACGTGGGTTTTGCCCCGAAATCGCAGACGGTACGGGTCGATACGGGCGACGTGAGGCCATTACGCATTGTGCTGGGCGAATCATCCCGGCAACTCAGCGAGGTAGTGGTGAAGGGGAAAATCGTGAGTGCCGAACAGAAAGGCGATACCCTGCAGTTGAACGCCGATGCTTACAAAGTAAACCGGGATGCGCAGGCCGAAGACCTGCTCAAAAAGATGCCGGGTATCGACATGAGCGGGGGCGACATAAAAGTACAGGGCGAAACCGTGCGCGAAGTACTGGTAGATGGCAAACCGTTTTTTGGTGATGACCCGACCATTGCCCTAAAAAACCTGCCCGCCGAGGTAATCGCCAAAATCGAAATTTTCGACCGCCAGAGCGATCAGTCGCAGTTTACGGGCGTGAACGACGGGAACACCACCAAAACCATCAACATCGTAACCCGACCCGATAAACGGAACGGGCAGTTTGGCCGGGTATACGGCGGAGTGGGTACTAACGGCACCTATACCGCCGGGGCCAGCGTGAACATCTTCAACGGCGACCAGCGAATTTCCATCATCGGGCAAAGCAACGACATTAACCAGCAGAATTTTTCGAGCCAGGATTTACTCGGTGTGCAAAGCAGCGGGGGGAATGGCGGTGGCGGTCGGGGAGGGGGCCGACGTGGCGGGGGTGGCCGGGGTGGTTCCGGCGGAGGGGGCGGTAATGCTACCGATAATTTTCTGGTTGGTCAGCAAAATGGTATCAATACCACCAACGCGCTGGGTATCAACTACTCCGACAAATGGGGCGAAAAACTCACCGTGCGCGGATCGTATTTCATGAACCAGACCCGGAACCGCAGTGAGCAGTCGTTGCTGCGGAACTACTACCAGACCATCAATAATTTGACCCAAACCTACGGCGAGCAGTCGACGGGCATGAGCAACAACAGCAACCACCGGCTCAACTTCCGGCTCGAGTACGCATTCGATAAGAACAACTCGCTGTTGCTGACGCCCCGCCTGAGCTTTCAGACCAATAACTCCAACGCCTACACCAACAGCAATACCCAACTGGGCGACGCACTGCTGAACCAGTCAACGAATACCTACACGGCCCGCAATCAGGGCTATACGTTCAATAACACCCTCCTGTTCCGGCACCGGTTCCAAACGCGGGGACGTACGATCTCGCTCAACATTGGCACGGCCCTCAACGACAAAACGGGGCTGAGTACGCTGGCATCGCTCAACGAATTTTTCCAGGCCGACACCACCCGGCAGGTCATCGATCAGCGGACCAACACCGCATCGAACGGCTATCAGTTTTCGGCGGGGCTGAACTATACCGAGCCGCTGGGCAAGGGCATCCTGCAGTTTTCGTACAACGTGGGGCTGAACCACAGCAACTCCGACCGCTTCACGTACCGGCTCAACCCGCTGTCGGACCAGTACGACCGGCTGGACTCCCTGCTCAGCAACCGCTTCGACAATGATTACCTGACGCAGCGGGCGGGCGTGGGCTACAACCTCTCCAACAAAAAAGTCCGGCTGTCGGCACAACTGAATCTGCAACGGGCCGATTTGCGGAGCGACCAGCTTTTTCCCCGCGTGGGGCAGGTAAGCCGGGCGTTTACCAACCTGCTGCCCACCGTCTTTGCCGACTATCGGTTTACGGATGATTTACGGCTGCGGTTCACTTACCGCACCAGTACCGATGCACCCGGCATCACCCAGTTGCAGAACGTGCTGAACAACACCAACCCCTTGCAGCAAACCATCGGCAACCCCGACCTGAAACAAAGCTACAGCCACGCCATAACGGCCCGGCTAACCAAAACATCCATTCAGAAAGCCAATAGTCTGGTGGCATTGCTGAGTTTGAATTATACGCAGGACCCCATCGGCTCGTCGCTATACATTGCTGAACAGGCGGGCATCGTGCCTGGCGTTACTTCCTCGGCGGGCACACCAATTTTTCTGCAGCAGGGCACGCAGCTGACGCGGCCCATTAACACCGGCCCGTCGCTGAACTCGCGGGCGTTCGTGTCGTTCGGTAGCCCGCTGACGTTCATGAAGAGCAACCTGAACTTGAATACGTCGGTGACCTATAATCAGACGCCCAGCCTGATAAACGGGCTGGTGAACAAGTCAGACGCCTACGGGATAAGTCAGGGCGTGGTGCTGAGCAGCAACATCAGCGAAAAAATAGACTTCACGCTGTCGTACAATTACGGCTACAACAAGGTCATGAATACACTGCAACCCCAGCTCAATACATCCTACAACACCCAAACCACCGGAGCCAATGTGGTCTGGAATGTCTGGAAAGGGTTAGTGGTGCGTTCGGATGTCAACTACCAGCGGTACGCGGGTCTGTCCAGCGGGTTCAACCAGCAGTTTACGCTCTGGAATGCCAGTTTGGCCCAGCGGTTCCTCAAAAACCAGAATGGCGAACTGAAAGTGTCGGTGTTCGACTTACTCAATCAGAACACCAGCGTGAGCCGCTCGTTTTCGGAGACGTACCTGGAGGACAACCGCTCGCTGGTACTGAAGCAGTATTTCATGCTGACGTTCACCTACAACCTGCGGCAGTTCAACTCGTAAAGAAAGGAGAACGCCCTGCCTGGCTGACCGGTGCCAACGGTCGTCCTGCGCCCGGATGTCGTTTAACCCGCCATCGAAGGGTTGGACAAAGGTTGCCCTGCCACGAAAGTCTGGCGTTCATTTCTAACAGCCACTGCTTTTTGGGCGTTATCATTACGTATCACCGCTGATTAGTAATACCCATAACGCTCATTATCCTATGACCTCTACTGATTACCAACCCATTGGCAACTACGGCCTCATCGGGAATTTACACACGGTTGCGCTGGTATCCATGCAGGGGTCAATCGATTTTATGTGCTTTACCCGCTTCGATTCGCCCACCATCTTTGCCTCCATCCTGGATGCCAAAAAAGGTGGATGTTTCGATATAAAACCCCAACTGGACAATGTCGATTACAAGCAGATGTACCTGCCCGATACGGCGGTGCTGCTTACCCGTTCGCTGGCCGAAGAGGGGGTGGCTGAAATAACCGACTTCATGCCGGTGAAAACTACGGAAGAAAATTGTGCCCTGGTGCGCAGCGTGGTGGTAACCCGGGGTGAAATACCGTTTCGGATGTGTTGCCAGCCCCGGTTCGATTACGCCCGCGCCGAGCACAGCGTAGACGGCACCAAACACGAAGTAACGTTTACGAGTACATCCGAGCCTGTTCTGTCATTCCGGCTCATCAGCGACGTGCCATTGGTTATCGACGGGAAGGATGTGTACGCGGAGTTC
Organism: uncultured Cytophagales bacterium; assembly: GCA_963782245.1. GTDB lineage: Bacteria > Bacteroidota > Bacteroidia > Cytophagales > Spirosomataceae > Spirosoma. The sequence goes on from CAWAJC010000014.1 coordinate 225,842, forward strand.
ACCCTGGCCGAGAAAGAAACGGCGCACTTCGTAATTGAATCGGCCAGCGTTGAGCATAAACTGCCGGCTAAAAAAGCCCTGCACCATTACACGGTGGAAAATTTTGATAAAACGCTCAATTATTGGAAAAACTGGATTGGTAAATCGAAGTACAACGGGCGGTGGCGCGAAATGGTTAGCCGGTCGGCCATAACGCTTAAGCTGCTGACCTCCTGCGAGTTTGGCTCGATGGTGGCCGCGCCCACGTTCGGGCTGCCTTCCGTTATTGGCGGGAGCCGGAACTGGGATTATCGCTACACCTGGATTCGGGATGCGGCTTTTGCCATGTACGCCTTTATCCGGCTGGGTTTCATGGAAGAAGCAGCCGCCTTCATGAACTGGATCGGGAAAGAACTGGATACCATCGAACAGCACCAGGGCACACTGCAGCTGATGTACACGATTGAGGGGGAGGAAAAAATGACGGAGCAGGAGCTGACCAACCTGGAGGGCTACCGGCAGTCGAGCCCGGTGCGGATTGGCAACGCAGCGTACGATCAGTTTCAACTGGACATCTTTGGCGAGTTGATGGATTCCATTTACCTCTACGATAAGTTTCACGGGGCTATTACCTGGTCGTTCTGGCAGCACGTAGAGCGACAGATCGAGTTTGTCTGCAACAACTGGCAGCGTCCCGACCACGGTATCTGGGAGGTACGGGGGGAGAAGTGTGAGTTTCTGCAGTCGCGGCTAATGTGCTGGGTGGCGCTGGACCGGGCCATCAAAGTAGTGGAGCACCGGTCGTTTCCGTCGCCCCTGGAGCGCTGGCGGTCGGTGCGGGACCAGATTTACCGGACTATCTACGACGACTTCTGGAGTGACGAAAAGCAGTCTTTTGTTCAGTACAAAGGCTCCGATGTGCTGGATGCGTCGGCACTGTTAATGCCGCTGGTTCGGTTTATCCACCCTAAAGAACCGCGCTGGCTCAGTACGCTGGAAGCCATTGAGCGCGAACTCGTCTCCGACTCGCTGGTGTACCGCTACCGGCTTGATTCGGGGGCCAGCGATGGGCTGGATGGGGAGGAAGGAACGTTCTCGATGTGCAGCTTCTGGTACATCGAATGCCTGTCGCGGTCGGGACAGGTGGAGAAAGCCCGGCTGCTGTTCGACAAGATGCTGGGTTACGCCAATCACCTGGGCCTGTACGCCGAGCAATTGGGTCGCCGGGGGCAGCAACTGGGTAACTTCCCGCAGGCGTTCACCCACCTGGGCCTGATTAGTGCCGCCTATGACCTGGACCGGCGGCTGGACAGCTTCCCCGAGTTTTGACGGGGTGCTGAAGCAACCATAAAGGTGGTATCTCATTGACAGTCGTCGGGCCGATGCCGGGTAATTTGGTCCCGTTACGTCAACAGGTGTTGGCCGTAAGTTAGCCGGGGAAAAACGCCTGTCAGCCTACCGTTAACTCATTTCGGGTATATTAATTATGAACTACTCCATACAGGTATTTTATTTAATCCAACAAGTAGCGTAATCCTGATGATTAAGGCCGTTTGTGGAACTATAAGTGGTTGGTAATCAGGGAGAAGTAGTTCCGCAGTTTGGCGTACAATAATATGTTGTGTGGTGTGCGTCATTTTGCTAGGCGCTGCACTCGTTTGCGACTTAAATCCGGCAGCCCGCTTGGTGAGTGTGCCGGGTTGTTAGCTTTTGTCTATACGCGGGGTTAGGTTTGGCAGGGGAGTATTTATTATTTTACAATAGAGTAGACTTCCGTTAAAATCAACTCTACCAGCTTAAATGGGTGTTAAATCAGTTGTGTATACTAGATTCAATAAGTATTTTTTTTTATGGAAAAAAAGATTGCAAACGAGTCGCCGAAAAATATCGTGGATACCAAACTAAAGTATCAGTATCTAATTGATGAGCAAAAATTATCATCGCCATGCCCTGATAAGTGTAACCCGATCAGTGATTACGTATATAGATTCGTTAATTCGGAAACACATCACGCACAACGATTTTAGACCAACATATATTGAAGATAATGAAAAAAAGATGACTAGGGTTCGAAATGATGGCAAATCTAAATGTTTAATATGTGCTGTTTCACTATATAATTCGGCAGAAAATGCCATAAAAATGTTGAGTTTCTTGTCGGCAAAGCAAGATAGTCACTTTGAGAATAAACTTATTGCTATTGGATTGCTTTCGGAGGAAGACGGACTTGCATCTGCCGCTAATCATAATGGGCATTTAAGTTTTTTTGAGTATGTAAATTCAAAAATTTACCTTAAATTTGAAGCATTTAGGCACAAATTGAAATGATAAGCGAAAAGTCAAAAGTGATAAATTACCGTATCGCAACTTAAAAAAAGTTGCGGATTTACTACTATTTGAAAGACCACACTTGTCATTATTTAAGAATGAAAAAGAAGATTATTTTCTGTTGTATCTCTTTGATTCTCACAAAGAATATGACGAATATTTACTTTGGAAAGTTAAAACAATAGACCTTTATTCTTTTTTGTATAAGAGAGTTTCGTTAAGGGATTTAATTCTTGAAGACTCTAAAGATTTTCTGTTCGTAATTTACTCCGATTACGAAAGTATTGAAGAAATTGACAATCAGGAAAGTTATTTAACAATAGACCAAATACCATTAGAGGAAATAGATTTGGATTGGCTTCCTAAAAAGGATACTTCTGGGCATATGAAATCCCAAATGAAGTCATGTCTTCGTTGGAGGAATTTTCAAAAGAAAATTACATAGAAGTTCTTCGTGAGAAATCTGTATACTTTATTTTGGAGCCTAAAGGAAAGCTCAATTTATCAACGGTTAGTGTTGCCGATGTGGTAAACTTTCTTTCTCTGTTTACAAAATCTTATTTAACTTATATTATTTTTGAATTTCAAAGTACATTTCCACACCTCGTTTCTGATGATACGAACTTTCAGGGTTCTATTGACGAATTAAAGGCTAGACTACTGCCAAGAATATCTGATAATAAATTTGGTAGCTTTGAGGTCGGATTGGGTGTTGATGACCTTAATCCTATTGACAAGGGGGATGATACATTTTTTAAATGGCAAAGAAAGGCACTTGAATCATATAAAAGTGAAGTTTTTGAGTTGAATTTTGAGGCCTTAACTGAATCAAGTGATGTGGTCAATAAATACCCTTTAGATATTCGCAGGGGCATCTTTAATCCTATCTATACAATTTCAAATAGTCAAAGGTATACTGTTAAAACTACGAATAGGCTTAGGACTTATGTTGACGAACTTCCCCCTATTACAAGAGAGACGAAAAAGATTATTACGCGTTCAGAAGACGACACCCCTGATACAGAGCCGGAACAACTAGAGTTTATGACCGTAACAGTGACAGCCCCAAAAGGAGGAGATTTTACGGATTTGGGAATAAAGCAACTGAAAAAAAACCTTGTTGCTATTACCAGAAGCGACACCACGGATGTACCACGTCAACAATCATTCACATTAAAAGGAAAGTCATTCAATGCTATTGACATTTTGCCCCTTAGGAGAGCCATTAAAGGCCTAATACATATACTAATTTGTGATGTTTTTAGTATTGAAGTTGACGCATATAATGATGTAGAGATTTACGATAAATTAGAGCAAGAAATTTATAATTACTATATAACAAAGGTTCATTAACAACCCACGCTCACAAGAAGCTAAAATTTTCGCCATTTATTTTGATGTATCTAATATTTAATATCCCAAATCTTCCACTTCATCCCAGAACTCCCTTATTCAAGTCCGATAACCCTGCCATAAACCACTTATAAAGCCCCGTGAAGCTATCAAATTGCTCTCCCCGGCAAAAGATATAGCTAAGGGTAGAAACGCTCTCAGCGTCCATCTGACAGGCTTCTAAAATCCACAATGGGTACGTGCTGGTTAATCATAGTCTTATTGCTCAGTTAGCGAAAGTGATCTTGCAGGGCACTTGGTAAGTCGCACCAGCCTGTATATGCTGTTTTTTGGTCAGCAGCCAGCTTAGAAGAGTATGCGACGTAGGCACCCAACAATTAAATGTGTAAAGGCTACGGAAGTAACTGTTAATGCTCAGTACACTTGTGCCCCGTAGCCATCACCATTTCAAGGCGTTGGGTTCACGATTTTTTTACTCACCAATGGCGTTATCGAAGTTGCACTTTTTTCAGGCACAAAATTCAAAAGCGAAGATATAGGCGTTGAGTAGACACGAAAAGTACTGAAAAAACATCAGCCACAGTGCTCCGGCTATAGGCAGCACGGCTCACAATGAGCATGCAGGTGCGTTGGTTTTGCGCTATACGCTGAACGTGAATCAGCGGCCGAGCCAATCCTTGAACTCCGACATCCGGCTGATGCTGACAAAAATCTCGTGCCGGGCGGGGGGCGTCAGGTCCAGTTTTAGCTTACCCGCCGAGTAGGTATGGATGGTCTGTATGGCGGGTCGGGCTACGAAAAACTGCCGGTTTACCCGGAAAATATGGTCGGGATTCAGGAGATTTGCCAGCTGGTCGAGGCTGTATTCAAGGGGGAGCGACTGCCCTTCTTTAGTAACCAGGTAGGTCGCTTTATCTTCTGAAAAGAAATAGGCGATATCCGCTACTTCTACGCTTATTATTTTGGTGCCCAGGCTAATCATAAACCGCTCCCGGTAGCTAGCCTGACGCGATTGCTGCATCAACTGAAGCAGTGTGTTCAGGTCAGGGCTGGCGGGGGTATTTCCGCCCGGTACGGATATGGCACGGAGGGTTTTGAATTTCTCCAGCGCGGCTACCAGTTCATCATAATCAACCGGTTTGAGCAGGTAGTCGATGCTGTTGACCTTAAACGCCTGAATCATGTACTCATCGTAGGCAGTCGTAAAGATAACCGGCAGCGTCAGGTGGAGTTGCTCGAAAATGCTGAACGCCAGCCCATCTTCCAGGTGAATATCCATAAAGGCAAGGTCGGGTGCGGGATTCTTGCTGAACCAGGCTACGGATTCGGCCACCGAGGGGAGCTGCGTCAGGATGTGGATCGTTTCGTCGTACTGCTTCAGCATTCGCTCCAGCTGCCGGGCGGTACGGGCCTCGTCTTCAATGATGACTACGTTCATGTGGTAAAGAGCGAAAGGGTGAATGAATGAAAGGGCGAGTGAACGAAAGGCGAAACCGGAACCATTGCTGACGGGTAGCAGCAACGCTCACGCCTTCGCTCCCTGGCTCAGTAGTAAAGGTATTTTCACGACAAAACTCCCCACCTGTTTGCCGAACTCAACCGGCTGGTCGGTGAGGAGTGTATAGCGGTCAGTGATGTTTTTCAGGCCTATGCCCGTCGAGAATTCGGGCTGGTCGCGGGCCTGCAACGGGTTTTTGACAACCAGAAAGCCACCATCGATGTATATCCGAACCAGCAGCGGCTCCCGCAGCGACATCCGGTTATGCTTTACTGCGTTCTCGACCAGCATCTGCAGCGACAGGGGGGCAATATGGTATTGATTCCGGGTATCCTGGGGTACATCAATGGTAACGTCAAACTTGTTCTCGAAGCGAATTTTGAGCAAGAAAGTATAGGCTTTAATGAAATCCAGTTCGGTACCCAGCGGTACCAGATCCTGGTCGCGCTGCTCCAGAATGTAACGGTACGCTCTGGACAGCTGCTTGATAAATGTTTCGGACAGGTTAGGGTCTTCGTGCACCAGCGAGGTGAGAATACTCAGGCTGTTGAACAGGAAATGCGGGCTGATCTGATTTTTGAGGGCTTCAAACTGACTGACCACGGCACCCTTTTCCAGCCGTTCGGCCCGCAACTGCACGTCTTTCAATTGCTGGTAGGAGCGGGCGTTGTTCGTGATATAAAATGCCGATAGCATGATGACGACCCGAAGCCATAGCCTACCCGCTGGGCAAAGACCAGGGTTTCGGGCGCAATGGCCGGGGCCCCACTGTGGGGCATAATGGCGGGCCACAGTTCGGCTAGTAGTGTGATGATAGCACGGGTAAGCTGTTGGAAGGTAACGACATGGAGGGCCGCCAGCCCGGTAGAGATCAGGATGGTGAACACAACGGCCAGAAAGCTAAATTCAGAGCAGAAAGTTGTCGCCGAACCGTTCCGTCAGCCGTTGTTGAATGAAGTCGATAGCAGAAATCCAAACGAAATAAACGCAGAATGTGGAGAAGGTTATAATGGAAAGAAGGGGAATTACCTGGATAAGACCTTCCCACGTTCGGGCCGATGCGGGTACATTGATGTAGAGAGCGACGGGCAGATACAACAGCAGCAACTGAAGCGACATGAGCCATTTCTGGCGGGTCGGTAGTCGGTTAGTCATAAGGAAAGTTAGTTCAGGAACGTACGAAGATACAGGCTGGTGATTCACCTTCGGCGTAAAAGTAGGGAAGCCGGGTCTTTCGGGAGCCGGGTGGTTTAGGAGGTGATATGGTTTTGTTGTGGTAATGCCCATTTTTTACCGCTTCGGGAGGTCACTCTGCCAGTGGAATTAGCCATCGGAGCACTGCTGCGAAGCGTATAAAATTAGACCTAGCCTGGAAGGAATTAAACAAAAAGGCGATGAGTCGCTGTTTTTTAGCACCAGCCACCGGTTTTGGCGCGAAGAGTGAAACGGAAATAAGGGTGATTTTGGGGCGAAGTCTCCCACACACTCTATAAAAAGTGCCCCCCTGAAGGCAGTCAATCGAGACTGTCTTCAGGGGGGCATCCCGACCTGCTTCTGATTAGTTAACGCGTACGGCTGTCGACTCAAACATACTCATCAGCTGACCTTTCAGGTGGTTATCATCCACTTTGGCCAGCTCGATGCCTATCTCTCCGGCTTGAGCCGTATCAAAATGAATAGTGATTTTTTTGCCGGGCTCTTCTTCTATTTTGGTGATAGGCATGGCGGGATTGGTGCCCGTCGGATCTTTCAGTTCACCGGTTAGTTTACCCTCTTTCCTGACCAGATCGGCAACCATTTTGGTATCTCCGTTTGGGGTGCCCATGATCATGATTTCCCATTTTCCGGCAAAGAAGTCGGTGGGGGGCGTGGTTTGTGAATAGCCCCTGAGGCAAACGCCCAGGAGGAAAATGAACAGGAATAAGCTTGCTTTTTTCATCGATACGAATTGTTTGGAGGTGAAATTTAAATGAAAGACAGGTGTTATTCGGTTACCTGACGCCTTTGAATGTCATGCCCTGAACCCTGAGCGTCAATGAGGCAGGCTTCCGGTCGGCTCCCCGCCCGAAGCTGAACACGGTTCCATTATCTCCGTTGAATTCATCGGGTTGTGTGCCGGGCGTCAGGTCTCCTTCGTTGGTGCCTGCCTTTATGTGCAGCTTGCCGTTCTTGGGCGTGATTTCAATGTACTCAAACGGCATCCCGGTCATTTTGTACTTCCCCACGTAATCGTCCAGATTCGGAGCGGACGTGCCCGGTGAGGGGGTAACGTTCGTACCGGTTGCTGCCCGATTGGCGGATTCACTGGTCTGGAATTCCAGGTCAATCAAGACAAACAAAGACTGACCAGTCGGCGCTTTATCGTTTTTGAAGACCAGGTAAACATCGTGCAGCCCCGTTACTGCCGCTAGTTTGGCCGTTATCGGCGGTGGCATCGTGGTTATACTACCCCCCTCGGCTGGCGTAATGAACGCCGTTTCGCCAATCAACTTTCCCGTCGGCGCATCCAGGTGAACCTCAATACTACCCCCGGCGGCATTCATCTGTGCTTTGGGTGCCGAAGCCGTAAAGCTGATCTGGGCAATGCCTGTCAGGTCGATGTTGCTGAACCCAATCGTTCCGTTTTTCACCGAAGCAACGATGACGGTGCCGTACTTCATCACCCCATCCGACTTGTCTGCTTTCCCGGCGGGTAGTTTGGCACTGCGTAGTACCAGCGTTTTCTCGGCCGTGATGGAGGGGATAGGGCCATTCCCTTTATCGGTATAGGCAGCCCGAACCACATAACGGCCTTCCCCCTTGTCGCCCGAAGGCAGGGTCATGGCATAGCTTCCTTTAACGGGTAGCGATGGCGCTGCCTGCTGCTTCTCGCCCAGACCCAGGATGTAGGAAACCATTTCCTTCGCGTCGGTTGGCGAGAGTTGCGGGTGGGCACTCATGGCTACTTCCCCCCAGTTGCCGGCACCACCGGCAATGACTTTTTTGGCTAACCGGTCGGCGGCACCGGTATCGCCTTTGTACTTGAGGGCTACCTGCTGGTAGGCGGGGCCGACGGATTTTTTCTCGATACTGTGGCAGGCTTTGCAGTCACTGGCCTCAATCAGGCTGAGCCCTTTGCCCAGCCGGGCGGTGGCATCGGCACTGCGGTGTCCCTGCGCAATCGCCACTAGATCGTAACCTTCGGCCAGGTAGTCGATGTTGACCGCTACCCGATCCGGTTTGATTTTTCCGCTCGCCAGGCTCCCATCTTCCTTGTCGGTTACGTTAACAGCGTAGGTAAAGGGCTGGCCCGGAAAGAAAAAGGTCTGGTTGCTGTTGTTGGAAGCAAATGTGAGCACCGGCTCGTCATTACCCGCCATGATGTCGAGGGACCGGCTGCTGCTGCCGCCTTTACCATCGGTTACTGTCAGCGTGGCTTTGTACACCCCGGCTTTGTCGAACGTAACGGTTGGGTTGGCTTCTTTAAACGTGCGGGCTGCACCGCCAGCCGTCGGCGTTACCGTCCAGACATAAGTGAGCGCATCATTGTCGAAGTCTTTCGTACCCGCCGAGGATAGTTTGGCTTTGAAGGGAATGGCTCCGCCTTTTTTAGCCGTGGCTACTTCCACGGTGGGTTTGCGGTTGCCGCCGTTGTACTCGATGCGAATCAGCCGGGCATCGTCATTCTGGGTGAACCAGCCGCTGCCGTATTCCAGCATGTATAAATCACCTTCGGGACCAAACTCCATATCCACTGGGTTGGAGAATTTGTAACTCGGCATCACCCGCTCCATGCCCGCATAATGGCCGTCCTTATCCAGCGTAACGGCCATCAGCCAGCCCCGCATCCATTCGTAGATCAGCAGTTTTCCATCATAATAGTCCGGGAAAGGACGTTTGGCCCCGCTAAACTGATCCTTGTAATACACCGGACCCGCCATTGCCGACCGACCGCCCGAACCAACTGCCGAAAACTCGTTCGATTCGGCGTAAGGATACCAGATAAAGGCTTTCTGAGCCGGTGGCAACTCGTTTAGTCCCGTGTTATTGACGGATTTATTGACCGGATGGGCCGGGTCGTACAACGGGCCGGACTGTTTGGTCGCAAAATCATACTGGTGATAGGCTTTATTGTCGCCCACAAAATAAGGCCAGCCGAAATTACCGGCCTTGCGGGCCTGTCCTACTTCATCCTGCCCGGCGGGGCCACGGGTAGAATCGGGCTTGGATGCATCGGGACCGATATCGCCCCAGTACAGGAAATCAGTTTTAGGGTCTACCGAGATTCGGAACGGGTTCCGGTGGCCCATCGTGTAGATTTCGGGCCTCGTCTTTTCCGTGCCTTTCGGAAACAGGTTGCCTTCCGGGATGGTGTAGGAACCGTCGGCTTCGGGGTGAATCCGGATGATTTTGCCGCGCAGGTCGTTCGTATTGGCCGACGTCATCTGGGCGTCGAAGGGCGACCGGCCCGGCCGCTCATCCGATGGGCTGTAGCCGTTGGACTGCTGCGGATTGATGTTATCGCCGGTGGAGAGGAACAGGTTGCCGTGTGCATCGAAGGTCAATGACCCCCCCGCGTGGCCGCTGATTTCTCGTTGGGTGGCTACTTCCAGAATGACTTTTTTCGAGGACAGGACCAGTTCATCCCCGTTCAGTTCGTAGCGGGCCAGGATGTTCTTCGCTTCTTTTCCTTCGGGCGAGTAGTACAGGTAAATCCAGTGATTCTTCGTAAAGTTAGGGTCTTTGGTAATACTCAGCAGTCCCCCTTCATCTTCCCCTACTTTGCCTTCCTTATCCGTAACCTTCGTGTTGACCGGAATGGTGGTAATAAGGCTAAGTTTACCGGTCGAAGGGTTGAAGAGTTTAACCGCACCACGCCGTTCTACCAGCAGCACGCGGCTATCCGGCAGTACCGTTAATTCCATCGGTTCGTTGAGCTTCTCGGCCAGCACGACTTTGGTAAACCGGTTTTCTTCGGGCAACAGCTTCGTCTTCGTTTTGGTATAGTCTAACGGCTTCGGTGAGTTGCCCCCCATCACGTAGCGTAACCCCGCCCCCAGGTGCCGCAAAAACAGCGGCTCCGAAAAGGTTGCATCCGTATGCCCTCCGGCCGTGTAGAACGAACGGCCACCGTCAAATTCCTGGTACCAGGCCATCGGGTGCGTATCGCCGTTGGTGCCGCCCCGGTACGTCTTTTCATCAATCGTCAGCAGCACGTGCAGGTCCGGACTGATGTTTTTGTAGGAGTAAAATTCGTCCTCCCGCTCCCAGCGTTCCGGCAGGAAACTGGTTGCCGGGTTGTTTTTATCCGCTACCACGAACGTTCCTTTTTGTACATTGTCCGGCATGGGGTGGTTGGAAAACCAGGCTCCGGCCAGCTTGTTATACCAGGGCCAGTCGTATTCTGTATCGGCAGCCGCGTGAATGCCCAGATAGCCGCCACCCGCCTGGATATACCGTTCAAAGGCGTTTTGCTGTGCGGATTCAGAACATCGCCGGTGGTGCTTAAAAAGACGACTGCCCGGTACCGCTTTAAGTTTTCTTCGGTAAAACGACTGGCATTCTCGGTCGTGTCAACGGCAAAACCCTGCTCTTTACCCAGCTGAAAAATAGCCTTTTGTCCCGCTCCGATGGACGCATGACGAAAGGCGGCTGTTTTGCTGAACACAAGAATACGGGGTGGCTCGTTAACGGCTACATACGCCCATAGGCCGGTGACCAGGATGCCAGTCAGGACGGTTCCGGCCAGCCAGCGGAGAGCGGTAGGAATACGATGAATCATAGGTATTGGGTTGATTGGTAAAGAATTAGGGTACGGGTATTTTTAAACCGTAAAGTTTACGGAATAAAGATAAGGTGATTTATTCTATTTGGTAAAATATACGGTATAAGTTTTTTTATCTTTGGCGAATGAAGTCGGAAGAAGAAGCAGCGGAATTTGTTAAGAATGGTCATCAGCAGTACCTGCCTCACGTCACCATCGACCCGGTTATTTTCGGCTATCACGATCAGCAGCTCAGGATTTTACTGCTCAAATGGAAAGGACATAATGGGTGGGGATTGCCGGGCGGCTTTATTCGGCGGAGGGAGCCGCTCAGTCAGGCGGCTCATCGCATCCTGGAGGAGCGAACCGGTCTGAGCAATTTATTTCTGCAACAGTTCCACATTTTCGGCGATTCGCCCTATCGGCTGCAGGAGCGCAGTGCCAGCGAGTTTAGAGAAAAATATGGCCTTGAGGTGGATGACGATAACTGGTTGTTTGAACGGACCCTGTCGATTGGCTATTTTGCTCTGGTAGATTATTCGAAAGTTAGCGTCACGACAGACTTTTTCACGAACGAGTACCAATGGTGGGATGTCAATGCCATTCCTCCGCTTTTGTTCGACCATAATGAGGCCGTAGAAAAGGCATTGGTTACGCTTCGGCTTCAGATTTATCACCAACCGATTGGGTATAATCTGCTACCCGAAAAATTTACCCTGCCCGAAATTCACACCCTGTACGAGACGATTTTAGGCAAGGAGCTGGATCAGCGTAATTTCTCTAAAAAGCTCGTGAGCCTGGGGTTGATTCGGAAATTAGCCGAACAGCGGGCCATTGGCCCCCACCGGTCTCCTTATCTGTATCAATTTGAAAAGGAGACTTATGAGGAGGCCCTGAAGCAGGGAATCGTGCATACCTACTGAACCACAAAACTCTCATTGGGATTGGCCTGCATCACAAACGTTTTGGTCAGCGTGTCACTGCCGGTTGTGAGCGTCAGCCGAAAGGTGCCGGTGCCCAGGCCCGATACATCAAATTGCTGACTTATTCCTTTCCCCAGGGCTACATTCTGGGCGTAAACCGCTTTACCGTCAGCATCCCAGATAACCAGTTGACCTTTGGTTTGAAGGGGTTGAACGTAGAGTTTGATTTTATGCGCGGCGGTCATCACGACGTGTGCTTCAGAAACCGATGCTGCTGGAACGGAATTGTTGGCGAACGATGCGGTACTGGCTACCAGGCCCAACATCAGAATAAGTACTTTTTTCATGGCTATTTTTAGTTAGTAAGTTGTTTCTCTTTCGCCGGATTGCCCGGCCCGATGATACAAAGTTGCTACCTGGTTGGTAAGCCGGAAAAAGAAAGGCGATGAGTGCCTGAATCAGGCAGATGAGTGTGGATTTTGGCCGGATGAGTACAAAATACGAATTGTCGGATGTCTGCTAAGTAGTTGATTATCAAAATATCAATGCCAGAAAAATATATTGGTAGAAGGTAAACAGGCGATCTAATCAAATTCTAAGGAGATACTCACGACTCGTTAAGGTTCTCGTGGTTTAATAGCGTAATGGCACTGGTTGCTGACCGGTGCGTAAACGATTTAATTCTTATGAAAACCAACCCAAAATTTGTTTTTATCCTCTACGGAGTGATTGTTTTATTGCTGCTTGGTGGTGCCTATTTACTGTACAGGAATGCGCAGTCGAACCAGGAATTTGCGCAGGAACGCAGCGTAATGCGGGCGACGGTGCGAGAAAATCAGTTGCAGAATGACCAGCAACAGCTAACATTTGGTATGAAGACGTTTGCCTGGGCGGTTCGGAATGCGCTGCTGCAAAACAAAGCGGGGGAGATAAATGAGTACTTCAACACGCTGGTGAAAGACCGGGGCATCAAAGAGATGCTGCTGGTAGGAAACGATGGAAACATCATGATTTCCACCAACAAAAAGAACCAGGGTATCGCCTTCACCGACCGTTTTCCGGGTTACCTGCTTCAGCGCGAAGAGGTCTACTTCGGCGATAAAATGCCCTACGAAGTATCGGCCCCCATCACGGCCCCCAACCAGCGGCTTGGCACCCTGGTAATGTTCTATAACCCAGCTCCCATGCTGCCCGATACGCTGAAGAACGAATAAAGACGAAGGAGTCTCAGTACGTCACCCGAGCTTTTTGCCTGCCCGTAGCTCCAACCGCCCGCTGTCTGGCATCCGGTACACGAACCGGTTGAATAATGCCTTCACTAACCGGCAGGGGTATTGCCGGTTGGCGCGATGCAGGAAACTGAAAAGCCGGGGTAAGAGAGGCCGGAGAGTGATTCTCAGGTAGCTCGCAGGTTTACCAGTTGCGCGCTCACGATTGCCCCCAGCTAACAAACCGTGGCGGATGTGGGTTGTGTTTGTACATAATCCGCCGGTACAGATCAGGATTTATCAACCAATGTTCTATAGATAACATGCTTTTACTGTGGTCTTTTTTGCAGCCCGACCGGGTTGACCAACCTCCATTTACCATCAATGACGGTATCACACTGTTTTGGGGTACCATCCGCGATTTCCTGAAAGGGACTGCCGAGCGATTGCCCTATCTCATAGTAGGGGTCTTTGTTTTTTTGTTCTTCTGGCTGGTGAGCAAACTGGTAAAAAAGGGTATTAACAACGTGGCCCAGCGTTCTTCGTCCATCAACGACATGCTGGCCAGCCTGGTTAGCCGTATTGTGGGGGCGCTAATCAGCGTATTTGGCTTCCTGACGGCTTGCGTTATTATTATTCCTTCGTTCAAACCCGGCGATATCATTGCGGGTCTGGGCATATCGACCGTTGCCATTGGATTTGCCTTCAAGGATATTCTCCAGAACTATTTTGCCGGGTTGCTCATCCTGTGGCGGCAGCCCTTTAAGGTGGGCGACCAGATTCGGGTAAAAGAATTTGAAGGCACGGTAGAGGAAATCAACATGCGCTCCACCCGCCTGAAAACCTACGACGGCGAGCGGGCGATTTTGCCCAACGGCGACGTTTATACCAGTGCCATGCTGGTTAGAACGGCTTACAACAAACGCCGGGTAAAATTTGTGGTGGGCATTGGCTATCCTGACTCCATTGAAGAGGCCCGGCAGGTAATTCATGGGGTGCTGGATGGAATAGAAGGCGTGTTGACAGACCCGGCCCCCTGGGTATACGTAACGGAACTGGCAGGTTCGTCGGTTAACCTGACGGTTTTCTTCTGGACGGAATCGCACCAGGCCAACGTGCTGAAAGTCAGTGATCAGGTGGTAACGGGAATTAAGCTGGCGCTGGACAAAGCCAGTATCGACATGCCGTTTCCGCACACGGTTATTCTGATGGAACAGCAACCTCACGGGCCGGCGGTGCTGTCGCGTCCTCCCGCAAAAAAACAACAGATTACGGGCATAAACGGACAAATTGATGAGATGATATATTAAACACACTATCACGATTGGATTTTTAAAGGCTGGGGAGCATTGGGCGGGTCATTGTTCGTCGGCATACTGGCTTACGCCGGGTTGCTGGCTTTCCTGCGCATTTCGGGAAAACGGACCCTATCCAAAATGAATGCCTTCGACCTGGTGATAACGGTATCGCTTGGTTCCACGCTATCAACCATCATCGTGTCGCAACAAACAGGACTGGCCGACGGGCTGACGGCGCTGGGGTTGCTTATTATGCTTCAGTTCAGTGTAGCGTGGCTGTCTATCCGGTGGCCCTGGTTCCGGAACGCGGTCAAAAGCGAGCCGACCCTGCTGTTCTACCAGGGAGACATACCTGCACCAGGCCTTGAACCGGGAGCGGGTTACGGAAAACGAAGTACTGTCTGCCATGCGGGGTTCCGGTGTGGCGCATCCCGGCAAGACAACGGCCGTTGTGCTGGAAACAGATGGATCATTTACCGTAACCCAGGGCGATAACCTCGACCAGGCGTTCAGCCTTCAGAACGTGCAAAACTCCCGTCTGACAGTAACTCTGCACCATATAAGTAAATACATTCATGCATGGAACATACTCTCCCTTCCTTCGCCCGTCGGGCAGCCACAGCGGCTTTTGTCAGTCTGCTGCATTCTTGCCCTGTTCCTGCTGGTTGGTTACGCGGTTAACTTCTTCTTTCTGGTTTTTGGGGGAATCATCGTTGCGGTGGTTATCAGCGCATTGAGTCACTTTTTAAGCGACAAAACGACCCTTTCCTACGGCATTTCTGTCGCGCTGGTACTCGTACTGCTGGTTGTGCTCATTGGCGGTACGGTTTGGTTACTGGCTCCCGTGGTAAGCCAGCAGGCCGACGAACTGGCCGACTCCCTGCCAAAGGCGTTCAGGCAGTTAAAAGCCACCCTGGCGCAGTCGGGGTGGGGCAAACGCCTGCTGGCGGGTATTCCCAATAACCCCGGTCAGTTGCTATCGTCGGGCAAAATGGACAACGGCGTACTGTCGCAGATGACGGGCATTTTTTCCAGTACCCTGGGTGGGTTGGTCAATATCCTGATCGTATTGATTACGGGCATCTACCTCGCGTCCAGCCCTGGCAGCTACCGGAAAGGCTTTGTGAAACTGTTTAAGCCGTCGTACCGGAACCGCCTGCTGGACGTAATGGACCAGTGTTACGACACGCTGAAAAACTGGTTTATCAGCCGGTCCATCACCATGACTGTCGTGGGCATCGTAACGAGCATTGGACTGGCTGTTCTGGGCGTTCCGTTTGCCATCGTACTGGGTATCATTGCGGGCATACTTAACTTTATTCCTAATCTAGGACCCTACATTGCCCTGGCCCCGGCCATGCTGGTAGCCTTACCGGGCGGCACCTCGCAGGTGCTCTACGTGTTCATCCTGTACATGGGTGTGCAATCGCTGGAAGGCTACGTGCTGACGCCCCTGCTCGATAAAAAATTTGTGTCCCTGCCACCCGCGCTGCTGTTATTCGGTCAGGTACTTCTGGGTGTTCTGGTGGGGCTGGCCGGCGTACTGTTTGCTTCGCCCCTCATTGCCGTACTGCTGGTTATTGTGCAGGAACTGTACGTAAAAGACCAGTTAGAAACGGACACCGGTTCCTGATTCCTGATCCGTTTACGGCTCCTCCTCAGGGTTCTAAGGATTTTCTAAGATTCATTTAAGTCAGCTCTAAGATTAAGATGGGATCTTGCGGATGTAATAAGTACAAACTATAACTCAACAACTATGAAAACTCTATTCTTTGCCGCAGTGCTGATGCTGACGGCCAGCCTGACCCAGGCACAAAACGTAACCGTAGATGCTGATAAGAAACTGAACGTCGATTTCAGCAAATATAAAACGTACGCCTGGGCCTCGCAGGTGGATAGCAAACTTGATCCCGGCTTTTATTTTCTCAATGATCTGGCATTGAAAGACCGGGTTCGGAATGCCGTTAAATCCGAACTGGAAGGCCGGGGCTACAAACTCCAGCGTCAGTCGCCGGACCTGATCGTAAACTTCCGGGTGTTCGATAAGCCAACCACCATCAAAGGCTACACGGGTTACGGTACCACCTATTTTGGTAAAGAACTGCGCGAGCAGGAAGACCAAAAGACGTTCGAGGTAAAAGCCGGCTCCATCATTGTTAACCTGATTGACGTGAAAACGGGACAGGCCGTGTGGCGTGGTCTGGCATCGGGTATTACCAGCAGTAATGGGTTTGACCGCAACCAGAATAAAATCAAGCAGGCCGTCAACCTGGTTTTTGAAAAATACGGCTACCGGGCTGACAAATACTAATTTGCTGACAGTTAATAACGCTGGTGGCTTATCCAAGATGGGTAGGCCACCATTTTCGTTAACTGGCCGGAAAGAGAAGCAGAAACTAAGATTCTTTAGAACGATAAGCCCCTTTGATAGTTAATAGATTATACACTAACTATACAATTTAACGCTATGACAGAACAACAGATGGCCGATACCTTACTGGAAAACGTTGACAAGACTACCCTACTCGACCTGGCCAATCGCACTCACGAACAATCCATCTCGCTATTTCTTCCTACGCACCAGCGCGGAAAAGAAGTAAACGAAGGGCAGGATCATATTGCTTTCAAGAACCACGTTCAGCGTATCCGGCAAACACTCGAAAGCCAGTCGCTACGCAGTAACGAGGTGAATGACCTGATGCAGCCGCTGGAAGCATTGCTGGAGGATGGTCAGTTCTGGCGGCATCAGCAACAGGGTCTGGCGGTGTTCAGGAGCCCCGATTACTTTGCTTATTTTCACAGCCCGCTGCCGCTGGAAAGCAGCAGTCAGGTCGACAGCCGGTTTCATATTAGCCCACTGTTGCCTTTCGCTCAGCGTTCTCCCGCGTATTATCTGTTGCAAATTGGTAAGAACGGAATCAAACTATACAAAGCCGATGCGTTCACCATTACCGAAGTTAACACGGCCGACGCCATGCCATCGGGGCTGGACGCTGTAACGAAATATTACGAGTTTGAAGAACAGCTGCAGGGGCGAACCAGAGGTACGGGCGGAGCTACGGCTATGTATACCAGCAATCAGGACGCCGACAACAAAGAGAAGGATCACCTGCTGGCCGATTATTTCCGACTCATTGATGCCGCTATCGTTGGGATAATCGGTACGCAGAACTTACCCCTCGTGTTGGCTTCGGTAGCGTATTTTCAGCCTATCTACCGGGAAATCAACACGTACCCACACCTGCACGAAAAGAGCCTGACGGGGAATTTCGATCATACGCAGTCTCATGAAATACACCAGATGGCGCAGGAGTTGCTGGGCAATTCCATGGAACAGGAAAAACAGCGACGTGTTGAGCAGTACCAGAACAGCAGCGGGGGCGATCTGGTATCGAGTGATATGAAGCAGTTGCTGAAAGCTTCGGTGAAAGGACAGATAGAGACGCTTTTCCTGAAAAAGGGAGCCAGTGTATGGGGGAGTCTGGCAGAGGATACCCTGCGCACGTCCATCCACGACGAAAAACAGGATGGCGATGAGCCACTGGTCGATAACCTGGCGCTAAACACGCTCCGTAACGGTGGAGAAGTGTACATACTGGACGAAATAAATCTGCTTCCTAACCAGCAGGACGTTATGGCAACGGCCTTGTTCCGGTTTTAACTAACCGGTGTGTTTGAGGGGGCATCCGGTGCGGTACCCCTTCAAGCGCGCCGATCAGGATGGGTAAAATGGTCGTAGGATTGGCTACACCGGGCGCTCAAGAAATGCCGCGTTTAGGGTTGCAGAGCCAGTTGTACGTAAAATGGAAAGTGGTCGGAACCGAACGTTGGCAGACGTTCTACCGCCAGTACCCGGAACTCGCTGGAAACGAACACGTAATCCAGCGGCCACCGCATAAACATGGAGTGAGCACTGAAGGTGCTGTACAGACCCCGGCCGTATCGCACATCATTCAGGCCGCTGAGTGTCATAAACTGGTGGGTGTTGTAGGACCAGCCCACATCGTTGAAATCACCGGCCACCACCGTTGGCAATGACCGTTTGCCCACCATCCGGCCAGCCTTCAGCAAAGCGACCTCTTTTTGGCTGTCGGTAATATCAGGATACTTGCTGGGTGCCGGCGCTACGGGATGAATGGTAACCAGTTGAAAAGAATGTCCACCGGGCAGCGTAAAGGTGGCTTTAAACGTAGGCACCCGGTCGAAATTGAGAAACAGGATCTGCTGGTTGTGGAAAGGAAGCTTTGAGTAGAGCGCCATTCCATAGGCGTTGTCGCTGGGGAAGATCATCCGGTACGGATACTGTTTGGTCAACACGCTGAGCTGATCCAGCCAGCGTTTGTTTATCTCCATAGTGAGCAGGAAGGTCGGGTCTTTCTCTGCCACGATTTTCAGCAGTTCATCAGCGTGGGTATTCGTTATCAGTACATTAGCCAGCATGATACTAAAAACCGTCTGCTTGTTGACAGACACCGGATCCGCCGACTTGACGGGGCGCGAACCTAGCGGGGTATAGGGGAAAAGAGTGTAGGCCTGTATCCCTATTGACACCAGCGTACCCGCCAGAAAAAGCAGGTTGACGACTCCCCACTTTTGCCGGCCGATCAAAAAAAGGATAAGCCCCGCCACTAAGCCCAGCAATACCCCCAACCTGGGAAAGTTAAGGATTTGCAGGAACCAGATGGTGGTATTGGAAATCAATGAACCCAGTGAAATAAGTATCAGCAGGGTGCCGATTACCAGCGAAACGTAAAAAAGAAGGCTTCGGAAGAAGGACATAAGGCTGTTTTGTCAGACTCGCCGGTACGGGACAGTAGAAAAACGAGCGCTGTGAACGGGGTTCGCTCTACGCCTGACTCCGTTTCGTTATGTAATAAACCGGAATGCCCAGCCCGGCAATGAGCAGGCCCATGCCGGTATTGAACGTCTTGGTATAAAGCAGAATGGCGCAGATGGTTAGGCCCGCTACGATGTATAGGGCTGGAACCACCGGGTAGCCAAACGCCCGGTAAGGCCGCTCGGTGTCCGGTTCGATGCGCCGGAGCCGGAATAGTCCCGCAATGGTGACGATGTAAAAAACCAGCGAAGCAAAGGTACAGTAGTCCAGCAGGTCGCCGTAGCGGCCCGACAGGCAGAGTAGGGAAGCCCAGAGGCACTGTAGCCATAACGCCCGGCCCGGAACGCCATTCTGGTTCAGCTGCGACGCCTGTTTCAGAAAAAGTCCATCTTTCGCCATGGCGTAATACAGCCGCGCCCCCGCCAGAATCAGCCCGTTGTTGCAACCAAAGGTCGAAACCATAATTAGGACGGCCATGATGGATACCGCGACGTTCCCAAAAATAGTAGACACGGCAGCCGTAGCTACCCGGTCGGCTTCGGCAAACTGGATACCCCGGCCAATGATGTCGGTAGCCGTTGGCAGGCCTTTTAGGGGCAGGAGAGAGAGGTAAGAGATGTTGGCCAGAAAATAGATGGTTGTTACGATGAGCGTACCAAAAAACAGGGCCAGTGGAATGTTCCGGCGGGGGTTTTTAATCTCGCCCGCAATGAAGGTTACGTTATTCCAGGCATCGGCCGAGAACAGCGACCCCACCATAGAGGTGCCAAAGGCCAGCATCAGCGCGATACCTGCAATGGGAACAATCTCGCCCGTTGCCGAGGTGGTGCTGGCCGCCCAGGCATCGGTCAGGTTGGCGGACAACATACCACTGCTCACGCCCAGGGTGATACCAATAACAATCAGCCCGAGCAACGCAATTAATTTGGCCGAGGTGAATACGTTCTGAATCAGCTTCCCACTCTCAATGCCCCGGCTGTTGAGCCAGGTGAGCAGGACCAAACTGGAAATGGCGAATAGGGACCCCGCCGAAAGATTGACCGGTCCAACGGCTATCAACACGTTGGCCGGGTTCAGCGCTGGGATAAATACGGCGGTAAACTTGGTGAAGGCAACGGCAACGGCGGCAATGGTGCCTGTCTGGATAACCATGAAAACGGTCCATCCATATACGAAGCCGGTTACCGGCCCAAACGCCCGTTGCAGGTAAATGTACTGCCCTCCTGCCTTGGGCATCATGCCCGCCAGTTCGCCATAACTCAACGCAGCGGCAACTGTTAATATACCCGTCAGCACCCATAGCATCAGTAACCAGCCCGAAGCACCCAGGTTACGGGCCATATCGGCGGTGACGATGAATACACCGGAGCCAATCATGGAGCCGGAAACGATAAGCGTAGAGTCAATCAGACTAAGCGAGCGGTGAAACTCGGTGGATTCCGTGGTCACGGACACGGACGGAACAGAATCTTCTGCCATAGAGGAGTAGCCTTACAGGAAGTTAGTTTGTCAAGTGGTTTAGCAATACTTCCCACAAGAACCGTTCAATTCGGTAAAAAACCAAACGAGCCGGCTTAAATCCAGCCCGGCTGTAGCTTATTGGATTACTTGCCTGTGGGCGTTTGAAGGGAACCACTCAGTCTACTTTGAGGGGTGGGCCCACGACCCGCATATCATTGGCGACAAAAATACGGGCTATCTCTGCCTGATCGGGTTCGTGCGTCAGGGAAGCCATCGCGACAAAAAACTCCTCCATTTTACCCGCGGGCTGGAAAATGACGGTCATTTTACCCCGCTCGCTCAGCTGACTCCAGGCGTGCGGTACATTGCGGGGCATGAAGATGTATTCGCCCGCTGCGAGCGAGTAAGTATCCGGGCCAACCTGAAAAGCATAGTTGCCCTCCAGTACCTGAAACACCTCATCCTGATTGGGGTGAATGTGCAACGGGGTGCCTCGTTTGGGTGATAAGCTGGTTTGCTCAAATATGGCCATGTGCCCGTTGGTATCTTTTCCCGATACTTTCACATCCAGGATATTGGCGTTAACACCTTTCAGCTGGATATGCCCGTGATACCGGCCTTCACCGGGCGTTGTCTTAAATCTTTTTCCGGCGGGTTTAGGCTGTTGATGCCCAGTAGTTGCTAATGGTGCAGCCGTCAGCGTGGTTAAGATGAATTTTCGACGTTTCACAGAAGAAGATGTTTAGGGTGATCCTATTGACACCCGAATCTACCTCGCTACCCAGCGTAAGCGTCAAATTCTTTAGCCAGTGGTACCTGGTAAACCACTTTGTTTAGAATCGGTGTTATCTGCCCGATAGCCGACATCCGCAGCCTACCCAATTACCGCACAATTTCACCCACTACCCGTTGAGCGACCCGACCGGGGTTGCGTAAACAGATCGTATAAGTAGTAAACCAGCAGGCAGGTATGACCGGTAACGGTAGAGCGACCGACACAACTAATCGTTAAGTCATTGATATTCAAATTAAACGTTGTACTTTTAGGGGCATTTGTACCGGAATGTTCTGTAAAAGCCCCATCGGGACAATGAATCAATTGTTCATGAATGAATGGCAAACATGCTCCCGGCTCCGGAAACTGACCCGTTCACCAGACACCAAATAGGTGGTCTGGTAAACTTAAAAGAAGCATAATTCGGCAAAAAAGTTTATAAGGCGGCTGCTGAATTGGTGAATTTAAAAAAAGCGTAACTGTGCCAGGCCGCTGAATAGTGATTGCCATTCTGACCAGATGGCGTAATAGTGTATCTACCGTAACTCCTTTTTGTTTGTGACGAAACTATCCCTGATCGTGGCAGTTGGATTCGGATTTGCCACCCTTACCCCTTCGCTGAAAGGTACAGCCCAGCCCGGCCCACTTCTTTCACTGCACCTAGCAACTACCGGCAAGCTGCTCACAAACAAGCTGACGCCAGCCCGTACGGATGATGCGAATATTCATTTCTGCGGTGAAAACGTACCCATCAACCATCCGGCCATTGTTGACCGCTGGACCCGGACACTTACCCATCAGGCAGCACTGGCGGCCGATCTGGCACTGCTGAAACGCCGGGCCTCGGTGGTCTTCCCCCTGATAGAACCCATCCTCGAGCAGTATCAGATTCCTTCCGACTTCAAGTTTCTGCCGCTCCTCGAAAGTGCAGTTACCAACCGCGCCGTTTCCCGGAAGGGAGCCGCCGGATTCTGGCAACTGATGCCCGGAACGGCCCAGACGCTGGGATTGACCGTGTCGCACCGGAACGACGAACGCTTTAACCTGCTTAAGGCAACCCACGCGGCCTGTCGGTACATCGTAGAATTACATGATCTGTTAGGCTCCTGGATGCTGGTGGCAACAGCTTATAATGCCGGGCCAAATTACATCCAGCAGCTTGTTCGGCAACATCCCGACATGCATCCGATGGCCTTGCCCTACCGGGCATCCGAAACAAAAGCCTACCTGTTTCAGGCGGTAGTGATCAAGGAGCTGCTCACCCACCCGGCTTCCTACAGCGATCAGCTAAGCAGTGCCGATATCGAGGCCCTGACCGATGGGGCCGAACCGGTAGAAACCGCCGAAAGGGCGGCTATACTGGCCTCGTTCGATATGGATGAAACAACGGCTGAGCAGGCGTTGGTGAAACGACCCGTTGCCGCTGATATCCCGTTTACTGCCGATTCTACTACCACGGTTGTGCTGTTAACGGAAGAGAGTACGACCGAAATCATTTCTCAGACCCTGGACACCGGCCGGAAAAAAGCACAGGTGGCTTCTGCTATGCCAACGCAGAAAACCAAGGCACCGACTGCCACGCTTAGAACCCGTAGCATGAGTGAGGGACCGCTCACAGAAGGCAAACTGTGCCTGTTTCAGGTAATCCAGCCCGTAACGCTAAACGGACGATCCTTTGCCGTTGGTGATATGATTCACGCGTATATCGATGTTATTGATGGCCGTTCGGGGCGGGTTTACCTGCGTACCGATCACCTCACCACGGCACAGACGCGGGAAGTGTTCTCCCTCAAAATGGTTGCTACCGAACAACCAAAGCAACCGGGCGTAACCCTACCCGTCCGTCTTGAAAACTGGCAATTAAACTGGGAGTCGCTGTAGGTTGAGCAGGGTGGTAGATTCATTCCGCGTCGGTCAGCACCCGTGGCCCTTGCTGATTAATCTGAGACACGTAGGTTTCGCTGGTGATGCCAACCGATAAAAAGGCCTGCTGCATGGCCTCGCCTACTTTTTCGGCCGTTTGCAGATCCCGGCTCCAGGCAAACATGGAGGGGCCGGAACCCGATATGCTGCAACCCAGTGCACCCGCATCCCGGGCGGCCTTTTTTGCTTCGTTGAACTCCGGGATCAGAATAGCCCGGACGGGCTCAATAATCACATCCACAAGCGAGCGGCTGATAAGTTCATAGTCGGGGGTCATCAGGCCGGCAATCAGACCCGCTACGTTTCCCATCTGGGTAATGGTGTTTTTTAGCGAGACTTCATTTTTGAGGATAAACCGGGCATCTTTCGTATTCACCTCGATATCGGGATGAACAAGGGTGCAGAACAACCGGGCTTTGGTATCGATACGAATAACATCCAGCGGGTGGTAGCTGCGGATAACGACGAAACCACCCAGCAACGACGGCCCTACGTTGTCGGCATGGGCCGATCCGCTGGCAAACCGTTCGCCTTCCATGGCGAAGGGTAACAGTTTGATGGCGGGTAACGGCCGACCCAGGAGTTCATTAGCGGCAAAAACACCCGCCACGGCACTGGCGGCACTGGAACCCAGCCCACTGCCCAGGGGCATTTTTTTGTGCAGAACAATGTCGAGTCCTACGTCCTGCCGACTAATGAATTTAAGAAAAGACTGAACGGCAATACCAGCGGTGTTTTTGCTGGCCTCGCGGGATAAGCGTCCCCCGTCTCCCGTAATGTCTTTTATCCGTACGCCCGGTTCATCGGTAAAGGTAAGCGTAAGTTGATCGCCGGGATTATCAACGGCAAAACCAAAAATATCAAATCCGCAGGCTACGTTAGCCACGGTTGCCGGAGCAAATACACGAATAGAATCCACGATAGAAGAAGGGGGTAACGAAGCGTAAAGGTAGTGATTTGGATTTGAAATCAGCGGGCGTACGCGGCTGGCTTGTGGGGTAACCGTTCGGTGCACCAGCAATCCGGATCGCTGTTTTTTCGGTACCTATCCGTTTATCGCTGCCAGTAATAAAACACTCTCCTGCGTCAGACTTGTGGAAGAATTTTGACGCAGGGGAGTGACCTGGTAATGAGTTTATTCGCCGAATAACTGATTCCATACCCCTTTCGCTTTTTCTTTGGCCGCTTCTATCTGGAGAGCGGCTTCGGCTTTGAGTTCATCCAGTTTAAGTTGAGCAGCTTCCAGGTGTACGGCGGCTTCGGCTTTCATTTCCTCAAACTTATCCTCAGCTACCTCTGATAGTTCGTCGGCCTTCGCTGAGGCCGACGCCACAATCTTTTCTGCTTCGACCTGCAGGCTGGCCAGATTCTCGGCTGTAGATGCTTTCACGGCTTCGAAATGGTCCGTTGCTTTGGCTTTCAGCCCATCAATGTCGACGTCCTTCCCGAATTCCTGCGCCTGTGCCACCAATTTGTCCCGCATTTCATCGAGTTGCGTAGCCACTACATCCAGATGCTCACCGGCTGTGGTGCGGAAGGATTCTATTTTGTCGGCCATCGTTTGTTTGGCGGCCCGGGCCTGTTCGGAGGTTGTTTGTTTCTCGTTATTTTCCATCGGCTTGATTGTCGTGTTTCCGGTAAAGTTGACGAAAGGGCACGAAATAATGAACAGGAAATAGAAGAAGGGTAAAACGAATCCCGCAACGGGCCATTCCTGCGTACTGACGGGTTGGTGGGTGTTTGCCTGCTACCCGGCAGCGGATAGTCACGCCGGGTAATTTTTTAAAGCAGTGAGTGGATGTTCGTAGAGAGGCACAATTGAACAATTGACTAGTATGGTCGTTAATTTAGTAGTAACCCACAACCGGTTTACCGTGTATTTTCTCAATAGTTATGAACAAATTAGTTGTATGTATCTCCCTGTCAATCAGTATCATACTGATGTCATTCTCCAGTAAGACACTCGCGCAAACAACAACCGGCTTAACAGCAACGGGTGTCAAGACCAACACAAACCTGGCTATCAGTGCGGCCAGTGCTCCCGATCACAAAATGTTGTTTCAATACCTGAAAGCATCAGGATTGCTCAAAAAGGCATCCACCAAAGCGCCGTACACCGTCTTCGCCCCGACTGATGCCGCTTTTTCGGAGCTACCCGAAGCCGACCGGCGCGATCTGTTGTTGCCATCGAGTAAGCAGAAGCTGATCAAAATACTGGCGTACCACGTCGTCAAAGGCCGGATAACTTCCGACCAGTTGCGGGATGGTCAGACCCTCACCAACCTGACCGGCCAGATTCTATTGATCCACAAGCAGGGTAACACCATCACCATTGAAGATGGCCGGGGTGGGGTAGGCGAGGTAATCCAGTCCGACATCCGGACAACCAACGGCGTCGTTTATTCCATCAATAGAGTGTTGCAACAGGTTGTGCAGTAGTATTCCTTTTCCGGGGTTGTACCTGAATGTGTCGCCAGCTTTCATCGGTTGTTCGTAACCGAAACGCCCTTGTCCGGGCCTTGTAAAGCGTTTGTTCGGGATCGGTAACAGGTCAGGAAATTACCTGTTTTGTGGGCTGGCACCTTTTTATTCAAATGCCCTGCTGTACATACAGCCATGTTGAATCTGGTACACCCGAAGGTAATGTACTGCCTTGTTTTTCGTAGATTCGTATCCGACAATAACCTTCACGACTATGATTTCCAGTCCGGCCAATCCCACCTTACCGACTAACCTGCAAACGGTCGATGCGTTTGAGCAGTGGGAGCAACAGCACCCGCATGAGGGTAGCTACGAATTCGTGCGGGGACGTATCATTCCTAAACCTGCCATGAAGCAAAACGAGTTTTTTATTGCCGATTTCCTGATTCGACAATTCGTTAGAACTACGGTTTTTCAGTTAGGCCACACACTAATGCCGGAAGGTGATTCTTACGTCGATGGTAGCCGAAAACGCGTTCCCGATATGACCTATATCACGGCAGATCAAAATCAGGCTATACGCCGGGGTGAGCGGGTCAATACACTGTTTGCTATAGAAATACTGTCCGATTCCGAATCATACGATGATGTTCTGGACAAGCTACAGGATTACTTTGACGGTGGAGCGCAGTTGGTCTGGTACATTGCCCCCCCAACGGAGTTTGCCAAACGGCAGAAGATTTTCGCTTACACCTCCCCCGACGAATCGAAAACCTACAAAGGGCAGGACTTGATTTCGGCGGCTCCCGTGGTGCCGGAATTTGAGTTTGTGGTGGCGGATATGTTTGCGTGAATAAGCTTTCGTAAATTTGAACTACCACAAATTAATTATTGGATGAAATCGACAAAAGCTATTCCTACACGAGAACAGGAGAAGGATGCTAAGCCGAAGAAGAAGCGGAATTTAGACAACTCGACTTTAAAACCGTTTTTTGGCAAAGGACCTGAGAATATCTGGGAGAAGGATATTCAGACGGGCGAGGGTAATTTTAGCTTTTGATGGACGAAATAATCATCAATACCATCGTACTGGACTATTTAACCCGCAACCAGAAACAATTATCACATACAGCCATTAAGCGAATTGAACAGGCTGATACTGTGTATGTCAGTATTTCCAGTCTGTGGGAACTGGCTAACCACGTTCGCGAAGGATTAATAATTCTGGATGCTGATTTTGATAGCTTTTATCAAAAAGCACTCCAAACATTGGGCCTCGTATTGCTGGATACCCAGTGGGCAGCACTCAATTACTTGTCGACCTTCGACTACCAAATTATCAGCAGACCCTGGCAACGAACTATAAATGGTATAGTTACACAAGGAGTTAAGCAAGAACTACATAAAGACCTGTTCGATAGGATAATTATTGCTCATAGGTTGGTTATGAATCTGCCAGTTGTATCGCCGGATACGTTCTTTTCCCATTATACTGACAAAGGTTTAAACGTGATTTGGTGAGTAATAACCAAACTACTTCTCCCTTTAAAGAATATGAAAGGATAGGTAAATAGAAGAAGATCACGTTCTTTAGAATCTATGTTTGCTATATTATATTTGACTCCAAACCATTTAATGCAAATTCTGCACTTACTTCAATTTTCACTTTGAAATAACAGTTTTATTATGGATGGAATACAAAAAATTATTGAAAAAAGTCAAAATAATCAACACGCTGATCAGTGTAAAGCTTGGTTTACTAATCTGGTTCAGCCTAATCAGTATGTCGGCGATGTATACTCAATCAACTATGAATCAGCGCGGGTAATGATTCATGATTTCTACCGACAACAGGTAGGTGGCATTCCAAGCTTGAGTTTTTTGATTGCATCTCGTGTGACGGGGGATGAAGAACTGGATTTAAAAGCGAAGATAGTTCGCTTGTTTTGTTGCGGGTTATGGACGCAGCCGCATTACCCCAAGACCGGGAAGCTGAACGCATCAGAGTGGAGACTGCCCAACGGGTAAGTGGCGAAGTTGGAAAAAATTGGGATAGTGACGGAACGATGGACCCGCGAACGCGCAACTTGCTTGGCTATGCTGGGGTCGAGTGCCGGATTATTGGTACGTTCTATCTGGAAGACGACCCCGATAATGTTGAAAGTCCGCTACGTGTAAAGTTCGGCAGCGACATTTCCAATTATTATCCGAACCGGGGGTTAAAAGTATACAAGCCAAATGCAAAAGCGTTAGAAGCAATTGTCAATCACATTGACCCCAAAAACTTAGAAGAACATATACAGAAGTACGGTAGCAGTGCTAAAGTGAAATTGGGTTATGTACGCTATGCATCCACCAACCGGAAGTATCAAGCTGTGGATGATGTACCTGTGCACATATACCCCGCTGATCTGCTGTCCCAAAAAACTGCCCTGTTTGGTATGACCGGACGGGTAAATCTAACACTACTAAAATCATTGCAAAATCCGTTTTTGAACTTCGTAATCCAAAAAATGGTGATGATAAACCGTTGCGAATTGGTCAAATTATTTTCGACCCAAATGGCGAGTATGCCAACGAAAATGTTCAGGATAATGACAACGCCTTAAAGAATATATGGCAAACTATCCCAGGCTTGAATCAGGTTGACGAAGTTGTTACTTATGGAGTAAACACGATAATGATCCTAATCGAAAACGAATGCTACTAAATTTTCACGAAACGCAAGCTTCAGGCTGGTAAGGAAATAATCGACATTTTAATGGCGGATGATACAAGTACATATATGAAAAATTTATGCAGTTATCTTTCGAAACCCCTGCCCTAATGACCGAAGTGCGTTAACCCGATTTAACCGGCGTGTTTTAGCATATAGATCATTGTTAAAAAAGCAGGCTTACACCTCCTGCAGACATCCACCATCACAAGGAATTTGTTACCAGAATCTCATAAGTCACTTAGACTAGAAAGCCAACAGTAATAATAGTTGAATACACAGTAGCGGCTAACATACTTTCCAATCCAAATCCATATTGGGGTCAGATGGCGGAAGCTTTTCACTCATTAAATACGTTCATGAGTGACCCAAAAAGCGATTATCGTAAGTTTGAAACTGGTTATGTTACACGTCCTAATGGTTCTGGAGACCCTTGGGCTGACGAAGATTTAAAAAGATAATTGCCCTCTTCCAGTACGCCAATGGTACCCGAAAGATTGGCGCAGTCGAACAACACACTATTTCGAGTTCGATTATGCTAATGCAATCTATACTGATCTGAAAAAAGGGAAATTGGTTATCATAGATCAGTCAAGCGGAGATCCTATACTAAATAAATCATCTGCTGCAAGGATAATGACTAACATATTTACAGAAAACCAAAGAGTGTTTAAGGGTAGAATACCGCCCGAAACGTTAGTTTATTTAGAGGAAGCACATAACCTCCTGCCTGCTGGTAGTGACTTGATTTAAATGATATCTGGGTCAGGACAGCTAAAGAAGGCTCCAAATACAGGATCGGAATGGTTTACGCAACGCAGGAAGTAAGTAGCATTCAGCGAAACATTCTAAAAAATACGGCAAACTGGTTTATCAGTCACTTGAACAATACCGACGAGACGAAAGAACTCTGTAAATACTACGATTTTGTCGATTTTGAGCCGTCGATACGTCGGGCGCAGGATAAAGGTTTTCTTCGGGTTAAAACACTCAGTAACTTGTTCGTTATACCGATTCAAGTCGACAAGTTCGAGATTTAGACAAATACAACCATGCCCTTTGAAAGCGAGTTTGCCAGCTATGAGCCAATGCGCCGTGTACTGGAAAGCGAGAAGGTAGAAAAACTTCAACAACGATTTAGGGTCCGAAGCCAATCAGAGAAAGATACCGACGACTTACTGAATCAGCTTGTTTCCAAATCTGACCTTACTGAAACGGATATAACTCCTGATCTAATTCTAGCTTTTGACGGAAGTTATTTATGCGTAAAAGCTGAAAATGGCTTTCCCGGTGCCGAATTGGGATATATAACCATCGCTTCTGTCTTGATAGATATGAAACTGGTCAAGGAAGCCGCCCAAGCTGACATTATAGACCCAAAAAAGTTCAGAGAAACAGAGAAGCCTTCATCAATAGAGACAGTCATTCCTGGTTGTAACGTCGTTTTAGACGATGACCCAACGCCTAAAGCATCCATGCGTAAGGCGTTGTTTGAGGAACTGATAAATACGGCCATCTTTTCCGAGGGCGAAACTTTGCTTGACACGTACGAAGCATTGTTGAAAATAAAATTGTCTGCTCCTAACAATTCACTTCCTCGTAGCCCAATTGAAGATATTGACAAGGAAATGACTTACGGTTATGGGCAGTTCGATTGTCCTTATACAGGTCAGCCTCTATATTCGACGGATGCCATGCGGTTGCACGAATTAATGAATCCAGGTGGCTCAAACGGGGAGTTATATGGACAAATCATGTCTACACTTGAAAAAATATTTCTAGTGCATGTGCTCCGTGCTTTCGAGATAAAGAAGTGGCTTCCTACGTTCAGACGGGTCGCGATAATTATGGACGGCCCTCTGGCCGTTTTTAGTACGTCTTCTTGGCTAACCAAATCAATAGAGACTGAAATTCGACGTATTAATACGCTACAAAAAGCCATCAATGGTCAGGATATTCTGCTGATAGGCATTGAGAAGTCAGGAACGTTCGTCAATCATTTTCAAGAGATTGACACTACGATTCATGGTTCTCTCAGGCCGTTTCCCTAATCAAAGTGCCTTCTTATTGGATGACGATTACATCAAAAAAAATATAGTGTTTTCAACAAGCAATAAGCCTTACGGACTTGATACTTATTTTGGTAGAAAGTTGTTCTACAAGACTGTGAATGGTTATAATCTTGTTCCAGTTGTAGTTTCACTGACTGATAAAGACAAAGATTTAGGCACTGCGAAACCGGCCCAGTTTCCTCGTTTGGCTGATGTGATGGCTTTACTTGATACATTTGTTTCTAACCGGTATCCTAATTCGGTTTCACCTTTGATTTCTGCTCATGCAGAAGCGGCTATTCCCCTCAATTTAGGTAAACGAATTTTTGAAGATATAGCCAGAGAAATCCGTCAAAAACCAATGGTAGAATGAATAGCATCCAAACGATTACGAAGGGTTATAGCACTGCGGAAGCGCGCTGGGCGCGTTACGGGCCATATTACGCCATGTTCCCTCTTGAGTTTGCTTTCGATGTTGTCAATCGTTTCTCGAAGCCGGGCGACTATATAATTGATCCGTTCGCGGGCCGTTGTTCAAGTATTTACGCCGGCGGGGTGCTTGGTAGGAACAGCTTAGGTATTGAAATAAATCCTGTCGGCTGGTTATATGGTCGTGTCAAGCTTTATCCTGCTGAAAAGGACTCTGTTATTGATCGTCTGCTTGATTTATATGGACAACGATACAACTACGTAGATGAAGTGAAGGCTTTACCTGAGTTTTATCACATCTGCTTTTGTGACGAAGTGCTTTATTTTTTGCTGGCCGCAGAGACCAATTAAACTGGCAACAAGATTCGAGTGATGCTACACTAATGTCAATTATTTTGCTGTATCTGCACGGTAAAGTAGGAGCGGCTTTGTCTAATCAGATGCGTATGACAAAATCGATGGGCATGAATTATTCAATTGAATGGTGGAAGGGTAAAGGAATGACTATTCCTCCAGACATAAACCCATGTAATTTCCTGACAAAAAAAATTATTTGGAGATATGCTAAAGGAACACCACAAGTAGCAGATAGTGCGGTAATATTTGGTGATAGTTCAATTGAACTAAACGATGTAGTAAGAAGAGCACAAGAAAATAATATTCAGTTTTCGCTCTTGTTTACATCTCCTCCATATCAATCTGTAACAAACTATCACGCAGATCAGTGGCTAAGGCTCTGGTTATTAGGCGACCCTGCTGTTCCAGTATTAAAAGAAGAGAAGAGTAAAGGGAGGTTCCATGACAAAGGAGATTACTATGATCTACTTGACTCGGTTTTTGGCAATTGTGCAACGTTAATGGCCCAAATTCTACCGTTTTTGTCAGAACAGACAAGCGTGATTTCACTTTAAACTCAACGTTAGAAATTTTACAAAAACACTTTCCAACTCATGAGATCAAGATCGAAAACAAGCCGTTTTTGAAACAAACGCAAACGGAACTCTATGGAGATAAGTCGAAAAAACCAGGCGAGGTAGACATAATTTTAACTCGATAACGTGTTCTTTAAGATCGCAAGTAGCTGTGTTACCTTCTGTCTTAATTTTCAAAAAAATAGAAAACTCTCTTCTAACCACTTAGTCAGCTATTACAGGAAGGAAAGTTCAAATAAGTGAGAAAGAATATGTTTGACACCCTCGACTTCGCAAAGGATATTTTTGCACAGGAGATAAACCCGACTCGATCTGTTGCTGATTGGGACTTGCCGTCGTCAAACCGTCAGCACTTAACTGCCGTCGTTTCTTACCAGCATCTAACTGATGGTTGGGATGAGGACGGGGCCGTCGCGCCTATTCACCAAACGGTACCATCCGCGCTTGATATTGCGCTGTTGCTTACCGTATCCGGGCAGGCTATTTATCACACATCGCCCGGCCCCAGACGGAGAGATTATGATTAGCCTGCGTAACGGCGAGAAAATCTGCCGAGTTTCTGATTTATCCCGGAGATCGACGCAAGTTGTCCGTATTTGTCCCGACCGAAACACCACAACAGGGACCACTAACACCGGAATCATTACGGGAAACACTTTGCAATGGCTTAACCGATAATGTAGTATTAATGAATGATAGCCCCGTAGCGGACGAAGAAGAATTATACCGAAGTATTTACCGTACTCCCTGGCACAAATACGTTGACCCGGACGGTAGACCAACATCAAGAAATTTCAAACTTCGACCCAAAGACGAAGGTAAATTATCGGTTGATGCGGCCAGCCTGACTACGCCAGAACAATCTGTACGAGACATTACCAAATTTGCTTTGGTATCTATCGCGAACGCCGATGTGAAAGCGATTGGCTTATCGACTTACCTTGATCCTTGCACAATAGAAGAACACGGATTCGATAATCCAGCTCACGCCTAATTTGGGGAATGGACGAAGAGGACATATTAAACCAGCTCTTCTTGCACAAAAGGCCGTCGTTATTTTAAAGTAACTATCCCCGACGCGCCTATTTACCCCTTTTCGCTTTTAGAATTGTTTTCAGCAAACTATCAGTAGTTAGCAGCACCCCTCGAGGCTTTTTAAGACCATCAGGTCACATAGTTAACCTTAAAATAGCCTAATTCTAAGGTTAGCTACTCGATTATCCTGGTTGTGAAAAAATTACTTCTCAAACTGGAATATCTTGTCCATCAGGATCCACTTCTCGCCGGGTTTGGCATTGGGGAGCGGTTGCTGGTAGCCCCACATCAGCCGTTCCCATTCCTGCACGTGTGGGCTGGTGGCATCCAGCGCGGCTTTTTTCTCGAACGAGAAATCGTCGTCCGTTTCCATAATCATGAACATCCGGGGGCCGGTTCGGTAAATCTGAAGGTCGATTATTCCGGCGTTCAGGTCGTTTTGCCGTACCTCCGGCCAGCCCGCACCGGGTGCGTGCCAGCGTTCGTATTCCGCAATCAGTTCGGGGTCATCTTTCAGGTCGAGGGCCAGGCAGTAGCGTTTCATAGGAAAAAAAGTCAAGGGAAATGTCAGGTGTTGTTTATCCAAAATACTGGTTGAAGGAGCGAATCGTTTGTTGGGCCGCTTCGTCGGGCGTGGGCCAGGGAAAGGCTTCGGCGGAGATATAGCCCCGATAATCAATGTCGATAAGCGCCTGGGCTACCTCAGCCATAGCCGTGTGTCCCGTGCCGATTGGTCCCCGGTTGCTGTCGGCAAAATGAACGTGGCCAATCAGCGAACCAGCCCGGCGGAGGCTGTCGGGCAAACTGGCTTCTTCTATGTTCATGTGGAATAAATCGGCCAGCAGGCGCACGTTCCGGGTGTTAAGAGAGCCCAGAAAATCGACACCATCGTCCAGGCGGTTAATCAGGTTGGTTTCGTACCGGTTCAGGGGTTCGTAAATGAGCGGTACCCCGTTCGTTTCGGCAAAATCGCCCAGCGTTGTCAATCCTTCTGCCAGCCAGTCCAGTGCCTGTTCTCTGGCAATGCCGTTGGGTACATTGCCCTGCATGGACCCGATAATGGCCGGTGCGCCAACCGATGCCCCGAACAAAATCATGGCCTGAATAAAGGCAATGGCTCCGGCACGAATCGCTGGGTCGGGGTCGGTGAGGGTCAGCCCATGAATCACTTTTCCGGCCCCGGTTCCCACCGCCCCCACGGACAGGCCCAATTGCCGGGTTAGCTCCGACAGGCTGTCGGACGCAACGGCATCGGCCGAAGCGGTGAACAGTTCAATGCCCGAAAATCCCAGCGCAGCCGCTTTCCGGGCACTCACTTCCAGCTCGTCCCAGTAAATCCAGGGGCCCGATTTGATGGATGGTACTAAGCGCAATGGTAACGCAGGATTTCATCACAGATTTCATCACAGATTTCATGAGCAGGCTAGTCGAAGTGAACCATGATTTTGGTGATAGGGCCGGGGTTTTCCGACCATTCGGCCAGGGCCGACCCCGCCTGGTCCAGCGAAACCGTTCGGCTGATGACGTCCTCCGTCGGAAACCGGCCCGATTCCAGGTAGGCAATTACGTCGGGGAATTCGCCGAGGCAATTGCGGGAGCCCAGTATCTCGATTTCTTTCCGCACGAAGGTTCCGGTTTGATAGTCGACCGGTTTTTTGGCGTACCCGATGTACACCACCCGCCCCGTATAAGCCACTTCATCGACGGCGGCCCGGTAGGTGGCCGGGTTGCCCACCGCTTCGATGATTACATCCGGTCCGTCGCCGTTGGTGAGTTGCATCAGAGCCTCATGCAGGTCGACTTTGGCGGTATTGATGGTATGCGTAGCCCCCGCTTTCCGGGCAATGGCTAGTTTGGAATCGTCGATATCGATGGCAATAACCTCGGCACCCCGGTGCGCGGAAGCAGCCAGTGCGCCCATGCCCACGATGCCGCAGCCAATGACGGCCACACTGTCGCCAGCTTCCACCCGGCCCCGCGCAGCCGCGTGGAAGCCCACCGTGAGCGGTTCAACCAGGGCCAGTTCCCGTAAGGACAGGCGGGAAGACGCGTGGAGTTTCTGCCAGGGAACGGCCACAAAACGGGTCATGGCTCCCGGCCGGCGAACGCCCATCGTTTTATTATCCTGACAGGCATTGGTGCGGCCTTTCCGGCAGGAAACACAAACGCCACAATGCTGGTAGGGGTCGATTGTTACGTGCATACCCGGCTGAAACTCGGCCGGCACCTGCGCCCCGGTTTCCACGATGGTAGCGCCTACTTCGTGGCCCAGCACATTGGGGTACTCCTGCAACTCGAACAAGCCCCGATACCCGTTCAGGTCGCCCCCGCAAAAGCCCACCCAGCTCACCTGC
Organism: uncultured Cytophagales bacterium; assembly: GCA_963782245.1. Taxonomy (GTDB): domain Bacteria; phylum Bacteroidota; class Bacteroidia; order Cytophagales; family Spirosomataceae; genus Spirosoma. The sequence goes on from CAWAJC010000014.1 coordinate 261,106, forward strand.
AGCAGTACTTCGGCTCGCTGGGTATGGGTTTGTCAACGTCCCTGATTTCGGTTTTGCCGGGTTCTACCAGCACGAGTGCTTTCATTTTATCCATTTTTCAATGCGTGAATTGACGAATGAAAATCAGCCCGCCGGGGCGCTCATTCTATTCATTCGTGAGGGTTGGTTTGGGGATGTTATTTTCGGGTTTTCCCTCAAACCACATCCAGTTTTTTACCGGGGCTACCAGCGCGGCAATCCGGTCCAGCAGCCCGTCGGGAATCCGGAAATCCAGTACGCGTACGTTCTGCTCCACCTGCCGTTGCTCCGACATGCCGATGATGGTTGTGGCAATGGCCGGATGGTCGAGGGCGAACCGAAGGGCCACATCACTCAGGGCTACCCCGTACTCCCGGCATAGCTGAATAAGGAGGGGTTGCAGGGCCTTTACTGGCTGGGGTGAACTTTGCCAGACGGGCACCGGGGCATCAGACAGGATACGCTGCATCAGGGGAGCGGCATTCATCAGACCAAACCCCTGCTGGTGCGCAAGCGGTACCAGCTCATCATTAATTTCATCGTCGAGCAGGGTGTAATGGCCCCACGACAACACCGTGTCGACCGTCACCTGTCGGGCAATCTGTGCCAGGTAGCGAACCGGCAAACCGGAGAAGCCAACATACCGGGCTTTGCCCTGCTTTTTGGCTTCCAGTGCCGCCGGAATTGCTTCCTCCAGCACTTGTTTTCGGTCTCCAAACTCAATGTCGTGGACCTGAAGCAAGTCTACGTAATCGGTCTTCAGCCGCCGGAGGGATTCGTCGATACTGGTTAGTACGCGCCGGTACGAAAAATCAAACACCCCGTTCCCGTAGCGGCAGCACTTGGTAGCCAGAAAAATGTCGTTTCGTTTGCCCGCCAGTGCCGTACCCAACCGGGTTTCGGCCAGCGTATCGCCGTAAAAAGGGGCAACGTCAAAGAAGTTGATACCCGCGTCGATGGCGGTATGAACGGCCCGAAATCCTTCCTGTTCATCCGTTACATCGAAAACGTCGCCCAATGGAGAGGCACCAAACCCAATAACCGAGAGGTGCATGTCCGTTTTTCCCAGCTTTCTGTACTCCATGCGTTGGCTCCGTTTTTTGAGTCACGAAGCTAGAAAACTCTGCTTCGGTGGTCAAGTGTCAGGGTTAAATTAGTGGTGAAACCTGACCGGCAAATAAGTGTACCGATCACACTGATTTACCCGAAATAGCAAAAAGAAACCCGCTGGGTCAATTGACTCAGCGGGTCGGCATCGTTCAGTATGTTGTTGTTACGTGATCAAACAGGGGCTAGGCCAGCGCCCGGGCAAACAAACCCACCCGCTCGCGCAGCAGGTAGCTGCTGACATCGGAACGCAGGTTGCCATTCAGGGTGAATGCCCGCAGGTCGGCGGGTAGTTTGGCGTATTTATCCAGTGCCCGCAACCAGGCGTTGCGATCCAGGTAAGGGGCCAGCAGGATGCGGGCCTGCCCCAGGGCGCGGTGCTGCCGGGGCGACCAGATGGGCCGTTGCCGGTAAGCGGCTCCCTGCCCGTTGAGCAGGTCGGGTAAAAACTGGGGTGGTACCAGAGGCAGTAATTCGGCCAGCAGGTACAGGCCCAGTTCAACGTTGAGAATGCGGTTAGCTACCATGCCGGGCAGTGCGTGCCGGAAACGAAGCCGGGTTGCCAGCGGCTCCTGCCACTGTAACAGACTGGCAAGAGCCGGACGAGTAGCAGAAGCGGTAGTAGGATATGCCGATGTGAAAGCCGTGTTCATTAGTAGGTTGTTGTTTATTGTTCTATACAAATATCAACCCCTTAGAACGTAATCTTTTTACGTTGTTCTATTTATTTTTTATTTATTTTTTTTGTCCTGTCAATTCGTGTGCCAACTGGGCGGACAACACGCGTGGAAAGGAGTACACCCGTTGCTGCCCCGTGTCTTTTACGGCCCAGTTTTCCCAGAAACAGATGACCAGCAGCCACTGTGCTACGTCGGCCTGCCGGGCTTCGTAACCCCGTCGGCGCAGGGCCTGTTTAACCGTCTCGGCGGTGGTGTTGCCGTGAGCCAGAATGAGGGCGGTGGCCACAAAACGAACAATGAGCGGTTCCAGTTTTTTGCGTTGGGTGTGCATACTAGCCATTGAGTTGAACGAGATACCGGATGGTATACTGCGACGGGTTATAAACAATGAATTCGTTGGTGTGCAGTCGGTTATCCTGCCGGACAAATACCGAATCGTAGTGGTCGTCCAGGCTATTCAGGAAGAGGGGCGTTGCCTGTTCCGGTTTGTGCGTAGTCAGTTCCAGCTGGTTGCCCAGGTGTACTTCATAAATGGCTCCGTACACAATGCGCTGTTTGACCGTCAGGCCAGTCTTTGGCCTGCCTGAACTGGTCTGTGAAGCGGATTCCCTGCCCGAGCGGTTGCCTGATTTTGGTCGCCGTTCGGGTTGTTGCAGTCTGATTGGAGCATGGATAAACCATCCGGGCAGTCGTGCCAGAGGGCCAGGGTTTTTCGGTTTGGCCGCGTCCGTACGTGGGCGTTGAAGGCCGCTTCTGTCGTGGCCTGCCGAACGCTGAAAACCGCGCCAAAGGTACTTTTTCCGGCACCCATCATCCGCTGGATGAGCGTCAGTACGTGCCGTCAGTAACGGGTGCAACGGTTACGGTTTCGCTGTGTCAGACAGGCGGGTTAAGGCATCGGCCGGGTCTGACCGGTTCCATACCCGTTGCAGTAACTGATTGAGCATGATGATTGGTCGTTAAGGGTTTAAGCCAGCATTTTACGTAATACACCCAGGCGATTGCGGGAGAAGCCGACGGTTTTCTCGGCAAAATGCGTGCATTCCTGGTTGAGGTCATAGGCCAGCCGGTAGTCGGGGGCCGAGGCATAGATGCGTAACAGGGACTGCCAGTGCAGTTTGTCGGTAAACTGAGCCAGCAGCATCCGGCCCCGGTTCAGGAATTTCTGCTGCCGGGGGGTAAACTGGTAGGCTGGCTTCATTGCTGAACCGAAGCAGTTCCGGCAGGGCAGCAGGCGGAGCAGCGGGATGGAGTTGATGAAGCAGGTACAACCCCAGTTCGAGGTCAACTAGTTGCCGGGTCGAAAGAACCGTACGGGGCGCAGTGGCCGGGGTGTTTGAGCGGGGACGCGATGTATGAGTCATGAGTGAGCTATGTAAATGTCCGTGTCAAAACTATATCCCCTAAAACGTAATCTATTTACGGTGTTCTTTTTTTGTTGAAAAAAAAGTCATTAGCTGTTTGTCGGTCAAAAAAGAGTTATACCTGGCGTCATGTTTATGAGTTAATCAAGACCTGGCCGGATCAGCATGCGAAGGATGGTGTCACTACCAATGACAAATTCCTATGCCCATCACCCGTTCTGCCTTTCAGCGGTATCGTCTGATTGATGAAACCATCAGCCGGTACCCGCGTCGCTTTTCCAAACAGCGTTTGTTTGAACTCTGTCAGGATAAATGCGGTATCCGCTCCATCTCGTCGCTCGAAAAAGACATTCAGCGGATGCGCGAAGACCACGAAGCCCCCATCGAATACGACAAGCGGGCCAATGGGTATTATTACAGCAATCCGCAGTTTCGGCTGCTGAGCCTGATGCTTTCGCCCGACGATATGGACGCGCTCGATTACGCCCGCGAGGTGCTGGCCGCTACGCAGGGCGCTACCGTGGCCGACGAACTGACCAATGCGCTGCAAAAAGTACGGCAGAGTCTGGATATTATCCGGGAGGTGAAAAGTGACGATAGCCCGGCCCTGTCCCGCCGGATCGTGTACGTGGAAGAGAAAATTCTGGGGGGGAATCGGCAGTACGTACCCATGCTTATTCGGGCGGTGAACCAGAACCGGCAGGTGGCCTTTCGCTACCTCAAGCACGAAGACGCCGTATCCATGCGTACCGTAGCGGTTGACGGCCAAAAGTAAGACGAGTGCCCGCCCGCCGGTTCCGGTAATGCCTGAACGCCCGAAGCTGCGGATTCTGCACCCCATTCTGTTGCGGGAGGTAGCAGATAGCTGGTACGTAATTGGCTACGATGCGGCTAGTGGGGGTGAGCGTACCTTCGCCCTCGACCGCATGAGCGAACTGGAACTGCTGGACGACCCCTGCGATGTGCCACCCGCCATCCTGACCAACGTGAGTGAGTTGTTCGAGCATATTTACGGCATTACCGACAGCCACGGGCCGGTAGAGGATATCGTGCTGGCGTTCAGTCCGCTGTTCGGCCGTTACGTAAAGTCCAAACCCATTCACCAGACGCAGGAAGTGCTGAGCGATACCCCTACCGAATGCGTTGTACGGCTCCGGCTGGCACCCAACCGGGATTTGCTCATGCACCTCCGCAGCTACGGCGAACACCTGACTATCCTGCAACCGGCCAGTCTGGTGCAGGAAATGAAAGAGTCGCTGTCGGCTACACTGGCGCGGTACTGACCCACACAACGTGGCCGTAGAAGTATAGGGAAGGGTCGTGTTTGGCTTTTCAACTAAACCCGGGGTAGCTTGCCCCGGATTCAACAAACGTACGAGTGAGGTCGATGAAGAAGCTATATTACACGCTGGTTATTGCCGTGGCAAGCCTGCTTTTTAGTTCCCCCGGTGCCAGGGCGCAAACCACTACACTCCGGTTCGGCAAGCTCATAACGGGGCAGGGCGACATTATTTCCGACGCCGTAGTGGTGATTGAGGGGAATCGAATCAGTAAGGTTGCTTCCGGGGAAAAAAGTATTCCGCCCAACACAACGCTGGTTGATCTCCGTCCGCTCTGTGCCATTCCGGGCCTTATCGATGCGCATACCCACATCACCTACTATTGGGATAAAACGGCCGGAACCAACCCGTGGGCCAGCCGTTTGGACCCCGCCACAACGGTTTTCCTGGCGCAGGAAAATGCGTTGAAAACCTTAAAAACCGGCGTGACCACCATCCGGGATCTGGGCTCATCGGGCGGTGCTGATATTGCCATGCGGGATTTGATCAACCGCGGTGCCATGAAAGGCCCCCGCATGTTTGTGGCCGGTAATGGCCTGCATATTTCCAGAGCCAGAGTTACGCCCGGGGTTAGCACGGTTGATCCGGGTCGGGCCGATGGGGTAGAGGAGGTGATAAAAGTGGTGCGGCAGGAACTGGGGGCCGGTGTGGACTGGATAAAAATATACGGCTCTACCGGAAGTGCCCAGAACGTTACCGGTTTTCAGACGTTTACGCAGGAAGAAATGGCGGCTGCCGTTACCATTGCTCACCAGGCGGGCAAACGGGTCGCTATTCACTCCTACGGTCCGGATGGGTGTAAAGCGGCCGTACTGGCCGGGGCCGAATCCGTTGAGCACGCTACCGACGTGGATAAAGCAACCTTTGAGGAGATGATCAAACGGGGTACGTATTACGTGCCAACGGTGGATCATAACCGATACTACGTTGCCCATCGGGACGAGTACGGCTATACGGACCCGGTGGTAAAAGGGTTGAATGCGTACATCGACCGGAATTTCAAAAGCCTTCAGCTGGCCGTTAAAATGAAGGTGAAAATAGCCATGGGGTCAGATGCCGTGTTTACCGGATTTGGCGAGAACACACGGGAGTTACGCTGGTTCGTAAAAGCGGGCATGACTCCGCTGCAGGCCTTGCAAACCGCTACGGTCAATGCTGCAGAGCTGTTGGGAAAAGCAAATGAACTGGGGGCCATTGCCCCGGGCTTTCTGGCGGATATTGTTGCCGTGGACGGTAATCCGGCAGACAGCGTCGATGTCGTCATTGACAAGGTTCGCTGGGTGATGAAAGACGGAAAAGTGGTTGTCGATGAGCGGTAGTCCTATGGAGAAAAAACAAAGTCCTTATCCATGTTTGTGTTCACAACAACTCTGCTGAAATTTGGCGATAAAGGGGAGAAAACCGGTCGGGCCACGCTTGGCTGGACGTACATCCACATTCCGCTGGACATTGCCGACGCCATCCGGCCCGGCCAGAAAACATCGTTCCGGGTAAAAGGAACGCTGGATGAACTGACCCTCAGTCAGGTGGCGGTGTTGCCCATGGGCGATGGGGCGTTCATTATTCCGGTCAATGCGGACATGCGCCGGGCCATTCGCAAAGAAGCGGGGGCGTCGGTTCGGGTAGCGCTGGAGGCCGACGACTCACCCATGCCGCTCTCCGCCGATTTGCTGGCCTGCCTGGACGATGCCCCCGATGCGCGGGCTTATTTTCAGCAGTTGAGCCTGGGTCACCAACGGTATTTCAGCCAGTGGATTGACGAGGCCAAAACAATGGAAACCAGAACCAAACGACTTACGCAGGCCGTCATGGGCTTATCCATGGGCCTTGGATTATGGCGAAATGATCCGCTATTTCAAACGGCAGTCATAACGTTCAGGCAGGAGGAGCCGGCTGGTTGATGGACTGTCCCCAATGTTGCAGCTCCTCCGCCGACCATACCGATGGGAAAAACACCCGTTGTTGGTGCACGGGGGGTAAGTAGGTCTGCCAGTTAGTGCCGCCCGTGGCTTTGATGTCTTCCGGTTCTTTGTGCAGGTAGTGCACGGCGGCCCTGAGGTGGGAAAGTTTCCACCGGATGTTTACCCGCCAGTCGTACTCGCGCAGGGCATTTCTCAGCGCATCGGGAACGGGAGTATCCTGGGAAAGCTGCTGGTAGCGGTGGTATAAATTTTTAGATTTATAGGCTTCTCCCACGCCAATAAGCCGCGTTTTGTACTGCTGGTCAAACTGCCGGAGTGTCAGCGTTTTTTGCTGGGTGGCCAGCTCCGTAGCGCCCTGCTTCCAGTATAAAAATTCATAGAGGTCGTCAATAAAGGCTGGGTCGGCGGGGGCATCGATCAGCAGATGGCGAAAGTCGGTCGAAACAAGCTCGATTTCGCGAAACTGTACCGACTGGAAGCCGCTGGATGGCAGCAGGGCCATCCTGAACTTCAGGAATTGCTCCGGCTCCATGCCCGTAACCATGATGGCAAAGGAATCTTCCAGCAGCCGGAAATACTGGTTTACGCGCTGCATCCGCGCGGTGAAGAAGGCTGCCGTCAGGGGATTCGTGTCGGCAATCTGCCTGATTTCGTGGAGGATAAGTTTGAAATATAACTCCGTAATCTGGTGGTAGGTTACGAAGATGAGTTCATCCGGATAAGCCGTTTTGGGGTTCTGCAACGACAGCAGCGTTTCCAGGTGAATATAATCCCAGTAGGTCAGGTAATCGGCCTGAAGCAACCCCTCCAGGTAAGAGGCCATGTCTTGCCCCATAGCCGCAAATTTCTGTTCCAGCTGGGTCAGCTTATCAGGAATCAAGTCGTTCATAATCCAGACGAAAGATGTGCTGCCCGTAACCATACAAAGCTGTACGTGTATACAGGCTGCTGTGCGCTGCAATGTAAGGTTTTTCTACAACCGCATTGCCTCCTCATGGAAGTAGTGGTTGATTCATCGGTGGAAACCAATTCATGAGAAATCCTGGTCCAGAACGAAGTCACAAAAAAATGCCCAAAGGCCATTGAACAGGGCTTTGGGCATGTATGATTGTAAGGGCAGTGGTTAGTCCCGCGATTTTGGCTCAAATTTTTTCGGGGCAAACAGGAAGCCAAAGGCTTCGGCCCCTTCTTTGGTATGAACGCGGTGATGAATGTAATGCGCATTCATGATACGGCGCATGTAGGCGTGCCGGGCTGAATACTTGATCTTGATGCGCCGGTGCACGATGATGTCGTGAAAAACAAAATAAAAGACACCGTAGAACATAACGCCAATACCAATCCAGAGCAGAAACCACAGGCTCTCAACGCGCAGACCAACGGCAATGGTCAGGATGGAAACAACGCTGAAAACGATGGCGAAATAGTCGTTCTTCTCAAAAAAGCCTTTGTGGTGATTGTGATGGTCTTCGTGCCAGTTCCACATCAGGCCATGCATAATGTACTTATGGATGAACCAGGCAGCCCCTTCCATAAAAAAGACAGTAGCAACCGCAATGAAAATCTTAAGCCAAATCATAGGTAGTAGCAGCCGATTACGGACTTGTTTGTGAACATGGAAATGAAAAATAAAGTTTTTCGTCAACGGGATTTGAGCGCCGTTTGCTCGCGGGCTTTTGCCAGTTTCCACCAGGGCAGGTAAGGGTAAGCGTGGTGTTCGTAATGGTAGCCAAAAAAGTAACAGCTAAGAAAGGCAAGGGTATGATTCAGCCCCTGACTACGGGCATAGTGTGGCGGTTGGGAGTGATCGCCCCGGTGGGGTAGGTACGTTCCGAAAATGAACAGCTGAATGGTGCTCAGCCAGGCGGGGACGGCCCAGAACATAATCAGGTTTTCTACCGGAAACCAGATATAAAGCACGGTAAACGTTGCAGCCATAGCCAGTACCTGCCACACCGTTATGTACTCAAGCAGAAAACTGTACCACCAGGCCAGCACACCAGGATTGCCACTGTGGTAATCGGGGTCTTCGGGAGACGCTGGATGCTTGTGGTGCAAATGGTGGTTTTTGTATAAGGTATCGTAATTATTGTACGCAAAGAAGATCGCCGAAATCCGGCCAATCAGGCGGTTTATACGGGGGAAATCCGGCGCCACCAAGCCATGAACGGAGTCATGAAGTTGTGATGAAAACACCCGTAAAGAGGTGGGCTTGTGCCAGCACGAAGACGTAAACCAATGGGTCGTCCCACTGGATGGTATAGGTAAGCAGAAAGGCGAGTAAGGCTAGCCAGCTGATCAAGATAGCCATCGCAATAAAAATACCCTTCTTGCCGATCTGGACCGGCTTTATCTGAACCGTTGAGTGCTCATGCATGTCTGTTTAACGGCTGGTTTTACGAAATGGTTTCTACGAAAAAGGGTTTGTAAAACGCTGTTCTCTACAGTTATTTTTCGCTGGTAGCGCAAACCAGGTTTACTTTGTACGGTTAAATCCGCTCAATGACTATCTGATGCTAAGTAACAAAACCATCATCATTTCCGGTGCCTCGCGGGGCATTGGTCGGGCCACGGCCCTGCTATTCGCTCAGCATGGGGCCAACGTAGTAGCTACCGCCCGCAATGCCGATGACCTGAAAGACCTGGAGAAAACGGCTGCCGAGGGGTCTGTTCGCGGGAAAGTTATAACGATTCCGGGCGATGTGGCCAACGAAGCCGATATGGAAGCCGTTGTCAAAACCGCCCTCGACCATTTCAACCGCATCGACGTGGTGATCAACAACGCGGGTTACGGAGTCTTTAAAAATGTGGAAGAGATAACGGTCAGCGAATGGGACGGCGTGATGGCGACCAACGTGAAAGGCACGTTTCTGCTCACGAAAGCGGCTCTGCCAACCCTCAAAGCGCAGGGTTCGGGGCATGTCGTTGTCGTGGCTTCGGATGTGGCCAAACGCACCTTTGCGGGCGGGTCGCTGTACACCGCCAGCAAGTACGCGCAGGAAGCGTTCATGGGAGCCCTGCGCAAAGAAGTTCGTTCCTTCGGTATCAAGGTCAGTGGCGTTTACACGGGGCTGGTTGATTCCCATTTCCACGCCAAAGGGCACGGCCACGAAACCTCCGCGCACTACCTCCAGGAACAGGACGTGGCGGAGTCCATGCTGTTCATCATCAGCCGCCCGGCCCACGTGGTCATCGACGAATTTATGGTGCACCCGCTGGAACAGGAGTATTGAAAAAAATGGCTGTGTTTGCTCAACAACCGGGTTACACAAGGGGTAGTGGAGCGGTAACGTACTGCGTAGTACCGCCCTGATTCAGCATGATCCTGAAAGCCATTTTAATTGACCTGCGCGCAAGCATGTGGTTTGTTCCCCTGCTGGTGGTGGGAGCCGCCATCTTGCTGGCCTATTCGTGCCTGGCCATTGACAATGCCTCAGCCGCCGATTTTGCCCGGCACTACCCCCAGCCTTTTGCCGGGGGAGCCGATAGCATCCGCACCATGCTGTCGGCCATTGCTACGTCCATGATTACCGTGTCGGGCATCACTTTTTCACTGACCATTTCATCCCTGGCGCAGATGTCCGGTCAGTTGACGGCACGGGTGATCCGCAATTTTACGAGCAACATCACCAGCAAACTGGTACTTGGCTTTTTTGTGGGGCTGTTCGTGTACTGTGTCATTGTCATGCGAACCATTCGGATCGAAGCGGATGCGGGCGGGCCTTTTATCCCGGCTCTTAGTGTGTTTGTTGCCATGATTTTGGCCATTGCCGGTATCGGCGTAGTGGTATACTTCATTCACTACATTGCCCGCTCCGTGCAGGCCAGCACGGTGGTATCCAGTGTGACCCGTGAGGCCCTGGCGGCTCTGGATACCCTGTATCCCGATACGTTGCCCGCCGATGATCCGGAAACCGTGCCCACGCTGCCGGCCCCCGCCCATGGGCAACTGCTGCAACCGGTACCGGCGCAGTCGTACGGCTACGTTCAGTTAATCGATGAGGCCAGGCTGCGGCAGTTTGCCCGCGACAACCAACTGGCTCTGCGTGTCGATGCCGCTACCGGCGACTATGTAGTGCCGCGCAGCCCGCTGGTGTCGGTGGTTGGCCAGGCCCTGGTCATTGATTCTGTTGTAGTCGAAAGCATAAACAAGGCCTTTGTTATCCGGCAAACCCGCACCATCGACGAAGAAATTGCATTCGGTATCCGTCAGTTGGTCGATATTGGGCTCAAGTCTCTGTCCAACACGTCGGATAATACAACGACGGCCGTTCTTGTGCTGGATAATCTGAGTACGCTGCTGGTAAATCTGGTCCAGCGACGAGTACTGCCGCGTGCCGACGACGGGGGTTTTGTGCCTAAACACCCGTCTTTTGCTAACCTGATGGCGGGTGCGATGGATCAGCTCCGGGATGCGTCAGGTGGTAATACGGTGGTGCTGACCCGGCTGCTGTACGTGCTGATGGTGGTGGGACGGCAAACCCGGAACCCCGGCCGACGCGCTGTTTTGCTCCACCACGCCCAACTGATTGCGGAGCAGGCCAGCACCACGCTGCACACCGATTATCAGCGCAACCTGGTGCAGCAGCAACTAGCCGAAACGCTCATCGCCCTCGGCGAAGAAAAAGACGCTTACCCAGGACTGACGAGCAACGGTACTCCACTAAGTCTTCCGTTTATGGCATGTGATTCAGCGTGGTGCTGACCAGCACCAGTCCTCAGTGGTCGTTGGGGTACTATCCGGCAGCGACGGTAACCAGCCGGTACTGTGTCGGACATAGTCAGCGGTCAGTAAATACCTGAAACTTTGACTATGTCCGACAGGGTAATGACTGCATAACTGACTACTGACTCCACTCGGTGGGTGTTCGATCCCAGCGATGCCCTTTCAGTTCGTGCAGTAACCCGGGGGCCAGGCCACGCCCGTCGCTCACGCCGGTATTGGCTTCTACGTTCCGGATCTGGCGCATGCCGGGTATGGTGGTATGCACATCGGGGTTCGCCAGTATAAACCGCAGGGCCATCTCGGCCATGGTCATCCCGGCGGGAATAAGCGGCTTCAGGGCGTCGGCGTGTTCCACACTGCTGTTCAGGTTTTCGGGCACGAAATACGTCGACCGCCAGTCGCTGGCCGGGAAGGTGGTTTCTTTGGTAAACGTACCGGTCAGCGTTCCTTCGTCGAACGGTACGCGGGCAATCACGCCAATGTTCAGTTCGCGGCAGAGGGGGAACAGGTTATCTTCCGGATTCTGGTCGAAGATGTTGTAGATAACCTGTACTGCATCAATCTTTCCGGTGCGGAGCGTGTCGAGGCAGTTGTCCGGCTCCCAGCGGTTTACCGAAACACCCCAGGCCTGCACTTTGCCCTGCTCGGTTAGTTGCTCAATGGCTCGCTGCCATTCGTCCTGATTGGCCCAGCTGTCTTCCCACACGTGAAACTGCATCAGGTCGATGGTTTCTACAGCCAGGTTTTTCAGGCTTTTCTCGGTGTATTCCACTATGTAGTCGGCGGGGAAAACGTCGGCGATATCGGAACCCGCCTTCGACGGCCACTGCCGGTTTTTGGGTGGGATTTTAGTGGCAGCATACAGTTTTTTGTCGGGGTATTTTTTGAGCAGCTGCCCCAGGATTTCCTCGCTGACGCCTTCGCCGTAGCCCCAGGCCGTATCGAAAAAGTTGCACCCCAGGTCAACGGAGCGTTCCAGCGCGCGGAGTACTTCCTGTTTGTCGGAGCCAGTCCAGCCTGCCAGGCCCCACATGCCGTAGCCAATTTCAGAAACCTGCCAGCCGGTGCGGCCAAATGTGCGGTAATTCATGCGTTTGGGTTTTGTTGTTTGTAGTTTAGTCCGCCGTTGTGGTTTTCACGGGCAAACAGTTATACAAACATCAACCAACAAACAGCAACCTACAAACTAAAGCTAAAAAAATATGCTCATTCGTATCGTTCGCATGACGTTTCGGCCCGATAAACTCGATGCCTTTCAGGCTCTCTTCGATCAGTCGAAACACCACATCCGGGCCTTCCCGGGCAACCACCACCTCGAACTCCTGCGCGACCCCGACCATCCCCATGTCCGGATGACCTACAGCCTGTGGACATCGGCCGAAGCCCTGGAAGCCTACCGCCAGAGCGACCTGTTTCGCACTACCTGGGCGGCCACCAAAGCCCTGTTTGCCGAGCGGGCCGTGGCTTTTTCGGGCGAGACACTGGAGGAGGTTCGCGGAGACCGTAAGTGTAAGTAAAATCGGTTAACTTTGCCCTGTCAAGTAGGTGAATCAACGGCTGGAAATCAATGAACTGTCGGGCTATTTGTTGTCTGGCTTAACTACCTGCCTGCTTCTGGGACTGGCCACGCTGAGTATTGCCCAGACCACGACGCTTACGGGTGTTGTGGCCGATGCGGTGACGGGAAAACCGATGCCTTTTGCCAACGTGTACGTGGATGGCAGCACGCAGGGTACGCTGACGAATGAAGAGGGCCGTTATTCGCTGACGGGCGTGCCGCTGGGTAACGTGGAGGTAGTGGCTTCGTTTGTGGGGTACACTCCGCAGAAGGGTACCTTCCGGTTTGAGGATGGACAAACGAAAAGTGCCAACTTTCGGCTGAAACCGGCCGACAAAACGCTGGCTTCGGTAACCGTTCACGGCAACTACAAGAAGTGGCAGCAGCACCTCAAACAGTTTAAAAAACAACTCCTTGGCGAGCCTTTTGCGGGGCAGTGCCAGATAATGAATCCCGATGCTCTCCAATTCTCCGAAGAAAAGGGCCACCTGAAAGCGACGGCCGCAGAACCCATCATTATCGAAAATCTGGCTACCGGCTACCGAATGTGGTACGATATGCTCTATTTCGACGGCACCTCCCGGAAAGTGTATTTTGCCGGTACAACCCGATTTGAGGAGATGAAACCGGAAAATGAACGGCAGGCCAATCGCTTCCGGCGCAACCGGATGATTGCCTACAAAGGGTCGACCCGGCACCTGATGGCCAGCCTGATCGACAGTACGCATGCGGAAGAGGGTTTTATGGTGTATCAGGAAAATACGGGGGTGCCGGCGGTGAGATCACTGGACAACCGGATTACGCTACAGGGCTCGGTTAGTGACAGTACCCGAAAAGGGCATCTGCAACCCATAAACCTGAACCAGCTGATTCTGCCGGGCCGGTTGCCCTTTGAACGACGACTGGTTTCGGATAAAGCACTGATCGTCTTTTACACTTTGGCCACATCGAATTATTCGCCCTATGTGGATGCCCGGTATGCTTATTCGGAAATTAAGCTCCCCACTGGCCAGATTCAACTGACCACCGACGGGACGGTGACGATACCAAACGGCATGGAAGAGTCCGGTTCACTGGGCGACGACCGCCTGTCGCGGATGCTCCCCGCCAACTGGAAACCGAACGAAACAGATGCCGACTCAGTCACCAGTGTCCCCCTGGTGGCGCAGGGGAAGCTACTGCCGCCCGATGCCCGGATGAATCGCATCGCTACGGTCTTCAATGATCGGTTTGCCCTGCGTGCTCCGGTGCTGTTCGTCCACACCGATAAGCCGCTCTACGCCACCGGCGACCGGATGTGGCTTAGTGCCTACCTGCTCGATGCCAGCACCAATAGCCGGCCCCTGGGCGAAACGGCGGTTCATCTAGATTTGCTGACGCCCGCCGGTACGCTCGTGCAGCACCAGTGGCTGCGGGTAACGGATGGCCGGGCTGCGGGAAGTTTTCGCCTGTCAGACTCGCTGGCTTCCGGTACGTATCGACTGCGGGCGTACACCGATGAGGATGATGCCCAGCACGGACCCGCTTTTGAACGGTCGATTGCGGTGTACAACCTTATTCAGCCGACGGCACCCGGAAACCTGGAAACAGGGTCGAAACCCCTCGATGTCCAGTTTTTGCCCGAGGGTGGCCACTGGATAACGGGATTGCCCGCCCGGCTGGGTATAAAAGTTATTGAACCCGATGGAAAGGGCGTTTTCGTGTCGGGCCGGATCGTCAACAATGAAGGCACCGAAATTGCCCGGTTCAAAACGAGCTCATTGGGCATGGGTAGCATTGTACTAACACCAGTTGAGGGACGGAACTACTACGCCGAACTGGCCTATAACGGGCAGCAACAGGTTATACCTCTCCCTGCCACAGCGTCAGAAGGTTTGCTGCTGTCCGCCGATGCTGTCAGCGATACCAACCGACTGGCACTTACCATTACCGGCACCAGCCGGTCGGCACAGGACTCTGCCTACCTGTTAATTCAGCAGCAGGGGCGAATTGTGGACCAGCGAAAAATAGGACTGGAGAACGGCGTGGCCCGCATCAACCTGCCCGTAGCAGAGCTGCCGGCGGGATTGAATCAGCTAATCCTCTACGATGCTTCGGCCCGTCCGCAGGCGGAACGACTGGTCTTCATTCCTGACCGGCTGCCGCCCCTGCGCATCCTCCTTGGCCTGAACAAAACCAGCTACCAGCCCCGCGAACGGGCCATTCTAAGCGTTAATTTAGTCGATGATGGCCTGCCCGTGGTGGCGGCTCTGTCGGTCTCCATTACGGATGGGGAGCAGGTGCCGGATGATACGGCTGCCGCTACCTTCCAAACCCACCTCCTGCTGACGGGTGAACTGCGGGGCCGCGTGGAGCAACCCAATCAATACCTAAACGATAATACGCCCGAAACGCGTCGGGCGCTGGACGACCTGCTGCTTACCCAGGGCTGGCGACGGGTGACGGGCACGCCACAAACCGAACTACTGGGGGGCGTATCGCTGATGGGCCGGATACTGGACGCTAAAAACCAACCCATTGCCGGTGCGCAGGTCATTGTGGCCTCCACCACATCCGACCCATCGTTCGTTCGGTCGGCGGGGGCCGACAGGCGAGGGCGGTTCCGGCTGGCAGGACTCCCCATTGCTGATACGGTGCAGCTGATGACCCAGCTTACCGACCACCAACTGAAGGAATTACCCGATAAAGCAGCCCACCTGGTGCTGGAGGGGCCGGGCACGGCCTGGGAGAAAGACACCACGAGCCATATACCCAACTGGGCTGCCCTGCGTGCTCAGTTGGCGGCCGCCCGCGTACGGCAGGAAGCCGACGTCGATCTGTACCGGGATAAAACCGTCAAGCAACTGAAAGAAGTAGTGGTCCGGGCGCGCAGACCCGATGAACGGCCCGAAGATATCCGACGGATGAGCCTGCACAACGGGGCCGATGCTACCGTTATTTTTGATGGAACGGCCAGTCAACTTCCTAATCTGTACGAAATGATTCGGGGGCGTTTGGCGGGTGTGAATGTCATTTTAACGCAAACCCCGCAGGGGCCAACCTATCAGGTGCAGGTTCGGGGAGTGAGTAGTGTTCAAGGTAGTACCGGCCCACTGTTTTTGTTGGATGGGATGGCCATTCAGGACGACGACGGTACGGCCTTACTGACGTTTAACCCCAATGAGATTGAACGGGTTGAATTATTGAAGAATGGGACAACTGCCGGTACCTACGGCGTTCGCGGGGGCAATGGTGTTATTGCTTTTTATACCAAACGCTTCCGGCCCGACCAATTCAAAAACGAGGAGAAGAAGGGCATGAAAGCCGTTCAACTAATTGGGTATCCCTCCCTACAGCGGGAATTTTACGTGCCCCGGTACGATATTGAAGCACAACCGGTTGCCCTGAATGACCACATCGACCGGCGGGATGTGTTGTACTGGAAGCCGCTGATGCAAACCGATGGTCAGGGACGCAGTCAGGTACAGTTTCCCCTCTCGGATGTGGTGCGCACCCTTCGCGTAACCGTACAGGGAATCAGCATGAGTGGCCGCCCGGTAGTGGGGGTGAAGGTGATAAAAGTGCAGTGAAAGCTAGTTAGCCCAGGGGGGCGCTGGCGTGGTAGGGGCAAATAACTCGTCGATGTAGTATTCCCGGCGGGGGCGCTTATCGCACTCGTCCCCACCAATTGGGTAATGGCAGGGGGCGTATACGCCTACATTATCGGGGTTCATGAGACTCTTGAACGCTCCCATCGTAAATTTATCGGTCCGATGCCCCAGCTTAAGCAGGCAGTGGCCCAGTTCGTGAAAAACCAGCCCTTCCCGCTCTTCCTTGTTGGCCTTTTGCCAGCAAAAGGAGTCGTTGTTCAGAATGATACGGGGTGTTTTGCCCGCTTCCAACAGGCATTGCCCGCAAATGTCTTCCTGGGCCACCGTCCCAAAGGTGACAATCAGATTGCCCGTTGACACCGGATTGTTGCGCTTGCTGGCTTCTTCCCGAAACGCCTTTACGTACGGTTCCACCTCCGCCGGGACGCTATACTGCACCGGTTCCGGCTCAGCCGGTTGGGAGGGCTGGCAACTGAGGGTAAGCACAAGCAGCAACAGAGAGGCCAGCGATGTCGGACGCATGAGAGGGTGGAACAGCGTCGAAATATACGAAAAAAGACTTCGATAATTGAACTGCTGGCCTGGGTAACCAACCTGCCAAGTCCGTTTACCTTTGAGCTTGAAATTGTTCAAGAAAGGGCCGCCTTTTCTGGTCGTAAACTATGAAAAGTGCAAATTATGGAAAAGGTCGAGTTAGAGGATGCCTTAAGTAAAA
>CAWAJC010000015.1:0-43005 GCA_963782245.1 uncultured Cytophagales bacterium
TCAACAGATGGTTCTTCTTCCCCTTCGAAACGAGCACATACTTCCCCTGAAGCCATTCCAGATCAGCGGAAGAAGCAGGATCAGCCACTTTAATTTTGTTAATACTAACGGCGTTTTGGGTAATTGCCCGACGGGCCTCTCCCTTGGATGCGTACACTTCTCCCCTACTCGCCACCGATAGAAGGTCGGTTATATCTTTGCTATTATCTAACTCCTCCGCAGAAATTTCTGTTTGTGGCACACCTTCGAAGATAATATCGAATTCATCAGCCTGAATAGAGCGCAGCGTTTCCAGTGTTGCCTTACCAAAGAGTACTTCCGATGCTTTGACGGCTAACCTATATCCGGCTTGTGAGTGAACGCGGGTAGTCACTTCTTTGGCAATGGCTTTTTGCAAAATACGTAGGTGGGGGGCTTCGGCATGTTGGCTCTCCAGTTCCTCGATCTCCTCGCGGGGCAGTAGCGTAAAGACCCGGATCAGGCGCGGACAGTCAGCGTCAGTCGTATTGAGCCAGAATTGATAAAACTGGTAGGGAGAGGTCATCGTTGGGTCGAGCCAAACGTTACCGCTTTCCGACTTGCCAAACTTTGTACCATCAGCTTTCGTGACAAGGGGGGTTGTGAGGGCAAATGCCAGATGGTCTTCCTGACTGGCGCTCTCACCAGCTTCCTTACGCCGGATTAGCTCGGTACCCGTTGTAATGTTACCCCACTGATCGGAGCCTCCCATCTGTAAGCGAACACCTTTGTTCTTGTAGAGCCAGTAAAAATCGTAGCCCTGTAATAACTGATACGAAAATTCAGTAAACGAGATTCCGGTTTCGAGCCGCTTCTTCACCGAATCTTTCGCCATCATATAATTGACGGAAATATGTTTGCCCGCTTCACGAAGAAAACCCAGGAACGAGATTTCTTTGAACCAATCGTAGTTATTGACCATCTCGGCCGAATTACCCCCACCGCTAAAGTCGAGGAATCGACTCAATTGCTGACGAATTCCTTCCTGATTACGCCGGAGTATTTCTTCCGACAGAAATTCCCGCTCGGCGGCTTTGCCCGATGGGTCACCAATCATTCCGGTAGCACCACCTACCAGTGCGAATGGTTTGTGACCGGCCCGTTGCAGGTGAACCAGTAACATAATGGTGGCCAGATTACCAATGTGGAGCGATGCGGCCGTTGGGTCGAAGCCAATGTAGCCCGCTGTCATTTCTTTCTGCAATTGTTCTTCAGTGCCGGGGGTCATGTCATTCAACATACCACGCCAGCGGAGTTCTTCAATGAAATTCATCTATAGTGAAAGAGTTAAAGGTGCAAAACCGATTGGCTTCACTCCGCTTCGGCGGTCCGATTTGGCTCACGCTTAGAAGGTACAAAATTAGTGGTTTATGGCAAAAGGAGTGATGAGTCGCCGTAACTCAGGAAACGATAATCATGCGCGAGGGCTTCGCTATACACCCGCTTCCAGTCATCGCCCAGCAAAGCAGCAATCAGCAGAATCAGGGTTGAACCAGGCTGGTGAAAGTTGGTAATGATACCTTTACACAGCTTAAACCGGTAGCCGGGCGTGATATAAATACCGGTGCTGGCCACTATTGAATCCTTTCCAGCAGCCAACAGGTACTCTAAAACTGCCTGTATCGACTCACTTACTGACGGTTGCCTATCCGGCAGACATTGATACGCATAGTGCTGGTCCAGACAAAACGGATTTGCTTCATTATGCATCAGCCTGGCACCTATCCAGTATAAACTTTCCAATGCCCGCATGGATGTTGTCCCCACAGCTATAAGCTCATCCAGATGCCTGAGCAGGTTGCGCAGGTTTGTTTGCGTATATACAACCTGCTCGGTGTGCATCTCGTGTTGCCTGACATCGTTCGCCTTTATTGGCTGAAAGGTGCCGGCCCCTACGTGCAGGGTCAGGTAGTCGTAGCCTATGCTGCGCTTGTCCAGTGCATCAAACACGGCAGGGGTAAAATGCAACCCGGCAGTAGGAGCAGCTACGGCCCCCTCTCGGGTTGAATAAATAGTCTGGTAAGTTTCCCGATCCCCATCGGTAGCATCCCGCTTTAAGTAGGGCGGCAACGGTATTTCACCGGCATATTGAATTAGCTCCGCAAACGTCAGGTCGGTCGGTTGCCAGTTCAACTGAACGACGGATTTATCGTAATCATACCAGGTTGCCGAGAGTACTACCTCACCCCTCCCCGTTGGCAATACTGCCTGCAACATCTCTCCGGGTTTCCATCGCTTACGGTTTCCAATCATCCCCTGCCAGATGGCCGTTCCTGTAGCTTCCATTGCCTGACTCATGGGCAAGTCGTTCGGAAAGGGATTCAACAGAAAAAGCTCAATAACGGCACCCGTTGGCTTGGTAAAATGCAACCTCGCCGGAATGACTTTCGTATCATTAAAGACCAGAAAGCTGGCCGATGGCAGAAAACCAGGGAGACTTTTAAACTGCTCGTGGCGAATTGTCCCGTTCTGGTAAATCAGCAGTTTTGAGGCATCCCGTTGAGGCAGTGGGTATCGGGCAATCCGTTCATCGGGCAGCTCGTATTGAAATTCACTCAGTAAAAAGTCGTCTGTTTTAGGCATCTTCACCAGGCTTCTGAAGCAAACGAATGGGTAGGGAAACCAGAACAGCAATGAAAATAGCCGTGGTAACGGGCAGTAACCAGGCGTAGTCATACGGCTGCATGCTGCGGTCGCCCCGGTTGAGCGACGACAGCACAAACAGGCCCAATGCCAGCACGGTGTTAACGGCGGAAGCTAGCGCGCTGAACCAATTGACAATAATCTCGTTTAGTTCCGAACGGTGCGCTACCCAGCGCTCCTGAACAAAGGAAGGGAGGCTATCCATCGGGACCCGAACAAATAGTTTGGCAACGGCTCTCAGTAAGGTGTTGTTGATGATAAAAATTGCCGTAGCCAGATAAAATATCAGTTCACGACTGATTGTTTGCGTCGGGCGATTCATGTCATCGAACCGAACCGCTACCGATTCAGGATAGGCAATGTAACTGCTGAAGAGCGACAATAAGAATCCGAGAATTGATGCGATGCGCCATACGCGGACAAAGAAGGTACCTGTTTTCATTAATGCGATGAGCAAATAAGCACTCCCGGAAGATCAACACAGGGTTGTTTACAATGGGGAGTCCGTTCCACTCTATAAGAATTACTGCTGGGTTTTCAAATCAGGGCGCAAAGGTACGGCCCGATTGCCTGAAATCCGTTAGCTTAGCCAATTGTTGAGCATTTTGGTTTAAGAACACGATGAAGATTTACACAAAAACGGGTGATAAAGGTCAAACGGCACTCATTGGCGGACGACGGGTTAGTAAGGCCGAATTACGTATCGATACTTATGGAACGGTTGACGAACTGAACGCCTGGATTGGCCTTTTGCGCGACCAGCCGGTGAATGCGGGCCGTAAAAGTTTGCTGAAAGAAATTCAGGATCGACTGTTCACGATTGGGTCTGAACTGGCCACCGACCCGGAGAAGATAATAAAAAGAGCCCTTCCTGCCATCAAACCGGACGATGTGTTTGTGCTCGAACAGGCGATAGATGCCATGGATGCCACCTTACCCGAACTTCAGGCCTTTGTGTTGCCCGGTGGTCACCAATCCGTATCCTTCTGCCATCTGGCCCGAACGGTTTGTCGGCGTTCCGAGCGCCTGGTTATTTCACTGAATAACCAGACGCCGGTTGATGAGTTGATCATTCAGTACCTCAACCGTCTGTCCGATTACCTCTTTGTACTCAGCCGAATAATGGCGCAGGAACTAACGTTGAAGAAGTAATCTGGGAGCCAAGGTACTAATCACAAAAAAAGTTGTCTTGACAACTAAACTTACTCATTCTTATTTTTTAGCTTTGTTGCAGCCTGTTATTCAACGGGCTAACTCATTAAATTATACGCTGTTATGACGACGGACGCATTGCAAATTGAATTGCGGAAAGCGGAACGCTCCCGCCTTCAGGAGGTAGACTTCAATCATCTGCCCTTCGGAAAACATTTCTCGGACCACATGTTTGTGGCCGATTTCGTAGATGGTCAGTGGCAGAATCAGATGGTCATGCCGTTTGAGAATTTCACCTAAGCCCTGCCTTGTCGTCACTACACTACGGTCAGTCTATTTTCGAAGGCATGAAGGCCTATAAAAATGAAGCGGGTGAGGTATGCTGTTTCGCCCGCGGGCCAATTTTGAACGGATGAACGAGTCGGCCCGCCGGATGTGCATGGCTACGTTGCCCGAAGAGGTATTTATGGGTGGGCTGGACGCCTTACTGCGCGTGGACGCCGACTGGGTTCCCAGTACACCCGATAGTTCCCTGTACATTCGCCCTTACATGTTCGCTACGGATACGTTCCTGGGTGTGGCTCCTTCCAAAACGTACCGGTTCTGCATATTTACCTGCCCGGTGGGTGCCTATTATACCAACCCGCCCAAACTAAAAGTAGAAACTGAGTATATCCGTTCGGCTCCGGGAGGAGTAGGTTATGCCAAATGTGCGGGTAACTACGGTGGTTCGCTATATCCTACCCTGATGGCCCAACAGCAGGGGTATGACCAACTCATCTGGACGGACGCCCGTGAGCACAAATACATCGAGGAGTCGGGAACGATGAACATCATGTTTGTTATTGATGGCAAGTTAGTAACCCCCGCCACGTCCGATTCTATATTGAAAGGTGTTACCCGCGACTCGATTATCCAAATTGCCCGTAGCTGGGGGATGGAGGTTGAAGAACGGAAGGTATCTATCGAAGAAGTGATCAGGGGTATCGAAACAGGTCGAGTTGACCGAAGCCTTCGGTGCCGGGACAGCAGTTGGCTCATCGCCCTATTCGCTTATCGGGTACAAGGGGAAAGATTACATGCTGCCAGAATCTGCTCCTGAAGATTCGTTTGCGATGCGGGTAAGACATTATTTGAGTGATCTGCGTACGGGAAAGATTGCGGATGAATTTGGCTGGATGTACACCGTATAGTCGTGCATCAACTGTCACTAAACGCAGCGTCCCCGGCTCACATGAGCCGGGGACGCTGTCGTTTAGGACTATGCTATCTTATTACTTCATTGCCTCACGTCTAAAACAATGCGCTGGCAATTTTCATGACATTATCGGCTTTGCCCATCGTATAAAAGTGCAGTACCGGTGCGCCAGCCGCCATCAGTTCCCGGCCCTGCTGGATACACCACTCCACACCAACCTGCCGTGCCTGCTGGTCGTTTTCGCAGGCCTCCACCGCCCGAACAAGGTCGGCGGGCATTTCCAGATGAAATAAGTTGGGGAGTATCTGGAGTTGCTTCCGGGTACTGAGGGGTTTCAGGCCGGGGATGATCGGTACGGTAATGCCCTCTTGTCGGCAGCGGCCCACAAAATCGAGGTATTTTTTGTTATCGAAAAACATCTGGGTCACGATGTAGTCTGCCCCTTTATCAATCTTTTGTTTCAGGTACAGGAAATCCGTTTCGTGGTCAGCCGCTTCGAAGTGTTTTTCGGGGTAGGCTGCTACGCCAATGCAGAACGAACTGGGAGCCAGTGCGGTGTCTTCTTCGTGCAGGTAGATACCCCGGTTCATATTAGCTACCTGCTCCACCAGTTCGCTGGCGTAGGTGTAGCCGTTTTCTTTAGCTTTAAAGGTGGTGAAGGGTTTGGCCGGGTCACCCCGCAACACCAGGGCATTGTCGATACCGAGGTAATGCAGGTCGATCAGAAAGTCTTCCGTTTCCTCCCGGCTGAATCCTCCGCACAGCACGTGCGGCACGGCATCCACACCAAACCGGTGCATGATGGCCGAACAGATACCAACTGTGCCGGGTCGTTTGCGGGTCACTATTTTCTGAATGGTCCCATCGGCAGGGGGCGTTCGATGTATTCTTCGCGGTGGTAGGTAACATCGATAAACGGCGGTTTGAAGTCCATCAACGGCTCGATGTTATCGAGCAAACTCTTCAGATTATCCCCTTTGATGGGAGGGATTACTTCAATGGAGAAAATGGGTTTGCCGTTCGCGGCCCTGATATGCTCGGTAATCCTGGTCATGTCTCAGATAATACGGGCTGAATCGGCCGCCAAAGTCAATGCGAAAACACGGCCAGCCGCAGGTAAATTCCCCTGGCCTGCCCATTACTCCACGGCTGCACATCCAACCGGCGACCGAAAGCTGTTTTGTTTTTCACTTCGTGCAGTTTCGGAATGCCCCAACCCACCAGCGAGCCGAACGCAGTTCCTGCCAGCAGATCCGTTGGGTAATGCTTCCCGGCTTCGTAGCGCAGCATCGCGGTGGTGGTTGCCAGACCCAGCGTACCTATCCAGACGAAGGGCTTTAGTTTCGATTGCGGGAAATAGTGCTGGAACACTTCACCTGTGAAAACTGCCGTGGCGAAACTGGTGCCAGAATGGACCGAAAAAAACGATTCCCGGGCATCAAGTTCCAGTTTATCAGCCAGGGGAACATCCGCATTGTACACAAACGGACGACTACGCTGCGTCAGCCCTTTAACGATGCCGCCAACGCCATTCATCAATAACGCCGTTTCGATGTACATAACCGCTACCGTCTTGATATCCTGCCGCATCGGTTGGGTAGCCAGTGTCAGTGCACCCAAAATGCCGGTATTGGCAATTAACGTCAGATCACTTAATCTGTCGGCCGATACCGAATAGTTGAAGGTTGCCTTCCGGTCGAACGAGTTAACATCAGCCCGGTTGAGCGCATCTACCTGCGCCGGGGTAAGCGGGTTGACGGATTTTGCAGGATCTGCCACGCGCCCAGCGACGCAGCCCCTACACCCAGCCAGGTTACTTCCCGCCCCGTCTTTAATTCGTAAGGGGACTGAGCGTAGCCAGGGATGAATGAAGTGTAATAAATAATAACTAGTGAAACCAGTTTCAACTTTCCAGCACTTACCAAACGCTTACCTGCGCGTTTTACAGCCATTCCGGCAATCCATTTATCAGTCATCATTTTTTGTTAATCATTCATTACCCCACCCGAATCACGTCCGGTTCATCGGTGAGGTAGACGAGGTATCCCGCTACTTCATGATACCCCATTTCCCGGTACAGGTTGTTGAAATACTTTAACGAGTCTAAGGCATCAGCCATTGGCGGGGATACTGGAACGGCCATTGGAACCGACTCGTACTGCACCAGAACGATGTTTCCTTCCGGGTAATGCACCACACGGTGGGGCGCACCGTGTATGCGCTTGCGGCTTAGAATGCTGCGGTCGGTATCAATCCGAAGGGCGGGGTCGAACAGGGGCACCAGGGTCGGGTGCTGCACAATGGCTACCAGGCGTTCTTTCAGTTCAGCCCATTCTGCTTTCCGAACCAGTCCCTCGCTTACCAGTTGCTGTAATACCCTGTCGATGCAGTTGGGTCCTTTAATTAAACTCAGCGCTGCCATCAGTTTTCGGTCCCGCTCGCGGGTACGCTCAAACGTCGCAACATCGAACATCCGGTCGGCCTGTCGGCGTAGCTGCAGGTCCTGACCCCGGCTGCCACTCACGATAGTATCCAGAAAAATTTCGTCCGGCACCTCATCCATTTTACGGTGGGTGAATGAATCGGTACACAAGCTAATCTCATAACTCAGGCGACCGTTCTCCCAGGCACAGCCGCAGGTGCGGGCCACCTCACTAGTCCGAAGGAAAGCGTGCAGCCAGTAGCTCACGTCTTTTTGATTCCCCGGCTTTTCAAATTCAGATGCTTTGGCAATGATATACAGTCGGTCAGAGGGGCGGGTGAAGGCCACGTACAGCAGGTTCATGTTTTCAATGAACGTACGGGTCAACTCCTCTTCGTACTGGGCCGATATGGCCGCTGGTGCTTTGCGCAGGCTGCTTGTTGTATTGGCAGGGGCCGATAGCAGTCGGGTCAGTTTCCCGGCACTGTTTTCGTGCGAGAGCAGATCCGTACGTATATCGCTCAGGTCGAGCCAGATGGTGCTGTCATTGATGGGTTCCACGCGCCAGTTGGCAAAGGGAATGATGACCACCGGAAACTCCAGCCCCTTGGATTTGTGAATCGTCTGGATATTAACGGCATTGCGGGCGCTTCCCTCTACCGAAATCTTTTCCCGAACCCCGTCCCAATACACCAGAAAGTCGCTCAGATGACCGCTTCGCTTCTGATTGAACGTCAGCACTTCATCCAGAAACCGGAACAGAAAGGGGTTGTGCTCAGCCTGATTAAACAGGCCAAACTGAGCCGTCAACCGCTCAGCCAGTTCGTACGGATTCAATTGACCCAGTTCGTAGGGATTGAGCGGAAAACCAGCTTCCGTGCAGGTGGGTGTAGGTATCCAGCACATCGCCCTCTGCCACAGCCCGCAGTTTCTCCGTCAGGTGTTCATCGGGAAAAATACCCTTTACGACCCGGTAAAACAGGTAGAGCAGTTCGTAGCGAAGCAGTTGAAGGTCGGGCCGCTGGAGCAGCCGCATCAGGGTAACGAGCCATTTGACCGGGTCAGAAAACTCCAGCGACAGCGAGTCGGCCGATACCAGCGGAATCCCCAGCGCATTCAGTTCATTGGCCAGTATGCGGGCGTGAGATTTTTTTCGGCACAGGATGGCAACGTCACCGTAGCGGTAGCCATCCGCCAGTGCTTTATTCAGGTGGGCAATGGTCGTTTCAAGCATGCGGGCCGTCAGATCCTTGTCGGCCTCTTCGTCTTTGGCTACGAAGTCGATCTGCACGTGCCCCGCCACGTTTGTTTTGGCTTGTGTTTTCTGATGAAACTTCTGCTGAGCATCGAACACATCGGCCAGCTTGGGGTGCTGGGCCTCAAACTGCCGGGCCGTAAAATCGAAGAACGTGTTGTTGAACCGGATAATTGGCTCCGCACTTCGCCAGTTGGTATCCAGCAGTTCCGGCTCCAGATGCCCATCCAGCATATCAATACGGTCGGCCGTCCAGGAACCGGGGTTATGCGTCCCTTTCAGCGTTTCCAGGTCCTGCCGGTGCAGGGACACGATCTGATCCATATCGCCCCCCCGAAACCGGTAAATCGCCTGCTTACCATCGCCCACCGCCAGGTTAAAATGAGCGCCACCCAGAGAGTTTTCGATGAGGGGTAAGAGGTTGGCAAACTGTAGTCGGGAGGTGTCCTGAAACTCGTCAATCAGGATGTGGTTGTACTTGGTCCCCAGCCGCTCGTACAGAAACGGAACGGGTTCCGAGGCCACGATGGCCAGAATCTTTTTGTTGAACTCTGAAATATGAACCCGACCATCTTTGCGAAGCAGGTCATCAAATTCCAGCCGCATCTGCTTGAGCAGAGCCAATTTCTGAAGGTGGGGCAACAGGCAGTTGAACAGCACAACCTGGCGGCTGCTCTCCTCCCGGATAACCTCAATCTGATCCAGGCAGTTGCCCAGTTCATCCGTCATGCTATCAATGAGGGTCTGCACCGGAAGGGGCGTTTTTTTTGTGTACCACTCCCCCTTGTTCAGGGCATTGAACACCCGCGTACCGGCTTCTTTGGCTGCGTTTCCTTCCGCAATACTTTTCAGGTAACCGCCTACTCCACTGGCTCCGTAACTGAAATCGGTTTCGTCCAGACCGGCATCGGCCATCCGTTTCCAGGCCCGCTTCCCCTGGTCGACGATGGTTGTTTCAATCCGTCGGTTGTGTTCCATTAACTGCAACCGGATGGCGCGCAAATCATGCGGAGAGAGTTCCTGAGCGGCATTGACAGCCTCATAAAACTGATCGGAGGTTAGGTTGCGGCCAAACTCTTTTAGCAATTCGGGGAGTTGCGTCCAGCTCTTTCCTTCGCTGGCTACGTGGTTATAATACTCACTCAAAATGGTCGTTATCTCGCCCATTTCGTCCGTGCCGGCTTTCTCGATGAGGTTGTCGATGGCCAGTTCGAGCACTTCGTCGGTTTCCAGTTCCACCTCAAAGGAGTACGGCAGCCCGAGTTCATCGGTAAACGCCATTACCACCCGTTGCGTGAACGAGTCGATGGTAGTTACACTGAAATCGGCGTAGCGGTGCAGGATAGTTTTGAAGACGGATTCGGCTTTACGCTGTAATTCATCTTTCCGGGATTCAAACAGGGCGTCGTCCGGTGTTACACCATAGAGTTCAAGCAGCAGGTCGTCCAGTAAAGCACTCTCTTCCCGATTGGCCAGTTCGGAGAGCTTTTCCAGAATCCGGTTCTTCATCTCGTTGGCCGCAGCGTTGGTGAACGTGACGGCCAGAATATGCTGAAAATAATCGTCCTTCCTACCGTCACCCGGACCCAGTGCCAGTTTAAGGTACTCTTTCGTGAGCGTGTAGGTTTTACCCGACCCCGCCGAAGAACTGTATATTTTGAACATGCTGTTTTTGGTAGCAGAAGTGAGGAGTGGGGAGTTGATGACGCGTCACTACTCACTCCTAGCGTCTACTACTTTCTAAAAATTATACCGTAATCCCAGGCCTGAGTTTAGACTGAGAAAGAAAGGTGCCTGCAACAGTTCGACATACCCGCCGGTTTCCAGGAAAAATGAATACGGTTTACCAACCGGGAACACTTCCAGACCGGCAACCGCCGACCCACCAATGGACAGAGCGTTCTCGTAGTCGCCATTGAGCCGGGGGGGATAATACCGACGATTATTAACCTGACCGCCAAAGCCATAGTAGCCCCGGATACTTTCGCTTTTGGTCAAGGCT
This sequence comes from uncultured Cytophagales bacterium, assembly GCA_963782245.1. Lineage (GTDB taxonomy): Bacteria > Bacteroidota > Bacteroidia > Cytophagales > Spirosomataceae > Spirosoma. The sequence continues at coordinate 10,691 of CAWAJC010000015.1, forward strand.
TTATGCCACAGATAATGGCCCTGAATAGTCAGGCCAACGCTTCTGTACTCACCCACCCGGTAGCTGCGCTTTGTACCGTACAGCCCTCCGTAGGTACCAATATTCAGGTCGAATGCGTGATTGGTACCAAAGTACTTGCGCACATTGATGCCCGATGGTTCACCAAGGCGGAAACCAACAGACCAGTTGTTGTACTGGGCAACAGCCGTGGTCGAGAACTCAACACAGGCCAGCATAGCCAGAGATGCAATCAGAAACAATTTTCTCATGGAGCAAAGTTAGGTTCTTCCCGCCAAAGTACGCTGGTTTGACTCATCAAACGCCCTGTTCAGGAAAATCAGCCGTTAGAAACCAACTCAGGCCTGGTAGCCTCTTCGCCCGTTCCAAGGGGTAAATCAGGACTCACCGGTGCGTTGTTCATGTGCCTGAGTACCGCCAGCAGCCGCTCATTCTCTGCGCGGGTACCTACCGAAATACGCAGGCAGCCGGCACAAAGGGTCACTTTCGAACGGTCGCGGACGATGACCTGCTGGTCAATCAGGTGCTCGAAAACAGTCTTTGCATCTGGCTTTGTGTCACTCCCATCCGGGCCAAACTAAACAAGCAGGAAATTGGCATCGGACGGATGAACGACCTGAACGCCGGGCAGTGTCCGCAGATTCTCGGCCAAAAACTGCCGTTCGGCTACTATTTGCCGGACCATCCCGTTCTTGTCGGCCTCGTGAGTCAGGGCCTCCAGCGCCAGGGCCTGGGTAGGTGCGGAAATGTTGTAGGGTGGCTTTATTTTGTTCAGCACCGCAATCAGTTCGGCGAGGCAAAACACATGCCCAGCCGCAGGCCCGCCAGCCCCCAGGCTTTGGAGAAGGTTTGCAGCACGACTAGGTTTGGATATTCGGCCAGTTTGCCCGTCCAGGAAGGCGTATCGGTAAAGTCGATGTAGGCTTCGTCCACAATAACCAGCGAATGTGTAGCCGCTTCCAGAATTGCACGAATGGCATTGGCCTGCAGCAGGTTGCCCGACGGATTGTTGGGTGAACACAACCAGATAAGTTTGGTGTGTTCGTTGATAGCGGCCAGCACAGCCTCCGTGTTTACCTGAAAATCAGCCGTAAGTGGCACTTTAACCACGGGTACATCATTCACCGCTGCCGACACTTCGTACATGCCGTACGAGGGGGCATGATCAGGATGTTGTCGGAACCCGGCGTGCAGGTAGCCCGAACGAGCAGGTCGATGGGTTCGTCAGAGCCGTTACCCAGAAAAATCTGTTCGGCCGTACCCCCTTTATCGGGGCCAGTTTTTCTTTTATGGCCCACTGATGCGGTTCGGGATACGATTTAGGCATCCGCTTCGTGGTTGACCCCCGGAACGCCGGACCGCCGAGCGTCGGTCCGAATGGATTTTCGTTGGCGTCCAGAAACACATCCTCTTTACCCGTGTACTCATCGCGGGCGGATGAGTAGGGCGTTAATGACTGGATGTGGGGGCGAAGTATGGCTTGTAGGATAAACATAAAATTTATTAATGCGAAAAAATACGATCATCGAATTGTAAAGGCTCAAACTCCAGCAGCTTTATCGACTGGAATGTTTCATAGTTTGGATTAATCAGGTAATTGTATTCCGATTTTACCAACGCTGAGGGTACTTTTAGGGATAAAGCCTGTTGACGAACCAGCCAGGAATCACCAACTGCCTGCGTCTGGTTGTATTGCCGTCGCCAGTCCGCTGGTAGGGTTGTCTGATCAACAGAATCAATATATACTTCATCGGGAATGTACAGAACAACAATCGAATAATCATCAATTGGTTTACTACGGGATACATGAACCAGCACTTCCAGAATTGCCAGCGAACGACTTGACGCGGTGTAGAGCATGTAGTTTCCAGCCGTGTTCCAGCGCCCTCCAGCCAGATAAGCACCTGTACCGATGATATCCTGCTGGTATAGCTTTTTGGAAACCCGAAACAATTCCATCAGGCCAGTACGCCGAAAGCGATCCGGGTAAGTTCATCCTTCACCGCCTGAACACCTGTGTTTGATGTCAGTAAGGTAATTGGTTTGTCGCCCGGGGCAAACTCGGCGTATGAAGCCATGTATTAAAATAGTCTTTGCCGAGCACGTGTTCCCCCCATTCAAAGAGTGAAGCCAAGGTTACAAGCCGGTCGGCAACGGTTTCGCTTAGCTTATCGGTATCTTTATACCGTTGCAGATTGCGGGATGTTACGGGCAATAAATTAATAATTTCCTTTTCGTCAACACCCAGCGAATCAGCCAGCTTCTTTATCGCTTGCTTAGGGAGGCCGTGACTAACCAGATTGGCCAGGTCGGTACCCGTCTGCACGACCTGTGGTAAGGCATGAAGCTGCTTCCCTCCTAATCGTTGGTACACTCTTGCCGGAGTCATAGTTTATACTGGAATTATTTCCTCAAAAATACGGACATTTTTCGTGAAATCGATAATCTATACAGTCGCTTTTACTTCCGGCGTTGGCCGCCACCTAAAGGAATGATCGTCAACAGCCCGCATCGTACAAAGTACCCCATTCAGGTGATCATACTCATGCTGAATCAACTCCGACAGGGCCCAGTCCGACACGTTCCAGGTTTGTGGTTGCCAGTGTTCATCCCGGTAGGTCAGGGTCAACTGACAATGTCGGCGGACGCGCACCAGCAGATTCGGAAAGCTCATGCAATCATCCCAGAGCTCATCGGTTTCGTCGCTTACGGACACTAACTCGGGATTGATGATAACCTGCGGTCGGTCTACATTCAGGTAAATCAGGCGCTTCATAATACCCAGTTGCGGAGCCGCAATGCCCCGTCCAAACTGGTATTTCGCCCGAATCTCCTCCATCACGTTGTGCAGATCCGCTACCCAGCCGGGCACCAGAGTCAGTTCGGTTTCCAGCACCGGGTACAGGTTTCGTACAGGCGTGGGTCGCCAGAAGGAGAAGATCGGCAAGGTGTTTCATGAATGAATAATTTCTGCCAATGAAATGACCTTCAACCCGTCAATATTGGCAAAATCAGCAACGTTATTCGTCAGGATTGGCTGGTCGTGAATGGGTCCGCCAGCGATCGCTTACGCTGCTAACGCAGCCAAATGGCTTCGGCAATGATGCCTTCGTTAATGGGAAGAATTACAATAGAGGAAAAGAACCTCTCGAAATCATCCCTATCAACAGCCGATAATCTATAATATCCTAATACCTCCAATTGAGTTATCGATGAAACCTTCAATCGCCCAGCGTTTCGGTCTAAAAAGATAAGTAACGATTCGTAACCCGGCTGATTGGAATAAATAAGGATATTACTGTCGAGAATCATTCGTAACGATTAGCTAAAGGACGATTCTCACGGGTTTCACGCTGCCATTCGGAGGCATCGCCAAAGGATGTAACTCCACCCCGTGCAGCCATCCGCTTCAGGATTTCGACAGGTGAGTGCGGGTTCTCTACTTTTGAATTATCCCCCTTAACAACCCGCGAATTAAGCCGGGGCAATAGAGCCAGCAGGAGTTCTTTATCTTCTGGCGTGTCAACTTCAATCAGTATCCGTTCCATGCCTTTCTTTTTTAGCAAGATAACAAAATCAAACCGGATTTACTTCGGCCAGACTCGCCAGCCGCAGACTCACGGCCCGCTTGTGGGCATCGAGCGATTCGGCTTCGGCCATTGCTTCCACAACGGGGCCAAGTTGCTGCAAACCTTCGGGTGTGATGTGCTGAATCGTGATTTTCTTCACGAAACTATCCAGCGAAACGCCACTATAGGCCCGCGCAAAACCGTTTGTCGGCAATGTGTGGTTGGTGCCTGAGGCATAATCCCCCGCCGATTCGGGGGTGTAGTTACCCAGAAAAATAGACCCGGCATTAATGATTTTTTCGGCTACGGCTTCGGCATTTTCAACGCTAAGAATCAAGTGTTCAGCCGCATAGGCGTTAAGCAGATCAATGGCATCCTCCTGTTTCGACCAGAATCGTCTTACTGTTTTCCAGGGCTTTGGCGGCCAGATCCTGACGGGGCAAGTTTGCTCAATTGCGTGGCAACGTCAGATTAACGCTGCTAAGCAGTTTTTTACTGGTCGACACCAGCAACACCTGACTGTCGGCACCGTGTTCGGCCTGCGAGAGTAAGTCGGCTGCAACGAAAGCCGGAATCGCCGAATCGTCGGCATAAACGGCAACTTCGCTTGGTCCGGCGGGCATATCGATAGCCATACCTTCTTTCGCCACCAGCATCTTGGCCGCCGTGACATATTGATTTCCCGGACCGAAAATTTTATAGACCTGCGGCACCGATTCCGTTCCGTAGGCCATTGCCGCAATAGCCTGCGCGCCACCAATGCGGAACACCTTCGTGATACCCACAAGTTTGGCGGCAAAATAAATGGCCGGGTGGTTACTGGGCGTACATAAGATCATCTCACGGCAACCCGCCAGTTGAGCCGGAATACCCAACATCAGCACCGTGCTAAACAGTGGGGCCGTGCCGCCGGGAATGTACAAACCTACTTTTTCGATACCGACACTTTTGCGCCAGCACATCACCCCCGGCATGGTTTCGATTTTCTCGATCGGTTGTTTTTGCCGTTCGTGAAAGAGCCGGATATTGTGATAGGCCTGCCGGATAGCGGCTTTCAACTCATCGCTCAGTTGGCTTCGGCGGCATCGAGTTCCGACAGCGGCACTATCCGCCTTCCGACAAATCGACTTTATCAAATTTCTGCGCCAGCTCAACCAAAGCCGCGTCGCCCCCAGCGCGAACCTGCGCCAAAATGGGAGCAACGGCCGCTTCAATCTGTTGTGTCGACTGCACAGGGCGAGCCAGTAACGAAGGCCATCGGCCCGGTCGGGAAAAGGAATGATGTTCATGGAATGATGAATTATAAATGATGAATGATGAATGGGCTGACGCATGGTCGAAAGACCTGGACAGTCATTCATCATTACTCATTCATCATTTATCATTAATTTAATAAATCATTTTCTCAATCGGGATCACCAGAATTCCTTCGGCACCAGCGGCCCGAATGGCTTCAATGTTTTCCCAGAATTCATTTTCGTTCAGCACCGAATGTACCGAACTCCAGCCTTCGGTAGCCAGGGGCGTTACCGTTGGGCTTTTCATACCGGGCAACAAAGCCATAATCTGATCGAGCGCGTGGTTCGGCGCATTCAGCACAATGTATTTGTTATTTTTTGCCGCCTGCACCGATTTGATACGGAACAACAGCTTATCGACTAACGCCTGTTTATCGGCAGCAAGTTCGGGCCGGGCTATAAGGATGGCTTCTGACCGAAAAATCGTTTCCACTTCCTTTAACCCGTTGCTCAACAGCGTACTTCCCGAACTAACGATATCGCAAACGGCTTCGGCCAGACCGATGCTCGGCGCAATTTCAACCGACCCACTGATTTCGTGAATTTCGGCCCGAACACCCTGTCCAGCCAGGTAATTGCCCAGCAGATTGGGATACGAGGTAGCAATATTTTTCCCGTCCAGACCCTGAATGCCCGACCACTCGGTGCCGCGCGGAATGGCAATGGACAGGCGGCATTTAGAGAAACCCAGTTTATGAACTGTCGCAACAGGACGACCTGTTTCAACGGCCACATTCTCGCCAACGATACCCAGATCGGCTACGCCATCTTCGACATAACCGGGAATATCATCGTCGCGCAGAAACAGGAACTCGGCAGGAAAGTTAGACGAAACCGATTTGAGTTTACCGGTTCCGTAATCGAAACGGATGCCGCATTCTTTAAAAAGCTGATACGAATCTTCGCTCAACCGACCGGATTTTTGCAGGGCAATGCGTAATACAGAAGACATTAACAGATGTATAGGATGTATGAGTCATACAGCATCGTGATTCATGGCATCCGGACAGGTGAAATTGAATTAGGGGCAAAAGTACGTGAAAAACGGGAAGTATGTCAACGCACAGGGCTAAGGAGCCGCACGATGGCGACGATGTCGGAAATGAGAATGAGTAGCCCGTTGGGAGATCATGGCGCAAAGGTAAGTCAGACGTCGGGATAGGACCTAATCCTAAGATTTCGAGCAAAAACCTTATAGCTCTAAACAGATCCGTATCTTTGACTATGCTTTTGGAACAGAAACAACAAACACTATAAACGATACCGGCCGTAGCCCTGCCCGTTATGGAAGCGTTTTATACGCTTCAGGGCGAGGGAGCGCATACGGGTCGGGCGGCTTATTTTATCCGGCTCGGTGGCTGCGACGTGGGCTGCCACTGGTGCGACGTAAAAGAATCGTGGGATGCTGACGCTCATCCAAAACAGTCCATTGATACGCTGGTTGACGGTGCCTGCAATACCCCGGCCGGATGGCGGTCATTACGGGTGGCGAACCCCTCATGCACGACCTGACCGACCTAACCGCAGCGTTACAACAGGCTGGTTTTCAAACCAATATTGAAACCTCGGGCGTGTGCCAGGCCGTTACGGGCTCGTGGGACTGGATTTGCTTTTCGCCCAAGAAATTCAAAAAGCCCAATCCCGGCCATTTATGGCCAAGCCGACGAGCTGAAAGTTATCATTTACAATCAGTCCGATTTTGCCTTTGCCGAGTCGTTTGTGCCTTATTTACGACCCGATTGCAAACTCTTTTTGCAAACCGAATGGAGTCGTTCCAATGAAATGCTGCCTCGCATCGTTGATTACGTAAAAGATAATCCGCAATGGCAAATCTCGTTGCAGACACACAAGTATCTGGATATTCCGTAAAGGAGAGGCTAATGAGACACTGAAAAATGGACAATGCTCCGTTCGTTTCTCATCCTCATTGTTCCTTGTTCATTCTTCTTTATTCATTCTTCAGTGCCCAATGTAAGGCGAAAGAACTTTACGCCCAATCGATAAAACTGTTTGGTGAACGGCGGGCAACCGATGCGATTCCGTTCATGGAGCAGGCCATCAAACAGGACCCCAACTTTCTGGATGCCCATCTCAAACTCGGTCAGTTGTATGAGTTACCAAACGCTATGAACCGGCCCTAACGGCCTACCGAAACGCCATAAAACTCCAGCCCGACAGTCCGGCTTCCGGTGCGGCCTATCAGGCGCTGAGCAATACCCTGCTCCGGCTGGGCCGTTACAGCGAAGCCCTTCCTTATCTCAAAAATACCAGACGATGTTTGCCCCGGAGTCGGCGCAGGGCAAACGATTGCCCGCCAACTCGAAACGGCCCGTTTGGCCAGGAAGCCCTGAAACATCCACAGGCGGTAGATCCCAAGCCCCTCTCGTCGGTATTGCAAACGACCCCTTCGCAGTATTTCCCGGTTCTAACCGCCGACGAACAAACACTGGTCTTTACCGCCCTAAAACCCGAAGGCGACGAAGACCTGATGACGGCCACCTTCAACGGCGAAACCTGGTCGCCCCCGGTTTCCTCTCGCCTAATATCAATACCCCCGAAAACGAAGGAACAGCCAGCCTCTCGGCCGATGGTCGTACCCTGGTGTTTACCGCCTGTCAGGGACGAAAAGGATATGGTAGCTGGATTTATACATGAGCGCAAAACCGGCAGCGACTGGTCGACCCCGGAAAATCTGGGCCCTACCGTCAATACCCGTTTTTATGAGTCACAACCCGCCTTATCGGCTGACGGTCGTCAACTTTATTTCGTCTCGGACCGGCCGGGTGGCAAAGGTCGGCGCGATATCTGGCGGAGCGCACTCGGTACCGATGGCACTGGACCGAGCCGGTTAACCTGGGCGAACCCGTCAATACCCCCTCCAATGAGGCATCGCCGTTTATTCACCCCAACGGACAAAGTTTATTTTTTGCGTCGGAAGGGCATATCGGCATGGGCGGGTACGACCTGTTTGTTCGGACAATGACCGTCATAGTCAGGCTCCAGCCTGGTCTGTGCCAACCAATTTGGGCTACCCCATCAACACCTCGGAAGATCAGGCATCCCTATTTGTGTCGCCCAATGGCAGCCGGGCCTATTATTCCTACGAAGAACAGAAAGATGGTGTTTCGCAGAAATCACGGCTGTATACGTTCGATTTGCCGGAATCCCTGCGTGAACGCGTTAAGCCAGTCAGTTATCCTAAAAGGCGTGGTAGCCGATGCGAAAACCAAAAAGCCACTGGCGGCCACGGTTGAATTGATCGACTTGAAAACCAACCAGATGATTTCGCGCGTGCAGGCCGATGCCCAGACGGGGCCTACACCGCCATTCTGCCCAGCGGTGGCGAATACGCCTTATACGTAAGTGTGCCGGGATATCTGTTCAAAAGCCTATCGTTCGATTTTACCCAGAAACCCAAAGAAGGACAGTGACGGCGCGGGATGACACTGAGCGTTCCCCTGGAACCGGTTGGGACGGAACTTCCGCGAATGAAACCCTGAATAATCTGTTCTTTGAAACGGGCCATTACAATCTGGCGGACAAATCCCGGACGGAACTGGATCGTTTGGCGGCATTTATACAGGCAAACCCAGCCGTTAAAATCGAGATATCGGGACATACCGATGATAAAGGAGATGCAGCCGCCAATCTGGTTCTTTCGCAGAAACGGGCGCAATCCGTTGTAACGTACTTCACCAAAGCCGGGTGGCAACCGACCGGATCCGGGCCATTGGCTAGGAAAAACCCGTCCTCTGGCACCCAATACAAGCGAGGAAAACCGACAGTTCAACCGACGAATCGAATGGAACATACTATAAAGAACTTAAGTTCCATGGGCATTTGGTAATAAGCCTAAAGTACATAGCCGCAGCGAGTACCATAAACCCTACAAGGAACATCAACCAAGAAACGCCCAATTCATTGCTTACACGGGATTTTTTTCAATTTTGTGTACGTTGTCCAATATCCTTGCATTCAGGGTGCGGATATTTTAATTTTATGGCGACCTGTTCTATTGCAATGACTTCCGAACACATTAAGTGCTTAATTATAGGGTCCGGCCCCGCCGGTTATACAGCCGCGATCTACGCAGCCCGGGCCAACATGAGTCCCGTTTTATATCAGGGTGGACAACCCGGCGGTCAACTCACGATCACAACGAAGTCGATAATTTTCCCGGTTATCCCGAAGGAGTGCAGGGGCCACAAATGATGCAGGATCTGGAAGCACAGGCCCAGCGATTTGGAACCGATATTCGCTACGGCATGGTCACCAGAGTATTTTTTGCTGAATAGTCTTCCAGGGCCCGAAAATCCCCATCGCGCCATCGTTGACAACAAAGACGAAATAACCGCTGACTCTGTCATTATTTCAACGGGTGCATCGGCCAAATGGCTCGGACTCTCCTCCGAAATGCGACTCAATGGCCGGGGTGTATCGGCTTGCGCCGTTTGCGAGGTTTCTTTTTCCGGGGTCAGGACGTTGCAATTGTTGGCGCGGGCGACACCGCCGCCGAAGAAGCCAGCTATCTGGCAAACCTTTGCCGGAAAGTGTATATGCTGGTTCGTCGGGATGAAATGCGCGCTTCAAATTCATGCAGAATCGCGTAAAAACGGCCCACAACATAGAAATTCTGTATAATACAACTACCGAAGAGGTACTCGGCTACGAAGAAGTTTCGGGGGACCGGTAAAAAATACGGAAACCAATGACGAGCGCATTTTAGACGTGACAGGATTTTTCGTCGCTATTGGTCACACGCCAAATACGGGCATTTTCTCGGAGTTTCTCGAGCTGGATCCCAGTGGGTATATCCTGACCGAAAAAGGAAGTACCCGAACTAATATACCCGGCGTTTTTGCCTGCGGTGATGCTCAGGATAACATCTATCGTCAGGCCGTAACCGCGGCCGGGACAGGCTGTATGGCAGCTCTCGACGCCGAACGTTATCTGGTTACGCTGGAAATGCAGGATGAAGAAGTTGATCATTAATAAAATATAAAAGGTTTATGGTTTATGGTATTCAGTTTACGGCTGGTCTCGTGGTAAAAAAAATGTCTCGTTAAACTGCACGACTAAACCCTGACTAGCGTACTGATAGCTCATCTACGATGAGAAAAACCGCTATGCAGTGGCTGATGGCCATTGGATGCTGTTTTTGACCGTAACGGCACAGGCTCAGGAGCGCGGACGATTTAAAAACAACCTGCGCATTACCCCAAAAAATGCAGCATCCCCCAAATGCCCCCGTCGTTGATCAGCCACAAAAAGCGGACGACCCGTTTGAACAGGAAACAACTCAGTTGAGCTATAACAGCCAGTTTGAACCAAAAAAAGAACTAAACCCGGTTGCCAGCGAAGATACGAGCCAGATTGACCAAGGCGAAACCAGTGTTGTAGAAGTCATAGATTCTGTGTTGATTGGTAACGAATGGGTCAAAATCGCCGACTACTACGCGGTCTGGGATTCGCACACTGTCGATCCCTACAACATTGATCCGTTGGAGTTCAACGAAGCCATTGACATCAAGCTGTATGATCCAACAGCCAACCACTTCTGGTCGGCCCCGCTGGACGAAGGGAAGATGACCTCGAATTTCGGGTACCGATGGGGCCGCTGGCATACCGGCACCGACCTGGATCTTAACACGGGAGAACCCATTTATGTCGCGTTCGATGGCGTTGTCCGGGTGGTAGGTGGGACGGAAATGGCTACGGGCGCTACGTCTGGTTCGGCATTATAACGGCCTCGAAACCCTGTACGGCCATATGTCCAAGCAAACCGTCGAAACCGGTCAGCTAGTAAAAGCTGGCGATCAACTCGGACTGGGGGGCAGCACGGGCCGCAGTTCGGGCCACACCTTCACTTCGAAACCCGTTTGAAGGCAATCCGTTCAGCCCCCTAAACATCTATTCGTTTCCGGAGAATACCATCAACTCCGACCATTTTCTGTTGACGGGTTCCGTTTGGGATTATCTGCGGGGGGGAAGTCCTCGTCTTCGTCGGAATCCAGTTCCAGACCGCGTTTCAAGCGGACGGTCATACACCGGGTTCGTTCCGGCGAAACGCTGAGTACCATTGCTGAAAAATACGGAGTGTCGGTTTCTACGTTGAGTCGGCATAATCATCTCTCTTCCCGCTCCCGCATCCGGCCAGGTCAAAAATTGCGGGTACACTAAAAAAGGGGTGGCAGACTAAAAATTACGGTCTGTGTGTTTGAGGTTTGTGGTAAAAACAATACCTTTGCACCCTCATTTTCAATATACATCAATACACATGTACGCAATCGTAGAGATCGCAGGGCAGCAATTCAAGATCCAGAAGGGTCGCACCATCTATACCCACCGGTTAGAGGGCGATGTGGACGCTGCACTTGCCTCCGACAAGGTGAAAGTTCTCCTTGTTGATAACGAAGGGAGCATCTCCATTGGAGTTCCAACCGTCGCTGGTGCGACGATATCGGCAAAAATTGTCGAGCATATGAAAGGCGAAAAAGTACTCGTCTTCAAGAAAAAGCGTCGGAAAGGCTACAAAAAGAAAAATGGTCATCGTCAATACCTGACGAAGGTTCTGATCGAAGATATAACATTGTAGAGACGCAATACCTTGCGTCTATTATTCACAAGACGCAAGGTATTGCGTCTCTACGTAATTCCTTAAGAAAATGGCACACAAGAAAGGTGTAGGTAGTTCCAAAAACGGTCGTGATTCGCACAGCAAGCGTCTGGGCGTAAAGTTATTCGGTGGAGAGTCGGCCATTGCCGGCAACATCATCATTCGCCAGCGCGGCACCAAGCATCATCCCGGCAAAAACGTTGGTCTTGGTAAAGACTACACGATTTTCGCTCTGGTCGATGGTACCGTAAAATTCCGTCCCGGCCGCGATAGCCGTTCGTACGTTGATATTATTCCAGCTGGTTCGTCGGTGGTTGACGTAGCGTCTTCCCATTGTAAGCACATCCACTGAAAAAGTAGCTGCTCCCGCAGAGAAGCCAGCCGTTAAAGCAACCGCTGCGGATGACGATAGCGTTGCGCTGAAAGTGGTTGGCACTGTTGGTGCTGCCGCCGGTGTGGTAGCCGGGGTAACAGCCAGTGCTGTCGATGCGCTAAAAAATGCGGTAAGCTCCGATGCACCAGCGTCAGAGGAAACTAAAGCGTAGTAGTAGATGCAGTTTTTACAAAAAAAACCGCCTGGCCTGAGCCGGACGGTTTTTTTTTGAGTAAAAACTTAAAAAGTCCCCCCGTTGTTACCTATTAAATCATGGCATAAATCAATTGCGCACTATATGAATTCGACCCTAGATCGCCCCATATCCATTTTCACGGAGGGAAGCCCCAATCCGAACTCCATGAAATTTGTGGTAAACTTTGAACTCGTGCCCGCCGGACTCTCGTTCGATTATGCTACACCGGGCGATGCTCTGCTGGAAGAAAAAGCGTCTCCGCTGGTAGTAGCGCTGTTTGGCTTCGACTTCGTACAGCGGGTATTTATTTCGGGTAATTTCGTAACGGTCACGAAAAACGAAGAAACCGACTGGGATGATGTTTTGCTGGAAGTAAAGCTTTTTCTGAAGGATTACTTTGGTGACAAGAAACCCGTTTTTGCCCAGCGGACCATGGATGCCAACACCACAAAACTGGACATGGACTCCGAAACGGTGCAAAAAATAAAAGCGGTGCTGGATCAATACATCAAACCCGCCGTTGAATCAGACGGGGGAGCCATCAGTTTTTATTCCTTCGATGAACCGAGCGGCACAGTAAAAGTGCTGTTGCAGGGCTCATGCAGCGGTTGTCCTTCTTCTACCCTTACCCTCAAAGCGGGCATCGAAAACCTGTTGACGCGTCTGGTACCGGAAGTAAAACTGGTAGAGGCCGAAGGCGTATAAGTCCTTTTTTCCTACCAGATTTCTCCCACAAAACCGCCACTGGCTGAACACCAGTGGCGGTTTTGCTTTCGCCAGTCCTGTTCGTCTCTGGCTCTGTTTGGGTTTATCCAGTCAGGGGTTTATATTAGAAAATCCATTCCCCGGTAATGTATGCTTCCTTTTTCCCGCCTGATACCGTTCGTGCTACAGGGGCTGTTCTTACTGTCGGGCTGCCAGTTGCGGGATATAGATTCCGGGGCGGCTGGTGATGGGTATTTCCCGCTCGAAACCGGCCGTTACATTATCTACGGGGTTGAGGAGCAGCAATACACGCTGACTGCGCCCCCCGTTTCCCGAACCTATCAACTGAAAGAGCGGATTGGTCAGCCGTACACGGATGTGACCGGACAAACAGCTTACCGGCTATTCCGCTACTGGCGAACCACGGAAAACCAACCCTGGCAGGCCGATTCGATATGGGCAGTCCGGCTGGTCAACAACGAAGCGATTCGTACTGAAAACGGTAGAGATTTTGTTCGATTGGTGTTGCCAGTCTCCAACCTGTTAAGCTGGGATAGTAACCGGTACAATCAATTGGGCCGGGATGAGTATACCATGCGCAACGCGGGGCAGCCGTACCGCGTACTGGGTAAGGCATTTAATGAAACCGTTACCGTATCGAATCCGTTGGATTCGACACTAATTTCGGTAAAAAAACGTATTGATGTGTACGCCCGGCATGTGGGGCTAATTTATGCAGAACGCGTAGCCATTCAGTTCTGTACGGCTACACCGGCCTGTAGCGGGCGCAATCAGATTGAGTATGGCATGGAGCAAGTTTATCGAATTCAAACCTATGGCATTGAATAAAACCACGCTGGTACTCCTGCCTTTGTTGCTGGTTCAGTTCAGCAGTTTTGGGCAGGCAACCCGCAAATACCTGGTACTGCTGAAAGACAAGGCCAACTCACCGTTCAGCGTCAGTCAGCCCGACCGCTTTCTGTCTCAGCGGGCTATCCTGCGTCGGCAGAAACAGAACATTGCCCTGCTGGAACGCGACCTGCCCGTTAACCCGGCTTATGTCAGTCAGCTTCAGCAGGCGGGTGCCAAAATCTGGTTTACATCCCGCTGGCTCAATGCCGTGCTGGTCGAAACCACCGACGCTACAATGGCCACGGTGCAGAAGCTACCCATCGTGAAAGAGTTTGAATTCGGACGGTCCTTGTCCAGCGCCCGGATCACTACCGAAAGTCAGTCTCCGTTACTGGGGCCACCGGCCAGTGCCGGCAAATTTGGCGACGTGGCTCCCCTCAACTATGGGAACTCACAAAACCAGGTCTCGCAGCTTGGCGTCGATAAAATGCACCAGCAGGGTATTCATGGCGAAGGGATGCTTATTGGCGTGCTTGACGCCGGTTTTCTGAATGCCGATAGAGTGGGTTTTCTGAAACCGGTTTTCGATGAAAAGCGCGTGCTGGCTACCTACGATTTTGTCCGCAAGGAAACTAGTGTGTATGAGGACGATGCCCACGGCCTATCCTGCCTGTCGGCCATTGCCGCTACGGCCGATAATCAACTGTACGGCACGGCCTACAAAGCCTCGTTTATCCTGCTCCGCACCGAAGATGCCGCCAGCGAAAAGCAGATAGAAGAAGCAAACTGGCTGTTTGGTGCCGAATATGCCGACAGCGCGGGGGTCGATGTAATTAGTTCATCACTGGGCTACACACAGTTCGACAATCCTTCAACCAGCTACACGTATCGGGACATGGATGGCAAAACGGCCCTTTCCTCCCGGGCGGCTCAGATTGCTACCGAAACAGGTATGGTTGTGGTTGTGGCGGCTGGCAATGAGGGCAGCGCTGCCTGGCGTTACCTGTCAGCTCCGTCCGACGCGGCCTCGGTGCTGGCCATTGGTGCCGTTACGCAGGCGGGGACAAGGGCTTCGTTCAGTTCGTTTGGGCCCTCGGCCGATGGCCGGGTAAAACCCGATCTGGCCGCCCAGGGTCAGGGCACCACTATCGGCACGCCCGGCGGGCAAATTATAGTGGGCAACGGCACGTCGTTTGCCACCCCGCTGATGGCTGGTCTGGCGGCTGGTTTCTGGCAGGCGCACCCGACCCTGACCGCCACGCAGGTGACCGACGCGCTTCGTCGTTCGGGGAGTCAGTACGGTGCGCCCGATGATCAGTTAGGGTACGGCATCCCGAATTTTGAGCGGGCCTCCGTGCTAGCCGATGCCTACGGTTCATTAGTTGTCTACCCAAACCCATTTACTGATACCGACTTACTGGCTGTTCAATGGGGCGAAATTGCCGTTAATACGCCCCTCGATGCTACACTAACCAACCTGGCCGGGCGGGTCATCTGGCAGAACCGGTACGTGTCGTCTGGTCTGGCGGCTTTCGTGCTCCCCCGGCTGGATCTCTCAGCGGGTATGTACATCCTCACGCTCACCTCGGGCGACAAGAAGCGTACGCTGAAGGTGGTGAAGCAGTAGTGGATGGAGTGCTGTTGTACACTTACCTGGGCAAAAGGTGATTCAACGGCTTACACGAGGTTGACGTTTTGAGAAACAAAAGAGAATGACAGCATTTATGCAATTCATAGTACGGGTACTTTTAACTTGTACACTCCTAGTGGGATATGTAGGTGCCTCACAGGCTCAACCTGCCTTTGAGGAGGGTGTCTTACTTTACAAAGTTGACACGCTCAAGCGGCTTTCAGAAAACCCTGCTCCCTTAGCTATAGTCCAGATGAAGGTTTATAAAAAGGGGAATTTGGCCCGTCAGGAACTGATGATGGTAAACGCCAGTAATCCTTCCGATACACTACGGATAGTCCAGATCAGAAACGCCAACGGAATTTTTATCTGGATGGAAAAGGAGAAAATGGCAATTCTGACCACTTATGAAGAGGAGAAGCTGGACAAAGCGAAACGGGCCGCAAGCGGTCATCTGGAAACGTACAGCGTGGAGAAAACAGGCCAGAAAGGTTCGTTACTAGGCATAGCAACCGAGCGGGTTCTTCTCAAAAACGCGGACAACACCAAATCAGTTGACGCGTTGGTCAGCGCAGACCTGGATTCACCAGTAACCTTGTTTTTCGAGCCACTAAGCCAACTAAAAGGCACACCCCTTCAATTTTCGGAGCGGGAAGTGGATTGGGTCATCAGGTATACCGCAATCGCTGTTAAGCCTCAGCCAGTCGCTCCACAACTCTTTGAGATAAATCCTGATTTTATGGTGATAACCATGAAGCAGATGTTAGAAATGGGCCATTCGAAGAACTAACTCGCAATACAGTTATTCGCAGGATATGGCTAGAGCCGTGCATGGCTCCACTAAAGTATCAAAGTGATTTCCTGACAATCAGCCGGAACGGATTTTCGATGTGTTCGACACTTTCACTGAGTACCAGCCGGGCGGCTGTGCGGCCCATCTGGGCAAAATCGGTCGACATTACCGTAATACCTTCCAGCAGAAACTCCTTCAGGGGCGTTTCATTGTAGGACAATACGCCTACCTCCTGCCCCAACACGTAAGGCGTTTGCTTAATCTTCTTGATCAACTCAACCAGGTCTTCTTCCATCAGGTTGATGTAAGCCTGCTCCGGTTCAATCGACTCCTCTTTTATGTCGCGGATAACCCGGGTCTGGAAACCGTGTTCGTAGCAGAACTTATGGTAACCGTTCAGGATAGCTTTGGGGTGATAGGTGTAGGACGGAAACAACATACTCAGCGTTTTGTATTTTCTCAGCAGCGGCAGGGCTTCGGTGAGTGCCTGGTACAAATCCTTCTCGAAGTTCTGAAATACGGCGGCATAATTCCCCGATATACCTTCCAGAAACTTATCCAGAATAACCAGTTTATGTTTTGGTAGGCTGTTGATCAGCTCATCGGCTTTTTCGCCCCCTTCGAAAAAGTGGCCAATAATGACGTAATGGGTATGGTTGCGGGTCTGCCGCTGAATAAGGTCCCGGAAAAGCCGGAAATCGTTGTTGTAAATGAAAAAGTCGATGGCGACGGTTGGGCCCAGAATCTCGACGAAAGAATCGTAGATAATTTTCTTGTGTACGCTCAGCTTATTGAACAGCAGGAATATTTTCAGATTATGCCCCGTTGGCGTGTAGTTGATGTAAAATCCTTTTCCCTTTACGGCCCCGATAATCTCTTTCTCTTTCAACAGTTCATAGGCCCGTTCCACTGTTCCTTTTGCGACATCGAACTCGGCGCATACCTCGTGGATGGAGGGCAGTTTGGCGCCCGGCAGGATGTCGCGATTCTCAATCCCTTCCACAATCGAGTTGTATATCTGCTGGTATTTAGGCGTGTTGGAGTAGTCATTGATTTTGATATTGTACAACATGGGGCAAAGACATAATTCGGGTTTAAATCCAATTCAAATAATAGAGTAGTTCATAAAAATACGTCTGTACAAGTCAGACGCTCCATTTTCATCGATTTTCACATAACCATTCTATTAAAAAATTTAAATATATAATGAATTCATCATCAATAATTTTTCAATAAAATCTACGTAACTGGGTAAGTATAGGAAAGTTTACAGCCCGCTTTTAGTAATATTGAACTATTATATTGGCTTTTTACAAGCTATCCTACTAGTTCCTAACTCTTTTCCTTATGCTCATGAAAAAAATTTATCAGTTAACAGCCCTGGGTATGATTGCGGGTTGCCTGACCAGTCATGCTCAGGCACCAACGAGTTTCCTGCCGGAAAAAACGCTCGCAACGAGGAGTCGGGTGATAGCTCTTCATACCCCAAAAGCAGACCAACCGGACGTACATACTCCATTAGTGGATATTACGGTATCTGGAAAAGTAACCGATGATAAAGGGGTGGTATTGCCTGGCGTAAGTGTTGTTGTAAAAGGCACCACCCAGGGGACCACAACCGATAGTGACGGTACGTTCAAAATAGCGGTTCCGAATGAAACGGCCCGACTCGTCTTCAGCTTTGTAGGGTACGTAAAACAGGAAGTACCCGTTGGTAACAAAACGAATCTGATCATTGCCCTCTCTCCCGACGATCAGACTCTGAACGAGATCGTGGTGATCGGGTATGGCTCCAAGCGTAAGCAGGATATCACCTCCGCCGTATCGGTAATCAACATGCGCGATATTGGCGAGCAACCCGCCAATAACCCCAACCAGATTTTGCAGGGACGGGCACCGGGGGTAGTGGTCAAACAAAAAAGCGGTACGCCGGGCGGTGCGTTTGAAGTACGGGTGCGGGGTGTTGGTTCCCTGGGTGCCGGTAGCGACCCGCTTTACGTGGTTGATGGTTTTGTGGTTGGCACGTCCATCGGGCAAAACCTCAACGCAAACGACATCGAGAGTGTAACGGTACTGAAAGATGCAGCCTCCACGGCCATTTACGGGGCCAGAGGTTCTAATGGGGTTGTACTGATCAACACCAAACAGGCCGTTAACGGCAAAGTAAACATCAACCTGTCGCTCGATTACGGCGTTCAGAGCGTACCGAAAAGCCGGCGGGTAACGATGTTGAACGGGACCGAATTTGCGCAGTTCAAGAAGGAAATCTTCATGGACCAGATTCGAATTCTTCAAAATCGGGAACCGACCCTCGACGAAGTGCCCATTGGCTACCGCTTTCCGGAGCAGACTAAATATTCTACGGATTGGTTCGACCTGATTACGCGCAACAACGCCCCCTATTCGGATGTAAACCTGACGGTTTCATCGGGTACGGGTCCTATAAAAGCTCTTTTCTCAGCGGGGTACTACAAAGAAAATGGAACCCTCAAGGAAACGAGTTACGATCGGTTTTCCGTCCGCTCCAACCTGGGTGGGCAGGTCAATAAATTCATAAACGTAGGGTTGAATATCAACGGTACCTACACCCGACAAAATGTGGCCAACACGGACGGGCGTAGTAACCTGGTCGGTGGTGCGCTGCTGATGGACCCCCGCGCTACTCCCTACAATGCCGATGGATCGCTCATTCCCTATATCAATGGAGTCGATGGCGTGTTTGGCTTCCCTAATCCGCTGTACATGCTGCAGAACATCGCCCGGAAGCGTAACATTGCCGACCTGCTGACCAATGCCTTTGTGGAAGTATCGTTTCTGCGGGATTTCAAGTTTCGGTCGTCGGCCAACGTGAAGCTGAATCAGAACGTCTTTCAGGAGTACGTACCGTCTACCATCGGCAATCCGGTAGCCCCCGGCACGTCGGGGGCGCCACCCCGGCCAGCCAGAGCAACGGATATTACCGAAACCCTAATCAACTATTCGCTGGATCAGTTGCTGACCTACAAACCGCAACTGGGCGCTAATCATAGCTTCGATGTGCTGGCGGGCTATACCGCGCAGCAGGAGCAGGTTCGCGGGCTGCGGGGCGATGGAAACACCTTCCCCGACGATTTGGTCCCGTTTCTGGGTGCGGCCTCCATCCGGTCATCCAGTTCATACGAATTCGGGTGGTCGATCCTGGCGTTTCTGAGCCGGGTCAACTATTCCTACAAAGACAGGTATTTGTTCTCGGCTTCGTACCGGCGGGAAGGCAGTTCGCGGTTTGGCGCCAAAAATAAGTACGGCGATTTTCCGGCGGCTTCCATCGGCTGGCGCATTACGGAAGAGCCATTCATGCCCAAAACAACCTGGCTGACCGACCTTAAACTGCGGGCAAGCTGGGGCGTAACGGGTAACAATGACATTGGCAACTACCCCAGTCTGGCCTTCGTAGGGGCTAATAACTACATTCTGGGCAACTCCTTTGCGGCCGGTAAGGTGGTGAATTCATTCGCCAATCAGGAACTGAAATGGGAAAAATCGAACCAGCTGGATATCGGTATGGATCTGGCCCTGTTCAACAACAAATTGATTTTCAACGTCGAGTATTACAAGAAGATTACCAACGACATGCTGCTGCCGGTTTCCATCCCATCCGTTTCCGGCTTTACCACCAGTCTGGATAACATCGGTAAAGTGGAGAACCACGGATTTGAAATCGGCACTGAATACCGCACCAACTTCGGGCAGTTCAACTTCCGCACCAACGCCAACATCAGTTTCAACCGCAACAAGATTCTGGCGATAAAAGGGCCCAATGATGCCTTGTATTCCGGCGGTTTTTACGGCGGCTACAACGTGCAGAAAGTAGGCCGGCCGGTGGGAATGATTTACGGCTATAATAAACTCGGCATCTTCAATACGCAGGCTGAAATAGACGCGGCTCCCAAGCAGGACGGGGCCATTCCGGGAGCCATGAAGTTTGAAGATACCAACGGCGACGGGGTTATTTCCTACGACACGCAGGACATGGTGGAAATTGGCAATCCAAACCCCGACTTTACCTGGGCCTGGACCTTTGCGGGCGATTACAAACGGTTCGATATCAACGTCATGTTCCTGGGTGCGCAGGATTTTGACATCTACCGCAACATCGAAGCCTCTACCATGAATATGGACGGCGTTTTTAACGTGCTCGATAAAGCAAAAGACCGGTGGCGGTCGGCGGAGAACCCCGGCACCAACCCTTCCAACGTCAATTCGCAGGGCGGCACCAGCTACTTCAAATGGTCGCGCGAAAGCAGCAACCGCTACGTGTACGACGGCAGTTACGTCTGGCTCAAAACCATCACCCTTGGCTATAACCTGCCGAAGTTCAAATCCATCCTGAGCAACGCCCGGATTTTTGTGACGGGAAACAACCTGTTTCTATTCACGAAATACCCCGGCAATAATCCGGATGCCGGCGTACGGGGCGGCACCCAGCTCAACAACGACGATGAGTCGTACCCCATTCCCAGAACGTTTGCCACCGGCCTGAAACTTAACTTCTAATCGTCACGGACATGAAAAAAATAGCTAGCATAAGTCTCCTTTTTCTTTGCCTGACTCAGGTTTCCTGCAAAGAAGATTTTCTGGTTACCACCGACCCGACGCGCATCGGGGCCGACCTGTTCTATAAAACCGAAGATCAGTTTTTGCAGGCGCTAAACGGCTTGTACGGCCAGGTGCAGGCGATTACGAACTCGGCTTATATTTTTAAAGAGTTCACGTCCGACAACACAACCCTCGATTTCAACCCGCTCGACCGGGGTGGGGCGGCTGGCTGGGAAGCGTTTGAGTTCTCGTCGGTCAACCAGGGAAATGGCGAGATTTCCAACCTCTGGAATCAATATTATTCCGGGTTGTACAATGCCAACTATACCCTGGAGAAGCTGGCCGGGAGCACGCTGGATGCTGCGGTAAAAGGCCCCATCGAAGGGCAGCTGAAGTTTCTCAGAGCGTACTTTTATTTCGACCTGGCTCAGTACTTTGGTGATGTAGTGCTGGTAACCTCTACGCTGGACAAGCCCGACAAGGCGTTTGAGCTGGTGCGTTCCCCGCAGGCCGACGTGTGGGCGCAGGTGGAGAAAGACCTGAAAGAAGCCGTTGCCCTGCTCCCTGCTACCTACCCCGCTTCGCAAACGGGCCGGGTTACCAAAGGGGCCGCGCTGGCTTTATTGGGCAAATCGCAACTGACCCAGAAAAAATACGCCGAAGCCCTGGCAACGCTCAAACAGGTCACGGGCTACTCTCTGAATCCGGTTTACGCGGACAATTTCAATCCGGCTAAAAAGAACGGGCCTGAATCCATTTTTGAGGTGCAGTATCAGGGCGGTAACGACCTGGGCGAGTGGAGTAATTTTGCCTACATCTTTGCGCCCCGGCTTTCGGCGGATGCCGTCACGGGCTTTGCCAACACAACCCCCGGTGGCCGCAACATTCCGACCAATGACATGATTGCCGCCTACGAACCGGGCGACCTGCGTAAAGATGCGTCGCTGAAAACCAGTTATACGCTGAAAGGTACGGTAGTGCCCATTCCGTACGTCATCAAGTTTACCACCCCCCATACCCTCACCGGACGAACGGACAATAACTGGGTGATACTTCGCTACGCCGACGTATTGCTGATGATGGCCGAAGCCATTAATGAGCAGAGCGGCCCAACGGCCGAAGCTTTTGGCTACGTGAATCAGGTGCGGAAGCGGGCGGGGCTGAAAGACCTGGCCGGGCTGGATAAAGCGGCTTTCAAAACAGCCATCATGCAGGAACGGCGCGTGGAACTGGCGTTTGAGAATCATCGCTGGTTCGACCTGAGACGAACCAAATCACCCGCTGAACTGGCTGCTTTCATGAACGCCTATGGCACCAAGGAAAAAGCGAACCCCACCGTAAACCGGGGTGGTATTGCCTTCAATGCGCAGGATTATGTATTCAGTGATTATGAGTATTTCTTCCCGGTGCCAGCCCCCCAGATTTTGATCAACAACAAGCTAACGCAGAACCCAGGTTATCAGTAGAAACGAGTAAATAAGTCGTAATCAGGCACTTTTCTGTACGGATCGCAGTTTTAACCCTGTGATTCGTACAGAAAAATCAAGTAAAAAGACTATTCAACGGACTAACTTTCTGAACGCGTAGTGACCATCTTAGTAGAATCATTTTGGCTTTGGCAGTTTCTGGGACGATTGCATCCCCTCATCGTTCACTTTCCGGTTGGCTTACTCTGCATTGCCCTGCTGCTGGAAGGCATAAGCTGGTACCGAAAATCAACAGACCTCAGGGCGGGGATCACCGCCATGGTCTGGATTGGGACCGTAAGTGCCATTCTGGCTGCGGCCCTCGGGCTTATTCTTGTCAATCAGGAAGACTACGCCGGACAGGGAGTCACCGTTCACCAGTGGTCGGGACTGGCCACCATGTCGCTGGCAATCCTGACGGTACTGGCCCTGCGCTCCGGGCGCATTCCTGCCTACCGTACCTTACTGATGCTAACCGTTGTGGGGGTTAGTGTGGCCGGACATTTCGGTGCCCTGCTTACGCACGGCGAAGACTATCTCTCCAGCGTGTTGCCCTTCGGTAACTCCCCGGCGTCACCGGGCACTAGCGGCACCAACTTTGCCTTTGTCAGCGTCGGTGCCGGGTCAGTCGCTCTCCGCCAAACAGGTTAGTGAACTCAACGTGGAAGTACGTTCCATTCTGGCGCACAATTGCTACAGTTGCCACAGTGCCACCAAAACCAAGGGAGAACTGCGGCTGGACAAAAAAGACCTGATCTTTAAAGGAGGCAAGCACGGCGCCATCCTGAAAGCCGGTCACCCGGAGGATAGTGAGATGATCCGCCGGATCATGCTGCCCGCCGATGATAAAGAGGCCATGCCCACCAAGGGTAAACGGCTGACCGAAAAAGAAGTAGCCTTACTGTCGTTCTGGATAAAACAGGGGGCTCCCTGGCCCGATGGGGCCGAAAAAAGCATTTACCGGGTGGCCGAGCTGGCCCCTCGCTTACCCGTGCTCCCAGCCGCTACGGTTGACATCACCAACCCCATTGACCGGCTGGTGAACGTGTATTTCCGCGGCAACAAGGTTGAGTGGAAAAGCGTGGTTGATGACCGGACCTACATGCGCCGGGTGTACCTGGACATTGTCGGGCTATTACCGACTCCCGATAAAATACAGGCTTTCGAGGCTGAAACCCGGCCCGATAAGCGGGAGGCCCTGGTGAAGGAATTGCTCGGCAGAAATAACGACTACGCCCAGCACTGGCTCACGTTCTGGAACGATGCCCTGCGGAATGACTACAGCGGCACGGGCTACATTACCGGCGGGCGGTACGACATTACCAAATGGCTCTATGGCTCACTGCAAAAGAACAAACCCTACAACTGGTTTGTGCGTGAACTCATCAGCCCCACCAAAGAATCGGCCGGCTTTATTAAAGGCATCAAGTGGCGGGGCACGATCAACGCCAGCCAGCGCACCGAGATGCAGGCGGCCCAGAACGTGGCGCAGGTGCTGCTGGGCCTGAACCTCAAGTGCGCATCCTGCCACGATAGCTTCGTGAGCGACTGGAAACTGGCCGATGCCTACGCCTTCGCGAACGTATTTGCGGACAGCACGCTGGAAATCAACCGGTGCGACAAACCAACGGGAAAGATGGCGGGCCGTGGTATTTTGTACAAGGAGTTAGGTACCATCAGCGTGGATGCCCCCACGGAACAACGCCTGCGCGAGCTGGCCGACTTTCTGGTGCAGCCCAAAGATGGTCGCCTGTATCGTACGCTGGTCAACCGAATCTGGGCGCAGTTGATGGGACGCGGCATCGTTGAACCGGTTGATGCGATGGACAACCAACCCTGGAGTCAGGATTTGCTGGACTGGCTGGCCTATGATTTTGTGCAGAATGGCTACGACATCAAAAAGCTGATTTATACCATCACCACTTCCAAAACGTATCAGTTACCCTCGGTGGGCATCAAAGACGAGGGATTGATTACGGCCCCCACCTACGTTTTCAGCGGCATGGTACGTCGGCGGCTGACGGCAGAACAGTTCGCCGATGCGGTTAGCGTAGCGTTCGTCCCGATCTACCAGGATACCAACATCGTGAAGATGCTGCCGAAAACGATCCAGGCCGAAAAACGCTTTGCCCGGGCCTCCCTGGTGAAGAACGACCCATTCCTGACGGCGTTGGGCCGCCCCAATCGCGAAACGGTCAGCACCAGCCGCACCTCTCAGGCTAACCTGTTACAGGCGCTGGAGCTAACCAACGGCACCACCTTCAATGAAGCCCTGAAACGGGGGGCCGAACGCTGGAAAAGTCAATACCCAACGTCCGATTCGCTGGTGAAGGCCCTGTATCGAAAATCGCTGGGGCGCGATCCCATGCCCAAAGAAATGCTGGTAGCCCAGAAAATCATGGGCAAACAACCCAGCGTGGAAGGTATCGAAGATCTGGTGTGGGCCATCGCGCTCCACCCGGAATTTCAACTGATTTATTGATTCAACTGTAGACCATAGTTGAAGAAGTAAAGACATAAGAAAATAGACAGTGTAGGACACATTTGGTTCGCAGAGGCCCGTTTAGCCTAACCATTCCGTAAGCGGGCGATTTAAATTGCCCGCTTACGGAATGACTTATCCAGCGTCCTGCTTCCTGTACCTAACCAATCAACGAAACGCAATGAAAAACCATGGAACCGGCGGGAGTTTCTCCAGAAAACAAGTGCCGCTACGCTGGCCGCTATGGCCGCCGGTGCTCCCGTAGCCAGTTTGCTGTCGGGCTGCACCAGTCGGACAAGGATAAAACCAAACTGGTCGGTCAGCGCGGAACGGCCGATACGGTCATCCTGATCTGGATGGCGGGGGGGATGGCTCATACCGAAACCTTCGATCCCAAACGCTTTACGCCCTACGAAACCGGCATGGAGGGCAACCGGGTGCTGAGTACGTTTAAATCGGTGCCCACCGTGCTGGATGGCATTCATTTCTCCGACGGGCTGCAATCCATTGGGAAAGTGATGGACCGGGGTACGCTCATTCGTTCGTACGTAGCGGCCGACATGGGGCATATTCTGCACTCGCGCCACCAGTACCACTGGCATACCTGCTACGAGCCGCCCCAAACCGTGGCGGCCCCGCACATCGGTTCCTGGATTGCGAAGGAACTGGGGCCAAAGAATCCGGTCATTCCCGCTTTCATCGACATTGGCCAGCGGTTCACCGTGGGAGAGGCCGAAGAGTTGAAGGCGTTCCACACGTCGGGTTTTCTGGGCAACGAATTCGGCCCTTTCTTTATTCCCGACCCCAGCCAGGGGCTGGAGAGTGTCCGGCCACCGGTCGGCATGGATGCCCGCCGGTTCGAGCGTCGAAATCAGCTGTATAATGAACTGATCAGCAAGGGGCCGATGAGTGAGTATGGGAGCGACTACCAGAAAGAATCCCTCCGGCGGTCAATGGAGCAGGCGTACCGGCTGCTCAACTCCCCCGAAGCGAAGGCGTTCGATTTGAGCCAGGAGCCCAAGGCCGTGTACGACCGCTACAACACCGGCAAATTCGGGCTGGGGTGCCTGCTGGCCCGCCGACTCACCGAACAGGGAGCCCGGTTTATCAGCGTTACCACCGAATACGAACCCTTCAAAGGCTGGGACACCCACGAGAATGGCCATACCCGACTGGAAGAAATGAAATGCCAGATCGACGGACCCATTTCGCAGTTAGTGCTGGACCTGGAGAAAACCGGCCACCTCGATCGTACCCTGATCATCCTCGCCAGCGAGTTCAGCCGGGATATGATGGTGGAAGGCCGACCCGATGCCAAAGTACAGGAACAGGTCAAACAACCCGATGTATTGACAGACCCTAAGTTTTACGGCATGCACCGTCACTTTACGGACGGCTGCTCCATGCTGATGTTTGGGGGAGGCATCAAAAAAGGGTTTGTGTACGGCAAAACCGCCGACGAGCGCCCCTGCAAAACCATCGAGAACCCCGTCCGGATCGACGGCATTCACCAGACCATTTACCACGCGCTGGGCATTGCCCCCGATACACAGTATGAAGTGGAACGAGCGCCCCTTTTATACCACACCCGACGGAAAGGGAAAAGCAGTTATGGACATGCTGATGTGAGCAGCGTCATTTATCGTCATTCTACCAGTCATTCTTCATTCGCAGTATACCAATGACTGCTTAATGACACTGATGACTTTACCCGCCCGATATGAAAAAACTACCGTACTTTCTGCTCGCCCTGATCCTCAGCGGGGCGTGGTCCTCTACAGGCATGTTCCAGCCAGTCGTCCAGTCTGGCCGATGAGGAAAAGCTGCCGGATCAGGTTAGTTACAACTTCGACATCCGGCCCATCCTGTCCGACAAATGTTCGGCCTGCCACGGCCCCGATGCCAACAAACGGGAAGCCGGCTTGCGGCTCGACCAGCCCGAAAGTGCCTTCAAAGCCCTGAAAGAGCACCCAACCGCCCATGCGCTCGTACCTGGCAAACCGGAGCTGTCGGAAGTTTTTTTGCGCATCTCCGCCACCGATACGTCGGTGATGATGCCGCCCCCCTCGTCGAACCTGACCCTGTCATCCCGCGAAATAAAACTGATCGAAAAGTGGATTAAACAGGGCGCTACCTACGAAAAACACTGGGCGTTTGTGGCCCCTAAAAAACCAGCCCTGCCCACCGTCAGCCAAAAAGACTGGCCGAAGAATGAACTGGACTACTTCATTCTGCAAAAGCAGGAGCAAAAGGGCCTGGCTCCCAACGAGGAAGCGGATAAAGAACGGTTGCTCAAACGATTGAGCCTGGACCTGACGGGTTTACCGCCCACCCTGGCCATGATGGACCGGTTTATGGCCGACAAGCGTCCTGATGCCTACGAAAAAGCCGTAGATCAGTTGCTGCAGAACCCCGCTTACGGCGAGAAAATGGCCCTCCACTGGCTGGATGTGGCCCGGTATGCCGATTCGCACGGATACCAGGATGATGGCTACCGTACCCAGTGGCCCTGGCGCGACTGGGTGATTCATGCCTTCAACAAAAATATGCGCTACAACGACTTCGTCACCTGGCAACTGGCGGGCGATTTACTGTCCAGCCCCAACGGCTGGGCCGGCCCCGGAACCCCCACCAAAGAGCAAATGCTGGCAACGGGCTTCAACAGAAACCACAAAATAACGGAAGAAGGCGGTACCATTCCGGAGGAGTACCGGACCATGTACGTAACGGACCGCACGGATCTGTTCGGCAAAGGGCTGCTGGGCGTAACGATGGAATGTGCCCACTGCCACGACCATAAGTATGACCCCTTCTCGCAAAAAGAGTATTACAAGCTCTTTGCGTTTTTCAACAATGTGAAGGAAGTGGGCATCGAGTCGGTCATTGGCGGACCGGATACCTACGCCAAGAAACCCCTGATGGAAATCTGCGATGAAGACATACAGGGTATCCTCTCCTTCGTCAACAAGCTGGATACCAACAAACTGATCGTGTCCGTGATGGGTGACCTGGATACTACCCGCAAAACGTACGTGCTGAAACGGGGGGAGTACGACGCATTCGGCGAGGAGGTCCAACCCGGCACCCCGTCCTCCATTTTACCCTTCAACGAAACGTACCCAAAAAACCGACTGGGCCTGTCGAAATGGATGTTCGATAAACAGAACCCCCTCACGGCGCGGGTGTACGTCAATCAGGTGTGGCAGGAATTTTTCGGGAAAGGCATCGTTAAAACATCGGGCGACTTTGGGATGCAGGGTGAACTTCCCTCCCACCCCGAACTGCTGGACTGGCTGGCGGTTGATTTCATGGAGCACGGCTGGGACGTAAAACGACTGGTGAAGCAGTTGGTCACGTCGGCCACTTACCGGCAGTCGGCCGTGATGAGCCAGCAGAAATTACAGGCCGATCCGGATAACCGGTTGCTGGCCCGTGGCCCGCGCTATCGTATCGAAGCGGAGTTTGTCCGCGACCTGGTACTCAGCAGCAGCGGGTTACTGAACCGAACCATTGGCGGCCCCAGCGTAAAACCCTACCAGCCAGACGGCTTGTGGGAAGGAGCCACATCGGGGCGGGGTCTGCTGTCCATGTACGTCCAGGATCATGGCAGCAGCCTGTACCGGCGGGGTATGTACACGCTCATCAAACGAACCGTACCACCACCCTCCCTGGCCATTTTCGACGCCAGCAACCGGGACCTGTGCGAAATCAGGCGATTAAAAACCAATACGCCACTCCAGGCACTGGTCATGCTGAACGACCCAACCGTGCTGGAAGCCTCGCGCGTACTGGCCGCCCGGCTATTGCAGGAACGAAGTGCCCCGGCCGATAAAATCACCCGGGCCTTCCGGCTGATTGTGAGTCGAAAACCAAACGAAAAGGAAACGGCGCTGCTAACGGCTTACTACGAAAAAGAACTGAAAACCCTCACCAAAGTTAGCGTCGAGAAATCGCTGGCCGTGGGCGAGTACCCCATTCCGCCGCAGGTCGACAAAACGAAACTCACGGCCCTGATGCGGGTGATCACCACCATTTACAACCTGGAAGAAACCATTACCAAGAATCCCTGACGGCTATGGAAGAAAGAAATTCTTGAACACGGATTGAGTTTTAACCGGCGGCGGTTTCTGTCGCGGCTGAGTCTGGGGCTGGGCAGTGCGGCGCTGGGTTCGCTGCTGATGCCCGACCTTTTCGGGGCAGTGGGGCGAGAAGAGGGGTTCACACCCGGCATTCCGCATTTTGCGCCCAAAGCCAAGCGGGTCATTTACCTGTTTCAGAACGGGGCACCCTCGCAGCAGGAACTGTTTGATTACAAACCCAAACTGCGCGACATGATGGGGCAGGAAATTCCGCCTTCCGTGCGGGGCACGCAGCGCCTGACGGGCATGACGGCCAATCAGGCTTCGTTTCCGCTGGTGGGTTCGTTCGTCGATTTCCAGCAGTACGGCCAGTCGCGGGCGTGGGTGAGCGATCTGATCCCCTACACCGCCAAAATCGTGGATGACCTCTGCATTGTGAAATCCATGTACACCGAAGCCATCAACCACGATCCGGCGCTTACGTTTCTGCAAACCGGGTCGCAGCAGGGCAACCGGCCCAGCATGGGTTCCTGGCTGAGCTATGGATTGGGCAATGAAAATAAGAATCTCCCCAACTTTACGGTACTGCTGTCGCGGGGTATGGCAACGGGCAGGGTGTATATTCCAAACTATGGTCGAACGGTTTTCTGGATTCCGTGCACCAGGGCGTGCAATTCAGCAAGGGCGAAGACCCCGTGCTGTACCTGCGCGACCCGGAAGGCATGAACCGGAAGGACCGCCGGGAAATGCTGGACAACCTGTCCCAGTTGAATGAACTGTCGTACCAGGAATTTGGCGATCCGGAAATTGCGGCTAAAGTGAAGCAGTACGAAATGGCCTACCGGATGCAGACCGCCGTGCCCGAAGTGATGGATTTATCGAAAGAATCGGACGACATCGTCAAACTCTACGGCCCCGATTGCCTGGTGCCGGGTACCTACGCCGCCAACTGCCTGCTGGCCCGTAAACTGTCTGAAAACGGCGTTCGGTTTGTGCAATTGTACCACCAGGGCTGGGATCAGCACGGCAACTTACCCTTCGAAATTACCCAGCAGGCCAAGGACGTGGATCAGGCCTCGGCCGCACTGGTGACGGACCTGAAACAACGGGGGATGCTGGACGAAACGCTGGTGATCTGGGGGGGTGAATTTGGCCGCACCAGCTACACGCAGGGCAAGCTCACCGCCGACAATTACGGCCGGGATCACCACCCGCGCTGTTTTACGATCTGGATGGCAGGCGGGGGTATCAAACCCGGCATGGTGTACGGCGAAACCGATGAAATGGGCTATAACATTGCCCGCAATCCCGTGCACGTCCACGATTTTCAGGCACGGTATTGCACCAGTTGGGACTGGATCATGAAAAATTGATTTTCAAACACCTGGGTCGCCGATACCGCCTGACGGATGTATCCGGAAAAGTGGTTAACGATATTATTGCCTAAGATTTTTCATCTCTTTCACTTCCTAATGCGTAACAAAGTAATCGGTTTGGCGGAGCAGGGTCTGTTCGCTGCGGCCGTATTTATCCTGTTTCTATTGCTGTTCGAGAGCCGACTGGCAGTTCCGGTCTGGCTGCAACCCGTTGGGCGGCTGCATCCCCTGCTGCTTCATTTCCCCATGGTTATCCTGTTGCTGGCCGTTGGCATGGAAGCTTTACGTTTAACAAGGCCTACGCAACCAACGAATTTTACCGGATCTTCTCATCGAATTTATTACTGGCTGGTGCTTTATCGGCCGCTATAACGGTGGTTATGGGCCTGCTGCTGGCTACCGAACCGGGCTATACGGCGAGGTAGTCCAGTGGCATAAGTGGGCGGGGATCAGCGTTTTTTTTGTGGCTTGCTTCATCTACTGGTTCCGCACAAAGTCCTGGTACAGCCGGACCATAGCCCGAACGGGGGCAGCCTGTATGGGTTTGGTACTGGTTGGCGCGGGGCATTACGGCTCGGTTATCACCCACGGAGCCGACTTCATTACGGAACCGATCATCAAAAACAGGCAGTCACCCCGGTCGACTTTCAGCAGGCAATGGTGTTCAACGATGTAATCAAACCCATTTTTGAGCAGAAATGCACCAGTTGCCACAACCCCGACAAACTAAAAGGCAAACTAAATCTGACCGATGCTGACGCCATTCGCCAGGGGGGTAAATCAGGAAAGTTATTCGTAGCAGGCAAACCCGATATTAGTTTATTGCTCCGGCGTATTCACCTGCCCGGTACCGAAAAGAAACACATGCCGCCGTCGGGAAAAGCCCAGCTTACCACCGCCGAAATCCGGCTTCTATCGTTGTGGGTGAAGGGCAATGCCGCGTTCGACAGGCGGGTGGCCGACCTGCCCGTAACGGATCCACTGCGCTTTATGGCAGCTGCCTGTTCAAACCAGTCGCCCCTACAGAACCGGCCTACCCCTTCGATGCAGCCGACGATGAAACGGTCAACAAACTAAATACCGATTACCGGACCGTTGCCGCATTGGCCCGGGAGTCGCCGGCCCTGGCCGTTAATCTGTACAACAGAGCGGCTTACTCGTCGAACCAGCTACGGGAGTTGAGTCCGTTAAAACGCAGATCATATCCCTCAACCTGAACAAATTGCCGGTAAGCGATGCGGATTTGAGCCCGGTGGGTCAGTTTAAAAATGTACGGAGACTGGACCTGAATTTTACCGATGTAACCGGCAAAGGGCTAAAGGAACTAGTGCCGCTCAAACACCTCGAAAGCCTGGCCCTGTCGGGAACAAAGTGACCTACACGGATCTGCGCAACCCGCTGAAGTCGTTCAAGCACCTGAAAACCGTGACCCTTTGGGAGACACCGCTTACCGAGTCAGAAATCGGCAGTTGAAAAAGGAGAACCCGTCAGTAACCTTTATCGCCGGGTTTGATGGGGATAAGAGCGCGCCCATTAAACTCAACCCACCCCAGGTCAAAAACGCGTCTGTTATATTCAGCCAGCCACTACCGCTGAACATAATCCATCCCATCCGGGGGGTTGAACTTCCTACACAACGGACGGTCCATGCCGGATAGTGTTCGTTCACCGATACTTACGGCTAAAACGGTAATTGAGCAGTCGACGTCGGTCAATGTAAAAGCGTATAAACCGGGCTGGTTCAGCAGTGACGTAGCCACGTTCACTTTTTACAAAAGCACCCACAGACCGGATAGCGTACGGTTGTTGTTGCCGCTCAATCCGGTCCATCGGGCGGCTGGTGCCCATACTTTTTTCGACGGGAAGCTGGGCACCTTCAATGCCAACAGCCCCGCCTGGGCCAATAACTGGGCCGGTTTCCGCAAAAATGACCTAGTGCTGGTGTCGCTGTTCGACAAGCCGGTACGCCTTTCGTCCGTTGCGCTACGGGTAATGGTGGAAGAAGAAACGGGCATTTTCCCACCGGGTTCCATTGAAATATGGGGGGGCGAACACGAGGGAACCTGCGTAAACTAACGACGTTAACCCCCGCTATGCCCGTCAAAAAAAGCCCGCACGAACTTCAGGCCCTGGTAGCCAGTTTTCCCCCGCAATCCGTTTCCTGCCTGAAAATTATTGCCCGTCCCCTAAAGGAAATCCCGGCATGGCATCCCAACAAAGGCAAACAGGCGCTGCTACTGGTAGACGAAGTGTTTATCAACTGATCCGGCAGCCCGTTGGCGTCATA
>CAWAJC010000016.1:0-200346 GCA_963782245.1 uncultured Cytophagales bacterium
AATGAGCGGGTGCCAGTGATCGGGGGTAGCCACAATGACGATCTCCGGCTTTTCGGTGGCCAGCATCTCCCGATAATCGCGGTAGAGTTTGGGTTTGTCGGAGGTTATCTTAGCCAGATCATCGCTGGTCTTTTTGAGTTGACGCGTATCCACATCGCAGAGGGCCACTATTTTGGATTCGCCGGCCTGTACAGCGTTGAGCAGAATATTACCACCCCACCAGCCGGTTCCGACCACGGCCGTACGGTATTTCTGGGCTTTTTTCGGCGTAATAAACGCGCGAACCTCGAGAGGGTCGGTAACAAGGGCAGCGCCGGCCAAACCAAGCGTGGCCCTGGCTGATGTTTTAATAAAATCAGTGCGATTCATTGGGTAACGTACGGATTTAGGTATGACTCTGAGTCTTTTTTTCGATTGCTCTATCAGGTATCAAAGAGAATGCATCCGTTTTTTTACCGTCAATGTATCGGCCCGGCCAGTAGCGGTTTACCGGCTATTACCTACCATAGTAAAGCCTTGACGGACAAATTACCCGTTGTTGCCACCAGAAACATTAATGCTTGGTCTACACCATTCGGGTACGCACGCTGCGAATGACCCAATACAACAACAGACCAACCGGCCCCAGCATAAAGCAGAAAAACAGGGGGACAATGATCAGCCAGTGCGGGATGGCTTTTTCTTCCGAATCGCGCACAACAAATATCCCGGCTACCAGGTCGAAGGCGAGGTAATGTATCCAGCCTGCCAGCATTACGCCATCGCCCCCGTTGGCAAACAATCCTTTTACACCCGATAGTGACCCAAATGCCCCAAAGTCAACTGGCCCTCCGCCAAACAGATAAACCACGTAAATAACGGCCAGCCCTACCGGAATCAGGTACGAATTCATCAGCCACTTCGTCACGCTCCAGTGCGGTGCTACGATCATCAGCAACCACTGCGGCAGCACAACAGCGTTAACCAGCTGGAAAACGGTTTCGGGCGACATAACGTTGATAGTATTTGGTTTATGGTTTAGGGTTGGCTGACAAAATAAAGTCATCGGGTCAGCTTACGGAACTGCGACTAGCCAACTTAAACCACAAACCAAACTGCGTAAACTAACTCCACCTTCGCCTGACCCAGCACCCGCAGCAGATTACCACCCCATATTTTGGCAATGTCGGCTTCCGGGTATTCCGCCGAACGAGTTCAGCGGTCAGGTTCTCAATTTCGCTTACATCTTCCAGGCCATTTACGCCCCCACCCCCGTCAAAGTCGGAGCCAATGCCTACATGATCGATACCCACCAGTTTGACGATGTGGTCGATATGGTCAACGATGTCCGACAGGCTGGCCCGCTCGGATGCGTACATCTTCGCTACCGAATCGCTCTGGGCTTCCAGCCGCGCTTTCGTGTCGCCCGACAGTATTTTACCTACCCCTGCCATCCGGATTTTAGTTTTGGCCGCCCGGTGGGCATCCGATGGCTTTTTGAGGTAATCACTCACAAAATTCACTTGGACCACGCCCCCTTTGGCCGCAATCGCCTTAATCATGTCGTCGGTCATGTTGCGCGGAAAATCGCACAGGGCGCGGCAATTGGAATGCGACGCAATGACGGGGGCTTTTGAGAGGGCCAAAGCATCATAAAATGTACTATCGGCCACGTGCGACACATCAATCAGAATCCCCAGTCGGTTCATCTCGGGCACGACTTGTTTCCCAAAATCACTCAAACCGCCGTAAATAGGGCCGTCGGGATCGGTGGAGGAATCGCCGATGAGGTTGTTGGCAAAGTGGGTAAGGGTGATGTAGCGGCAACCCAGGTCGTAGTAGGTTTTAAGCATGGACAAATCCTTACCAATGGGATAGCCATTTTCCATTCCGATAAAAACGGCCCGTTTGCCCGCTTTCTGAATCCGGTAGGCATCGGCAGGCGAGGTGGCTAGCTCGGCCAGATTCGGGTATTTTTTCAGGGCCTGATGAACCAGGTCGAACTGATTCAGGGCATTGCGTTTGGCTTCGGCATGGCCCGAATCGGTACGGGGTCCCTGCGACGTGTACACGGCAAAAAACATGGCGTCCATCCCGCCCTTTTTCATGCGGGGAAAGTCGATCTGGGAGCCATCCCGTTTGGTATCGTGCGATACCCCTACATCGAATCCGGGCTTCTGCATCATGATGGGTGCATCGGCATGGGTATCGAGCGTTAGTACGCGCTGATGAATTTTACGGGCTTTTTTGGCAATGGGATCGTCGTGGCCAGGCACCTGGCTAATCAGTGTATTAAGGTCAGCAGGGTTGAAAAAAGAAAGAGAGCATAGTGAGTCAGGTTGTATAAAAAATGTATAAGTCGAAACTACGCATTGCCCGGCATAATGCCAAACTTTCAGAATCGACGCGGCTGTTATCCCCCTACCTTTGTAGTGAAAGAGCGAATGAGTGAACGAAGGAAAAATTGCTGGTGCATAACTCATTCGCTGCCCTGAGGTACTGTCATTCGCTCTTTCAGCTTCACTAATTCGCTCATTTAAACATGGCTGTCGTTCCTTATAAAGATAAAGATACCTCCAAGCGGGAGCAGGTTGCCGAAATGTTCGATACGATTTCGCCGAAATACGACCTGCTGAACCACGTATTGAGTGGTGGCATTGACATTCTCTGGCGCAAGCGGGCCATTCGTGAACTACGGAAGGCCGCACCTTACCCACCGAAGCGCATCCTCGACATTGCCACCGGAACCGGCGATTTCGCCCTGGAAGCCCTTGCCCTGAAACCGGAGAAAATTGTTGGCATGGACATTTCGGAGGGCATGCTGGCCGTTGGGCGCGAGAAAATGAAGAAGCGGGGTGTCGACCAGATTATTGAAATGCGCTCGGGGGATTCAGAAGGTTTACCCCTGCCAGACAATGATTTCGATGCTGTCATCGTTGCATTTGGTGTGCGTAACTTCGAGAACCTGCTCAAAGGCTTAACCGATATGTACCGCGTTACCCGCCCCGGTGGGGTATGCGTGGTGCTGGAGTTCTCGAATCCGCGTCAGTTTCCGTTTAAACAACTATACGGTTTTTACTCCCGGACTATCCTGCCGCTCATTGGGCGCATGGTAAGCAAAGATGCGTCGGCTTATACCTACCTGCCCGAATCGGTGCAGGCGTTCCCCGACGGTCCCGACTTCCTGCGTATCTACGAAGCAGCCGGATTCAACAACACCAAATGGATACCGCTTACCTTCGGCGTTGCGTCAATTTACATCGGCCACAAGCTGGCCCAGCCATGATCAACCGGCTTACCAGGCTGGGCGTCAGCCTGAGCGTAGGCTTTTCTATCGGTATGCTCGTTTATAGTCAGGCATCCGCCCAGACGTCGTATAAATACGTCCGTAAACACCTCGAACGGTACGACGATAAAACTATTCATTACGGCTTTTTCTTTGCCTGCCCCGTTACCCGTTTCAGTGTAACGTACAGCCCGGCGTTTCTGACCGCCGATTCGGCCAATCGGATTTATTCGCCCAATAGACCTGCCTTCCGGGTGGGTTTTGTGGTTAATGCCTTTCTGGACGATCGTTTCGATTTACGCCTTACGCCTTCCGTATCGCTCTTCAGCCGGGAGGTGCAGTATGATTACCCAGGTGGAACCTCAAAAACTGAAGCCCGCGAGTCGACCTGGATTGATTTTCCGTTGCTGCTCAAGTACAAATCCGACCGGCGCAACAACACGCGCATGTATTTACTGGCGGGCGGCACATTCAGCGTCGAAAGTAACGTACGCAAGAAAGAACTTATTGGGGCCAGCAAACTCAGCACGGGCACCATGGATTTTGCCATTGAATACGGCATCGGGTTCGAGCAGTTTTTCGAGTTTTTCAAGTTTGCCCCCGAACTCCGGTTCTCACACGGACTGGTTAACCTCTACAACCCCGGCACCAATGCGGCCAGTGTAGGAATTAACAAGCTAACCAGCCACTCGGTAACGTTGTACCTCAATTTTGAGTAAAAAGGGCGATTGGTTGTCAGCCACTTGTAAAAAACTTCGCTTTTTTCCTCCGTAAGGTTTGCATAAAACTGCGTGAGGCTACTTATATTTGCACTCCCAAACGCAACAGCAAAGGGAAAATAAAAGGGAGTTTAGCTCAGCTGGTTCAGAGCATCTGCCTTACAAGCAGAGGGTCGGGGGTTCGAACCCCTCAACTCCCACCACTGAAAATCAAGCACTTATAGATAAATATAAGTGCTTTTTTCATTAATTTAATTCTAACTAATAAACCCTTATGACGATCTGGCGATTAATATCTTTCCACGAAGAAGCTTTGAAGCAACGAACTGCTCAGAATTTCATTGACAATCAGTGTATAGCCATAGGTTGGGGTAATATTAGTGATCTCAAACAATATGACTCAAAAGCATCTGGTAAAGGTATAGGAAAGCATTAGGACAATGCCCCAAATGCAAACATCGGCGGTCCAAGCTTATGGAATATGTGCCATACGCTGACTGTCGGTGACCTTGTCATTATCGACGCGGGGAAACCTTGGGCAAAGGTGGTAGAAATTACCAGCGAGTACGAATGGATCAATACCCAGCCCAACGTGGCAAATTTCACCGATTATTTTCACCAACGAAGTGTAAAACCGCGTCCTGATATTGATTCGAGCCAACTTCTGAAGATCACGGGAAACATACCCGTTCCGGGACAGA
Organism: uncultured Cytophagales bacterium; assembly: GCA_963782245.1. Taxonomy (GTDB): domain Bacteria; phylum Bacteroidota; class Bacteroidia; order Cytophagales; family Spirosomataceae; genus Spirosoma. The sequence continues at coordinate 4,686 of CAWAJC010000016.1, forward strand.
ATCAACGTCAGGTGTTGGTGGCTTACGGTTCATTCGTTCACGAGATTAGAGGAATCTAATCATTCATTGAGTGGTATCTTGTGCGAGGCTGAACAATAATAATGAAATTTCTTATTTTCACCCTCCTTACGCGGCCTGTTGATCGTATAGGTACTTCTGGAAGTCGATGAAGGTGGAGCGGATGGCGGCTACTCCCCCTAAGCGGTCGGCGGCATCGTTGACGGAGTGGTACTTTAACTCCAATAGGCTGGGAAGTTTGGCCTGGTCCAGTTCTTCGACGCCACTTTCCACGTATTTATCCAGCACGAATTCCAGAAACTCGCGGTGCTGAGGACTGAGCAGGGCAAAGATATTCGTCTCGGCACTGGCTACCCGGTCGGCACGGCTGATGGGTTTGCGGGCAAAGGATATGTATTCCAGTACGTCGAACAGGTCGCTGTTTTCGGCCTTTACCAAGCCGTTGCAGGGTCTGGAGTTCGTCTTTGCCGTATCCGGCTTCGGCCAGCTTATCGAGCAGGGTTTTGCGGGTCAGGGGATTTGACCAGATGGTGCGTAGTTCGGCTTCGTCTTTGAAGAAATCGGGTAGGGTGCCGTACAGGTTGTGCAAAAACTCCTCCGCCGAAATTATCTGGCCATCGGCACTCCAGAACGAGGTGGCCATCATGTGCTGAATCTCGCGCTCTTTTCCGTCCCGTAGTTTGATCTTCAGCTTTGGCTTGTATTCGTCCTCAACATTAGTAGGGTCTTTCGGAACAGGAGGTTTGGGATTTGGTGGATAGGGCTTCGGTTCTGGTTTGGGTTCCGGCTCTTCCGGTGGGCCGTCCCATTCGGGGTCGTGGAAGTGGTTGTAAGCGCCTACGAAGTCGTAGATGGTGAAGAACTCCTTGCCATCGAACAGGCGTGTACCCCGACCAATGATCTGCTTGAACTCCACCATCGAGTTGACGGGCCGCAGCAGGACAATGTTGCGGATGTTGCGGGCATCAACGCCGGTCGACAGTTTTTGCGAGGTGGTCAGGATGGTGGGAATGGTTTTCTCGTTGTCCTGAAAGTCGCGCAGGTGCTGCTCGCCCAGGGCACCATCGTTGGCCGTTACGCGCTGGCAGTAGCCGGGATTGCTGCTGGTTTTCTGCTGGTTGATCAGGTCGCGGATAAGCAGGGCGTGGTTCTGCGTGGCGCAGAAGACAATGGCTTTCTGCCGCTGGTCGGCATCGGTCAGGTAGAGACTTACCCGCTTGGATTCCCGCTCGTCAATTTCAATGACCCGGTTAAAATCGGACTCTTTGTAAATCTTGCCATTCTCTACGTCGCCCTCCACCACCGTATCATCCGAGGTGTACACGTATTCGTCCATGGTGGTCTGGATACGCTTGACTTTGAAGGGGGTCAGGAAACCGTCGTTGATGCCATCTTTGAGCGAATAGACAGACACCGGATCACCAAAATAGCGGTAGGTGTCGGCGTTGACATCGCGTTTGGGCGTAGCGGTCAGGCCCAGTTGCACGGCGGGGGCAAAGTATTCCAGAATGGCCCGCCAGTTGCTTTCGTCGTTGGCTCCGCCCCGGTGGCACTCGTCAATGATGATGAAGTCGAAGTAATCGGCGGGGTAGCTCCCAAAATAAGGTTCTGATTGGCCCGTTCCGTCGCGTCCGCTCATGAACGTCTGGAAGATGGTGAAGAAGATGCTGCCGTTGGTGGGTACGCCACCCCGCTTCCTGATTTCCTCGGGTTTGATGCGGACCAGGGCATCATCGGGAAAGGCGGAGAAGGCGTTGAATGCCTGATCGGCCAGAATGTTGCGGTCGGCCAGGAACAGGACGCGTGGTTGTCGTCGTCCGTCGAGTTTCAGGTTCCAGCGGGTTTTGAACAGTTTCCAGGCAATCTGGAAGGCAATAAAGGTTTTGCCGGTGCCGGTGGCCAGGGTGAGCAATATCCGCGATTGGTTGTTGGCAACGGCGGCCATGACGCTGTTGATGGCCCGCTCCTGATAGTAGCGTGCGCCTTTGGTGCCGCCTACATCCTCAAACGGCACGGCCCCGAACAGGTCGCGCCAGTAGTTGGGCGTATCGAAGGTTTTGTTCCAGAGTTGCTCCGGGGTGGGGAAGTTCGGGACCAGCCCTTCGTGGCCGGTGGTCATGTCAATGCAGTAAATGGCCTTCCCGTTGGCTGCGTAGGTGGTGGGGAGGTTGAGCCGTTCGGCGTAGTCTTTGGCCTGTGCTACGCCCTCTCCAACCGGCAGTTCGTTGCTTTTGGCTTCGATGATGGCCAGCTTGATGCCTTTGTAAACCAGGACGTAATCGGCAATGAGCTGCTTACCCCGACCGCCCCCGGTCTGGATTTTACCGGCGGTGATGATGTACTCGCGGAGGACTTTGGTATCGGGCACAACGCCCCAGCCGCTGGCGGTTAGCTTCGGGTCGATGAGTTCGGCCCTGGTTTCTGATTCATTCATGGTTGACCGGGTGTGTAGGTAAAAATGTGCTGGCTTATACAGCCAGCGCATTGGCCGGAGCGGTACTCAATTCGCCCCGGAATGCTTTTTGCAGAATCGACTTTTTCAATTCATCCAAATCAGTCAATTTCTGCTGATAAATCGCTTCTAGTTTTTTGGTTTCGGCAGAAAGTGCGTCGAGTTTGGCGACAATGTTCTTGTTGCTCACGAATGAGTTAGGAACAAGAAATGAAATTCCTTCATCTTTCTAAGAAACTTGCTTAATGCTTGTACCTGTTGCTCTTGCATCAATCTGTTATTTTTTGTCTATTGGGACTTAGCAAAGTCAAATAGAATACGTGCATTCAGATTAAATATCAGCTTTAGTCGAGATAACATATTCGTTATCAAAACGAATCTCTTATCAGTACTCTAACTAAGCGTACATTACCAAGTGTGTTCCAGTATCGTAAATCAAAATATCTCCTACGCTTTGGATTTCCGATTCGTTTGTAGCATCTTTGTACGTCTTCTGCGAATCATAAACTACCTTAGTAGTCACATTGATCATTAGCCACTTGTTTGACATTTCTTTGATCGATAAATGCGAAGTCGTTTCATATCTTTCAAAAGTCTTTCTTCACGTGTGATTCAGCCCCTAAATTCATGCAATCTTCAACTTTCTCCTCCCAGCCCTCACCCGGATTGGCGAAAACCGACTGCAAATAGCTATCAAACAGCTCACGGGCGTTTTGCAGGTTGCGTTGGGCGTTGGCTTTGGCCTGGTCAATGGCCGCAAAAGCCTCGTCCAAAATGGCTACGATGCGTTGTTGTTCGGGGAGCGGGGGGATAGGTGAATATTAATTCTTCTTAAATATCTTAGCTACAAGCTCTTTGGCTGTAGCTCCCTTTTGCAAATTTCTTCAATAATTCTGAATTTGATACTACTTGATAGAGAATAATATAATAAATCATAGTCAATACTTTGCCTTAATAGACATATGCAGTGCATCAACAGTACTGATATGCTCATTTCAACTTCTATCAGAATACATAGCTTTCCTATTGACTCGAGCTATCTTGATAAATAAACATGTCCCCTTTAAATAACCTATACTTCTTCAGTCTTTTAACGGTCTGTTCATCTAATATAATTATCATTATCTCAAACTATTTATAAATCCGTTCTATATGTCTTTATGAATAAACATACTGATTCCTTCTCATATCGATACTTTGCTGACTACTGAATCTACCTCTGCAATTATTCGACAAACCTCCCCTAGCTTCTTTACTTCCCAATCCGTCTTCATACCAGTTCCCAGATGCCGTTTAAAATGTCTGCGCTTTCTTCGTCTAAGGCCCGCATTTCTGCCAGAATTTCCTGAGGTTCGCGCAGGGCTACTTCTTCCTTTTTGTGGGGATTTTTGGCCGAGAGGTCCCAGGTTACGGGGTTGATGTCGGCCATGTTCACCGTCCAGGAGTTTTCGGAGTCGGCTTTGGTGCGTTGCAGGGCCACAAAGTCGGCCAGGTCGCGCTCGTTCAGGGCGTTAGTTTTGCCGAGGTTGCGGTCGAGGTTCAACTGGTAGAACCAGACGTTTTGGGTCGGCATCCCTTTCTCAAAAAACAGCACCACCGTTTTTACCCCCGCCCCGGTAAAGGTGCCGCCCGGCAAATCGAGCACCGTGTGCAGGTTGCAGCTTTCGAGCAGCAGCTTCCGCAGGCTCACCGATGCCCCGTCGGTATTGGACAGAAAGGTGTTTTTGATCACCACGCCCGCCTTGCCCCCGGCCTTCATGATCTTGATAAAGTGCTGCATGAACAGCGAGGCCGTTTCGCCCGTTTTGATCGGGAAATTCTGCTGCACCTCCGCCCGTTCCTTGCCGCCAAAGGGCGGGTTGGCCAGCACCACATCATAGCGGTCGCGCTCCTGAATGTCGGACAGGTTTTCGGCCAGCGTGTTGGTATGGATAATGTTGGGAGCCTCCACGCCATGCAGAATCATGTTCATGGTGCCAATGATGTAGGCCAATGACTTTTTCTCCTTGCCGTAGAAGGTATTCTTCTGGAGCGTTTCGAGGTCTTTGGTCGATAGACGGAGGCCGCCCCATCCTTACCCGCTTTCAGGTACTCAAAAGCTTCCACCAGAAAACCCGCCGAGCCGGACGCCCCATCGTAAATCCGCTGGCCAATTTCGGGGGCTACCACCTTTACAATGGTTTTGATGAGCGGGCGGGGGGTGTAGTACTCGCCCCCGTTCCGGCCCGCGTTGCCCATGTTCTTGATCTTGTCCTCGTAGAGATGGCTCATCTCGTGCTTCTCGGCATGGGTCCGGAAGCGGAGCAGGTCAATGCGGTTGATGACTTCGCGCAGGTTGTAGCCACTCTGCAAGCGGTTTTTCAACTCGCTGAAAATCTCCCCGATCTTGTATTCGATGGTGTCGGCGTGTTCGGCATCCGCCTTAAACTTTTTGAGGTAGGGGAACAGCTCATCATCCACAAAGTCTTTCAGGTCGTCGCCCGTCATGGCCTGCTGATGGTCAATCAGGCCCAGCGGTGTTTTGGGAGCCGCCCACACCGACCATTTGTATTCCGGTGCAATGATGGGCTTATACGTTTTGCCCGCCAGCTCGGCGGCTGTTTCTTTGTCCTTCTCTAAATCGTCGAGGTATTTCAGGAACAGCACCCAGGAGGTCTGCTCCACATAATCGAGTTCACTGCCACAACCGGCATCCTTGTGCAGGATGTCGTCAATATTCTTAAAGGTCTGTTCAAACATGGTGTTCGTTTTAACGCGTTACGCATCGGGCCGCGTACCTGATAAGGCAACAGGCCCGTGATTTTACCATTCATTAGGGGCCTGTCCGCTCAGGATGCCCGTTTACAAACATACGGAATCCATGACGTTTTGGGAATGTTTTGTTGGGCGTTGTGGCGTCGCACTCAGGTACTTTATCCAATTGAGCGACCCGGCGGCTAACAAAAAAGCCACTTCTTCTGAAGCGGCTTAGTGAACTCGTAGGAGACTCGAAGGCGCGCCCCCGGCCCAAACCTCCTGTGGCATTCCACTTGGGGGACCTATTCAATTGAACTATGTAGGGAAATAATCTTGACTGGTCATATGCTGTTTTAACAGTTGGCAAAACGTATCAAACGTCAGTAAACCGATTTTTGGAAACGGAATATCAGGCAAATGCCAGAAATGCCCATCGTTTGTAACCACATAATCGGCGTTGCCAACTATAGCGGCATCGGTAAATTTGTTATCATCTGGATCATTCGGAATCAGCAGCATACGAAACGCCGGTTCTACCCGGATAAGAGTCGGGAAATTGTCGAGAGCTAACAATGTGCGGTCAGCAAATGTGACTGAGTACTGTCGTTCGAGCAGTTCTGCGTATTCGTCCAAAATTTCCGTCGATACTACCAACTCAAATTTACCATCACGCAGGGCATCGTACACCCACCGATAGGCCGAGAAGTACGGAGTGATAACCAACATAATATTGGTATCGAGTAGTACTCTCATTGTGGTTTGTAGGGTGTACGCAAGTGGGTATCCAGCAATAGATCCAGATCGGCCTGAGTAGAAGGACTTTGCTGTTGCAACCGTTCCATTTCTTCATCAGCCTTGCTGACAAAATAATTGGCCAGTAAGTTTTTAATGTCAGCTAGTTCGTTAGGATCCAGATCGTGGGCAAACAACTGCAATAGATGAAGTTGGACGGGATTGAGTTTCGTAGCGGTCATTTCCAGGAAAGATGTGTTTTCAAATTTACGAAATTTGCTTTATCCAAAAATATAGAAAATAAAAAGCCGGTTGGCTGACAATACAGCTAACCGGCTACTATTCAAGTGCACTCGTAGGGATTCGAAGGCGAACGCGCCCCCGGCCCAAACCTCCTGATTCGTACCGGGGTGGCGTTCCACTCAGGGGCTCTATTCAATTGAGCGACGCAGCGGCTAATAAAAAAGCCGCTTCAGAAGAAGCGGCCTAGTGCACTCGTAGGGATTCGAAGGCGAACGCGCCCCCGGCCCAAACCTCCTGATCCGTACCGGGGTGGCGTTCCACTCAGGGGCTCTATTCAATTAAGCGACGCAGCGGCCAATAAAAAAGCCGCTTCTTCTGAAGCGGCTTTGTGCACTCGTAGGGATTCGAAGGCGAACGCGCCCCCGGCCCAAACCTCCTGATCCGTACCGGGGTGGCATTCCACTCAGGGGCTCTATTCAATTGAGCAATTAAGCAGCCAATAAAAAAGCCGCTTCAGAAGGAGCGGCTTTGTGCACTCGTAGGGATTCGAACCCCAAACCTCCTGATCCGTAGTCAGGTGCTCTATCCAATTGAGCTACGAATGCATTGCACTGTGGCATTTCCCGTGAATTGGGAGTGCAAAAGTAGGTAGAAAAAGCGGGTGTGTCAATCTATTTTCCTGAAAAATTTGCTTTTCGCTTCATCAGAAAGGAACCAATGCCTTCGACAGCATCGGCCGAGCGGCCTAAATGGTCCTGATTATCTGCTTCCTGTTCCAGCTGATTGTCAAGAGTTGCGTATAGGGATTGATTCAAAACCTGTTTCATGGCACCAATTGCGCGGGTAGGAGCCGTAGCGTAGTAGGCTACCACATGCGCAACAGCCGTATCCAGGTCAGCCGCCGGGACTGACCGGCTTACCAACCCCATCTGGGCGGCTTCTGGGCCGTACACCCGTCTGCCGGTGCTACATAGTTCGAAAGCCCGTTGTGCGCCAATGAGCCGAGGCAGGAAGAAGGTTGAACCCGCATCAGGCATCAGGCCGATGTTTACGAATATCTGACTGAAATAGGCCTCATCGGCACAAACGATCACATCGCACGCCAGCGCGAGAGAGAAACCGGCCCCGGCAGCGATACCGTTAATCCGGCCAATGACGGGTTTGGGCAGGTTGCGAATGGCCTGAATCATGGGGTGGTAGGTTTGCCGGAGTGAATCGCCCAACGCCAGCTGACCACCTGTGGATGCTGCCTGAGCGAATCCTTCTTTCAGATCAGCACCCGATGAGAATGCTTTGTCGCCCGCGCCGGTCAGCACAACAACGCGTACCTGCTCATCGGCACCCGCAGCCTCTATTGCCGCCGTGATATCATTGATTAGCCCGGCGCTGAGGGCATTGTACACCTGCGGGCGATTGAGGGTGATGCGACAAACCGCGCCCTGTCGTTCGTAGAGAAGATTGTCAAACATGTCGTTTTCGGAAAACAGTAGGCAAGCATACGGCTTTTGACGGAGTTAGCCAAATCAGGCCAGCTTGCCACTTACTTACAGTCGGCTACAGCCACCGAAAATCTTTGACGGACCCGGTTATAGCAACCAGTAAACCGTCATAAGACTAACCGTTAGCCCCAGTGCCAGACCAGCACCAACCTGGGCTGGTGTGTGTGCGTTAAGTTGAAGCCGGGCGCTGATAATCAAACCCGTCAGTAACACCAGTAAAAGCATCGGAAAGAACAGATCGGTTACACCAAACCGGAGCATCATACTCCCAATAACACCGACAACTCCGCCAATCCCAACGCTGTGTGCACTAATTTGCCAGGATAGGCTGATGATACCAACCAGAAGAATAGAGACGGCGATACCACCAATTAAAATCCCGATTTCGGGGGCGAGACTGGAAATTCCCTCCATTCGGAAGGTGAAGAGATAGGCCAAAAAGAGATAGATCAGTGCCGTCAGAAAAAAAGGTAAACGGCGGTCAGCCAGTGTATTCAGGTATAAACTTTGAACGTAGCCACTGCGAAAAAGGTAATAAATCAGTAGGGACGGTACAGCAAAGGTGCCCACGAAAATCAACACCAGCAGGCTCAACCGCAGTGAGCCGGAAAAAGCATCCATACCCAATACCGAAGGAACCTGGAACAGGAGCAGGCCGAACAGCAAAGTCGGCATTAGCAACGGATGAAGAACGACCGACAGGAAGCGGGCAAGAGACGTAGTCAATGATGAATGATAAATGATGAATGATAATCACCGAAACCCACAGGTTTCACTACAAAGTTAAACGTACCAACGGCCTTCATTCATCATTTATCATTCATAATTCATCATTCCTACAACTGTTTCCTCAGCCGGGCCACCGGAATGTTGAGTTGTTCGCGGTATTTGGCAACGGTCCGGCGGGCAATATTGTAGCCTTTATCGTTCAGAATCTTCTCGAGCTTGTCGTCCGATAGGGGATGCAGTTTAGGCTCGGTATCGATCAGGTCTTTCAGAATGTTCTTTACTTCCCGACTGCTCACATCTTCGCCCGTGTCGGTCGAAATCCCTTCGGAGAAGAAATACTTGAGCGGGTAAATGCCAAATTCGGTTTGTACGGCTTTACTGTTAGCTACCCTCGATACGGTTGAAACGTCCATATCAATCATGGTTGCAATATCTTTCAGAATCATGGGCCGAAGCCGGGATTCATCGCCGGTCAGGAAGAAATCGTACTGAAAGCGCACAATAGCATTCATGGTCCTGAGCAGCGTTTGCTGGCGTTGCTTGATGGCGTCGATAAACCACTTGGCGGCATCCAGTTTCTGCTTCACAAACGTGACTGTTTCTTTCAGGTTTTTGTTTTGCTTTTTGCTCTTGTCGTAGGTGTCGAGCATATCGGCAAAGGAGCGGCTGATGCGCAGTTCAGGTGCATTTTTCGAGTTCAGCGTCAGTTCCAGTTTGCCGTTACTGCTGGTCAGGATAAAGTCGGGAACCAGGTATTGGGCCGTGCTGGATTCGCCATCCACGGAACCGGGTTTCGGATTAAGTTTAATGATGACATCAATCACTTTTTTCAGCGAGTTGTCACTAATACCGAGTCGGCGCTGAATCTTATCGTAATGCTTTTTGGAGAACTCGTCGAAGAAATCATCAATGATCCGGATAGCCAGCGTATTGTAGGGGTCGGAGGTATCTTTGCGCTTCAGTTGCAGAACCAGGCATTCCTGCAACGTACGGGCACCAATACCCGGCGGATCGAACGACTGAATTTTGGCCAGCATATCCTCCACCTCTTCAGTGTCGGTGAACACATTCTGTCCAAAAGCGAGGTCGTTCACGATGGCTTGCAGTGATCGCCGGATGTAGCCATCGGCTTCAATACTGCCGATAAGCTGTAAGCCAACGGTACGCTGCTGATCGGATAATGTCAGGTAGCCAAACTGCTGGAGCAGGGAGTCCATCAGGCTCGAACTGGTTGCCAGGGGCATATCCCGCTCTTCTTCTGCATAGTTACCATCACCCTGCATCTTATACCCGCCGTAGTCTTCGTCCTGAATGTACCGGTCTATATCCAGTTCATCGTCGCGCTCTTTGTACTCATCTGCCTCATCAAAAGAATCGTCTTCCTCCTTCTGATCATACTCCTCATCCATGCCTTCTTCCAACGCCGGATTGATTTCAAGTTCTTCTTCAATCCGGGCATCCAGTTCAACGGTAGGGATCTGCAACAGTTTGATAAACTGAATTTGTTGCGGAGATAACTTCTGCTGGAGCGATTGAGATAAGCTTAACTTCTGCATGGTGGTACTGAGAGCGGTAGATTTTATCCTATTGTCAATCGTTTTTAGTGACAGCAAAACAGCCCCTCACAATTATCAGACCAAAGTACTACTCATTTTGTTTTTAACCTCATAAATTTTCTATAAAGCCATTCTGTTTTACTTTAGCCCCCTATGACGAACAAGCTTTACGACACCTCCCTCAGCCTGCTAACGGACCTGTATCAGGTAACGATGGCCTACGCTTACTGGAAATCAGAGACGGACCGGTCCCGGCAGGGCACCGCCGAACTGGCTGAAAAAGAAGCCGTTTTCAATCTGTATTTCCGAAAAAATCCGTTTGGTGGTGGTTTCACGATAGCTTGTGGGCTGGCAAACGTAATCGGCTATATCGAGCATTTTGGTTTCTCAAAAAAAGACCTGCGCTATCTGCAAACATTGACCGGTAATGATGGAAAACCGCTGTTTGAACCGGCATTTCTGACGTACCTGGCCACACTGAAACTTACGTGTAACATAGAGGCTATGCCCGAAGGCACCGTTGCCTTTCCCAATGAGCCGCTGGTGCGGGTTCGGGGGCCTATTTTGCAGTGTCAGTTGCTGGAAACACCCCTGCTGAACCTCATCAATTTTGAATCACTGATTGCCACCAAAGCCGCCCGGCTGCGGCTGGTAGCCCAGTCTGACACTCTACTGGAGTTTGGTCTGCGCCGGGCGCAGGGCGTTGACGGTGGTATGACAGCCAGCCGGGCGGCCTACATTGGCGGCTGCGACGGCACCTCGAACGTGCTGGCAGGTAAACTCTACGACATCCCCGTTCGGGGTACACACGCCCACAGCTGGGTGATGGCGTTTGCCGATGAGCAACAGGCTTTTGATGCGTATGCGCAGGCACTACCCAACAACGTAACCCTGCTGGTTGATACTTACGATACGCTACAGGGCGTTCGGCACGCCATAGAAACGGGACGAAAACTGGAACAGCAGGGTCACAAACTAGCCGGTATCCGGCTCGACTCCGGCGACCTGGCTTACCTGAGTATCGAAGCCCGTAAATTACTGGACGAAGCCGGTTTTCAGGATACAGTCATTGTGGCCAGCAATGACCTCGACGAAACGATTATCGGGAGCCTCAAGCAGCAGGGGGCGGCAATAACCGTGTGGGGAGTGGGTACGAAACTCGTCACCGCGTTCGACCAGCCCGCCCTGGGTGGGGTGTATAAACTGGCTGCCCTGAAAGAAACCGAAACAGGCCGGTGGTCGTACAAAATGAAACTCTCAGAGCAGGCTATTAAAATATCGACACCCGGCATTCAGCAGGTACGCCGGTTTCGGGATGAACGCGGTTTTCTGGCCGATATGATTTACAACACCGAGGAGGAAGCCGGAATGGACAAGGAGGTGACCATCATTGATCCGCTCGATTTCACTAAACGCCGACGTTTCGACGCAGACCAGCCCTACGAGGATCTACTGGTACCCATTTTCGATGCGGGTAAATGCGTGTATGAACGTCCTGATATCCATTCGGTGCGGGCGCGGGTGCAGGCGCAACTGGCCGGACTGCATCCGGGTGTGAAGCGGTTTGTGAATCCGCATACCTATCCGGTAGGTCTGGAGAAACACCTCAACGAACTGAAAACAGCGTTGATTCTGTCGATAAGAGAGAGAACTGAATCGTGAACTAACGTAAGTTTGCACCGGGTCTGGTGGGAAAAGCCGGTTACGTTTCCCAACCAGACTCGGTGCAGAGAAACTCACTGTTCATCCGCACTCGGTCCGTAACTACCAGGAATTGGAATATCGAGCAACCGAAGGTAAACACCCAGTTGAGCGCGGTGGTGCACAATCTGGCAGAAGGTCATCCGAATCATCTCATGCTTGGGCGAAAGCATATAGATGGTCTCTCCATCCCGCAGTGTCCAGGGTTTAGTCAATAGGGATTCATTTTCGGGTACCAGCTGCAACCGGCCATCAGCTATACAACGTTCGGCGTAGTTCATCAGATCGGCGGTGGTGTTTATTTCGGTCGGCTGGTAGGGGTTACTGGCAAAATCCAGCTCGTCCGTTGTCAGCACCATCGTTACCCAGGTGGGTAATTCGGCAATATGCGTAGCCAACTGCCGGATGGTCATGCTTTTGGGGTGCGGTTGCCAGTCGTATTTATCATCCGGAATACGTTCCAGCATGGTGCGGGTTGTTTTCGCTTCCTGCTCCATTTCGCTTAAAAACAGCGGTATCAATTCCATAAGACTCGTTTGGTTTATTGTTCGAAGCAAAGGTATGTGGGGGTACTGACAGCCCTATGTCAGCAGTGTTTAGGGAAGGCGAAGTAATTATTGCCTTACTTTGCAGCCATCAGTTTTCGCGGATTGCGTCCACTTTTTCCGTGTGGCGCATCACACCACGATTACCTTCAACCGCCAATGAAATACTTCCTGTTGTTCCTGCTTCTCGGTCTCACGCTAACCGGCTCTGCCCAGTCGGCGAAGACTATCTTTACTAAGCCGTTGAGTCCTCGGCTGGCTAATTATCAGATTGATGTAACGCTCGACCCGGCCACGAAAAAACTGAAGGGACGTGAAACCCTCACCTGGAAAAACGCATCCGGTGATATCATCCGGGAGCTACGGTTTCATCTGTACCTCAATGCGTTCCGGAACGACCAATCGACATTTATGCAGGAATCGGGCGGGCAGCTACGCGGAACCACCATCGACCGGACTGAGAAAGAAAACGCTTACGGCTCGATTGATATCCTCTCCATGAAACGGCGTGGTTCGGGTAATACGGCTTCCGAAACACTCGTTTACCAGTACATCCAGCCTGATGACCGTGCAACGGGCCGCCATAACACCAGCGACCATACCGTGATCCGGGTACCACTAAACAGGGCCGTTGGGCCGGGCGAAACGATTGTACTCGACATTGCCTTTAAGGCTAAACTGCCGAAGATTTTTGCCCGCACGGGGTTCAGCCGCGACTTCTTTCTGGTGGGACAGTGGTTTCCTAAAATTGGCGTGTACGAACCCGCCGGTACTCGCTACGCCACGGTGGGTCAGTGGAATTGTCACCAGTTCCACGCCAACTCCGAATTTTATGCCGACTATGGGGTGTACGATGTCAACATCACCACACCGAAAGCCTATTGGGTGAGTGCTACGGGCCTGTTCCAATCGGAAAAACTACACCAGAACGGTACTAAAACCATCCTGTACCACGCCGAAGATGTAGTGGACTTTGCCTGGACAGCTTCTCCCCATTTTAAGGTGATAAACGATAACTGGAAACGACCTTCGGGCGGGGAGGTTAGTATTGAGTTGGTAATGCAGCCGGAGCACCGAGATCAGGCACAACGCCATATCGACGCGGCCAAGGCCGCCCTTGCCTATTTCGACAAACACCTCGGCCGCTATCCATTTCCCAACCTGACCATCGTTGACCCGCCCCTGCACGCCAGTGGCTCCTTCGGCATGGAATATCCCACCTTCATCACGGCCGGTACCGCCTGGGCCATGCCCAATGGCGCACGTTTCCCGGAAGAGGTAACGATTCATGAATTCGGGCATCAGTACTTCATGCAGCTACTGGCTTCCAATGAGTTTGAGGAAGCCTGGCTCGACGAAGGGTTCAACCAGTATTATGAGGGACGGATTATGGACGAAACCTATGGTCCCCGCTCGTCGCAAATCGACTTGCTGGGCTTCCGGATGGGCGATACGGAAAGCTCAAGGGATGGGTACGTGCACCAAAATAATCCGGCCATTGGTTCGTCGTTTGGCAATACCTGGCAACTGCCCGACGGCCGGTACGGGGTGCTCACCTACTTCAAAACCGCCACCTGGCTCCGAACGCTGGAGGGATTGGTAGGACGTTCCGTAATGGACGAAATCATGCAGACGTACTTTATTCGCTGGCGGTTCAAACACCCCAACGGGCAGAATTTTATTGACGTTGTCAACGAAATCGTTCCGAAACGGCTGGGCAGTACGTACGGGCCCGACATGAACTGGTTCTTCAAGCAGGTCTTGTACGGCGAAAATGTGGTTGATTATGCGTTATACTCCTTGAAAAACAGAACGCGGGACAAACAGAAGCAGACTATCGTTACCGTTCAGCGCAGGGGTGATGGCGTGATTCCGGTAGATATTCTGGTGCATTTTGATAATAACAAAGAAGTCACGCTGCATTGGGATGGGAAAGAACACCAACGCCAGTTTATCCTGACTCAGGATGCTAAAGCAGTGTGGGCATCGGTTGACCCGAAGCAAAAAGTCTATATGGACACTAATTTCAATAATAATAGCTTTACCCTGGAACCATCGTCCGCACCAGCGGCTAAATACGCTGCGAAGTTCCTATTCTGGGTTGAGAACTGGATGCAGTGGCTCGCCTGGCTGGCGTAACGGTGAACAGTTTTTTGTATCTTTCGGTAACCAAGTCAATACGCCCTGAGTATTCAGGCAACGAAAAGTAAAATTCATCATCTAGTGGATGAGGTATAAGATGAAACACTACTGGCAGAAGTCAGCCAAATTTTATCAGGCGGGACGAGTGAAACACTTAACGACTTCATTGATGAACAATTAGCTGGACTGGAAGAGGCCAGAGAAGAAATAAAAAACGGCAAGTACAGTACAAAGGCCGAACACAAGCAAAAAATAGAACAATTGCTGTCGGCTCGAGGCTAATCGTATCCGATTTAACGGAAGCTGACTTAAAAAAAGTCATCGAGTTTTTGGACGAGCAGTAGTCGCCGGAACGAGCGATTCGCTTTGTAGCTAGTTATTATCAAAAACTGGACCTGATCGAATCCATACCGGGTGTTGGGTTCCTTTCTAAAAAGGTGCCTGACGTTAGAAAAATGAAAATTGATAGATTCAATGTCATCTGTTACGAAGTAAACAAAGAAGTAATAACAATTCTTCGTATCATCGACACCCGCAGAAACCCTGATACAACTCCTTATTGATTAATGACCTTCTCCGAAATAACCGATCTTCTCACCGCACAATTCGGTGCTGAGATCCGGATTACTAACCAGCATTTACAACCGTATCTAACCGTTCCTGTCGAGAAACTGGTGGCCATTTGCCAGTTTCTTCGTGACGATGACCGGCTGTTTTTTGATTTGCTGGCCTGCGTTACCGGCATCGATAACGGCCCGGAAGTCAACACGATGGAGGTCATTTACCATTTCACGTCTATTCCCTACGAGCATAACCTGATGCTTAAGGTCGTTATACCCCGAAACACAGGTGCGCCCAACCTGCCATCCGTACCGAGCCTATCCCTCCTTTGGCGCACCGCCGACTGGCACGAGCGTGAAGCCTTCGACCTGGTTGGCATTCACTTTGAAAATCACCCCGATTTGCGTCGTATTCTGTTGCCGACCGATTGGGTTGGATACCCCCTCCGCACCGATTATGAGGAACAGGAGCAGTACCACGGCATAAAAACGAAGTGAGTCTATCGCTTTTTTACTAAGCAGTTGACTGTTTGGCGTTTTCGTTTGTTATTGCTTTATCTGTTCTTACTAAAGCAATGAAAAAACGTTTTTGTGTGCTGGTTGGCTTACTAACTATCCCCCTCTTTCTGCCCTTTTCGAGTCAGGCCCAAACGGACTCCGTCATCGTAACGGGTCGTATTCGTAACCTGTCGGCCCGGATGTACCGGGAAGCGTCCACCGTACTAATCAGCCGAAATAATGTATTGCAGGCCAACAGAGAGCTGGTACGACCCGCTCCGCTGAGTATCGACGGAACATTTCGGGTAGCCATGCCGCTGATTTATCCGCAGGAAGAGATGTATTTCAACTACGGTCGTATTTCTACCGCTTTTCTGGCCGCCCCCGGTACACTTACACTTGACCTGAATGCCGATTCACTCTTTTCTATGGCCGTGCCCTTCAGGTTTGGTGGAGTGAATGCGCAGGTGAACCAGCAGTTTGCCCGGTACAAAGCCTTTGAAGCCAACTATCCCGATAAACCAGATGGCAAAAAATTATCGGAGTCGGTTAGCAACCGCAATAACGTTGATGCCTTTCGGGCGCTCTCTTCGGCTTACCAGGCGCCGTTCCGGCAGTTTATAACGAAAGAAAAACCGTTCCCGCTGACTGCCCGCTGGATTGCCGGAAACAACACCTACAACGCGGCTGCCTTTCTGTACGACAAAGCCACGTACGAGAATGAAAAGCTGCCCACGTCACTGGATGACTCACTGCGTCCTCCCAATAACATTCTGCTCACGGCGGCCCGCGCATCGGCCATGAACCGGTTTGCGGCTTATGCTACGCAACGGCTTACGACTGATGCCAATACCCGCACCAACGGCATTACCGTTCGGGCGCTGGCTCTTCTGCTGGAGCGATACGGCAAGAATATTACGGTTGCCGAGCGGACCCGGCTCCGGGACTATTCCCAGCAGAACTCCGCCCGAGCTGCCGATCTGCGTTTTTTTGATGAACTGGTGAAACGAAGCCCTGATACCCTCCAGCGACTGGTTAATTACGAAACGCTCATCCAGCGAGGCATACGGCAATACGACAGCACAGCCGTGGATTATCTGGCCGCTTACTGGCTGACCACAACCCTACCGGGCTTGACCCTCAATTTTGCCCGTTTGCTGTATGACTACGCCCGACCTCAGATCAAGGATTCAAAGCTGGCGGCTTCGCTGGACGAATTGTATTCGCTCGAGGTAAAGGATAGTACCCGAATCAGAGCAGCCATGCAAACGCTGCGTAAAGCAGGTACGCTAACCAGTGTTCTGGAGATATCGCCCGGAGTATTCGTTACCCTAAACAATTCGGCCAGCGGTTCAGCTCTTCTCGACCAGGTTATTGATGCCAACCGGGGAAAAGTAATTTACCTGTTGCTCACCTCTCCGGCTAGCGAAGCCGGGCGGCAGGCCGCGCTCGATGCCCAGCGGGTACGTAACGCTTACAGCCCGCGCGATTTTGCTTTGGTATATGTACCCATGCCCGACAACGACAAGACCCTTTGGCCCGAACTCGCTACCCGGTATAACCTATCCGGCGATCATCTGTTACTGACAGATGATCAGCTTACGGATGTCCTCGGCCGATTCCGGGCTAATGACGAAATTTCGGCTATGGTTATTAACCGAACGGGGAAGATTGTAAAACGAAACGCGCCTTTACCGGGCGCGTTCGAAGAAGCGACGAAAAATATTGATAAGGGCTTCTAAACCCTACATCATAAACCGTACGTATCCAGCAAATAAACCATGGCCGCCATGGATGCGGCACCTAGCTCCAACTCACGCTGGCTGACGGCTTCAAACCGGTCGATTGTTGTGTGGTGGTAATCGAAATACCGCTGTGAGTCGGGTTTGAAGCCGATCAATACGGTTCCCGCCTGAGCTAATGGACCAATATCGGCCCCTCCGCTACCCGGCCCAATGTCGGTTAGTCCGTAGGGAGACAACAATGGTTTCCAGACCATAATCTTTTCCCGCTGCTCGGGTTTTCCAACAATGCCGAAACCACGCGGGGTGAATCCCCCGTTGTCGGATTCGACGGCGGCAATGTGTTTTTCATTGTTTTTCTTCGCCAGATCAGCGTACTGAACTCCGCCACGGAGGCCGTTCTCTTCGTTCATGAACATAACTGCCCGGATAGTTCGTTTCGGCTTGATGCCCAGCGCTTTCATGATCCGCAGCACCTCCATTGATTGTACACAACCGGCACCATCGTCATGAGCCCCTTCGGCCAGATCCCAGGAATCCAGATGCCCACCCACCACAATGATTTCGTCGGGTTTTTCGCTACCCCTGATTTCACCGACTACGTTATAGGATTTAGCATCGGGCAGGGTCTCGCAATTTTGTTTGAAATAAAACGTCAGGGCCGGGTTTTCCTGAAGCGATTTGCTGAGTAAATCGGCCGCGTTCGTACTGATGGCCGCTGTTGGAATCAAGGCAACGCCCGTACCGTAACGCATGCCGCCTACGTGCGGATTATCGTCGTGTACATTAGTCATGGAGCGAACAATGGCCCCAACCGCCCCGAGTTTAGCGGCTTCGGTGGCCCCATTTCCACGCTGGTCTACGGCTCCCCCGTAGGCTTCGAAGGTATTGATTTTAGTCGGGTCCATCGGGCGGTTGTAAAACACGATTTTACCCTTAACGTTGTCGGTACCAAGCGCCCGTAATTCGGGAAAACTTTTCACCTCAATTACCTGTGCTTCAACACCTTTTGGCGGTGTTGCTACCGAACCGCCCAGGGCAGCGATAGGTACCGTCATTTTCTGTTTCCCGACGTGGATAAAGGCTTCTTCTTTGGCACCACGTACCCAGTGCGGCACCATCACGTCCTGCAAAAACACGCGGTCAAAACCCTCCTTTTCCATGACTTGTTTGGTCCAGTCAACCGCTTTCTGTGCTCCGGCCGAGCCACTGAGTCGAGGACCAATCTGCTTGGTAAGGTGTCGTAGCCATTCGTAGGATTTCCCATTTGCGAGGGCTTCGTTATAAATTTTCCGAATGGTGACCGAGTCGGCATTTTGAGCGTAACCGTAGCTAACCAGCAGGCTTAAAAGAAGTGTAATCGTTCTTTTCATGTTTCAGGCGTTGTATAGATTAAGCAGGCAAGATACAGAAAAGCCCGGCTACCTTACGGCAGTCGGGCTCTCGTCCTCTTCTTTATTTAACCCCCTACATATTAATCGCCCGGTTGTCGGTAGCAGCCAGACAGGCTTCTTTAAAGGCTTCCGTATAGGTCGGGTGGGCATGCGACATTCGCGACACATCTTCGGCCGAGGCCCGGAACTCCATGGCCACTACCGCTTCGGCAATCATGTCGGCGGCACGGGCACCAATGATATGAACGCCGAGAATCTCGTCCGTTTCTTTGTGCGCCAGCACCTTCACCAGACCATCGATGTCCATACTCGCCCGCGCCCGGCCCAGGGCCTTGAACGGGAATGAACCCACTTTGTAAGGAAGCCCTTCCTGCTTTACTTCCTCTTCGGTATAGCCCACTGAGGCTACTTCCGGCCAGGTGTACACTACGCCCGGAATCAATTTGTAGTGAATATGCGGTTTCTGACCAGCTATAGTTTCGGCAATAAAGGTACCTTCTTCTTCTGCTTTATGCGCCAGCATAGCTCCCCGGATTACGTCGCCCAGAGCGTATATGTGCGACACGCTGGTACGCAGGTGGTTATCAACTTCAAGCTTGCCCTTCGCATCCGTTTTCAATCCGGCTGCCTCCAGATTTAATCCGTCCGTATAGGGTCTCCGGCCAACAGATACCAGGCAATAGTCGCCGGTAAGGGTGGTGCTTTCGCCTTTGGGCGTATCCATTGTCACTACGACTTCATTGCCTTTATTCTCCACATTGGTTACCTTATGGCTGAAGTAAAAATCGGCACCGAGTTTTTTAATGGATTTCTGCAGTTCTTTACCCATCGTTTTGTCCATCGTCGGAATCATGGAATCGAAGAATTCCACAAACGACACTTTCGATCCGAGTCGGGCGTACACTGAGCCTAGCTCGGCACCAATCACACCAGCACCAATCACAATCATGTGTTTTGGTATTTCGGTGAGCGTCAAGGCTTCGGTAGACGTGATAACCCGCTTCTTATCAACCGGCATGGAGGGAAAAGACGACGGTTTGGAGCCGGTAGCAATCACGATGTTTTTACCCTTGATAGTTTGTTCTGAACCATCGTCCTTCGTTATTTTGATGGTATGCGGATCAACGAATGAGCCCAGGCCATGTAGTTCGTCAATCTTGTTTTTCTTCATCAGGTAGGTTATTCCTTTCGTAGTCTGATCGACAACACTGGCTTTTCGTGCGATCATCTGCTCCAGATCAACCTGTAGGTCATTTAGCTTGATGCCATGCTCAGCAAAGGTATGGGCGGCATTGAAATAGTGCTCTGACGAGTCCAGCAGGGCTTTTGACGGGATGCAGCCAACGTTCAAACACGTTCCGCCAAGAGCCGGGTATTTCTCAATGATAGCCGTTTTAAGGCCTAATTGGGCACAACGAATGGCACCGGTATAACCACCAGGGCCTGAACCTATAAAAATCACATCGTATTCCATAGAATCAAATAAAGAGACGACTAAACACAAGATATAAGACGAAAGGTAAAAGAACGATCCCGTACCTTTCTTCTTACGGAGAACACCTTTCCTTCAAACTAAATGCAAATTTGGGTCAGAAATCGATTACCCAAACCGATTTGTTAAAAAACGTGTTGGAAGTTTTGTAAGGTCTTACCAAATACCAGTACCGCTTTGTCCTGCTTTATGCGTTTCATTTCCCTTATTATCATACTGTTACTATTTATTGCTGGTGGTTGCACCAATCCTGCCCGGCAAGACCAGCCAAACGTTTATTACGATGTACTTGGGTTTGTTAAACAGCAAATTTCGGATCTCTCGGCGCGGAAACCGTTGGTAAACAAGGCTGTTGGCATTAATGAAACCCGAAACCAGCAGCGTACCCGTGAGATTAACTGGAGTCGGGAACTGGCGTTGTTTACGCAGGCCGATATCAACAAACCGGCTCTTCGCACCAGTTATCAGATTACCCGCCCCGATTCTCTGACCTATCAATACACACTAAAAAATTCGGCGGATCAACTAACTGTTCACTCTCTTACAGTGCAGGTAGATTCAGCGACGCACCAGCCGCTCCGGATTAAAGCGGTTCTACAAACCAGCAATCCTCTGTATTCATCCGAACGTAATCTTCTGCTGGAAAGTGGACCGGCAGAAGGTCAATGGCGCGTGAACCATTACAAGCTCACTGGATTTCAGAAACTTCCGTATTTCGACAAAAACAGTTTTCTGGTGGAAGGACAGGTTAATTAGACAACCCTAATCAGGTTTTGTTCAACGGTAGAATAAAAATAAAAGTCGTTCCCTCTCCCGCACCGGAGTGCACTTCATAGCGGCCCTGAATCAATTCCATCCGGGCCTGAATATTACGCAACCCCATACCCGTTGCATCATCGGGATTCATTCCACAGCCGTTATCCTTCACGATCATGTTCAACTCATTGGCAAACCGCCTGAATAAAATATCGCTTTGTGTTGCCTCAGAATGACGAATGATATTACTGCACAACTCGATGCAGATTGAGTACAAATTAAACTCCGTGATTTTGTCTAGCCGGGATAATTCGGCGTGGTCTAAATGAAACTTGGTTTTCTGAGTATGATTCAGCTTATCCACCAGCCGGGTTAGGGCTTCCGCCAGACCTTGCTTTTCCAGTTCGTCGGGTTGAAGGTTATGCGACAGGTAACGCACCTCGGCGAATGCTTCTTTACTCATCGTCAATAGATTGTGGTAAATTTGCTGCTCCCTATCAGCCATTCTATTGGGATCAAGTGCGGATAAACTCGTTCGGATAGCGGCTAATAAGCCCCCCAGATTATCGTGTAAATCAGCAGCCATTCGCTTTCGCTCAAGCGTCTGGCCACGTAGTAAGGCCTCTTCGATCTCCCTATTTTTGGCTCTTAGCTGATCGTTAGCCAGCTTCAGCTGGGCCGTTCGTGCCAGAACCTTATCTTCCAGATCGTGATTGAGTCCTTCGATTTCTCGCTTCTGTCGACTGATTAATCGGTTCTTTCGGTAATAAAC
This sequence comes from uncultured Cytophagales bacterium, assembly GCA_963782245.1. Taxonomy (GTDB): domain Bacteria; phylum Bacteroidota; class Bacteroidia; order Cytophagales; family Spirosomataceae; genus Spirosoma. The sequence goes on from CAWAJC010000016.1 coordinate 26,253, forward strand.
AGCAATAAAACCCCACAACATAGCTATACCTCCAACCAATACAATCCTGAGCAAATCGGCCTGCTCAATATCATGCTTCAGTTTATCAATATTCGCCCGTTGCTCCAGGCGACTCTTTTGCGACTCGGCCTTCAGGCGTTCTGTTTCAATCGACTGCTTCAGTTGACTCAGGCGAGTTGCAGCAGCTAACTGGTTACGCTCCGATTCGGACCGCAATCGTTCCAGCTCCGCTTCCCGTCGCACGTTAGTTAATTGCTGCTGTTGCTTGTACCGCTCATCTTGAGCCACCGTAATTACCTGATCCAAGGCATACTTCTTCTGCATTGCCGACAATTCCTCTACCCGCTTCAGGTTTTCCAGGCTATCGGTTAATTGGCTATATTCGTCATACATAGCCAATGCCCGAACGGGCTGATTAGTTAATCGATAGGCACGATACAATGAGTGAGTTGCCATTTGCCGGATACGTAAAAGGCCCTCCTCCCGCGCGGCAGAAACCGCTTTTTCACCGTACTCAATGGCCGGATCTGGCTTATTGGTGAGTGTGTAACATTCCGACAACCGCGCCCAAACAGAAGCCTGCCCAGCCCGATCAGCCAATCGACTCCATATGAACAAGGCTTCGTTGAAAAACATTATAGCGTTCTCTGGCTGGTGCCGATTGAGAAAAAAATCGCCAAGCCGCTCATTGGCATACGCCAGATTAACTTTTGAGTGGGTTTCCAGTGCAATTTGTCGACAAGAATCGTACGCACTGCGCGCTTTCCCATACTGTCCCTGAATTTCGTAGATTTCGCCCATCTGGCTTATCGCCTGACTCATCAGGAGTTTTCTATTTTTGGGTGATAGAGACGTATTCGCGCTAAGCAATGTCAGCGAGAGCCGGTAGCTTGTAAGTGCGTTGTCATATTCTTTCAATAGCCTGTAAATGTCTCCCATGTTCATTTGGATCTGCCAACAGGGCGAACTTGCGGGAGGATTTTTTTCGCAAAGCTCCAGGGCCTGTTGATTAATACGGAACGCCTGGGTATAGTTACCCTTAACTGCTCTCAGGTAGTACTCCTGAAGCATCATAGCCCGAACAAGATAAAGATTGTTATGATACTCTCTGGCTTGTACTTCCAGCTGTCTCGCATAAAAGTAGCTACTGTCACAACCAGGGCCCCTCAACTGTTTAAATACGACAGACATAAATCGAAGACCTTCCAGTCGAAGCGTGTCGTTAGTCCGCCCGCGGGGTAATTGAATAGCTATTTTTCGATGCGTTCGACCTATAGCCAGTAGGCTGTCTACGTACGAAATGTCACTCCGCCGGTCGAAATTTAGCTCAGGTAATTTGGGACACGATTGGGCGAAGCAGGTGATACACAAGCTCGGCAGTAGTATCAGCGGTGCAAGCCATACGAGTCTCATAGAACAGCAGTAGGGCAAGACATTAGGGGAACGAAAATACTGATTAACCGAACAAAATCAATATGCTGATAGCAAGGACTTTACCTCAATCTGCGCGATGACGGTTAAACACTGACCTTTGTACGTACATTGGCGCTTTTCCTTGATCGTTCATCAGGTAAAGCAATAAAAAATCAGCGGGGAATTAAACTAAACGTAAGCCTACTAAATCTAAAAGGTGTAGTTATAACGTAAATACAATTATTTCTCTGAAAAAGCTATATTTGTAAAAAAATCAATAGTAGAGTATTTTTTCTCGATATAAATTGACTTTTTCAAAGAAAACATACGTTGTGGCAGATTTTTTGCTATATATATTTGGATTTTAACATCGTTTTCGTTTATTTTCAAGTCTGTATCAGTAATAGAACTACAAAAAACATAACCTCATATACACTATCGAAACACAACTCTACGTTACCTAATTGTCTTACTGAAAATGGAAAAAGCCCAGGTAAACGACAGTGAGTTGATTTCCCTGTACATCCGTGGTAATGAGAAGGCCTTTGCTAAATTAGTGCAACGGCACAAATCCAAGATTTACACCACTATTTATCTGATCGTGAAAGATCAGTACGTAGCGGAAGACCTGATGCAGGACACGTTCATAAAGGCCGTGGACACGCTCAAGTCGGGTAGATACAACGAGGAGGGAAAATTCTTACCCTGGATTATTCGAATAGCTCACAACTTGGCGATTGACTATTTCCGAAAAGATAAACGCTACCCCAGTGTGGTGTTTGAAGACGGAAGCAGTGTGTTTAATACGCTTGAGTTTGCGGAGGATTCCGTTGAATCACTCCAGATTCGGCAGGAAACACACGAGCATTTGCGCGAGTTGATTCAGCGATTGCCGGAACAACAACGTCAGGTGCTCATCATGCGGCACTACGAGGAAATGAGTTTCCAAGAGATAGCCGATGCAACCGGCGTCAGCATCAACACGGCTTTGGGACGTATGCGTTATGCGTTAATTAATTTGCGCAAACAACTGAGCAAACGTTCGCCGAGTTATGATAAAAACATTTACCCAAGATGATGTAGTCCGGTATGTCTATGAAGAGACTTCTCCCGAGGAGAGTCTGCTTGTTGAAGACGCCCTCATGTCGGAGCCGGATTTGATGACTTTCTTTCTGGAAGCACTTGAACTGAGAGCTTTGATGAACAAGATAGAGCGTCAGCCAAGGCCCAACACGGTTCAGACGATTCTGAATTATTCAAAAAATCATCCAGCAAACCCACCTGCTCGTTTACGAAGAACGTAGGCGAGCAGGTGGGTTTAAGTTTTTTTACAACCCGGACAGTATGCGCCGAAGGTTGAGTTTCCTCACGGTTGTACCATACAGCCAGAAGCGGTAACCCTTCGTCCATACTCGTCCGGGCTGTGCCTATTTCCCACATGCAAAAAAAAGAACGCTTTCGTCGCTTTATAGACTACTTTACTCAACACTATCCTGACCCCAAAACCGAACTGAATTTTTCCAATCCTTACGAGCTATTGATCGCGGTTATACTGTCGGCTCAATGTACTGACAAGCGAATTAATCAAATTTCGCCCGCCCTGTTTGCTCGATTTCCAGAGCCAGAGTCACTGGCAGTTGCTTCCATCGATGAAGTGTTCAGCTACATTCGTAGCGTATCCTACCCCAACAACAAGGCCCGGCACCTGGTGGGTATGGCAAAAACATTGCTGGAGAAATTTGGTGGAGAGATACCGGCGACCGTTGATGAATTACAAACGTTGCCCGGTGTAGGCCGTAAAACAGCGCACGTGATTCTATCAGTTGTTTACAACGAGCCTACTATGGCGGTGGATACGCACGTATTTCGAGTGTCGCATCGTATAGGATTGGCTCCACTAACAGCCACGACCCCACTAGCTGTGGAGAAAGCGCTGATGACGCATATCCCAAAGGTTTACGTCCCAAAAGCGCATCATTGGCTTATTTTACATGGGCGCTATGTGTGCCTGGCCAGATCACCCAAATGCGGGGGGTGCGATTTGAGTGGTTTTTGTAAATACTATGAAAAAAATCAGCCAGCTCATTTGTCAATACGTGCAACACCATTGACAAATGAGCTGGCTGATTGACTTAGTATTGATCGGTACCGGCGAAGAAGAAGCTACCTTCTATTTGAGCGTTCTCGTCTGAGTCTGATCCGTGAATCGCATTCGCTTCCAGCGATTTGGCGTACAACTTCCGAATAGTGCCTTCCTCTGCCTGAGCTGGGTTTGTAGCTCCGATAAGTTTACGGAAATCAGCAACAGCATTCTCTTTCTCCAGAATCATCGGCACAATGGCATCGGATGACATATACGCACAAAGATCATTATAGAATGGGCGTTCGCTGTGGACAGCATAAAACTGTCCTGCCCGCTCAGAGGTGAGCTGTGTTTTGCGAATAGCGACGATCCGAAAACCTGCTTCCTCAATCATTTTAATAATGGCACCCGTATGCCCGGCCTCTACGGCATCGGGCTTAATCATAGTAAATGTTCGGTTGGTTGTCATTCTGAGTAGTATTATCCAAATTTTATTGGGCGCGAAGGTACAGACTTTCAGCTAAAAAGCCACGATTTTCGGTGGGGCCTGCTGTTTGTAGCCTCCATCGGGGTGGGTAGATAGGGGACAAACAAATTTAAATCAGCCAAGGCGTGTTTGTATCCTGGTGGGTAAACCGGCCTTCGTAATTAGTATTATTCGTACTTTTGGGTTTCGATTACAACTACGGTTGTTTATATATGCAAGATATTGAAGCAATTGGTGAGATTATAGGGCAGCGTTCTGACAGCCCCAAATACACCATGCTGATTACTACTCATCAGAATCCCGATGCCGACGCAATGGGGTCATCATTGGGGCTGGCGGGGTACCTTCGTAAAAAAGGTCATCATGTCACAGTAATTACGCCAACAGATTACCCGCAGAATCTCCACTGGATGTCAGGCAATGATGATGTTATTGCGTTTGATGAAAAAAAACGGGTGGTAGTAAGTCAACTTTTCGAGGAGGCCGATATTATTTTTTGTCTTGACTTCTCAAGTCTTGATCGAATTCGTGAGCTAGCGCCCATGGTGCGGCAGTCGCGCGCTCGCAAGGTATTGATTGATCATCACCTGGAGCCAGAGTCCTTCGCAGATGTGGCCTTGTGGGACCCGAAAGCTGCGGCTACCGCCGAATTGGTTTTTCGGCTAATCGTGCAGTCAGGCGATAACGATCTGATCGATATTCCGATCGGTGAATGTCTATACGCCGGATTGATGACCGATACTGGCTCATTTCGTCATTCGAATACAACCGGCGACGTGCACCGCATGGCTGCTGTATTGGTCGATCTTTCTATTGATGTCAGCAGTATTCACCGACGAATTTTTGATAACGTATCCCTGGATAAGTTTCGGTTGTTGGGCTACATTCTAAACGAAAAATTGAAGGTTCTGCCCGAATATAAGTTTGCCTATATTATTCTGACCGATGCTGAATTGAAGCACTATCGCTCAAAGACCGGCGATACAGAAGGCATGGTCAACTACGCCCTCGCTGTGGAAGGCGTAGTTATGGCTGCCATCCTAATCGACCGGGTGGACGAAATCCGACTTTCGTTTCGGTCGATAGGCGACTTCTCCGTTCGGGATCTGGCCGGCACGCATTTTAATGGTGGAGGGCATCGAAATGCTGCAGGAGGACGTTCTAAACTATCACTAGCCGAAACCGAAGCGAAACTTTTAGCTGTAATACCCCTGTATCAGCAACAACTACTGGAAACTGTTTAGACGAATTTGCCGTATTGGGTTTATGGTAATAAGCCAATGCGTATTGATTCCATTACCGTAAACTCATTCAAGAATAAATCAACCAATTTCTCATGTCTCTTAAAAATTTCGGGAAAGCCGCCCTACTCGTCGCTGTTGTAGCGGCCTGCGGTAAAAACCGCGTACAGGTGACGGACAACGGCCTGAAGTACAACATTCACGAACAAACGGAAGGAACGCGCAAAGGTAAAGTCGGTGACATTATGACCCTCCACCTCACGCTGATGAATAATAAAGATTCCGTGTTACGCGACACACACAAAGAAGGGGCTCCTTTTCAGATGCTGTTACAGGTTCCCCCTTTTAAAGGCTCTTACGAAGAAGGGCTAACCATGCTTGGCAAAGGCGACAGCGCTACCTTCTACGTCAGTGCCGACTCCCTGTTCACCAAAGCCATGCAGCCCCTGCCTCCGGGTGTTCAGAAAGGGACCGACATTGGTATTGCGGTGAAAGTAGTGAATGTACAGAGCGAAGAAGAATACAAGAAAACGCAGGCAGCTGACTTTGATAAGCAGAAAGGTATTGATGAGAAAGTAATTCAGAACTACCTTGCCAAGAACGGCATGACCGACAAAGCCCAAAAAACGGATTCGGGCGTTTACTACCTTGTTACACAGCCGGGCAGTGGCCCAATGCCCAAACAGGGAGAAGTGGTGACCGTGCATTACACTGGCAAACTGCTGGACGGTAAAGTATTTGATAGTTCACGTACAAATCCACAGGCAGGTGGCAAACCTGCTCAGTTTCAACTGGGCGTGGGTATGGTAATTCCCGGTTGGGAGGAAGGTGTCAGCAAGCTGCACAAAGGAGAGAAGGCAACACTGGTTATCCCATCAACGCTGGCGTATGGCCCTCGTGGGAACCAGGCCATCCCCCCTAATTCAGTCCTGCTATTCGATATTGAATTGATCGATATCCAGAAGGGTCAGGCACCACAGCCCGGCATGCCACAAATGCCACAGCAACCTTCGGGCCGTTAAGCTACGGTAACTTTTTTAGACAGCCGTTTGCAGTTACTGCTGCAAACGGCTTTTTTTGTTTATGATCGAACTCTGTTTTGCCACCAATAATCAGCACAAACTGGATGAGGTTTCCGGCCAGCTCGGGGATTCATTTACTATCAAAACGCTCCACGATATAGGCTGTACGGTTGAATTACCGGAAACCTCCGGCACTATAATAGGGAACTCACGCCAGAAGGCAGATTATATCTGGACACACTTCAGCATCTCCTGCTTTGCCGATGATTCAGGGCTTGAAGTAGAAGCTCTGGATGGTGAACCGGGCGTGGATTCAGCTCATTATTCGGGTAGTCGCGATGCGCAAAAAAATATAGAAAAGTTGCTGGAAAAGCTGGCTGGCAACAGTAACCGGAAAGCCCATTTTGTAACGGTCTTCACGCTCGTTCTTCGCGGTTGGGATGCCGTACCAGTTGAGCATCAATTCGAAGGACGGATCGAAGGCCAAATCTTAACCGAACCAAGGGGTGTTGGTGGATTTGGATACGATCCGGTATTTCAGCCAGATGGGCATGACCGTACGTTCGCCGAAATGAGCGTACAAGAAAAAAACGGTATGAGCCATCGGTCAAGGGCATTAACCAAGATGATTGCTTACCTGGAAAAGCACGTACATCAGGGAATTAAATAACGTTTTACTCGGGCTCGGATCAGGTGACCCGAGCCCGAGTAAAATACTAATGGTCGCCGATTATTCTGACCGCGATGACCCTACTTTAGCGGCCGCTGCTTTTTCAACGGCTTTTTTAACAGCTTCTTTCTGATCATTGCGCACGGTTGGATACTGGATCCCAAGTTGCTCTAAATACGTTTTGTATTTGACTGGATCATAATAGAATTTCTCCAGTTTCGGTTTGAACTCAGCCATAATCTTCTGGTTCAGGTAAATAGCCGGTTGTTCTTTCGAGCTGATGAGCGGTTCGTACTTGATGTCTTTCGTTTGCTCGTCCTTATAGTACGCCCAGGCTTCTTTAATGATTTCTGGCTTTAGCAGCAAATCCAGTAGTGTCATTGCTTCCGCTTTGGCACCGTATACAATACCTTTGTGGGCAATGGGGGTTGCCATCGAAATAGCGTTGGCCCAGTGATGACCGGGCAACCCCGGAATGTTACTGGGGTAACGGAGTACAATAGTGGGCAACGACCAGGAAATGTCAGCAATATCGTCGGAACCACCGCCCATGGGTGTCATAGCCTGTCCACCCATCATCACAACAGGAGCCGACGAAGTAGGCATACCCATGGAATCCAGTTTTGTTGCCAGACCTTCAGCCTTGGGAGCCTGCAATTCGATCTGCGAAGCCCGCGCCAACAACTGGTCTTCTTCCGACCAAGTAGGCAAGCCAACTTTTTTGATATTGTCGTACATGGCAGCCGCTATGGGCCGGTTGGTGTGTACCGGCCAGGCTGAGCCCAGAATCTCGTACGTAAACTTGGTATCGGTCATTAAAGCTGCCCCTTCTGCCATTTTCATACCCTTCTCAAAAAGGGCTTTTATTTTGGGGTAAGTGCGTTCGCGGAAGTAGTACCAAACAGCCGCTTTGGAAGGCACTACGTTGGGCTGGTCGCCACCGTCGGATATAACATAATGTGAGCGCTGGGTTAATTCCAGGTGTTCACGCCGGAAATTCCAGCCGATATTCATCAACTCTACAGCATCCAGCGCACTGCGGCCACGCCAGGGTGCTCCTGCAGCATGAGCGGCTTGTCCCTCAAAATTAAATTTTGCCGAAATAAGGCCATTGTTACCGTTGTCGCCCCAGGATACACCCAGGTTATTACCCACATGGGTAAAAATGCAGGCATCTACATCCTTGAAATACCCATCGCGCACGTAAAACGCTTTGGTCCCAACCAGTTCTTCGGCTACACCGGGCCAAAGCATGAGGGTACCAGGAATCTTCTCCCGTTCCATGAGCTGTTTTACGGCTAATACAGCTACAATGTTGAGCGCCTGACCAGAATTATGCCCTTCGCCATGACCAGGTGCTCCCTCCACAATGGGGTCTTTGTAAGCCACACCGGGCTTTTGGCTGGCTTTAGGGATACAATCAATATCCGAGCCCACAGCGATGAGTGGTTTGCCCGATCCCCAGGTAGCAATCCATGCCGTTGGAATACCGGAAATGCCTTTTTTCACGGTAAACCCCTCTTTTTCAAGCAGGTTAGTCAAGTACTTGAACGACTCTTCTTCCTGAAAACCAAGTTCCGAAAAACTAAATAGCATGTCATTGATTTGCTGCGCCTGCTCCTTACGGGATTCAACAGCGGCTGCGGCTTCCGCTTTTAGTTTGTCGAGTTTTGTATCAACTCTGTTTGCTTTTTTTGCCTGACCAAATAGGAATGCCGGCATCAGCAGAAAGGCGAGTAGTAGATTTTTACATTTTCTCATTGACAGGACAAAATTTTATGTTGCTTTTCAACGTATAACAAGCTAAAAATAAGGAAAATTTACCAGACATAAGAATGCCTTCTCTTTAGCTCCGGACAGAAACATAGAGTGAATTTCAAACCAAGCCCTTTACCCTGCGGAAAACTCCACGATTGCCACTGGTCCTGCGTAATGTCACCTCTACAGCGTATTCACCCGATTAGAGCGCTTACAAGCACGGAATGCGGTGGCATAGAAATTGTCATTGTTTGCAGTACGCTTTTGCGATGTCTTCTTTTACTCGTAACTTCATACTACCGTGTTCGTCCATGCGATCACACATCAGGCTACATGATTCGTATCCTTTGTTTTATTGTCTGCCTGCTTTCATTGCTGGCTATACAACCAGCCTTTGCGCAATTAGCTCAGGCCCTGCGTATTGAAATTCCCTCCGACCCAAGTCAATCCGAGTCGTTTGATGTTACGCCCTTAGCAGAGCGTGGTGTATTAATGACGATTCGGACGGGAGGTTTCTACGATAATACCCCCGTCACGCTCCACGTCAAGAAATACGATACTAACCTGAAATTACTCTGGCAGGTAGCTTTTAAACAGGACCTTAAGTTCAGACCGCTGCTAACTTATAATACCGACCAATACGCCTATCATCTCTTCCGGGAATACGACACCGACCGGTATCAGTTTGTACGATTACATCTGGAAGATGGCGTTATAGACCTCTTCGAAAGTCGCTTGATTGATCAGTTCGATATCCGCCAATTCAAAGTATTGGGCAGTCAGGCTTATATCAGTGGTTATCACCACGGTCGACCCGTGGTAATGGCATTTTCCTTCTTCGATCATTCGACCAAGGTGTTACCTGGTCTGTACGTTAATCGGATGGAGATTAGCAGTCTGGAAGTTGACGAGCTCCATCGGGAAGTAAACGTGCTGGTCCATTCACTAAGACGGCATTGCAAATTTTCGATCAGAACTTACGACTATGATTGTAAATTACTCCGCATCAAGGAGTTCGACGGTACTGAAAATAGCCTGATTACGGGAAAATTACTCCCGGTCAACGAAAATGAGTCCTTACTGGTCGGTAATTATTCTACAGACTGTACTCCTTATTCTCAGGGCATTTATGTTACCCGGATTCGTCACGGCGAAACTGGCCAATCCCAGGCAAATGAGTCAGCCAATGCAATTCAATACATTGAGTTTTCCCAACTTCAGAACTTCTTCAATTATTTAAAGCCAAATCGTCAGCAAAAACTGCTGGCTCGGGCTTTAAAGAAAAAAGAGGAAGGCAAAGATTACAAATTTCACTACCGGCTGTTGGTGCACGACCTGCAACCCACGCCCGATGGCCTTACGCTTGTTGCAGAAGTATATTATCCACAATACCGGGGTAGCACACTTGGGTATGGATCATATATGCGGGGTTCCGACCGCTACGAAGGCTTCCGCTATACGCATGCCTTTATTTGCGGTTTCGATAAGCAGGGCAAACTCTTGTGGGATAATTGTTTTCCCATCAAAGAACTACTCAGTAAAGACCTGACCGAAATGGTACAGGTATCGCAGCAGGGAGAGCGCATTGTACTCGCCTACCCCAATGATGGTGAAATCACGACAGAAGTTATTCAGGGTAGCAAAGTTTTGAAAGGGACGGAAAAGCTGAAGCTCCGGACAAACACTGAAAATGAGAAAGTGACTTTTTCCGCGCAGGATAACCTGATGGCCTGGTATGGGCAGCATTTTCTGGCATATGGCTTTCAGAAGATAGCTCCTTCACAAAACTACGCCAACCAGCGCGAGGTATTTTACCTGAACAAACTTACCTATCAGGAAGAGGACCCGACTGGTAAATCAGCCAACGCTACGACCCGAAAAAACGACGGATCAGAACGATAATCAGGTTCAGCAGAATACTGACTACAATACAGGTGACGATAGGAAAATAGAATCCACCGCCATTCTTGCCCTCAATCCGAATATCGCCCGGTAAGCGCCCCAACCAGCTCAGCCTGTCTCCGAAGAAGTACACAACGAGACCAATCAGCACAATAACTGCCCCGATCAGTATAATGTATTTACCAACAGATGGATGCATAGTAATAGGATGGTTAACAGTTGGCTCCGTACGATAACACGCTGTTACGATGCACAGTTTCTAAAATAAATCCAAAATTACTACGCATCTGCTTGCATTATCCGCATTTTTAACTTACTTTTGCACCAGATTTTACAAGCGACATCCGTCGCGTCTCTGTTTCCCTCCTTTTTTATCACGCGGAGTGCAGTCTGACAGAGCCAATGTACGGATGTACAGGATGGGTTTCTGAGTGGACGTTCTGCCGAGAGCAGAACATTTGCGCGTGGGCTAATCGTCAATCGGTCGTACCAGGTTAATGCCACAGGGTTGGCATACCGCTGGTCTGACATATCAGTCGTTGTCTTTTCCTCTGTTGTAGAGAGGATAGTTATGGGGGCCTCATTGGGTCGTTGGGCAGCTTCGTTCGTTGGGCAATTCTCGCATTATCGCGCCGTTCACTGGCACACACTCGTCTTCGCTTGGATGATTTACTTTATTTAATCATTCCCAAGTTAATGAAAACGAAAACAACCAAAGCCGTTGATCAAAACGATCTCCTGGACATTGAAAAAGTAGCCTCCGAGATGGCTGCCATGGCGGTAGCACCCGCTAGCCCGGTTACTGAAACCAATACGCCAGAGGTTAAAACGGCTAAAGTCCCTAAAAAGAAAGCAGCAAAGGCAATCGCCGAAGTCCCTGCTGATGAGATGGCTCCGGAGGCACCAGTTACCGATTCGGCCATCGAAACAGTAGTGGAAGGCATAGCCGATAAAGTCGTGGTGGTAGCCGATGCACCAGTTACGCCAGTAGTGTCAGAAGAAACTTCCGAAACTCCCGTTGTTGAGCAACCTGCCGCTACAACAGAGTCTGCTCCTAAAGTTGATCCCAAACAGATTTTATTCTCAAGTCTCGGCATCTCCGACGAGATGTTGCAGGCCGTTACCGATATGGGCTTTACCAGCCCATCCCCCATTCAGGCCGAAGCTATTCCGCCCATTTTGGCTGGTCGCGATGTGATTGGTCAGGCGCAAACCGGTACGGGTAAAACGGCTGCCTTTGGTATTCCGGCGCTTGAATTGATTGATGTACAGGATCGTTCGGTGCAGGCCCTAATCCTCTGCCCCACCCGTGAGTTAGCCCTCCAGGTAGCCGACGAGATTCGGAAACTGGCCAAACACAAGCGTGGTGTCAGGATCGAAGCCATCTACGGTGGCGACTCCATTGATCGGCAGATTCGGTCGCTCAAAAGCGGTGTTCACATCGTTATTGGTACTCCAGGCCGGGTTATGGACCACATGGAGCGGAACACGCTTAAACTTGGCAACGTGAAGATGATGATTCTTGACGAAGCCGACGAGATGCTCGACATGGGCTTCCGGGAAGATATCGAAAGCATCCTGGAAGACATGCCCGAAGAGCGTCAGACGATTCTGTTTTCGGCAACGATGTCCAAGCCGATCATGCAGATCACGCAGAAATTCCTGCAGGACCCCGTGCTGGTGAAAGTTGTCAAAAAAGAGTTGACTGCTACCAACATTGAGCAGGTTTATTTTGAAGTGAAGCCGAAAGCAAAAGTAGAGGTGATGTGTCGTCTGATCGACATGTACGACCTGAAATTGCTGCTGGTATTCTGTAATACGAAGCGCAAGGTCGACGAGATCGTTGAAGACTTGCAGATTCGTGGTTATCAGGCGGAAGGCCTGCACGGCGACTTACGGCAAGCACAACGGAATAACGTGATGAGCAAATTCCGCTCAGGTACGACGAGCATTCTGGTAGCTACCGATGTAGCCGCCCGTGGTATCGATGTCGACGATGTGGATGCCGTGTTCAACTTCGATATTCCCCTCGACGAAGAGTATTACGTACACCGCATTGGCCGGACGGGTCGGGCGGGCAAATCGGGCCGGGCCTTCTCCATGGTTGGTCGTGATGAAAAATACCGTTTCCGCGAAATTCAGGCCTACACGAAAGTACGGGTTGATAAAGGTGTGATTCCCTCCTTTGAAGATATCGTTGGGGTGCGTAAAGCGCGGTTTATTGAGCAGGTTCAGCAAACCATCAAGGAAAGCAAGGACCTGAATCTATACGAAGATACGCTTACCCAGTTGCAGCACGCCGGTTTTTCGAACGAGCAGATTGTGGCCGCTCTGGTGAAGCGCAGCATGGGTCTGGAGAAAAACGAGTTTGCCGATCAGAATCTTGGTCTCGAAGAAGACCGTCGTCGCGAAGAGCGGGGCCGGAGCGAAGGAGCGGGTCGGTTCGACCGGGGACGGGGCGAAAGCACAGGTCGTTTTGACCGGGGTGGACGGGGCGAAAGCTCCTCACGCTTCGGTGGCCGGGGTGATGGCGACCGGGGTAGCTATGGCAACCGGGAGCGGGGCGACGGACCGGACCGGGGTGCGGGCCGTTTCAGCCGCGAAGGTGGCGATCGCCCACGTTTTAACCGGAATGAAGGTGATGCCCGTCCAGACCGGGCCGGCAAACCCTACTTCGACCGGGACGACAAACGCGCTCCACGGGAGCGGGAAGCTAACATGACCCGTTTGATGGTCAGCGTTGGTCGTCGTGACTTCATCCGTCCGGGCGATATTGTTGGAGCCATTGCAGGCGAAGCCAACGTGCCGGGCAGCAGCATCGGCAGCATCGATATTTTCGACAAATTTACGTATGTGGATGTACCGAAGGATATTGCTAACCGCGTGGTTGATGCCATGGAAGGCAATACCATCAAAGGGCACCGCGTCAATGTGGAAGTGGCGAAGTAATCAATAGCATATAGTGTTCATTAAAAACGGCTTCGGTAACTTATACCGAAGCCGTTTTTGTTAGGCTCTTTCAAAAAAAATATTCACTGTTGCTTACTTCTTCGGTCGTTTATAAAGGGGTACAGTGCTGCACGGCTCACCAAAAAGCAGACTCTGCACAACAGGGCGCAGAAGCCGCGTAATTTCTACATAAGCCGCCGTCGGCACGGGTACCTTAGAGCAACCCTTCACCACGACGCGGGCATCACGATAACTTTCCGGATCGATACGGGCGATAGCATCGAAGTACAATTTTTCTTCCAGGTCGGTCAGGTTACCGAACACGATGCAGTTTGCGTAAGGCTGTAGTTGCAACGTAAGGAGCATATAGGCCCAGGTAGGGATAATAGCATCCTCGGTGCAGGTAATGGCAACATTATTACCCGTGTACTGACTCCAGTCGTGTTCTTTCAAAAACGCCCGAAAGTCCTTTTCCTTCAAAATCAATCCCATAAAGAGATTATCCTTCAGGTCATAAACAACCCGCTCACCGGGGTGATAGTAGTCTTCCAGATCGAGGGTAATCAGGCCACTGCCGGCAACGCGATTTACAATTTCGGCTTCCATAATTTCTATTGCTAATACGCTGTAAACAACCACTATCATAAGGCCGTTCATTGCCGCCCGTTTACTGGCGGAGGTTTATAAAAAACGAACAAATGAGTCGGCTTTTTTTGCTACTTTTGTCCTTATATATGTTAATAAAACGCCTTAAGCAACTGGCTCATGAAATTCATAGTTTCCTCATCTGTACTGCTCAAAAACCTTCAGCATATTAACGGCGTTGTCGCCACGAATCCGATTGTTCCTATCCTCGAAAATTTCCTGTTTCGCATCGATGTGGGCGAGGATTCGTCGAGTGGTACGCTTACCGTAACGGCCTCGGATTTGCAGACGACCATGACCACCCAGATTCCGGTTGATGCCAGTGAGAGTGGAGCCATTGCCATTCCGGCCAAACTACTGCTGGATACCCTTCGCAGCCTGCCCGAACAGCCCGTAACGATTAATATCGACACCGAAACCTTTGGTACCGAAATACTTACGGACAACGGCCGGTATAAACTGTCGGGCGAGAACCCAATTGACTTCCCCAAGCTACCGACTGTAACCAAAAGCATGTCGGTTGAAATGACCTCGGATGTACTCCTGAGTGCGATCAACAATACTGTTTTTGCTACCAGTACCGACGACCTGCGACCTGCTATGACGGGGGTACTGCTGCAACTAACGGACGCCAACGCAACCTTTGTTGCCACGGATGGTCACCGGCTCATTCGTTACCGCCGTACTGACCTTGGCGCATCGGGAAGTAACTCATTTATTATTCCACGTAAAGCGCTGCAGTTGCTTAAGTCATCGCTGCCCGAAAACGAGCCCGTCACAGCCGAATTCAGTCAGTCGAACGCGTCGTTTACATTTGGCCCTACGCAGCTAATCTGCCGTTTGATTGATGAGCGTTTTCCCGATTACGAAAATGCAATTCCGACTAACAATCCGAACGTGATGACCATTGGCCGTACTGATCTGCTCAACTCGCTGAAGCGGATCATGATTTACGCCAACCGCACTACGCACCAGATTCGTTTGTCGCTGAAGCCAAACGCGCTGACCATATCGGCCGAGGACCTGGACTACTCCAACGAAGCTAACGAAAAACTCCTCTGTGACTATGACGGCGAACCAATGGAGATTGGTTTCAATGCAAAGTTAATGGCCGAAGTGCTGAGTAATTTAACCGCCAAAATGATTACCCTCGAAATGTCGGCCCCTAACCGCGCGGGTTTGCTGATTCCGGCCGATAAAGAAGAAAATGAAGATATTCTGATGCTGGTTATGCCGGTCATGCTGAATACATACGCGTAAGTCAATGAACAATGTAGAATGAATCGTGATGGGTAGCTCCCGGCTGTCCTCATTATTCATTCTACATTGTTCATTCTACACTCCTCATGGCTTCCAAACGCCCCGCTCCGGCCCTTGTCTTTATTTTCATTACCCTATTGATCGATGTTACGGGTCTGGGTATTATCATTCCGGTTTTCCCGAAACTAATTGAGCAGCTCATTCACGGCAATCTAAGTCAGGCCGCTAGCTGGGGGGGCTGGCTGATTTTTTCCTACGCCATCATGCAGTTCGTCTTTTCTCCTGTATTGGGCGGATTGAGCGACCGCTATGGACGCAGACCGGTGTTGCTTTTCTCGCTGTTTGGCTTTGGGCTGGACTACATCCTGACGGGCTTCGCACCAACCATCGAGTGGTTGTTTGTTGGCCGTGTACTGGCCGGTATTACCGGCGCGAGTTTTACGACCGCTTCGGCCTACATTGCCGATGTTAGTCCCCCCGAAAAGCGGGCGCAGAATTTCGGACTGGTTGGGGCGGCTTTCGGCGTTGGCTTTATTCTTGGCCCTGCCGTTGGGGGATTTCTAGGGTCGTATGGCCCGCGCGTGCCGTTCTTTGTTGCGGCAGGTTTAACGATGGTCAATTTCCTGTACGGCTTTTTCGTTCTGCCCGAGTCATTGGCACCCGAGAACCGCCGTCCTTTCAACTGGCGACGAGCCAATCCGATTGGTTCGTTGATGCAATTGGGTAAGTACCCCATTATTCTCGGCCTGGTGGCCTCCCTTGTACTGGTTTACGTTGCCGGGTTTGCTGTGCAGGGAACTTGGACGTTTTACACCATGGAAAAGTTCAAGTGGGATGAGAAGACAGTTGGCTTGTCGCTGGCCGCTATTGGGGTATCATTTGCCATTGTGCAGGGCGGATTGAGCCGGGTTATCATTCCGAAACTGGGCCAGGAACGGTCGGTATACGTTGGTTTGGTGTTCAGCGCTATTGGGTTATCCCTGTTTGGTTTTGCCAGCCAAAGCTGGATGATGTTTGCCTTTATGGCTGTGTACGCCATGGGGGGTATTGCCCAGCCCTCTATTCAGGGCATTATATCGAATCAGGTACCGCCTAACGAACAGGGGGAGCTACAGGGTGCCCTAACCAGCCTCACCAGTACGACGTCTATTTTTGGTCCGCTGATCATGACCAACCTTTTTTCGTACTTCACCGCCGTCGAAGCTCCCTTTTATTTACCTGGTGCACCCTATTTCCTGGGTTCTGTTCTGGTACTTATTAGTGCCCTTCTGGCTCGGCGCGGCCTGAAACGAAACGGCATCCGCCAGCAAAAACCCGTAACGGTAACGGATGTACCGGTTTAAAGCGAAAAAGCAACATTAAAGCGGAGAATCATTTCATCCTCCGTTTTTATTCCCATCAGAGACGGTCGTTCGATGTTGTAATCGGTCATACTAATGGGAAACTCTCCCGTCAGAACCATTTTTCCGCCTGCGTCTTTTCGGGTGGCCTGCAAGCTTACCGGTTTGGGAACACCATGAAACGTCAGCGTTCCTTTAGCCGTCAATGTACTCGCCGAACCAACTTTGATGTCTGAGCTAACGAAGGTTACAGTAGGGTATTTTATTCCTTCCAGTACTTCGATGGCGTGCGAGTCCCGGTTGTTGTTATCACTATCGAACGAGGCTACCTTTATAGCAATGGCTACGCTTTCCGGCTGCTTTGTTTCGTCGTTATAGATAGCGGCTCCGTTCACCTCACGACTCACACCTTCCCATTTATGCAGTGGATGTCTAGCCGCGTAGGTAACGGTTGACAACGATTTATCGGCCATTAATTTGCGTTTGTCCATCGGTGCCGGACTAAAGGCAACGGCAATTCCTACTGCCAGCAGGCAGCCGCAGCGAGCAGCGTAGTTCATAGTCTTAAAATTTTAACGCGATTATAGAAGCAGCATAGGCACCAAAGGTGGTGTAGGCAACCGCCCGGTGGTAGGGTTTCAGGTTGTAATGTTCATCAATAAGCCCGGCCAGTACATTGGTGGCTATCATGCCTGTCAGGTGAACAATAGCCAAATATTTATGCAGTTTGATGGATGTAAACCCCTTTTTCGCTCCTATCACCGGAGGAGGTGCCGTTAATGACAGGACCAGCGTAGTGCCATAGGCTATGTTGATAAACGTAGCCGACCGTTCGTGCCATCGTTTAGTATCCACATATTCCTGACCCTGTGCGTTGTATAGCTTCGCACCCAGTAACCCCTGAGCGACAAAGCCTGCCAGAGTAACGAATCCACCAATCTGGTGCGCTACGAGCATTGTTCGCCTGACTTTCAACTCATGAATGCGGCTTTCCGGCGTTAACGGGGCAATTTTCATCGTCCGTAATAATCCTTTTGGCCCCCAGAATGCCCGTTGGGTAAAAATCATTTTGCGTGGCAACAAAGGCTGTGCCTCAACGGAGTCGGTTAGACTCGCCAGCAGGTCAATTGCTTCGTTCATCCCTGATGCCACCGGGGCAATAGTCGTGTCCCGACGTACGGCGGTGGAATCCTGTGCGTGCAGAGAACCCATTGCAAGGTTAAACCATACGATCAGACAGACGTATTTCATGCGAAGAATAGAAAAGGAGCTTATGTTCAATCAATGCCAGATTTTATGCCGTAACCGTTAGCTTATTCCCGTCCGTACTGAGTACTGTTTTGTACTGACTGAGCGGTGATGCTGCCGGGCCTACTTTTACTGCTCCAGACGTTGTGAATTGAGAGCCGTGATTGGGGCAAAAAATATCATCGGTGGCCGTTCGATATATCACCTCCGTGCCCTGGTGCGTGCAATTCTTGGAAAGAGCAATTAAAGAGCCATCTTTTGCTTTAGCCACCAATGTACTGCCTACAATGGCAAACTGACCCGCCGTTTTCAACTTGGTATAATCAGAACTGCTCAGATCAAGCGTGTAGTTGATGGCCCCTTTCGATACATCGGCATTCCCTGTCAGTCCACTGACCGTACCTGTTCCTGTACCCACACCTGTTCCTGTGCCCATACCGGTTCCTGTGCCAGGTGTCGGATCATCACTACTTTTGGAACAGGCGGTCAGGCCAGTACCCATGCAGTAAAAGGCCATTAAGGCGGCACTGCTCATGCCCAGACTGCGTAGAAATTCTCCGCGTTTCATTTGATCCGTTGTTGGATTGCTTTCCATTTGGCTGTTCGTTTTCATGTAGATACAACAATTAGTTGCCAGTTAGGCAGTGAATTAATGTTTAAAGTTTATACCGCAGGGAGAAAAAAGCCCCAGTGCTCAACAGGTTAAGTTTCAGGTAGCCAATCCGCCTGAGGGGCACTTTCATGAACGGCTCTACCTGCCACGATAATCGGTGGCTGATGGCCCGCTCATAACCAGCAGACAGATTTACTTCACTGAATTTGTAGCCTCCACTCTTTCCGCTCCATCCGCGGTTGTTCGGGTAGATGTGCGGACTTGTGGGGTCGGCGTACTGGTACGTATAGTTTTCCTGATTCATGATATAGGACGTTACGCCACCGCTTACAAACCATCGGCTGGGAGCCTGGCCATTCAATCGAGAACGTAAAGCCATATCATACCGTATATTTATCGGAATATCAATCATACTACAGCGCCCATCAACGCCCTCCGGTTTTACGGTCCATTTGAGGGCGTAGTCGGGCAAAGCATAGTCGGCGGTAACCGCCCTGTACACTTTTGTACTTTGAATAACGCCAGACTGAATACTCCAGTGTGATGATAGTCGGTATTCAAGCAACAAACCAACATTAGTGCCCGGTCGGGCGAAGTTCTTCAACCCTACCGAACTCAAATCCGGTGCTATCACGAGTCGAACACTTAGCCCGCGCACGGCCGCCGGTTGAGCAGCCGTTTTTCTGGTAGTGGTATCGGGTTGCACGTCAACGGGTCGGTTGATTGACATTACCGGCTTGGGCCACTTCGCCGGTTGGATAGCCAGTTCTGCTACGTCGGGCAATGCAACAACTGTCAGCTCACCCGTTGATTCCGATAAGTCGTTCTTACTGCCTGTTGATCCGTTTGATAAACCTTCTATTCGTTCATTTGTAGTGCCCGGCTCAACGGATAGCAACTGCCTTTTTGTTCCGTACGGAGTGTTTGGCGTCGCCCTGGCGTTATCACCCGCCCGGTCCATTATCCACGTTTCCCTGGATTGGCTATCCACTGGCCTATTTTCTTTGAAGGGATCACGTCCGGTGGTCCTTTGTGCATTGGTAGCTACGTCCCGCAATTTTGACCGTGAGGAATGATCTGTTAACCCCCTTTCTGTAGCTCTTCTCACGAGTCTCGATTCGGAATACCCGCTTTCTTCCTTCCGTCCGCGCGGCACAGCCCCGGTTTCAGCAGATAGAGCCGGTGTGCTGGCACGGGGGGATGGCACTGCACTGGTTTTTCTTTCTGCCATACTCCGGTCAGGCATGGCCATCTCCAGATCGGTTTCCGATTCGGTACTCCCGACTGCGTGTGTCGGTGCACGTACTGAGGCCAGATTATCCGCTTTCCCTTCACTCGATTGGTTAAATACCCCTGCCCTTCCAGTCCCGTCCGTCGCTGCACTTGTAGTGACGGGCCTACTGGCAACGGAGCTGGGTGGTGCTATAAGTTTATATACGATCCATCCAACGATCATCAGCATCAACAGAGTCGGTATTCCCCAACGCAGGATGGTTGTCCTCAATAAGGACCCGCCGGTGGGCTCAAGGTGGTCGTTTGTGTCAAGGCGGACTTTCATATCCTGCCAGGCCGCCGAATCGAACGGCGTTTCGAACTCTTCAGCCGACTTTCTGAAGAGGCCATCCAATTGGTCATCGGTTAGCTCTGACATACTCATCGTTGTTTAAGTGCTTCAATAACTGGCGCAGGTTTTCGCGTGCCCGCGCCAGATTCGACTTCGACGCACCGACAGAAATGCCCAGTTGCCCGGCAATTTCTTCGTGCGTAAACCCATCCATAACATACAGGTTGAAAACGAGCCGATAGGCCGGTGATAATCGTTGAATTAATTCCATTAAATCATCATGCGCCAACTGACTGAGCACGGTTGGCGTTTGAGAGACGACTGTTTGTTCGAGTGGGTCAATCGTTTCGTGCTGGTGGCGTGCTTCCTGCCGGTAATGGTCAATAGCAGTGTTAATCAGAATGCGCCGGAGCCAACTTTTGAAGGGTAACGCCGGGTCATACTGGTCCAGGCGGGTAAATACCTTCAGAAACCCATCATTTAGCACCTCCATCGCACTATCCCGGGTGTGAGCGTAACGCAGGCAAATACTCATAGCATACCCATAAAATTGCCGGTAGAGCAATTCCTGACTTTGTCGGTGGTTGCGCAGACAACCTGCCAGAACATCGGGTAGTACCGGTATGTTAGGAGTGTTGGACAAAGTGCTTCGTTTATGCGTAAACGAAATAGTTCATAGCATCAACTGTGTTTTGAGATGGGAAAAAGAACAGTTGAACCGGTTCATCCGCATATACGGGAGTCACTGAAAAAGAGTTGCGTACGGGCAAAAAATAATTAACCTTCCTCATCAGATCGCCGGTCAGCCCGGATTTCGGGGAGCGTATCCGGATCAATCAGGCCCAATGAAGCCGCGTGTTCTGCAGCGGCAACAGTGTCTGATACAAGTAGCATGGGCACACTAAATGCCTCAGTTGTTCGGATGAGTTCACGAACTGATTCATCGCGCCGGTCCTCTGTTACGTCCCGAATGTACACCGCCCGAATCCGGTTCGGGTTTTCACGTACCACCTGCGCGTAAATTTCAGGGTCTTGCTGGCCACTATCGCCAATGAGTACAAACGATAGATTTGGATTTACGTCCAGCACTTTTCGAATCATCGATAATTTGTGCGTATGATGCCCTTCGGAGGAGAAGAGTTTGCTACTCAAACTAAAATCACGGAGCAAAATCGGCCCTTTGGGAATTCCCTGAATTCGGAAGAAATCAACCAGCAGGTCGTACAGATTCCAGGGACTGCTGGATACAAAATAAATGGGATTGAACAGGGTTGTAACGGGACCACTCTGCAAGGCCCGGTAAAAAGAGGCTATACCGGCGAAAGGTAATCGGGTGTACGCATTGCCCAGAAAAGTGAGTTTCGCCGTCTGAAGCAAGTTCGTCGCGTCCGTCACCAACACCGTATCGTCAATATCGGAAATGACCCCGAACTGACTGAATTCGGGCGAAACCATCAGATAGCCATCTTTCACGATGGGCTTGCCACCGGCTCCGTTTGGCGAGGAAGGCTGTACCAGTCCATCGACCGAATAGCGTACCGGGAACCATACCCGGCCAGGAGGCAAATTATTCGGCGGATTGATTGTCAGGTCGAAATACCCGTTTTCATCCGTTACGGTGGTATGCGTTTGGTTGAAGGCTTCTATTCGTACGGTTGCGCCCGGCACTTCATCGCTGTCAAACCGTTGATAAGTCGCCAGAATATTCTGCCAGAACGTATCCCGGTCGCTGGGTGTTGTCAACCACCGCTGCCGTAAAACACGGCCTTTTAACCAAACGGCTGCCGGACTACCGAAGCCCCGGTAGTAAATAATTTTGTACGGTTCATCCGAATTGAGTCGTCCGGAAAGCCGGGTTTTCAGCCGGTCGAACTGCGTTTCGATGTCGGTAGCCGTGTGGGTCAGTAATTCTTTCCAGGATGCCATAAGCAGACAGGTGATTAGTTGCGAGAAGCTTTCTGCGGGAAGAGTACGCACTTTTTCGGCCTTCCCGGCTTTAGTGGTAACTTGCAGGCGAAAGTAGAATTTAAAGACCATGAACAAACAAATTGTTTATACCGATCAGGCTCCAGCTCCCATTGGGCCATACAGTCAGGCCGTAAAAGTTGATGGCGCGTCCGCATCGGGCATGTTATTCGTATCCGGTCAGATTGCCGCTGAGTTGGCCACTAAAGGTGATATTCGGGCCGAAACCCAGCGGGTAATGGAAAATATAGGCGCAATTTTAAAAGCAGCCGACATGGATTACCACCATATCGTAAAGTCCAGCATTTTCGTGAAAGATATGGCTGATTTTGGGGCTATCAATGAGGTTTACGGGAAGTTTTTCAACGAGAATCCACCCGCCCGTGAAACGGTGGAAGTAGCCCGGCTTCCTAAGGATGTCAACGTCGAAATTTCAGTAATAGCAGTGCAATAGGTGGATGAGTACATAAGCGAATGAGCTGCCGCGTCAAGAGAATTTCTCGTCAGCTCATTTACTTGTTTCTTCATTCGCCAATTATTATTCTCTTATGTCAACTCCCGTTCGCGTTCGTTTCGCACCCAGCCCTACCGGTCCCCTGCATATTGGTGGCGTGCGAACGGCGCTGTATAATTATTTATTCGCCCGAAAAATGGGCGGCCAAATGCTCCTTCGCATCGAGGATACCGACCAGAATCGGTTTGTGCCCGGTGCAGAAGAGTACATTCTGGAAGCCCTCCACTGGGTAGGTATCGACATTGACGAAGGTCAGGGAACAGGGGGCCCCCATGCCCCCTACCGGCAGTCGGAACGCCGGGATATTTATCAGAAAGAGGCCCGTCGACTCGTCGATGAAGGTAAGGCCTACTATGCATTTGACACCGCCGACGAACTGGATACCATGCGGAAGCGGCTCGAGGAAGCCAATGCCCCAGCCGCGCAGTATAATGCCATTACCCGCATGCAGATGCGGAATTCTCTAACCATGAAGGCCGACGATGTACGCGCCCGCATGGAGGCTGGTGAACCTTATGTTATCCGGCTGAAAACGCCCCGCAAGGAAGAAGTTCGGTTGAACGACCTGATTCGTGGCTGGGTCAATGTTCACTCTTCCGCCATCGACGACAAAGTTCTGCTGAAATCTGATGGCCTCCCTACCTATCACCTCGCCAACATCGTAGACGACCATTTGATGGGCATTACGCACGTTATTCGGGGCGAGGAATGGCTCCCGTCGGCACCGCTACACGTTTTGCTGTACCGGTATCTGGGTTGGGAAGAAACCATGCCGCAGTTTGCGCACCTGCCTTTACTGCTAAAACCCGAAGGGAACGGAAAACTCAGCAAGCGGGATGCTGACCTGGGCGGATTCCCAATTTTTCCTCTGCAATGGACAGACCCTGTTACCGGACAAATAGCGCGTGGCTTCCGGGAGGATGGCTACCTACCCGAAGCAACAATCAACTTTCTGGCATTGCTGGGCTGGAACCCCGGCACGGAACAGGAACTGTTCACGATGGACGAGCTAATCGCCAGTTTCGAGCTGACACAGGTACACAAAGCTGGTGCCCGGTTCGATATTCAGAAGGCGCAGTGGTTCAATCACCAGTACGTCCGACAGCAATCCGATGCCTCACTGGCTCCTGCCATTCAGCAACAGGCCGAAGCCGCCGGATTTGACTGCTCCCTGGAGAAAGCCGAAAAAATTGCGGCTCTGCTGAAGGGTCGCGTCAATTTCGCTCAGGAGATTTTTTCGGAAGCTGATACTATTTTCAACGCACCAGCAACGTACGACGAAACGATTGTTGCGGCCAAATGGAATGATGATGCCGTGAAAGCCGTCACCGCTTTCCGGGATGCCCTGCTCCCATTTGATGGTGAATTCACGGCCGAAACTATCAAACACACGCTTTCCAATGCCATGACGCAGGCGGGCATTAAACAGGGTAAAATCATGCAGGCTATGCGCCTGGCCCTAACGGGTTCCGGCGTCGGCCCCGACCTGATGCTGACGATGGAAATTATCGGTAAGCCCGAAACGGTTAGGCGGCTGGAGCAGGCACTGGATAAGTTGAATGCGTTGAAGAACTAATTTTTTAAACCTAAAGGGTCTTTCGTACCTTTTAGGTTTATACGCCAAACATAAAATACAATGGCCAAGAAAAAAGTGAACCCCGACGAGAACGATAAGCCCCGCGTTCATAAAGAACTGGAAGGATTTGATATTCAGATCAATTCGTTCGGCGAAATCACGACGAGTTTCGACATCGACAAAATCAATCAGTTTCTGAATAAAACCGTTGATGATAAAAAACTTCGTCACCGTACCGACCTGAATCTGAAAGGCACTCCAGAGTCTGACAACGAAGCCGAGGAGACTGAAGCGGAAGACGATGACCTGATAGACGATAAAGATTTACCGGACAGGGATGAAAAGTAAGGCTGGGAGCTGGCACAATCCGTAAAAATGCCCGACCGGAAAACTTTTGCGCCGTTTGTCAGAAAACTACTGGTCGAAGTGCATACGATTCCGTAGTTTTCGCTTGTAGAAAACAGACGATAAACGCATAACGATTACTCCTATGTACTCACACGAAATCGATTACAAAATCATTGGCGAAGATATTCAGGTTGTTGAAATAGAACTGGACCCCAACGAAACCGTTATTGCCGAAGCTGGTTCCATGCTCTTTATGGAGGATGGCATTACGTTTGAAACCAAAATGGGCGACGGTTCCCAACCTGATCAGGGCTTTTTGGGCAAACTGCTGCAGGCTGGTTCGCGCATGGTTATGGGTGAGTCATTGTTTATGACACACTTCACCAATCGGGGCGTTAGTAAGCGAAAAGTAGCTTTTGCAGCGCCGTATCCCGGTACAATCATGCCCGTTAACTTGGCCAGTATCTACGGTAATACACTCATTGTTCAGAAAGACGCTTTTCTTTGCGCAGCCCTTGGTACTAAATTGAGTATTCAGTTCAATCAGCGGCTGGGAGCCGGTTTTTTCGGTGGAGAAGGCTTCATTCTGGAGAAGGTACAAGGCGATGGGATGGCTTTCATCCACTCCGGTGGCGTAGTTATTGAGCGGACACTAAATAACGAGACGCTGCGCGTTGACACGGGTTGTGTGGTTGGATTTGAACCCAGTATCAACTTTGATATTCAGCGTGCGGGCGGTCTTCGCAGCATGGTATTCGGTGGCGAAGGGCTATTTCTGGCTACTCTTCGCGGTTCGGGTAAAGTATGGATTCAGTCGATGCCAATTTCAAAACTGGTGCAGCGCTTAGCGCCCAATAGTGCGCAAAGCCATAAAGAAGGTGGTTCCGTACTGGGGCAGCTAGGCAACCTGTTTGAGGGATAGCCGGGAATCTGTTTCCGTTACAAGTTGTTACGTCAGCAAAGAGAGAAAAAATTACAGCATGGAAGTTATTTGCACCAACGACAATTTCCCGGCCCCCGTACTGGCCTTTTACGCAGAGTTTGGTATCCAGACGCCCAAGCGTGATAAAATGTATACGGTACGCCAGGTGAAACGCCACACAACCGGCGAAACCGGAATCTTATTGAACGAAATAAAGAATCCCGATGTCCCGGTAAAGCACCCGGTAATGGGCGAGGTATGGTTTGAACCAACATTCAACGTTAACCGCTTTGCTACCCTGACGGGCCAACCCGTTCGGCAGGAGGAAATGGAAGATGTTAACGCGTAACTATAAACATCTTTACAGAACGTAAAAGCCTGGTACCAAACAGCCAGGCTTTTGCGTTTTTACCTAGCCAGGAATCTTGCATCCGGCACCCATCAACGAATGTAAACCGGACGAGGCTGTCCAGAATACCCTACACCCGTGACCAGGCTTTTTTTTATCTTATTTACTGGCTCCTTGCTTAGTGCCTGTGGCAGTAGCCCGTCGGAGAATTACATACCCAAACCGAAGGGATTTCCCCGAATCGATTTGCCAGTGGCCGATTATACCCCACTCGAATCCACGCATCCCTATCAGTTCGAGTACAATAAAGTTGCCCGGATTTTACCGGATACCTTCGCCCGTTCGGAGCCCGACTGGATTTTCATCAACTACCCAACCTTTCATGCTAGTGTGCAGCTGACTTACAAACCAGTGCGCAACGATGTAAATCGGTTGCAGGCTATGCTGGAAGACTCTTATAAGCTAGCGGCCCGGCACAACATCAAAGCCTACGCGATTGAAGAAAAAAAAATAAGGCTGAAATCGGGTTTGGAAGCCAGTCTGATCGACCTGTCGGGCGAAGTACCAAGTCAGGTACAGTTTATTACGACGGACTCAACAACGCACTTTTTGCGGGGAGCTTTGTACTTTAATACGGCTACTCAGAATGATTCACTGCAACCTGTTATTCAATACATCCGGAAGGATATTCTGCATTTACTCAATACATTGGCCTGGAGAAAAAAAACCTGAATTCATGAAAATATTACTTACCTTTTTTGCCTGCCTGGCATTATCCGCTGGGCTGGCACAAACCAAAAAGCCTGCGGCCAAAGCCACCAAACCAGCAGTAACTAAATCGCCGGGGCAACTTGTGTACGAACAAAACTGCCTGACCTGTCATCAGGCCAGTGGTTCGGGCGTTCCTAACCTGAATCCTCCCCTACGCGGCACCGACTGGGTTTTGGGTGACAAAACACGGCTCATCAATGTGGTATTGGAGGGGTTACAGGGACAGGAAATTGAAGGCGATATGTACGACAATGCCATGCCCGCCCATGCCTTCCTGAATGACACCCAGATTGCGGATGTACTGACTTATATCCGAAGCAATTTCGGCAACAAAGCCGATGCTGTCACGGCTGAAGAAGTGAAAGCACTCCGGGCTAAGTAAGTGGTTCCGGTTCTTTTCCAACCGTTGTGCCCTGAGCCGGGTCATGGATAGAAAAGAGGACAGCATGCGTTATGTAATGATATTAGCTTTCTGGCTAACCATCGGAGCCGGATGCCGCAAGACAATTGACCCGAATTGTACAGAAAAACCCTATGACGGCCGCGCCTGTACCTTTATCTACCAGCCCGTATGCGGTTGTAACGGTAAAACGTACGGGAACGCCTGCGTTGCCGCTTCTGTAGGTATCATCGTGGTGAAACAGGGAGAATGTGGTCAGTAACTACGTCTGAATGACTCCCACCGAGTAGGGTTTTGTAATAGGTGCGTGGTTAGCAGCCGCGATACCTTCGGAGAGGGTTTGGCGGGTCTGGAGCGGATCAATAATCGCATCGACCCAAAGCCGGGCGGCCGCGTAGTAGGGGGAAAGCTGGGCGTTATACTGATCGGTAATTTTGTCCAACTGCGCCTGCTCTTCCGCCGGGGTCATGGGTTGACCCTTGGCTTTTTGCGCCGACACCTGAATTTGAAGTAACGTCTTGGCAGCCGAGGCCCCGCTCATCACAGCCATTTGTGCTGTGGGCCAGGCCAGCATCAGACGGGGGTCATACGCTTTACCGCACATGGCATAGTTGCCCGCACCATAAGTGTTGCCAACAACAACCGTAAACTTGGGCACGACGGAGTTGGCCATGGCACTCACCATTTTGGCTCCGTCTTTAATGATGCCGCCCTGCTCGGCCCGGCTACCCACCATAAAGCCTGATACGTCCTGCAAAAACACCAGCGGAATCCGTTTCTGGTTGCAATTCATGATAAAGCGGGCGGCTTTATCGGCGGCATCGCCGTAAATAACGCCCCCCATCTGCATTTCGGTTGGTTGCCCGGTACGACCTTTTGCTTTTACCACTTTACGCTGATTCGCCACAATACCAACCGCCCAGCCATCAATTCGGGCGTAGCCGCACAGGAGCGTCTGCCCGTAGTCAGGTTTGTAGGCGTCGAAGGCAGAGTTATCCACCAAGCCTATCCACAATTTCCTGCATGTCGTAGGGTTTTACGCGGTCGGCGGGCAGAATCTGAAAAATATCGTGGGGGTTCTTGGCAGGTAGAGCAGGCTCAACCCGGTCGAAGCCGCGCTTTCGGTGATGACCCAGTTTATCAAAGATGCGTTTAATGGCGTCCAGGCAACTTTTGTCATCCGGGTACTTATTATCCACTACTCCCGATATATCGGTGTGGGTGGTAGCCCCCCCCAGCGTTTCGGCGTCTACATCTTCACCAATCGAGGCCTTAACCAGATATGGACCGGCCAGAAAAATAGACCCTGTACCTTCAACAATCAAGCTCTCGTCCGACATGATGGGCAGGTAGGCACCACCCGCTACGCAACTACCCATGATGGCCGCCACCTGAAAAATTCCCATAGCCGAGAGGTGGGCATTATTCCGAAATGTCCGGCCAAAGTGTTCTTTATCGGCAAAGACCTCGTCCTGCAGGGGGAGGTAAACACCGGCACTATCCACCAGGTAGATAATGGGCAGGTGATTCTCCATGGCTATTTCCTGCGCCCGGAGGTTTTTCTTGGCCGTAATTGGGAACCAGGCACCGGCTTTTACCGTCGCGTCATTTGCCACAACTACGCATTGCCGCCCCGACACGTACCCCATGCCCACAACAACGCCACCGGAGGGGCAGCCACCGTGTTCGGCATACATACCTTCGCCGGTAAACAACCCTATTTCTACAAACGGCTTTTCGGAGTCGGTCAGGTAGGCAATTCGCTCGCGGGCTGTTAGTTTACCCTTCTTGTGCTGTGATTCAATTTTTTTGCTACCTCCACCCAACTGGATTTGTGTTGTGCGCTGAGCAAGTTCATCGAGCAGGATTTGCATAAGGTCTTTAACGTAGTGATGTGGCCTGCGGGAGAAGCCTATTTTATTGAATCAGCCACCATAACTTTAGCTGGTGCGGCTAAAAACAGAGTATCTGTCTCGCCGGGCAATTTCTTGTTCTTCCGACCAAATAGAGAAAAATGCACGTACCGCCTTGGGTTTTCACGCAGGTCGCGCAGTAATCGCTCCATGCTCATAGTGGTTGCATTCACGTTCCGATAGAGAGCTTCGTCGGAAGCTAGTTTTCCCAACGAACCCCGGCCATCGCTTATATCGCTCAGCATCCGCTGCAAATTTCCCACCGTTTTATTTACCGTGAGCAGCGTCTGCTTCATCTGAAGCCCCTGAAGTGAATCGGCAAACGTATCCACCTTACTCAAAATTGGATTAAGCTGTTTTTCCGTCTCTGCCAGTGAGTTTGCCAGATTATTAACACTGGCCAGCGTAGCCCGCAAACCGGCCCGGTTTTCAGAAACAGTCAGGTCGAGGGTCTTCATACCCGCATCGGCACTGCGAAGTGTTTGTTTTAATACAGCCCCTGTCTGGTCAAACTGGGCTACTACGCGGTTCAACTGGTAGGTAAGCGAGTCTACGTTATTCAGTACCGGGAGTGTTTTTTCCCGGATCAGGGAGGTCAAACCCGTTTCTTTGGTACCCACCAGCATACCACCCTCTTCTAAGTCCGGCTGTCCCCCCTTAATCTCCAGCAAAATCTCCTTACCACCCAACAAGCCATTATCAGCCAGAACCGCTTCCGTTCCTTTCGTTACCCGGATATTTTCGTTGAGATCCAGCGTAACCAGCAGCTTGTTGTTCTGGTCCTGTAGTATTTCGATGGTCTTTACCCGACCAACCGACAACCCATTGATTCGAACCGGGTTCGAAGCGGTTAGTCCATCAATATTGTCGTAAACAACCTGGTACGTATGATTGGAGGAGAAAAAATCAGACCCTTTTAAAAAACGAAACCCAAAATAGAGCATCATCAGCGCAACAACTGCCAATAAGCCTACTTTTACTTCCTTAGAAACGTTCATGCGTGTGTGAAGGTAAGCTACCTGCTAGGCAACACCATTCAGTTTGTTTGTTGGTATAACCAACTTTCGGGATTGTTTGTCTCAAAAAGCGGTGATTTTGGTATGAATGGTCGCGCGGACGGTTGTAAGACAACAGCGATGAAAAAGCGTTTCACTAACGGGCATTCATCCTCCTGCTTCAATTTCCTCTTTGTAACGGTCAAATGCTTTGTAGATAGCTTCCGCAATTTCTTCCTGTCCCTCTCCCGACCGAAGAAAATTTTCTTCGGCAGGATTAGTCAGGTAACCACTCTCAATCAAAACGCTGGGCATCGTTGCTTTCCAAAGCACAATAAAACCGGCTTGTTTTACGCCGTTACTTTTCCGTTCTGCGTTGCGCCGGAAACTTTGCTCTATTTTTTGGGCAAAGTTGATACTGCTACCCATAAAGGCATGCTGGTAATTGGCTAGCATGATGGTAGCCAAGGGCGAGTTAGGATCAAACCCTTTGTAGGTTTGCTGGTAATTTTTTTCCTGAAGGATTACCGCGTTCTCGCGCCGGGCAACATCCAGGTTGCGTTCTGTTCGGTGTAACCCCAACGTGTACGTTTCGGTACCATGCACCTGGCTACTGGATGGGCTGGCATTGCAGTGAATAGAAATAAACAGGTCGGCCCGGTTACGGTTGGCAATAGCTCCCCGCTCGTACAAATCAACAAAATGGTCGGTAGAGCGGGTATAGATTACCCGGATATCCGGGTGATTACGCTTTATTTTCCGGCCTAGTTGCAGGATAAGCTCCAGGTTGATATTTTTCTCTTTAGCGTACCGTCCGTGCGTGCCGGGGTCTTTTCCACCATGACCTGCGTCGAGTACTACCGTCCTAAGCTGATTAGGAACACTCAGGGGCTGATTTGAATCCTGAGATTCGGCCCGGCGAACCGTATCCTGGGTCAGGCCATCGATCAGAGAAACCGGTGTTTTTAGGGCTAGTAAAGGCAGCACCGCCAACACCAGAGTTTTCATTATTCCGGGAGTTGGATAACGCATTTGTTTAATAATTTTTAACAGCGGAAAACGTTTCAAAGCGGTAGTAGAATAGCGGTTCGTAGATACCTTTGCAAGTCATAGACTTAACGATATATTGGCAAATATAATTTTTTTAATATACTCAAAACAAGGCTACTTTATTTTGTGGCACTTACTGGCACGAACGATCAGAGTGAGTGCCATGTTTTGCGTCGTGCTATTATTCATTACCCTGAATGCATCGGGGCAAAATAAACCATCATCTACTACCGCTACACCAAAACCGACCCGAATACCTCAGGAAAGTGAACTGGAGCGCGAACTTAACCAGCCTAATTCAGTTCCTGGTCGACTGGGCCCTCCCCATCCAACAGAAACTCCGTACCGTCTAATACCGTCCCGTCCGACAATGTAATTGTTCGTCCACCCAACGTCGTGGTTCGCCCGCCAAATGCCGATTCCCTCCTGATACAAAAGGTAATTGCCACGGGCGATTCCATACGTCTGGTACAACAGAGACAGATGCCAAAGGTTACGGTACTGGCACCGAGAGGTATACGCCCCGTCCGGGTAAGTATTCTGCCCATTTCTATCAGGCTAGTTAGGTCTGTCCCTACCATTCCCATCAATATTGACTCTATACGAATTGCCTCCGATGCTTTCCGCCAGCGCGGACTGACCAAAGCCCTTCAGGTCTCCCCTTTACAACCCCGAAAAACAAAGTCTCTCCCGGTACTTCCACCCAGCCTCGCAACCCGTTCGGTCAAGTCTATCCAGCCAGTTGCCATTAATAAGGATTCGATTTGGGCAGCTACATTAAACAGCATCCAGCGTGAATCAGTAAAGGGGATTCAAATCAGTCGTATACAACCGAAGCGGGTGAGTACTTCACCTCCCAGGCCCTTTTCCTTATCCCCCGGTTTGGTCAAACCGGTAACAACTCTTCCCTACACACCCGTAGTGCGGGTTGCCCTAACGGATTCGGTTAAAACGGTTACGAACCAAAAGCCAGCGGCAACAAAACCCGAACCGATTCCCGTCACTCCTTCCGTCGTTCAGGCTAAACCATTGCCCGTCAACCCGGCCAAAGGTGGTATCCCGCCGGCTACGATACCTGCTCAGAAAGTGCCCTACTCACCGCCTACTACACCCATCAGCCCCACCCAACCCACCACCACTCCGGCCACCGACAAGAAAGTTGCGGCCATCCCATCGAAGCCCGTGCCGGTAGCCCCATCAGCCCGCGAGCCAGGGATTGTTTCGCCAACCATTGTTCGTCCGCAAAACAGTACCGCTACGGTTGCCACGATTGACTCGGTACAAATTGACTCGGTAAAAACGGCTGATGATTTCAAAACAACGGTCAATTATCAGGCTAAAGACTCTACTATCTACGCGGCTGATGGACAGACGGTTGAGTTGTTTGGCGAGGCCAGTGTCGACTACGGCGATATTTCGCTCAAAGCCGACTACATCCGCATGAATTACCTTACCAATGAGGTTTATGCAAAAGGGCGTTATGATTCAACTATACAAAAACTGATTGGACGACCCATTTTTCAGGATGGCGAAGGGAAGTATGATGCCAAAGAGATTCGCTACAACTTCAAGTCCCGAAAAGGCCGGATTCAGGGCGTTATTACGCAGCAGGGAGAAGGAAATATTCGTGGGCAAACAGTCAAGAAAGACGACGAAGACAATCTGTATATTGGCAAAGCGATTTACACGACCTGTAATCTGGCTACCCCTCACTTTCACATCAACGCCAGCAAGCTGAAGGTCATTCACGGCAAACAGGTAGTGGCTGGCCCGTTCAATCTGGTCATCAACCAGATTCCGTTGCCCATTGGCTTACCCTTCGGCTTTTTTCCGTTTCCGAAGCAAAAGGAAATTGGGGTATCGGGTATTATTGTTCCGCAGTACGGGGAAGAACCAAACGGGCGGGGCTTTTACCTGCGGGATGGCGGGTATTACTGGGCGGTTAACGAAAACCTGGGCCTGCAGTTCAAAGGGCAGATTTACTCGCGCGGTAGCTGGGGCCTGGGCTTGTCGTCCGCCTACAACAAGCGGTACCGCTACAGCGGGGGGGTCAACCTACAATTCAATCGTAACCGCTCCGGCGACCGGGTTGATACCACGCAGAGTCCGCGCAATGATTTTTCTTTTACCTGGTCACACTCGCCGGTTCCCCGTGGCCGGGGAAGTTTCTCGGCCAATGTAAACGTCAGCAGCAATAGCTATAACCAGTTCAACTCCTACAATACGCAATCCTACATTTCCAACGTAGCCGGTTCCTCCGTGCAGTACAGCCGCAGCTTCGGGCAGTACGTCCGGGCGGGGGCCAACATACGCGTTAACCAGCAGTTTGGTCAGGTAAATCAGCAAACGGGGGTTCGGGAGAATGGTAAAACCGATGTGTCGACCGATTTCAACTTTGGGCTTAACCAGATTTCCCCTTTCGCTCTCAAGGGCGGTTCTGGCCGCTGGTACGAAAGCTTCCGGGTTGGGCTGGACGTGAGCGGTTCTTTTGGCGTGAACAATACCATCCGGCGGCAAATTGACACTACCGGGCTTGGCTTTCCGGTCGTTACTAATTTAACAACAATCAGTAGCCTTCAGCGTATTCAGGATAGTATCACCCGCGCAAATAACCTTCGACTGGGTATCGTACAGGCCGACCCGAACCTGATTGCTTTCAGTCTGGAAAACGCCAGCCAGATTTATGCAAACCGCGTAGTACAGGCCCGTTACAGCATCCCTATTTCCCTACCCAACATCAAGTTGCTGCGGTATATAAACGTTACACCGGGCTTCTCGCTTCAGGGCAACATATATGGCCGGAAACTCAGCCCTAACCTGGAGTACAACGCCACCCACAATGATGT
The DNA here is from genome assembly GCA_963782245.1 of uncultured Cytophagales bacterium. Lineage (GTDB taxonomy): Bacteria > Bacteroidota > Bacteroidia > Cytophagales > Spirosomataceae > Spirosoma. The sequence goes on from CAWAJC010000016.1 coordinate 60,097, forward strand.
AAAGATTGACACCATTCGTGGCTTTTTCCCGTCTTACAACTTCTCGGTAAACGCCAGTATGAATACCCGTTTCTATGGCACTTACTTTGTTCGCAGCAAGCGGATTGAAGCCATTCGGCACACGGTCGCTCCCTCCATTTCGTTTAGTTACGTACCTGATTTTACCAATCCTTCCTTCGGGCAGTTCTTCACACTGGATGCCAAAGGACCACTAGCCAACCTACCCCTCTACCGCCGTACGATTTCGGTGTTCCGGGGTGTCGACGGCAGTGGAACCAGCAGCGGGGCCTCTAGTACGCAGTCGGCGTTTATCTCATTCGGGATAGTAAACCAACTGGAAATGAAAGTCCGCACCCGAAGCGACTCATCGGGGCAGGAGTTCAAAAAAATTCCAATCTTCGATAACCTGAGCCTCAATGGCAGTTATAACCTGCTGGCTCCCGACTACAAATTATCGCCCATTGCCGTTAGTGCTAACACGCAGATTTTCAAAAATATCAGTTTCAACTTCTCCTCCACTTTCGATCCCTACGCGTTCCGGGCTTACGGTGGTACGGCACAGTATTATTTCCCCACCACATCCAGTGCTTTAACACCCCTATCTTACTCCCCGTCCATACAGGCGTTGAATGCTCAAGTGCCCTATATTGATCAGCAGTACATCCGGGTACCCAATCTGTATGCGTTTCAGGCCGGGCAGGGGCTGCTTCGAATGACTAATTTGCAGGCTTACCTGAGCGCACGTTTTGCCCCGAAGCAGGGTAAAAAACCCAAAACCAGTCCGAACGCGTCCGACGCCACGCTGAAAGCCATCAATAACAATCCAGAATTATACGTTGACTTCAATGTGCCCTGGTCCATGAACGTCAGCTATACGTTTGGGCTGACGAAGTTGACGCCCATTCAATCGCAGGTAATACAGGCGCTGACCCTGACGGGGGACTTGAGTTTAACACCCAAGTGGAAAATAACCATCAACACCGGGTATGATTTTGTGTTCAAAAGCCCGACACTCACCACCATCGGCATCAACCGCGACCTGCACTGCTGGGAAATGGCGTTTAACTGGACACCTTACTCGGGAAACAATTTTCGCTCCGGAAATTACTCCTTCGATCTGCGTGCCCGTTCGTCTATCCTACAGGAACTCAAGCTGAGCCGGCGCCGGAGCTTCTACGATAATGGTGGGTTTTATGGCCGATAAGAAGTGTTTATAGTGCGGCTATCGTGACCGAAGGCAATCCAATAGTCATAAAAGCAGCATTTTTACCCATAGTATCGCTTTTGAAATAACCCATCTAAACGAACCCCCATGACTCACTACGACAAACAATGCCTGGATAAACTGGAAGCGAAAGCTGATTATTTACTGGCCCGGCAAGAACAGCAGGACATACAAATGAAGCAGATGATTGCCCGGTTAGTATACCTGGAAACCCGTTTGAATCGGCTGATGCAGGAGCTCGACATCGACCCGGAACTTATCGAATCCCTGCAAACGATTAAAAACGATGCCCGGGCGATAAACATGGCCCAAATTCCTTTTCAACAGTTGAACTGAAGAAAACCAGCGCCTGAGGGTATAGGATAAGGCGTTCTTTCGTTATAGTCCGTATGAAATCTTCTCTTGTGCGAACGCTTACTGTCATTGCCGCCCTAGTGGTCGTTAATGTACTGTCGGCGTTCGTTTTTTTTCGGCTCGACCTCACGCAGGAAAAACGGTTTACACTATCCGACGCTACGCAACGCCTGCTGACCAACCTCCCTGATGATGTACACATCGACGTTTACCTGACGGGCGATTTACCGCCCGGCTTCAAACGACTCGAGAATGCGGTTCGCGAAACATTGGACGAATTTCAGGCTCAGCGTGGACTCGCCGGGTCAAACCAAAAAATCACCTATCGGTTCATCGACCCGGATAACGCTACCAATACCAACGAGAAAAATAAGCTGGTTGACAAACTACAGCAGAAGGGTTTATTGCCGACCAATCTGTATGCCAGCGAGGGGGGTAAGCGAACGGAGAAACTGGTTTTTCCGGGCGCTATTGTTTCCTACAAAGGCCAGGAAACACCGGTTCAATTACTGAAGGGTAATAAAACCGCAACGGCGGAAGAGCAGTTAAACCAGTCGTACGAAGGCGTTGAATTTCAACTGGCTTCGGCTATCCAGAAACTCACCCAGGCCAAAGAAAATCGAAAACGGGTTGGGCTGCTGTACAGCCACACGAAAGTCCCCCCTTCCCGCTTTTCTGACCTGCTGGCTTCCGTGCAGCAGCAATACGATTTGTTCTTCATCGACATTGCCAAGCCCGGCCCTATCGCGGGGCTCGATCTGATCCTCGTTCCCAAGCCCGACAGTGCTTTTTCGGAAGACGAAATCTTTAAGCTGGATCAGTTTGTTATCAACGGCGGACGGGCGTTGTTTTTTGTCGACGGGCAGCGCGTCGATAGCGTTAATAATGAAGGTACTTATGCGCAACCCCTAAGCCTAAACCTCGATGACTTATTTTTTCGCTGGGGCGTTCGCATCAACCGCGATGTGGTAAAGGATTATTACTGCGCGGCTATTCCGCTTAATGTGGGTAATCTGGGCGACAAGCCCAACATTCAGTTGGTTCCCTGGCGGTTTTACCCACTACTTAATAACTTCGGATCATCGGGGAATCCCATTGTTCGTAATCTTGATGCCGTGCTGGGTCGATTTGTCAGCACGCTGGACACGGTGCGGGCAACGGGTGGCAATGGCCAGTTGATTCAGAAAACCCCGCTGCTAGTAACCTCACCCTACACCAAAATCCTGAAAACCCCCGCCCTTATTTCGTACAGTGAAGCTCGGCAGCAACCAGACCCCAGCACCTATACCGATGGGCCGCAGCATAATTGGATGTCTACTGGAGGGAAAATTTCAGTCCCTGTTTGCCAATCGTATTCTCTCCGGTGATCCGCGTGCCAATGGGTTCAAAGCGGAGGGTGCGGCATCCCGCATCCTCATTTGCTCGGATGGTGATTTGATTATTAATGATGTCGACTACAAGCGTAATGCGCCGTATCCACTTGGCTTCGACCGGTACACCCGGAACACATACGCTAACAAGGATTTAGCCCTGAATGCCATCGATTACCTGATCGACCCGAACGGCGTTATTGCCGCCCGTTCCCGTTCTGTCACCTTGCGCCCGCTGGACAAAATTCGGGTTGATGCCAGCCGGACGGGCTGGCAGTTGCTCAACCTATTGGGACCACTGGTATTAGTCGGCCTTATCGGTTTCGTCTGGCAGGTTGTTCGTCGGAGTCAGTACGGGCGGTAGCCGGTTATTCCACGGCAAACTTTACCAGCCACTGCGCCACCGTAGCGCCACTCAGGTTGAAGATAAGATTCGGGAACAGACCCAATCCCAATGCCATCACACCCAGAGGAACCAATAAGGCTTTCTCACGAAGAGTAAGGTCGGTCAGTACGGTAGTCGCTTCGTGACGGGACCAGTACGGTCCGAAAAACATCCGTTGAAGGGTCCATAGAAAGTAGGCTGCCGCCAGCAGGATACCGGTCGTGGCCAGGGCCGTAAGCCAGCCGGGCAGCCATGCCGACTGGAAGCCGCCCATAAGGGTAAACAATTCGCCCACAAACCCCGAAAAACCCGGTAGTCCTAACGAGGCAAAGAAAGCAATGGCCGTCAGAACGGTATACTGAGGCATAGGCTGCATCAGGCCCCGGTAGGAGTCAACACGCCGATCGTGCGTACGGTCGTACAGGACACCGGCAATCAGGAAAAGCATGGCGGACAATACGCCGTGACTAACCATTTGATAAATAGCCCCGTTTACCCCTTCGGCCGTTAGGGAAGCCACGCCCAGCAGTACAAACCCCATGTGCGATACCGACGAATAGGCTATCATCTTTTTCAGGTCCGACTGAGCCAGGGCATTCAACCCGCCATACACAATGGAGAATACTCCTAATACGGCCAGTATTTTGGCATACTCAGCGGCACCATCGGGGAAAAAGTCCCAGACGATACGCAGGAAACCATAGCCGCCAATTTTGAGCAATACCCCCGCCAGCACGACCGATACCGGCGTTGAGGCTTCTACGTGGGCATCGGGTAGCCAGGTGTGCACCGGAACGATGGGGAGTTTGATGGCAAAACCGATAAACACCACCCAAAAAGCCAGCAGGCGGGCGGGAAGGCCCAGAATAATGGGTTCAGCGGCAGGATTCAGAAAGGCCCCAGGCAGGTAATTCCCCCCATCGGATAGATAACGCATATCAAACGTATGGACGATTTGTGCTGGATTTAACTGCCCGTTTTGCAGGTACGTCTGAACACTTCGAACTACCTCAACCGTTGCTTCCGCCGGGTTATTGATTAGCCCGGCCAGCACCGCCGTACTAATAGGATCCATAACGGACAGGTACAGGCTAATCATCACCAGCAGAATCAGCAGCGAACCAAGCAACGTGTACAGGAAAAACTTAATGGATGCATATTCCCGCCGGGGTCCCCCCAAAGCCCGATGAGGAAATACATGGGCAGGAGCATAAACTCGAAAAACAGAAAGAACAGGAAGAAATCGAGGGCAACAAAACAGCCCATGATTGTTCCCGTCAACAGCAGATACAGGGAATAATACGCTTTGAGCCGATGCGTCAGTTGCCACGATGCAACGACACCCACCAGCATGACTACGGCCGCCAGCACAACCAGCGGCAGGCTTATCCCATCAATCCCAACCAGGTAGTCGATGGACGCAACACCCAATCCCCCAAGCGGTAACGTTATCCAGTTAACCTGTTCTACGAGTTGATATCCCGCAAGGGCTGTATCGAAAGACGTATACGCGACGGCCGCCAGAGCAACATCCACCAACGTGACCAGCAAAGCAATCCACCGAGACGAGGCCTTCTGATTATCAGGTAGCAATACGACAACCAGCGAACCAAGTAACGGAAGAAAAATAAGTAGCGAAAGAATCATAGTCATCACGGGCAACGCCACTTTATTGGGCTACCGGTATCCTTATAAAATCCACCAAAGTACAACTAACAACCCAACCACTGCCGCTGTAATATAAGACTGAATACGGCCATTCTGCACGGAGCGCGTCAGCCTTCCCAATTGTCCTACCAGCCAGACTGTTTGGTTGACAAGACCATCAAGCCCGAGTTTATCGACGATACGGGTAACATGCGCTAAAACAACTACGGATACGCCAAACCCATCAACCAGCCCATCAACAACCCGATGGTCTGTCCGGTTAAGGAGGGCTGATAGCCTGAGCGTTGGTCTGATAATCAGGCGTTGATAAAAGAAGTCCAGGAAACCGTATTGGAGTGAAAGCTGAACAACGCTGGAGTCGGGACGGGGGTCCCGTAACCGAAACCCAAGCCATCCCCCCATCAGTACCAGACAGATAGAAAGAGGAGCCATCCACCAGAAAGTGGTTTCCTCTGCTGTTGGAAAAATTTGAAAGAACCAGCTTTCATGAGCAGCGATTGGATTTACAGAAAACCAGAATCCTATTGATAAAACGGCCAGCAAGACTACCGGGCCACGCATGAGCCAGTCAGGTTCGTGTGCCTGGGAGGCTGGGATAACTTCGTTTCGGTATTGATTGAAGAAAACAAGCCGCCACTGACGGGCCATGTAGAGAGCCGTTAACGCCGATGATAGTAAAAGCGCCACCGGAATGAGATACGCCAGGAAGTTATCATGCTCGCCTGCCCAGCCAAAGGCCCCATTTAGAATGGTTTCTTTCGATAGAAAACCAGAAAAAAGGGGTAATCCAACCAGAGCGGCTGCACAGACAGTATAAGCCAAAAAGGTAGTCGGCAGCAAACGCCGTAATCCACCCATCAGCCGCATATCCTGGGTGTGCACGGCATGGATTACGGCGCCCGCGCTCAAAAATAATCCCGCTTTGAAAAATGCGTGAGTCAGCAAATGAAACAGGGCGCCCTGCACGTTGCCCGTCCCCATTGCGGCTACCATCAGACCCAGTTGCGAAACCGTAGAGAAAGCCAGTACTTTTTTGATATCTGTCTGGAACAAAGCCGAATAGCCGCCCCAAACGGTGGTTATTGCCCCAACTAAGGCGACCACCACCAGGGCGTCAGGCGAAAGCAGGGGATGAATGCGGGCGAGAAGAAAAATACCGGCCGCCACCATGGTAGCTGCGTGGAGTAATGCGGATACCGGTGTTGGGCCCTCCATGGCATCGGGGAGCCAGGTTAGCAATGGAAACTGCGCTGATTTGCCCACACAGCCCATGAAAAGGCACAACCCCAGCACAGTTGGTGCAAGGATGGTAGTACTCTTTACAGTTAGGAGTGAGAAGTCAAGCGTATCGTAATAATAGTAGGTAAGGAAGATGCCAATCAGGAACCCGATATCGCCAACCCGATTCATCAGAAAGGCTTTCTGAGCGGCTTTAGAGGCCGCAGGTCGTTCAGTGTAAAAACCAATCAGCAGGTATGAAGCCAACCCTACAAGCTCCCAGAAAGCATACATGACCAGTAGGTTTCCCGCCAGCACAATACCCAGCATGGCACCAATAAACAATTGCAGGTAGGCAAAATACCGGCTGAGCTTCGGCTCATCGTGCAGGTAGGACACAGAATAAATTTGTACCGACAACGCCACCAGGTGAACCACCACCAGCATCATAGCAGCTAAGGCATCGACGCCGAAGCGGATGGGGAACGACAGCCCCGACAGCGTAGCCCAATCTGCCTGAATGGAAACTCCCTGTTCAGGAAGTTTCAAGGCCAGCAGGACGGATAATGCAAGTCCGGTAGTCGTCAGTAAGATGGCTACCGTACCTGATGCCCGTCGACTGGCCAATACCAGAACCAGAAAGCCCGCAAAAGGCAATCCTAATAAGGCAGCAGTAAGCAGGTGAAGTAGCTGAATGGTATCAACGGGCATTCGTATTCGAGCAGAATTGGCCGCAAATATCCCGATTATCTCACGGGGAAGCAAATAGCCATGTGCTTCGACTTAATCAGCCCTACACGCAGCGCTATGCTATTGGTCAGATAAATTGGCGAGTGTACGCGGTTATCGATTCAACTCAGTCAGTTCATCCAACTGGGCTGTTCGGAAATGGCGGTAAACCTGAATGAGAATGGCCAGGGCAACGGCAGATTCGGCAGCCGCCACAACGATAACGAACAACGCCAGCATCTGCCCCTGTATTCGGACGGGGTCGTACTGACTAAACGCGACGAGGTTGATATTTACGGCATTGAGCATGAGTTCAATACCCATAAGAACCACGATAGCATGCCGTTTGAGCAGCACGACAGTCAGGCCAATGCAGAACAAGGCGGCCCCCACCAGTAAAAAAAGGAAACTGTCAACGGGTTGCATGTCGAGTTGGTTTAGCGAGTGGGGAGGCCAGGTAGGTAGCTCCTACAAGCGCAGCGAGTAGTAGAATAGCAACCATTTCGAAGGGAACAACATACTCGGTCATCAGTTGCATACCGATTGTATTAACGGCACTTTTCCACCCGACGGGTTGGTTCAACAGTCGGAAATTTGCCTGGACCAGCACAATACATAAAGCGGCAAACAGACTAACGGCTACCAGCGTGCCCACAATCCAGGATGATTTTGCACCCCTGCGATTTGGGGAAGGAATACGATTTGCCTGCTGATTACCCTTGTCGACGGATGGCTCCGGCTTGTGGGTGAGCATTACCCCGAAAATAACCAGCACCAGCACGCCCCCCACGTATATCATTATCTGAGCGATAGCCAGAAAATCAGCACTAGCCAGCACAAATAATCCGGTAGTGCCCAGCAGAGTCAACAACAGAAAAAAAGCCGCGTAGAGTACATTACGGGTAACCAAAACCGCAAATGCGCCAACGATAGTTAGAGCCGCAAATGCGTAGAAAGCCAGTTGTAGCATTTATTCGTCTGTTTTTGGACTGCTTTGATTAGCTCCGTCAGGCTTTTCTTTCGGCTTCATGGTCGGCCGAAAAGCGGGCTTTGGTTTTGGTGGCTCCACCTCATCAACGGTCGGTATGATGGTTTTCGACTCGTCGACGGTCGGAACCGACGGTTTCATGGTCGGTTTGAAAGCCGGTTTCGGCTTCGGTGTCTCGTTAGTAGGAGGAACATCGGGCTCTTTCGCAGCAGGTTTCATGGTGGGTCGAAAACCGGCTGGCTTACCCGCTGGTTTCGGTACTTCCTGTTCCGGGGCACCTTCCGTTTTCTCCTCGTTCTTGACAACCGGTGGCTTCATAGTAGGCCGGAAAGCGGGCTTTGATGCGGATTGTTTTTCCGCTATAACAGGGACATCCTGCTTTACTTCATCCGTGAGGAGATTTTCCGTGGCCGGGGCTAACTCAAAAGTGGGGTGCTTTGCTACTTCTAAACCTCCCTGAGCAATGCGCTCCATTTCGGTAGGAGTGGCATCTGTAACCGGATTTTCAACAGTCGGCTCTTCGGAATGATCTTTACCAGGAACTGGTTCGGCGGGTATCGGTGCTTTAGGCTTTGCCGTTGGCCGGAATACAGGTCGTTTTGGTGCTTCTTTCGGGGAGCTGGCATCTGCTTCTGTAGCTGCGGCAGTCGTTGCTTTAGCCGCCACCTGGGCTACTTTAGCGGCTTCTTTCTCCTGTAAGAACTGTTCGTACAACGCCCGTTTCTCATCGGCCTGCTCTTTGCTAAGATTCGAGAATTCGTACGTTAGTTTGCCCAGTTCAAACTCGCTGTAGTCGAACTTTTTGTCCATCGTCAGGCACTCGGTCGGGCAAACCACGGTGCACAAGCCACAATAGCAGCACTTGGCCATGTCGATGTCAAACGTAGCTGCGTACAATCGAATCGGCGACCCATCCGATGCCCGACCAACCTCCTCCGTCGCTTTGATGGCATCAATAGTGATGCAGTCGACCGGGCAAACTTTGGCGCACTTGTCACACACGATACAGTCATCAATTTCATTGCGGAGCCGATAACGTCCATTATCAGGAATTGGCAATTGTTCGTACGGGTACTGCAGCGTGACCAGGCCATCCTGCAAGTCAAAGTAGTTATCACTGGCAATACCTTCGGGAGTACGCCGTCTTTGTGGCATTCCGCAAGATGTCTGAAGGTAAGACTCAGGCCCTTGATTGAGGTTAAAATACCGGTCTTTACATCCTGAAAATATGACATAATAGAGAGTAAACGGGCGAATAGACGTATATGTTGACACTCGCTTATCCGCTAAATTCCAGGAAAGCGCGCCGGATCGGCTTCGTTCATCAGTGCGTACACAGCCTCGATAACATCGTCAACATTGGGCTTCGAGAAATAATCCCCGTCGGAGCCATAAGGAGGACGGTGTGCTTTGGCCGACAGGGTGCGCGGAGCAGAATCCAGATAACGATACACCTCCTGCTCCTCAAGTACCTGCTGCATCATATAGGCCGATGCGCCACCCGGAACATCTTCGTCAGTAAATAGCACCCGATTTGTCTTTTTAATAGATTTGGCGATCAGGTGATGCACATCGAACGGAAGAAGCGTCTGTACATCAATCACCTCGACACTAATACCCATCTGTGCCAGCTGACTGGCGGCTTCCATAACAATCCGACACATGGAACCGTAGGTTACAATCGTTAGGTCAGCGCCTGTACGTAACGTTTCCGGCACGCCCAGCGGCACACAAAACTCAGTCAGATTATCCGGTAATAATTTCTTTAAGACGATACCCGTTCAGCGATTCAATCAACAGCGCAGGATCATCTCCTTTGATGAGCGTGTTATAAAAACCAGCCGCCTGGGTCATATTGCGCGGCACCAGCACATGTAGACCCCGCAGGCTACCCAGCATAGTCCCCAATGGTGAACCTGAATGCCAGATACCTTCCAGCCGATGACCCCGCGTTCGAACAATAAGTGGCGCTTTCTGTCCGCCTTTGGTGCGATAGAGTAGCGTAGCCAGATCGTCCGTTAAGCGTGGCTAATGCGTAATATACATAGTCGAAATACTGAATTTCAACAATTGGGCGCAGACCCCGCATGGCCATACCAATCCCCTGCCCAATAATCGTGGTTTCGCGAATGCCCGTATCGGTGATACGTATCTCGCCGAATTTCTCCTGCAATCCGGCAAATCCCTGATTTACGTCGCCAATCAAACCAACATCCTCACCCAGAGCTACTACACGAGGGTCGCGGGCAAACAGACTATCAAAATACCGCTGTAGTAACAGATAGCCATCCAGCACCGGACTTTCGTCAGTAAACTGTGCTGGACTTCCTTCTACCAGCATTGGCGACTCAGGCGACTCACTGTACAGATGCGAGCTAAATCGATCTTCATTTTCGGCATTGGTACGCTCAAGCCAGGCGCGCAATCGTTGACGTCCCAGTACCCGAATCGGTTCGCAGAAGCCGCAAGGCTTTTCGTACAGCCGAAACGGCATCCCGACGGATGGGTGAAAATTCTTTGCGCAATTCTTCCCGAATGGCCATCAAGTCGGCCGACTTTGCCATTATGACGGGCCGCCTGCTGAAGCAAGTCAAGCACTCATCGAAGTCGGCTTTCATGGATGCCTGAAAAGCTTTCCAGGCGTCAAGACGGGCTTTTTTGGCCGTTGTTTGGCTTCCGCTTCAATGGATTCCAGCTCTTCGTTAGTGGCATAGCCATTTTCCAGAATCCACAGTCGAAAAATCCGATTACAATCATGCTCGGCTTCCCAGGCCAGCCGTTCTTTAGACTTATACCGTTCGTGCGAACCGGAAGTCGAGTGCCCCTGCGGCTGAGTAAGTTCCTGCACATGAACCAGCACCGGTACCTGTTCCGTCACGGCAGACGTGCAGCAGCCTGTTGATACGTTTCCAGGAGACGCTACATAATCCCAGCCCTTTACCGTAAATATTTCCAGCCCTTTCTCACGGCTACCCTGACTGGAATCATCTCGCTGAAAACCAGCCAGTGCTTTCGATATACTCCCTTTAACGGTCTGGTATTCAATCGGAACAGATATCCCATAGCCATCGTCCCAAACCGACATCAGCAACGGCACCTGCAATACACCAGCGGCATTCATGGTTTCCCAGAACATACCCTGCGAAGTCGACGCATCGCCAATGTTGGCAAAAACAATTTCGTTGCCGTTGTGCGAAAAATTAGTCAGTTCGCTCAGATCAGGGTTATTGCGAAAAAGTTTGGATGCATAAGCCAGCCCCAGCGACCGGGGAATCTGCCCGGCCGTGGGCGAGATATCACAAACGGAGTTATAAAGCTCGGTCTGGTTACGCCATAGTCCCTGCTCATCGAGCCAACGGGTAGCAAAGTGGCCATTCATGGAGCGGCCAGCCGTGTTGGGGTCGGCTTCCAGGTCGGTATGGGCGTAGAGTTGGGCAAAAAATTCCCGCCAGCGTAAGTTCGCCCAAAGCTGCCACAAAAGTTTGATCGCGGTAGTACCCTGAGCGAAAATCACCCCGGTCGAAGAACCGTGCGGCTGCTAGTTGCGCGAGTTCCTTACCATCGCCGAATATACCAAATTTAGCCCGGCCTCCCATCACATCGCGCCGACCCAGCAGACTAACCTGTCGGCTTTCGCAAGCCATTCGGTAATCTGAAAGGATTTTTTCACGACTTAAAATATCAGTCGAGCGGAGTTGTTCGTTTGCTATCAAAACAGGGATACGGATTGAAATCGTCTATTAATTAATTTGTCGATGAAGAAGCTGGCAATACAGTTTACCGATTACCAAGCGAAAGTAAAGTAAGATAAAACAAGTCAGCTTTCAAAAAAACGATTTTATCTGTTTCTTTGTTAACCGAATGACAGCTTGCAGCGTATATTCTGGCAGAATGTTTGCTACCAGCTAACGTTACAAGGCTTAGTATTTTAATAACCAAATCATAATTCCGTTTAGTACAATGAAAAAGATTTTTTCACTTTTCGTAGCTTTGTTTGTGTTCGTTGCAGTTGGCTACGCCCAGAAGGGAGTGCTGAAATTCGCGAAGGAAACGCACGATTTTGGCAAAGTTGAGCAGGGTAAGCCGGTAACGTACGTATTCGAATTCAAGAATTCGGGTTCGGACCCAGTAGTTATCAATGATGCTCAGGCATCTTGCGGTTGTACCAAGCCAAGCTGGTCACGTGAACCGGTTATGCCGGGAAAGACGGGGACTGTATCGGCCACCTATAATGCCGCAGCAGCTGGTCCTTTCAACAAATCAGTAACGGTAACGAGCAATGCCGAGGCAGGCCAAACGGTTTTATACCTGAAAGGAGAAGTTGTTTCGCAGAAAGAGGCCTCTACCGCGGCAACGCCGGAAGCAGCATCGCCTAAAGACAAGAAAAAGAGTACAAAAACTTCACGATAATCTACTGAAGGGTTATACAGTGTGGTCGAGAAAGGCATCTGGTTGTTTACCGGATGCCTTTTTTTGTTATCCTTCTTCCCAGCCGATTGGCTAATCCAGTATCCGTTCTTCCAAATACCATTTTTCCCCCTCTGGCTTTTGGTTATATTTGGTTAGTTCTATAACCAGTATTGGGTCCTTGTCTCCCAAAAAGTGTAGACTGACTACCAATAGGTTATGGCCTTCCCGTTATTATTTTCACTCAAGGCTGTCTCATTTAGACGGCTTATATCCTTAATACAATGTTTCTTATCATTCTTGGTATTCTGGTGTTGGTTGCCGGATTTCGCAATTAACACTCCCGCCCTGGCTATCGCTCACTTTTCCAGGCCTGTTAAAGTGGTTGGTGTTATTATGATTGTGCTGGGGGCTCTTAACTCTGGTATTCGGCAAATTGATGCCGGACAGGTGGGTGTTATTTCTCTTTTTGGCAATGTGAGTGAGCGTGACGTTGAATGCAGGCCTTAATTTCGTCAATCCACTGGCCGAAGTATCGGAGTTTGATGTAAAAACGCAGAACTATACCATGTCGGCCTCACGCGACGAAGGTCAGAAGCAGGGCGACGACGCCATTCGGGTACTTACTGCCGATGGTCTGGAAGTAGTGATTGACCTTACTGTACTTTACCGGCTCATTCCGGCAGATGCGCCGAAGATTTACCGTCAGATTGGTGTTGACTACATGGATAAGATCGTGCGGCCCATTACGCGTACCCGCATCCGGGACAATGCCGTTTATTACGATGCTGTTGCTTTGTACTCAACCCGCCGAGATGAGTTTCAGGCCCGTATCTACAAGACGATTGAGGCTGACTTCAAGCAGCGTGGATTATTGCTAGAGCAGTTATTGATTCGGAATATTGACTTGCCTACATCGGTCAAAAAAACGATTGAATCGAAAATCAATGCCGAGCAGGATGCTCAGAAGATGCAGTTCGTATTGCAGAAGGAACGACAGGAAGCCGAAAGAAAACGGGTTGAAGCCCAGGGAATTGCCGATTATCAGAAGATATTATCGACAGGCTTGAGCGATAAGCAGTTGCAGTATGAGCAAATTAAAGCACAGAAGGAATTGGCAGCCTCACCCAATGCTAAAATCGTTATCATGAGTGGGCGTGGAAGTGTTCCGCTGATTTTAAACGATAAATAACCCAACCATACGCATGACTCAACCCGTTATCAGTGCCCTGTCAGGGCACTGATAACGGGTTGAACTGTTTTATTGGCAAGACCTTATAATATATGTAAAATACAAAGGAAAATAATTTTCACTCTCAAAGAGATAACGGTCTAGAAATTTTTCGTTAATAACACCCTTTTTTAGAAACAAACTCTTTCATAGCCAGTTTTTATACTACAGATAAAACATAAAATTATCGTTATGAAAATTGCAGTAGAAAAAGGACAGGATAAGGCATTGCTACCCGATGGTCGGCAACAGGTAACCATTACTGATATTGAAGAGGGGGCAAGTGAATACAAGGGTATTCCTTTCTTCGCCGTCCGGTTTGAGAATGATGAGGGGTACGTGTCACACCGGTTTTATCAGTCGCCTGCCGGTATGCCAGCCATCATAAGCTTGTTTGATCGGGTAGGTATTCAGGCTGAAGCCAATAAGGAACTTGACACCAAACAACTCATCGGAAAAGAACTAACTATAGAAGTTGGCGAACGGTCGTACACAGACCCTGAGACCCACAATGAGCGCACATTGAAGCAAGCGGTCGATTTCCTGGCCAGCTAACCTCACTTAACGCGTTACGTCTGTTTGGCGAATGATTTCCCAACCGACAAAATAACCTCCCGGATCACGCGATCGCGATCCGGGAGGTTTTCTATAAGCAAACGGACAGCCAATAGTTACGGTTTGGCAACAGTCAAAGCGGTCAACCACGCTTTGCAGGCTTCCGGCCAGGTATTAAGCGAACCAAACTGCGCAGTGCGCAGGCCGAACCCATGTCCTCCGGTTGGGTATAAATGCATTTCAGCCGGAACAGAATTTTTTAGACAAGCCAGGTAAAAACCAATGCTGTTCTCTACCGGAACAGCTTTGTCATTTTCTGCATGAACCAAAAAAGTAGGTGGAGTCTGACTTGTTACCTGTAATTCATTAGAATAGTAAGCAACCATTTCGGGCGAAGCAGCCAGCTTACCTAGTAAATTGTTTCGGGAACCGGCATGTGCTTTTTCACCAAATGTTATAACTGGATAAAGCAAAATAGCAAAATTGGGCTTTGCAATCTCACTGGTTTTAGCGTCGAGGTGGTAATGGGTTGCCAGCGTTGATGCTAAATGCCCGCCTGCCGAGAAACCCATTACGCCAATTTTAGCAGGGTCGATGCCATATTTATCCGCGTTCTGCCGAATTAGCGTCATTCCCTGCATAGCGTCCATCAGGGGAACCTCTTGTTGATTGGTCATAATCTCAGGTTTTGGCAATCGGTATTTCAGTACGAAAGCAGCCACGCCCATATCATTGAACCAACGAGCTACATCGGAGCCTTCGTGGCTAGCGGCCAGAATACCATATCCACCCCCAGGGCAAATCATAACGGCTGCACCAGTCATTTTCACTTTCGCAGGTAAATACGCCGTTATGGTGGGTACAGATACATTGCTGATCCGCAGAATACCATTCGCATCCGTCTCAGACTTTTCCATAATTCTGACCCCAGAAATTGCGTTGGGAATGGCATTATCTGGCCAGAGGTTAATCACTTCCTGAGAAAGGGCAATTTCGGACAAAGTAATTATAAGCGATATAGTTAGTAGAAAAAGCCGCATGGGAAATGATTGCTTAATGTCGGAAATAGTACCGAAATGGAAAAGCCGACTGGTTAGTCGGCCCTACTCATATTTCTGCTTCAGTATCCGTTCCTGATGATTGATCCGTGGAGTTTCCGTGTAATATATCAATCAATTCTTTAACGCGGTAAACCGTTGTGTTGTAGCGATTTCCGAGAATAATAATCACGTACTCATCTTTGGGACTGAACCAGAACATGGTATTATATCCTTTCCACCAACCGGAGTGATAAATATATTCGGGTTGGTTAGTCTCATTTAGCATCATCCGAAACCCGTACCCGTAATTTTTGGTGCTTTTTCGCTCGAAGCTGCGAGGAACAAAGGCCTCGGCCAGCATCTTTTTCGGTAACAGGCAATCCCCATTCAAGGCTCGATACCAGCGAAATAAATCACCGGTAGTGGAATAAATTCCTTTATCACCAACTACGTCATCGTAATAATCTTTAGGAATTCGCCGGTTCCACTGATAGCCAGCCGTACGGTGATGATTAATTGAATCATTCTTAGTGGTGGCCACAAAAGTTTGGTGCATGCCCAGTGGCTCAAAAATATTCCGGTGAACAAACGATTCGTAGCTTTGCCCGCTCACCTTTTCGATAATAGAGGCCAGAACCATGTAGTTTGTGTTACTATAGCTAAAGCCACGACCCGGAATGTTATAAGCCTTAGGGGTTGGTTTTACCGTGGCAAACCAGTGCATAATTGTGGCGTTGGATGGGTACGGTTTTTCTTTCTTATAGAAGTTGACCTTCATGCTGTCATCAAACGCATACTGATAATTTGGCAAGCCGCTACGATGGCTTAGTAGTTCGCGAACGGTGATGCCATGATAGGGAAAATCGGGGTAGAATTTTTGAATAGTATCCTCAAAACTTAGCTTTCCAGCCTGGATAAGTTTTAGGGTGCCAACGGCTGTAAACGTTTTGGAGAGCGAGGCTAACTGAAATTTTGAATCGTCAACCAGCGTATCACGCTGGCTTCTTTCAAAATGGCCCAACCCAAAACAATTCTTGTACAGCACTATTCCTTTTTGAGCAACCAATACATTTCCGTTAAGACCACTCCTTACTTTCTGCCGGAATATTTCTTCAATTTGCCGGGTTTTTTCATCTGCCCGTATTTGTTGCCTGACTTTATTCTGTTCAGTTTGAGTAAGCGTCTGACCATCGGCACACGTGCGCATGTTCTGGGTCGACTGGTTTAATTTTTTCTGAGCGTCCTGGCCGCAGGAAATTCCAGCTCCCACTAAAACTATAATTATCAACCAACTCCACTTTGTTCCTTCCCGCACCATTCTCACGCCTTTTAATTGTACGATTATTATAGCAACCCGATTACGGCAAAATTAGTATTTACAAAAAAATACCAGTCAATTTTACGCAAAAATTAAATTACAATTCTTTACTAGTTGCAAAGAAAACAAGTATGTACTGTTAATCAAAAATACTTGCCTGAGGAATTTACAGTTGGGCGCTTCCTGCTAATGATCCCTATTTTGCGCAGGCTAATGTACCCTCCCACACTATTGGGCAATAATCCACCAGAGTCTACAGCAAGAGACCCACTCAACACGGCTCCGCCAAACAGACTTATAGGCATTGATGCTGTTATCAGACCTGAAAACTGACCAGGAATCCGAAGATAGTGAACCGCATATGTCCCGGCGTTACGACTAAATGCCAGCCGGGATATGACATCGAGTTTGTTGAAAACCAATGCACTTAAACCAAAATAATATGCACTTACCCGGTTGTTTGCTATACCATAGCGGGGGGGCAAGGATGCGCTTACCTCTTGTAGGGGTGTGAGAAAAGGCGTGCCGATAGTGCGCCCAAAATAAGTCCAGCCATCGAGATACTGGCTATTATTAAAATAATCGTCACGGCCCCGTCGTTGGGGATCCTCAAGAATAAATACCTCTCCCCCCTGGCTGCCGGTAAAAAGATATTCTACCGTGACCTGGCGTAGAAAAAATGCGGACTTGTCGGGTTGGTGGTTGTTTCTTATACGTAAGCCATTCAGTCCATCGTCCAGGTTTGTGCCGTAGAACAGCGAGCCGTCATCATAAACGAATTGCCGATAAGCGAATAAATTCCATTGGTTTAAATTGACCTCAGCCGCTAAATCAATTGATCCGAGATGGTTACCAATACGATTTTCCTCAAATCGGCTGATTGTCTGAATATTCTGATCGTTAGGAAAAGGATTTTGAGTTCCCAATACAACGGCGGGAAAATATTTGATGCCGGATGGGAGTTGACCGCTGGTAGCTATTATTGTAGGGTCCAGATAATCGGAACGTCCGGCCCACATCACCTGATGATTAGCACCGCCATATAGTTTTACGCGCCATGACGGTTTACCCAGCCTGCCATAGAAAGATGATTGATGCAGATAAGAGCCTTTTACCAAACGATTAGCGTTTTCGAACCAACCGTGCGCAAAAGTACCCATTATAGCTATAAGCCCTTTTGTGTAAGGTATAGGCGTGAAAGTCGGTAAGGCAACCTGGATTTTGGGGAATGGCAACGCGTTTCCAGACCAGATATAGGAACCACTCGTGAGAAGAGTGTCGACAAGACCGATGATTTCTTTTCGACGACCAGCGTAGATCTCGAAAGCGCCCAAACGCCCTTTTACGTATGCTTCAGGTATGATAAACTGATTTGTTGCCCCTATA
Organism: uncultured Cytophagales bacterium; assembly: GCA_963782245.1. Classification (GTDB taxonomy): domain Bacteria; phylum Bacteroidota; class Bacteroidia; order Cytophagales; family Spirosomataceae; genus Spirosoma. The sequence goes on from CAWAJC010000016.1 coordinate 77,971, forward strand.
TTCGTGACAATACTAAATCCGTACCCCCAATCTACAATAGATTTATGTCCGGCACTATCCGTTGCTTTATACCCGGCATACAATTTGGCATTTAGTTGTACAGCTGGGCCATTTACCGGAACAATTCCGTATTGGTTGGCACGTAGCCAGAAAGGTGTCTGGTCTGAGGAAAACAAGGCCCCGGTTTGTATACTGTACTGATTTATACGCTGGGCGTTGACAGATGAGCAATTTGGGAAAATCAGTGCGCTGTAGCAAGCACATGCCAGAAGAACCCTCATATAGTAAGCCGGTTATACGGATGGAGAGGCAGCTCAACTACTTACCACGCCCCTGGGCCATAACCCTCAGTGTTTGGGCAATGATCCACATATCAAATAAAAAGGAACGGCGTTTAGGATACAGCAGGTCATAGCGCAGTCGTTGCACCATTTCTTCGATGCTGGCTGCGTACCCGTACTTGATTTGGCCAATGGACGTTATGCCTGGCTTTACTTTCAATAGAGAACGGTACTCAGGAGCAATCTCCACAATCTGATCAATAAAATGCTGCCGCTCCGGCCTGGGACCTACTACTGACATATCCCCAATGAGTACGTTATAAAATTGAGGCATTTCGTCTAGTCGGGTTTGACGCATAAAGCGCCCCCAGGGAGTAATACGACTATCGAGCAAGCCACCGGATAAGAGGGGGCCTGATTTTTCAGCATCCACATACATACTCCGGAACTTGTATATGTTAAACGGTTTACCTTCCCGTCCTATACGCTCCTGCGCATAAAGAATAGGACCAGCGGAAGTCAACCGTGTCGCTATGGCTAAAATAACAAACAGTGGCATACCCAATCCAAGAGCTGCCACCGAGAACAGGATGTCGAAAGAACGCTTGAGAACATCGATCTGTAAATCAGCCAGCATTTGCGATGACAAATTCAACACTGGCAGAAAATCGTGGTACTCTACGGATGTACCACGGGCCAGGAATCCTCTGAAATCGACTAGGATTTTCACCTGATAATCAGCAACCCCGGCGTTGTCGACGGCATACTTCAACCGCTGATTGTCCATGTAGGGCATACAACAGTACACGCAGTCAATTCGGTTATTTCCAATATATTCCAGAAGAGACTCATATCCTCCCTGAAGCAAGCCGACATTTTCGGTGGTTGGTTCATCAAAATAACCACAGAAATGAAAGCCCATTTCGGGATGAGCATCGTAAAAGGCCCGGATGGTATTAGCCAGTTTACCGTACCCTACAATGATGTATCGTCGATTATTATATCCCCTGGCCCGATAGGCTCTTAGAAAAGCGACACCGCCAATCCGAAAAACGATACCGAATGAAAGAAATAGAGCGTATGTGATAAAAAGGTGCTCTCTTGAGTAATAATACCCCTGGATAATAATCCAATATACTGCGATAATTGCAATATGGATGAATACCAGCAGAAACAACTGTTTGATTAGGTGGCCGGATTTGAACAGCTGACGGGGGTATACGTACGGTTTCAGAATTAATATCTCAACCAGCCATATTATATTAAAAATCCACCAAAGCGCAGAGTAAGGTGCTTCAGAAACGGCATCAAGTGCATCAAACTTGAGCCAGTAAGCACTCACAAATGCTGTATTGAGGCTCAGGAAATCAATGATTACGTGGAGCGGAAAGAACAGTATAGAATAACGATGCCTCATACCTCTCAACTTTTTCTCAACAAGAATTTGGCAACAGGATCACCAGCTACATTTGCTAAATTACTAGTTATATTTTAGGGTATAACGTGAATATTATCTAACGGTTAGCCGAACCGGGACGCAAATTAAACACAAATAAGTTCTTAAAAAAATACAATATATTGGGATCTTATTTCACTAAACTAATTGGACACGCTTGAATACCAAGTCTTCTTTACACTAAAGAACGTGCCGACACTATTGGAATAAAGTGTGCCAGTATCAGTAGCAACACTTGCTGTACATTGCAGCCCCCCCAACACTGACAAGGGAACAACTAAATTCGCATAAGCAGAAAACTGATCTCGAATCAATCGATACGGATTATCATACGTGCCCAGATTACGACTAAACGAAAATTTGGTTTGGTAGGTTATCGGGCCGGATAAACTACGCCAGCGTATCGGTAAACTCCCTGCCAATCCAGCATGGAACACATATACCCGGTTATTTGCGGTAAAAGTGCCGTATGGGTATTGGCCCTGGGGCCCAATAGCCGGTGCAATAAAAGGCGTTCCGATGGTATGTTTTCGGTAAGCCCAGCCATCACGGTATTGTTGATGGTTAAAATATTCATCCTTACCCCGACGGTTGGGGTCATCGAATATAAATACATCCCCCCCCTGACTGGTTGTATTCAGGAATTCAAATAAAATGTCACGGACAATTGCCTTAGGGTTATTTCGTCGCAGTCGAACGCCGTTCAATCCATCAGCAATGTTCAGCAAATAAAATAGTGACCCATCCTCGTATAGATTTTGTCTGTACAGATATAACACATGTCGTACCAAATCAACTTCCACAGCCATATCAATGGAACCCAGGTGATTCCCGACCCGGTTGGTCAAATCAAAAAATGAGTACTGTTGCGTATCAGTCCGTCCGTAGTTGAGGGTAGTACAGCACATAAAAATAGTTAACCAGACCATTAGGCAACTTACCACCAATGGGTAGTGTCCCCGGTATACCAGTCGGATCAGTAGCCTGCCCTCCCCAAACAGCCTGATGATTCAGCCCTCCATATAAACGAACCACATCGCGTTGCCTTCCCAACCGCAGGTAAAGCGATTTCTGATGAAGCATGGTATTTCTGATATAGCCATCCGCATCCAGATAACCGTGAGCAAATGTCCCCTGAATAGCCACCCATCCTTTTGTGAAACCAATAGGCGTGAAATTCGGGATGGCGATTTGTATTTTAGGAACCGGCATCGCGTTACCCGACCAGGCATATGAACCCGTTGACAGCGTAGAATCAGCCAATCCAAACAGTTCGCGTCGGCGTCCAATGTACACTTCAAAAATACCCCGACGCACTTTTACGTACGCTTCCGGCAACAACACACTTTTTTCATGCGGCAGCAAGTTCTTTGTTGTGTTGCCCACAACTGTCAACCCATAACCAAAATCAAACTTTGCGTTCCGCCACCGTCCGGCACCATACCTGCTGCTATCATAATCGCTGTATAGGCCCGCGCGAAGGGTTAATGCAGGAGAACGGTTCGGAACAATACCGTACTGATTGGCCCGTAGCCAGAATGGTGTTTCAACGGAGGTAGATAAGTAACTGCCTGCTTCGGCAGTATATTGAGTAGGCTTACGAATTGGCTGAGCCAGTAAACCGGGAGGGATGATGACAAAAAAAAACAATACGTTTAAAAGACCTGACTTTAAGCAAGTATGCATTGACTGTCGGGTATAATGTGAATGAACGCGGTGACAATAATGATGCCGACCGTCAATTCTACTATGAATTTATTTGCTTTCCAGAATACATCTGGCGAAACACCCCGCAATAACGTAAAAAAGACCCGTTCATAGCTCGGGTCTTTTCCATTGTATGTCGTGTCGGTTCTTGATTATTTCTTCACGATCCGGCTAACAGCCCGCTGTTGATTAACTTCTATGATAGGAATGTATATCCCGTCAGACAGGGAAGCGGGTGTCCACTCCATATTGTGCTCACCGGCTGATTGGTCTTCATCCCGCAACAATTGCCCAACTACTTTACCCTGCGCGTCGGTAACCCACAAGTTCACTTTACCGTTGGCGGGCAAAAAGTACTTAATGGTCGTTGATTGTTCAAATGGATTGGGAAACGCGGCAAGTTGCAGCGAAGGCTCTCCATTTACCTGAACCTCTTTTACCTGCGCCAGAAATGTACTGCCATTCTGCGCTTCAAAACCGGGTAGCATCGTTACTGACTGACCCGCCCGATACTCAACAGTGGCAGTCTTTGCCAACTCTACTGGTAGCTACAATCGTTTCAACAGCCTGCTCCAGACGTTGCTCTGAGTTCTCATAGCTAAGCTGAATACGTACTGTTCGTTGCGGTTGCTGCGCCAGACAAGTCAATGTAGAGGCAGCATCCCATAAATAGGAATAAGAGTCGCATATTATTTACGGGCTTTTGGTTGAAGTTTATTGACTCGCTGCTCCAGTTCTACGCTTTTCTTTTTGAGTGACTCGTTCTGCTTCTTTAATTCAATTACGTAAAGCGTCAGTTCTTCTACTTTTTCCAGCAGTTTGGCCTGCATCTGCCCCACATCTACGCCTTCTTTCACAACCTCTTCGGCAGACGGTACACCTGGCAGGTGCTTCTTCTGATTGATGTACGACTCTACCTCTCCCAGACTCCGTAACTTATACCCTTCGTCAAACACCTTGTCCGACCAGGCAGCCGTATTTTTAACCGCTACTTTTACTTTCTCTGTCAGTATACCGTCCGCTACATATAGCTGATACCCAGCGGGTGTTTTAGCGACATCGCCAATGAGCACACCGCCTGCATTCGTGTTTTTCAGGTTATCTCCTGCAAGCTCCCAGCCAGCTCCTTCGGTAGCCCCTACCCGTGCAGAACCGTTTGTACTGCCAAGAATTACATCCCCATTGGCATCAACGGTCAGAAACTTGTTTGTACTGAGAACTGTAGCAGGACTACTCGATTTTAGATTCGTCAGGCGCAGTCCAGATGTGTTGTTAGTGCTGCTCACAAGTTCCAATTTGTTGGCGGGCGCAGATGTGCCGATGCCAACGTTGGCACCAGCCCCTAATACGATACTATTGCTTAAACTGACCCGAGCACGTGCTCCGATAGCAGTGACGTTGGTCAGATTAGGAGTGCCTGGCGTCACGTCCGCAGCAAACCCAATAAATACGTTTTCATCTCCTCTACTCTCGACCCCGGCATACCGACCTATGGCAGCGTTATGTATACCAATCGAATTACGTAATAGAGCTCCATCACCGATGGCTGTGTTACCTACTCCGGCTGTCGTTCCACTTCCAGAACTGTTACCCATAAACAGATTGTAATTACCATTACTGTTATTGAATCCAGCCTGTTGGCCTAAAAAAAGATTACCAATCCCAGTTGTGTTGTTTGCTCCTGCAGAAGCACCGACAAATACGTTGAAGCCCCCTCCCTGGTTATTTTGACCGGCCTGATAGCCAAGGAACGTATTGGCGTTTCCAGTGTTCGTTTTACCTGATTCAGCCCCTACAAACGTATTCTGCGCGGCTGCCCCACTAGACGAGCCAGATAATGATCCTAAATACGTATTATTCGAGCCAGCATTATTGCTTCCACCTGCATCGGCACCCATAAAGGTATTGTTAGCACCTGATGTATTGCCGAACCCCGCTCCACTTCCGAAAAAAGCATTATAGCTGCCTCCTGTATTGCCAAAGCCAGCTTGGTAGCCAGTAAATGTATTGTTGAAGCCTGCGTTGTTGGTACGGCCGGCACCAGAACCGATGAACGTGTTGCTGTTACCACCAGAATTGCTGAATCCAGCCTCAAATCCCAAAAAAGAGTTGTTTTGACCAGAAGTGTTTTGATTTCCAGCTGAAGCACCAACAAAGGCGTTTTTGGTGCCTGCCATGTTTTGAATACCAGTACCCCGGCCTATGAACAGGTTACTAGCTCCACTCATGTTGAGATTTCCTGCTCCCACGCCAACTAAAGTGTTATCCGAACCAGGCGTAGCTGATGAGGGAGTAGTTGATACGTAGTTGGTTTGGCCCAGCGCCCCTATCGCTGTCAGTACCCCTCCTAGTGTCAAACCGAGTAATACTTTCTTCATAATTGTAAATATTTGTTAGTGATTGTGTTGCAACAAAAAGTAGGCCAGAGATTCTCCCTACAATAATAAGCTGAATCAACTTAAGTTTCCAGTAAAAGGCCTCCATTTATTTACTGTCCGTAGATAAGATGCCCTCCTTCTTCACATGTCATCTGAGGTGGGTCGGTTTAGCCGGACACTTGTGATTGAGAGTTATGAGTGAAATTAGCTTGGTAATACTGTTTTTCAAAGTTGATCGGTGACAGATACCCTAAAGAGGAGTGTATGCGCCGAATTTTATAGTAGCCCTCGATGTAGTTAAATAACTCATCATGAGCGTCTTGTACGCTTTCAAAGCACCCATCCTCCAGAAGTTCTGCCTTTAACCGGCTCCATAAAGACTCGGCGTGAGCATTCTGGTAGGGGTTTTCTTTTTCGGCCATACTTTGCTCACACTTCCATTTGTCGAGCCTCTTTCTAAAGGTTTTACCAAAATACTGCCCACCTTGATCCGAATGAGTAATCAAGCCTGGCTGTGGGCGACGCAATGTGATTGCTTGATCAAAAGCCCTGATAATCAAGCTCTCTTCCATTGTCACATCGACACACCAGCCGACAATCCGACGTGAATATAGCCGCGGTGGCGGACCACTCTAGCCAACTGGCTAAATAAGCCCAACCACCGCCTACCAATGGCAGATACGTAATATCGCTTACCCAAGCCTGATCGGGCCGGACTGGTTGGCCCAGTTCAAGCAGCAGATTCGGACAGGCTCGTAGTCCGTGGCTTGAATCGGTGGTACGGGGAACAAAACTGCGCGGCTGGATGGCCTGCCAATTTTGCTGCTTCATCAGCCGTCTGACCTGGTGTCGACCGACTTCAATGCCTTGCTCTTGAAGGGCCTTCTGCACGCGTCGACTGCCATAACGTCGTCGGTTTTCCCAGAAGACTTCTTGCACATTATTGGTCATTTGCTGCTCGGCTATGGATGATTGAAAGGTTACTCCTGCCCGATACTCGTAGTAGCTACTTTTGCTGACTTTCAGGGTATTACACAGTAGTCTGACTGCGAAATGTGGTTCTTCCTGTTTGATAAATTGGTAGATTAATCTCAGGTCATGCGGCTGAAAATGGCGACAGCTTTTTTTAAAATATCGCGTTCTAACTCCGTTTGGCGGAGTTGCCGACGGAGCGATTCGACTTCTTCTTCCAGAGCCGAAGTTGGCTTTTCACCCCCTTTCGTCTTTTTTTCAACCGCTCGCCAGGCATGGATGATGCTATCACTGATGCCCATTTTTTTGGCTACGGCGAGAATAGACTCGCCGTTGGCAACCAGGCGGAGCACATCAGCTTTGAATTCAGGGAGGTCGCGTTGCGGTGTACTTTCGGTTTGGAGTTGATTTTTTTGCCATTTGACACGAAGTTAAAATAAGTTTCGTGTCCGGATTTATAGGACCATCTCAATTACCTATCTACCTTTAGCCACTGGCGATTGGGCCTACTTGGCTACCTGGATGGATTTATTTTCGCGTAGAATAGTGGCTGGCAAGTAGGTGAAACGATGGAAGACGAGTTGGTTGTGGTTCCACTACGTCGCGCTTTACAGTTACGTCAACCTGCTGAAGGCTTAATCGTCCATTCGGATCGGGGTGGCCAGTATGTATCAACTGAACTGAAAGAGTTAGCGCGTTTGTGGCATATCAAGCCCAGTATGAGTCGGGCCGACGATCCTTACGACAATGCTTTTGCCGAGTCGTTATGGAGCCGCCTAAAGGCGGAGTTACTAGAAGGCGGTGTCTTTTTGAACGTAGAAGATGGCCGTACAGAAATCTTCGATTATATTGAAGTGTATTATAACCGGGAGAGAAAGCATTCGTCGCTGGGCTATCGAAGCCCTGAACAGTTTGAGCAGGAATACATTACAAATCTGACAAATTCAGTGTGCCGCTAAACCGGACCACCTCACAGTTCTATACAAGCAGGGAAAACGACGAAAACCTGATTTTACTCTTTTTACGTAAGGAACATACTTCCATGAGATTGATAATACTAATTCTGAGTATAGCTTTTTGTATCACGCTGTTTTCTCTAAGTCCCCTACCTTACTCCTATCCGGTGCCACTGTCGATCCAAGAAACCATTGGTTCACCCATTTTACCACCAATAAGCGCAAACTGGGTAGCTACAGACGGAGCAGGAAGAACACTCCCTACACACGCCAGTACTGGCGATTACAAGTTCAACAAGTACGTAGGAGTCTTCTATTTTTTACTGCACGGTCAATACCAGGATAAAGCTGTTTATGACATTACCGCTTTAACAAAAGCCAATCCAACTAACCCCAAATATGGTCCAGAGACCGCCTGGCACTGGTGGGGTGAACCGGAGGCAGGTTACTTTATGGCAGACGATCCTTGGGTCATTCGTCGTAATCTTCAGCTCCTGACCCTTGCTGGTGTGGATATTCTTTTTTTTGATGCAACCAACGCGGATACCTATTTGCCAGTTGTTGAAAAGCTCTGCAAAATATCCGTAGCGATGCGGCACAGTGGTATTCCGACCCCTTACATATGCTTCGTAACTTATACAAAAAGCGGTCAAACAGTTTCGAATTTATACCAACAATTCTATGCGCAGAATAAATACGCAGAATTGTGGTTTCGCTGGCAAGGGAAGCCATTGATTCTGGGAAAAATGGGAGAAGTACAGGATGCAACTATCCAAAACTTTTTCACGTGGCGTTATAGCTGGGCCTGGACAAACACGCGCAATGAACCACATCATTGGCAATGGCTCGACCGAACGCCACAGAATTATGGATGGGACACAAACCCGTCTGTACCCGAAGAGATTCCGGTAGCCGTTGCCAGCCATCCATACGATAACAACATTGGCAAAAGCACCCGTCAAGGTCGAGTTGCAGCCTTAAACCGTCAGGGCACAACTTCGCAAACACAGCAGGGATTGTACTTCGATGAGCAATGGAAACGCGCCTTGCAAGTGAATCCGTCTGTTGTGTTCGTTACAGGATGGAATGAATGGGTAGCTCAACGTTTTATCAACCGGCCAGATTCTGCTACTAGAACCAAGCCGGGTAAATTTATGGGTAAAGCAATGAGACCGGGGCAAACATTTTTCGTAGATCTGTATAATGCAGAATACAACCGAGATATTGAGCCTATGAAAGGGGGTTATACGGACAACTATTACTATCAGCTTGTTGCTAATATTCGTCGTTTTAAAGGCCTCCCCTCTCCTGAACCAGCAAGTGCTGCCCGTACCATTACGTTGGATGGGCGGTTCTCAGAGTGGACTGATGTAAAACCAATTTTTGTTGATCCGTTAGGTGACGTTGCCCATCGCAACTGGCTTCGTGCTGATCGAAAAATAAACTATATCAACGAAACGGGTCGTAATGATATAGTATACTGTCGTGTAACGCATGATACAAAAAATGCTTATTTTTACGTCAAAACTGCTCAAAAACTTACCGCTCCTACCGGTAAAAATTGGATGCTGCTCTTTGTTGACTCCGATCGATCAGCTAAAACAGGTTGGTCAGGATATGATTTTCTGATCAATAAAACAGCTAGTGGGGGAAAGACAAGTGTAAGTAAATGGTCTGGCAAGGGCTGGGTCACTGTAGCAACAGTTCCTATCCGTTATAAAGCCAGCGAACTTGAACTAAGCGTACCTTTACAGACACTAAAACAAACGCCAGGCAAAGTCAAGTTAGATTTCCATTGGGTGGATAATATTCAACAATTAAACACCATGACCGATTTTTTTCTAAATGGAGACAGCGCACCCGATCGGCGTTTTAATTATCGCTATGTCAGTCGTTGATAGGTAGTTGTAAATTGATACTGCAAATGAGCGCCTGATAAACTTATTCTAAAAAAAGAAAGCACTGGTGTTGCTTTCTCGTTTAAACCAAAAATTATCTAACACGTAAATTATTACAATCCTGTCATAATGATTAATGTCAAAGACCCTCAATTTGGTGCCGTAGCAGATGGATTCACAGACGACCGTGCGGCCATACAAAGGGCTGTAGATTTTGCTAAAAACTTAAGTATATCAGGAGGGGCAAGTGCTCGCTATAGAGTTACAATCTTCTTCCCAGCTGGCTATTACTACATAGGCGGACCTATCAATCTTACTAATACAAATGGATTATGGATGGTGGGCGATGGAGGTCCTTACCTAAATACAATTATATTAGGAAACACTGGAGGGGTAATTTTTGACTTTAGTGGATCATCGTTGTCAGGTTGTGAAGGTTTTACGTTTATCACTTCTGACAGAGGAAATCGGTCAACTATAGGAGTATTGTTTGCTCTGACAAATAATGGAGGTTTAAATTGTGGGATACGAAAATGCTATTTTGAAATGGTGGATCAGCCATCTGCAAATGGCGGCTTTGGATCAATTGGCCTTGTAAACGTACGCAGTGAGGAATTTTATATTCATGAATGTACTATTAGAGCCAACACGCCTTTAATAATGAGCTACGCAGCAAATCTGGGCGCATCTGGCACAAATTATACCATTACTAGCTCATTTCAGACACTGGCATCAGGTATTGGCTCTATGGGTGTTACCAGTATTAATGGTACTTCTTTACAAGGCTACGAAAAACGTCAGCCTGCAATGGTTTTGCTAGGGACAAATAGCCTTAGTTTTCAAGGATATCTGGGTCGTTTATCAGCCAGTAATGGAACGAATGAAACAGCTATTCTGTGTGTAAATTATACAACAAATCTCAAAGTACAAGCTACTATCGAGTCTTACTCAAGGCCTTTACGGGTTATAGATGCTGGTTTTGAAGGAAATGATATTGAGGTTGTATCAGCCAACGTTACCACGCCTTCCACAGAGCTAGTTGATCTCACAGGTTGTATAGTAAAAGGGCTGAAACTAAGAATAACATTACCAGTTATAAGTGAGCGTAGTAATCGATTTGTTGTATATCATGCTACAGCCAGCGACCCCAATCGGCAGGCTGCAGGTTCAATTCTTAATAGTGAAATAACCTGTTATGATATTCCTAATAATCAGTTCATCATTTCGCCCAACTTACTGAAAAAGTCAAATAACATTGCAATTAACACGTATAAACCCTTCGAAAAGAAATCAGGAAAGCTCCGCCAGCTGTCAAGTAATGTAATCGGTGCAGGCTCCAATGGAGCCGTTACTACTGCAAACGTTTTTCAATTTACTCAGGCAGACAACACTGCATCCCCAAATGGAAGAGGGGGCTATTATAGAGTCTGGATAGACGGTATCATCCAGGCAGGCAGTTATGGATCTGGAGGAAGTGCAGTTCTTACCTTTCAGGGACAAGTTATTATCAATCAGAATAATATAGGAACTATGGATGCCCCTTCAGCTACTGTTATTGTTCTAGATTCAAGTGTCACTAATCCTTCTTATTTGAACATTACTGGTCTACATATTAACATTTCATTCGCTAATCGAATCGGCACAGTTAGCGTTACTCCCCGCGTAATGGGAAGTGGCACAGGAGAACCTGTTAGTTACAGTGGTTTTGCTGAGTTACAAAGCGATTTTTTGGTTAATGATCCAATCCTTTTATAGCAGAAGTAGTCCAGAATCTAGAATGCATACTTAACCGACTTTTCAATTTGTTGGAGAGTAAATGCTCCATCCGTCCCAGTCTGTATCCAATATATTTTGCGGCTACATGCGCTAATTGAACTGGTATAAGAAAAGCACGGCCGTTTTGGTGCAAGTATCGCCATTCTTGTAGGACGTACCTGAACCCTTCAGACTCAGCTTTTGAAAATTCCTTTAAAATAGCATTTTGCTCTCGATGAAAAACTCCAATGTCAAAATATCGTTTAAACTCTTCAACTATTGTGTAATCGTGGGAGTGAAATACTTTTGCTTCTGCGGTGTAGGCTACCGCTTTCCCCTGCAAGATAAAGCGGGCTGCTACTGACACATCTTCGCCTAATATTGTGTCGCTGGGAAAACCTCCAATAGCCAGCAGGTCATGTTTCTTGTAGATTGCAAATGAGTTTGAACATGAGCAGGTCTTTATGCCCATTTGCGGAATCATTTCTTTTGTTTTGATTAAGCTAACGGAGGGGTAGTTGTTTTTCCGCGCAAACTGCCCAAACACACCTGTTTCTGGATACGGTAGTTGCCGTCCATAAGCCATGGCAACATCCTGACGGCTGTCGAGTGCCTTCACTAGTTGCTGCAACGTGTCTATTGAGGCTGGCAGTGCATCCTGCGTCAGAAAAATAACTTTATCGTATTGAGCAAGCTGTAAACCCAAATTACGGGTTGCACCATGGTTGAACTCTGATTTTTTTATTCGAACTATATCCACTTTTTCGTTTCTGAACACTTGCTGGGTAGGTTCATCAGATTCCGAGTCGATTAGGATGAGTTCGTGTGGTATAGTTTGCTCACGCAAACGCTTAAGCAAAGCAGGCAAGTACGCAGCAGCGTTATAAGTGGGAATGACAACTGAAACCATTTAACTTGATTCTATTAGATTCAACTTTATCTCCATAATCGATCCACTACGCACGCCACCAAGAAGAATCTGTTGCGTAGGCGTTCTATCATCCCATACCCCTTCTCGCCGGTAGGTGATGCATTATTGCCATGTCGTACATAGCGAATTAGTGGTTTTGGATAAAAACAAACATGCCCTTTTAATTCTACCAGCAAACCGATCCACCAATCATGCATGTGTACTCTTTGGGGAAAAGGTAATATATATTCCGTTATTTCTTTACGAAAAGCCATGCAGCAACCAACGTATGAGTTTCTGTAAACGTTGTTCCAAAAACCGGGCTTACTGCCTCGATATCTGAAAAATGATTCATGGATAACTACACCCTTCTCATTAACTACCTGACAGTCAGAGAGAACCAGATCATTTGACTTTAAGAGCTCTCGAATCTTGTCTACTTTATCTGGCAACCAAATATCATCCTGGTCGGCTAACAGAATCAAACTGTGAGATGCTTTCATAATAGCTTGTTCGAAATTGCCCATTGGCCCTGGATATCCCGTATTAGTACTCACCTTAATACGTTGATCAGCTAATTGGTCGATGATCTCCAGCGTGGTGTCTGTTGAGCCGTCGTCAGAAATGACTACCTCATCTTTAAGGCTTAATTGCGACAATATAGAGAGTAGTTGCTGTCGAATAAATCGCTCTCCATTGTAAGTGGCCATGCATACACTAACACACTCCATGTCTTATTGCTTGTACGGGGGTAAGGAAAATTGCATTCGATGGATTATAACCCGATGACGAAGCAAAAGAGAAAGGGCAAAGTATATCGGAAGCACAAATAAAGAGGTATCAAACAACATACTAACAGTCATCCTAACGTCTGTTAGGAAAGAAACCGAATAGAGTGCAATCGTACTCATAAACACAACAAAAAAAGCAGAACACTTAATTAGCGAAAAATAAAGTGTCCGTAAATAACTAGTTAGTACCCCTATAGCAAAACTATACAGAAAAGCTCCGTAGTAGCCAAAAAAAATCTGCCCTTCAGTATAGAAAGGAGAGTTTGGTCCCACTATGACGTCGAGTGTTATTCCGGGTGGTAAGGCGTTCTCAACCATAACATTGCCAAAGGCTTCCTGGTAGGGAGTCAACCGAAAGAGTCCTAAAATAGGGTTGAACACATAAGAGGGATAATCCCACACTGAAAATTGGGCGAAGTGATCGATATTGGCGGGGTGATAATAAAAGAGTATCACATCGGCTCCATACAAAAGTCGACGTACAAACGCCAGTATTGCTTCATCAGGACTACTGCTTTCCTTGAATAACACCGTAAAAAATACACCGAATACGCCGACAAACGCAATTGGAGCCAAGCGCTGAATCCGTTTCAATAAATCACGGCGGTGCCGAAATGCAGGATGGTACAGAAACATACCAAAGCATAATACGTACCGAACCAAAGCCCCTTTTGAACCCTCAAGTGACCCTACAAGCATCATCACAATCAATAATGCCAAATCACCTTTACGCATTTTATTCAAGTAAAGAAATGTTAGCCCTGTACTCGCTACTCCTCCAATGGCCAAGTTGATTTTTCTGAACAAGCCAAACCCACCCTGATAATTGGTAACTTTATCGCTCGAAGGCGTGTCAGACAGCAGTGCAAAACCCTTGTTGTAAAAAAGAAACAGGTTAGAAGCCAAGTAAATAGCCAATAACACATAGACTAAGTAACGTAAAAACAGAATGTCTGAATAGACATCAATTTTCTGTGACGATTCCTGTAGAGCGGGATTGCCTGTTCGTTGTTGAACCCAGGCAAAACCAATAAATACACAAAGTTGACAAATAAAGTAATGTACAATTCGCTTTGGATCGTCAAGGGTTTCGATCACAAGCACACTTCCAAACACACAGGTAACCACAAATATGAAAAGTGGGTCGATTACAGAATATATATACCTACGGTAAAGTATGAAGTATATAACTCCTATAAAAAGCGAGTAGGCTACTATTTGAGGTAATGAATCGAAACTGATAGACATATATCTGATTTTGTTCACTCTGCTAACTTTCCAAATCGGCCAGCGCATTTATCAACCACTCCTTGCCATAGTAAACGTAGTCGATAGGCTTTTTGAGGTTCAAAAAATAGAGCTTTGAAAAATTCCTTTATTAATAAAATCCAGACTTTACGGTGAAAATCTGGAAAATCATACTTGTATTTCTGAGCCAGCACAAGCCCATTGCGAACAAAATAATATCCTCTTGTTGGTGCATGTGACACGTATTTCATATTTGTCCATCTTATCTGCCTACGCTCACCCAGTTGGTGAAATAGTTTTAATTCAGGTAACTCAATAACTTCAAACTGTGCCTGATTAATTCGTAGACCATAATCATGATCTACATGATCAATGAAAAAATCATTGCAGAACAAACCGACCTGCCTATAAATATTTAGATTAAGCAGATTACCAGAGGTCATTGTGTAGAGTACTTTCTTGTAAGATTGCTTAATTGACAATGTGCTATCTTCATCTGAATGCGATGCAGCCAGTATACCAACTCGACTAGCATTGTCATATTCATTTAAAAATGAAGTCATGGCAGTAATCAAGTTCTCCGGCACCGCTGTATCATCATCCATAGTAAGCAAATAACTATAGCCATCAGATATCGCTTTCGATGCAGCGCGGTTCAGCGCCGAAGCAATACCTTCATTCTTTTCGCTTGAGATGTAGACTACGTTGGGTAGACCAATCAAGTAGTGAGCTAAATCAGTTTTTCCACCTTCCGAATTATCAACAACATAGAGCCTATCGACCTGTACTCTGTACGTCTCTATAGCCGCCGAGCGCGACAATGGGCTGTTATACAAGACAACGGAGGCTGCTATTTCGGATACATCTATCATCTCAGATAATTTGTATTAAGCCAGCGACGAATACGTTTTTGAGCGTAGTAAAGATGTAGTAATCCCGATAATATAGGCTGCAGATAGGAAGGCTTTACATACTGCCGACGCACGATGTTTGTTTCTTCTACTGTTAATGCCCAGTCACTACTCGCTCCAGTTGATTGACATAAAGCTATTTCGACTGGAATTGCACATACAGGTAATTTACGAGTGTATGCCAATAGATTCAATTCAAAATCGGCTATTGTTCTCAGAGTCGTATTATATCTAAAATCCCGGAAAAGTGTGTAACTATAAAAAGCACTTTGGTGATGCAATGTATTCTGGAATAGCGTTACCCTGTTTAGATAAGATTGTATTGTATGACCTGTATCAAACGAAACGCTCCCAAATACAATAGCATACTTACTGTCTAAATAAGGGGCAACGTTCTTCACAACATCAGCTCTTAACTGATCATCAGCGCCAAGGAAGTATAACCATTTACCTTTTGCCCGGTCAATACCTTTATTCATAGCATCATAAATGCCGCCGTCCGGCTCACTAAGCCAACCAGTTAGTCTGTCTTCGTACTTTCGAATAATATCTAGTGATGTATCTGTGCTTCCACCGTCTATGATCCAATACTCAAACAAACTTCTTTCTTGTGCCAACACACTCAGTATTGTAGTCTCCAGTGTTAGAGACGCATTGTAAACAACTGTTATTATGGATATAAGTGGGCAATTCATATGACTCCAAACTATGCTAACTCTGTAAGGTGTAAAAATAGGCAAGGTGAGGTCCCCCGTTTATTGGACCGCTCAAAGATTGAGGATCGGCTGCTTGAGTAATCCAGTTTACTAGCGGAGACCTCGTTCTATCAATTCATTGATGAATTTAAATTATGAGGGACATATTTTTCAATATACTTTAATAATCGCTTAGTTCTGATTTCCCTACCCGATTTATTTAAATGATACGCTGTGTCAAAAAATAGTGAATCATTTAAAACAAACGTATCAGACTTATTAATAATTGGAATTTTTAAAGCAGATTCTAAGTCTATTGTGTATTTTTTAATTGCATCATTATATTCTATGTATTGTGATTCTACAAAATTTGGATATAAAAAATAAACTTTCACATTTTTTGATTGAGCTGTTTTATAAAAACTATTTAGTTTGTCTATACCTTCATAATATCTATATTCTAATCTATATTTCGATAGTTTTTTTGAACTTTTTAAATTAAAATGCCCAATCATATCGCCATTTTTGTTAAAGTTTTTTCGAGAATATATATCAATAGAATCAATTACACGTATATTGTTTTTTCTGTACGGAGAAATAATATAATTTAAATTATTGAAGATGTTGATTTTATTCTCAAAAAACCAATAGCTTATTTCGTCACAATAAATTACATTAAAATAATTTTCCGCTTCCGGCAAAAATTCTGTTATTTTTTTTTTCATTTTGTAGTCCCCGTTTTTGTCCAAAAAAAGCTCAACTGATAAAAAAACTATATCCCCGTCTCTTACGACCGAACTTAGTTCATTTATTATAAAATCTAAACCCAATCCAGCATGTAAACCTAAATTAATCGCTGGAATGCCCATGCTAGATTCGATTAAAGGACTATCAATTCCAAAAGCTAGATTCGAGCCTCCAGCTAATATCAATCTTTTACCAGTATAACTCTTTAAATAATTATGTTTATCAATAATTGCTGCTAAATAATCTTGTTTTTTTTTGCTTTCCAATTTCACTCCAGAAATCAAGAAACTTAAGCCAACCAATGTGGAGACTACAGTTAAGTTAAATATAAACTTACACATTATGATATAATCTTAAAATTGAAAATATATAAACTCTTGTTGTTCTTCTTTTATAAAGAACAGTATAGCGATAGTCAAGGAATAATATAAAAAATACCTAACAGGTTTGGGCCAATTTAATCCAATTCTCGCAATAGCATACTGTTGCTCTCTACCCAACCACTCAACAAGGATGAAAATTGATAGTAAAACGAACATTACTTTTTTTTGCTCTGTAGGTACAGTAAGTAAAGAAGACGAAAAAATAATTGAAATATAGTTAATTGCATGCTCCAGACTTTCAGCTCTAAAGAAAATCCAAGCAAACACTGTCAGGCCAAACGTTTTGGCGATAGATATTATCTCACTTACTGATGGAACAAACTTACCTTGGGCTACAATATTAAGGTAATCCCGATTGGTTTTAAATATAATTGATGGCATTATATATAGCGCATTTAGAAATCCCCAGATAATAAAGGTCCAATTAGCCCCATGCCAAAATCCACTTACCAAAAATATGATAAAAGTATTCCTGATCTTCATAAATGTTCCACCCTTGCTACCCCCTAAAGGAATATATAAATAATCTCGGAACCAGCTAGAAAGTGAAATATGCCATCTTCGCCAGAATTCAGCAATGTCTCTTGAAAAATAGGGAAATGCAAAATTTCTCAACAGTTCAATCCCAAATAACCTTGCAGTTCCCAATGCAATGTCAGAATAGCCAGAAAAATCTCCATATATTTGAAAAGCAAAAAAAATAGCCCCCAAAAGCAACGTACTTCCAGTGTAATCGTTTGTATTACTAAAAGTTAGATTTGCTAAACCAGCACATTGATCAGCAATGACTATTTTTTTAAATAAGCCCCACAGTATTTGCTTTAAACCATCTACTGATTTAGCATAGTTAAAAATTCTCTCTTTTTGTATTTGCGGCAAAAGATGAGTTGCTCTTTCGATTGGCCCCGCAACCAGCAAAGGAAAAAAGCTAACAAACAAAGCGTAGTCTATAAAGTTGCGTTCTTCATTAATACGACCCTTATAAATATCAATTACATATGATAGCCCGTGGAAGGTATAAAAAGATATACCAATAGGTAAAACGAGATTTAATGTTACTACATTTACTTGCAATCCTAAATTTAGAAGCAGTTCAGAAAAGGAAACTGCAAAAAAATTGTAGTATTTGAATATACCTAGAAAGCCGATATTAATTGATATACTTAACCAAAACCAGATTTTCTTAACTTTATTACTGCTAGAATCCGACATTTTGATGCCAGTGTAATAGTCTAGAAAGGTAGAAAACAGTAAGAGAAATAAGAAACGCCAATCCCAGCAAGAATAAAAAAAGTAACTCGAGATAAGTAATAATACATTTTGTTGCTTTATATTTTTATTAGCCGGAAACCAGTATAAAAAAAATACTATTGGCAAAAATATAGCGAAGCTAATAGAATTGAAAAGCATGTAGGTTCAACGTAAGGTGATTGGATAGATATTATTACCTATTAATAATATTACAGGAAAGTTTATTCCTTGTTGCGAAAGAAAACTTGGACCAATGTCGGTTATTATTCCATTATTTTTATTTGCTTAGAGCGTGTTGGGGAATTAAATTTGTCGAAGTAATTAAATACGTTGAAGCATGATTTATTGATGCGTGAATTAATCTGTAAAGAATGCTATCTCCTTCTTGTGGAAGAAAGCTTGCACCAATTTTCGGTCATTCTCCAATAGACTGATTTGCTCTAAAACAGCCTCCGTTAGGTCTGCCAAGGTAAGAAATACTCGGTTTTTTAGCCGCTGTTTGAGTTGATTCCATACCAACTCAGTGGGGTTTAATTCCGGACTATAAGCCGGTAAACACTCTAAATGAACTCGGCCAGGTCTCGCTCTCAAGAAGGCTTTGACTGCTTCACTACGATGAATGGAAGCGCCATCCCAAATCACCAGCAAATCACGCTTGCGATAACGCCCACAGAGCTTACTCAGAAACCAGACGATATCTTCACCCGTGAACGAGCGATCCTGACCCGCTACATAAATCCGGCCGTTGGGCGCAATGGCGGCAATCAGACTAAGATGATCCCGACCCGCCTGTTCCAGCAAGATGGGGGTTTTGCCCCGTGGTGCCCAGGTCAGCCCCAGCATGGGCAACAAGTAACAAGCTGATTCGTCCACGTATAGAATAACACGCCCTTCAGTTTGGGCTTTTTTTAAGTTCGGGCAAGCGGTCGTTCCGCCATTGCTGGACCCGCTCAGGATCTTGTTGGCGGGCTTTGGGTTGCGGCTTCTGGCGGGTCCAACCCACTTTTTTCAGCAAACGGCCTACCTGGGAAGGGTCATAACTGACCCCAAAGAGTCGTTTAATGACTTCATTGACCCGGGGGCGGGTCCAAATATGGCCTGGAAAGCCGTGCTGCTCGGCCCCTTTATTCAACTCCGCAACCAGTTGAGCCAAGTTGGGTATCGGTTAGTTTAGGGGTCGCTCCGGTTGGTTTGCGCCAAGCCAGCGCATCCTGGCCCTGTTGGCGATATTTGGTCAGGGTGCGACTGACCCAGCCTTGAGTTAAGCCTAAAGCCTGAGCGATAGCGACCTGTTTCCAGCCTTGTTGATGGAGGGCTGCACAGCGTCGACGCAGGACTTCGTATTCGGTTTGTTTGTAGCTTGCCATCGTGTCCAAAAGATACGACTATTACAACTCTATTCACGCATCAATAAATATTGGCCAAATACAGCCAACTCACCGAAGAAGATAGCGTGTACTCATAATCCTTGGCGATCCGCCGGAAGAACGGGGTCGCCCGTGCGATTAGTCCAGGCAATGCTTCGTTCGACCACCCAGCGCTTAGCCACAGGCACAAAACCACGGGCCGTTTCGGGACGTGATGCTTTCTCGAAATCGATGCTCCACTCAGCCAGTGCCTGAGCAAATACCCCATTGTAAGCCTGATCGCCATAGATTTTCTCTAGCCGTTCACTAGCTCGCCAAAGTATAGTGCCGATTAGAGAAACGGCCGCCGGGCCTTCTGCTTCATTAGCTGCATGCACATCAACCACCCACAAGCGGCCGTCGGTATCTACAACAAATTCTCGCTTGCGCCCATTGACTCGTTTGTTGACATCCAAACCTCGGTATTTGCAAATCATGGGATTTAACTTAACACTCTGTGCATCAATACATAAAACAGATGGATTGTCTTCTCTACCCACTCGCTTTCGATCCAATTGATTCAAGGCTGCGTTGATTCGCTCGAAGGTGCCATCTTGCTTCCACTGGTCAAAGTAGTAATAAACGGCTTGCCAGTTAGGCCACTCTTCGGGTATATTACGCCACTGGCAACCTGTTCGTAGTAGCCACAAAATAATGTTAATTATCTGCCGCAGGTCATGTTTGCGCTTGCGTTTAAGATTGAAAAAAGGCGAAATTGCGGCCCATTGAGGGTCGGTCAGTGGTTTCCACTGTTTGGTCATCACTTTGCTGCTTGGTCGCTACAAAGTTGGCACGACTCTCAACCTTTCTCAATTCCCCAACACGCTCTAAAAGAAAAGGTCTGTCGAAGAATTTGATGGCCAATTTCCCTTTCAGAGTATCCACCAATTCGAAAATAGGCACTATATGCGGAATACTAACCACTAAGTGAACATGATCAGTCAATGACTTCACAGCCTTTCCACTCGCTCAATAGGCGAATATCCATGCTCAATCAAATCTTTCATTAAGCCTGAAGTGCTATAAACCGGTACTTGGGTGTTCAGGTAATATGATAATCACATTTCCAAACAATGTTTGACTGCTTTCATACCTACTTATAAAGTAAAACTACAAAAAGGCAAAGCCGATAAGAACATCACCACCGCCCAAGGCGGTGGATTACCGAGTTTCAATTAAGTTTACTCCTAACATTCTGCTTAGCGATTTTGAACAAGAAATCTTAAATTTCCTGCTTATATAGTATTTCACCATAAGTTTATTGCAAAGGTATATATATGAATGAGAATATTTCTGCGGATTCAACTACATCCCTAACACCGTTACCACATCCTAAGGTTACCATAATCACTGCCGTTTATAATGCTGAAAAATATATAGAAGAATGTATTCTGAGTATAGTCAACCAGAACTATGAAAACTTTGAATATATTCTTATTGATGGAGGCTCCGTAGACGGTACAGTTGATATCATAAAGAAATACCAAGACAAGATAAAGTATTGGATAAGTGAACCTGACAATGGCATTTACGATGCATGGAACAAAGGCTTGTCACAGGCGGAAGGAAAATGGATTTCATTTGTTGGCGCTGATGATCAACTTATGCCTGGAGCCATACATACATACATGAAGCACATCACAAATCATCCGAGACAACATGATTTGCACTTTGTTTCTTCGCGCATTAAATTAGTAGATGAAAATCTAACTCCTATACACGTTGTGGGTGAAGCTTGGGTTTGGGAGCGTTTTGAGCGGAGTATGACCACTTGGCATGTCGGGTCTTTCCATGCAAGACATCTGTTTGAAGTTTATGGCATTTTCGATTCTTCCTTTAAGATATCTGGCGATTACGAACTATTACTTCGACCAAACAGACATCTGGTCACTTCATTCGTTGACCATATGACAGCTAAAATGCGCACTGGTGGTATAAGTGCAAAAAATCTGGTGAAAGCTAGCGAGGAGACCTACCGCGCCAAAATAAAAAATGGCATTATGTCGCCCACTACTGGTAATATAATGCGTTTTATCGACAAATTCCGTTTGTTAACGAGAATTCTAAAGCTCAAACTATACAATAAAAGTTAACAAACAAGATTGCTAGGGTCTTAAACTTTCCGTAGAGGGCCGCTAACTAAGCTCTCGACGTTTTACATTGCGACGTCGGTTAACTCAGATCAGCAATCTATCCAACTTCGGGACTGTAGCAGAGTTAAATTATGTTAAACATATCATTGAAAAAAGAAATTGGTTGCGCAATTCAAGAAGCTACTTGTGAGCATACAAGATTTTATTATAAGTTGGCTAAAAGAATCCATGCTGGCTTACAAAACTTTCATTTAACTGGCCTACTCAAATATTTACTTCACAAATAGTCATTTCTAAGCAGTTTATTGGTTAGCCTTATAATGACTTCACCCTTTAACCGACTAAAAAAGCCCGTTTTATATTTTATATTCTCCGTCCCTGATATACCCTCACAAACTGGGTATTCTCTGGGTAAAGACCATCGATTACCATCTGCTAAACATCGATGTATGGCTCTGGCAAGAACATGTTCAAAATATATATGATTAACTTCGCTTATGTACATTAATTCCTTCATAAGATATTTTGAATAAAATTCTTTCTTAGCAATGAAGAAACGAGAGTCAGCATATTGCAATTGCCGTTTTAGCCAGCTTACTACGTAAATATCGTCGTTATATATTGTTGACAGTATACTAACGGCGTTCGTGATAAATTGTCTACCAGATGATTTTATAATAATATCACTCAAGTTTAGTATCCTAGATTCTCCAAAAGCAAAATTTATTATTTCTGACTCCCCATGGCCTTTACCTAAATGGCTAACTTTGCTTTTAAATTTGATATATTCACAATCTTTCCTACCACTAAATAAACTATCTATTTTTGTAGAATTGTAGTTGCTGTTTTCAATAAACACAACTGGATAGTTAAGCTTCATCCATTTCTTTAATGCATAATAGTAATCCTGTTCTCTTTCGACAGGATTATCTCTCTTTAAATCAGGTACGTTTTTTGGCTCAATTGTACCCGTTAATAATATACAGATTTTGTATTTATGCAGCATCAACTTGTAATAGGTACAAAAAACAATTAAAAAATTCACGCGCCCAATGTATATTATTGCAACGAATAATAATTGTCTAATCAACAAACATATGAGATAAGATACCAGCGTACAATTTTATATATCTTCTCTGTTCTTGTGAGCTAGTCAAACAAATTAAGCCAACTGTACATTCCTATTTATGCACTATATTTTTCAAAAGTTTTTTTACTCTTCTTGATAAAAGAAGGCGAAACCGGTCAAAATAATTCATCTGAGCATGGCTCCCATCAAAGCTGTGTGGTAATGGTAGTGTATCAAACTTTACCCTTTTTAGTAATAACCACACTGCATAATACCGCTCCAGCAAACCACCCTGAATTCTATATTGATGTTTGGTATCAAATGAATCTAACTTTTTGCTCTCAATGATGGAGACCGAAAACTTCATCATTTCGTTGAACAAAGTAGTTCTCATTAGAAAGGCTGAACACAGACCAATAATCTGTTCGCTGAAATCATCAGTTTGGTACTGTTTACTATAATATGCATTGTAGTCGGCAAAAATAGTCTCATAACAGTTGAGTCCCACTCCCTGCAAGGTATTTGGTTGTTCTGGGTCCATCAGTATCCGCTGATTGTAATCTTCTTTAAAGGTAAACGGTTGAAAAATAATCAGGTCGTTACTTTCAATATGAAGTAGGTTCCGGATAGCCTGCTCATCAATGCTAGATGTATCCATATCGTATTGAATAAACCCTATGTAGTCAACATCGGCATACAATTCTTGATTCTGGTAAAGGTTGAACATCACTTCCGATTCCGTGTACCATTTGCCTAAGGAGAAAAATCGGGGAAATTCTGTTAATTTAATTGTTTTATAACGTTTATCAACCGGAACATGATCTGTACTTACATTAACAAACGTCAGATACTCTAACATGGATGCCTGATAGTAGGCATCATTCAGTTTGCAGTGATGAATAACAAAAATTCGGAAAGATATTTTTTTTTGCATCATGATGTCTGTTACTTATTCCAAATCCCGGTTGCTTGGTTTCGTAGCAATTTTGACGATCTGTATGATGGCAACTGAGCCAAATAATAGTAAGCAGACCACATTTACAAGTGGAATGGCTTCTATCTTGTAGTGAAATATTTTTACGGCAGTTATCGATAGTAAAGGGTTCAGGACAATGACGAACACAGCTACTATTACCTGTAGCTTGAGTTTACCTGCACTGTTCAGAAAAATAGTATATATATTGTTGAACATAGCGAGAAGAGTAGCAATCAGTATCCAAAGTGCTAAGTAAAAATAACTCGCCGTGTTCAAACCTGTCCAAAGATTAATCACGTAGTCTTTTAGAAAAAATTGTATTACCCCTCCCACTGTCATCAGGAGGAACACTCCCTTAACCGTACGCATTAAGTTAACTGTGCCACTACGATCATCTTTAGCATGGGTAACAGCAATAGCCGACCAATATGGCATAAGTATCATACCGAATAAAAGGGTTAATACTGAAAAATACTTCATGATGATGCTGTAGCCCGTTACCGAGTCGGCCCCGAACAGATAAGCAATCAAGATATTATCAGTAAAAAATAGGGCGATACCGTATAATTGCAAAACGGTGAAGTGGAATCCGGTCTGTAATAAACTTCGTGTTTGATGCCATTGAACATATCGAACAGATGGACTAAGGGCTGGGATACATCCGTGTGAAAATATATAGACTGATAAGCCCCCATACTAATACCGGAATGATAGCATTGATAAGTACAATGGCAAGAAAAGGGTCGATAAAAGATGATGGTATAAATCGGAGTATTACTACGAATAAAACCATTAACGTTTGATTAATAAAGGTTATCAGTTCATTCAAACGGGTTTTCTGATACGCAAATAGCAACGTAGAAATCGGCTTAAGCGTCAATTGAAGTATGGTACAGCAACCAAGTAAAGCAATTGCCCACGTTAACGACTCTTCAGCATCAACTTCCGTATGTAGTATAGCCGACCAATTCATACTCAATGCTACGCCTATAACAGTCAGCGAGAGTACGGGAACGATGTACCGGAGCATGATGGCATAGCTCGTGCTAATAAGGGTTCGCGCATAATCAAGTTTGTCGGTGGCTACGGCCTGGGCGAGCTGGCTCTGCAAGCTATTAGCTAGACCAAAATCAAAAAAGTTGATCCAAACCAGTAATGAACTCAGCGTAACCCAGATGCCATATGACTTATTTCCTAAGTATGAAAGCGAGATAGATACCGATAACAAACTCAGCCCTACACTAGCCATGCGGATAACCAAACTCCAAGTAGCATTTTTTATGAACAGTGGATTAATCAAATTTATAAAACGTTGACGACACGGATCACTATTAACTGATAACTGAACTACAATAGATATTCTATCCCAGTACAGGTCAACTGAGGATAAGATACAGGGCAATTCCCCTCAGTGTTGAAGGGGATACCAGAGCAACGCTGTTTCTGTGCTTATAAAAGAACAATTCTAATTACGTCATCTTTCACTTCAAACGTGTGCTTCACACGTTGATCAACCACAAAACTTTGGATCTCAGCTATAGTGGGGTAATCGTTGCTGCCTGTAAAATCCCGTGCGTCGTCAATCAGAACAACATGCTGCTTGATCGGGCTGTTGAAAATAGCTCTAAGTTCCTCTCGAACTGGGCAATCAAGTTCCCCTTTAGCGGTACCCATTGAGTAATGCCCATCGAGCCAGAAAATAGCTGGCTTGGTTAGTTGCTTTGTTAGAGTAGGCAATACTGAACCACTATCACCCTGTAAAATCTGAACGTGTGGGTACTTTCTAAATTTCTTGACGTTGTACTTCCAGAAATCGGGACTTAATTCAATAGAGTATAGCTTAGAAAATTGCTGCCGTTGGGCCACAAGCATATGTCCCAGGTATGTGCCCGTTTCAATAAGCGTGTCATAACCATGGCGTTGCCGATAGTAGTCGATTACACGCTGCTTAATAATATGTGGTGGTGGCACCGGCTTACCCTGCTGTTCCCATTTCTTGGCAACGGATTCTTTAAACAACTGGTCTTTTCTGAAAAGTAATTCATTCCGAACTGGGGCCGGTAGTCGGCGAAGAACAGCATTAATGATTCGATCAAACATAGTATTTTGCTGGTTTTATTTTATTCAATTTTATATAAAGAGTAGGTTATTCTCTTTAGTAGTTTTTTCTTCAAAAAACGGTGAAAGACGTTCCTGTATTTGAGTTATTTTTCTGCGCTAATTGCCATAAATGGGAACTCAAATAAATATTGACAGCTAATAATCTCCAGAGCAGCGATGCCTAGCTCTTGTCACGACGCGTTGAAGATGCTTCTACTAACCTTCATTTTCTCTTCTACCATCATCTGGGCTATGTCCTGCATCTTATGATTTGCCTCCCATCCCAACTGAAGTCGTGCTTTAGTTGGATTTGCGTACCCTTCGGCAATGTCAGTTGGCCGAAAAAAAGAGGGATCAATACGTACGTACTTTTCCCAATCCAGCCCGACTGTTCGAAACACCCTGTTAATAAACTCACTAAGTTTGTGTGTATGTCCCGTTGCAATGACATAATCATCCGGCTTATCCTGCTGAAGCATCCGCCACATAGCTTCCACATAGTCGGGTGCCCAGCCCCAATCACGGGCAATATCGATGTTCCCAAGCGTTAGCGTTTCCTTACTCCCATCAGCAATTCGGCAGGCAGCCGCTACAATTTTCTGGGTAACAAATCGCTCAGGACGTAATGGTGATTCGTGGTTAAATAGAATACCCGTACTGGCCTGAATTGATAAGCTTCCCGGTAATTAGCAACCTGCCAGAAAGCAGCTGCTTTAGCCACACCATATGGACTACGTGGTCTAAAAGGCGTCATTTCATCAGCAGCCAGACTCACCAGTATCACCAAAACATTCACTAGAGCCAGCATTATAAAACTTTATAGGCAGTTACTAAACCGAATCGCTTCCAGCAAATTCAATGTACCCATACTAATACTTTCCAGCGTTTCAACGGGTTGTTCAAATGACAGACCGACGGAACTTTGACCGGCCAGATTATAGAGTTCGTCCGGTTTTATTTTGAGTAGCGTTTGTAGTACACTCCGAAAATCATTAATACTAACCGATACTACCTTTACATCCTGCCGAATACCTAAGCGGTGAGGTTGCTGAAGTTAGCCATTTGCGCATCCCTCGAGCCACCATACACCTCATATCCTTTACTGAGGAGAAGTTGAGCTAAATAGGCTCCGTCTTGACCAGATACACCGCAGATAAGGGCCTTTTTCATACTGTACGTTCTGGTTTTGCGAAAACAAATTTTCTGATGAAGAAAACTATTATCCCAATGATGGATCCTACCGCTATAAAAACAACCATAATAATCGTTCGCTTCGGACCACTCTTCTTCAGGGGAATTCGGGCGGGCTCCAGCGTTTTGAAAATGGGAGCCTCTTCAGCCACTTTAACTTTTGCCAGTTCAAGCTGCTTTGTCAGTTCATTGTATAGAGTCTGAGTCAGGATAAAATCAGCTTGCAACCGTTGCTCTTCAATCTTGGCGGTATTAAGATTCAGGTACCGGTTCTTGTCCCGATACACCGATAGAGCGTACTCGGCTTTTTGATACCGTTCTTTGGCCTCTTCGGTTTGCTTAGTCAAAAAATCAACCTGGTTCCTTGATTTTTCCGTCCGATAACTGCTGATATAATTGGTCAGGTAATCTAACGACAGGCGGGCAACTGTGGCAGCAACTACCGGATCAGGTAAAGTAGTGGTTACAGTAATGACGCCCGTTTTTTTGTCATAAGCCGCAGCTACGGCACCATGGACCGTTTTTATTAAATCCTCCTGCTTTTTGCTGATCTGTAATGCTTTGCTGCGGTTTTTGGGGTCAGGGAGCGGCACTTGCTTTTCCTCATCGGCTGAACCACTCAGCAGACTTCCCAGCCAGGATTGTTTACCCTGCTCTTCCAGAAAGGTTTGCAATGTTGTTTCTTTCTCCAACAGTTGAGAATAAACAGGTTGCCTAAGTAGCTGGAGGGCGAATGGCACACTTTGCAGCACATCGGGATAAATATCGGGCCGGATAGCATCTGTACTGGTCATGCTTCCAACATCAATTCCTGCTAAACCTGCCAATGAACTCAACCCACCCAGACTTGCTCCTTTCGATTGGATTTCGGGCATAACGGTTATTTCTACCGTATATTGATTGGGCTTTGAAAACGCGTATATAGCCCCAATTACCAGAAAAGCTGTTCCCCAAACTAGTACTGTCCAACGGCTGTCTTTCAGAAACTGCACGATGTCGCTCAGCCGAATTTCGATTTCATCGGCATCAACATCTCTCTTTATCGTTTCCGTAGCTGACATAATGAACAAGCAGGATAGCCTTTAACGAAGTAGAATATTAACAAGGGCAATAGATACCGTTGCTAATAGAGAAAGAATACCTAACCGTTCGGCCGGGCTTAGTTTGTTGTTATCCTGGGGTTTGAAGGGAACGTTGATTGTCGATCCGGGGTAAACTTTGGGGCGCGAGGAGAAGAACAGCACATGATGCGTTCGATCTTTGCGCCCATTTGGATAGATTATGTAGGCCTTATTTTTCCGGGCATTATCCGTGAATCCCCCTGCTTCACTGATGTAATCACTAAAGGTATAATCCGCTTTATAACTGATAACCGAAGGATTCAACACAGCTCCCTGAACGGCTACAGTCTCCGGACGCAGCGGAATGTACAAGGTGTCTCTGTCGCGCAGCAATAGGTTCTCCTCAATACCTGCATTCGTAAGAATATTGCTCAAATCATTACCAATCAACGTACCGTTCCGCCTAAATTGAGCGCCGAGCATATAGGCCTGCGGCTTGATTCCGCCCGCCCGTTTAATGAGATCGCTTATACGTTCTTCCCGACTGAATATGGCATAATTACCCGGTTGCATAACTTCACCGTACACATATACCTGTTGTTGTGACTCATAATTAACGGAAGTCCGTACGTACACTATATCAAACGGTTGCAGTGAAAACCCATTATTCGAGTTGGCTTCCAGTGAAGAAATTTGCAGCTCCCGGTCAATGGAAAACCGGTACATTTCGACTCGTGTTGTATTGATGCTCCCGGAATCCTGTCGAATGCGCCGGGACACCTCAATCAGGTTTGGTTTGGCTCCTTCCTGAAAACCACCCGCCTGAGCGACCAAATCCGCTACGCTCATGTTAGTAACAAACGGAATAGTATCGGGCCTATTAACAGCTCCCTCAATGGTTATATAATAGCTCTCCCGAAGGTCCCGAATGGATAAAACAGTCAGGATATCCTGCCGCATCAGCGGAATATCAGCGATCTCCCCCCGCATTAGTTTACCTAAATCGAATGACAGGTTTTCCCGGTCCATATCCGGTCGCTCACGCGTAATGGAGGCCCGGTTTGTAAAGGCATCTTTGCGTAGTCCTTCCGCCCGCGTAACCAGTTGCTTTACCGTTTCCAAACCAGGCTCAAGCGAATAATCGCCAGGGCGCATGACCGCGCCAGCAACCTGAATCCGGTTTTCATACCGTTCCAGAATTCTCCCTACTTCATATTTATCTCCTGGCTGTGGGACAAAATTAGGTATCTGCTCTTCTGTAATCGTTACGATCTGCCGCTCTCGGCTCGTATTACGCCGGAGGGTGATGCTGGCCCGATAAGCATCGTCGGCAAAGCCACCCGCAAAGCCCAACACGGTCTTCAGGGTCTCTCCCGGCAGTACTTCAAATATGGCCGGGCGACGTACCTGCCCCGTCATCTCAATGTGCGTTACGTAATCCGCCACCTGAATAACATCCTGATCCTGCAGCCGAATGTTATCGCGCTGGTCGGCACGGAGAACGAAATCGTACAGGTCAATGGTGCGAACAACCCGGTTCCCCCGTATCACATTAATTTTCCGAAACGAACCCGTTTCGGGATTGGGACCACCGGCCAGATAGAGGGCATTGAAAGCCGACCCAAGGGAGGAAATGGTATAGGTACCCGGACGAACAACTTCTCCGACCAGCGTAACCCGGATACTGCGAATATTTGTCAGACTGGCACTGGCTGTCGTATTACCTCCACTTGTACTCAATCCCTGATATCCCCCCTGTCTCAACCGGGAAATAATCCGTTGTTCTGCCTGATCGAATGTCAGGCCACTCACAAAAACGGGGGCTAGGTCAGGGAGTTTTACCGTACCGTCGGGGCTTACCTTCAATTGGAACTCCCCTGTTGAGGCACCGGAAATCTCAATTCTGATTTCATCATCCGGTCCCACTATGTAGTTGCGGGGAGTGGCAATGCGGAGATTGGGTTCAAATGAAAGGTTCGCGTTTTCGAACAAAGATGCCCCGAACACCCGTAATCTACGGCTTGTATCTCTGGTTGCGATAATTGGTAGTGAGTCAGTCCGGCGGGAGAGATCGGATGGTAATGATCTTCCGGTTGCATTGTCTGTATATGTCTGGCTGGAGGGGCGGGAAGTTTGTGTACGAATATTGGCAATCCGTTTTCGCATCTTGGCAATGTCATCAAGCGTGTATCCCTGCGACATGGCTGCCTGCTCAATCTGCATTTCATTCAGTCCACTTGCCTCGGCACGGCGGTAAAAATTCTGAACGTCCTCATCACTCAACTGGTCGACCCGCGACCGGGGTGCCTGAGCAGATGCCTGATACGACCCTGTCAGTATTAAGAGCAGGAGAACAACTGGATAGGATCGAAAAGAACGATTAAAACGTGACAATTTGTCCTTAATATACATGAAGGCTGGCAATTGGGCCAAAAATTGAACTGCAAAAGTAATGGATTCTTTTTAAAATTTCGTTCCCATTTAGTAAGCGAGAACCCATCCGTTCCGGGCCTACGTTGTAGTCCCGGGCTAATGCACTAAATTTGTAAGCAAAAAACAGGTAGCATAGTCGGTGTTGAACGGCTAATGACTTTAGAAATATGATTAATCTAATAGCTAAACTTTTCGGTACTAAATCACAGAGGGATCTGAAGGATCTGCTTCCCTATGTGGAAAAGGTGAACACCGAATTTGCCCAGTTAAAAGACCTCTCGAACGATGCATTGCGTCAAATCTCGGCCGAACTGAAAGCCCATATTGCTACTGAATTATCTGATATTGATAATCAGCTAAGCGAGCTAAGCGAACAGGCCACTGATCCCGATGGAGACGTTAATGAAAAGGAGCGCCTTTTTAATAGAATCGACAAACTCGAAGCGGACCGAAATGTTGAACTGGAGCGTGTTCTGCTCGATATTCTGCCACGTGCCTTCGCCGTTGTGAAGGAAACAGCCCGCCGTTTTACTGAAAATGAGCAGCTAACCGTAACCGCTACGGACTTCGACCGGGAAATTGCCAGCCGCAAGAAAAATGTGGTTATTGATGGCGAACAGGCCTACTGGGCCAATCGTTGGGATGCTGCCGGAACACCCATCAAGTGGGATATGGTACATTACGATGTGCAGATCATTGGCGGTGTTGTACTCCACGAAGGCAAGATTGCCGAGATGGCCACTGGCGAAGGGAAAACACTCGTCGCTACCTTCCCGGCGTTTCTAAACGGCTTAGCCGGCCGGGGTGTGCACATTGTAACAGTCAATGATTATCTGGCCAAGCGTGACTCTGAATGGATGGCCCCGCTATTTGAGTTCCATGGCATGCGGGTTGACTGCATTGATAAACACCAGCCCAATTCGGAGCAGCGTAAACTGGCTTACCTGGCCGACATTACGTACGGGACGAACAACGAGTTTGGTTTCGACTACCTGCGCGATAACATGGCCCGCGAAACCGGGCGAATTAGTGCAGCGCAAACACCACTACGCCATGGTGGATGAAGTTGACTCGGTATTGATCGATGATGCCCGTACTCCGTTAATTATTAGCGGCCCCGTGCCCCGTGGCGATGAACAGGAGTATATTGAGTTGAAGCCCCGGGTATCTCGCCTAGTGGAAGTCCAGCGCAAACTGGTATACGACTTCCTGAACGATGCCAAACGAAAGGTGACTGCTGGCGACGAAAAAGAAGGGGGATTATCGCTTTTTCGGGCTCATCGGGGTTTACCCAAGCACAAACCGCTGATTAAATACCTGAGTGAAACGGGAAACAAAGCATTGCTTCAGCGGACCGAGTCGATTTATCTGGCCGAAAACCAGAAGTTGATGCCGGAAGCCGATGCGCCGCTGTATTTTACGATTGATGAGCGCCACAACAGCATTGACCTGACAGAGAAGGGAATTGACTATATAACGGGTTCCGGCGAAGATCCAAACTTCTTCATTCTACCCGATTTATCAATTGACCTTAACGCCATTGATAAAGACCCGGAAATTTCGGAACAGGATAAAATAATTCGTAAAGAGGGCGTTATCCGCGACTATGCGGTCAAAACGCAGCGGATTAACACGGTCAACCAATTATTGAAAGCCTATTGCCTGTTCGAGAAAGATACCGAATACGTCATCATGGACGGCAAGGTAAAAATCGTTGATGAGCAGACAGGCCGTATTATGGAAGGCCGTCGGTGGTCGGATGGGCTGCACCAGGCCGTTGAAGCGAAGGAGAATGTGAAGGTTGAAGATGCCACGCAAACGTACGCTACGGTTACCCTCCAGAACTACTTCCGGATGTACCATAAGCGGGCGGGTATGACCGGTACGGCCGAAACGGAAGCCTCCGAGTTCTGGCAGATTTACAAAATGGATGTGGTCGTCATTCCAACCAACCGACCCATCAGCCGCGCTGACGAAGAAGACAAAGTGTATCGTTCGGTTCGCGAAAAATACAACGCCGTAGCGGATGAGATTACCAGCCTGGTTGAAAAAGGCCGTCCTGTACTGGTGGGTACAACGTCGGTAGAAAACTCCGAGCTGTTGAGCCGTATGCTGACGATGCGCAAAATTCAGCACCAGGTTCTGAACGCAAAATACCACCAGCGGGAAGCCGAAATTGTGGCTTCAGCTGGTTTTCCGGGTACAGTTACCATTGCCACGAACATGGCCGGCCGGGGTACTGATATTAAGTTAACACCCGAATCGAAAGCGGCCGGTGGGCTTGCCATTATTGGCACTGAGCGGCACGAATCCCGCCGGGTCGACCGGCAGTTGCGCGGTCGTTCCGGTCGTCAGGGCGATCCGGGCACTACGCAATTCTTCGTATCACTCGAAGATAGCCTGATGCGTTTGTTTGGTTCGGAGCGGATTGCCAAGGTAATGGACCGGATGGGGCTGGAAGAAGGTGAAGTGATTCAGCACTCCATGATTACCAAGTCGATTGAGCGGGCTCAGAAAAAAGTGGAAGAAAACAACTTCGGCATTCGGAAACGGCTGCTTGAGTACGATGACGTGATGAACTATCAGCGTGAGGCAATCTACAAACGCCGTCGAAACGCGCTGTTTGGGGATCGTCTGCCGCTCGATATTGCCAACACCATGTATGATGTGGTTGAGGAAGCTGTTAATAACGCGGAGGGAAACTACGAAGAGGTAAAACTTCAGCTTTTAACAACGCTTGGTCTTTCGGCGTCATTGCCGACAGAAGAGTTTGGCCGGCTGAAGCGCCCCGAGCAGACACAGCGGTTGTATGAAGAAGCAGAAGCGAACTACCAGGCAAAAAATCACGCTATTGCCGATAAAGCACTGCCTATTTTAACGCAGGTACTGAATGAGCAGGGGCACCAGATCAAAAATATTGTGGTACCCTTTTCCGACGGTATCCATGAATTAACCGTTGTAACAGATCTGCAAAAAGCGGTTAACTCGGGAGCACGGGACATCGTTACGGAAATGGAGAAGGCGGTCACACTATCGGTAATCGATCAGGAGTGGAAAGAGCACCTCCGTGAAATGGACGATCTGAAGCAGTCGGTACAGAACGCCGTTTTTGAACAGAAAGACCCTTTGCTGGTGTATAAGTTCGAGTCGGTGGAGCTATTTAAACGCTTCCTGATTAAGGTCAACTTCGATACGATCAGCTTCCTGACCAAAGCCGATATTCCCGCCCAGGAGGAGTCTGCGCCCGAAATTCGGCAGGCTCCGGTGCAGCGACGGCCTCAGCCACAACCAAAGTTGCATACAAACGTAGAAGACTTTGATGATGACCACCTGGCCACCGGTCCCGAAGAGTACGCCCGTCGTATGGCCGAAAATGATGCTATGGGAGCCGGCGCACCGCCAATGCCCGTTCAGCGACAGGCTCCGGTTCGCGTAGCGAAACTGGACCGAAACGCTCGTGTCACGGTGCAATATCCCGACGGGTCAGTAAAACGGGATGTGAAATACAAAACCGTTGAAAATGATATAGTTAGTGGCAAGGCCATGCTGATAGAGTAACCCGTTACTTGTATTGATTTCCAGCCCCCCGATTTGTATCTTAGCGATAGAAACGGGGGGCTAATTTTTTAAATGTATGCTAGCGGAAAAACCGGAAACCATCAAAAAAACATTTCTTACGCCGGAAGAGTATCTGGCGAATGAACGGGTTGCGTTTGAGAAAAGTGAATATTATCAGGGAGAAATCATACCCATGGCAGGCGCATCAAAGGAGCATAACCGAATTAAAGAGAACGTAGCAGGTGAAATTTATATAGCCCTTCGTGGAAGCCACTGCCAGTCATTTTCGTCGGACATGCGCGTTCACCTGCCCGAAACCACGATGTATGCTTATCCTGATATCGTCATTGTATGCGGGGAACCCACTTTTATGGCCGATGAATTTGACAACCTGCTTAATCCAGTCACCCTGATTGAAGTGTTATCGGATGGAACGGAAGATTATGATCGGGGCCGAAAATTCCAGCGTTATCGTAAAATTCCGACGTTTGAGGAGTATATACTGATTAACTCCCAGACCATCGACATTGAGGTTTGGCGCAAAAGTGAACAAGGCTTATGGATGCTGGCAGAACAGCTTACCAGCCCGGCAGAAACCCTGACGATTCGTACGATTAATCTGGCCATTTCGTTACTAAACGTATATGATCGAACCATAGGGTTACTGGCTTAATGCGCTTTTTTATTCTCTTCATTTCACTTTTAGCGGGCCTGCTGTTTGTGTCTTTTCAGCAACCAGGCACTTCCATCCGACTCCGGTCGGAGCCCTTACCTTTCACCCCCAAAGAATTTTACGTTGCTGCGGTATCGGATCAGCGGCAAAACCCAGGGCCAATAGCCCGGTTAGCACTAGTGCTTAATCAAGCTCCTCAACCCGTTGACCTGGAGGGGGGAGTAGCTAATAGCTTTCGCTATTTTATCAATCAGGGGTTGAAACAAAACCAGCAGTTGAGGCCCGTTGCTATGCGCATTAACAAATGCCAGATTCGGGAAACGGCAAGTGGTAACCGGGTGAATGGGCAATTCACATTGATGGTATCCTTTGTGTTGCTCGGCAAAAATCACGTTGGTGATGAAATCAGCAGTCCATTGACCGAATATCAGGGAAGTGCCAGCTATACCCGCCCGCTGGGGCAAACGGCAGTCATTGAGCAGGTCATCCGTCAGTCTTTGATTGCCTCCCTACGCAATTTAAACGACTACATGAACCGCGAGAGCGGGAAGAACGAGAAATTAGCCAAGAGTCTGACGGTTGTGTTTACGGATGACGCCCGCATCACCAATGACGATACCGTTCACTATAACCCGGCTCGCAAACTCACCTGGGCCGATTTTCAGGCCGAACCGCGCCGGGGCAGCCATTACGCGGCAGAAGTATTTACCAGCTTTGCCTACGAAGGGAAAAGCAGCGTAAAGAATGGTGTTATTCAGTTGAACCTGACGGCAAAAGCCTATATGCTCAAAACCTCCTCGTGGGGGCGGTCCGATGCCCGTAATGCGTACGCCCTGAATCACGAACAACGCCATTTCGATATCGTCAAAATCATTGTTGAGCGCTTCAAACAAAGAATTCATCCTGATAGCCTTACGCTGGAAGACTACAATAGTATTACGCAGTATCAGTTTATCGAGTCGTTCCGGGAAATGAACCGAATGCAAACGCAATACGACAATGAAACCAACCATAGCCTTAATCAGGCCGCTCAGGAACGATGGAATCGCAGGATTGACGAAGAACTGCGTAGCTTTGGGGTCATCAAATGATTCGTGAGCCATAAATGGCTCACCGTTGCAGCACTTACGGCTGTGTTTCTATGAAAAAAGCTCGCGTATTGCACATTAGTACCGCACACCAGCCTCAAGACCCTCGTGTGGTATATAAGCAGTGCCAAACGCTGACCGAGCATTATGACGTTTTTTGTGCTATTCCCCACAGCAATCCGGCTGTTGCACCAGCCATTCACTTCATTAGTTTGCCCTACTTCCGGCGGGTAATCTGGCGAACGCTGCTAACCTGTCCATTCATTGTGATCCGGTGCGTGTGGCTGCGTCCGAAAGTGGTGCACGTATACGTGCCCGAATTTTTGCCTTTCGCTTACGTATTCCAACTATTTGGCGCGCAAATCATCTACGAGGTGCAGGAAAACCTGCACAAGAAAATGCACCTCAAAACACTCAACAATGGATTTTTGCTGACAAAAGCCTTTACTTTCTTCGATTATCTTGCCCGGCGGCATTTCTACCTGATCTTCACCGAACACAGCTATTTAGCGACCTACCCCCTCCTAGCCAAGCCTTTCGCCATAATTTACAATTATCCATTATTGAGCTTTATAGAAGCATTGCGGAAACCCTATCAGGCTAATGTGGATCGGCCCTCTTTTTTCTACATAGGCTGGCTGAGTTTCGAGCGGGCCTTCGACACCCTTGTTTGCGCACTGTCCCAACTCAAGGTTTCTCATCCGGCGTTCACAATGCACTTATTTGGCCAACGGCGGTTTACAGAGGCCGATTTGGCGCAATTTTCCGGCTTCGATACCATCCGGGAGAATCTCCATTTCTACGACTACACAGACCAGCGAATCGCTTTCACTTACGCGAACGGTGCAACAGCAGGGTTGGCCCTGCTCAAACCCGTCGGTGATTACGAAGATTCCTATCCAACCAAGTTGTTTGAATACATGGCACTCGGTTTGCCGGTTATCACATCGAACTTTCCACTTTACCGGGCAGTTGTCGAACAACATAATTGTGGGTTCTGTGTGTCACCTTATGAACCGACAGAGGTACTCGAAAAACTTGTTTATCTGATAGAGCATGCCGAAGAAGCACGTGCTATGGGACAACGGGGCCAACAAGCAGTCGAACAATTTTACAATTGGACCAGCGAGGCCGAGAAGTTGGTTGATTTCTATGAACAGATCCTCAGTGGAGCCAAATGAAGCATCGTAGTAGTACTAAAACAAGAAACATCTGCTTGTTTATAGTATTGTTCTAATGTGGAATACCACGTTTTCCCGGAAGGATTTAACTTTAACCCTTTAATCGAGCTATTTATGTGTTAGCTCTACTATCAGCAACTGATGTACATACATGCAGTAAGCCATTACCTACCAACGGAGGTAGTTGGCAATGACCACTTTACCCAGCTCAATGGCTTGTCCAGTGACTGGATTGTTGAACGTACCGGAATTGTGGAGCGACGCAAAGCCGCTCCTGGTGAGAACACGAATACAATGACTGTTGAGGTGACAAAACGGCTCATGGAAAAAACAGACCTTTCGTCGGTCGATTTGATTGTTGGTGCCACATACACTCCTTACGATACCATTGTTTCTTTAGCGCATGAGGCCCAGCACTTTCTGGGTATTGCTGATATTCCGGTTGTTTCCATATCGACTGCCTGTTCGTCGCTACTCAACGCGATTGAGGTAGTTGAAGGATATTTTGCGCTCAACAAGGCCAGTCGGGCACTGGTTATTGTATCGGAGCATAACACGCTTTATTACAACGAACAGGACACTATTTCCGGGCACTTGTGGGGCGATGGCGCAGCGGCCCTGCTGATTACGAAGGAGCGGCAAAGCGAACGGGATTTTACGATAAAAGCGTTGCTAACAGGTGGAGCTGCTCATACCTCCAAGGCAACAACGGCGGTTATGATGAAACCGGCTGATGGTGGTGTTACAATGCCACATGGCCGTGATGTATTTATCAATGCCTGTCAGTATATGCCTAAAGCGAGCCTGCAGGTGATCGAGAAATGTAATCTGACGCTTGCAGATATAGATTACATTTTGCCTCACCAGGCCAACCTGAGGATTTCACGTAATGTGATGAACACACTTGGGTTGCCGGAAGATAAACTCATTTCTAACATTCAGCGATACGGTAATACAGGTTGTGCCGGTTGCGGCATTGCGCTGTCGGAACAGTGGGATACTTTCAAAAAAGGCGAGCGTATTGTTGTTACCGTGTTTGGGGGCGGCTACTCGTTTGGAGCCATGCTGGTAGAAGTTTAAAAAATGAGTCCCTCATAAGTAGCTGGCTACAGCTACTTATGAGGGACTCATTGACAACAAACCAATTTCTATTGGGCATCACCCCGCCAAACGTTGTTCCTGCTGTTCACGTCCGGTAGTTTCTGTTCGGGATCAAGCACTACCGTTTTCAGGGGTGACGTAGAGTTGTACCTGAATGTCCAGGAGCCTCCTCGTTGCCAAATTTCAACCGGCAGGTTTACACGCCCTTTTCTACCGTTGGTTTCCGTTACTTCTACCATAACGGGCATCGCCATTTTATCGAGGTTTTCGATGGAAATAAGCGAACCTTTATCGGCAGCTCCATCTACGTATTTTACTCCGCCAATACCCTGATCCAGCTTCCACGTCTCGTAGAAATATCCCCGCCAGAACCAGCCTAGGTCTTCGCCTGCTCCGTCTTCCATACTTCGGAAAAAATCATAAGGGGTTGGGTGTTTGAAAGCCCAGCGATCTACATAGCTTTTGAATGCAAAATCGAAGCGCTCAGGACCAAGAATTACGTCACGCAGGAGCTTGAGGCCCATACCTGGCTTGTAATACGCCAGAATGCCTAAAGCCCTGGGTGGCTGCACATCTGGAATCGTCATAATTGGTTCCTCTGGCGAAAACAGAGCCGGGGCAATTTCCTGCATCGTTCCCCGCGACCGCTCATACTCACCATTGTTGAAGTTGGCTGTTGACAATGTATTTATGAACGTATTGAAGCCCTCATCCATCCAGGGAAACTTCCGTTCGTTGTTGCCCACAATCATGGGGAACCAGTTATGACCAAACTCATGGTCTGTTACGCCCCAAAGCGCATCTCGCTTGTCCTTGTGATCACAGAAAATAATACCGGGATACTCCATACCTCCTACAATACCGGCCACATTCGTTGCCACCGGATAGCTGTATTCGTACAGGTATTTTGAATAGAACTCAATTGCCCCTTTCACATACTCCGTCGAGCGACTCCAGGAATCGTTGGTGGCACTTTCCGACCGGATAAACAGATTGAGCAAGTGCCTTTTTACCACTTGGCAAATTCATTCTGGCGGCATCCCAAACGAACCCTTTGGAGGAAGCCCAGGCTACATCGCGGGTGTTCTGGCAACGGAACTTCCAGGTCAGGGTACCCGACTTTTTCGGACGCGTACCTGCGTTAGTCACTTCGTCTTTGCCACGTATGATGATCGTCTTGTCACTATTACTGGCCTGCTCCAGGCGTTTTATCTGGTCAGCAGTCAACACATCTTCGGGATTCAGTAACTCACCCGACCCCACAACAATATGATTCCAGGGAACCGTAACACTGTAGTCATAGTCTCCGTAATCCAGGTAAAACTCACCCGCCCCCAGGTAAGGCAGTACATTCCAGCCTTCGATGTCGTCGTAAACGCACATGCGTGGATACCACTGGGCAATCTCGTAGATAACGCCGTCTCTACGCTGGAGTTGTCCCATTCGGTCGGAGCCGTATTCCGGAATTTTGAATGAGTACGCTACTTTAATCCTTACTACGTCACCATTCGGTTTTACCGGTTCAGTCAGGCGTACCTGCATCCGGGTATCTGTAACGGTGTAAGGGGTGGCCGAAAACTTGCCTTTGTTTTGTTCAACTTGTACACTGGTAATGGTCAATCCACCGGCAAAGCCCAGATTGCCGAACCGGCCACCCGTAACAGGCGTTGTTTTGGTCGCTCTTGATGAATCGCTGAAGGCGTTCTGATCCAGCTGAAGCCACAGATAAGGCAATGCCTCCGGCGAGTTGTTCTTGTAAGTAATCGTTACTTCGCCCGCAATCGTATTCTGCTGATCGTCGAGGGTTACATTTATCTGGTAATCGGAACGATTCTGCCAATACCGGGGACCGGGTGCGCCACTACCCGTTCGGTAGTCATTACCGGGCTGCATGTTGAACAAAGGATGAAACAGGGCAAGAGGGTCATACTTCGATCCGGGCGATGGCGGTACTGGTAAATTTTGAGCAAATAAAGGCAAGCTTGTTATCCATAAGCTGACCCAGAAAATGTTTCTTTTCATGAAGTTCAAATCCGTGACTTTTTGGTTTTTATACAAATAACGCCATAAAGCGGTGAGTGCGTTTAAGCAGGTTCAATCTTTCTGAATCCGGTTCAGTGAGGAACAATTCGACCTACGTCTTTCTCTGGTCTTTTTCCAACCCACTAATTAGTCCGTTAACTTCACAAAGGGGGTGGTTTCCCGGTTCACAGGGATATAGAGAGGTTGATACCGTGGTGTATCAGAAGAAACAGAAACAACCCAATCCAGAGAATATCAACAAAATGCCAGTACAAGCTGATTAGCTTAAGTTTTAAGCGGTTGGGTGGGTTTACACTGTACACAAAGGAATCGACGTACGGTCGGCGACGAAGGGCTTCGGCAAGCACAATGCCCAAAAATATAATTCCAATCAGTATGTGAAGCAGGTGAATACCCGATATAATATAAACAAACGCGCCCGACGGGTTATCATTTAGTTTCACACCGGCCAGAATCATCTGGCGCCAACCCCAACTCTGTAATATCATGAAAAGTATACCCAGACCAAGCGTCGTTGCCAGATTGGTCCGGTAGCTTTCAAAACGTTCATGCCGGAACGCGAGCGTTGCGTTTCTGAGCGTCAGACTGCTCAGCATAATAACAACTGTACTGATCAAGAACACCAGAGGCAGTTTAGCGTCCGTCCAGCCCGACCCACTACGCCGAACAACATAAGTGACCAGTAGCATAGTAAAGAGCATCAAACTGCTGGCAATGCCCAGCCACACCATGAAGTGGAACGGCTCCCGCCGTTTGGTCATGAAGTTGCTCATAAATACGCTTTCGATCCAGGCTTTATAGTATACCTTTCCAAACGCGGTAGTTGACAAATTGGTTTGGGGCAATAACCGGGGCATCGAAAATTCCGTATACCGTTGAGCCAGAACCACTCATACTGGCATAAACAGCTCCCGCGTCGTAGAGTTGCTGCTTAATTTGGGAAAGAACCGGATACTGTGAAAAAAGACTGTCTTCGAAGTCATTGTGTATAGTATCCCGCCACGCATTAATCGGCACCTGTAATTGCTCGAACAATGATACGTCCGGTACACGGGGGCAAACGCCAGCGTAGGCTTCGGCGGTGGAAATAGCTAGATTCGGATAAACGAGTAGTATATGGTAGCCCGTTAAATCGACTTGTATGGGCGAGAATACGTCACCTTTCTCCAGGCAGTACAACGGTTGGTTCTGAACAAAGAAAGCACAGTCGCTACCCAGCTGCCTGGCGTAGTCTTCTAGTGCTTTATTGCTCAGTGCCAATGCAAAGTGTTCGTTTATCAGTTTCAGGGTGAAGGCGGCATCGGCCGACCCGCCACCCAATCCAGCTCCAATAGGAACAATCTTGTGCAAATGAAGCTGCACTGGTGGTAAGCGAAAATCAGCTTTCAACAAATCATATGCCCGGACGCAGAGGTTGCTATGGCTAGTTCCGGGAACGGGCAAACCGCTGGTGCTGAAGCGAAATGCAGGAGCAGGAATCAGCTCCAGCAGATCCCCCCAGGCAACCGGATAAAAGCAGGATTGTAGGTTGTGAAAGCCATCCGGCCGCTTTTCAGTGATGCGCAGGCCAATGTTGATTTTGCAGGAAGGGAAAATGAGCACAACGGATGAACGAAAAAGTAAGCGTGACTGAAAGTAAGAAAAAATAAGTAAAAATCACTTATTTGGCTTACTTTATCGACACTACCTTGAATTCCGTCCGGCGGTTGCGTTGGTGTTCGGCTTCCGTACAGATAATGCCATCTGTACAGTTATTGACCAGTTGCGACTCACCCATACCAAGAGTGGCCATGCGTCGGCGGTTAATTCCTTTGGACACTAAATAATCGGCAACTGATCTGGCTCGCTGCGACGATAGAGCCCGGTTATGCTCTGCATCCCCCCGACTATCGGTGTGCGACCGTATTTCGATCACCAATGATGGGTATTTACGCATGGTTGCTACTACTTTATCCAGTTCACGGGATGCATCAGACCGGAGGGTGGATTGGTCGAGATCATAGTAGATATTATCTATCGTGACCACATCCCCCACGCTAAGCATTCGTAAGTCTGCTGACAATTCTTTTGGAGAGGTCTTTTTAGCGAGCCGCTTGATTTTATTAGTGTTCGTACCAAATGCATCTTTTGAGGCCACCAATGTATAATCGCAGCCTTCTATAATATCGAAAACGTATCGACCATCTGCCTTGGTGACATACTCCTGCTGCTTCTTATCGCACTCATTTCGTAGTCGGACGGTAACGCCCGCAATGGGTCGCTGATCGAGGCCACCCACTACTACCCCCCCCACCCGGGAACGAACCAACGCTGTTGGTACGCTCGTTTCGGCAACGGTATCTATATCAACCGTAGGCTTTGTCAGCCCTATTTCAAGTCGGCTGGGTTGGTTGTCGGTAACGGCGCGCGTGGTGAACCCAACGGTACTATTTATATAACCATCCAGACTAGCCTGGAAGGTAAAGGAGTTGTCCCCCTCAAGGCAGATATTTACAAACCCGTTCTGATCACTGGTCAGCGTTTGATCCGGGCTACCATCACCCTTTGCTTTAATCAGCACGGTAGCACTATCCAAAGACTGTTCGGTTGTGGTATCGTAGATGCGAATGGCTAAGTTGCGGCAGCCGTAGAGTGAACTCTCGCGCACAAATCGGTAAATATCATCACTGCCATCGCGTCGGTTACTACTAAAGTACCCTCTCCGCTGACTGCCATCGGTAATAAGACCGAAATCATCCTGTGGTGAGTTAATTGGCGCGTCGAGGTGCTCAATAGACTGTACTGTTACGCCGTCCGTCATCCGGGCGAAAAATATATCGAGCCCCCCCAGGCCTTTATGGCCGTCGCCCGAGAAGTAAAGATTCCCGGCATCATCCACAAAAGGAAACAGTTCATTTCCCTTCGTATTGATTGTGCTGCCCAGATTAACCGGGCGACTCCACTGCCCATTCTGAAATCGACTGGCGTACAGGTCCGTACCACCATACCCTCCCGGCATATCTGATGCAAAGTACAGCAGATCGTCGGTGTGGTTTAGCGTGGGATGCCCAACGGAGTACTCATCACTGTTGAAAGGCAACTCAACAATAGTTGACCATGCCCCGTTTTCCTGAATTGCAGTGTAGAGTTTGAGTTTATTTACCCCCTCCGTACTCTGATTGGCCTTCCCGTTATTGTAGTTATTGCGGGTAAAAATAACCTGCGTCCCATCGTGCGAGAATGTAGCCGGGCCTTCGTGGTATCTTGTGTTAAGCGTTTTATTGAAGCGCTGCGATACATTAACGGGGGTAGAACTATAGCCCAGTCCCTGAGAAATATTTACCCCTTCCGTAAAATTGGGGGCCGTTGGTGAGTCGTTGGCTGTTGGGCGGCTGTAGCTATCCGTACCGAGAGGCAGGGCGTCCGTCTGTTTTTGTTCGTTCACCGGTTTACTGATACTGCCATCAGCGTTGATAACACTGGCTACTTTCAGGTTATTCCGATTTGGTATGTAAAAAAGGTCCAGATAACCTCTCCCCCCCCCCCACCCGATGATTCGATGAATGAGCCACCTTTTTTACCGGCTACATACACAAGCCCATCCTGATAATAGGCCGGGCTGAATTCCTCAGCCGACGTATTTAGGGCCAAAAACTCTAACCGATACCTGGTCGATTCTTTTGGACTACCCGGTTTGGCCGTGCTGATGGTAGAAATCAACGGCTCCCGGGCAGGCTGTTTAGCTTTCAGTTGTAGATAATATTCGTACTGTTTCTCCGCTTCCTCAAATTTCCCGTTACCCGCCAGAGTTTTCGCAAACTGCAATACCTGCTGCGGATTGTTGTCGGGGCTGCTAGCAACAGCTTCCCGGTAGTAACGCTCAGCTTTAAGGCCGTCACCAACCTGCTGGTAAGCGTAGGCAATGCGGCTTTGAGCCATTGCTTTCTGAGCCGGTGTCAATGACGCCCCCTCATCGTTGAGGATCTGAGAATATGCTTCTATCGCCCTGCCATAAGCTTTATAATTCAGCAAGCGGTCGGCCTGTTGTAACAAGGAGTCCGTTTGCGCCCAGCCAGTAAATCCGCTCAACAGGAGCAGTACCCATAAAATTGATGTTGTA
Organism: uncultured Cytophagales bacterium; assembly: GCA_963782245.1. Taxonomy (GTDB): domain Bacteria; phylum Bacteroidota; class Bacteroidia; order Cytophagales; family Spirosomataceae; genus Spirosoma. The sequence goes on from CAWAJC010000016.1 coordinate 122,382, forward strand.
CAATTTTTCCCCATTAGTGTGTCTTTCTTGCCCGACACGGCCAACTGTTTTCCTTTATTTGGCAAACGAAATTGACCTGTACTCATTGCTAAATTTTTACCGTGCCAGCGTCAGGAATCGAACAAATTCGCGTCCATCGCTCAGTCTTACCTGATAGTAATATGTTCCATCGGGCAGGTTTCGGCCAGCACCTGATGTGCTGATGCCCTGATTCGCTGTTCCATCCCAATCATTCTGATAATCAACGTTCTGATAAACCACAGCACCCCAACGATCATAAATGTCTAGTTGTATTCGTATACTACCCGGTATGTGCTGAATAACAAAAAGGTCATTTACACCGTCGCCATTCGGCGAAAACCCTTCCGGGATAAAAACAGTCTCTTTTTCCTCCGGTCTCAAAGACTGTAAGGTTATACTGGTGGGTTCATCATTATCACCAGGATTCCCATTCTGATCAGGATCAGCATTTGTTCCACTAGTCGAATAATCCTGGCGTGTCCTTCCGGTTACATCCACCGCCCAAATGACAGCTTTATTGCTGAATGTCAGCGTACTGGCCTGACTCACATCCAGTCGAACGGTAATCCAGGCCCGGGCCTGTCCTTTAACTGGCAGATTACCTCCATTAATCAGGGTTGTATCGGTTCCGCGTCCGGTGTATGTCGTATTAGTCTTTAGACTGCTATCTGACCGAATGGTTACTGTTTTGATTAACGTTCCTGCCCCCAAAAAGGCGGCATTCAAATTATTACTTATTTTTATGTTGGTTAGTTGATGCGTGCCCATATTTACCGCCGTTAGCTGGTAGGTTAGCTCAACAAAAGGATTACTACCTTCAACTCTCCAGATAGGCTCTGCAATATTCATGCTCAATCCAACGGTTTCCGGAGATGGTGCCATAATAATCTGTTGGGCCGAAGCTCCGACACAAGGGCCGCTTCCATCGGGGTCAGGAACGGATAGCGTGAACGCAATCGCCCTCCGCTGTCGGTCCGCTTCTGATAGCTGATAATGACTTTGCAGTCCCGTACTCGTGAATACCCCTCCCCCATCACTTTGCCAGATTGGTTTGCCGGCAAACCCGCTCAGCAGTGCAGTTAACTCAACGTTCCCTTTTAACCAGTCGAACGAATCGAGTCGAAGGGCAACCACAGCCGGGTTACTCAGGCAGGGAGGAATAGCATTCGGGCAAGGCGTGATGATTACGCTTACAGGAGCGGCCTGGGTATAACATCCATCCTGACTCCGACCAAATAGGTAATACGTCCCCGCCAGAACAGCACCCGGCGACTCGACAACGGCACTATTTAGTGAAGGCCCTGTTCGGAATGCGTAAGAATAGGAACCACTACGTTTAGGAATGGCGTTGGACAGATCAGCTGTTTGAAAGGGGCAGCCGTTGGTTATTGGTCGTTGATAAACTGGATTGCGGCTCCGCCTTTCGAACCGAAATGAGTACCGGTTCGGAACGTTCACTCTGGCAGGAGCCTATCAGGCAAACAGCCTGATACGTTGTTGATTGATCGGGTATTACAGTACGTACTGCTCCTCGGCCACCGTCTGTCCATAGAACGTTACCAAGGCAACCCGAAGCAGTAAGCTGCACCGATTGCCCTGCACATATAGCGTATTTATCTGCCTCTATACCAGGCTTTACCGGAACATCGACCTGTATCGATGTGGCTACTGATGGGTTACTCTGGCAACCGTTCTGTTCACAGGTAGCCTGAAAAGCAGTAGTTTGCCGGATTTTGCCCTGCCAGACAGGTCGGCTGATTTTGTCGTTTTCAACAGAGTTTAGCCAGTGAACTGTACCGGTACAGTTCGACGCAGTTAGTGTAACGTTATCATCCGGACAAACAAGTCTTGAAGAAGGTGTCACCAAAGGGAGCATCCGGCGTATTGACCGTTACTTTCCATACCTCAGCGAAGCAACTGATGCATCCTTGCTTGGCGCGGCAAATAGCCGTGTATTTGGTTGTTTGCTGTGGACTTATCGTTATCACGTTGGTGGTATCGCCATTCGACCACACCACCGAACCTGTACAACCTGATGCCGTTAACGTTACCTGCTCACCGCGGCAAATTGCCCTGACCGATCCCGTAATTATGGGTGGCTCGGGATGTTGGCAGGTATCGGAAACGCAGTAAGTGCCGGCAATGACGCTCGTAACCGTCATGAACCACAATACTAGCCACCCAAACAGACCAATAAATTTGCGTTGCAGTTTCTTCCTCATCAATACAGGTTACTTATAGGGCAATAGGTCGAATACCATGCCAAGTCACCTGTAGAGGTACCAACACTTACTTTTTAGCTCATTTATCAATGAATTTGCCGCATTCTTACTACAATCAGCGGGTTTGGGTTTTCCCATTGAAAGCATCGCGGTTCATCATAAACCATGCCAACAGTGGTGTGTACCAATGAACGGGTGACTGCTGAGTCCGTCTGTTCCCGTACAACTTTAGCTATAGAATATAGACGTTACTTTACGGAATCATGTCCCTGAATAGCAAAGACTTTCCCAATTGATTCCGGTAATTCTGCTGGGTTGTGTGTAACGAAGAGGATGGTTTTGTGCGCAAAACTATCCAGTAAGCGACGAGCCAGCTGGATATGGGCCTCGTCAATAGCCTGAAAGGGTTCATCCAATAATAAGACGGGAGGATTTTTGAGTATTGCCCGGATGAACAGAATCAACCGCTGCTCTCCAGCTGATAACGTACCAAAAGGTCTTTCCGCTAATTCAGCCAATCCGAAATAATTCAGTAAGCTCTGAAAGTCACTTTCTGCTGCTTCCGTTACGCGATTCGGGGGAGTAAGCGTATCCGTAAGGCCAGTGAAAGCTACCTGCCGGACTGATAAAGACGGAGGAAAATAGAGATGTAATTCGGGCGAAACGAAGCCTATCCTTCTTTTTACATCCCAAATACTTTCACCCGATTTCCCCCGTCGACGATCAAATACGCTGACATCATTGGCGTAAGCCTGAGGATGGTCGCCATAAAGCAGACTCAGTAACACTGATTTTCCGGCCCCATTGGGTCCTATTAGCGCCCACCGCTCGCCTGCCCCAACTATCCAGTCCAGCGCTTTGATAATAACCGTTTCTCCGTATTGTACAGTTATATTCTGAAGGCGAAACGCTTCCAGAAAATCGGTTGGTTGCGGAGGTGTCCGCACTAGGGGTAATACCATTTCAGCTTCGCCAATAGCCTTTACCTGATACCGCTCTTTAGGCCCGGCCCATTGGATACGGCCTTTTTCCAGCAGCGCAATATGAGTTATAAAGGACGGAATATCATCAGGTTCTTTGACCAGTACAAGCGTTAGGCCCTGATTGGTTAATTCACCCAGCCAGGCTGTTAGCTCAGCACTGAAAGTGGTATCAAGCCCAACGAAGGGGTTATCCAGTAACAGAACAGAGGGGTGACGTAAAAGTGCTTTCCCAATACGGGCTTTGCGGGTCTGCCCATTCGATAATTTAAGGAATGAACAATTTAGCAGTGGCGTTAGTCCTAATCGCTCGATCAGAGACTCTGTTTCGGGACTATCCGTTGGTTGTAGAAAATCGCGCAGGGTCGGAATCGCTTTGTATCCAGCATCACGCCCTTCGGGGTTATCGGCCATAGTGGCCTGATACCGTTGCTGATAAAAATAGCCACCATAGGAAAACTGGCTCGATTCTTCTTTGAAAGAAACAAACTCCGTAGGCACCCGTCGGTGCAGGGACCCAGATCGGGCAGGAAAATGGCCCGCCAGAGCCTTCAGGAGGGTTGTCTTTCCACTTCCAGTAGCGCCCACCACCATCCAGCACTCGCCCTTGTTTAATTGAAATGTAACATTTTCTAATACTAAGCGACCGCTTCTACGAACGGTCAGTGCACTCATTGCGATAACTGGTGTTGGGTCTACCATAAAAATGGGGCGATAACGTACAAAGTTATCGCCCCATTTCACTAACCTTACCCTATCCGCTTACTTTTTAGGGGGATTTGTTGTGTCGTTTTTCATCATCTTCGAACCCGACTTTCTACTCTTCACCTTACGGCTCCCGTTTCCGGTTGTGCCATTGTTTACCCGGTCTGTGGTGTTCATGGGATTCACCGTTCCAGAAGGCGTAGTGGAGCCAGTAGTCATCGAACCCGTCCCTGTACCATACGTTGAGTTGTTGGTTGTCGTACCTGTAGTACCCGCATTTCTATTTCGCATTGGATCATTAACGCCCGTATTGTTCATCGTACCGGTGCCAGTAGTAGTGTTTCCAGTACCGTTAACCACCGGTGGCTGATTTTGGTATGTGTTCGTATTTGTCGGTACGGTCGACTTATTGACGCCCGTTGTGGGTTGAGTAACCCCCGTATTCATGCCCGTTCCGGCCCCTGTCTGTCCGTTCGTGTACGTACCTGTGGTTCCCGTCGAGCCTGCATTTGTGCTTGTATTCGTCGTTTGTGCATTAGCACTCAAGGCGATGCCAACTATCAGCATACAGCCCATAATCATTACTTTTTTCATAGTTGAGTTTCTGTTTTGATGTTAATCTACTTAATAACTCAACTAAGTAAAGAGTGTTTGTTTTATCGTAAAAAAAAGCGGACTGGTAACTTACCGTTACCAGTCCGCTTCAGTCTGATTATCAATTACTACAGATTACCCTTCTTCATTTCTTTGACCGCAAAATCAGCGGCTCTGGCAGTTAGTGCCATATAGGTAAGTGACGGATTCACACAAGAGGCCGAAGTCATGCAAGCCCCATCCGTGTTGAAAACGTTCTTAACGCCGTGAAGCTGATTGTGTGCATTCAATACTGACGTTTTAGGATCCTTTCCCATACGAGCGGTACCCATTTCGTGGATACCAATACCCGGGTGCTTCGATTCATCATTGTACGGCGTCACGTTCTTCAAACCGGCTGCTTCAAGCATCTCAGCGGCATCATTCATCATGTCGATTCGCATTTTGCTGCTCATTTTCACCGTAGGCAGCATCGAACACGATTAATGGCAGACCCCATTTATCCTTCTGATCGGGCGAGAGCGTCATCCGGTTATCAGGATTAGCAATCATTTCACCAAATCCACCCAAACTCATCGTCCAGGGGCCGGGAGTAGTCAAACTTTCTTTAAAATCGGCCCCAAAACCTTCCTGTCCATTACCCCGGTTCCATCCACCACGGGCGGCACCGCCCTGATAACCAAAGCCCCGCACGTAATCACGCTTGTCGCCCGCCCAGTTACGATAACGAGGCACGTACACGCCATTTGCCCGACGACCATAATAATACTGATCATCCATCCCCTCGAAGGTTCCAGCCGCACCAACGGCCAAATGGTGATCCATGATGTTACGCCCCAGTTGATCCGACTCATTGCCCATTCCATTCGGGAACCGGCGTGATTTGGAGTTCATCAGGATAGAGGTGCTGGAAAAGCCGATGCATTCAGGAAGATAATTCGGGCAAAATACTCCCGAACTTCTTTGGTATTCTGGTCAATAACCCGAACGCCGGTAGCTTTGCCTTTTTGCTCATCAAATAGCACCTCCGACACGATAGAGTCTGGTCGCAGTGTCAAACGACCCGTCTTGACAGCCGCAGGCATCGTGGCTGACTGCGTGCTGAAATAGGCACCATAGGGACAACCCCGCATGCACTGATTTCTGAATTGACAAGCCGCCCTACCCAAATCGTAATGCAGTTGCTTAGGCTGAGTCAGGTGGGCTGTACGACCCATTGTCACTGTGCGGGCGGGGAATGCTTTTTCAATCCGCTTTTTTGCTTCTTTCTCCAGGCAGTTCATCTGCATAGGTGGGAGGTAATTACCATCAGGCAATACATCCAACCCATCCTTACTACCCGAGATACCGGCAAAGGTTTCTACGTATGTGTACCAGGGAGCAAGATCTTCGTAACGGATGGGCCAGTCGACGCCAATGCCTTCTTTGGCATTGGCCATAAAATCCTCTTTGTTCAAGCGGTAACTCTGCCGTCCCCACATCAATGAGCGCCCACCCACGTGGTATCCGCGAATCCAGTCAACTTTACGTTTTTCCAGATACGGGTTTTCTTTGTCATTCTCGAAGAAATGGCGCCACTCCTCATTAGCGGTGTAGCCAGTCCGCATATTAGCCCAATACTCTTCGGCTGCCATCGTGGTAACCCGGCCCCGGTGGGGGAACTCCCAAGGATTATTGGTTGCCGTTGGGTAGCCTTCAATGTGCTTTACATCACGTCCCCGTTCCAGCATCAGCACTTTCAACCCTTTTTGGGTAAGTTCTTTTGCGGCCCAGCCACCCGAAATACCCGACCCAACGACGATGGCGTCGTAGGTCATATCTTTTTTTGCGTCTATAGTAAGATTCATATCTTTTCAAGGAGTGAGAAGCGAGCACTGAGGAACTGGAATGCATAAACTTTCTTACTGATGGAGCATTCCAACTCCTCACTTCCTGCTCTTGGTACTTAGTTTAAATGGCCCACGCTTTCTGACCAGGTTTTAGTGGAACACATCCATCATAGCGGCCCGGAACAGCAACATATTCGAGGGCCTGCGTAGCGCCTATTTCGGATGTAAAATACCCTGTCAGCGTCAAATCTTTCAGCATGGAGAAGAAAGGTGTATACCTTTTTTTGGCATCAGGCATTTGTAGGTCAGCCTGTGAGTTTTCTACTTTAGCCACCGCTTTAGCTGTTGTCATTTGAGACCGGAGTTTCTTGTCATCAGCTTCCAGCTTCTTCATAATTTCGATGCGTTGTGCCGGGTTGAGCTCCACGAATGCCTTCCCATGGGCATCCTGGCTAAGTTTGTTCGTCTGAATGAGGCCATCCAGAAAACGTTGCTGGTCATCTGCTTTGTAACAGTCCTTCAAAATGATATCAATCACTTCGTTCACCTTTGCAGCTTTGGCACCGGGTGTATTTGTTGTGGGAATGATCGTATCGGCTAGTTCGGCAACCGTAACATCCTGATCGGCTGTAAAGAAAAGTGGTTTGCCTGTCAGGGCGCGCTGGGCAGCGGAGTTTTCGAGTTTATCAGCTAGCGCGGTTGACATTACTCCTGGCAATGTCATGCCTGCTCCGGCTATCGTGGCCACCCGCATTAGGGCATCTCTTCTGTTCATATGCGTAGAGCTGATTGTGCTTTTATGTAGAACGATCTAAAGAATTACAAATGTATAAAAATCAATGAAACGATTGTGTAATTAAAAGACACAGTTTTATGCTGATAGACTATCATTATCAGCGTAAAACTGTGTGCAGGAGACCGAATGCATGTGAAGCGTACAGGCGGAATTACTCGCGGTGCTATTCATTGTCCGTTGCGACTTCTACGATCAGAATAAAGAGGTGCATCGGTTTATGAAACTGTATTGGCGTTACAAATAAATATAAATCCTATAGTATTTATATACTTATCACAAGTAGATGTAGAGTTAGACGAGTAACTCATCTTGCTACCGATAAGAAAATGATGAGCCTTTAACAACGTACCTTACAGACGTATAACCTGTGACCGATCTCCGTTATTGGCTTAACGGAGATCGGTCACAGGTTAAAAAGGATGCCAGACATCATTTGAGGATGACGTACTTTCCTATCTTCTATTCCTTGTGCCAAACAGTAGAAATAACCAAATTATAATCCTTTTTTAATGGAACACAGCGACTAATCATCACTCAGTGCACTGACAATTGATGCCGACTGGATAAAGTTGGGTGCGTTACCAGTAACTGAATAATTCCCTTACAGTGACGGAACACAAACCAATGAAGATACATACCTGGTTTGCCTATCTCACGAAAATCATCAACTAAGGTATTCTCCATCGTGGGATTGGCCGTCTTTATCAAAAATTTCAGGCATGAGTAAATAGAATCCAACTCAGACTTGCTGAACTCTTTTCCCCACTGTCGAGGAATAACTCCGGGCAAAACACATTCTGATGCGGCAAGCGTCTTTACGTACTCTTTCAATAGCTCCGTTTGGCGGAAGACAGGATTAATCATTGCGTCTATAGTTGTTATAATTATTGTAAAGTAAGAATTGCTAAAATCTTGCCAACCTGTAAAAATTTCCACTGCATTTGAAAATAAATTTACGTACCAGGTATGTAGGGCTTTGTCTAGGTATCATTCGATCAAACGGATTCCAACATGTGTATCCAGCACATTGCCAATACGGGTAACAAATGTGGCTGGAACAAAACACAAGACGAAGGTAATTTGGGCAAAGGATGTAACGTATTTGTGCGATAATATGTAACTAAAACAAAAAACAATGGCCCGCTCGCTTAACCGGAGTTGAGTAAACTTACGGGTCAATTGTGTTATGCAACACGAGAATACGAGATCGTTATCAAAAAGTCACTACTCCTAGTAAAATTTATTTTTCAGTCTATCTTTTCCCTTCAGGTAAGTATCTAATTATTTTGATAAGTTGATTTAAATAAATTTTGGTTGCAGCTAAAAACAGCTTACTATAGATTCTAGCCTGAACACAAAAGAGCCCGTCTACAAGATGCAAACGGGCTTTTAGTAGTCCCGACGGGAATCGAACCCATATCAAGCGTTTAGGAAACGCTTATTCTATCCGTTGAACTACGGGACCAGAAACTAGTATGCTTACTTTATAATACAGGCTTACGTTTTATATTTTGATCCAGCAGCTCAATTTGATCTTCTGGACTATGGGACCAAAAGTTGTCCCTTTTCTCATTCTGAGAAAAGGGACAACAACGTGGCAAAATTGCCAAAAATCTGCTAACTAGCCAAACCATCGCCATACTCTGCTGACTCAGAGAGAGGAACATGAACCCAGTTTGGATAAATCTGGTAATGTCTCTCTTTTACTAAATCGTATAGTAACTCCCGTAGTTCGTTTACATTTTCGCCCGTTTCGGCAGAGATAAAAGCCACGTAATCAGCTTTTTGAGCCAGATATGTCTTCTTCAGGTAGGCCAGTGCTGTCTGTTTTCGTACGGCTACCGGAACAACGATATCCTCCTGCATGTCAGCAAATTCGTCATCCTCATCCAGCGAAGGTTGATCTGTCCACTCGTCTTTTGGAACAAACCGATCCATTTTGTTGAATACCAGCACCATAGGCTTATCAGCGGCCTTAATATCGGCTAACGTTGAGTTGACAACTTCAATTTGCTCCTCAAAATTAGGGTGTGATACATCCACCACATGAACCAGGATATCGGCTTCCCGTACTTCATCGAGGGTTGACTTGAATGACTCGATCAACATAGTCGGTAACTTACGAATGAACCCGACGGTATCTGTAAGCAGGAAGGGAATGTTACCCAACGTCACCTTCCGCACCGTCGAGTCGACCGTCGCAAAGAGTTTATTCTCAGCAAAAACGTCCGTCTTAGCCATTGTTCGCATGAGTGTCGATTTACCTACGTTGGTATACCCCACAAGGGCGACGCGCACCAGTCGATCCCGTTCCTTCCGACGTGTCTGACTTTGCCGGTCTATTTTGGCGAGTTTTTCTTTTAGGAATGAAATTCGGTCTTTTACAATTCGACGGTCAGTTTCGAGTTCTTTCTCACCCGGTCCGCGCATACCCACCCCCCCTTTCTGGCTGGTCAGGTGACTCCACATTCGGGTCAGTCGGGGGTACATGTACTGGTACTGCGCTAACTCAACCTGTACCCGCGATTGGGCAGTTTGTGCCCGCATCGAAAAGATATTCAGGATAAGTAAGCTTCGATCCAATACCTTGACATCTTTGAAGCTGTCCTCCAGATTCCGTACCTGCGCGGGTGTCAGGTCATCGTCAAAAATGACAGAGTCAACGGGGTTAGCAAGAATAAACGTCTGTATTTCTTCCAGTTTACCTTTCCCCACGAAGGTACGTGTATCGGGTCGGTCAAGTTTCTGGGTGAACGATTGAATTGTCTTCACACCCGATGTTTCAGCCAAAAATGCCAGCTCGTCCAAATACTCCTTGGTCTGGTCGGCTGTTTGCTTCTGCGTAATCAGAGCAACGAGTACGGCTGTCTCTGGTAGTTTGGTGTTATCGATCATAAAAAGATTCAGGGATAAGGAGTGTTGGTATATAGTAAAGTAACCTCCACCCCATGAGATAAATAACGGGGTCTCGTGGGTAAAAGTTTCGATAGGCTAGGTATGCCGACAGGATGTCCCGTTTACACCCGAACTGTTCTCCAACAGTCTAACAGAATACGAGAATAGACGGTTGAGTGCCTTCACCCCAGGAAGCGATCGCACAGGTATCGGGCCGCATCCTTTGAAAGGTTAGCTCTAATTAATTGTCCATATCTCCTTCACTGCCCCGTCAACCATCAGAAGACTGTTGTTGACCAAGACAATAAATAGCACAACTCCAGGAAAATAATCCCAATAGCTGCCCGCCACGCAAAGAACTATACCAAGTTTGACAATCAGTGCTCAGTGTTTGCTATAACTAGTGGCGGCCAACTCTACCACACGAAAAGGGATTCTTTCAAGCAGACATAGTTGCACTTAAGGAACTGGTGAGACCCGGAGAAGACTTCCTGAGGAGGCACTTCACCGACATTCTGGGTTTGCCAGTGCGAATTCATCAATCAATTAAACTTACCCGTTAGGATGGCACAGATCCACTTTTTCTGAGCGACTGGTTTATAAAAAAACGGTACATTAGTCCTACGGTCAGCGGTAACAGCTAACTATCAGTGCTTTTCGTGGCAAAATATCCAGTAGGTAGGCGGTTTAGAAAACACACATATGTCCAATTTCTTTATAAACGACCTTGCAGATTTTCTACAAAAGGAATTGTCGGTTGAGAAATTTCCGGAAACAGAGCAAGGCGGTATTTACTATCCATCAAAACGACTTATAAAGCGGGTTGGATTAGCCCTGGAGCCATTTTCCCGTTTATATGACTGGGTAGATGAAAAACAGATTGATGCCCTTTGGCTACATCGGCCCTGGAAAATTGACCTGTCTAGTTTGCCCTCCGATCTAGGTATTCTGTCTCATCATCTGCCCTTCGATGAGACATTAACAATGGGGTTTAACCGCTACTTGGCTAAGCAATTGGGGGCTGTTGGCACTCTGCAGCCCATTGGTTATAAAAAGTCGGCCGATGCTGCTGGCAAAACCATGCCCCCCCGCCCCATTGGCATGCTTATCGATATTCTTCCGCAGGAGTTTGACCTGTTACTCGATGGCATCAAGACAATCTTTGATGGGTACGACCGTGCCGAAGCAGGACACGGCTCTGGCGGATGGCAACCGGATAGTTACCGCGTGGCAGTGATAGGTGCCATGACTGATGCACTTGTTCGGGAAGCCGATGAGAAAGGCGCGCATCTCTATTTGACAGGAGCTTATCGCAAAGCGGGTCAGCAGGCGGTCGACGACACGGGTATAGCCGTCATTGCCGCCGGGCATCGCCGAAGTGAAGAATGGGGTATACGGATGTTAGCCGATATAATTGAAGAACATTTACCCGTTGAATGTATTGTGCACGAGTCAGCAATAGCCGTTAAGTTATGAAAACGATTTAGTCAAGAGTTCGAGGATCATCGGCAATACGAGTATTGTCATAAAATGTGTTCATTGTAGCCATGTCTTCATCGGTAATCGCGAAGTCCAAAACATCAAAATTTTCCAGTATCCGTTCGCGCTTTACTGATTTTGGGATGGTGACGACTCCATGCTGCAACGACCATCGGATCAGAAGTTGATATGTCGATTTACCGTATTTGTGGGCCAGAGCCGTCAGCTTTGGGTCGTCGGCTTTTTGTCCCCGTACTAAAGGAGCATATCCCTCTGGCTGAATATTTTTCTGACGACAATAATTCAGCACGTCAGGCAGGTAACAGTAAGGGCTAAATTCGATCTGGTTAACAGCGGGTATGATCATCGCCTGAGTCAACAATTCATCCAGCTGGTCGGGGTAGTGGTTTGATACGCCAATGGCGCGGGCGCGGCCGTCCAGGTATATTTTTTCAAGTGCCCGCCAGGTTTCGTGCCGATAGTCTTTGACGGGCCAGTGAACCAGGTACAGATCCACTACATCCAGGCGCAGGCGTTCCAGGCTTCGGTTAAATGCCCGTAGAGTTCGGGTGTAGCCCTGATCCTCATTCCAAACTTTAGTTGTAATAAAAATATCACTACGGGAGAGACCGCTTTCCCGAATAGCATCGCCCACTTCGCGCTCATTGCCATAGGCAGAAGCGGTATCGATTAAACGACAACCCGATTCAAGGGCCCACTCTACGGCCTGTTGTACTTCATTTGTTTGTTTTGGAGCATAAACGCCAATACCGAGCAGGGGCATTTGGACGCCATTGTTAAGCGTAGTAAAGGGTATTTCCATTCGTCAAATCTATTTATAGTTGTTAATCCAGAAATGAAGCAGGATGTTTTCAGATGCTTACATTTTAGTTAGTCGCCTTAATTAGTCATCACGTTGTATGTTTACGAATAATTAGCGCTATTACACCCGCCCCGGCTTATGTGGAAACCTTTCCTAATCCTAAGTCTCGTCATACTACCCACAGCGGCCGGCTGGTCCCAACCAGTTTCTACAACCAAATCACTCCAATACTCCCTGGAAATCGGTGGGCTGATTACCTCATCACCGCAAAACCCATTCTGGCTGCGGGCCAATCAATATAACACCATTCCGCTACAGGGTTCTTTTGGCACAGTGCGGGCAGGAATACAGCGCGATTACCAAGCCCGGTCTGATTCGACACCGAAACGCAAATCACGTTTCGACTGGGGTTTTGGGTTATATGCAGTTGCCAACGTCGGTTCAGTCCCTACTCTCAACAATCCAGCCGTGTTGGTACCGGATGCCTACGTTAAAATTCGTTTTGGTGTTCTGGAACTCTCCGGAGGTAACCGGCGCGAGGTGGCTGGATTGGGCGACACCCTGCTGACATCTGGTTTTGTTGCCTGGTCGGGCAATGCCATGCCATTTCCGAAAATAGTCTTGCAAACACCTGATTATGTCCCGATTGGGTTCATCAAAAAATTACTCTCTTTTCGGGTGGGGTACGCGCATGGCTGGTTTGCCGACTCTTACATACAAGGGAGTTACCTCCATCAGAAATACCTGTACGGTCGGCTTGGAAAACCCAACTGGCGATTTCGTTTTTACGGTGGCCTGAACCATCAGGTACAGTGGGGTGGCAGAGCCGATTATCTGATTGGCCGAACAGACCTGGCGGTGGATGGTAGCTTACCTACCTCGTTTCAGGACTATTTGTCTCTCCTGACGGGTCGCTATCCGGATGCTTTAGCAAATGATCGATTTACAACTTTCGACGGTACAAACCGCGTTGGTAATCACGTTGGCACCTACGACGTAGCCCTGGAGTGGTTGGGGAAACGGCACAACTGGCTGCTATACCATCAGCATATGTACGAGGATGCTTCGGGTCTGGCGCTGCAAAACCTACCGGATGGATTAACAGGGCTTCGTTTTCAGAACCATTCTTCCACGAAATCACGCTTTCGGTTTGAGCGGGTTACACTCGAATGGTTAAGCACCACTAACCAGAGCGGACCCACCTTCGATCAACAGGCCCGGTATCAGGGGAATGACAATTATTTCGACAATAGCCAGTATATCCAGGGGTGGTCATACCGGGGACGTACGATTGGCACACCGTTCATTATGCCGCGCGCTGACCTGGCCCCCGCAATAGGGAATGATTTTGGCGCAAACGGTTTCTTTCCTAACAATCGGGTCGTCGCCTGGTATCTAGGTATTATCAGCTCCTTCCGACAGGGGCCTACCGTAACGACTCGTGTATCGTACAGCCGTAATTTCGGTTCGTATAAACAACCTTACCCAGAAGAAATCAACCAGCTATCCATGCTTTTATCCGCTCAATGGTCTCTCAACAAATGGCCAGGAATGTGGTTGACCACAGCGGTAGCTTTTGATCAGGGCAAACTAATGCCTGACAATGCTGGTAGTTACATCAGTTTGAAGAAAAAATGGTAAGTAGTCACCCTTACCTTACTATTCACTATAAATTATTATTTTTACTACGTTAAATCCAACAGGCACAACTAATCGTATAAAAAGCGTAATTAAGTTGTGGTCCATTCAGTAACGCTTATTATGGTTGTTTTTTACAGGAAAAAGTTTCGCGCCATTATCAGTGTTCTGGTAACCAGCTTGTTGTTCACAATGAGTGCCTGCGACGACCAGTTGGCTCCAATTCCTGACTTATTTCCTGAATCGTCGGTTTATGCGCTGAACGATGCTAACCAATTAATGCGGATAACCTCGGGCACGCTGCGTGAATCGTTAATACCAATGCGTATAATCGGTACAAACGTAGAGGTTGGCGAACGGATCATGTCTATTGATTTCCGGCCCGCTACGGGGCAGCTCTATGGCGTAAGCAATAAAAGTCGCCTGTTTATAATCAATCCCAACACGGCCGAAGCACGTCCTATTACCTCTACCCCTTTCACGCCTGGTATTACGGGTAGTGTCGTGGGTATTGATTTCAACCCCGCCTTTGATCGTATCCGACTCCTTAGCAATGATGGGCAGGATTTGTGGCTGAACCCGGAAACAGGCCTGGTAGCGGCAAAAAACAGCAGCATTAGCAACCTGATGGGCGTTATGATTTCCGAACTGGCGTATACCAATAACCGGGCGGGCGTACTGGCAACAGTACTGTATAGTATTGATCCAGCTACCGACCGACTTTATACACAAACGCAAACAGGTCCAAGCAAAATTACCGACGTTGGTGCCCTGGGGCTGGATATTGCCGGTGCGGCCGGGTTTGATATAACACCCGATGGCAATGGCCTGGTAGCCGTAACGTTTAACGGAGCTTCTGAACTTCAGCAGGTTAATCTAGCGACGGGTCGGTTGCACAAGTTAGGTAATCTACCGGGCACCATAATAGGGTTGGCAGTACCTACAGAGCCAACTGCTTATGCCATTAACACGGCGAATAGTCTGCTTATTTTCAACCCATTAAATCCACAACCTGTGGCAAAGATGATTACTGGCCTACAGAAAGCGGAAGAAATTAATGAGCTCGATTTTCGCCCCTCAACGGGGCAGTTGTATGCGTTAGGAAGTTCGAACAGGCTATACACCCTCAATACAGCTAACGGCATAGCTACCGTAGTAAGCAAAGTCCCTTTTGATAATCAGCCGTTAGCGGCTATCACTGATTTCCGGTTTACGCCTGCTTCGGACCGGATCTGGCTCAAAACCGCTACCGGGAAAACAATCTTGTTGAATCCTGTTGATGGCACAATTGACCGAATAGAAAAAACGCCGGACGAATTCAAGATAAATTCAGCTCGCCCTATCTACACGCTGGTTCGTACCAATGACACGACCCGAATTCGTGCCATAAACCCAGTAAACACAGTGTTCTCTTCCGAGATTCTACTACCGGGAAACCCGGTTATTCGTGGTTTCACGACAGGATTGGGCTTTTGAATTAGGGGCCTAACCACTTTTTCTTCACTAAAAAAGCCTGCTTCGTTCACAACGAAGCAGGCTTTTTGGCTAAAATATAGGAGATTGTCGGCCTATGCAGCGTTTACACCGTTTCCAGTTCCTGATCCATCCGGCGTGAGCGCGAGCGGTCCGTTGGAGTAATCCGCAACAGGATTCGCTTCTTTATCCGCATCCAGCGTTCGTACAGGCTCGATTCTTTCAGAAAATTCCACTTCTCGTCCTTCGTTTGCTGCTTGTGCTCCTCGGGGTCATACAGCATGCCGGTACACAGGCAGTGCTTACGCTCCGTACGCGTCAGGATGTCGAAGTTCGCGCAGGTCTGGCAACCTTTCCAGAAAGACTCATCGCCCGGCAACTCACTTAGTGTAACCGGCTGATAGCCCAGATCCGAATTGATTTTCATTACGGCCAGACTCGTGGTAATACCAATAATTCTGGCCGTAGGAAACATCGTCCGCGATAACTCGAATGCTTTGGCTTTGATATGTGTCGCAATACCGCTTTTGCGGTAATCGGGATGCACAATCAATCCGGAGTTGGCAACGAACTTGCCATGGTCCCACGTTTCGACGTAACAGAAGCCAACCCACTCGCCGGTAATGGCTGTGGCAATAATAGCTTTGCCTTCAACCATTTTTTCCATTACGTAAATGGGCGAACGCTTGGCAATGCCGGTTCCTCTGGCTTTGGCGCTCTCCTCCATTTCGTGGCAGATGGTTTCGGCCAGCCGAAGGTGGTTTTCATTGGCGACCTGAATGATGTACTGGTCGTTAATTATTTCTGGGGTGATCATTGTCGTTTATTCGGGCGGTTGTGAAGCCGCAAAAACGGAGACAGCGTAATCCGAGCTGATTTGTTGTGAAAAGATAAGACGAGAAAAAAAGGCGGAACTAGTTTACCACATAGGCAAACAAAAAGATGTAGTCCTTTCGGACCTAAACCGAAATGGCGTAGTATGGAAGAAAGTCGGTAAGTAAACGAGCTTTGCCATTGGTTTCGCGCTAAACGCGGACAATTTTAGAGAGTTTATCCGGTTTGTGCAACAGGATAACGGTTTTTTTTGGGGATATGTTCTCAATCGTTCAAACATATTCCTTACTTACGGTGTACTACCAACTTTTCTGCGACGTACTATAAACGACAAAAGGTGCACCTGTGGTTTTCCCTTACCCTAATAATTCACTGACGCTGACCCAAAGCCGCCCTTTACGGTATGGCGTGTTTTTCTACCTCTACGTGATGCAGGGAATTCCGTCAGGATTTTACCTGACGGCTTTAACCAACTACTTTACAGCGGAAGGTGTCCGGCCGGATGTGGTCGGGTCGTTCATTGCCATTATTGGGTTGCCCTGGGCTTTTCAGTTTATCTGGGGGCCGCTTATCGACCGATACCAGGGTTCGCCCATGGGCCGACGTAAACCCTGGGTGGTAGGCTCCCAGTTGATGACGCTACTGGCTTCCTGCACGTTGCTGTTTATCAGTAATCCCATTGCTCAAATCAGCACGATGGCGTGGCTCTTCTGCCTGCGCAGTCTGTTTGCAGCCATACAGGACGCCAGTGTCGATGCCATGGCCATTACAGTTATTCCGGTTGATGAACGCGGGCGCGTGAATGCCTTTATGCGGGCCGGTTTTCTGGTTGGTACCGGCGTTGGTGCGGCCGTGTTTGCTATCGTTTTACGCCGATATGGTTTCTACGGTGCAGCGCTTACGCAGGTTGGGTGTTTGTTGACGGGCGTGTTGCTAATCGCTTTTATCCGCGAAACACCCGGCGACCAGCTACTGCCCGCACTTGGCCGGGCGTTGCCTGTTAATACTTCCCCTGATTTGACCAACGAGCAGCGTCCCCAGCCTATACCCGATTTCCGGTACCTATTTACCGAACTGTTCAGGGGGCTGTTTTCCCGGCAGAGTTTGTTGCTTTTTGGCGCGATACTGCTGGCATATACCAGCAATTCCTTGTTTTTACGGGCTTATAACTACCACCTGATCGAAAAGCTGGGCTGGCCTGATACGGATGTATCGGTACTGACGGGTACGTACGGCATGGTGCTGGCAACGGTTGTTGCCCTAACCGGTGGCTACTTGGCCGACCGGCTAGGTGCCCGAAGGCTGCTTGTTGGCATGTTAGGCATCATTGCGATCTATTTGATCGGGTTTAATCTGCTTTCGGGATTCTGGGTTCAGCATTCTGTGGCGCAAGTGGGTCTAGTGGCGCTCTATTTTTTGGACCCTGCCGTTAGTGCCGCAGCCATGCCGGTGCTGATGGGTATTTGCCGGAAGGGCGTTGAGGGTTCTCAGTTTACCACATATATGGCGCTGGTTAATCTGTGCGATATTGCCGGTACCTATTTTGTCAGTCAGGTGCTACTGCTGTTTGCGGCCCCTGCTATCGGCCTGTTTGCGGGTGGGCTGGTCACTTGTAGCCATGAGTGTCACATTGGTTACGGTACGGCATTACCGGCGTATTCAGACTGAAAGCTAGGCGACTATCCCTCGTAATCTTGTTAAGCGGAAATGGCAAGTTTAGGGTTTGGTGAGTAGCTTGCATCACTGACCCTTCCTATCATGCTCTACCTTCGCAAATTGATATACCGCATTCTCGAAACGTCGGCGGGGAAACGTCGGGGAATAAGTCTGCTTTTCAATCTGGTGCTGATTACGATTATTACGCTGAATGCCGTTGCCATTGTGCTGCATACGGTACCGGAATACAATAAGCGATATGCCCAGTTATTCATCGATTTCGAATTGTTTTCGGTTATTTTTTTCTCCGTTGAATACCTGTTGCGGGTATGGGTATGTGTGGAGAATGACAAGTATCAGCACCCGGTTTTCGGGCGGTTTACGGTACGTGGTCTCTACTTCGGCCATTATTGACTTCCTGGCTATTTTCCCCTTTTATTTCTCTTTGTTCGCTACTGATCTGGGCGTGGTTCGCATTTTACGGCTGTTTCGTATTTTTCGATTGTTTCGCATATCCCGTTATTCTCAGGCATTCCGAATGATTCAGAGCGTGGTAATAGAAAAAAAGGAGGAACTCGTGCTGAGCCTCGCCTTCGTGGTATTTATGCTCATCATCGTCTCCAGCGTAATGTATTACGTTGAGCACCCGGCCCAACCCGACAAATTCACCAGTATTCCGGCTACCATGTGGTGGGGTGTTAGCGCCATGACCACCGTTGGCTACGGCGACATTCTGCCCATTACGCCCCTGGGCAAGATACTGGGTGGCATTTCGGCCATCGTCGGCATTGGTTTGTTTGCCTTA
Organism: uncultured Cytophagales bacterium; assembly: GCA_963782245.1. Lineage (GTDB taxonomy): Bacteria > Bacteroidota > Bacteroidia > Cytophagales > Spirosomataceae > Spirosoma. Next base: position 141,132 of record CAWAJC010000016.1, read on the forward strand.
CCGACGGGTATTCTGGTATCCGGATTCACCGAGCAGATTCGTACCGCAAAAAGACCCGTCGAAGCGGATATGTCCCCACTGTGGTCGAAGGAATTTAGGAGAACAAATCCTCGCCCTTACATACTTTCTTTACCCAGGCACAGTCCATTAAATCCGTTTGAAATCCGCCCCGTGCGTGCTAACTTGCGGTATGGAAAATTTCGTGGTTTCGGCCCGCAAGTACCGCCCGGCCACCTTCGACACGGTGGTGGGGCAGGAACACATTACAACGACGCTCAAGAACGCTATCAAGACCAATCACTTAGCGTCGGCGTTTCTGTTCTGCGGGCCACGGGGCGTCGGAAAAACCACCTGTGCCCGTATTCTGGCCAAAACCATCAACTGCCAAAACTTAACTGCCGAAGGCGAAGCCTGCGATACCTGCGAGTCGTGCGTGAGCTTCAACCAGAATGCGTCGTTCAATATTCACGAGCTGGATGCGGCCTCCAATAACTCGGTCGAGGATATCCGGAACCTGATCGACCAGGTACGTTACCCGCCCCAGTCGGGTAAGTACAAAATTTATATTATTGACGAGGTACACATGCTCTCGTCGGCGGCTTTCAACGCATTTCTGAAAACACTGGAAGAGCCGCCTTCCTACGCCATTTTCATTCTGGCCACGACGGAGAAACACAAAATTCTGCCAACCATCCTGTCGCGGTGTCAGATTTTCGATTTTAACCGGATTCAGCCGGGGCACATTGCTGGGCACCTGGCCAGTATTGCTGAGAAAGAAGGAATCACTGCCGAACCCGAAGCCCTCGACCTGATTGCCCAGAAAGCCGACGGTGGCCTGCGCGATGCGTTGAGCATGTTCGACCTGAACGTGACCTTTGCCGCCGACCGGGTTATTCGCTACAAGGAAGTGCTGGACAACCTGCACATTCTGGATTACGATTATTATTTCAAATTGACCGATTTGCTGCTGGCGGGCAACCTGCCCCAAAGCCTGCTGACGGTCGATGAAATTCTGCGCAAGGGTTTCGATGGGCACCAGTTTGTGGTAGGGCTGTGCCGCCACTTCCGGGATTTGCTGGTTTGTAAGGATGCCGCTACCGTGCAGTTGCTTCAGGTAACCGAAAATGTTCGTCGGCAATACCTCGATCAGTCAATGCGGGCACCGATGTCGTTTCTATTATCGGCGCTTAGCCTGGGCGGTCAGTGCGACATGAATTATAAGCAGGCGAAAGATCAGCGGTTGCATACCGAACTGTGGCTGATGAAACTGGCGAACCTGCGCAACCTGCTCAACTGGGAAACTCTGCCCGAACAGCTGCTCAATGGCATTAACGGCAAAGAATCCGGTCATGTCGAGTTGCTTAGTCCCGAAAAAAAAAACGCCAGTCCGAACCCCAGCCCTCCCCAGCCTGATTCCAGGGCCCAATTGACCGAAAGCCACCCTATCACCAGTGAACCAGTTAATGGGTATGTGGCCAATCCCTCCATATTGGTAGAAGTCCCCGCAGAAGCGTTGCCAGTAGCCGAAAATGACTACCCGGATGTTGCCAGAGTAAAAGACATAATGGCTTCGTCGGGTGCCATTACGACGCAGGAATCGGCAATCAAGCCCAAGATTACTCCGCTGCAACGCCCGGCAACCAGTAAACTGCGTTCAACCGTACCACTGACGGCAGGGGTGGTGAAGCCAACTGCTCAGGCAGATGACAACGCCGGCGGTAGTTACTCCGGCACGCCCTGACAAACCGTTCGATTTAGAGCAGTTGCAGGACGTATGGGTATCTTTTGCCAAAATCCGGCAGCAACAGAATGACTCAGCGACCGAGCAACTGGTATTGAACCGGGCACTGGTACTGGAGGGGGCCATTATCCGTATCAACCTCGACAATACGCTACAGGTAGGTTACCTGACGGAATTGAAACCGGAACTGCTGGGCTACCTGCGCAATGAGCTTCAGAACAGTCAGATTCAGCTGGAGCACACCGTAACCCAACAGGAAGTAAAGAAAATGATTTACAGCTCGCAGGATAAGTACAACTTCCTGGCCGAGAAAAACCCCGCCCTGCACGAGTTGCGTAAGGTGCTGAACCTAGATGTGGACTATTGAACAGATTCGATAAAGTGTCCTTAAATATTCGCTAAAATATCTCTAAACTGAGCGAATGTAATGACGGGAACGGGAGGAAAAAGATTAGGAATCTCCAACAGGCTCAGTATATGGTAGTCGTCAGTAACTAAAAAATCGACGTTCGCTCCGATAGCGCAATCTACGAACTTATTGTCGTCGGGGTCCTGAGTAACTAACTGGTATTTATAGGATGGCTCGAACCGCTCATGATTATCGGAAGCCAGCAGTGAACTAATTACGTAACTGGATACATCCAGGCTGAACTTTCGACAGATTATCTCGTCATATTCTGACAGAATCTCATTGCTAAAAACCCACGTAAAGACTCCGTCAACGAATGCATTATACAGCCACTTCTTTGACCCTTGTTTAGGTATTGCGTTCAGTAACCCATTTGTATCGACAACTACCTTCATTTTGGGGCACTACGCAGTTGTTGTAAATAAACTGTTCTGTTTTCGTTGATAGCTACACTATCTTCCTCTATTTTCTCAGCTGTTATATTTCGTTCTTTCGAAATACGCTCGGCTTCATCCTCTGCTCTTTGAGCAAAGTGTTTCGTCAGTACACGACGCACGTCTATTAGTTCGGACTCTGGTAAGTCTCGCTCGAATAATTGAAGTAGTAATGACTGCGCATTACTCAACCGACGGGGTGATGGCGACAGGTTCATAGTTAGCAAAATTTGGCGTACTATTTACGTAAATATAATCAAAATCCTTCCTCTCCGTAAGAATTGATAAGTCTTCTATCACTCGTGCTGAACCTGAACGTAGCTTATTGATCAGTCATCAACGCCTTCTTTACTTTTTCGTAAAAGGCCGGTACTTTCTGGCGCGGGTCGCCCTTACCGAGCGTTTCAATGGGCAGGTAGCCCCGGTAACCGGATTGGCGCACAATCTTCATGATTTTAGCCAAATCGGTTTCCACCTCTTTGCCGTCGACGAACATATTTTCCTTTATTTGCCAGGTAGCTGCGTACGGCGCTACGCGGGCAATTTGTTCGTAAGGGTCCCCCACCCGGAAGCTGCCAATATCCAGATTGACCGCCAGCCACTCGGAGTTGACCCGTTGCAGAATATCCAGGATATGGTCGGCTGTTTGAATAAAATCGGCGTGGTTTTGCAGCACAATCATAACGCCACGTTTGGCAGCATAGTCCGTACACTCCCGAACAGCCTCGACTACCCATCCTGTAACTTCCTCCCGGTTATAGCCTGCCGGTAGCTCTTTACCGGTACCGGCAAAAACCCGGATAACCGGTGCCCCTAGTCTAGCGGCCAGGTCTGTCCATTTCGTCACTAGCGAAACATCCGCTTTTCGGCGGGCAGCATCGGGTAATGTAAAATCGTTGCGAACACCCGTTCCGCTGATATCGAGCCCCAATCGAAACGCCTTTCGCTTGATTTGGTACACATAACTATCATCCGGCACAACCGGGTAGTTTGGGAAATAATAACCCGTTGGGTCAACGGCATCGAATCCAATTTCGGAACAGAACATGATAACCTCTTCCAATGTCATCTGACCGTTTACCAGGGGTTCGTTGAAGGAATACAGGTTACAACTAAGCCGGAGATGATCCGACTTTCCCAACACATTGGTCCTGCCCGAGAATAGCTCTGTACCCCTACCAGCTATCATCGGCATGCTGGCAGTAACCGCTTTGAAAAAGGTCCGTCGGTTGGCTTGTGTTTTGTCCATCATGTTCATCATTTAGGCTGATAAAGCAAATCGGGTTCTCCGGCTAACTATCACCCCCTAGTGCTCGTCAGTCAGAAAACCCGCTATTTTGCCGTCTATACTTATCCGTCAATAACTATCATTCTGTTTTAAATACCCCGGCAGGTTAGAAGCACCATCGATGGCCGTTTGCGGAATCGGGAAAAGCCGCTTTTTCACGTCGGCGTTGGTTTTTTCAGTCCAGGTACCTTCGTATTTACCAAACCGAATCAGGTCAGTCCGGCGTTGGCTTTCCCAATAGAATTCGAACCCGCGCTCACGCAGGAGCAGGTCCAGGTTCATCGTCGTCAAGGCAACTGGAGCGGGCTTGCGGGCGGTGCGGCTGGCCCGGACAGTGTTCACATCGGCGAGGGCAGCCGCAGCGTCACCCCCTTTACGAAGTTTGGCTTCGGCCCGCATCAGGTAGGCATCGGCCAGGCGAAAAATGACGATGTCAGCATCTCCGAGGTTACGCCCGCTGGTCGACTTCTTGCTGAACTCGTATTTCTCTACCCGGTAGCCCGTATTGTAGTCACTGCCCGGCACGGTATAGTCGATCTGTTCCGTAAAATTAACCGCCAGCGTGGGTCGGTTGCGGGTGACGTTGAAGAGCTTACCAACCTTATAATTGCCGTTGGCACACTTCACAAACGCGCCGTTCACGCGCAACAAACCGTATTGCTGCCCGCGCAAAATGCCCCGATTGATGTTAAAATCGCTGGCCGACACGCACGAATCACCCGGATTCGTGTAGATGGACAAGTTCTGCTTATAGAAACGTGGATCTACAGTCGGATCTTGCGGGCCATAGGCCGCTACCCAGGAACGGTAAAAATCGGACGTGATGGCCGGGCCGTCGGTACCATTGGCAGCGGGAAAAGCGGGCAATGGAAACTGGTCGCCGGAGAGCGAGAAATAGGCCAGTCGATTATGCCCGTTCAATTCGGCGCGCTGGTCGACGGCAAAAACGAGTTCCTTATTGGTATGATTGTCCGAGTCGAAGAGCGAGAAATATTCGGGTGCCAGGGCGTACTGACCGGAGTTGATAATCTTGTCGGTGTATTCGACTACTTTATCCATATCGGTAGGTGTAAACGTAAACTGCGGAGCATAGCGGTCACGGTACACGGCGGAGTTCAGGTGCAACCGGGCCAGCAGGCCATACACGGCGTTCTTAGAAAGCCGACCAGGGTCGTTTACGTTGGTTAAGTCGGGCTCAATGGCCAGAAACTCCTTTTTGATGTATTCGATGGCATCGTTACCCCGCAAAATTGTGGAGGTCTCGTTTACGTCCTCTTTTACGAACACCAACCCAAACATATCGAGCAGCATCATGTTGTAAAACGCCCGCATACCCCGCGCTTCGGCTATATATGGTTTGGTTGTTGGGTCATTAAGCGTGGGCAGCGTGGTGAGGGCCGTAATGCTCCGCGAAATGCCCTGCAACGCCAGTAGCCAGGCGTTCCTGACGTTGGGGTCGGTGCTGGTGGTTGTATGCTGATGCAGCGCCAGGTAAATACCGTTATCGCCCCAGTCGGTACCACCCCGGTACGGCAGAATGGCCTCATCGGTCGAGATTTCCTGCAAGGCAAAATACGTCGTGTGGTTATACAAATCCGGTAGTCGGGCGTATACCGGAGCCAGGATGCCATCGGCCGCCTGCCGATCCGACAGACCCGATACCGATGCTTCATCCAATACTTTTTCGGCTAAGTTTGTGCAACTACCAAGGAACAATAAGCCAGCCAGAGCCAGCGAGGAAGTCAGTTTCTTTTTCATTAAAATGTCAGATTTAACCCCAGTACAAACGTGCGGGGTTTGGGATAACTTAGGTAGTCGATGCCATATGACGAGATGCCGTTAACAGTGCGGTCGGTGCTGACTTCGGGATCGAAACCATCGTATTTCGTAATCACGAACAGGTTCTGCCCCGTTGCCGACAACCGGATGCCCTGAATCCAGCGCCCCATACCGATGAGTTTGGGGCTGAGGCTGTAACCCAGCGTGGCATTGTTGAGCCGAAAGAACGAGCCGTTTTTCAGGTAACGACTCGACACCGGAGCCGAGTTATTGACCGATTCATTTGCGTTCTGAATGGCTTCGGGCGTGGTGTTCAGCCCCTTCGAGAGCCTCAGTTTGTAAAAATTGGCGTTGGCCGTATTGTCGTAAATCTTGTTGCCCGACACGCCATTGAAGTTCAGCGACAGGTCAAAGCCTTTCCACGACGTACTGGTGTTGATGTTAAACTGCTTGGTGGGCAGGGCCGAGCCAACCGCAACCCGGTCTTTATCCGTCACGATGCCGTCGCCGTCCGTGTCGCGGAAGGTGCTGATACCTTTCTCATCGAAACCCGTAAAGTCTTTCAGGAAGAACGTACCGATGGGTTGTCCGTTGATGTAGCCGTTGATGGTCGCCGACGAAAGTCCCGATCCCGAAGCCGACCCCGACTGAATAACCGAATACGGCGAGTTACGAACGATGTTGTCGATGAACGTCATGTTGCCACCAATGTCGAACCGGAAGCCGCTCAAACTGGCGTAGCGGTAATTCAGCGTCAGTTCCACCCCCTGGTTCGTGATGGTCATGTCTGGCACGTTGGTCCAGAATGTACTGGCGGGCTGCACTGGGTCGGCCGGGATTACTTCGAGCAGAATGTTATTCGATATCTTGTTGAAGTAATCGACTGAGCCGGACAGTGCCCCTTTGAACAGCCCAAAATCAAGTCCGATATTGGTTTGGTTCGATACTTCCCACTGAATATCGGGGTTGGCCAGCCGGGTGTAGGACGTACCGGCGGGATAGGTGTTACCGTTGTCGAGCGGGTAGCTGGTGGTGGGGCCAACCTGTGAGGTAAACAGAGCCTGCGTTATTTTCGCCGGAATTTCCTGATTGCCGGTGCGCCCATAACCCGCGCGGAGTTTCAGGTCGGTGAAGGGCCCGTTTTTCAGAAACGCTTCTTCCGAAATCCGCCAGCCGAGCGAGAAAGACGGGAACACACCATATTTGTTGTTAGACCCAAATTTGCTCGAGCCGTCGGCCCGGACGGTTGCCGTAGCAAGGTATTTGTCGCGATACTGGTAGTTGACCCGGCCAAAAAACGACTGGAGTTCATTCTGGATGGCAAAACCGGCGGGTTTGTTATTAGCCAGCGATAAATCCTGCCCCAGACCGGGGTTATAAATCGGCTCGATGGGCGAAATAGGAAATTTGTTGATGCTGAAGTTCCGGCCCTGAATAAAGAACTTCTGGTACGAATGCCCTACCAAAGCCGTCAGGTCATGATTGGTCCTATTCAGCGTGTAGGTCAGGTAGTTCTCCACCAGCGTGTTGCGGTTAACGGACGACACCGTCTCAAACCGGCCATCCTGCTGCGGCACCGCACTCGCCAGCGACTGTAAATCCTGCGTGGCCGTCGAATAATCGGCACCGAGATTCAGTTTATAAACCAGCCCGTCGATGATTCTGAACGATGGGCTGACGTTCGCAATAATGCGGGTTGTCGACGCAACGTCTTTCTGCAACGCCAGCGTGGTCAACGGGTTGCCACTCTGGTACTTAAACGGCGTACCATCGGCATCGTAGGCTGGGTAGGTAGGGTTGGCCGCGAGGGCACCACCGACCAAACTACCCGGACTGCCCGGCGCCGAGCCTCCCGATGAGTTGTCGATGGGGGGACGCTGGTTATCCGTGTAGGATGCGTTCAGGTTAACATCCACCGTCAGCCGGTCTTCAAGCAGTTTCTGCGATACGTTGATGCGGCCCGTGTAGCGGTCGAGGTTACTGTTTTTGAGGATACCTTCCTGCCGCTGAACGCCCACCGAACCATAATAGGTTGTTTTGTCGCTGCCCCCGCCAAATGACAGGTTGTAATTTTTGGTATAGGCCGTACGGGTAATTTCCTTCTGCCAGTCGGTGTTGGCTCCTCTGTCGTCCAGCACCCCGCCCAGGGCTACTACCTGCTTACGGTACTCGTCGGCGGTGAACAACCCCAGTGGGCGGCTCAGGTTCGAGATGCCGATACTGGCCGACGCATTAAGTGTTGCCTTTCCCGATTTGCCCCGTTTGGTGGTAATCAGAATGACGCCATTGGCCCCGCGCGACCCGTAAATAGCCGTTGCCGATGCATCTTTCAATACGTCGATGCTCTCGATGTCCTGCGGATTCAGGAAGGTGAGCGGATTGGTTGAGCCGCCCGTGCTGGAGTTGTCGAGGGCCAGCCCGTCGAGCACGAACAACGGCGTACTCCCCGTACGAACGCCCCCTGGACCGCGCACCGTAATCCGCTGCTGGGCACCCGGTTCACCACTGGCCGAGGTTACGTTTACCCCGGCAACTTTGCCCTGAATAAGCTGCTCCGGTGAGTTGATAACGCCCCGGTTGAACTCGGTACTTTTAATGGATGTAACAGCACCGGTAATGTCTTTCTTGGCCGTGCTGCCATATCCTACCACTACCACCTGTGCCAGATCGGAGGCCGACGCAGCCAGGGATACGTTGATGGTACTGCGGGTACCGACCGCTACCTCCTGGGATACAAATCCGATAAACCCGACAACCAGCACCGCATTCCCGTCTGGCACTACGATTTTGTATTCACCATTAGAATCGGTCGTTGTACCTCGTTGAGTACCTTTCAATACAACACTGGCTCCGGCGAGTCCTTCATTTGTTGTTGCATCGGTAACGCGCCCGCTTACAGTCAAATCAGCCAGTAAACGATTCTTTTCTGCAACAGCCAGCGAATTGATGGCTAGAAACAAGCCGAGCATCAGGCTCCATTTCCTTACAAATGGAGGGGGAAACAAGTAAAAAAATACCATGTCAGTGGGGGATTGTTAATGGATACAAAACTCTCTCATTCGGCCAACCAATAAACTCCGTTTCCTAAGCTTAACAGAATCTTAAAACGCTACTATTTTTTTTGCAAAATAGCAACATTTTTTAGGATTGTAGAGGATTGACTGAGAGGATTTTTTGTGGCAGTTGCTGGCGGTAGGGGCAGCATAAATCAGCCACTAAACTCTCCATTAATACATTACCAAACTGGCTGGCGCAAAGCAGTCAATGTTAGCGAAGTGTGAAGCGTTTTGTACAACGTGTACAGGAAGTGCTCAAAGGAAGGTCAATAAGCCCTCGCTTCACGTAGTAACGATTTATACTGAGCAATCGAGAGTACTTTCCTGTAATACATATCGGCTTTCTTACGGTCGTTGGCCCGGGCAGCGATACGCGCCAGACCAGCATAGGCGAACGCCTGATATTCCTTTGTGTAGGTCACATTGACAGGCAGTCGAAGAGCCGCTTCGTAAAATTCAGTAGCTTCTTTATCCTTTTTGTCGGCCATTTCGGCCAGCAGTCCAGAAAATGCACTGACAGCCAGCGGAACCAGTTTGTTAGGCATCTGTTTGATTCGCTGCACGTAAGGACGAGCCTCGTTGTAGCGGCCCGAAAGCAGCAAGGCTTCCGTATAGTTCATGGCAAAGAGTGGATTGGCGGGGAATTTATCACTCAAATATTTTGCATACCCGATTGCTTTCGAGGGGGAACTCTCATACTTAAGCAGGATGTGAGACAGATAATAGTTGGCCATCGTTCGCATGAACAAGCCTCGCTGGGCAGCTACATCCATCTGCTGTAATCCCTTAGCCATATCACCATCCGCGAAAAAAAACATGATTGGCTTTACAATTGGGTGTTCGACAGGATAGCGTTCAACGTAGTAATTGTAAAGCCCGGTGGTGAAATAAAAATCGGTGTTCCTGTTAACCAGCCTGAAGCCATCCTTTATGTAATCATACGCCTTTTTCGACTCCCCTACTGCTTTCAGTGCCTCACCCTGAGTGTTGTGAAGCGAAGCCAGATAGCTGTGGCAGGTCAGCATAAAGAACATTGCTTCCGGGTCGTTCTCGTTTTTATCGAGCATGCGTTTAGCCAGTTGCATTCCCTGTTCAACGGCCTGTGCAAATTGTGCCGTAGCGGCTTTGTTGTCCGACAGGGGGAGGTTTTGCCAATCAATCCGCGTAGCCCGCAGTACCGGGCCAGCTGGATGTTGCGGATAGCGGGCCTGAAGTTGTTTGATAAGGCCGTCGGCTTCCGAGAATTCCAGGCTGTATATATGGTCGAGGATGGTTAGAACCAGTTTTTGCGAAGCCGGTTCGCTCATTACCTGCGCAGGAGCAAGTAATGGTAACAAAAGAACAAGCAAAGCCAGGAGGATACGTTTCAGAATAGACAAAGTATATGGCCAGATTTCGTCGTTTGATTCTATACCGCCGGAACTGTACTTTTGTTTGTGGCGTATTATCTAACGAGAGCTTTACGCAAAAGGTATATTCATGATTCATTACGAAAAATTTGTTTTAGATAATGGCCTGCAGGTGTTTGTTCATGAAGACGCGTCTACGCCCATCGCTGCCGTAAACATCCTATACAATGTTGGCTCACGCGATGAAAATCCGGACCAAACGGGTTTTGCTCACCTGTTTGAACACCTGATGTTTGGCGGCTCAAAAAACATCCCCAACTACGATGAACCTTTGCAGAAGGTAGGGGGCGAGAACAACGCCTTTACCAGTTCTGATATCACTAATTATTACATTACCCTCCCGGCGGCCAATCTGGAAACAGCTTTCTGGCTCGAATCAGACCGGATGCTTAGTCTCTCCTTCGACCCGCAGGTGCTCGATGTGCAACAGAAAGTAGTAATAGAGGAATTTAAACAGCGTTACCTGAACCAGCCTTACGGCGATATTTGGCTTAAACTTCGCCCGTTGGCTTACCAACACCACCCATACCGCTGGGCAACCATCGGAAAAGACATAAGTCACATCGAGGACGCTACACTTGACGATGTAAAGTCGTTCTTTTTTAAGTATTACCTACCCAACAACGCCATTCTGGTGGTTGCGGGGAACGTAACGGTGGAGCAGGTAAAACAGTTGTGTGCCAAATGGTTTTCCCCCATACCAGCGGGCAATGCGTACGTACGTGAGCTTCCGTTGGAACCCCTACAAACCGAGGCTCGAAAGATGGAAGTATCAGCGAATGTTCCACTGAACGGCTTATATAAAGCGTACCATATGCCAGGCCGTTTTGACGCAGGTTTCCCGGCGGCCGACCTCCTGGGCGACATGTTGGGCCGGAGTAAATCATCCCGATTATATCAGCGGCTGCTGCGGGACAACCCATTGTTCAGTAGCATCAATGCGTACATTACAGCTTCCATTGAGCCGGGCCTGCTCGTTGTGCAAGGCAAACTTAACGAAGGGGTATCGCTCGAAGATGCCGATGCCGCTGTAGAAGCCCTTTTACAGGAGTTTATCGACCAGCCGGTGCCGGAAGAGGAACTGGCTAAAGTAAAAAACCAGGCCGAAGCCACGCTGGTCTTTTCTGAGGTGGAATTGTTGAACCGGGCAATGAATCTTGCCTTTGCCGCCAACGCGGGCGATCCTGATCTGGTGAATAAGGAAGCGGAACTAATTCAAGCCGTAACGCCGGATGATGTGCAGGCGATGGCCCGGCAGATACTCCGCAAAGACAATTGCTCGACATTGTATTACCGGCGGACCACAGAATCATGAAAATTCGCGTAGGGCAGGGCTATGATGTACATCGGCTCGAAGCAGGTCGACCGTTCTGGCTGGGAGGCATTCTGCTCGACAGTCCGTTTGGACCGGTGGGCCATTCGGACGCGGACGTAGTGTGTCACGTGTTATGCGATGCACTACTGGGAGCGGCCAACATGCGGAACATCGGGTACCATTTTTCGGATAAAGACCCGCGCTGGAAAGGGGTAGATAGTAAAATCCTGCTGACCGAGGTGCTCCGCATGGTTCGGGAGGCTGGTTATGAGGTTTCAAATGTAGATGTAACAGTAGTGCTGCAGGAACCCAAACTTAATCCACACATTCCGGCCATGAAGGCCTGTATGGCTGAGGTTATGAACCTTCCGGAGGACGATATTTCGATTAAAGCCACTACCTCTGAGCACATCGGCTTTGTAGGCCGGGGCGAGGGTATTGCCGCGCACTGCGTGGCCCTTATTTACCGTTAATTTTATTGGGCTCATGAGGGAAGCATCTTCATGTCCAGTGCTACGTACAATTAAACCGCTGTTATCGAAGATGCTTCCTTCGCCAGTTAAATAGAAAACTATCTGTGAAGCATCTGATTTACGCTTTCGTCCTGATATTACCAGGCCTGCTAGCCTGTGGCCAATCAGCACCTGCTGATAAACCCGCCGATATGCCTTTGGGCTTTGAGGAATACGACCCCGTGTCTACGTTGAAAGTGTCGGAGCACAAACTGACCCGGTCAAAATACCCATTCATCGACGTACACAATCACCAGTATCAGATGGATAAAGGCGATTTGAGCAAGCTCCTCACCGACATGGACGCCATGAACATGGGGCTTATGATCAATCTGAGCGGACGTGGCTTTAGCAGCAACACGGGCGATGCAACCGCTTTTTTCGATAATGCGCTGGCAAATATTCAGAAGACCGACCCGAAGCGACTAGCCCTATTTACAAATATCAATTTCTCTGGTGTGAATGATAAGGGCTGGACGGCAGAGGCTGTAAAAACGCTTGAAGACGATGTAAAGAAAGGGGCCAAAGGACTGAAAATATATAAGAGTCTGGGATTCAGCGTTAAAGATGACAAAGGCAATCGTGTTCAGGTGGATGACCCGCGTCTGGATCCCATTTGGGCAAAATGTGGAGAACTGGGCATCCCCGTTCTGATTCACACCGCCGACCCCAAGCCTTTCTGGGACCCAATGGACCGTTATAACGAACGATGGCTCGAGCTCAAACTGCACGGCGGGCGCAAGCGGTCCCCTACCAACCCTGTTCCCTGGGATAAACTCATTGCCGAGCAGCACAACGTATTTCGAAAGCACCCGAAAACCACATTTATTGCTGCGCATATGGGCTGGTACCCCAACGACCTTAACAAGCTGGACAGCCTGATGCAGGTTTTTCCGAACATGAACGTTGAGATTGGGGCGGTCATTGCCGAACTGGGCCGGCAACCGAGGGCCAGCCGGAAGTTTTTCGAGAAATACCAGGACCGGATTCTATTTGGTAAAGACAGTTGGGTTCCCGCCGAGTACGCGACTTACTTCCGCGTGCTGGAAACCGATGACGAGTATTTTCCCTACCACAAAAAATATCACGCGTTCTGGCGGATGTATGGTATGGGCTTACCCGACGAGGTGCTGAAAAAAGTGTACTACAAAAACGCGCTACGCATTATTCCAGGGCTGGACAAAAGCCAGTTCCCAAACTGATTCAATTATGAAAACCTTCATTTTATCCCTTGTTTTACCCTTTTGCCTGTCAATGGTATCAGCGCAGGTTCTTCCTGCCGATGCGTTCGACCAGCAACTCCGGCAAACGCCCAATGCCCAACTACTCGATGTACGAACACCGGGTGAGTTTGGTGGCGGGCATCTGCCTAAGGCCCAAAACATCGACTATCGGAATGCGGCTTTCCGCGATAGCTTGACGCGCCTGGATAAAACCCAGCCCGTATTTGTGTATTGCCTATCGGGCGGGCGATCAGCGCAGGCGGCTGAGGTATTACGGAAAGATGGATTTTCTCAGGTCTACGAACTACAGGGGGGCTATTTGAAATGGACGGGGCAACAGAAACCGGTTGAGGGCGTACCCGCAACATCATCGGCTAAGGCTACTGCCCTGACGCCAAACGAGCTGACAAAAATACTAGCCGCCAATCAACTGGTGCTGGTTGATTTTTATGCCTCCTGGTGCGCTCCCTGTCAGAAAATGCTGCCCATTATGGCACAACTGGAAACGAAGTACGCCGGTAAAGTGACCATCGTGAAAGTTGATGCGGATGCCAGTAAAGAACTGATGCAGGCATATCAGGTTGATGAAATCCCAACATTACTTTTCGTAAAGAGGGGGAGTGTAGCTAACCGGTTCATTGGCTTTCAAACCCAGGAAACGCTGTCAAACCTGTTTGATGAGAACCTGGTTAAAAAATAGCCAGTTCGTTTGTGCCGCTACTATCTGTTCTCTCCGTATGGCCTTGTCCGCATTATGAAAATCACATCCATCAACCTGTACCGCTACGATATTCCGCTCAAAGCCCCCATTGCCATCTCGCTGGGCAGCATCGAACATGCCCGAAACATACTGGTCGAGATTCAAACAGATGAACATCTTACGGGTTGGGGTGAAGGCTCGCCATTATGGATGATTGTGGGCGAAACGCAGGCATCGGGTCTGGCCGCAGCCGAGGATATGGCCCGTCTACTGATTGGGCAAAACCCGCTGGCCATCGAACAATGCCTGCAAACGCTTACCCGTTACCTACCCGGCCATACTACAACGCGCTCGGCCTTCGATATGGCATTGTATGATATTGCCGCGAAAGCCGCCAAAATGCCTCTTTACCAGTTTCTGGGTGGCACCAAACGTACCCTAATCACCGACGAAACGATATACATAAATACGCCCGAACGAATGGCCGAAGATGCTCTGCGGATTCAGGCGAAGGGTGCCGAAGCTATCAAGGTAAAACTGGGTACGAATTTTCGGGATGACGTTGCCCGCGTAGAAACTATTCGAAAGGCAATTGGCCATGAAACACCCATCCGCACCGATGCTAATCAGGGGTGGGATGTTGTAACAGCATCGGCCGTATTGCGAGCTATTGGCAGTTATAATGTTCAGTATTGTGAACAGCCTGTCAAACGCCAGGACATTACTGGTTTGCGACACGTACGTCAGCACTCATCGGTACCTATAATGGCGGATGAGAGCCTGTTCGATGCGGCCGATGCCATCCGGCTTATACGAGTAGATGCCGTTGACTATTTCAATATCAAGTTATCTAAAAGCGGGGGCATTTTTGAGGCCCTGAACATCAACGCCATTGCCGAAGCAGCTGGAATTTCCTGCATGATTGGTTGCATGTCGGAGTCACGACTGGGTTTAACGGCCAATGCCCATTTCGCGGCCGCCCGTCAGAATATACATTTCTGTGATTTAGATGGTTGTTTCGAACACGCCGATGACCCTGTTCACGGCGGCATACTGTACAATGGCTATCACATCGAACTACCCGAAACGCCCGGTATCGGGGCGGAGATAGATTCAACGTTCCTGAAAAATCTACCCGTCAAGACCATTGCCTGAACGTTATGCTCACCATTACCACTGTTCAATCCGAAGCCGATGTACTTGGCATTCTAGCGTTACAACAGGCTAATCTTCGTAGAAATGTTCCGGTTCCTGTTCAGGCTGAGCAGGGTTTTGTGACGGTGGAGCATAACCCGCAAGTGCTTACCCGAATGAATCAGGCGGCACCAAGTATTATTGCCAAAGAGGATGATACCGTAGTTGGTTACGCGCTAACCATGCTTCCTGAGTTTGGAACCGCTGTACCCGAACTATTCCCCCTCTTCACCCTGATCGACTCCTTAACTTATCAGGAAAAACCGATTCGTGATTACTCCTGGTATGTAATGGGGCAGGTTTGTGTCGCTGAAGGCTACCGGGGGCAGCAGGTGTTCGACCGGATGTTTCAGCATCACTACGAGGTGTATCGAAACCGCTTTCAATTGCTAATTACCGACATTTCCGCTACAAATACCCGCTCGCTACGAGCTCACAAGCGGGTAGGATTTGAGCCAATCCATGAGTTCCATGACCCAATTATTGGAGAAACCTGGGTTGTTGTGCTGTGGGACTGGAAGCGATGATTCAGGCATACCAACGTGTTCGAGAACAAGAGAAAATAATGCTCTTGGACCGACTCCTGTTCTTTCAAATAACTAGTAGAGTCGGCAGGCTAATAACCTATAAAAAACAAAAAGCCTCTAACTCGCTGTGAATTAGAGGCTTTCTTACTTTGTTGGCGGTCCGGACGGGGCTCGAACCCGCGACCCCCTGCGTGACAGGCAGGTATTCTAACCAACTGAACTACCGAACCAACTTTCGGGGAAACGTTGCCGTTTTTCCTTAATCGTGGCACAAAAGTATGGTTTCGCATTCTTCTTTGCAAGCAGGCACCAAAAAAAATATGCATATCTTGTTGGATAGATGCAGTGTTCGTAGCTAAGCTACCAAAATAGTGTTTCCCTTGTAAGCCACTATCATCACAAACTTGCTTACTCACAACAGACGTGTACCCCACAAGAAATTCAACTAAATCCTGCGTGCGACATAATCCATTTGGATTAACGTAAGAATCAGAAAGGCAAATTCTTGATTCTCTGAACTTGGATATTTCGATAGAATACCTCTGCTCCTTCTGACTGAATCTGAATTTTCCCTTTGGTAAGGGGCATGGCTTTTCCATCAATCAGGTGACGGGTATTAGTCACCTTCATATTAACCTTGCCGTTAAGCATATGAATACAGGTTCCATCCAAACAGTACAGGTCAAGGGTATTCCATTGGCCTGATGGTTTTTCACTGTCTGGATTTTTTATGCACCACCGACCAACTGGTGTTTTATCCTGAAACGTCACGGCTTTGGCATCGCTGCGATATACATAGTTTCCTTTCTCGTTTTTCTGTGCTGTGATGTTGGCTAATACGTTCATGACGCCCCAATAGTCGCCCGTGTCGCCTTCCTGAATCTGAAATTCAAAGGACTCCATCCAGAGCATTGGGGTTCCGTGCGGGCCAACACTGTGGTAAAGCAGGCCACTATCGCGGGGACGGTCAAGCTTGGGTGGCCACTTTTTTGTACCCCATTTAAACTCGAGTCGGAGGTGATAATTCTCAAAATCAGCCAGCGTATTGATACCACCGAACGTTTCGCCTGATATGCGCAAGGCTGGCTTGCCATCTTCCTGAACGACCGAGAAAACACGATTCGGGTCATTATTTAATCCTAGCGCGGGAGTGTCCTTTTGTTGATCATCTTTTGCATAAGGCCGATCAAGATACGTCTCCCAGCCGGTAAAATCCTTTCCGTTGAAAAGCGATTGCCAACTTGCCGACTTAGTTGACTGCCCAAAAACGGAGATACCGAAAAACAGTCCGATGCAGGCCGTAAAAAGGGATGACTTCATGAAAAAAGGGCATTAATAGATGAAAAGAGCCATTATAACAATTTAGGCACACTCATTACGGAAAAGTATCTGATACGCTCACCGTAAACTCATGATATGTTTGGCGGCAGGATGCCAGAAAAAGGAGAGGGCCTAAGGTGTTGACACTGAAATTTAAAGAGTGCTCAGGCGTCTGTGTCTGTTGTTGGCGGCACCAAGCTACTACATAGCCCCATGGGCTTGCTATCGCACCTGCTGGGTCGATTTATTTGCCTATCGGTCCCAAACGCTAACAACAGGGGGCGAATCGTAGTGATTCGCCCCCTGTTCGTTTAAAGTGGCTGTAATTTAAAATTCCGCCACCGCACTTTAATGCCACCCCCATCGTGAATTTGCAGGGCAATGGATCCATCAGCCTGTCCAATCTTCTCATCATGCATATCTACCATTTCAGTGCCATTGAGGTATGTTTGCACGTGGTCTCCTTCCACCCGAATCCGAAGCGTATTCCACTCATCGGGTTTTAGAATAGTCTCCTTTTCGTCAGGAATCTGTACGAGCCACCCCCGTCCATACGATTCATAAATCCCGCCCGTGTCATGGTTCGGCGGGGCAACTTCCACCTGCCAGCCGCTGACCTTAGTACCATCAATGGTAGAGCGAAAAAACACGCCACTGTTCCCGTTAGCCTCCTCCTTAAAATCCAGGGTCAGGTCAAAGTTTTTGTAGAATTTTTCGGTTGCCAGGTAACCGTACTTTTTGTCGGGCCCACTTTCGCAAATGAGTTCTCCGTTTTTGACGTACCATTTTTCGGTGCCGTATATTTTCCAGCCCTTCAGGTTTTTGCCATTAAACAGGTTAATGGTTCTGGTAGGAGCAACGAAGGCAAACACGCTGATTAGAACACAAAGGGCAATGCAGTATCTCATTGATTATATAAGTTTAAAGGTATTCAGAGTGTACAAAAATTACAGGTTGGGCATAATCACACATACAGGAGAAGGTACTTTCACTGATTGACCGGTATAGGTTAGTTTGCCCGTTTTCTGGTCACGTTTAAAGATGGTAATAGTATCAGATTCCTGGTTGGCTACAAATACAAACTCCCCCCTGGGGTCGATCAGGAAATTACGGGGTGTTTTACCTTCTGTTGACTGCTCCCCCACTTTAGTCAATTTTCCGTCGTTCCCGATAGAAAAAATAGTTAGCGCATTGTAACCCCGGTTTGATTGATAAAGAAACTTACCTGATGGGTCGATATGAATGTCGGCGCTAGTATTCTGACCGCTAAAGTCGGCAGGTAAGGTTTTCACATTGTCCTGTATCAACGTTAGTGCTCCTGTTTTGGCATCACGAGCGAATGCAGCTACTGCTGATGTTATCTCCTCCACCAAATAAGCGTATTTGCCATTTGGATGGAAGGTAAAATGACGCGGCCCCGAACCGGGTTTTACAGTAGCATAGGGCATAGCCGCGGGCTTCACTGTACCTGCCTTGTAATCGACGGCAAAAATATTAAGCCGGTCGAGACCCAGGTCTGCCACGTACACGAATCGGTTGTCGGGTGCTAGTATGGCCGAGTGAACGTGCGGCTTCTCCTGTCGCTGGGCGTTCGAACCACGGCCTGCATTCTGCACCGTGTCTGTTGCTACGCCTAGCGTACCATCAGTATTAATGGGCAGTACCGTTAGGCTACCGCCCCCGTAATTGGATACGAAAGCGATCTTACCCGTTTGATCCACGCTTATATGACAGGGACCGGCCCCCATTGATGACTGACTGTTCCGATGGGTTAGCTTTCCCGTTTTTCGGTCAATCGCGTAGGCACTCACCCCGCCCGTTTTATCGGCTCCCTCATTAACAGAATACAAATAGTTGCCCGATGGATGGACGGCCAGAAAAGATGGACTTTTTGAATTGGAGAGGGACTGTATCGGGTGCATGGTGCCTGCCTTCCGGTCAAACTCGAACACGTATATTCCTTCGCTACCCCGGACGGAATAGGTACCAACATACATAATTTCTCTGGCTGGCTGGGCCAGGGCCTTCAGGCTCATACTTAACAAAAGGATAGTTACTGCTTTATTCATAAAACAAGGATATGTTGCCTTAAATAAGGCAAAAAAGGGCACAAACTAATGGTCCAATGTTGCTTTTGCCGGTCGCGAATCCGCAAAAACGCAAAGTTTTTTCAGAAAAATAAAGAAATAATGCTATCATAATTGTTATATGTCAATAGTGATAGCAAAACGGTTCGCCATAATCCTTTAATTTTGCGGTGCGATTCAGCACGTTTTATAGTGTATGTCGTTTGTTAACCTAACTTTTTCAGTACACGTTATTTTTCCTTTAATCAGTATGAAACAAATTTTGATTGTTATTGCCGCTGTGACTATGCTGGCTTCCTGCAATAGTAAAAAGCGACTGGCCGAAATTAAAACCCTACAGGAAGCTCGTGATAAAGCCGTTGCCTCACTGAACGATTGTGACCAGCGCACGGCAGATCTTCGTACGCAATTAACGGCGAAAGATACAGATCTGCAAAGTAAAGGTAAACAGGTTACTGATTTGCAGGCACAGATTGACTACCTCAAGAAGACCAACACTAATCTCCTCGATCGGATGTCAGATCTGTCCATCGTGAGTAAGTCAGGTGCCGAAAGTATCAAGAAGTCACTGGAGACTTTGAACGAGCAAACCAAGTACACGAACAACCTCAATGCGTCTATCCAGCGTAAAGACTCGATGAATCTGGCATTGGTGATGAGCCTGAAGCGGTCACTGGATGATATCAATGACCAGGACGTACAGGTAGAGGTGAAGAAGGGTGTCGTTTACGTTTCTCTGTCAGACAAAATGTTGTTCAGATCAGGGAGCTATGAGGTCCTGCCTGCTGCGGAAATCGTGCTGGAGAAAGTAGCGAAGGTGGTCAATGACCATAAGGAGCTCGACATTTTGGTTGAAGGTCATACGGATGCAGTCCCCATCTCAACCTCATCAATCAAAGACAACTGGGACTTGAGTGCTCTGCGTGCTACATCCGTTGTGCGAACAATGCAGAACAAATTTGGCGTTGCCCCTGGTCGTTTAACGGCTGGTGGACGGTCGGAGTTTGCTCCAAAAGATGATAATGCAACGGCCACTGGTCGTCAACAAAATCGCCGGACAGAGATTATCATTACTCCCAAGATGGATCAATTTTTCAACCTGCTGTCAGGCGGCCAGGCTGGTGGAAGTAAATAGTAGCTACAAAAACTTGTGTAAACAAAACGGGGCCGATCTACGTAGATCGGCCCCGTTTTGTTTAAAAAGCTCAATGAGTTTTATTCAGCAGCCTTGTCCTCATCAGTCAAACCTGACTCTGATATGATAGGTTGTTCCTCGCCTGAGCGATTCTGGGTTTCTGTCATTCAATAGGGTTTTCCTGCTGAGGTTCTTCAGCAACAAAATCAGTGGCAGGTAATACAGATGCCTCCACCGGGTTTGAGCCGGAAACGGGCAACAGACTGTCTTCAATGGACTGTTCCCCGAAAAAGCGACGCTGGAAAAACAGTATGAGACAAACACCAACAAAAATGCATGAGTCGGCAATGTTAAAAATGGGCGTCGAATAGTATTGACCTCCCCAGAGTGGCACCCAATCGGGAATAAAACCTTCCCAAACGTCCACAAAAATCATATCGATTACTTGCCCATGAAACCAGGGAGTTGGCGATCCGTAGGGGGCATTATTCAGAAAAACTCCATAAAACGTACTGTCGATTACGTTCCCAACCGCACCAGCCAGAATCATTGCCATCGCCCACAGCAATCCATTGGGGGCACCCCGTTGGGCCAGCATTACCAAATAATACCCAATACCGACCATAGCAAACAGCCGAAACACACTCAACAACAGCTTACCGTACTCATGGCCTAGCTGCATACCGAAAGCCATACCCGGATTCAATACATAATGCAGTTTGAGCCAGTCGCCAACGATTTTGACCTGACCCGCGAAGCCGGGAGCCATGTAAAAATGAACAGCCAGTTTAACACTTTGGTCAAGTGCGATTAAAACCAGGGTTAGCAGGAAAAACTTGAAGGGACTTTTCTGAATCATGGTAAAAAAAATCGGCACAGCACGGGACCCGTTCCGGTATTCCGGTGAGTATCCGGTTGCTGTGCCAGTAAAGAGTCTTTGCCGGTTATGCGTAAAGCTCGTTGTCGGCCTCAACCTGGTTCTATTAACGAACGTTTATTTCGACCGGCAAGTCTTCCGGCGTTTCAATTCGTCACTGACCAGCGTAAATTCACGGCTACTTTGCCCGGCAATGGATTTGTTCTCGTCAGCACGCCGAAACAAGTAAGGCATTACCGTATCAACTGGTCCGTAGGGGACGTATTTAGCTACATTATAGCCTGCATTAGCCAGATTGTAGGAGATGTTATCGCTCATACCCAATAGCTGGGCGAAATAGATGTGAGAGTCGCCCGGCTCAATACCCAATTCCTTCATCTGCTCTACGCAATACTCACAGCTGTCTTCGTTGTGGGTACCCAGACACATCGAAATAATGTTCCGATGTTCCAGGCAGAACTCAATGGCCGTATTGAAGTCCCGGTCCGTATCTTCTTTCGTAACCTGAATAGGATCCTGATATTCTTCCTCGTGCGCCCGTAGACGTTCTTTTTCCAGGTAGGCCCCCCGAACAAGTTTTACACCCAGGTAGTAGCCTTTAGCGTGGGCTTCGGCGGTGTCGCGCTGGAGATGGCTAAAGCTCTCCCAACGATACATTTGGTAGGTATTATACACAACGGGTCGCTCATGATTATAGCGATCCATCATTTCGTAAGCCAAGGTATCAATTGTATCCTGAATCCAACTCTCCTCAGCGTCAATAAAAATACGAACATTTCGCTCATAGGCGCGTCGACACAATGTATCAACCCGGTGCATGACCCGATCAAATTCGGCCTTCTGTTCTTTATTCAATGAATCTCCAATTTGTATGGCTTCCAAAAGTTCCGTAGAAGCAATACCCGTTACTTTAAAAACAGAAAACGGAATATCTTTGGATTCGCTGGCACGCTCTATTGTGCGGAGGATTTCGAGCGTTGTTTCATCGAAACTTTTTTCGGTATCTTCTCCTTCTACCGAATAATCCAGAATGGTGCCGACGTGAACGTCGTGCAGGCTCCGAATTGTTTTTTCACAATCTCGGATACTTTCTCCCCCGCAGAACTGATCGAAAATAGTATTCTTGATGAGCAATTTAATGGGAAGATGCAGTCGTAAGGCAATCTTTATAAAAAAAGTACCTAATTTTACGACCCATCCCTTATTCATCAACGCAAATAACCAGTAGGTCTTTCGGAGTTTAAAGTCCGACTGGCGACGAAAAAGCAATGGAAGTGTCCTCAAATGAAACGGGGTGTGTTGACGTTAGTCTGTAAAGCCATGGACAGCCTCCGGCATTAGATTACTTCGGTTCGACATATCAGTGCTCCGTTTGGGCGGTGCTATATAGTATAGCTAAGTGCGTGTCGGCAAACACGACCGAAATATATAACGAAATTTCGGTCAAACGGTTAATTTCCCGCCACAGCTTGTTTTGACAAACTAAAAACGGTTTTAGACAAATCAAGGAACCGGCTTGAAAAACAGCCAATTCCCTCTGCAAATATACCATAAATTTAAATTGAAAGTTCCCCATAGAGTAGTAGGTATTACTCGTAGAATAAGTATCTATAGTATGAAAGTAGAATTAGCCGTAGAGCCGCTTGGATCGTGGATTGACACCAACGGTAAACCCCTGATCATTGCTGGCCCCTGCAGTGCCGAAACGGAAGATCAGTTAGTTGAAACCGCCCGGCAATTGAAAGACCTTGGGGCCGTTCATGTGATACGGGCGGGTGTGTGGAAACCCCGCACCCGGCCTGGTAGCTTTGAAGGTATGGGCGAGGCAGCCTTGCCCTGGATTCAGCGCGCCAAAGCCGAAACGGGTCTGCCCGTTTGCCGTTGAAGTAGCTACGCCCGAGCACATCGAACTGGCCTTAAAATATGGTGTGGATATCTTGTGGATAGGTGCCCGCACAACGGTCAACCCGTTCAACGTTCAGGAAATTGCCGATGCCCTGCGGGGTGTTGATGTACCTGTACTGATCAAAAATCCGGTTAACCCTGATCTGGCCCTGTGGGTAGGTGCTTTTGAGCGTATTGCGGGAGCGGGTATTAATAAACTGGGTGCTATTCACCGTGGGTTTGCCACGGGTGAGGCCAGTAAATACCGCAACATTCCGATGTGGCAGATGGCCATTGAGCTGAAGTCAATCTTTCCGCAACTGCCTATCATTGGCGACCCTAGCCACATGGCCGGAAAAAGGGCTTACCTGAACGAACTGTCGCAGATGGCGATGGACCTCAACTACGACGGCCTGATTGTTGAATCGCACATTGATCCCGATAATGCCTGGAGCGATGCTGCTCAGCAGTTGACTCCTGCGGCCTTCGGGGAAATGCTCGATCATCTGGAAATTCGTCAGGTTGAATCTCCAAACCGTGAGTTCCAGACCTTCATGGAGCTATCCCGTCGTAATATCGACAATGTCGACCGACAGACTGATTGAGATGCTTGGTGCTCGAATGGCCCTGGTAGAGCGGCTTGCCGAATACAAGCGGGATAATAACGTAACGCTGTTTCAGCCTGACCGGTGGAAGGAAATTCTGGAAACCCGAACCAAAATGGGACAGAAACTGGGTCTATACCCTGAACTGGTGGAAGAAATCTACAAGATCATCCACATGGAGTCGATTCGTAAGCAAACCGAGATTATCCATAGTACACCGCAAAACGTGTAAAGCAGGTTGATTTCTGGCGTATACCGTAAGATGGGGTCGTGGAGTTATTATTCTCTACGACCCCATTTACGGTATACGGTAAGTCTCTTTCATTTTATCCGCAACGTTTTTAGGGTTCGGTTGTAGCCTCCAAAGCAGCCAAAGCCCCCCTGAATATTACCCTGAATCAGGGTGGGTTCAGCAAAGGGGTCATCCCGATTTGCCGTTTGTTGCCTGATGCTCTCATGGTAGCGGTAATAGGCTTTCAATACGTTTAACAAATAAACATTCGCATTAACGGGCGGATTGATGGCAGGTTTACCATTCACATAGTAATTAAAAAAAAGACGTCCTGCCGACGATGTCATTACCCGACCTTTATACTTTTCATCACTCAGATAAGGTGAGCTATCGTCATAACTGAAGTAAATTGAACTTACAGCCTGATATGGTACTTCCGTATAAGTATCCCCGCTTGTATAGACGCGGCCAACTGTACCATACTCTATATCACCCGTTATATGGTAATAGTTGGACTGATTCGCCGGGTCCTGCCAGCTGAAGCGTACTGAATAGTTCTGGATATTACTGTTCTGGGCGGGCACAGAATCGAATTCGATTATACCGATTGGCACCTGATCTGGTATGAGGGTAGTAGCCGTAACACGTTTGCCATCGGGCGTTGTCAGCGTGAGTTGGTAGGTCTGCCCCGCCTTAATTGGAAACTGCCGGGGATCGGCCCGATATATTCTCCGTAAAGAATCATACGTCAAGACAACCGAGCGGCCTCCTTCGGATAACATAACGCTAGCTTTTGCAAGGCCGCTCACCTGGCTTTGGGAAGGCAGTTTGCCTCCCGCTGAGTTGGACAGGCTAACCGTTACGACAAGCAGGGTATCCTGCGGAGAAATGTAACTGTGTACGACCAATTCCGGCTCTGCGTTCGGTAGATTACGCGGATTGACATCCTCCACTAAATTTAAACCCTTACAACCCGTCAGTGCCGGGACTAATCCACAGATAGCAGCAATAACGATGAGTTTTACGTATCGTTGCCAACCGGATTGGATGCTATCAAAAAACCTTTCCATGGCTCTTTAGAATTTAAAGTTATAGATAACGGATGGTACAAGTGGGAAAACAGAGTACCGTTTTGTTTTTGTCTGAGGCCCCAGGTTTGAATAGAAACTGTTATCGATTTGATATAAAAACGGACTCCGTCGATTATAGGCGTTATAGACGCTAAACTCCCAGGTACGCTCATGGTGCTTTTTCTGCCGGTGAATCTGCACACGGAAGTCAAACCGGTGATAGGCTTCGGCCCGAAAGCTATTCTTTTCCCTGTAATCACTCACTGCGCGGCCGTAGTTTAAAAAGGGGCTGATGAACGTATTCGGGTAGGTGTTCGGCCCGTTTGACTGTGGGCGGCTCCCTAAATTTGGCAATGCTAAATAAGTGGCGCGAGGAAGCGTTAGTGCCTGCCCCGTACCATACACCCACGTTCCCGCCAGCGTAACGCGCTTGCTGATTTCGTAAATACCAACGACAGACACATCGTGCTGACGGTCGTAGCGGAAAAAAAAATGGCTGGCCGTTGTTCAACTCCGCAAATTGCCACCGCGTGAGGGACAGTGTGTAGCCCAACCAACCCGAAAAGCGTCCGGCTTTTTTCTGCAATAAAAACTCGGCCCCGTAACTACAGCCCCGGCCCGCCGTGATATTTCTCGTCCTCTCGGCGGTGGTAGGGTCATCAATCAGTAAAAACTGGCCCCCTCCTTGTAATTGATAATGTTGTTGAGTTTCTTGTAGTATCCTTTTACAGTCAAGATCAAGTCTTTGGTAAGGGCGCATCGCCATTGAAGACCGAGAAAAAGCCAAACAGGTGGTTGGCATTATAAACCACGGCATCATCCATAATGATCAGATTCTGGTCGGGGCCACCACCGCGTACGTAGATTCCCGTTTGCCCTCCGGAGCCTTTCTGTACACCCGGCATCAGTTGAAGCACTTTCAGGACGTCTTTTTACCCTAGAAAAGCGGGTATTTTCTTAATCTGGCTAACCGGAATATCAACGGTACTCATCCGGGCACTCTCGCTGACTTTATCAACACTGGGTCCGGCTTTCACATCTACTTCCGTCAGCTGTCGGCCGGGTGTGAGCAAACATTCCGGGTTTGATCGGCCCGAAGCGAAATGGTCCTGGCGGTTGTCTCGTAACCGACAAACGAGTACGCCAGTTTGATACTGTCCCGAGTTGGCAATGTCAGGGAATAGAACCCGTAGGTATTCGTTGTGGTGCCGGTTGTTGTACCCGGCACGTAAACGTTTACCCCAATCAACGCTTCCTGGATGCCCACCTCCCGAACGTAGCCACTAACAGTACTCCTGGCAAAGGGGACCTGGGCGTTGACCAGGCTGATTGATAAAACAAAAGAAAGCAGTACCCGTTTCTGCATGGGTAAACCGTAAGTACGCGGGTGGAGGCAGAAGGGGGTCTGTAGTTAAAACAGTTACTAAAAGAGAAAGCCTATAACGAAACGATGAAATCGCTAAACCATTGTCTGATTCTGGCGTTGAAATTTGAACAAAACAGCTGACTAATAGGTACTATAAGTAAGGATTAATGGTGTATCTAATACCCTTCTAACGATGCTTCAATTCGACAAACTTTCGCTCAATATACCGGATACTACCAAACCCCGCGTCGTCATCATCGGGGGCGGATTTGGGGGCATGAACCTGGTAAAATCACTGCATGGTGAAGATGTACAGATCGTACTTTTCGACAAACAAAACTACAACGGTTTCTGGCCATTACTCTATCAGGTTGGTACGGCGGGTCTTGAGCCCGATGCTATCGCCGAGCCCTTTCGAAAGATGTTTGATGGGTATGAAGACTTCTTCTACCGCATGGTGCGGGTAAATAAATTTGACCCGGAAACAAGAACAGTTTCTACCGTTATTGGTGACCTGCAGTACGATTATCTAGTGATTGCTACTGGCTCAAAAACTAATTTTTTTGGTAATGAGCAGATTCAGAAATACTCTTTTCCACTCAAAACCATTCCGGAAGCCCTCAACGTTCGCAGTCAGTTCCTGCAATGTTTCGAACAGGCCAGCATCACCACTGACCCTGATGAGCGACAAAGTTTACTCAACTTCGTGATTGCCGGTGCTGGTCCAACCGGCGTCGAGATGGCTGGTTCGCTAGCCGAGATGCGCAAGTACGTCTTACCCAATGACTACCCCGGCATGGATTTCAGCCGGATGAATATCTACGTGGTAGAAGGTCTGAACAAGGTTCTACCACCAATGTCGGACGAGTCCGGAAAACGGGCGCAACGCTACCTGGAAGACCTGGGGGTAATTGTCAAACTCAACACCATGGTTGAATCTTACGATGGTGAGACGGTTACGTTTAAGGGGGGTGAACAAATAAAGGCCCAAACGCTGGTATGGGGTGCTGGCGTGACTGGAGCAATGATTGATGGTATTCCGGCAACGGCTGTAGAAAGAGGGCGTATACTCGTTGATCCGATCAGTCAGATTCAGAGCCTGACTAATGTATTTGCCATTGGTGATATCGCCTTCATGAAATTACCGGATTATCCAAAAGGGCATCCCGGCGTAGCGCAACCCGCCATTCAACAGGGTAAACACCTGGCTAAAAACCTCAGCCGGATGCTGAAAAATGAACCAACCAAACCATTTGACTATTTCGACAAAGGCTCACTAGCCATTGTAGGACGCAGCCGGGCCGTTGCCGATTTACCCGGAAACTTTCATCTTGGGGGATTTATTGCCTGGATGGCCTGGCTATTTGTTCATATCTCGTTCTTGGTAGGCTTTCGCAGCAAACTATCAGTATTTACCAATTGGATGTATCGTCTTTTTACGTATCAGCGCAGTACACGACTCATTATACGCCCCTTTGTGCGGGTCGATGATAAAGTAGGCAGGGAAATTGCCGCACAAAACGAAATAGCATAGAGTGCTCGTGTAACAGAACTAGAACGGGCCGACGCGTTATAGTTTCATCGGCGGTTAATCTGGACCCGAACGCCAGAGAGTACCCAGTGCGTAAAAGCGCATGGTCAATCCCTGATAGTTAGTGCTGAAAGTTGAGCCTGTTATGCGTCCTGCCACTAACAGGCCCAAAAGTACCGGCGTCCATCGTTGTGCTATCAAAGTGGATCATACTTTTGTGTACTTATCGCGATCTTTACTCAGGTTTACAAACAATACGCTACCGTACGTTTCGCCTAACTTCAGGGCGTTGTCTATGAGAATTTGTGAGTTGTCAAACATAGACTGAGAAGGGAAGATCACGGTCAGGCAACCAGTGGAGATTTACGGTTCACCGTAGGTCGTGTACGTGTTGGCGGTGATTGGGTACTAGTTGAGGAAGAAAGTCTATTCTTATCGGTAGAGTTTCCAGCTATCAACGCCCGGATAAAACGTTTGCCGTATTTTCACGTTTTAGATTTGTTCCATTCTAATTCATGCGTCCTGTGAAAAATCACGCCTTCTTGTTTACCGGGGCTTTTCTGACATTGCTAATCGGAGTGTCTCCCGCCCAATCAATACCTGATACTACCAAAGGGGGCCCGCTTGATCTGGGCAAGATGTGGACGTTCGACAATCCACCTCAGCGTATTTTCCAGAAGACCTACAATTTCACGGCCGACGACAAGTGGTTTGACGAAGCCCGGCTGGCCTCGCTGCGTTTTGCCGATTATTGCTCCGCCTCGTTTGTGTCGGCCAATGGGCTGGTGATGACGAATCACCACTGCGCCCGCGAGTCGGGAACGGGCGTGACCCGCAAAGGCGAAGACCTGAACGCGACGGGTTTTTTGCCAAAACTCCCGCCGAAGAGCGGAAAGTCGATGGTCTGTTCGTTGACCAGCTGGTGAAGATTGAGGATATCACCAAACGAATGCAGGATGCCATGAGCAGCGGCACCTCCGAACAGGCCCAGCTGCAGGCCCGTGAACAGGCGTTCGACGCGGTGAAAAAGGAATATGGCCAAAAGATGGCTGGAAAGGACTGGAATTACAAACCATCATTTTCTACAACGGAGGTCGCTATTCGCTTTACGGCTTCAAACGCTATACTGACGTTCGGCTGGTGTTTATGCCGGAGTTGCAGCTTGGTTTCTTTGGCGGCGATTACGACAATTTTACCTATCCCCGTTATGCCCTCGACTGCTCATTTTTCCGGGTCTATGACAACGGAAAGCCCTTGCAGACAACCCACTTTTTTAAATTCAATCACCAATGGTGTTCGCGATGGCGAACCCATTTTCGTGATTGGGAATCCCGGCCATACCGAGCGACTTAAAACAGTTGCCGAACTGGAATTTGACAGGGATTTGCAAACACCCGCCACCATTCAGTTGCTAAAAAACCGTTCGGCAGCTCTGCAGGCTTATAATGCCACAGCCAAGAGCGACAGCGTGATGAATGAAATTTTCAGCTACGAGAACAGCCTGAAAGCCTATGGCGGTCAGCTGGAAGGGTCTACGCGATGCCAGTTTACTGGCCCGTAAAGCTGTTTTTGAGAGAGCAGTTCAAAGCGGCTGCCAAAGCAAAAAACCTGCCCGCCGACCAGCTCAAACCTGGGACGAAATTGCGGCCAATACCGCCCAGCTACGAACTATTTTCAAGGATGCCAACTACCTTGCCCCCAGCGAACGCACAATGGGCGAGTTATGACTTTTGCCAACGTTGCCACGCAGTTCAGCGAATTGCTGGCTACCGCCCGCAGGATGCCGAGCGCGCCAAATCATTGATGGTGCTGCCAACGGTGAAGAGCAAGGCATTGGAAGAGGCTTATCTGGCGGCTCACCTGACCGAAGCGCAGGCAGCCTTAGGGAATGATGACCCATACGTAAAAGCCGCCTTGACCGGGCCCGATGGCAAGACCCGAACGCCAAAAGAAGCGGCTGCCTATCTGGTGAAGAACACCAAACTGACAGACCCTGCTTTTATCAGCGAATTAACCACCCGCCCTAACGTTGCTAGCAGCATCGAATGACCCCATGCTGGCACTGGCTCGAATTGGTTTTCCCCGCTATTTGGCGGCTGCCCGGCAGGCGCGTCAGATACGCAGAAACAGGAGGTCTTACGCGGTCAACTGGGCCGGATGCTGTATGATGTGTACGGAACAGCAGTGCCTCCCGATGCTACTTTCTCGCTGCGAATCAACGACGGTGTGGTGAAATCATATCCTTACAACGGCACCGTAGCCCCTATTCAGACAACTTTCGCCGGTCTATACGACCGAAATTATTCGTTCGCCGATAAGTTTCCCTGGAATTTGCCCGCCCGCTGGAAAAACCCACCCATGGACTTTGCTGAAAGAGCCCATGTGCTTCATCTCGCCGAATGACATCATTGGTGGCAATTCCGGTAGTCCCATGATTAACAAAAACCTGGAAGCCGTTGGCCTGGCCTTCGATGGCAACATGGAAAGTTTGCCCGGCGAGTTCATTTTTGTGCCCGAAGCCAACCGCACGATTTCAGTTCATACGGGCGGCATCATTGCCGCCATGCGGTACATTTATAAAGCCGACCGGCTGATTACCGAGTAACTGGTGCGTGGAAACGAAATAATTCGGTTTAAAGAATTCGGAATTTACGGTTGCGTCAGTGTGCTTCAGTCACAACTCCCCGAAAGTTCAGTACCTTCTGCGCAATCGTAAACCGAATATTGTAAACTGAACACCTCATCTCACATGACCAAATCTGAAATTCCGGTGATGCCGAAGTTTTTCGACCGCTATATCAATCAGGTCGATAACTGCTTATTCCTTATGGACGCGCTGCGGCAAGCGCATACCTTCGATCAGTACATTCCCGCATCCACCCTCGAAGCCATTGGCGACCTTCGGTACGCACCCAACAAGTGGATGGTGAAGGATATTTTACAGCACATTATCGATACCGAGCGGATACTGTCTACCGGGCATTGCGTTTCGCCCGGAATGATAAAACAGAACTGCCCGGATACGATGAGGAAATGTTTGGTCAAACCGCCTACGCTACCCGCCGGACAATCCCCGATTTATACGTCGAGTTTGCGGCCGTACGACAGTCGAGCATTCTACTTTTTGGTAGCTTCGATAATGAGATGTTACTCCGAACGGGGGTCTGTTTCCACCAGAACATTTCTGTGCTGGCACTGGGCTTTGTACTGGTTGGCCATGCCCGCCACCACGCCAAGATTATTCGTGAACGGTACCTACCGCTGCTTTCGTAGTACCCCCTCCTAGCGTATCTTAACCCAATTGAACCCGAATAAACTGTTCGGGATACTGCCTTACCCATTACTTCATGCTCAAACACACGCTACTCTTCATCGCCCTAACGGCGCAGACAGTCTATGCCCAGACAAAGTCGAAAGTTACCGTTACCGACCTAACCCGGATTAAGCAGGTGGGCGGTATTGAACTGGCTCCCGATGGGCAGCGAGCCCTGTACACGCTCACAACCGTTGAGGCTACTAACCCCGACAAGAAACCGGATAGCCAACCCGATGATTACGAGTATAAAACTCATATCTACCTGACCGGGCTGAAACCCAACGATAGCCGGGCGTTGACGCACGGCGCAGAATCAGCCCGGCAACCAGTATGGTCGCCGGATGGAAAGCAGATTGCGTTTGTCAGGACGGTAAAAGGCAAGGGCCAGGTATTTATCATGCCTTTAAACGGGGGTGAAGCCTGGCAATTAACCAAAAGCGAATACGGCGCTTCCGGCCCGCTCTGGTCGCCGGATGGAAAGCAAATTGCTTTTTCCAGCACGGTAACGATGGCGCAGATGATGGTGGACTCCCTATTGAATCCCGGAAAAAAGGTCCGTCCTGGTCGCTGGAAAAGCCGGGTTTTGCCAATAATGATTTTATTAAGCCAGACAAGAAAACAAAACCCAATCCCGATGGCTCCTTAGCCGAAATTAGGGCGTATCTGGCAAAAGACGTTATCGACAAAAAGGCAAAAGTCATCACCCGGCTTAACCTACAGGGTGAGTCAACAACCGAACCCGATCCGTCGTTTACCCATCTGTACAGCATTGCCGTACCAGAGAATGCCACCCTATCAGTGACTCCGAAGCCGCTTACCCGTGGGTACGAATCATTCGTGGCAGCTACCTGGCATCCCAATAGCCGGGGCCTGCTGGCCGTTACGGACCGTGACTCGCTCACCCACCCCGACCGGGAACAGGATAATGCCCTTGTATTTATTTCCTCGGACGGTTCTGGAAAACGAACAACAGTACTGGGGGAATCAGGAAAAAGTTATGGCTCACCGGAAGTATCACCCGATGGCAAACAACTCGTCTTTTTCGTTAGCCCTTCATCCGGGGTCAATTATCCCCAGATTACGTTAGCAACATTGAACGGCTCAACCATATCGAATATCACCCCCGTTACGTTCGACCGGGCCGCGGGTAATTTTACCTGGGCAACCGTTTCGGCGGCCACGAAAGGCAAAAAAGCAGCCACCACGTACGCCATTTATTTTACAGCCTCATCCAACGGCGGCATTCCACTCTATCGACTTAACCCGACCACAAAGCAGGTTACGCAGTTAACTGACATTGAGAGTGGCGTTACCAGTTTCGATGTAGCCGACAATCAACTTGTTTTCGCCAAAACGGAAGTAGCGAATCCCTCGGAACTATACCTGGCCGACGTATCAGTAGCCAGGAGTACGGCGGAAAACCAAACCAAATTGAGTAGTCATAACGACTGGGTAGCGCAACGGCAGCTAAGTTTTCCGGTAAAACGCACCTACAAAAACTCCATCGGTCAGACGGTTGACTATTGGATTATGAAGCCTGCGCCCTTCGATGCCTCGAAAAAGTACCCTCTACTCCTGAACATGCACGGTGGCCCAACCGCCATGTGGGGACCTGGCGAACCATCCATGTGGCATGAATTTCAGTATATGTGCAGTCAGGGTTACGGCATTGTGTATGCCAATCCGCGCGGGTCGGGTGGGTACGGCATCAATTTCCAGCGGGCAAACATGAAGGACTGGGGCACTGGCCCAACGGAAGATGTACTGGCCGCAACAACCGATGCCGCCAAAGAAACCTGGGTCGATACCAGCCGACAGGTTATTACGGGTGGTTCATACGCCGGTTATCTTACAGCCTGGATTGTGGGGCATGATAACCGCTTTAAGGCTGCCTTTGCCCAGCGGGGCGTGTATGACCTGACTACGTTTATGGGTGAGGCCAACGCCTGGCGGTTAGTGCCGAACTATTTCGGTGGTTATCCCTGGCAACCGGAAGCTAAAAAGGTGCTGGACAGCAATTCCCCCTATACGTTCGTAGAAAACATTCGTACGCCCCTGCTCATCAAACATGGTGAGAATGACCTCCGAACGGGCGTGTCGCAGAGCGAAATGCTGTACAAAAGTCTGAAGATTCTGGGTCGCCCGGTCGAGTACGTTCGTATGCCCGGTGCTACGCATGAACTGAGCCGGTCGGGCGATGTTCGGCAGCGCATAGACCGACTACTTCGTATTTATGAGTTCTTCGAGCGATACGTTGGTCCCGACACACGGGGGCTGACACAGAAGTAGCGGGGTGGGTTTGGGGGATTTACCGGATACTCAATTTTACGGGGTATCACACGGCGAAAGTGGGTTTATTTGTCTGGTAACAACCCCACGATACGCTCATGAACAACCACACTCTGTTAATCTCGCTATTCCTGGTCACTACCAGCGCCTTCGGTCAGCTGGCGAACGACAATACGTTGAAAGCCCACATTGACGGAAAGGAGTTTACCGCTCAGCCCCGCCGGGTGCGGATTGGGCAATTCTGGTGGATAACGGCCAATACCATCAAGCCCGACAAATCGCTTCGGATCTGGCTGGGAAATTACGCCAACCAGGATATTGTTGAGCCTGGTATTTACCTGGTGGTAGATGCCGATAAGCCTGAT
This sequence comes from uncultured Cytophagales bacterium, assembly GCA_963782245.1. Classification (GTDB taxonomy): domain Bacteria; phylum Bacteroidota; class Bacteroidia; order Cytophagales; family Spirosomataceae; genus Spirosoma. The sequence continues at coordinate 174,796 of CAWAJC010000016.1, forward strand.
ACGAAAGAGAACAAAAAGCGGTACACGGATATGGCGGGCAAATACAAAGGTATTGCCGCTATCAAATACGTGGAAGAAACCCGCGAACCCCGCATGGAATACCACGTCGGAAAGTCTACGAATGCGAGCGAAACCGTAGAGGTTCGACTGGGAACAGATGGATTTCTGGAGGCAACCCTTAATACGACACTGGCAGGCAGTTACTGGAAAGAGAAAGCTACGGCTACGGTGTTTGGCGGTATGGGGCGACTAATGAACAAAATGGAAGATAAAGTCATCACCAAAGCCTCGGGTTACGATTCCGATATCGACCCGGAAGGAAATGGCTACAAAAAACAGGCGAAAGAAGATAACATTGTTATTTCTGAGGGAGTGGTGCGGCTGAAAATGAAGTAAGCAGTCTCTTGCGATACTTCCACGAATTACCTTTACGTCATCAGACAGGCATAAGGCCAGCTGATGACGTTTTTGTTTTACGTGATCAACCATATGAGTAAGCAACAGGAAGCCCTTGAGGATGCCCACAAGTTTCAGTACTGGAAAAGTCAGATGGAAGCCAATGGCCTGAAAATTAATAACATCAAAGACTTTTATATCCGGCGCAGGCAAAACGGCGAAGTACTGTTTGCTATGCTGGAGGTGGATGCCGACACGCCCGAAGGTGATAAAATCCCTCCTGCGCTGTTTTTGAAAGGCCACGCAGCGAGTATGCTGGTTTGCCTGATTGATAAAGACACCCGCGAGAAATTTGTGGTGCTGGTAAAGCAGCGCCGTATTGCCGATGGCTCTCAGACCTATGAACACCCGGCTGGGATGGTGGATGCCAGCGACGCGCCCGATGATGTTGCGGCCCGCGAAATTGGCGAAGAAATTGGGCTGACCGTTACAGCCAATGAACTAACCCGGCTAAACCCCCACGTCTGGTTTCCGAGTACCGGTACCAGCGACGAGGGAATGCACTTTTTCTTCATCGAGCGCGAGATGAGTCGGGATGAAATTATGGCCTTTCACCTTAAGAACATGGGCAATCAATCTGAATATGAGCGTATAACCAGCGTGGTGGCTACCCTGCCCGAAGCGCACAAACTGGTTACGAACGTGAATGGACTATTGCTTCATTTCCTTTACCTGAAATACATCGGCGATTACGAGACGATGAAATTATTGTAGGTTGTAAGCAGCTGACGTATCATTGTCGCTCGCATCAGCTACTTATATCTTACTCACTTACAACCAATTTATAATTATGGACGAATTTATGCAGGAGGCCATTGACCAGGCCCGTAAGAGTTTGAGCGAGGGAGGCATCCCTATTGGTTCTGCCCTGATTAAGAATGGGAAATTGGTGGCATCCGGACATAACAAGCGGGTGCAGGAAGACAACCCAATTCTACACGGCGAAATGGATTGCCTGAATAATGCCGGGCGCGTTGGTTCGTTTCGAGATACCGTTATTTATTCGACGCTGATGCCCTGCTACATGTGCGCTGGTACCATCGTGCAGTTCAAAATCCCCAAAGTGGTCGTGGGTGAATCCCGGACATTCCCTGGCGCACGGGCTTTCATGGAAGAACACGGCGTAGAAGTAATTGACCTCGATTTGCCGGAGTGTGTTGAGATGATGAATCAATTTATCGCCGAAAAGCCAGCCGTCTGGAACGAAGATATTGGTGAGTTGTAGCTGAGGGATTTACGTTACTATTCCGGGAGAATACCGTCCTATGAGCAGCACCGTATCCAACCAACCACTTTGCCTTTCTTTCGCTTCTTCCTGCTTTTTCTGACCGGTGTTGTTATTCCTCATCCGGGAATAGCTCAACGGTCTGAAATTTGGCGCGAAAAGCCCGGAACCTGGCTTCTGAATGGTGGAATCGGGCCAACCCATTACACTGGCGACCTAAGCGAACTGGGCAACATCAGTCATCTGCAATTGGGAGTAATTTCTAGTCTGGCCACAACCTATCGGGTTTCCTACCAACTCTCATACCGGTTGGAAGCACAGCTTTATTATATCTACGCGCATCAGCAGTATACCCGAAACTATTACAACAACCTATCGTTCAGAAGTCTGAACCCTGATGTATGGGCGGGTGTACAGGTTGATTTCTGGCGGGTCAATGATCCAAACCGAGTCATTATTCCGTATGCCGTGGCGGGTGTTGGTGTTACTTACATGACGCCCAAAGCGTTGTATGATGGGCAAACATACAGTCTGGCTCCTATCCAGACCGAAGGGTTACCCTACAATCGTTTTGCAGGTATTATTCGCTACGGCGTGGGCGTACCGTTGCTCACTTCCGAACGGTTCAAATTCCATCTGGAAGGTACGTATACGCATGTATTGAGCGATTATCTGGATGATGTCAGTTCTGTCTATCCTGATCGAAGCAACTTCAGTTCGCTGGCCGCATCCTTATCCGACCGACGGGCAGAGCTGGGAACAGTACCCAATCAACCCGGAGAGCAACGCGGCAACACGGGTAAAAATGATGGATACTTTACCCTAACCGGACGCCTTGTTTTTATCATTATTACCCGAGGTCAGCGCAGTTATCGCCGTCAGATCGGGCGTTAGGCTTTTGGGGTCTTTTCCCGTATTTTTGGCCCAAAACCAGGCAGCAATGCTTAGCCGAATGAGTCCATCTATTTTCATTGATGCCCTTCAAAACGAACTCCAGTCTATCCAATATGGGCAGTCCCCTGCCGAACTTTATGACCCTATCCGGTACATTATGAGCCTTGGCGGTAAGCGTATGCGCCCGTTAATGACGCTGATGGCTACCTACCTGTTTACGGACGACTGGCAGCAGGCAGTTCGTCCGGCATTGGCGGTTGAAGTGTTTCACAACTTCACCCTTATGCACGACGATATCATGGACCAGGCTCCGCTGCGTCGTAATCAGCCGACCGTTCACGAAAAATGGAATGGCAACGTAGCCATCCTGTCGGGCGATGTAATGCTGGTCAATGCCTACCAACTATTCCTGACTCTTGATACCGATAAACTGAAGCCCGCGCTGGAGCGGTTCAGCCGTACAGCCGCCGAAGTGTGTGAAGGGCAGCAGATGGACATGAATTTCGAAACCCGGTGGGACGTTACCGAAAGCGAATACATCGATATGATTCGACTGAAAACGTCGGTTCTGCTGGGCTATGCGCTCGAACTGGGTGGCCTGATTGCGGGTGCAGACGAAACGACCCGGCAGCACTTGTACGAGGGGGGAATGAATATCGGTATTGGCTTTCAACTGAAAGACGATTTGCTGGATGTGTACGGCGACCCGGCTAAGTTTGGCAAGCAGGTGGGGGGCGATATCATTGCTAACAAGAAAACGTTTCTGCTCATCGAAGCGCTCCAGCAGGCACAGGGCGCTGACAGCGATAAACTGATCGGCTGGCTGACCAGAACAACATTTGATAAAGCCGAGAAAGTGCAGGCCGTTACGGCTATTTACGATCAATTGGGCATTCGTCGGCTTACCGAATCCCGCATTACGGAATACTTCGACCGTGGATTCACCAATTTCGACCAGATTGATGCCGACCCGGACCGGAAAAAATTACTGATTCAATTTGCCCGGCAACTCGTTGAACGGGAGAGCTAACCAATTTTATATGACCGTTACCCTTATCATTATCGTTGTCACCGCCATCATCAGCATCATGGCCTGGAACAATTATAGTCTGATGAACCGCTGGATCATGAACCCCTATCAGGTGGCAAACCGGGGTCAATATTATCGGCTGATAACGTCCGGCTTTTTACATGCCGACTGGGGTCATTTGATTTTCAACATGCTTAGCCTGTACTTTTTCGGGGGATTTATCGAACAGGTTTTCAGCTTGTTGTTCGGGCCAATGGCTCCCCTTTTTGTTATTGGCTTCTATCTGGCAGCTATTCTGGTTTCAGACATTCCAACCTTTCTGAAACACCGTAACAACCCCGGATACAACTCGCTGGGCGCATCAGGAGGGGTCTCGGCTATTATTTTTGCCGGTATATTATTCCGTCCGCTGACCGATATCTGTCTCTATTTCGCGTTTTGTATTCCCGGTTTTATTTTCGGCGTATTATACCTGGGTTACTCCTATTACGAATCCCGACGGGGGGCAGGTAATATCAACCACGATGCTCACTTCTACGGGGCACTGTTCGGCATTCTGTTTATGATTGTGGCTTACCCCCCCATTCTACCTGATTTCTTCGAGCAGATTTCCAGCTGGCGGTTATTTTAAGGACCATGCGCCTTTTTGAATTACTCAGGCAACCCTACCCTTCAATAGAATCGCCCGTTCGGGAACTGCGTCAGGCGGCCGTAATCGGACTGTTCGTTGGGCTGTTCCTGCTGGTTTTTCAACCTTTTAATTTGAGTCTATGGCAAACGTCCAGCAAGCCACTAAAAATACTCGGCTTCGGACTGGTTACGTTCATAATCACGGCATTCAACTTTACGGTTTGGCCCAAATTATTTCCCCGGCAATTTGCTGACAAACAGTGGACTGTTGGGCGGCAAATTATGGTCATAACGGGCAACATTTTGCTGATTGCTATCGGCAACCGGCTCTATCTGGAGTGGTTGCTCGATCATAAAGATGATGGCGACAGCCCCAATTGGATTAGTATGATCCTGGCTACTTTCCTTCTCGGGCTGTTCCCTACAACGGGGGCCATTATGTTCAATTATATCCGTAAACTCAGGAAGTATAGTCAGTCGGCGGCCGGTTTCTCCATGCACTCGCCAACCCCAACGAACAACGTTGAAACTACCGCGTGGCCCCTTCCCGAACAGGTAGAGACTATTTTAACCCTGCTTTCGGAGAATGAAAGGGATTTAGTATCGCTGGTTGCTGATCAGTTGCTCTATATTGAATCGAGCGACAACTACTGCACAGTAGTCTATCAAAAAGATAATCAGTTGGTAAAACCACTGCTACGGAGCAGCCTGAGCCGACTGGAAGGGCAGATCAACCAGCCGCGTATTGTACGCTGCCATCGGTCGTATGTGGTCAACCTCGACCGGGTAGAGCGGGTTACGGGCAACGCGCAGGGCTACCGGTTGCACCTGGCCAATGGTTTGTTGCAGGTGCCCGTTGCACGGCAATACAACGAAACCCTGGTGGCTGAATTGAAAGGCTTGTAAAACGCCCCACCGTTCGTCCCTGCTCCCCTCCTCTCTTGCCAAACGTCCCTAAATCTGTTGGTTACCCCTTTATGAAGTAGCAAGCGAAATCATTGCCGTAGGTTTGTTCCATCGAAAGAAAAACAAAAAACGGTCATGAAAACACTGCTCCTCATCCTGCTCATCACCCACGTTACGGCCGGTTTTACAGCCCTGGTGGTGGGGCTTATTCCCATGTTTTTTGAGAAAGGCAATCGGCTACATAAACGCGCCGGATTACTTTATGTCTACTGTATGATTATCGTCGCGGTGACGGCTCTGCTCTTATGCGGATTGCAGCCGTTCAAGATGATGCGGCTATTTCTGACGGGTATAGCCGTATTTAGTTTCTACCTGTGTATAACGGGCTGGCGGGCCACTAAACAGAAAAAGTCCGGCCCAAACACAGCAGACAAGGCCTTGACATTCGTGACGCTGTTTGTTAGCGTGGCTATGATTGGATTTGGTGTTTACCTGTTAACTATAAATGGTTTATCGTTCCTGCCCATCGTGTTCACCTTTTTTGGTGTGACTTACGCTGGTATTTGCCGGGCGGGATGTTCAGTTTATGACCCGGCCTATGGAGAAGATGCATTGGTTCTTTCAGCACTTCACCCGCATGGGTGGCTCCTATATCGCTACGTTTACAGCGGCTCTGGTAACCAATATTGATCGCATCCTGCCCGCTACTGCTCCCGAATGGACGTACACGATGAGCTGGATACTTCCAAGCATTATTGGTGGAATGCTGATAGGCCGAACCGTACGGTTTTACCGGCAAAAGTTTAGCAGAAGCGGGGCCACGGTAGCGTAAACCGATATTACTGTAGAATTTTCTTTACGGTAGGCAATGCCACTTCGGCCCACTTTTGCATCTGTTTACCTGAATAGTGCAGTCCATCACTGGCAAACTGAGAATCATCGCCAGCGGCTGCCCGGGTGGCAGGCGTAATGTCGACAAAAGCAATACCGGCTTTTTGGCACTCGTCCTTCGCGATGGCGTTGAACTGGTCAATCTGTAGCCCAATCTGCGTTTTATCCTGGGTCGATGCGTAAGGCGAACGCCCCCAATCGGGCGTAGACAACACAAAAACGCGATCGGCTTTTCCATTGGCAAAGTTAACGGCCGTTTGAAGTAATGACCTGAACTCGGTTCGATAACGGTCCTGACTTTGACCCCGATATTGATTATTGACCCCAATCAGTAGCGAAACCAGCGCGTATTTTTTCTGGTTGCCGCTGCGGTTAATCGCATCCTGTAGCTCGGCGGTAGTCCATCCTGTACGGGCAATGATGTCCGGGTCGGCCACATCCAGCCCCATATTCCGAAGCATTCCCGCCAACTGAACACTCCAGCGGTCGGAGGCCGATACACTCTCACCAATGGTGTAGGAGTCGCCCAGCGACAGGAAGGAATACTTGGACGCGCTGGCGTTGGGATTAACAACCATGTTCTCTTCGGTTGTGGACTTTGTACAGGAAAAGAGAAACGCAACGGCGAAAAGAATAAGTTTCATAGTAGTTTGAGTAGCTGAGCTATTACGTACGTTCGGATTTTTCTCCCGGATTGCATCCAACACCGCAGCTACTCAACCCGGGCTTTATTCCTGCTCCAGCAAAAAGGCTTTGATGAATGGATCAATATCGCCATCCAGTACGGCATCGGTATTGGACGTTTGATAGCCCGTTCGGTGGTCCTTAACGCGACGGTCATCCAGCACGTAGGAGCGAATCTGCGACCCCCACTCATTTTTCTGCTTGCCCGCTTCTACTTCATCTCGGGCAGCATTGCGTTTCTGCACCTCAATTTCGTACAGCTTGGACTTCAGCAACCGCATGGCTACTTCCTTGTTCATCAATTGACTCCGCTCCTGCTGACATTCAATGACGAGTCCCGATGGGGCGTGGTGGAGCCGTACGGCTGTCTCTACTTTGTTTACGTTCTGACCACCCGCGCCACCCGACCGAAACGTATCCCAGCGAATATCGGCCGGGTTGATGTCAATTTCGATGGTATCATCAACCAGGGGATACGCAAATACGGAAGCAAAAGAGGTGTGCCGACGGGCATTGGAATCGAAGGGCGAGATACGCACCAGGCGGTGAACACCGTTTTCCGATTTCAGAAATCCGTAAGCCAACGCGCCATCTACTTCGATAGTAGCTGATTTGATACCTGCGGTATCTCCCTCCTGATAGTCAACTTGTTTTAGCTTGTAACCGTGTTTCTCGGCCCAGCGCATGTACATTCGGTAGAGCATATCAGCCCAGTCCTGACTTTCAGTGCCACCGGCTCCAGCGTTTATTTCCAGCACGGCACTGAGTTGGTCTTCCTCATTGCCGAGCATTTTCTTGAGTTCGAGGTCGTCGAGGGTTTCGGAAACCTTACGGCCTTCTTCGTCAACTTCTTCTTCGCTTACCTCTCCCCCTTCGTAAAACTCAAAGAGTGTTTCGAGGTCGCCGAACTGGCCATTAAGTTTTTCGTAGCCGCCAGTCCACCCCTTCAAGACGCGGACCTGTTTCATTACGCCTTCGGCGCGGGCGGCATCGGTCCAAAATTCGGGCTGGAACGTTTGCTGTTCGAGCTCGGCTAACTGTTCTTTCTTGGTATCGTAGTCAAAGATACCTCCTCAGGGCCTCTACTCTGGCTCTCAAGTCGGTCAACTGGTCGGTTGTCATGAACTTGTCGTACTTGATTGAAAAATGAAAGAGCGAAAGTATAAAATTCATCCGCTCCTGTAAGGATACAAAGATAGAACAAAAGGACCGAGGGGATTTGTTTCGGAGGATTACGTGGGCATGCCCTGCAGCTTAGCAGTAGACACAGGCTGTGTACTGCTAAGGGTCATACTTTATCTCTGCACTTCGCCCATTTCAATTCCAATGGCCTGCATCAACTGACTGGCGTTGAAACTCTCGCAGATACCAACGCGAAGCTTGTAGTCAAACAAAAGCTCCCCGTTATTAAGGTCGGATTGAAAATGGAAATTTCGTACAAAACTATCCGCATCGGTAAGTTGTCCCAACTCAAGGTCGTGGGTCGAAACGAAGCCGGAAGCCGTGGTCTGGTGCATTTGCCGAATGAGGGCTTCGGCCCCCCGATGCCGGTCGGCGGAGTTCGTTCCTTTCAGAATTTCGTCCAGAAAATACAAAACCGGTATCGACTTTGGCTGTTTTGTGAGCCCGATAAGCGTTTGCAGCCGCTTCAATTCCGCGTAGAACGACGACGTGCTTTCTTCCAGCGAATCCTGTGTGCGCATACTGGTGAACACGTGCACGGGCGAACACCAGAACCGTTCGGCACTCACTACTGCCCCAGCCAATGCCAGTACGACATTGGCCCCTACAGTCCGTAGAAAAGTGCTCTTCCCGGACATGTTGGAGCCGGTTATCAAAACCGTTTGCCCATTACCCTCGAATGTCAGCGAATTTCCGATAGAACGTTCTGGTGCCAGCAACGGGTGAGCCGCCTGTATAAAATTCAGCGTCAGCGCATCGTCGACAATGTTGGGCGTAGCGTAGGCTGGGTGGGCGTAGGAAAAACCAGCCAGGCTATTGAGTGCTTCCAGTTCGCCCAGTGCCTCAAACCAGTCGCTGAGGTCAGCACCGTGTTTATTGCGCCAGGCTTCAAGCCGTACCAGATAATGTACATCCCATAAGGTAGCTACTCCGAATAACAGATAGAAGTAGGGGTTTCGGCGGTAATTCAGCCCTTCGGTCAACTGAGAGAGTTGCCCAATTATGGTTGAGGCTGGAGCTGAACCGGAAGTTAATGCCTGACGAATAGCTTGTATCCGAACACTCTTGCCCGCTACAGTCTCTGCCTGCTGGAGTAATTTTTGAAACGATTTTAGTGCGGTTGAGATGTCTACCGTTTGTTCGCTCACTTCTCCGGCCAGCGCCGATAATCGGCTAAGCACCAGCCCATGAATGGCCAACCCAAACAGTACGCCCGAGCCGGGTAAATAACCCAGCAACCAGGCGATAAACAAACCCAGCGTGATAGCAGGGAACAGGAACCGAATAATTCTCAGATAGCCGGGCAGGGGTACAGCCTCGGCCGTTGCCCACTTGACTAGGGCATCTGGTGAGCGGTTGACCGTTTCTTCCAGATAAGCTAATGCTTCCAGCTCCTGCCGCCAGTTAAGTTCAGGTTTCAGTTCAGCCACCGCTTCCTGCCGCAGCCGAATGGTATCTGGATTAGCGGGGGCTTTAAGCCATGTAGCCAGCTTGTTTTGCCCTTCGTAGGTATGTGTTCTGTTCAGGAGTCGAAAAAGAGAGTGCTTACCAAATACATCCAGATCACCCGTGTAACTGTGCGTTGGGCTGGCGAATTGTTCGCCTGTTTCGGGGCGCAGGTATTGCCTTTGGAGTCGGGCTATTTCGTCCTGATTGATAAACGCCAGATGGTGATTTATATCCCGCTCCCGCTTAACCTGCTGATGCTTCTTTAACAGCACCAAAAAGCCCATCATGCCCGCCAACAGAGCGGCAACGGCAGCCAGTTGCTGGTCGGTCTGGATAAACAACCATACAATCAACACGCTGCCAACGAACCATACAAGACGCCAAAAGGCCAGTCGATTATGTTTTTGCTGGGCAATTTGTTCAGCGTGGCTGAATTGCTGCTGACGCTGGAGAAAAGTTGTTTCGGGCATAAATACATCCGGCTTACCAGGTGGTAGCAACCAGGAATTACAGTCTATGAATGGGAATGTTTTCACCCATTACTGGTTACAATCCTGGCAAACCCCCTGAATCAGCAGGTTTGTTTCTTTGCGGTCGTAACCCTTGGGTAAGGTGATGGGCGGAATACCTACGTCATCCAGACAAGTTGTTTGACCACAGGCTTCACACTTAAAATGGATATGGTCGTGATGATGGTGGCCATCCGCACAGGCCTCCCGGCAAAGGGCATATTTCGTCCCGCCCTCATCATCCAGAACCTTATGCAGTAACCCCTTGTCCAGAAATGTGCGCAATGTGCGGTAGATAGTTACCCGGTCGTGGTCGGGGCCGAGACTATTTTCAACATCGTGGTGCGCCAAAGCACGACCGGCGTTCAGAAACAAATCAAGCACTTCCTCGCGCCCATTTGTGTGGCGCAGGTTGAATTCTTTCAGTGTTTTAGAAGCAGAGGCCATGACTATTTATCGTTTGTTTCTAACAACGAATTACAAGGTGTTTTCGGTCGTTTCGAACTGTAGCTTCACCAGGTTGGCATAAATACCATCTTCCTGTAGGGCCAGCTCCTCATGGGTGCCGGATTCAGCAATCTGCCCTTCATTGATGACATAAATCCGGTCTACTTTACGGATGGTTGCCAGGCGATGGGCAATGATAATGGTGGTACGGTTCTTCATCAGTTCGTCGAGGGCTTCCTGTACCAGCCGCTCCGACTCAGCATCGAGCGAACTTGTTGCTTCGTCCAGAATGAGAATAGCCGGGTCTTTCAGGATGGCCCGGGCAATCGCAATTCGCTGTCGCTGCCCTCCCGATAGTTTAACGCCCCGTTCGCCCACAATGGTTTGCAGACCTTCGGGAAATGAGTCGATAAACTGGAGCGCGTTAGCTTTGCGGGCGGCTTCCCGAATCTCGGTGTCCGAAGCCCCCGCTTTACCGTACTGGATATTCTCCAGTATCGTACCACCAAACAGCATCACTTCCTGCGGTACAACAGCAATGTTTTTGCGTAACTCCGTAACGTTAAAGCCAGCCAGATCACGGCCGTCGACAGTAACCTTTCCACTACCTACCGGGTAATACCGCATCAACAGCTGAACAATCGTTGACTTACCGGCTCCACTCTGCCCGACCAGCGCAATTTTACGCCCGGCGGCTACAGAGAGCGAAATGCCTTTGAGCACGGTTATATCAGGGCGAGATGGGTAGGAGAACTGGACATTCGCAAACTCAACGTTACCCTGAACGGGAACAAACAGCGGAACTTCTTCGGTAGCGTTCACTTCCGAAGGCTCTTCCAGTATTTCCAGAATACGCTCCGATGAACCAATCGTTTTCTGCAACTGCGCGTACAAGTCACCCATTCCGGCTACGGAGCCGCCAATGAACGTGGTGTATACAATAAACGTCAGCAAGTCGGCAAAGGGCATTTCGTTCGACAGGACCAACGAACCGCCGTACCAGACAACACCAATAATGCCGCCGAAAAGCGCAAAAATGATGAATGAAACGAACACACCCCGGAATTTAGCGGCATGTAGCGCCGTGTCGACAACCAGTTGCAGCGCCGAACCGTAGCGATTAATCTCCAGTTTCTCGTTGGTGAATGCTTTCACCACGTTGACCGATTGTAATGTTTCCTCAACGATTATGTTTGCCTGAGCCAGCAAATCCTGCGCTTTTTTTGACAGACTACGAATGAACCGACCAAAAATCATGGCGGCTACGATGATAATCGGGAAAGTAGCCAACATAAACAGGGTCAACTTCCAAGAAACGTAAAAAATGATGGCCGTACCAATCGTGAGTGTTCCTATCTGCCGAAAAAGTTCGGCTACGGTTAGAGTCAGGACATCCTGTAACTGTGAAATATCGGACGAAATACGGCTGGTCAACTCACCCACGCGCCGTTGTTCGAAAAACGGAATGGGAAGTGTAATGATTTTACTGTAGGTCGCCCGGCGCACGTCGGCCATCGCCCGCTCACTTACCTGAGAAAAGAAGTAGATACGGAAGAACGAAAAAATAGCCTGCGCGACCAGAACGCCTACGAAAAACAGCGTTACCTGATTGAGCGTAAAAGCCGATTTCCCCTGAATAACGCTGGTAATCTGACCAATTAGCAGACCGAAACTCATGGTTGTTCCCGTCGACAGAATCAGGAATAAGAACCCAACAATGTATTGGGTTTGATACGGTTTTACGAACCGGAATATGCTTAGGGCCTTTTTTACTCCGTCACGGTTTAATTTCTTTTTATCCTCCGGATTGGCTTCTTCACCAAAACTTCGTCCTCGTTTTGCCATAGTTACTGGTAGTTGATAAACGGGTTGTAATCAGGGCATCCATCACGCGTACGCTTTTAGTTGTCCATGCACCATCATAAACCGGTCATTCTTTTTGTCCTTTAAAGCCCGATTGCTCAAAAATTTGCCGGGCATCGACGTTTCGCATCAGTTCGGCGATGCTAACACTGGGGTGTTCATCGTGGTATCTTCCGACAATTCGCCATCCCAGCCATCGACCAATAGCGCCGGGAGCAGCCTGACCAATCTCAGCGGTAAAGGGTCTTTCATTCAAATATCGCTGTTTTATGGCCGGATTCGTTTGATACAGTAGTTGATTATCAATAAAATGTGCCCAAACAACGTCCTGGGCGTTAAACGTTTGGGTCAGTTGCTTGTCTGAGTACCCGATAATCAGGCTATCCGATACCTCAGGCAACATGCTCTTGGTAAATACGTACCCTTTTCCATAGTAAACCATATCGGCCAGCATCGTCTGGTCGGTACGATTGGTGGCATTGTATTTATCAGAAATTGCAAAAACAATGGCCGGTACAATGTATTCCTTAGCGTAGCGACGCAAGATGTATTCCGGGTATTCTGGCCCCTGTGGGCGATACTTGGCTTTCGGACCGGCAAAGTAATCAAGCCCGATCACGATGAGGCTGTCTGTAACAACCAGATCGGGACCCATGAAGCCCGTTACGACGGTAACAACCTTAGGGGAGTTAAAGTCTGGGAAGTCCTCTCTGATAGTGGAAAAGGCCCCGGCCAGCTCTGCACGCAGGTCGGCCATGTCGCCAAACTGGTTCTGCACTTGCTGGTTGAAGGCAATAAGGTCTGGATTGGTAGCCCGGTTGGTCAATTCCTGTACCAGTGCTGTATCATTTCCGGCGTCATTCGCGTTAAAGTACAATTGAGCAACGGCTGAATTCTGACTCAGTAAGGCCCGAACACTATCAGCCGATTGGAGAGAAAAGAGTTGCTGATCGAGCCGAATAAACCGTATTTCTTCGTTCTTTTGACACGAAGCAAACAAGAATAGACAAAAAATCCCCGCTAGGGCTGCGCGTAGGTGCATGAAATGGGGTAGTTTTCAATATAGAAAACGTGCAAAATTATGAAAAAAGTTGCAGGGTTAGGGTTGATTTTGGTTCTCTGGGCGGGTAGCTTCGGTTGGGCACAAACGGCTTCGAACGCACTATATAAATTACGGACGAAAGAATCCAGCGTGACGGAAAAGCGATTCCGCAAAATTCTGGGTGATAACTACGACGGGCAAGACCAGAACAGGCGGGACTACGAAGATGACCGAAAAGGCCGTAAACGCAAAAACAACCAACAGACCAATGATCAGGCTGAGAACAATGGGTACGGTTCTGGTCCTGACTATGCCTGGCCAACGCACCTTATTGAAATGAGCATCCGGTTTGCGCCTTCTCTCAACCTGAATACGGCCGAAGGGAGAGGAGCGTACGCCGGTTTCCAGAACAATGGACCCGGGGTCCGGATGAGTGTAGGACCTACGCTGGATTACTTCTTCTTCAAGAACCGTTATGCTTTCAGTAGCGGGCTTTGGTATACCATAAAGCGGTCTGGGTTTCAGATGCCCGGAACGTTTGGGCAGGCTCGTTGGAATCCGGGTATCCCGGAGAAAGAATCGGTCTATAATTTACAGTATCTGCAAGTTCCGGCCACGGTGAAACTGTTTGCCAACAACATAGCACCCAACCTTCGTCTGTATGTGCAAACGGGAGGTTTATTCAGCGTGAAGTTGGCGGAGAAGGCACTGGATCAGTCTCGAAACGGACTTTACACGGCAGAGAACGGCACCAGTCGGCAATACGGGTTTGGTGATATTGAGTTGTTACTTGGCACGGGCGTTCAGTACAAAATCAATCAGAACAACGCCGTTAACATCGGAATGAGTTACCAGCGCGGATTGATAAACGTAGCTCGTGGTAATGAGCTTATTTCTAAAAGCCGTATTGTTTCGATGGAATTAGGGTTTCGGTTTTAGAGATCCTGCTCACTTTGCGTCACAGCCTCATTTCAACCCCCTTCTCCTTCAGGTATCGCTTTAAAACTGGAATATCGATTTCCTTAAAGTGAAAGATGCTGGCGGCCAGCCCCGCATCGGCTTTACCCGTTGTGAAGACGTCGACAAAGTGCTCCATTGATCCAGCACCGCCCGATGCAATAACGGGGATATTGGCCGCACCTGAAATCTGGGCCGTCAGTTCAAGGGCAAAACCGGCCTTAGTACCGTCCGTATCCATCGACGTAAGTAACAACTCACCCGCTCCCCGGTCCTCTACTTCTTTGGCCCAGGCAATTGTCCGCAATTCCGTTGGTTTCCGTCCGCCGTGGGTGTGAACAATGTGCTCGCCAGACCTCACCCCCAACCCCTCTCCTAAAACAGGAGAGGATATAAAACGAGTATCTATCGCGACAACAATGCATTGGCTACCAAACTCCAGTGCCAGTTCGTTCACCAGATCGGGGTTACGAACAGCGGACGAGTTGATTGAAATCTTATCCGCTCCCGCGTTGAGTAACGCAGATACATCGGCGACGGATGAGATGCCGCCACCTACTGTGAATGGAATGTTGATGGTATGCGCCACATTCCGCACCAGTTCAATCAGCGTTTTCCGTTCATCGACAGTAGCCGTAATGTCCAGGAAAACCAGCTCATCAGCTCCCTGCTCGGCGTAGATAGCGGCCAGGGCAACGGGGTCGCCCGCGTCGCGAAGGTTGATAAAGTTGGTCCCTTTTACCGTACGACCGTCTTTGATATCCAGGCAGGGGATAATGCGTTTTGTGAGCATTAGTAAGATGTAAAGGCTTTAATGAACATCGTATTTTCAGGACTCTCAATGGGTTTAAACCCAAACTGCGCATACAGGCCGTGGGCATCCTGTGTAACGAGCATAATTCGGCGCAATCCCTGTAAGGGTGGGTAGTCCATTATGAATGTAAGAAGCTGTTTTGACAAACCATTGCCCCGATGTTCTGGCAGGATAAACACATCGGCCAGGTAACCGAAGGTCGCAAAATCTGTTACAACCCGCGCAAACCCAACCTGATTTTCTTCCTGATACACGCCAAAGCAAAGCGAGTTTTCAATGGAACGCTGCACGATATCAAGGGGAATGTTCAAACACCAATAGGCTTCCCGATTCAGAAACTGGTGAATTACTCCCAGGTCGAGTTTGGTTTTGTCGGTACTAATCGTGTAGCCAGAAGTCACAACTGTCATCGGTTGATCGCTTTAAATCCCACTTATTTTCTGCAACTCTTTTAACGTTACCCGCCCTTCATAAATCGCTTTGCCCACAATGACACCGAAGAGGTTCATATCCGCCAGCACCTCGATATCGGCCATGCTGCTTACGCCCCCGCTGGCAATAATCTGCAAGTCGGGAAAACGATCCTGCATATTCCGGTATAGCTCAAAGGAAGGCCCTTCTAACAACCCATCTTTGGCTACATCGGTGCTGATAACGTACTTTATTCCTTTGTCAACCCATTGTTCCAGAAAGTCGTAAATCCAGACATCGGTCCCTTCTTCCCAGCCGCTAACCGCGATCTTCTCATTTTTCGCATCGGCTCCCAGGATTATCTTCTCCGGCCCATGCTGCGAAAGCCAGCGTTCCAGCACGTCGGGTTGCTTTACGGCAATACTACCCCCCGTAACCTGTTTGGCTCCGCATTCGAACACAATCCGTAAATCCTCATCCGATTGCACTCCTCCGCCAAAGTCGACGTGCAGGCTTGTTTGAGAAGCGATCAATTCCAGCACTTTCCAGTTGATAACCCGCTTTTCTTTTGCCCCATCAAGGTCGACGAGGTGCAGCCGCTTCAATCCGGCCCCTTCAAATTGCTTGGCTACCTCGAGCGGTCGGGCATTGTATTCTTTCTTCTGGTTGTAATCGCCTTGAGTGAGCCGAACGGCCTTGCCATCAATAAGGTCAATTGCGGGTATAATGTACATGAGGAATGCGGCTGTCTTGTCCGCCTTTTATGATGTTTCTCTGTGTTACAGGTTCAGGAAATTTTCCAGGATACGTTGCCCAACATCCCCGCTAATTTCGGTATGGAACTGAGCTGCGTAAAAATTGTCGCGGTGCAACATCGCGCTAAATGGGTGAACATAGTCGCAGACAGCCGTTGTTTCCGGGCAAATGCCAGCTGCATAACTATGAACGAAGTAAACGTAAGCATTGGTTTCTACCCCTTCCGTCAGTGGCCCCTGCAGCGAATAGATGTTGTTCCAGCCCGTATGAGGCACCTTAATGCCGGGTGTGGCAGGAAAACGCCGAACATCGATATCGAAAATGCCCATGCACGTAGTATCGTTCTCCTCCGAATACCGGCACATGAGTTGCATCCCCACGCAGGTACCTAATACCGGCTGTTTCAGAGACGGTATCAATTTATCCAGCCCACGCTCCCGCAGGTAAGCCATAGCCGTACTCGCTTCGCCCACACCCGGAAAGATAACCTTATCTGCCGACCGTATTTCGGCTTCGTCATCCGTCAGCAAATAGCTGGCTCCGATTCGCTCTAATGCGTACATCACCGACTGAACATTGCCGGCGTTGTATTTTACAATGACCGTTTTCATAAAGTAAAAACCCGGCTCCTTAGCAGAACCGGGCTTTGTCTATTGTGGAAATCAGAATCTTCTATCCTAACTCACAAACACAGGCATCTCGTTCTGCTGCGTTACCGCCCAGAGTGGTGATGCCGATGTGTCGTTTGTTGCAAAATCATAGGGCAAATGTAAAGGCTGGTAACTGTAATTCAAAACAAACTCCCCTGTACCACTTTGGGTTGTAGAACTGGTTCGCGCAAATTCAGTCCGCAATGCTTGTTCAGTTCGCGTACCCAGTACAGGATTAACTCGGGGGCGGTATCGTTGTCGCCACCACCATGAACGAACAGGTAAGCCGTTTGCAAACCCTTATCAAACCACGTTTTAAGCCGTTGTATCCAGGCATCGGTGCGGGTGTAATCCGTTGGATGCCCTTCGCAGGCATTAAAACGCAGAGTCAATACGGGACTGCTTAGTCCCATATGTAGTACGTCGCGCCTACCTGCCACATCAGTGATGACCACATGCCGGTGCATTTGATAGAGCCGCTCCAGTGTTTGCTGCCAAACCGCTCCTTTGCTAAACCAATCGGGATGCCGGAACTCAACGGCTACGTCCAATTCATCGGGTAAACTTTTAAGGTACGATTCCAGCACTGGCCATTTGTCAGGGCCGAAATTGGGTGGTAATTGCAGGAAGGCCATACCCAAAAACTCTTCCAGATTCAAAACGGCATTGACAAACTCTTCAGTCAGCCCTTCCGTAGCCACTAATTGACGTTCATGGCTAATTATCTGCGGAAATTTAGGGCAGTACGTAAATTTTTCGGTCGCTTCTGTTTTCCACTTTTCAATCATCCCCGCTGTGGGAATCTGATAGTGCGTCAGATTCAGTTCGATTGTGTTGAATTGCCGGGTGTAATAGTGCAGAAAATCGCGCTCTTTCGCGTTCGATGGATATACTTTCCCCACGTAGTCTTTGTTCGCCCATATTGGCCCGCCAATATAAACCGTTGGTTGCCGGTTCAGACTATGATTGGTCGGTTCAACGGCAGCCCAGATTCTGGCATTGAACGGCGAACCGGGTGGCAGCGTGAAATTCGCCGTATCTGGGTTCTGTATTTTTCCAAATTCCATAGCTGAATAGACGAAGAGTAGCAGTAAAACGGGCAAACACAGGCTTTCGTTTTTTCGCCCTATCCAATTTAGTTAATTTTGCCCATTATTCGTAGCCAAACGCTGGATTTTACTGGATGACTTTTCCCGTAAATTCGGTCTGGTTGAGCATCAATAGCTATATGATTTCTAAGACATACGCCCCCCAGGAGATTGAAGAAAAATGGTATCAATATTGGCTTGATAACCAGTTTTTCAAATCCGTTCCAGATAATAGGGAACCCTACACGGTTGTTATCCCGCCCCCCAACGTAACGGGTGTGCTGCATATGGGCCACATGCTGAACAATACGATTCAGGATGTGCTGGTTCGAAAAGCGCGTATGGAAGGCAAAAACGCCTGCTGGGTGCCAGGAACAGACCACGCCAGTATTGCCACCGAAGCAAAAGTAGTTGCCATGCTAAAAGAGCGGGGCATCAATAAGCACGATTTAACGCGCGACGAATTTCTGGAATACGCCTGGGAGTGGACCCATAAATACGGGGGTATCATCCTCCAGCAGCTTCGAAAACTGGGGGCTTCCTGCGATTGGGACCGTACCCGCTTCACGATGGAACCCGATCTGCACGACTCCGTTATTGATGTGTTCGTTGATCTCTACAACAAGGGGAAAATTTACCGGGGCGTTCGCATGGTTAACTGGGACCCACAGGGCGGAACGGCGGTTTCGGACGAAGAAGTCATTACCAAAGAAATTCAGCAAAAGCTGGTTTATATCAACTACAAAATAGCTGGGAGTAGCGAAACGCCGGAATACATTACCATTGCCACCGTTCGGCCGGAGACGATTATGGCCGACGCGGCTATTGCCGTAAATCCGAACGATGAACGGTACAAGCATCTGCACGGTAAAAAAGCAATTATTCCCCTTATCGACCGCGAAATTCCAATCATCACGGATGAGTACGTGGCAATGGATTTCGGTACGGGAGGGTTGAAAGTTACCCCGGCCCATGACCCAAATGACTACGCGCTGGGTATTACGCACAATTTGCCCGTGCTGGACATTTTAAACGATGACGGCACCCTGAATGAGAAGGCTCAGATTCTGGTTGGGCAGGACCGTTTTGCGGCCCGGAAAGCAATCATCAGGCTACTGGAAGAATCGGGCCATCTGGCAAAAACGGAAGATTATAAATCTAACGTTGGTACATCGGAACGAACGGGAGCGGTAATTGAGCCGAAACTGTCGTTGCAATGGTTCCTGAAAATGGATGAACTGTCCAAGCCCGCTCTTAAGAACGTGATGGACGATACCATTCAGCTCGTTCCGGCCAAGTTTAAGAACATGTACCGGGTCTGGATGGAGAACGTGCACGACTGGTGCATCAGCCGTCAGCTTTGGTGGGGGCAGCGGATTCCTGCTTTCTACATGCAGGATGGAACCATCATTGTGGCTAAAAACAAGCACGAAGCCCTGGAAAAGGTACAGCACGAAAAACTGCTGTTTGCTATGACTGAAGCCGACCTGACGCAGGACGACGATGTGCTGGATACCTGGTTCTCCTCCTGGCTCTGGCCCATGTCGGTTTTTGATGGCCTGAAAGATCCTGACAATGCCGATATCAAGTACTATTATCCAACCAACGATCTGGTTACGGCGCCCGAAATCCTGTTTTTCTGGGTAGCCCGGATGATTATTGCCGGTTATGAATACCGTGGTGAAGCCCCGTTCAAAAACGTGTACCTAACGGGTATTGTACGGGATAAACTTGGTAGAAAAATGTCGAAATCACTCGGCAACTCACCGGATCCGCTCGACCTGATTGACCAATACGGTGCCGACGGTGTGCGAACCGGTATGCTGTTCAGTTCGGCGGCCGGTAATGACCTGATGTTCGACGAGAAACTGGTGGAGCAGGGTCGGAATTTCAGCAATAAAATATGGAATGCGTTCCGGCTGGTGAAGGGCTGGACAGTTGACTCTTCGTTACCCCGTGTCGTTCAAAATGAGTTGTCTATAAGCTGGTTTGACGCCAAATTCAATCAGACACTCACTGAAGTTGACGATCTTTTCGGCAAGTTCAGAATCTCCGACGCCTTACAGACCATTTATAAGCTGATATGGGACGATTTCTGTTCGCAGTACCTTGAACTAATAAAACCCGCCTTCGAGCAACCCATTGATCAGATTACGTATGAGTCCACCATTAATTTCTTTGAGAGACTGATGGCTTTAGCCCATCCATTTATGCCGTTCATTACGGAAGAAATCTGGCAGGATATTCGCGACAGAGAGGTTGGCGAAAGTATTTGTATTGCCCCGTTTCCAAAGCCGAACGTCGTTGATCAACAGATACTCTCCTCCTTTGAAGAATTCTTCGAGATCGTTTCCAATGTGCGTAATGTTCGTAACGCTAAGCAGATTTCACCAAAGACGGCTTTACCACTTGCCATCAAGACGGTATTACCCGACAGATTCAACCAGTTTGAGTCGCTGATACACAAGATGGCGAATGTATCCGCTATCAGCTACGTAAGCGACTTATCCACTACCGAGTCTTCATCCAGCATCTCTTTCCTGATAAGGAGCGATGAGTTTTTCGTAAACATTGCCGGACAAATCGATACAGGACAGGAAATTGCTAGTACCCGTAAGGATTTAGATTACAATACTGGTTTCCGTGATTCAGTCCTAAAAAAGCTGTCGAATGAAAAGTTTGTCGCCAATGCAAAGCCCGACGTTATTGAGCGCGAACGCCAGAAACTTGCGGATGCAGAAGCCAAAATTCAGTCATTAGCGCAACGTCTCATAGATCTGGAGTCCTGAGAGTTGAGAACTCATGTTTTGAAAGCATTGGTAATCCATTGACATTTATTTTTTGGTTTCTGAAACAACGATAAAATTATTCGGTTAAAAAATTGCATTATTACTTTCCTAACCTTGGCTATATAACTATGAACAAATGCATCTTTCTCGACCGGGATGGTGTGTTGAATGAGGACCGAACCGATTACGTTTATCGGGTTGAGGACTTTATTATTCCCGAAGGTGTGCCCGAAGCCTTGCGTATGCTGAAGGATGCAGGTTACCTACTTATCGTTATCACGAATCAGGCGGGTATTGCCAAAGGGCTTTACACCCGAAATGACGTGATGACCTGCTATCGATACTTACAGGATCAGTGTGGACAACTTATCGATGATATCTATTATAGCCCTCATCATCCAAAGTATACGTCGGAATCACTTACCCGCAAACCGGGATCTTTGTTGCTAGAAAAGGCAATGGCAAAGTATGATATCAATCCGGATACATCCTGGATGATTGGCGATGCGTTGCGGGATATGCAGGCCGGGAAAAAAGTAGGCGTTCAAACGGTGCTTATTACATCGGGTGCAGCCCAATCCACGGAGTATGATAGCTGTGCAACCAACTTACTGGAAGCTTCCCGGTTTGTGTTAGCCACCTCATAAAAACACGGCTCAGTTTACAAAACTGAGCCGTGTCAAAACCAATCATTTCTTGCGTTCTATGCACGAACTTGCGTAGACACAGGCTTCTGTACACTACCATACGCCGGACAATTTGCCTTGCGGGCACAGGACCCAAGAGACATCGTCGCTAATACAATACCCAAAACCATCAATCTTTTCATATAGCTAGTTCCCATTTGTATCGTTAGTATTCAGACTATTAAACGAAAATAGTGCCAAAAGCTATACGAAAACATACCACAGGTCTTAATTTTCCTCCCGCACCAGTTCAATTTCTTCTTCGCGTTCTTCGGCCGCTTCCGTAGCTTCAAGTTCCGTCATACCCGGTTCGGCTCCACCATAGCCCAGAATCTTAAGCATTACCTCACTATTTTGCTCTGGTGCAAAAAGGCGGGAACGTAGGTTTCCTTCTTCGTCTTTGTCCACAATTACGTGTTGTGGGGCAGGAATCAGGCAATGTTGTATTCCCCCATAACCACCCAGCGATTCCTGGTAGGCTCCCGTATGAAATAAACCAATGTATTGATCTTCGGCATCCTGATCGAAAATCGGCAGGTATAAGTCGGCACTGTGCGCTTCCGTATTGTAAAAATCGTGCGAATCGCAAGTCAATCCCCCGAGGTTAACTTTCTGATACGGGTTTTCCCAATTATTTACCGAGAGCATTATGTATTTTTGACCAAGCCCCCATGAATCAGGAAGTTGTGTAATAAATGACCCATCAATCATATACCACAACTCTTTGTCATTCTGTAGTTTCTGATCAATTACCTTATAAATTACGGCCCCACTCTCCCCAACTGTGAAAGAGCCAAACTCAGTAAAAATATGAGGAACCGGAACGTTGTTTTTATTACAAATCCACTGAATACTTTCCACGATTTGATCAATCATGGCCTGGTAATCATACGTGAACTGGAAAGACGTTTGAATTGGCATTCCTCCGCCGATATCGATCGAATCGAGGTCAGGACATATTTTAGCTAATTCGCAATACTTGTACATGAACCGGCTAAGTTCACTCCAGTAGTAAGCGCTGTCTTTAATACCCGTGTTGATGAAAAAATGAAGCATTTTCAGCTTAAACTTTTCGTTCGGCTGAATTTTACTCCGGTACAACTCATTTACGTCGCTGTATCGAATACCAAGGCGCGATGTATAGAAAGCGAAATTTGGTTCTTCATCCGTAGCAATACGAAAACCAAAATTAACCGTGTCGGCGGTTATTGAATTTTCATACGCTTCAATTTCTTTGAGGTTATCAAGGACAGGAATACAATTCGTAAACCCTTCATTGATCAGTTCACTAATGTATTGAGTGTATAATGGCCGTTTGTAACCGTTACAAATTATATAGGTTCCTTTATTGATTTTATCAGATTTGTAAAGTTCCCTCAAAATCTGAATATCATAGGCTGACGATGTTTCGAGATGCACATTGTTTTTGAGCACCTCATCAAGCACAAACTTGAAATGAGAGGATTTTGTACAATAGCAATAGGTATAACTGCCTTTGTAATTGTACCGCTTCATGGCGTTTCTAAACAACAGCTTTGCATGCTCAATATGCTCTGTAATTTTGGGTAAGTACGTCAGTTTGAGCGGTGTACCATATTGTTTGACAATATCCATCAGCGGGACGTTGTTAAACATTAATTCATTGTTCTCGACATTGAATTCCCGAGTCGGAAACTCGAATGTCTGATCAATCAGGTCATAATATGTTTTCATCCCTTCGTTAAGCGCGTAAAGTGAGGTAACTAAATACCAGCAACAATTGCTATCTCAATAAATTGACTGCGAATTTGGTCCTGAAAACTAGGCTTTCCAGGTGAAGTATATTCGCACGATAATTAACCAAATTACGGAGTGTTTGATTCGACCGGATGCAAAAAATAACACTTCCGCAAGATCTTGAGCTGATGTGCCGATGTGATTAACCAGCCAAACCGAAAAGAAGGCGTACTTTTGTCTCTTTACATTGATTGATTATCGAATGCCAAAGTCCATCCATTTCATTTCTATCGGCGGCAGCGCTATGCATAATCTGGCGTTAGCACTCCAGCAACAGGGTCACACCATCACTGGCTCCGATGAAACAATCTACGAACCCTCAAAGACACGCTTGCAACAGCACGGTTTATTACCTGCAGAAGCAGGCTGGTTTCCTGATAAGATTACCCCGGCTACCGATGTCGTTATCGTAGGAATGCACGCCCGAAGCGATAATTCTGAATTAAGGAAGGCGCTGGAACTGGGCTTGCCCATCTATTCATACCCTGAATATATTTACCAGCAGAGTCAACAGAAACAACGCGTGGTTATAGCCGGTAGTCACGGAAAAACAACAATTACAGCTATAATTCTTCATGTATTGAAGTATCACAATCGGGTTTTCGATTATTGGATTGGAGAACCCGTTCAGGATTTCGATACTACTGTTCGATTATCGTCTAACGCACCACTGATTATTATCGAGGGAGATGAATATGCGTCCTCTCCCATCGACTCACGTCCCAAGTTTTTACACTATCAGCCTCACATTGCGCTTATCAGTGGTATTGCCTGGGATCACATTAACCTTTATCCAACCTGGGAAGATTACGTAGATCAGTTCGAATCATTGGCGGAAGCAATGCCCAAAGCTGGCATCCTCATTTTTGATGAGTCCGATGATATGCTTGATGTTATTGGACAGAAAGAGCGAGCCGACATAACTAAAGTTCCTTATTTCCCACATCCAAGTGAAATCACTAATGGCGAAACGTACCTGGTTACGAAACAGAAGAACCGTGTCGCTATAAATCTGTTTGGTCAGCATAACTTAAAAAACATTGCCGGCGCACTAACCGTGTGCGACCATATCGGCATTACAGAGGAACAATTTTACCAGGCCATTCCAACATTCAAAAACGTTAGTAAGCGGTTGGAGAAAATTGCAGAAAATAATGGTAAGGTTGTCTACCGGGATTTTGCCCATTCACCCGCTAAAGTCGAGGCAACAACAGAAGCCACGAAACAGAAGTATCCAGACAAGCGGGTATTGGCAGCTTTCGAGTTGCATTCTTCCTACAATCTAAAAGATTCGTTTCTAACCCAGTATAAAGACACTATGGATGCGGCCGATGAAGCTATTGTACTCATGGCTTCGCATTCATCAAGTGGTGACAACTCTGTTGATTCAACTACTATCTCTAAAGCTTTTGGCCGGTCTGACATGCGTGTTTTTACTAACGCATTAGCTTTTCAGGACTACCTTGTTGAGAAGCGAAATTCATACCAGGTCTTTTTGCTCATGAGTTCTAGTTCATTTGATGGTATTGATGTTGAAATGTTAGCGCATAAGCTAGCCCAACAATAGAATTTATCATTGTTCCCTCTTTCAATAATTTTCCGATACAGTCATGAACAGCGTTGTCGTTTACTGTGGGTCAAGTGTGGGTAAAAACCCAATTTATAACAATGTTGCTGCAGAACTTGGGGAAAAGATGGCTATGCGCAACATACGCCTTATATATGGTGGCGGAGGTTTCGGGCTGATGGGTAACGTAGCCAATGCTGTTTTAGAGAATGGTGGAGAAGTGACGGGTGTCATCCCAAATTTTTTGGCCGACCTTGAAGTCGCTCATAGAACACTTACTGAATTGCACTTTGTTGAAACTATGCATGAACGCAAATTCAAAATGGTTCAACTATCGAAAGGAGTAATCGCATTGCCAGGCGGCTACGGAACGCTGGACGAACTATTCGAAATTCTGGCATGGCGGCAACTCAAGCTTTATGATGGCCCCATTGGTATCATTAATATAAATGGCTATTATGACCTTATGATCCAACAACTCGATCGAATGGTAGCCGATGGCTTCTTACGCGTTGAAAACCGGGCTTTACTGCTCATTGCAGATTCAGTTGACGAAATGCTACAGATGATAAAGGATTTTTGGGAATCAGTTTAATTTTTCCTGCTCAAATCAGGAAGCCCCCCTTGTTCAATGTTAGTCTACTACAGAGGTGTTAAATAAAAAAAGACCATTCCTTTTTCAAGAAATGGTATTTTAAATTTCAGTCAGGTGGCACCTTCCTACTCTCCCACCTGTGATAGCAGTACCATCGGCAGTACGGGGCTTAACGGCTCTGTTCGATAAGGTAGAGGTGTTCACCCGCCTAAAAAGCACCAGCCTGATTGACTCTTACGACTGAGCTTAACTCA
>CAWAJC010000017.1:0-30570 GCA_963782245.1 uncultured Cytophagales bacterium
ATTTCCAGTGCATATCACTTTTTTCTCCCTTTTGTATATTTCAACGGCTATGGCAGCTTGGATGAACTAACAAAAGTCAGCCGCTGGATAGATTCTCCCGTAGCTTTGGGGTTCTCACTCCAACCAAAACTATGGCAAACTACAAACGACTGACCTTAGCGCAAAGATACCTGATTCAGACCCTTTTTCACCAACACAAAACTCAGACCCATATCGCCCAACAACTGGAATTAGTCAGTCAACCATCAGTCGGGAACTGGCCAAACACCGCCAGCAGCATCCCCGACAACCCTATGATGCCCAGCAAGCCCAGCAACGAACCGCCACCGCCAAAAAACGAACACCCTACAAACTTAAAGGTGCTTTGTTGACTACCGTGCTAAGTCGGCTTAGAGACCGTCTGTCACCTGAACAGATTTGTGGAGAACTACACCTGATGGCTACAAAGAACGTCTTACACCATGAAACAATCTACCGTTATATCTATCAGTATCAGACTCTATCTGGAAAGCAATTTGCTGGACAAGAAAGCCTTACGCAATACCTGCGTATTCGCCATCGGAAGCGTTTTTTACAAGAAACGGGGTAAGCCCCAAAAGCGGCAACTGATCCCTAATCGGGTCAGTATCGAAGAGCGGCCAGCTATTGTCCAAACTAACACTGAATTGGGACACTGGGAAGCGGACACGGTCATTGGCAAAGGTCACGATGGGGTTCTGCTTACCTTAGTCGAGCGGCTGAGTAAGTACGTGCTGATTGTCAAATTAGCCCTCCAAAAAGGCTCTCGTCCTGGCTAAAGCGGCCGTCGAAGCCTTAGTCTCAAAGTGGCTTAACCATCAAGACCATTACCTTTGACAATGGCTTAGAGTTTGCCTGTCATCAACTGATCGGCTCCCAACTTGGGGCGGCTACCTACTTTGCTCATCCCTATCACAGTTGGGAGCGAGGCCTACAATGAGAACACGAATGGATTGATCCGCCAGTACATCCCCAAAGCTTATCCAAGATGGTCCTGTCCGGCCTCACGGGATCTTGGATTCAAGATCAACTTAACCAACGACCTCGCAAAACTTTGGGTTATCTAAGTCCGGCTGATTCGCTAGAATAAGCTTTATGCATTGCAAATGTGAATCCGCGTATACTTTCTCGAATCTAAATCCTTTCTCGCATCGTCATGTATTTCGACAAGACCATCTAATGTGCGCTTAACTCGACTTTTACCAAATAAGTTCCTATTCTTCTCTTTATGACATCAGATTTAGTTTCATTAAGGCCTAAGAACTCTCTTACTTTATCAACTAATAAGTTCTCCTCAACTTTTTCACCATTTGAAAGTAATAAAAGGATAGTATCATCGTAAATACTGATTTTCATTTGTGAAACATCATCCGATAGTATTGTGTACGAATGAAGAGCCATCTCTCTGTAATCGTAAGAAGGTGTATAGTTTCTAGGTAAAGGGTAATTACTTTCATCCAAAAATTTATTTAACAAATCTTCGCTTAAAATTAAACCTGCAATGTGTCTTGGAGCAAAACAAATTGTCTGAATATTTAAATATTTAGATATTTCATTTTCTATTTTTCTTGCTTCTACTTCAGTTAGGTTAAAGCTAGTAATAAAATAGTATCGAGTAACATGTAATTTTTCAATTACTTTTTTTGCATCTCTGTATGCTTTAGCCTGGATAGCAGATTTTTGAGTCGTAACTTGATACGCAACATCTAATCGTTCACCTGATGAATTGAATGTTGAAAAGTCCGTACCACCATCACTTTTACCATCAACATTGACAGCATTTAAATTAAATACATCTTGGAGAACAATCTTGCATGCGTTGTCAAGATATTGTTTACCCAAACCTGCAATATGATTTGTCAGTGTTTCTAAATCCATAATATTACTTTCATCATATATAACTGCTGACAGCTATACCAAACTGTTGTTAAGAAACCGTATAATTTTACAAATTGTCTTAGTTGGATTTTTGTGTCTTTCGAAAAAGTTGAAAACTTCGTATGCGGAGCTTTTAATCTATCATTAGGAACTCCGCAAATGAGCAAATGTCAGCCTGTCGGAGACGTTCACTTTGTCGCTCATAACCCCATACGTACTTACGCTAACGGGCTACTTAACGACCACACAAGGATTGATGGTAAAGTAGGAGTCTTCATACTCCAAGGTGCGAAATTTAACAAAGTGACTCAGAAATAGCTATTTTTGCAATCATGCTGTATTACCGTAGAAAGATATTATTAGCCCTCATGCAAGCCTTTGGGGGGCATTTAGGTAAGACTGACTTACAAAAACTGTTGTTGATTGTTGCCAAACTACAGAAAAAGCCTTCATTCGATTTTATACCACACCGATTCGGATGCTACTCTTATCAGTCAAGTTGGGATTTACGGGCTTTAAAGGTATATGGCGTTGTCACTGAGTCAGATACGGGATGGAGTCTTACAAAACCAGATGATTACCGAGGGATGTTGACTAACGATGACAAATCTCATATCAGTCATGTAGCCCGGACATATAAAAACCACACTACAGACCAACTTATCAAGGCAACTTATCTTAAATTTCCCTATTATGCAATAAGAAGCGAGAAAGCCGCCTAAAATCTAAATGCAGACGAGTTAAAGAGAGTAAAGATATGCTCCGACTAATGAGGAAAAAGCCCTTTTCACTATTGGCTACGAAGGCATTACGGTTGAGACATACTTCAACAAGTTGATTCGCAACAACGTAAAGGTGCTTTGTGATGTACGTCGCAACGCTATAAGCCAAAAAGTTGGGTTCTCAAAAACTACATTAAGTAGTGTATGCGCGTCTATTGGCATTAAGTACATCCATGTTCCCGCTTTGGGTATTCCATCCGATAAAAGGCAGAATCTCAAGACGCAGAAAGACTATGATACTTTATTTGCTGAATTTGAGAGTACTTATTTACCAAATCAAACGGAAAATCTTGACGGTATTTTGTCGCTATTAGATAAGTATAGCCGGGTAGCTTTGACCTGTTTTGAAGCCTTACCTTGTCAGTGCCATAGAAGTAAAGTAGCCAAAGGGGTTACTGAATTACCTGGTTGGGAATATGAATTGATACACTTATAGCAACATGACTAAAGTTCTAATTGCAGTTAAGACTTACCCAACCATTTCGACCAAATATGATGAACTAGTTTGTACTGCTGGCTTCACAGAAGAAGGAAAATGGATTAGAATTTACCCAATCCAATTCCGAAGACTTGGCTATGAAAATCAGTACAAAAAGTACGAGTGGGTCGAAATCGACTTGGTGAAAAACGAAGGAGATTTTCGACCTGAAAGTTTTCGCCCTCGTACTTTAGATTCTGAACCCCAAAGAATTAGGAAAGTCGAGACAGATAATGATTGGTCGGAACGTAAAGAAACTGTCTTAGGAAAAGTCTACAAGGATATGAGCTTGTTGATTGCAGAAGCGAAAGACAAACAAATAGGCACTTCGCTTGCTGTATTCAAGCCAACTAAAATTATTGACTTCATCTGGGAGGAAGTAGAAAGAGAATGGGACAAGGCAAAAATTGCCAGAATGCAGCAACTCAGCTTATTTGAGCAAGGAAATAGCGGCAATGTCGTTCGTAAACTACCCTACAAATTCAGTTATATTTTTGAAGATGTTACTAGTAAGCGTCGAACTATGATGATTGAAGATTGGGAAGTTGGTGCGCTGTTTTGGCGTTATGCTGCGGATGAAAGAGTGGCTTGTGAGAAAGTGAAGCAAAAGTATCTTGACGATTTTGCTAAGACAAAAGATTTATACTTCTTCTTGGGTACGACAAAGCAATACCATTTTGTCGCGCCTAATCCTTTCGTTATTATAGGTACGTTCCATCCCACATTTCCAAAACCGCCCAAAGTAGAGGCACAGTTAAAGCTATTCTAATTAAACTGAGTCTTGCCAAGCCTGACCTGTCGGGGCATTTGCCCTTTCGCCAAGACGCTGCCCCACAAAACTAAACTTCGGCCGTCGGGGCGTTTCCCGTGTCAGCCGAAATCCGGAAATGTAAGTAAAAGCCTGACCTCTGAGATGTGCAACCTGTCGCTGAGACGCTGCCTTGCAAGCGCTTTATGGACCCGCACCCAACATACTATTGTACGCAACTATACTCAACATCAATATACTGCAAACCAGCGGGTTATCATTAAGCATACATAGTATTACCGGTGTTGATACTTAAGTAGGTCCGTATCGTTCAAGTAGTAGCCACTTGCCATCTTTACACCCCAATTTTCATAAGGGAATTATACGACTAGGCATTAGTTGCACTTGACTATATAGTTGACCAATCAATCAACTTCAATACCCACTCACCGCTTCGCCTTCCCCTTTTCAAACGATAAATTCTTGGTAAAGAAAGGAAGCATTTTTTGCTCGATGCGGTCGGCGATGTGGTTGATGTGGTTGCCGTCGTATTCTTCATAGGTATGCGGAATCTGGTAATTGGTCAGCAGGCCATCCAGCACTTTATTGCTGGCCGCAATGCTGGCATCTTTGTCCCCCGCATCGAACGCCAGCGCGTGCAGCTGCTTGATGTTCCCAATGTATTGATCCAGCATGGCCAGGGGGGCGTTGGCCGCCCATCTGGCCGTTACCAGCGGCTGGGGCTGTCCATCTTTCACCGGCAAATCGAGGAAGAACGGTGCGTTCGTCGGGTTGGGCGACCACGAAGCCGCCGATGCAAACATGGCTTTGGTGCCGAAATCGGCTTTCTCCAGATCCGCCTGCGTTTTGACGCCTTCCATGGCGGCCGCCCGCTCGGGACTAACCGTACTGTTCATGTTGGGCACCATGCAGCAGGGACTGAGCAGGTACAGGCTGGAGAAAACTCCGGGGTGTTTCTCCCCAATGCGGATGGTGCCGTAGCCGCCCATCGAGTGCCCCGCCAGTCCGCGACTGCTGGCCTGCGGCAGGGTGCGGTACTGTTTGTCGATGTAATCGACCAGTTCATCGGCCACAAAATCCTCCCAGTTGCCAATCGTGACCGAGTTGGAGTACATACTGCCGAAGTAGCGGTTGTAGGCATTGGGCGTCACGATGATGAACTCCTTCGTGTTACCATCCGCCAGTGTCTTGTCCACTACGGCGGGCAGGTTGATCCAGTGCTTGGTCAGGCCATACCATTTATCGTCGCTGTCGGTAAAACCGTGCAGGAAATAAATAACCGGATAACGCCGGTTTTTGTCGGTCTGGTAGCTGGGCGGCAGGTAAATAGATACGTCCCGGTCGGGAGAGTCGCCGGCCAGGTTGCCTTCCAGCCCTTTGCCGTGTACTTTTACCCGCTCAACTTTGCCGGTTTTTGGCGGGTTATCCTGGCTATAGCCGGATGTGGCAACAACAACAAAGGCCAGGACGAACAACGTCTGGATTACCTGACGAAAGGGTACAACAGGATAGGGCATAATCGGTTGGTTCATGCCAGCAGAAGCAGGAAATGCCTGTTTTTACTTTTACAGCGACATCTTCTTCTCCCCCTCATCAACTCCTTTGATGAATTTGATCAGCCCGTTCATGTAGGTTTTCTGATCGTCGTACATGGCCAT
Organism: uncultured Cytophagales bacterium; assembly: GCA_963782245.1. Taxonomy (GTDB): domain Bacteria; phylum Bacteroidota; class Bacteroidia; order Cytophagales; family Spirosomataceae; genus Spirosoma. Next base: position 5,584 of record CAWAJC010000017.1, read on the forward strand.
GTGGCTGCCGTTGGGGCAGTAGAGGTAGCTGCCGTTGGGCAGTTGGGTTGCCATCCATTTCATGTGTTCGGGGTCCATGGTGTCATATTTAGCGCCAATGGTCAGGGTGGGCATTGTGATCTTGGGCAGATCGGCTTTGCGGTCCCAGTTGGCCAGGTTACCGGCAATACCAAATTCACTGGGGCCCTGCATGGTTACGTACAGCGACTGGTTCATTTTGCCCAGGGCGCGGGTCATGGGTTCGGGCCACTGGTCGAGGGGCAGCCGGCAGATGTGCTTGGCGTAGAAGTTAGGCAGGAGCAGTTCCATATAGCGGGGGGAGGTATACGCACCCTTGGCTTCCAGGTCGTTAACTTCCTTCACGACGGCGGGGTCCATCTCTTTCGCCAGCACGTTATCGGCATACTTGCCGTAGTCGGGGCAACTCGACCATCATATTGGAGATAATGAGCCCTTTCAGGTTTTTGCCGTATTTAAGGGCGTATTCCGTGGCCAGAATGCCACCCCAGGAGTGGCCCAGCAGGTAGAAATTATCGGGCGTCAGGTTCAGGGCTGTCCGCACCTGCTCCACCTCTTCTACATAGCGGGGCAAATCCCAGAAGGTGGTATCGTTGGGATTATCGGAGTGACCCGTGCCTAACTGATCGTAGTAGATAAACTCGATGCCTTCGGCGGGCAGGAAGCTTTCCATCACCTCGAAATACTCGTGCGTGGCACCGGGTCCGCCGTTGAGGAGGAGCAGTTTAATTTTGGGGTTATTGCCAAAGCGCTTTGTCCAGACATTGAATGTGCCCTTTGGTGTTTGAATCGGAATAACGCGAACGCCCCCGTCGGCCACGGCTGCGGAATCTTTCGCGAAATAAGAACTGAGTGAGGTGGTCGTGGTTTCCGTTGACCGGCAGGCACCTAACAAAACGAGGCAGCAAAGTGCCCAGATAAGGGTATTTTTCATGGGTAAAGGCAGCAGGATGAGGTACCAGGCAATGTACACATGATTAACCAAAAAAAAGCAACGCCCACAAAAACGCCCGAATACAATATTTGCATTCGGGCGTTGATAGCCAGTCAGTTCTGATAGCGGCACAGCCTGTGAACAAGTCCACATCCAATTGGCAACGGACTGGACTTTTTGCCAGGAAATTAGTTTTTAGCTGCCGATGCCTGCAGGGCTTTCTTGAAGTACCGCCCCTGCCGGGTGGGGGTGTAATTCCAGTCGCTGAAGAGTGCCGGTGCCCATTGCGGATCGAACACCCAGACTACGTACGAAATACCGTTTTTATCGCAGTACTGCGTAATGGCATCGCCGTACGATTCATCGCTGATTACGGGTACGTGAGCGCCCCTGTCGTCGGGTCCGGAGAATCCAATCTCCGTTAGTACCAGTGGGTATTTCTTCGCCACAAACCCCCAGTCGGCCGTCCATTTATCTTCCCAGGGTTTGGGGCGCTTCATCGGATAGGGATGGCTCACGTAGCCAATGCCCTCGGCATTGATCGGGTTCTGCGCTACTTCTTTCAGGTCATACGCCCAGTTGAAGCCGGCCACCAGCGGGATGGCTTTGCCGCCGTTGGCCCGGATAATGGTAATGGTTTCTTCCATTAGTTTTTTCCATTCATCCCAGCTACAGGTGCCCAGCTTGCCACCCATGACGGTCGGTTCATTGAACAGCTCAAAAAAGGCAACGGTCGAATTGTCTTTGTAGTGGTCGGCCATGGTGCGCCAGAACTCGAACGACTCTTTCTGGGTGGTTTCATACATCGCGCTCTGGTATAGTTCGTTTTTCAGGTTGCCGATGCTGTGCCAGTCAATAACGACATACAGGCCCAGCTCACCCGCCCAGGCTACGCCCTTATCGAGCAGTTGTAGATAGGACTCCTTTCCCCGGCTGCGCCAGGCGGTGGGGTGTACCGGAAACCGTACCAGCGTAGCGCCCCAACGTTTCATTTCCTCAAAATAGGCTTTATCCCAATGGCCGCTTTTTTCAAGCCGGTCGGGGTCGCTGGCATTAAGCCCCCGAAAAACCAGGGTTTTGCCATCGGCCGTAACGAATTTATTGCCCTCAACCCGCACGGGTGGAAGGGAAACAGTGGGTTGTGCCGGTGCAGTAAGACCAGCCAGAAAAAGCAACAGGAAGATCCCTATTGACGAAATGTTCATACCTGAATTAGATGGATTATGGGAGATAAAATGGAATAAAGCGCTGCCTCTACTTTCTGCTCTACCGGAAGTATGGGATTGGTAATGAATGGGAATAGTTTAGCAGGGCTTAAAATTACAAAGCAGATTCGTTTTCACAACGTCCGCTAACTGGCTTCAGCGGGTAGCCCATCCGTTGCTTATGAGCCACGTTTTGCACTGCTCAAACCAGTCTTCTTTGGCGGGTGCCAGCGAGAAGCCGTGGTTTCCTTTCGGGTATAGGTGCAGCGTAGCCGAAACACCGTTTCGGAGCAGTGCGGTCTAAAACACCAGACTGTTGCCCACCGGCACTACCTTATCGTCGCCCGAATGCAGCAGGATGGCCGGGGGTGTCTGGGCAGTTTGAGCGGATCAGACCTACTCTACAAGCCGATGTAAGCCGAGATTTAGGGGATGGGCGAGCCGAAAAGCGGACGGTGTGGGTGACCGACAATCTGACTATGGTTGATGTTGCTGGGGACTGGATAAGACTGAGAAGCCTAGTCTGCGTTGAGTCGAGTCGTTGGCTACAGGGCAAGGAACAACATAGTAAACGATTCTATATCAGCTCTTTGTCAGGATGTTCAGCCGCTTGGATGGGTGCTCGGTACGCAAGGACGACGCTCCTCGTAATTTGACCACAATTGGCAAACTAGCCTTAGGCCTAATCAAGCGGGACCCGGCCAAAATGAGCTTGAAGCGTAAACGCAAGAAAGCCGCCCGAGATGATGCCTGCCTAATAGCACTACTGGGCCAACTTAACATTTGATGCAATCACCCTATCGCTGTAGTGATTCGCTTTCTTTAGCGAAAAAGGGGAAAACGCCCCTCAAAAATCAATATCCGTTAACTCGAAGTTCTGTTTGACCCGAATAGAGCCGTCTTCTTCCGTGCCGGGGGCGTACATAATGCGTTCGGGCTGGATGCCCTTCTGCACGTTGCCGATGTCGCGCTTTTTGTTGCCGTTGCTATCCACAATGAGCCGGACGCGGTACAGCCCCGGTTTCAACCGCCCGAAACTATAGTCTGTAGCGCCGTAGGCCGTTCGTACAACATTGTATTTATCGTCCAGCAGTTCAACAATAAATTTACTAGCCGCTGAGCCAACGGCAGCGAGGCTCACACGCCCGGCAATCAGTCCGTAGCTGTCTTCTTCGGCTAGGGTGTACCGGGCCGAGTACCTGGCCAGGGTGTCGCCCTGCACGCTGATGAACGACCCTTTTTGCAATCGGAACAGCAGACTATCCCGCAGGGTGGTGGCCTTTTTGATGACCAGCCGCGAGTTGTGATTGCTCCAGATCAGGTTCTCGGGGGTTAGTTTAAAGGGCTTCGTGCTGTCTGGCCCAATAATGATCTGGTCGGTCCTGAAACTCAACACCGGCTTGTTAAATACCAGCGTAAACTCCAGGTTGTTGTCAATTGGCTCACTGGATGAGGGCGTTACCTGCACCGTTAACGCCGTTCTGTTTTTAGCCTTTGTTTTCAGGGGCGAAAAATAAACGCGCTCCCGCAGGTCGGTCACATTACCCACCGAATCTTCGGCCATAACAGTAATGTGCAGGGTATCGTCGGCAGCGCGGTTAGCTGGTCGAAACAGCCGGATCATTTTGGGAGTTTCCAGAAACGAAATGAGCGTATCCGTCAAGCGTTTTGGCTGGCGCAGGTGTCGCTATCGGAACCGCCGTGGCAGAGGTGGCGGTAGTAGATGCCGGTTTGCCATACGCCAGGGTATAGCTGGCAATGCCACTGCTGAGCTCCAGGCCCAGGGTTTCGTCGGTGCGTTCGCGTCGGCTGATGCGCGGCTTACCGTAGCCCCGAAAAGCCACCATGTTCACATCGGTGTAATTTTTATTCAGGTTCAACACACTATCCCGAAAGGCCACTCGCTCACCGGGCGTATTGTTCACCAGGTTCAGGTCTTTATCGTCGAAGCCATAGACTTTATACAGGCCAGCCTTCACGTTTTCGATGCGGTAGTTGCCGCTACTGTCTGTCCGGGCAAAATACTGCGGGCGTTTGCGGTTGATGGGTAAGGTGTCAGTAGAAGCAAAAAGCCCCACGACAAAGCCCAGTAGCGGCCGTCGGCTCTCGTCGTCTACCACATTGCCCGACAGAAAAAGCGAGTCAATGACTGAGCCTGTACTAAAGACTACCTTCGTATTTTTGGCAATATTGCGTTCCGTAATATCCTTGATCCCATCGGCAAAATCAATGGTGTAAGTCGTGTTGGGAAGAAAAGCTCGGCTAAAATTTAACCGAATGCCCAGTGGCAGCGTTTTAACAATAAACGTGTTGCTATCCTGCGGAGTGATGGTGATTTTTTGCTGGAGATTTTCGCTGTTCACGTATTCATCAAACTCAAGCTCAACGGTTTTACCCTGGTAGTTCAACTGGCGAAACGTGGGCATACTGGATACCAACTTAGGCGCTATGGTATCTTTTTTACCGCCCGGTGGCTGAGCTACCTGTGCACAGTTTTGCAATAAAATTGGGAGGGCCAGAAATAATACGAGTATAAGGTGGCGAAGCGTCATATTGGAAATAATCACACGACAAAGGTAAACGTCCGTTTATCGTTTAGTGGTACCGATTGACATAAAATGGCTGGCAGCTTCGTTACGTTATGGAGTAATTTAAGAAATTTTAAGGCCACTTAGCAAACGGCACAACCGTACCTACGTGATTTAGTACTTTTACCGATTGCTACTTATCGACCTAATTGCCACAAAACCAGATTCATGAATTACCCCCGCCTGTATTTATTCTTCTTTTCGTTGCTGTTGGCAGGCTGGCTGGCCAGTTGCTCCAACCCGTCCGATAACCTGGACAATCAGATTAGTGAATCGCTGGAAAATGACAACGCCATTGATGTTACGGAAAAAGATGCCCTGCGCGTATTCATTGTCAGCAAAAGCAAAGAGCTGACTAAAGACCAGAAAACAGCGACGCTCATTACCCCCGATGGCAAGGTAAACGAAGCGGCTCTGGAAGCCTACATCAAGCGAAACCGCACCTACCGCAAACTGGCTAAAATTGGCAAAGCCCCCAACTATTGGCGGGGCGGCAGCGGCAGTAACCAGCCAGCCAATCCGGCTGAAGCTCTACCTCGAAGCCAGCGGCAGCATGTTTCCCTACGATGCCCCCAGCGGAACGGGTATTTTCAAAAAGACACTGAACAACCTGCTGACGGAATTTGATGCGATAAACCCTGGCCAGGGAAAGCTATTTGTGGTCAACACCGAAGTAAATGACCTGGGGATGTCGCTGCCCCAGTTTTTTAAGGAGAAAGACATTTACACGGTCGCTAAGACCAAAGGCAAAACCACCAGCACCGATTTTGAGGGGATTTTCAACGACATACTCAGCCATACATCCGGCAACGACCTGAGCGTGCTGGTATCCGACCTGATTTATTCCGATCCGAAGCTAACGGGCATGAGTGCGCAGAAAACCCTGGATGCAGCCAGTTCCCTGCTTACCACAGTATTCAATCCGTACGCCAGTACCCACTCTATGCTGGTTATCAAACTAAAAGCCGACTTCGACGGAACGTACTATAGCTGGAACAATGCAAAGAAAAAATACACCGGCGAACGCCCCTACTACCTCTGCCTGATTGCCCGCAATGAAACCATGCAGCGGCTTTATCAGGACCCGGCCTACCAGACGATCCGTAACTTTAACCAGTTACCCGGCTACACAGACTCCTGGTTCTTTGGTCGGGATGCCAAAGCCATTACTCCTTTCTACACCATACTCGTTACGGATCCGGCCCGGAAAGGCCGCTTCAAACGCTCAAACGAAGAGATTCGCAACCACGATAAGGCGGTCCATACCCTAACCGACATCCAGCCCGATGTAACGGATAAAAGTCTGACAATTCCGGTAGCGGTGGATTTATCGGCCCTGCGGTTGCCTGCCTCCGTCCTGACCGACCCCAGCCAGTACGAAGTAGTAGGGAAAGACAACTTTCAGGGTAGCATCAATTCAGCCCTATTCAGGGGCAAATGGCACCACGCATAAACTGTTGCTGACCACCAACAAACCCGCCCGTGGCGAGCGGATAGTCACCATTCGGCTACATCGGGAGTTCCCGCCCCGCTGGATTGCCAGCACCAATACAACGAACGATGCAGCGCCCAATGCCACCTCAACCTTCGGTATCCAGAACCTGTTGCAGGGCGTCGAACGAGCGTATAACCCCAATAACCAAACCGAATATTTCACGCTGAAAATTAATTTAGAATGAATGAATTAGTGAAGGAGTGAATACCATCCGGTACGTTTATATACCGCTACAGCGGCCCATTCACTCATTCGCTCATTGACTCATTCGCTCATTGACTATGGAAGAATCGCTCTATAATTTTTACAACCTGTTTGTAAACGGTAATCTGCTCGAAGACCTGTATCAGGAAGAACTCCTGTCGCCCCTTACCTGGACTGCCATTGGTATTGCCTTTCTGGTGGCCTTTGCGTTTTACATCTGGCCGTTCAATAAAGTCAGTTTCAGCGGTATGGGTAGCTGGCTGCTGATGATGGGGATTAGTTCCCTGTTGCTGTTTGTCATTACGCTGGTTACCTGCTATCAGAAAGCCAACCAGGATATTGCCCGCGATGAAGCCGACCCCAACCAGGGTACGCTGTTTGACCAGGGCGTGAGCGTGTTCCTGAGTTATGCCTTCAGTATGGCCCTGCTCACCGCCGTTATCTTCTTCATCATTTCGATGATCATGAAAAACTTCAGTAAAAACGCCAAACACCGGCCCATGCTCTGGCCGTCGAAATAAAATTCACGGTTTTCAGTCCTCAGTTTACGGTTGGCTGGCGCATCAACAACACGCGCCAGCCAACCATAAACTGAAGACCGTAAACCAACTACTGAAAACTGACATATTATGCCCAAACTATTTGTATTCGCCATTGGAGGGACTGGTTCGCGGGTGCTGAAAGCCCTGACGTTTTTGCTGGCCTCCGGCGTAAAAATGAATAATACCGACGAGATCATCCCGATTGTGCTGGACCCTCACGCAACCAACGATGACCTGCTGCGGACCAAAGATCTGTTGCGCGAATACGGCAATATCCGCGCTGGTATGCAGACCAAACCGACGGATGGCTTTTTCGGTACGGAAATTAAAACCCTGAACCGGGCCATTGGCGGCAATGCAACCATTGCCGACACCTACGTTTTCGAACTACAGGGCGTTCAGCAGGAGAAATTCCGGGATTATATCAACTACGAAGGGCTGGACGGCCCGGCAAAAGCCTTCGCCAGTCTGCTGTTTTCAGAAGAGAATCTGGAAACTAAAATGGACATTGGCTTCGTGGGCAACCCCAACATTGGGAGTACGGTACTGAATCAGTTTCGCTACTCGGACGTGTTCCAGGCGTTTGCCGAGAACTTTGGGGCCAACGACCGGATCTTTATTGTCAGCTCTATTTTTGGGGGAACCGGTGCGGCCGGCTTCCCGATTCTGCTCAAAAATATTCGGGGGGCGCAGGCCATCGGTCAGATACCCAACCCGGCTTTTCTGCGCGATGCCAAAATCGGAGCCGTATCGGTTATGCCGTATTTCAGCCTGACTACCAACGACAACAAACTGATTGACCCGGCTTCGTTCATTGCCAAAACAAAAGCGGCCCTCAACTATTACCAGAAGGGCGTAAATCCAGCCGTCAACGCCCTGTATTATATTGGCGACGACCAGACCAAAGCCTACACCTACGACCCCGGTGCGGGTGGCCAGAAAAACGAAGCCCACTTTGTCGAGATGGCTTCGGCACTGGCCATTGTGGATTTCATGAATACCGACGACAGCAGCCTGACCGTGACCAACGGCAAACCGGCCAACCCGGTCTTCAAGGAATTTGGTATCGAGCAGGATGGCATGAGCATTCAGCTGGGCAATCTGGCGGGGTCAACCAAACAGCTTATCAGCTTACCGCTGTCCAAAATGGCTTTGTTCAGCACCTACCTGAGTCAGCGACTGAAGCAGGCAGCCGGTACGGTGCAGTGGTCCAAAGCCAATCCCGTTATTTCAACCGCCTTCCTGAATTCCAGCTTTTTCAACAGCGTCCGCAACTTCGACGCGGCTTTCCGGCAGTGGCTTTCCGAGATGCGCGAAAACAAACGTTCGTTTGAGCCCTTCCTGCTCGATGCCGGTAATCTGGGGCATACGGTACGGGGCTTCGAACCAAAAAAGAAAGGCCTTTTTGGCGGGGAGTCGGATGTGAAGCTAGACATCGTGGATGATTTAGACCAGACGCTCAACAAAACAGCGGAGGGCAAAGCTTACGGCAGCGAAGCCGATAAATTCATTCAGTTATTTTCTGAAGGGACCGACCGGTTCGTCCGCGACAAACTCCCTAAAGTATTAGATTATTAGACGTCATTGATTATCATTCGCTACGCGTCATTGATTGTCATTCATAGTATCAGCAATAATGACAAAGTGACCACTAATGACTATTAGTGACAACAAATGACCCCCAACCTATGCCTACAACATTCAGCTTACATAACCCTGTTCCCGGCCTGCATTGGTACGTTAGCAAACCCATGGGCACCGACCAGATTGCGGCCATTCGTGATCCGCAGGGTGGTCAGACCGTAAAGCAGCCGACTTCTATTCCCAGTCCGTTTGCCCGGATAGACCTGGTGCGCTCGGCGTTCCTGAACCTCTCCCTCAAACCAGACCTTAGCGGCACCGTTAACGATCAGCGGGTGGTGTCGGATGCGCTCGACGTAGGCGAACTGTTTTTCAACTACGACAAGCTCAAGACGTTCGTTACCATTACCCCCTTCGACGTTCGTACCGACCTGAACCAGCTTCGTCAGTCAACGAGCATCGGTCACAAGCGGCTGGGCGACGCCCTGAAACTTTTTCTGGATCAGGATGCGGCCGACTATAATTTCGGGGATATTAACCGCCTGTTTGTTCTGAGTTATCGGGGCCGCGTGGTGGGGGGCACCTCGCCTAAAACGTTGTTTTTCAGCGCGGGCAACGACCTGAGCTGGGTTGACGTATCGATGGGCAACGACCGGCTGTTCGACTCGTCTGTTTGTCCGCTGTACCAGCGCGATATTGAGTACCAGAAATTCTGGTACGCTATCAAGCAGTTCATGCCCAATTTCCGCGACCGCTTCCGCGAAGTGGATGACTACCTGAACCGGAGCCGGGCGCTGTTGCAGCAGTCTAACCCAACCATGTTCTACGAGCATATTGAATCGCAGAATGGGCAGCCATTGCTAACCCGCGAGAAATTCGATCAGGACTTCGATGAACTCACCACCGGTCCGGGTGATATTGTTGAAGTGCTGGGCTTTCCGCTCCGCAAGAAAAAATCCGATGCCCGCGCCATCGATCAGGTTAGCGATTTTATCATCAAATCGGATAAGTACGCCCGCCTGAATCCGGGCAAGCCACGCCCCATGGCGTTACAGAACCGGTTTTTCCGGCAGTTCACCTACGTGCCCCAGGCCCAGTGGAACTCGAACACGCCCGTGCCCTATTACGCCCGCGAGTCGTGGCGCGACAACCAGCGCCCTTTGCCGGGACAGCCGGGAAATTACCCCTGGCTCACCGTCAGCGATTTTCTGGAGCCCTACCTCATTCGCCTGCCGTTCCCAACCGACCGGGGCCGGTTCTTCGATGGTAACCTGCAAAGTGGTGCGACCGAAAAAGGGTTTTTGCTGCCGCTTAAAAAGGATTTCTTCGATTTCTTCGACGTCGATGATCTGTTCATGAACCGCGTCCGGCTCAAAATGGTCCCGCAGAGTGGGGGCATCAACGTAACCCTCGACATTCCCGTTACGGCCCCTAACCAGCCCGGCAATCAGTTTGTCACGTTCGAGCGCCTGTACAGCTCCACCCCTGGCAGCTCGGGTGCTCCCAACGAGCCGACCAACGAAGGGATTATTATCGAAAACTCGTTTACGGTTAATATCTATCCGTTTGTTCGCTCCGGCTCCGTAACCATCCCCGCCGATTACCGGGTGCAGATGATTGAATCGGGTTTCGATAGCCAGAACCAATACGAGCTTACCTACTTCAAACAGAAAGACAATACCGAGGTTCAGGCCGAGTCGAAGCACCAGCGAACGGTACGGCAACAGAACACGGACGGCTCCAGCGTTTATTACGTACTACGCGAAGAATTTGATTACCTGGAAGCCAACATCCGGGGCGATGGCCGGGAGATGAACGGCGTCCTTATTCCGCGCTGGCAGGAATACAACGGCGGCAGCAAGCAGTTTGCTTTTTCGGTGGATTTCGGCACCACCAATACGCACATTGAATACAGCGTGGATGGCGGTACGCCCCGCCCGTTCGACGTGGCCGAGCTAACCCCGCAGGTGGCTACCCTGGTAGCGCCGGCCCAGTATAACCCGGCCCTGTTCGAGCTGTTTTTGCTCTATGACCTGGAGTTTGTGCCGCCCACCATTGGTCCCGGCAAACCTGACAGCTTCCCGACCCGCACGGCCATTGCCGAGCCGATGAACCTGAGCTTTAATCAGCAAACGCAGGCCCTGGCCGACTTCAACATTCCTTTTTATGTAGAACGCCAGCCCGCCGGTTCCAACCGCATTACCACAAACCTGAAATGGGCCAAAACCAGCGATCAGACCGAACGACGCGTGGAGGCTTTTCTGGAAGAACTGCTGATGCTCATCAAGAATAAAGTCCTGACGGAAGGCGGCAGTTTAATCCAGACGACGGTGTACTGGTTCTTCCCGGCCAGTATGACACCGGGCCGGGTAAGCCAGCTCCGCGCCGACTGGCAGTTGCTCTATGACCGCTACATTGGGGGTTCGGCCGGGCGGCTGCGGGAAGTATCCGAGTCGGTAGCGCCGTTCTACTACTACAAGCAGAACCCAACGCTGAGTGCTTCGGCCCGGCCCGTTATCAACATCGATATTGGCGGTGGCACATCGGACGTGGTGGTATACGAACGCAACGAACCCAAGCTGCTCACCTCGTTCCGGTTTGCGGGTAATGCCATCTACGGCGATGCCTTCAGTGAGTACGGGGCCGCCAGCCACAACGGCTTTGTGCGGAAATACGCCGACAAGATCCAGACATTGCTGGAAAGCCAGAGCCTGGGTAACCTGAGCGATAATAACCGCCGGATGCTGGACACCAACCGTTCGGAGGATATCATGGCGTTCTGGTTCTCGATTGAGCGGAGCAATGATGTGAAGGCAAAAAGCATGCTGTCGTTTAACGGTATGCTGTCTAAGGACGAGGACCTGAAAGTGGTTTTTGTTCTTTTCTATACGGCCCTGCTCTATCACATTGCCCGGCTCATGAAGCACAAGGGCATTAACCTGCCGGGGGCCATCACCTTCAGCGGCACGGGCTCCAAACTCCTGACCATCATCAGTGCCGACGATCAGATGCTGGGCAAACTGGCGCGGGTCATTTTCGAGAAGGTGTACGAGCAGACCTACGATACCAGCGGCTTAACCCTGTTCTACGAGCGTAAAGGCCCGAAAGAGGTAACCAGCAAAGGGGCCCTGATGCAGCCTGCCAACAGTCGCCCGGTCGATACGGAAGCCATCAACTATGTATATCCGGCCACCTTCGACAATGAGTTTACAAAGCTCACCTATGCCGATTTACGGAAGCCTGAGGTCATTGATTCGTTGTTGAAAGAAACCAATGCCTTCATCGATTTCTTCTTCGCCCTGAATCAGGAATTCAGCTTTGTGCGTAACCTGAACGTATCGGCCCGGTCGCTGGTGATTGCGCAGCAGGAATTACGGACCCACCTGGACACCTCGCTCATGGATGGTATCCAGCGAAAAGAAGGCGATGTGGCTGCGGAGTACAGTGGCATAACCGATGCCCTGGGCGTACCCATTGAAGAAACACTGTTTTTCTACCCGCTCATTGGGGCTATCAATAAATTAGCCAATGCACTAGCCTGATTATGCGCACGATTCCCTTCACCAGTAGTCTGCTAACGGTCGGCCTGATGGCAACGGCCTCGCTCGCCGTTGCGCAGAATATCAACCAGGCCGCAGTTGATACCATGACGAAAGACGTGGCCAAAGTTGTGTTTGCCAGTATCAAACAGCCGAAAGCGCAGGAAATCTACGTTCAGTTGCTCAACTGCGGGGATGGCTGCGACCCGCAAGCCATTATCCGGATGGTGGGCGGCTGGGACGCGGTGGGGGCCAAAATGCAGGAACTGAATGAGTTGAAAAATACGCAGGCGTTTCAGAACATGAGTCCTACAGAAGCTAATACGGCTATTCACAGGCAGCTGGCTCAGTTTTACGTCCGCTACAAAAAAGACAACAACTATGCCAGGCCCCTCAACCCGGCGGTTCAGCAGCAGATACTGGCTAAAGTAGATCAGCTGCTCCCGCCCGGAGCCGGGGTTGATCCCGCTCCCGTCCAGAGGAGTTTGGATAACCCGACTGAAACACCAACCATCACGGGCGACGAAGCTGTCGTTGATCCTGCCACATTTCAGCTAAGTAAGTTAGAGCGGGAAGTTAAGGAAAGGCAACAAAAACAACTGTGGATGATGATCTTAAGCGGTATTGTTGGATTATTAGTGGGGGCGAGTGCCATTTACTTACTCTTATACCGGGCCGCCCAGGCCGAAATACAGGCGTTGCTGGATAAGAACAACCAGCTGCAAAACTCCCTCGAAACGGCCCAGCGTACTAACTCTGGTTCCGGTACTGATATGAACTCCATCCGGGTCGACTACCGGCAGAAAGCGAACGCCTACGATGCTGTTGTGAAGGAATTAGGATCAAACCCATTGGTAGCCATTCGGCAGTTGAAGCAACAGACTACCGCTACAGAAAATCCGGGACCTGCTCCGGTGGTTCGGTCGGGAGAACCAAAGGTGGAGTCAGGCAGAAATACTGAACTCATGCCGGAACCAATCCCTACACCTGTAATGCCTGCACCGGTCCCTGCTCCACCGCCTGTTCCTGCTCCAGCCCGTTCGGAGGTGTTCTACTTCCCCCCACCCGACCAAAACGGCCAGTTCGATTCATCCCTTCAATCCAACGCCCTGTTGCCTGAGTCGGCCTACCGGCTGAGCGTCAGCGCTGAGAACCCACTGGTGGCTAACTTCCGGTTTGAAGCTGATCAAGGTCGTTTAGCTCGTTTCCTGACTTACCGAAATTACATGATCGAACCGGCCTGCGAGAGTGAAAACAGCTACTCGACTACCCACACCCGCATTACCATGCGCCGGGATGGTGTAGCGGTGCTGGAAAACGGCAGTTGGCGCGTGAAAACCAAAGCGCTGATTCGGGTATGAATAACCGGGTGTGCCAGCTAGCACAAACAAAGAACCCTGCTTAACGGCGGGGTTCTTTGTTTGTGCTAGCTGGTTAAATTAAGCGCTGATAACAAATTATCGGGTAGGGCGGTCTGGACGCCAGTAGGGCTCAGCAGCCGGGAGATACTCGATAGGGACTTCAGGAATAAAGCCTTTTAGCCATTCGGCACAGTACTTCATACCTGCCTGCTCTGATAGCACATGCCCCATAATAATCAATCCCTTTTTCTGACCGGATGAAATTGCGTCCTGCACATATTCGACCAATTCCCATTCGTTGGTTTCGCCCACTATTAGCACATCTGCCTGGGCCAGAAAGGGAACACCCGGCATCAGACTGACATTGCCCCAGCTGGCCATTACCCGCTGAACCGGGAGTTCGGGATCGCCGATGACCCGCATGGTCTGGATGTTTAGTTTGGTGGCCATCTGCTTTGCCAGCTTGGCCAGCGTCATACCCTGAAACTTGAACAGGCGGAAGTTATCGGGGTCATTGTACTTTTCCCAGCCTAATTCACGAATCATGCCGGTAGCAATCCCATCTGGCTTGTGCCCATGCCAGTGATCATGAAAGTGAAAGACCGACAGGCCGTTTTTCTGAATAAACTCTAGCTTGTGCCGGTAGAGCGGATCCTGCTCAATGGGCTCGATCCGGTCCTGATGGGAATAGAAAGTAGGCTCGTGGGTAACAATCATATTGAGCCCTTTGGCAGCGGCCCGCTGAAGCACATCAAGCGTAGCCATCATGGTACTGGCAATGCCTTTTACGGGCAGCTCAGGCGTTCCCGCAATCAGCCGGTCGACGGTTTGCTCCCGCCAGGGAATCCCCACATTGGCTTTGATGCGGTCAATAACCTGACCAGTGGTGAGGGTCTGTGGAGCCGGTAGCCGAATAGTTCGGGCAGCTGTCAGGCCAAGGGTAGCCAGTAGAAAAGTGCGACGGGATGGGCGGTAGTCAGTCATGGGCTGAAAAGGCAGGCCAACGCAAGCTTTACTCCCTGTTTCTGTCTACCTGTTCAGCCCCTTACCGGGCCGGGCAAAAATTGATGTTCACGACCTGAAATAAGGCAATTTTAAGGCCCAAAACCTGAAAATGTCCCCAATCTGAAAGAAAATGTCCCCAATCTGAAAGCCTTTTACCAAATCAAACCGGAAATTTGCCCCATCGCTTTCCGCCGACAATCCCATCCCCTCCCTGAATCCTGCCAGCAGCCACACGCTGGTAGTTTTTTATTCTTCAGTTATTCACAGCTGCCGCTTAATTTTTCAGCACTCGTGCCCTAGCCTGGTTGCACAAAACAACGAGCGTTACCCTACTGTGTAGACCAGTAGTTTACGGTTACGTCATGACTCCCATTTCACGTATTTCTGCCAGTTATGTTGTTCTTTAAATCCCAGCACTTCACGGATTTTCCGATTTGAAAACAAGGCTTCATGCTCCCCTAATTCGCGGGTAATTGGCACACCAGGGAAAAAGCGCTCAGCCAGTTCTTTGCTGGGGATGATGGCCCCGTTTTGATCGTTTCCGGCATTGAAAACCTGATACCCAAGACCGTCTTTTTTCAAACATAAATCCACGATCTGCCCCAGGTCTCGCGCATCTATATAACAGAAGGCATTCCGGCGTCGCACTTCAGGGTTAGTAAAATAATGGGGAAACAGTTCCGCGTATTCGTGAGGCTCAATCACATTCCCAATCCGAAGGGCATATATATCAACCCCCGACCGTCGCTGGAAGCTGCGCGCCGTTTTTTCGTTGACAACTTTAGACAGTCCGTAGCTATCCATGGGGTCAACGTCATAATCCTCCTCCAAAGGCAGCACATGGGGATCGGTTTTACCATCCGAAAAACAGATGCCGTACGTAGTCTCCGACG
This sequence comes from uncultured Cytophagales bacterium, assembly GCA_963782245.1. Classification (GTDB taxonomy): domain Bacteria; phylum Bacteroidota; class Bacteroidia; order Cytophagales; family Spirosomataceae; genus Spirosoma. The sequence goes on from CAWAJC010000017.1 coordinate 20,949, forward strand.
AAGCAATAATAATCTTTTTAATGCCCAGTTTAACAGCCGCTTCAATCACATTGTAGGTACCCATGGTGTTGACCCGAAACGTTTCATTATCCGGTTTAATCAGGATCCTGGGCACGGCCGCAAAATGGACTATAGCATCAAATTTGGGTATGCCATTCCCTGGCTCCAGTTCATCTAACCCGGCATACGAACTCATGGCATTAAAAACTTGTCCGGAGTCCGTAATATCAGCCATCAGGTTATCTACCCCCGGGTGATTCAAAGGCGTCAGATCTACATTCATCACTTTATGCCCCTGGTCGAGCAGATAGGGAATTACGTGCTTTCCTGCTTTTCCCGATCCTCCGGTAAAAAATACTCGCATTTTGGTCATGTATTATCCTGTTTATTAATCATTTTCCCTGTTGCTAACGGGTACTGTTCACCTTGCTTAGTCTATATCATGCACCAGCAGTTTCTCTCCCGGCGCTATACTACCCTGTGGGAGGAAGTACTAATTGACATGTAGATTCAGACTACCGGAATCTTACTTATGCCATTTCAGTGTCCAGGAGTCATTGACATCGAAGGCACAATTAGGAATGTTAATGTTAATCAGCGGCTTAAAGCGCCCATTACTCATGTCAGAAGGAATGTATTGGTTAGGCAACTTAGCCCGTTCCATCTGGAGTTTTGCATCCTCCAGTAGCCCTACCAAAGCTCCTAGTGTTGCTTAAAAGGTAGTATGGCAGGTGATGTTACTTTTTAAGAAAACGCCCTCTGATGATGATAAAGTATCGAATCAATCTGCTGCCTGAAGAACCAACTGAGTTGTTAGCCAAAGTTCAGAAAGGCAAAGCAACACTCAAAACCGTCCAGAAAGCACATGTTCTATTGGCCAGCGATGAGGTCATCGAGCGGCAAAGTGAAACCGATATTGCCCTCACCTACCATCTTTCCATACGTAGTGTTGAGCGGATTCGGAAAGACTTTTGCGAACGAGGCATGGCCGTCTTTACCCCTAAAGTTCGGCAACCACGCTCAGACAAAAAACTCACTGGTGAGGTGGAAGCTCATCTAATTGCGATTGTCTGTAGCACGCCCGGCTTCGTCTAAAATCCCTGTTTCATCTAGCCGGGCGGCCGGTGCCGGGAGCTTCAAGATTACTACACTCGTAAAGTTGGCGAAGGCAAGAACAAAATGCTGGTCTTGAACGCCGTCCGTAATAAACTCATTCATCGGGTTTGCTCGGTGGTACATCGCGGCAAAAAATATGACAAAAATTATACGCCTGTGCTTGCATAAACCATGGAAATCCGTGCGGTACATTCGGCGAGGAGTAGGTGAAATTTATATGGCTAATGACGCTGGTTGGCGACAATCTGAGTGCCCACAAACCCAGTGCTTTCTACAGTGTCTTTGGAGCTGAAAAAGCTAAAAGCTATCTGGATCGGATAGAGTTTGTATACACACCTCAGCATGGTTCGTGGTTAGATATGGCTGAACCGGGTGGCCGGAGCCATTGAACTATCTATTTTACAGCGCGATTGCCTGAATCGGCACATTGCCACCAAAGGGTTATTGATAGCTGAAATTGATGCCTGGCAAACGAAACGGAATGCTAAACAAGCAAAAGCTAACTGGCAATTCACCACTAAAGACGCTCGGATAAAGTTGCATAAGCTATACCCGACTACTTAACCTTTAAGGAACACTAGTATAATTCGTACTGCTTTAGCAGTCTTGATATACCGCTAAATCGTTACCTGACGAACGGCCTATTACTTACCCAAGGCTAATTTATAGGGTACTGATCAGCAGCTCAAAAATGTCCTTTATCAGCCGTACAGCTTGGCTATAGGAATTGAACTAATCGTATTAAAAACGGTTTATGTAGCTGAAACAAGTTCAACCAATAAATTCAATTCAATCATGGCAGCAGGATCACATGCCGTAGAAGCAACCGACGCGAACTTCAACGAACTCATAAATTCCGATAAACCTGTTTTAGTAGATTTCTGGGCCGAATGGTGCGGTCCCTGTAAGATGATCGGGCCCGTTGTTGAACAACTGGCTGGTGAATACGAAGGACGTGCCGTTGTCGCGAAGATGGATGTTGACCAAAACGCCCAGATTCCGGCTCAATTTGGTATTCGCAGTATCCCAACACTGATGGTTTTCAAAAACGGACAGTTAGTAGACAAAGTTATTGGTGCCGTTCCCAAAAACGTACTGGAGCAAAAGCTGCAGGCCGCTATGGGATCCGAAAGCAGCTTAATTTGTATAGCTTTAACAAAAGAAGCCGTCCCGATTTTCGGGGCGGCTTCTTTTGTTTGTTCGTCTGTTGGCTATACCAGCATCCGCATTGGGTCTTCGAGTAGTTGCTTCACCGTTTGCAGGAAAGCAGCCCCCGTTGCGCCGTCCACCACGCGGTGGTCGCAGGAAAGCGTTACTTTCATAACATTCGTTGGTTTGGCCACATCGCCCTCAAACTTCACCGTTTGTTTAATGCCGCCAACGGCCAGAATACAGGAATCCGGCGGATTGATGATGGCCGTAAACTCGTCGATGCCAAACATGCCAAGGTTAGAGATAGTGAACGTGCTGCCCTCCCAATCCTTCGGCTGGAGTTTTTTTCTTTCGCTTTTCCGGCCAGGTCTTTCACCTCAGCCGAAATGGTTGAAAGGGTTTTCTGATCGGCAAAACGCACTACGGGTACCAGCAGCCCTTCATCCCCGCTACTGCAATCCCAATATTGACATATTTGTATTTCCGGATTTTATCACCCAGCCAGGACGAGTTCACGTTCGGATGCTGTTTCAGGGCCGAGCTGCCGCTTTGATCAACCAAATCGTTGAACGATATTTTCACCGGGCTGAGCCATTGATCTTAGCCCGCAGTTCCATAGCCTTATCCATGTTGATTTCCATGGTCAGGTAGAAATGCGGAGCGGTAAACAGGCTTTCGCTCAACCGGCGGGCAATGGTTTTGCGCATCTGGCTAACCGGGAAATCCTCGTACTCACCCGCAACGGCTGGTGCCGCTGGCTGCGCGGGAGCCGATGACTGGGCGGCCGGTACCGGTGCAGCAGCAGGCTGTGCCGGAGCCGATTGAGGAGCTTTACCCGGAACAAAGGATTCTACGTCGCTTTTCACAACGCGTCCTTCGGGGCCGGTGCCTTTGACCTGTGCCAGATCGATCCCTTTTTCTTCGGCAATACGCTTGGCCAACGGCGACGCTTTTAAACGTCCGTTCGATTCAACGATATCTCCTTTACTGCCACCATACGAAAGATCCGTATCGGCATTGGCGGGCAGGCTGGCCTGTGGGTTTTGCTGAGCCGTTTCGCTGCCGCCTTCTCCAGTAGCGGCCTGCTGCAGCTGCGGGGGCAGCCGGCAGACGGCCCACCATCGAGCAGCACTTTAAAGTTGGCACCTTTCTCCCCAACAACGGCAATAACTGCATCTACCGCAACAGATTCACCTTCTTTCACACCAATATAGAGCAGGGTACCTTCTTCGTAGGCTTCGAGGTCCATGGTGGCTTTATCGGTTTCAACCTCGGCCAGTACATCGCCGGATTTTACCGTATCGCCTTCTTTCTTTTGCCAGCTCACAATGACGCCTTCGGTCATGGTATCGCTCATTTTGGGCATCCGAATTACGGAGGCATTGACCTTTTCGGCCGGAGCTGCCGAAACCGCTTTAGCATCGGGTAGTTTCGTAGCGGTTTCATTACTGGCGCGCCCGACGGAGCCGGTGCGGCTTCCGGCTTCGGAGCTGCGGGAGCCGCTGCTTCCTGGCTTCCACCGGTAGACCCATTGAGCAGCGCTTTGTAATCTTCGCCATCGGCTCCAATAACAGCGAGTACGCCATCTACAGGAACGGATGCCCCTTTTTCAACACCAATATAAAGCAGGGTACCTTCTTCGTAGGATTCCAGGTCCATGGTGGCTTTATCGGTTTCAACCTCGGCCAGTACGTCGCCGGACTTCACTTTATCGCCCACTTTCTTGTGCCACTCCGCAATGACCCCTTCGGTCATGGTGTCGCTCATCTTGGGCATTCGGATTAACTCAGCCATAATTAGCTCTATAAGTATCGGGTTATACAAAACGACCGGCTCTAACCAGAGGCCCGGTACCTGCATGCTGGTCTGACACGCTGGCGGTAAGGCATTCCGGTTGGATGCCAAAATTAACGGAAAGCTGATAAGGTTGTATCATTCCGGTTGGGAAAATGGAGAAAAGGAAAACGGAGCCGACAGCCGAAAAAGTTGTAAGCCGGTTTTACCTTTATTCAACCCCCTCCCACTCCAATTTCATTATTCAACCCAAAGCACCAGTCCTTTCAGGTAACCGCCTTCGGGATGGAACAGATTAACGGGATGATCGGCAGGCTGGCTCAGGTGATGCAACACCCGCACCTGACGGCCTGCTTCAATGGCAGCCGCCACGATTGTATTATAAAAAAGCTCCCGGTCTACCACCTGCGAACACGAGAACGTAAACAGGATACCTCCTTTTGCCACCCGGCGCAGGCCCTCCGCATTCAGCCGTTTATAGCCCTGCACCGCCCGGTGCCGTGCCGATAAACTCTTGGCAAAGGCGGGAGGGTCGAGTACCACAACATCGTACTGGTGGTCGTGGGCCTTCAGGTAGTGCATCACATCATCGGCGTAGGCTTCGTGTCTGGTTTCCTGCCCGCCAAAATTAGCCGTGATGTTCTGGTTAGTCAGGTCAATTGCTTTCTGGGATACATCAACCGAATGCACCAGTTCTGCACCCGCTTTGAGCGCATACACGGAGAACCCGCCCGAATAGCAGAAGGCGTTCAACACCCGTTTGCCGGTAGCATACCGGGCGAGCAGGGCCCGGTTGTCGCGCTGGTCGAGGAAGAATCCCGTCTTCTGACCGGTTATCCAGTCTACCAGAAATGTATTGCCGTTTTCCTGCACCGGGTGCGGCACGGGTGTTCGGCCAAACAGGTAACCGTTGGTTACGGTAGCACCGTACTCATTGGGTAATGTATCAGCACTTTTGTCGTATACAGCGGTTAGCTCATCGCCAAAAACCGCTTTCAGCGCTTCGGTAATCAGCTCCCGTTCGCGGTGCATCCCAATGGAATGCGCCTGTAATACGGCCACCCCATTGTACATGTCTATAATCAGGCCCGTACAGCCATCTCCTTCCCCATGCACAAGCCGGTAGCAATTGGTTGGCTCAGCAGCCTGATTACTGCCAATAATGGCCTGCCGAATAAGCCGAATACGGTCCAGTTTTTGCGTCCAGAAGGCTAAATCGGGATCTACAGGTCCGCCATAGGTAGCGCCGAAGGAAAAAATACGAACGGCAATACTGCCATTATGATAATGTCCCGTGGCCAGGTAGTGGCTTTTATTATCGAATACCTCTACAATATCCCCATCGCTCAGGTCGCCTTCGTAGCGACTAATGGCCCGCGAAAATACCCAGGGGTGAAATCGACGGACGGCCTCATCGCGCCCGGCCTGTAGATATAGCTTAGAAAATGTCATTCCTGTTTAGAAAAGACCGCAAAGATACGTTTCTTAGGCATGAAGACCGCTGACGGATTTACCAGGCCGGTAACAATTTATTGCCTGCCGACCTTAGCCCTGTTCGGCTTCTTTACACAAAACCTACCCATCTTTACGTTTTAAACCTGCAAACTTCTTTAAGCGATGCAACGACGTAGTTTTCTAAAACAATCCGGTCTGCTTACCGCTGGCGCTTTTACCCTCGGGCAATCTCTATCAACAGCCGCTGAACTGGCAACCAATGCCTTTGCCAAACCCATTAGCCCCTTCGGCGCGCAACTGTACAGCGTTCGGGATGTGCTGCCCAAAGACCCCAAAGGCATTATGACACAACTGGCTCAGATGGGCTACAAGCAGTTTGAAAGCTACAGCGGGCCACAGGGCTTTCTGTGGGGCATGGAACCTAAAGAAATTAAATCGTTTCTGAATGGCCTGGGGGTGAAAATGGTGAGTACCCACTTCAACTACCGGGGTGATGTGGAGAAGCCGGATCAGCTCAAAAAAAGCATCGAGATGGCCCACGATGCCGGGCTGACCTACCTGCTTTGCCCCTACATTGGTCCGCAAAAAACCTGGGACGACTGGAAAAAAATAGCGGATCAGTTCAACACGGTTGGGGAGCAGGTGAAAAAAGCCGGGCTGCAATTTGGCTACCATAACCACGATTACTCGTTCCGGCCGCTGGACGGTAAACTCCCGCAGGAGTACCTGCTGGCCAATACCGACCCGAAGAACGTAGTTTTTGAACTGGACCTGTGCTGGATTGACGTAGCAGGCGTTAACACAGCCGACCACCTCAGCAAATACGGCAAACGCTACGAACTCTGCCACGTGAAAGACTATACCGTGCAGAATGGCAAGCCCGTTCAGAATGACCTAGGCAAAGGCACTGTAGACTTCAAAAAGACATTGCGCATTGCCAAGGACAGTGGGATTAAGTACTTTCTGGTTGAGCAGGAGGAGTATCCAGGCCCGTGATGGTAAGCATGAAAAATGATGCGGAGTATATGAAGACGCTGACAGTGTAAACGCAGCCGATAAACAATAGGAACACAAAAGCCGCATCAGATCAGTCGATGCGGCTTTTGTGTTGCTACCCACCTTAAGCCATCCTCAAAAACGACGGGGTGTTCCTGCATGAACAGTGCCCTTAATTGTCGCTCTCCGGCCGGGCTGAGAATAACCGTTTCAGCCAGCTTTTCTTTTCTTCTGCTTCCTCTTTCTGCTCTGCCTCCGTTAGTTGGTACTTCGCCAATGCCCGCAAATCGGGCTGGCCGGCATCTACCCAGCAGGTGTACCAGAAATCGCCAACCATCTTGACCGATGCCCGCATCTGCCGCTCAACCTGCCCTTTTAGCTGGTCGTGGTACTGCTTCGAGAAATCGGCCGAATACACTTTGGTTGTGATGCCATTGCGCTCCTCAAAACCAAACTTGCGGGTTTCGCCCACTTCCCCGGTTAGCTTTTGCTCAAAACGCAGGACGGAATCTAAAGCCGCATTAGCATTAAACACAGCCCGCCAGGCTGCTTTCTGGGGCGACTCAGACATAGTCGGCCTGCCCCGTCAGGAAATCATAGTCGGTGCTGAATAACTCCGGCAACCGCGACTCCCAGAATCCATGAATACCCTGCTGACCGGTAAACTGCCCATTGTAATTGCGCGTTGTATGCAGCGGCACGTTGGCATCGGCAATGTAATGCCCTAAATCGGCAGCCACCCGCAAAATCCGCGAGACATCCCGCTGCTTGAAGGCTTCTGTCAACTGGTACTTCGTCAATTGAATCTGCCACGGCACCAATCCGTGCAAGGCCAGCGTATCGGCTCCATACAAGTCCGTAGCCTCCTTATAATAGCGCGGCAAGGGTAACAGCCGACGTATCCGGATAAGCATCCAGATCAATAAAATGACGCGGGGCTTCGCCAACAACTGCATACCGGCGTTTGTCGGGGTCGACGGCATTATCGGTCAGGAAGCCAATGTGCTTCTTGAAAAACGGAACCATTTCAACGGGTAAGGTAAAAACGGCCAGCCGGTTAATCTGCTGGTGTGCATAGAAACCCCACGCTGTCAGTCTCTTCTGTAAGTGATACTTGACGGGCCTTTCTCAGGGGATTCGGCTGGCCGTAGGCCACCTAATGCCCGAAAAAATATTGAATGAAACTATAAACCAAATAAAACAGTTGTACATTTGACAAAACATGGTACTTTACACGGAAAAATAGTTAACTATTCGACTAAACTACCACTGAATTCGAAATAAAATTTGGTAATAAACTAATAAATATCAACTAATCATGAATGCCAAGTCGAAAGGGATATGCCCTTATTATTGTGTTAATGTGTGCTTTTGCTTTAACAATCTAGCGTGCTTACTCACCTGCACGAAAAGCCCAGAAACAGCAGATTGTGTGCATAAAATTCAAAAAAGGGGTCGAAAGTAAAAGTGGTTGAACAGCATATGTACGGTTTTGCGACGCTAAAGCACGAAATTCCACAGATCATCGGTTACACATCGGGTAAGACAATTTCGCCCGATCAGACCACTTCTGACTATGACGTAGTGCATTACCTTACGTTTCAATCGGAAGAAGACATAAAAAATTTCGAGAATAATCCGGCCTATAAACAATTTATTCGTGGCAAAGAACCAGGGGAGTTGGGAAAAAACGTTGATTGTCAACGCCGATATTCGGCAGTAAGTGTCATGAAATTACAAAGATTTTCTCTGGGCAACTATTGGTTATTCCACTCTGAAACTCTTAATTTTGCGCCCTTATAACGCGACAACGATCTCATTTATATACCAATGGCAAACCATAAGTCATCCAAAAAAGCAATCCGGTCGAGTGCTAAAAAGCGTCTTCAGAACCGTTACCAGCATGTTACGACACGGAACATGGTAAAAAGACTCCGTACTACTACTGACCACGTTATGGCAGTTGAACTGTTCAAAACCGTATCGTCGGCACTGGATAAGCTGGCCAAGCGTAACATCATTCACCGGAATAAAGCCGCTAACAACAAGTCAAAACTGGCTCGTTTGGTAAATAGCCTGCAACCGGCTACCGCTTAATTGTATCCGGTTTGAGGGTTACCTTGTTGCGAATAATACGTCATTATGAAACCTTACCTTTTTGCGGGTAAGGTTTTTTTATGCGTTTTACTAAACTAACCAATTCCCTAACCGACTTACCTCTATGGCATAGCGAAACTTCTGGTAACATTCAGAGCTGGGCTGAAGAGGACCGCCCCCGCGAAAAACTTATGCTGAAGGGTAAGGCAGCTCTATCGGAAGCCGAACTGATTGCCATTCTGATCTATTAGTAATCGTCCATCTAACGGCGGTTGATGTGGCCAAAATTATTCTCAAGAGTGTTAACCACACCCTTACTACGTGTGAAGCTAAGAAAAAGCATAAAAGACCTCTCTAAATTCAGAGGGATTGGTGAGGCAAAAGCAATCAGCATTGTTGCTGCCCTGGAACTGGGCCGTCGCCGGAAAGAGCAGGATCGACCGCAGCGGGCCAAAGTGACCTGCTCGCGGGATGCGTATAACGAGATGATCCAGCACCTGATTGATAAACCACACGAAGAGTTCTGGATTTCGTTGATGAACCGGGCCAATGAAATTTATGCGTCCGGTTCAAATTAGTACAGGGGGCGTGTCGGGTACGGTAGCCGATCCTAAATTAATATTGAAACAGGCTATCGAGCACCTGGCTTCGTCGATGATTCTGTTTCATAACCATCCGTCCGGCAACCTGACGCCCTCACAGGCCGATAAAGACCTCACCAAAAAACTTAGGGACTCCGGACGGCCCTGGATATTCCGGTACTCGATTACTTGATTTTTACGGACAAGGCTGATTTCAGCTTTGCCGACGAGGGGATTTTATAGGCCTCATAGCTTTAGTCCCTGCAATAACGCTGACGGCTTAGTTCCAGCACCTGCCCCGGTACCATACCCTCAGCCGTAATCGATTCAATAGCCCAGCGCACAAGGCGGAGCGTAGGAAAACCTACGGCGGCCGTCATTTTGCGCACCTGCCGGTTTTTGCCTTCATGCAGCGTAATCGATAACCAGGA
>CAWAJC010000018.1:0-81653 GCA_963782245.1 uncultured Cytophagales bacterium
TCAAGGTGAAGACTGACGAGATGGAAGCCATTAAAACCCTGGATACGAAGGCAAGTCTTTTCTTCGACCACCGCGACCCTGCCATGGTTAAGTGGCTGGGCGAACGAAAAGTAAACAGTTAAAACACAACAATCATGACTACTACAGGTAATCGTACCCTTGCCATAACGTTATTTATTGCTGCGCTATCAACGCAGGCAATGGCTCAGGGAGCCCCCATTTTTCCAAAGGGCGAAAAAGCGGCCAACGTCCACCACGTGGGAACGGTCTACCTCAGTGAATTGAGCGAACCCGACAGTGTCTTTGCTTACAGCACCGCCTTAGCCACCTTCGACCCAAATGCCCGGCTGGACTGGCACATGCATCCGGGCGGACAGATACTGATGATTACAGACGGGACGGGGTATTACCAGGAAAAAGGTAAGCCGAAACAAACCCTACGCAAAGGGGACATCATCAAATGCCAGCCCGGCATTGAGCATTGGCATGGCTCAACCCCAACAACCGGCTTCACCTACATTGCCACATCGCCAATGCAAAAAGGAAAAACCGTCTGGTACAAGCGGGTAACCGAGCAGGAGTACGCTGGAAAATGAGTAGAACTATCAACTTTTTATCTAAACACAAACGTAATGACTAATCTCGAATCAGTTAAAACAACAATGAAAGCATCAATTCTCGCCCTGTGCCTCTTCAGCATGGGCATTCTATCGGCCGCTGCCCAAACGAATTCTTCGGCAGGCAATCCCACAAATGCCGAACAGGAAGTCATCCAACTCTCCAAAATCAAATGGCAGTGGATGTCTGACAAGGATGTAGACAAGCTAACTGCCTTATTCGATGAGAAATCGATGTTTGTTCACATGGGTGGCAGCTGGGGCAAGAGCCGCGAACTGGAGGTTATTAAAAGCGGCAACATCTGGTACAAGCAGGCAAAAGTTTATTCCACTTCGGTCAACATGATTGGCAATACGGCCATCCTGTTAAGTGACATTGACCTGGTAGCCGTCGTAGGGGGCAACGAGGTTACTAATCCCTTTATGGTGACGGAGGTATATGTCAACCAAAACGGCAAATGGACCATGGGCCAACTCTCATTCTCCAGGCTGATGAGGCCCGTCAAAAACTAACCCTGTTGACGCCGTTCGCACTACATCGTCGTGCGAACGGAAAACGGAAAGTTGGTACTTACAGATTAATAATTAACCCTTTACATCAATCGCCCTATGAAAGCATCAATTCTCGGCCTGTGTTTCTTACTGATGGGTATGCAGGTATCCCTCGCTCAGGCTCCAACGGCAACTACGGCTGCGACACCCCCCACAAAGGCCCAGCAGGAAATCATTGATCTCTCCAAGCAAAAGTGGCAGTGGATGGCCGACAAGAACGTGGATAAGCTGGCGGGACTTTTTCACGACAAGGCCAAATTTGTCCATATGAGTGGCACCTGGAAAAAGAACGAAGAGCTGAATATCATTAAAACCGGAAGCATCTGGTACAAGAAAGCGGATGTGCACGATACGGCGGTAGAGATAGTTGACAACACAGCCATCATCTGGAGCAGAATTACGCTGACGGCTGTGGTCCGGGGCAATGACGCCGTGACTGAATTTACCGTTACCGAAGTCTATAAAAAAGCAGGGAGCGATTGGGAAATGTTAGCCCTAACATTCAGCAGTGTACGGGACACCCATATAATTGAGCATTAACTAGAGATCGCGTTGTCACGCGCTTTAGGTAGTTACCAGTTAAAATCGGCACGAAATGAAACTAATCATGCAGAGTCTGCTGGCATTGCTTCTGTTGGTCGGGGCTTGTTCGTCTTCTCAAACGGAGAGCGATCAGGGTACCGATGAGGCAACTGTGGAGACTAACAAGGTATTGATTGTCTATTTGTCCCGAACGAATAACACGAAAGCCATCGCGGAAATCATCCAACGTCAGGCAGGCGGAAAATTAATAGCCCTTGAATTAGAAAACCCCTACCCGAAAACTACCGGGCTACGGTGGAGCAGGTAGCGAAGGAAAATGAAACCGGTTTCCTGCCCCCGTTAAAGACAAAAATTGACAACATCAAGCAATACGACGTCGTGTTCGTAGGCTTTCCCACCTGGGGTATGCAGCTGCCCCCGCCCATGAAAAGCTTCCTGCGTCAGTACAACGCAACGGCGGACCGTTAAAGGCAAAACCGTCATTCCGTTTAATACCAATGGCGGCTATGGGGTTGGCAGTACGTTCCAGACGGTGAAGGAGTTATGTCCCAACAGCAACGTACCGGACGGCTTCACGATGCGGGGCGGATCGGAACGGGATGGCCAATTGCTGGTTATCGAAGGAGCCAGGGCAAAAGAAGCGGAAACAGCCGTTATAAAATGGTTGCGGAAGATTAACGTACCGAAATAAAGCAGCACTCCCCTCAATATATATCAATGGAAACAAGAACACTAGGAAACAGCGGTCTGGCCGTTTCTGCCCTGGGATTGGGTTGTATGGGTATGAGCTTTGGATATGGTCCGGCTACGGACAGGCAGGAGGCCATCAAACTGATTCGGGCAGCCTTTGAACAGGGGGTCACCTTCTTTGATACCGCCGAAGTGTATGGCCCCTTCACCAACGAAGAACTGTTAGGTGAAGCCCTGGAGCCTTTTCGCGGTCAGGTTGTCATGGCCACCAAGTTTGGCTTTAAACTCGAAAATGGCGTGTCGACTGGTGTAGACAGCCGCCCCCAAACCATACGAGCCGTTGCCGAAGCATCGCTCAAACGGTTGCGTACGGATGTAATCGACCTGTTCTATCAACACCGCGTCGACCCGAATGTGCCAATTGAAGACGTAGCAGGAACCGTGAAAGAGTTAATCAATGAAGGCAAAGTAAAGCACTTTGGTTTGTCGGAAGCAGGTGTCAGAACCATTCGTAGAGCCCATGCGGTGCAGCCCGTAACGGCCCTGCAAAGTGAATACTCGCTCTGGTGGCGGGAGCCTGAAGAGGAAATCCTGCCGGCCCTGGAAGAACTGGGCATTGGCTTTGTGCCGTTCAGCCCGCTGGGTAAAGGGTTCCTGACCGGTAAAATTGATGAGACGACCACATTTGACAAAAGCGATTTCCGAAACACGGTTCCTCGTTTTTCGGAAGAGAACCGGAAAGCTAACCAGGCATTGGTTGATTTACTGGGCCGGATGGCCCATGAACGAGATGCAACCGCGGCCCAAATAGCTCTGGCCTGGCTCTTGGCGCAAAAACCGTGGATTGTTCCGATTCCGGGGACCACAAAACTGCACCGCCTGGAAGAGAATCTTGGATCAACCGCTATTATGCTTAGTGCCGAAGACCTGGGAGCGATTACGGAGGCCCTTTCAACGATTGACGTACAGGGCAATCGGTATCCCGAACAGGCGCAAAAAATGATCGACCGTTAGCTACAGCTTACACGGGTGAGAAAAAATAATACCATCAAACGCTAACACAGATAATGGAACGCTGATTTTTGTGGTCGGTATGATTAATTGTACAAAAAATCATAGTGATCATAAAAATGGGCGTTCCATTGTATAATAACCTCTTTATGAAAGCATTAATTCTCGGCCTGTGTTTCCTGCTGCTGGTAGTTAGTTATCACACTGCTTCAGCGCAGCGACAAAAAATGATGGTACGTCTTTCCGAAATTGAGATCGATCCGGTTCACCTGGATGACTACAAAGCTATTCTGAAAGAAGAGTCGGCGGCATCTGTCAAACTGGAGCCGGGTGTCATTGCCATCTTTCCGATGTATCAAAAAGAAAACCCTGCATCGATAAGAATTCTGGAGATGTATGCCGACAAAGCCGCTTATGAGCAGCACCTGAAAACACCCCATTTCCAGAAGTACAAAACCACTACGCTGAACATGGTAAAGTCATTGAGGTTAGTGGATATGGAACCGATGGATGCCGAAACGATACCCCTGCTGTTCAGGAAATCAGGCCAGGATAAACGGTAAACATTGCTACTGCATTGTACGGCATAAGAACGCGTAACCATAAACCCATGCAAGCATCTCAACCAGTCAAAATAACCCAGGCAGCGAATACCGGCGGGGTCTGTTTTTTGCTTATGCTGTTGCTGGCAGGTGCTGTTCCATTCGGTGCAAATGCTCAACATAAGGGCAAACAAAGTCCACTGGTTATTCAGGAACAGGGTAGTTTCCTGGTTGGTGGAACGACCCTTACCGAGCCGGGGAAATTTGATTTAGACAATGCCCTGAAACCCCAGGGGCAAACATTCCGGGGCGACCATGCCTACGTTTTTTACCAGATTCCGCCCAAAGCCCGTCCCTATCCGCTGGTTTTCCTGCACGGGGCCGCCGAGTCCAAAAAAACGTGGGAATCAACCCCCGATGGCCGGGAAGGATTTCAGACCATCTTTCTGCGACGGGGTTATGGGGTTTATTTACTCGACCAGCCCAGGCGGGGCGAAGCGGGAAAAAGTCTGGTGGCTGCTGCCATTGCCCCCACGCCCGATGAACAGTTCTGGTTTACCCAATTCAGGATTGGTAATTATCCGGATTATTTCGATGGTAGCCAGTTCCCCAGGGATACCGCTTCCCTGAATCAGTTTTTTCGGCAAATGACCCCCAACACGGGTGCTTTCGACGCCAATGTTATTTCCAACGCCTGTTCCCAATTATTTGACCGCATTGGCGAGGGTATCCTCATCACGCATTCGCAGGCAGGCGGGCCGGGCTGGTTTACCGCGATAAAAAACCCAAACGTCAAAGCTGTCGTCGCCTACGAGCCCTTCAGTAGTTTCGTTTTCCCCCCGGGCGAATTACCACAACCAATTAAATCAGCAGGCCTTTTTGGCGAACTGAAAGGCGTTGAAATCCCCCTGTCGGATTTCGACAAGCTTACCAAGATTCCGATCATCGTCTATTATGGCGACAACATTGCTCCGGCACCCACTACGGTGTGGAACAAAGACCATTGGCGGGCTGGGCTGGAGATGGCAACCATCTGGGCCGCCACCATCAACAAACATGGCGGCAAGGCGACGGTGGTACACCTGCCCAGAATTGGGGTCTTCGGCAATACGCACTTTCCATTTTCCGACCTTAACAACGGGAAGATAGCCGATCTGCTATCGGAGTTTCTGCGGGCTAATAACCTGCATAAGTAATACAACGTGAATACGGGATTAACTTTTGCCCCGTATGGTCGTACGGCATCGGGCCAAAAAATTCCTGATCTGATCCCGTATTATCGTGAATACGGGTGGCCTTTAACACTTATAATCCATGCGTATCTTTTTCGTGAGTATGCTCATCGGCTGGTTCATCACTATTGACCAGCTCCACGCACAAAATCAGACGAGTGCCTCAACCACCTTATCCCCAACCCGGCAACGCATCGTGGTCATTGCCGCCCTTACTGCCAAAGGCGACCTGGCCAACCTGCAACCGGCCCTAAGCGCGGGGCTGGACGCGGGCCTGACCGTTAATGAAATCAAGGAAGTGCTGGTGCATCTGTACGCCTATTGTGGTTTCCCCCGCAGTATTCGGGGCCTGCAAACATTCATGACGGTGCTGGACGAGCGCAAAAAGAAAGGCATTACCCATAAAATGGGCAGGGAAGCCTCACCCATTACCAGCACAGTACCCAAGTACGAGCGCGGCAAAAAAATACTGGGCGACTTGACCGGACAGCCTCAGACTGGCCCACCACGCGGGTATTCAGCCTTCAGTCCGGAAATCGATACGTTTTTGAAAGAGCACCTGTTTGCCGATATCTTCGAGCGGGATGTGCTGAGTTACACCGACCGGGAATTGACCACCATTTCGGTACTGACCAGCATTGGGGGTGTTGAGCCGATGCTGCAATCGCACCTGGGGATCTGCCTGCACCTGGGCCTGACCGAAGCCCAACTTAAACAAGCTTTTTCGTTGATCGAAACAAAGGTCGGTAAAGCAGAAGCCCAGGCCGGTCGGACGGCGTTGGCGCAGGCAATGACATCAAGGCAAATAGAACGCTGATTTTTATGATCGTTAAGATTCATCATGATAATCATAAAAATCAGCGTTCTATTGTGAGCGCCAATCAACAACTCTATGAGAAACAAAGCGATAGTATTAACTCTGACCGCCCTACTGGTCATTTTGGGTTATATTGAGGTAAGCGCCCAAACCCAAATGGATACCAGCGCTATTTTCCCCAAAGGACAGCGGGCACCGGCCACCACGTTTACCGGAACCGTCTGGGTGCAGCAATTGATCGAGCCCGACAGCGCCTTCAACATCCCCGTAGGCTACGTGACCTTTGAGCCGGGTGCACGCTCGTACTGGCACAGTCACGCGGGCGGACAGGTATTGCTGGCCATGGGCGGCATAGGCTACTACCAGGAGCAGGGCAAAGCCATTCAAATCCTCAGGAAAGGCGATGCGGTGAAATGCCCGCCCAACGTACCCCACTGGCATGGAGCATCACCAACAGTTGGGTTTACGCAGGTGGCCATCACACCGAACACCGCAAAAGGGCGGGTGGCCTGGCTACAGCCGGTAACCGATGCGGAGTACGTCGATGTAAAAAAATAAGTGCTATTCCTCCAAAACGGCACCTGCGCTTACAAACAGGCCGCTACCTGTAAAAGAGCCAAACTTCCTGCGTATTCGGGATTTTTGGTCTTGTGGAATAGAAATACGTCCGACCCGAAGGTCATGGCTAATTCTCGATTCGCGTTGGTTGAGAGTAACCTCCTGTATGATTATAATAAATAGTCCTGCGCTGTAAGCATTCGTGCAAACATTATAACTGACTCACAGGTTGGTAGCTAAATAAATACAATTATTTACCCTATGACCGGCGAAAACCAGCCATTGGATACGAACAGCCTGGTTGAGCGCCTGGATGTACAATTTGCCCTGAACGCGGCAGGGATTGGCATCTGGGAGCTGGACCCCACCACAAACACCGTAAAATGGGATGCACAGTGCCAACAGTTGTTTGGCCTTACCAATACCAATAGCCTTACTTACGAAGAAGCCATCCGGCATATCCATCCTGACGATGTAGACCGGGCAAACCAGGCCGTTCAGCAAGCTATGGACTCCCGGTCAGGCGGGCTCTACGATCTAACCTACCTCACCCTGCGTACTGATGATGGGCCGCAGCGCTGGGTGCGGTTTATTGGCCGGGCTTATTTCGATACCTATGGAAATGTAACCCGTTTTGCCGGCATTGCCCAGGATGTTACGGCTTCGAAGAAGGTGGAGCAGGAAGCCCTGCGATTTAAATACATGGCCGACAATGCCCGTGATCCATTCATTCTGATGCGCCAGGACGGGACGTTTGCTTACCTGAACGAGCAGGCAATTGAACGGTGGGGCTACACCCCTGATGAAGCCCGGCACATCCGGGTGCCCGATGTCGACCCCATTTACAACGACAGTGTTTTTCAGGCTGCGTTTGCCCGCGCTCAGGACGAAAAGATACCCCCTTTTGAAACCCTGCACCGAAAAAAAAATGGTACGATTTACCCGGTAGAGATCAACATGGGCGGGCTGCTGCTGGATGGCCAGCCCCACATGTTTGCGCTGGCCCGCGATATCACCGAACGGAAACGGGCCGAGCAAATCCTGGCCGAAAGCGAAGAGCGCTACCGGCTTCTGTCGGAACAGCTGGAGGAACTGGTTCAGCTACGGACGGAAGAACTAGCCACTGCCAATGCCCTCCTGGCTACGGCTAATGAGGAGCTGGGAGCCTTCAATGAAGAACTGACCGCAGCCAATGAAGAATTGCTTCTCAGTAATGACGAAACAAATTCGGTCAACGTAAACCTGAAGGAATCCAATGCGTTGCTGATCCGGTCAAATGATAACCTGGAGAAATTTGCCTACATCGCTTCGCATGACCTGCAGGAGCCACTTCGCAAAGTGCAGCAGTTCAGTGACATTCTTATCAGCCAGTACGGTGAGCAACTGGGCGAAGGCGTAAACTACCTGAAACGGATGCAATCGGCCTCCAGTCGGATGTCTACTCTGATTCGGGACTTACTGACGTATTCGCGCATTTCTACCCAACCCGAAAAGATTGTAACGATTCCGCTGAGAAGTGTCATTGACACGGTCCTGACCGACCTCGATCTGCGTATTCAGGAAACGGATGCCCGTGTAGCTATTGGTATCGACCCTGGCATTATGGTGCAGGGAAACCGGTTGCAGATTGAGCAGCTCTTTCTGAACTTGCTGAGCAATGCCCTCAAGTTTCACCGGGTGGGCGTGCCACCAGTCATTCGGATTGACTATCAATGGGAAGAGCACAGCCAGTTGCCGACTGAAATTACCCCCGTGCGCTGGTCAAAAGCGTATCACCGGATTGATGTGGTCGATAACGGAATTGGTTTCAATGAAAAATACCTGGATCGCATCTTTGAGGTGTTTCAGCGACTACACGGCAGAAACGAGTTTTCTGGTACGGGTATTGGTCTGGCCATCTGCGAGAAAGTGGTAACCAATCATGGGGGAGCCATTACAGCCCGCAGCCAACCCGGAAACGGAGCGACGTTTACCGTTTATCTGCCAGCCGCCTGATTGGGCTGTTTCTCCAGCTGTATCACACCAGTCTGCACTTGGTTGTTCGACTGCCAACGCGACGTGCTGACGGCCGCTGCTAGTTGTAGGTGGCCTGCTGGGCTTTCAGTTGCTTATCCAGAGCCTCAATTAAGGGGCGAATACCCGTGGGGTCACCACCCGTGCAGGGTCCCCAGAGCACCTTGACTTCAGCGTGGGCAGAACGCGCAAAGATCCACGCGGATCCGGCATCAGGACAAACTTGTTCGTCGCTAACTTTTATTTTCCTCAAAGCTTTTTCATCAAAAAGCTGGGTGAGTTCATTTCATTCGGTAGTCGAAACAGGCGCTTCACACGTGTTGATCGAGCGGTAATCCGGCTGCAGGATCTATGGTGCTCCCCAAAACCTGTCCAAGATTTGGGGAGCACCATACCCGTCTGTGCGTCCGTTTTCGATTTGGTTCGTACGGGCAAGGCGTCTGGCCGGGAAACGCATGTTTCGCGGTTTCTTTCTCTATACTGTCGTTCGGGATGGCCCTTCATTCAATAATCCACCAGCCGTAACTTTCCGGGGCGATTTCGACCGGTAACGCTACTTCATACTGTCTATTCAACCGGTAAGTCTTTCCTCTGCCTTCTCCCTGCCGTATCGTGGCCGTTTCGTGCAGGCCCGTATAATACAGGGGCAGCTTGATGATTCGGGTAATTTTCGTTTTCAGGGGGTTAAACAGCATCAGCAGTCCTTTTTCCTTCAGGGCAGGGTTCACGTGCAGAATACCGTCCCAGTCGCGCCCGTCGGGTCGGCGCAGATGGATGAGGTCGGCGTTCAGGATGGAGCGATATTGTTTGTACCAGCTGATAACCCGGCCGACGGTTTGTTTGGTGGCCTCGGTATCGTAGAGCCTTGGCCCCCGGTAGCAGGCCTGAACGCCCGCTCCGTAATACTGCATCATCAGCTGCTCATAATCGGGCAGGTGTTCGCTGAGCGGCTCCAGCACGGCTTCGGGGCCACCACCCTGGTATTTGGTCAGGGGAACGAATCCCCAGCCCATGGCGGGTGTTTTCTCCCAGGTGCCGTCGAAAATATTCTGCCGGTTCAGCAGTTTCTGCTGCTCCCGCGACAACGAAAAATTTACCTCCCGGTAACCCAGTGCGATCTTGTTGGTGCCATCCATAAAGTACCAGTCGGGCGCGTTGATATACACGCCTTTTTCGTTCAGGAACCGGTAAAATCCTTTCTGCATTTCCATCTGCACCCACTGCGAATCGGCCAGGCCCTTATGCCCCGGATGGGTGGTCGAGGCACAGACATCGCCGGGGTAGGGGCCATCGTGTTCGAGTAAATCAAAGCCGGTTTCGGCGATGAATTTTTTCAGGCTGTTCAGGTAATTGATGCCCCACTGACTGGCCAGGCAGGGCGCGTGGCCAAAGAACGCGCCCTTGTCGGGCAGGCCGGTTTTGGGGTCGATAACGTCGTTCGCATCGTCGATACGCCGGCTGCTGAACAGCGAGTAGCCACCCAGTAAAATACCCTTGCGGTGTGCGTAGTCGGCCAGGGTTTTGAACTTCCCGATGTTGGCGGCACTGGTATCTTCCATATTCAGTCCACTGCCGAAGCTCAGGATAACCATCTCGTAACCCGTTTCGGCGCACTGGTCGATGGCGTTCCTGACCGTTGCGGGATCGGTGCTCACCAGGTGCATGAAAATTGGATTCTGGGTCGTCCAGGGGGCAACGGTTCGGTAAAACTGTCGGCGGGCCAGGCCGTTGCGCTCCCGGTCGTAGCCATCCAGCAGCAGTTCGTGGGTGCGTATCGACGTGTAGGTGTTGCCCGGTTCCAGCTCAATCCCGATGCCCAGGGTTGGGTAGACGGTTAGCAGGCAGGGCGTTTCGTAGTTGTAATTGACCTGCGAGGTGTAGAGGGAATCCGTTTGCCAGTGCGTGGCCTGATCGGACAGGTCGTAGCGCATGGCGTTGTTGAACGCAAAGTTGTTTTCGATGTATATGCGCTGCGGTTTCTTCATCTGATCGGGCTTGCCCACCACCGCCGATTCTTCTTCCGGCGTTGCCAGGATCTCGTTGACGACCTGATTGATGTGGATTGCCTGCGGGCTATTGTTCCGGATCGTTACCCACTTGCACAGCGCGGGCATCCCATCATACAGGGCGTAGTGAACCGCCACCTCCACGCCCTGCAGTTCGGGTTGGGTAGCCGTAAACTGTAGCGTCAGCTCCTGACCCGTGGGCTGCTTCGGGTTCATGTGTCCAGGTACGCGATTGCCAGTTTATGTAGGGCGTGATGGGGGAGATGGTGAAGGTCCTGAACTGAAAATCGGTCGGATGGGCGGTGAAGCGGTCGAGCCATTCTTCGCGCAGGTAGGCGTGTTCCGGCTGACCGTAGAGTCCGCCCACCGGGTAGGTTTTCCCGTTCAGTGTCAGCAGAGCTTCGGGCCGGACGGAGCGAACGAACTGCTCGCTGGTGGTCAGGTTCTGGTAATCCACCGTGGCCAGATTAGGACTTACCCGAAACCTACGGCTTATCAAACCGTTGGAAAGGATGAGATCTTTACCCCCGTTGGTCTGGTAAATGCCTGCTTTTTGCGAAACGGGCTTCAGCAGCCAGTCGCCTTCAAACCGGGCGGGCTGGTGGGTGGGCAGCGCTTGTTGCTGCGCGAAACCGGGCAGCGTCAGTAAGCAGCAGGTAACCAGAAAGGGGAAATACATCATGAGAGGGGCCAGTAAAGGGTTGTAAGCGGAACGAATACCGCAAGGAACGCTGCCCGACACGCTACGGCCAGGTTTTCTGCCAGAAAAGACAGCCACCCCGGGTTCTACCCGCTCAGTTGGCAACGTCTTTAACCGTTGGCCTGCTATCGACAGCCCGTTTTTCGTAGGTGACTCTGAACCGGCTCAGGTTAGGGGTTTGGATACGCTTGCGGCCCAATTCGTACTGGTAAACTGTCTGGCCGAGCTGGTACAGAAACGGGTGACCAATGGCATCCTCGTCATACTTGTCATCGTTCAGGATGCCGTCGCTGTTCACGTAAACGGTGGCGGTCAGCATGTACTCGACTTTATTCCTGAAATCGACCACGTAGGAAACGTCGGTCAGGAAGCCGTACGCCCAGCCCACTTTGTTGAATACCCGCACATCAGTCGGCATCTGGTGGTGCAGGCTGTCCATAAAGAAGAACTTTACGTAGCTATCGTAATACTGTTTGGGGTCGTATTTGGGGTAGTTGGTTTCGCCGGGGTATTGCGACAGGTATTGGTGCAGGAACCGGTAGTCGTCGGCGGTGAGGTTGAACCGCTGCTTTGCCGGTACCGACAACGGGAACATGACCGACTGCAAAATCTGCTGGAGCGATTCGAGCGGGAGTTTGTTGCGTTCGGTAAAGTCGAAAGGGGCATGTACCAGGCTGTCGTTGCCAGTCATGTAGCCCTTGCCGAGTTTGGCCACCCGGCTGAAATCGAACGGCGTTTCGTTGTAGGCTGCGGGCTGGGCGTAAATCGTTTTTCCGGCTTTGTCGATAAACCGAACGGGGTTGGTATGCCGGTTTTCGTCGGGCGTCATCCGCACAAAGCGGTGGGTAATACGGGTGTCGAGGTACCCTTTAGCGTGTAAGGACCGGTTGATTTCGCCCTGCCCCACAAACTCATACATGCGGCTGTAGGGGTCGTTCTCGCTTACCAGCAAGGCTTTTTTTATCAGATGGGCCACGGACGGATAACCTGTTTCCGCCGTCTCGTCCCGCCATTCTCTCGTTTGTTTACGGTAGGCACTGTCGAACTGCATAGCCGTAAATTTCGTGATGGCGGGGTTGTTCAGGGAGTTAATTTTCTCCAGCGACAGCAAAGCCAGCGGTAGTTTTACCGTGGAGGCCGGATTGAAGTAAACCGTACTGTCGACGTTGAAATAGTAGTTCGTAAAGGAAGGAGTATTGTTTTTATCCCGGTTTATCTGCGTATAAATAACCTGGAGCCGGTAGGTATCCGGGTGGCGGCTGACTTCCTGAAAAACCGGGTTCGTGTTGGTTGAAAACAGCTTCGTCAGAAAGGCATCGCTACGTGCCTGTGCGAAGCTGGGTGCGCTGAAAAGAATAGCCAGTCCAGTGAGAAGTGCTGTGCGTATTTTCATGGCGTTGACGATGGTGAGAATGGTAAAAAATGAGCGATTGATACGAAACAAAAGCCCGCCGAAAACTTTTATGAATAAACAACAAACCATATCGCTATGCATTCAGACAAAGGGTTAAAGCGATTTCTGGATGCCCAGGTCGATGACTACAATCGGGCGCTGGGCGAAATTAGGCATGGAAAGAAACAAAGCCACTGGATGTGGTACATCTTTCCGCAGATAGCGGGCCTGGGGTTTAGTGAGACGGCAAAATATTACGCGCTCCATAACCTGGACGAAGCCCGTGACTACCTGGAGCACCCGGTTCTGGGCAGTCGGCTCATCGAAATTTCGAAGGCCCTGCTCGCCATTGAGGGCAAGACGGCCAATCAGATTCTGGGCAGTCCGGACGATCTGAAGCTACACTCCTGCATGACCCTGTTCAGTCAAGTTGAGTCTGCCGATCCCGTTTTTGAGGCAGTCCTGGAGCGCTATTATGGCGGCCAGCCCGACCAGCGAACTCTGGCCCTGTTGCAGCGCAGTCCGTAACCCGACAACCTGCTTTCGTTGGCCGTGGTTGGTGAACCGTACGAACCGCTGATTCAGGCAACCAGCTTATCGAACAAATCGGTCAGCGTTTCGCCCGCATCGGTACACAAACCGGGGTGCACCGGCGAGGTTTGTACAACAGTGCTACGCGTGGCGGTGAGCCAGCGAAAACGCCCGGCTATGGGGAGCTGGCCAATAAGACCACCCTGCATCCGGCCTGCGCATATTTTCTCGAAAGCGCACAGGCGCTCGTGCAGCTCGTTCAGGTCCAGCTCACCGCAAAAGGGACGGAGTCGTTGTTCGTTCAGCATAAACTTCGTTTGCAGGAACCCCTGCGCCGAGCAATATACTATGACGCCGACGTTCAGAAACTCTTCCCGTTCGACGCGTGGCACGACCCGGATAACGGCGTACTCAAACAAGTGCTTGTTGGGCATCGATAGCAGCGTTGACAAAGGTTTCGGAGGTGGCCAGTCGGGCCACCAGGAACTGCACATACACCTGCCGCTGGTCCTCGGCCGACTCGGCCGATGGCTCCTGGGTCAGCCAGTCGTCGGGAATGAGCGCCACGATGGATTCGATGCGCTCAGGTGTCAGAATCGGGCGAAACTCCGCGTCGACACGCCGTAATTCGGTCGCGAAGGGCAGCAGCACGTGGTCTTTGATCGGCAAAAAAGCCCGGCGGCTCTGCTCGGCCCAGTGTTGGGAAGAGTGATGAAAATAAAGGGCCGCGCCGTGGTCGATCAGCCAGAGTTCTTTGTGCCAGATGAGCATATTCGTGTTGCGGGCAGTGCGGTCCACGTTGGTGATCAGGCAGTCCAGCCACACGATCTGCGAGGCCAGCCAGGCATCGACCCGGTTCACGATAGGATCGAAGGTAATAGCCCCGGACAGGTAGTGCAGCCCCAGGTTGAGCCCTTCGCTGGCCCGCAGCAAATCCTGAATCTCTTCGTCCGGCTCGGTACGGCCGAAGGCTTCATCGAGCGTGGCGAAGACCAGTTCCGGTATCCGAAGTCCCAGCGCACGGGCAATCTCGCCCCCAATCAGTTCGGCAATGAGTGCTTTGGTGCCCTGCCCGGCCCCCCGAAACTTCAGGACGTATAGAAACCCATCGTCGGCTTCGACCAGCGCGGGGAGCGAGCCCCCTTCGCGCAGGGGCTTCGCGTAACGGGTTACGTTGACCGTTCGGAGGTGAGATGAGTTAGCAATCACAGATTAAAAAAGTGAGTTCCTGCCGGGTAGCCTACGGTCCGGCCCGGTAGGGAAAGGTAAGGCTAATTTCCGAAAAAGTCCCATTGTGCGAGAAGGAGACACCTGTTGGGTAACTACTGCCGGGGGGTGGGTGTTTTACGGGTGCCTGATCCAGATGCATTTGGGAGCCGGGGCGGGGGAAAAGCAGGGCAGGAAAAGCCTGGATAACCAGGTCGGGAGGGGAGGGCGTGGTTCCGCAGGATTGTTCATTGAAACAACTCCCAGGTTGGCTGGTTCTTAGAGAACAGCCGCCTGCTGCGGAACAGGTTTATGAAAGAGAAAACGTCCCTTTGGCAACGCCTGGGCTTGCAAAGCTGGTTATTCAAGGATTCGGCCATTGAGGATGACCTCCCAACACCCACGCCCGATAAGGTGTATCGGTACATAACCGACAAATTCGAGGAGTCCATCGGGGAACTGTCTTTTGGCAACCGAATCGTTTTTTACCACGAATACATCATCTGCCTGAACCTGGACGATTATCAGGCGTTTATGTCTACCAAACAGGGGCTATTCGGGTTGATTGCGCAGGAGTCGGTCAAGTCGTTTTACGAGCAGTTAGCCACGTACCGCGCGTCCGGAAAAACGGTTGAACCCTCGGCCACCAAGTGGGTATTCCGGTTTGTATCCCACCCCGACTATGTGCGTGGGGATATCGGGTTTATCGGGAAGCTGCTGCCGGACACGGAACAGAGGGAAGAAAACGTTCGGGTCACGTTTATTCCGCGCCAAACCGGTATTGCCGAAACGTTTGATGTCAACCAGGACATCCTCAAAGGATTTACCTATTACAGTGAGGGGTACTACGAAATTCCGTACGCCGATGACCTTCGGTATGCGAACGAACAGGCGGTAGTACCCGCCCAGACCCGACTGGCCCGTCTGGAAACCATCCTGCCCGACAAAGCCTATGCCGGTCGTAAAATGGAGTATTTTATTGTGGAAAAAGATACGATGGTGACGGGGGAGGGGGACTTCGACGAAACCTCAGCAACCTTTAAGGTACCTTCCGGCTGGGTCGATACGCCCCACCTGCACATTCGGTATAACCCGGCCGAGACCCGTTTTTACCTGGCTTCGTTTGGTGAGAAAACGCTGCTGAATGAAAACGAAGTGGCGCGCAGTGATGTGAAAACGACGTATTGGGTGGAGTTGCCCTTCAACTCGAAAATACTTCTGAATGGCATTGTCGGTATTAACGTATTTAAACCATAAACAAGCGATGTCGGCTATTTTATCCCTGGCTTTGTTGGGCGTAAGCCTTATACTACTGGTGGCTAATTTTATGGACATACGCAAAACCCATAACCGGAATGGCTGACAATCTTATTGGCTTAACGGACACCGGGCGGGTGCGGCAAAACAACGAAGATGCTTTTATTGCGGAGCGCATCCAGCATGGTACGTTTATTATCGCCTGCGTTATTGACGGAGTGGGGGGCTATGCCCATGGTGAGGTAGCTGCTGCCATAGCCCGGCAATCGATTCTCGACCACTTCACCGAACCAGCCCACGAGCCAGCCGCCCGGTTACGAACCGCCCTGCTTCTGGCGAACGAACGGATTTTTGCCGAGAAACAGCTCAACCGGGCGTATAACCGCATGGCATGTGTGGTAACGCTGGCTCTCGTAGACACTGAAAATAACCAGTTTCTGTACGCGCACATTGGCGATACCCGGCTGTACCTGCTCCGGGATGAGTCCCTGATAAAAATAACGAAAGACCACTCATTCGTCGGCTTTCTGGAAGATACGGGTCGGCTGTCGGAACAGGCGGCCATGCGCCACCCCAAGCGTAACGAAATTGATAAGGCGCTGGGTTTTACCCAGTACATAGAAAAGCCGGACGACTATATCGAAACCGGGCAATCGCCTTTTTTGCCGGGCGACCTGCTGCTGCTGTGCAGTGACGGACTAACCGACCTGGTGCCTGAGAACGAAATAACGGCTATTGTAACGGGACCCGGATTGCTGGCCGACCGGGGAAAGGCGTTGATTGAGGCCGCCAATGAAAAGGGTGGTCAGGACAACATCACGGTAGTGCTGGTGTACCACGACAAACCATCCCGTACTGGGCACGTCGGGTAGCCTGCTGAGCGACAAAAAAGGGTAACAGGCCGAATGGCACTCAGCCTAAAACGCCGGGGGACACAACGGATAAACCAGTTAACTAAACTAAAGGAACAGGCAGTATGAGTCAGCAAACGGTCCCAAAAAACGGCAGGCATACAGAGCGCTTCTTACTGGCGCTCATAGCGGCCGTATTGGGATTGCTGTTCTATACGTTACTGCCGGTGTTGCAGACTGACTTTAGTGAGGTAGAAAATGGGCTGAAACGGGGCACAATCGTAAACCTGAACGCGCCCGATGGTCCACAGGCTCTGGGTCGTCTGCTCACCAAAGGTTACTATTTCGATGAAAAACGGGATATTGGCTTTATCCAGGATGCCTTCACCCGTGCCCGAGCTGCTGATTCGTCGGGTATTGATAACCTGGGTGAATTAAACAAAAAACGGTTTTGGGTGCTGGCCGATGATGCCTTTGCGGAGGGAGGACGTTCCTTCAAAAGAAGGGCAACTTTATCGCGGTCATTGCTGGGCTTAACCCACGATGATTCACTGCAGCTTCGTACCGTGCTGGCAGCCGCGCAGCCACTGCCAGCCGTAGCCGATGCCGGACAGCGGGGGTACGGTCTCACGGGTGCCGTTCGCCGGGAAACGGGTGAGCCGGTGCCGGGGGTACTGGTGCGGTTGCGAATGGTTGTGCCGGAGGGTACGGACGCGGAAGGGGTCGGAGAGGAGCCAGCCGAAAAAACGGAAACCCGGCCGGGGGTCTTGCTCATCCACGGTCTGAAGCCGGGCAGTAAACGCCACCTGACGGGTTTAACGGCTTTTGCCCGAACCGATGCCCAGGGAAGCTTTGCCTTCACTAACCTACCCGCAAACCGCACTTTTGAGGTATTGCCCGTGCAGCCAGGGTATGAGTTTGGCCGTTCGCAGGGCGTAACATCCCTGACTAAACCGGAAACGTTTCTCTTTTATCAGGCTCCGCACACCCTCCGGCTTTTTTCAACCCCGGATTACCTCATGCTCAAAAAGGAAGAAGCACTTATCGTCAGAACCCCCGCTGAATTTGAATACTGGTACTGGCTGATTGCCGGTGTTTTTTTTGGTGCGTTTCTGGGCATTCATGTTCTGGTGAGTCTTCGGTTTCCCCGGCTGGATCAGCTCTTTCTGCCCGTAATCATGCTCCTGACGGGGTTATCGTTTCTTAATCTGCTCAGCTTGCAGGATCCGCTTCGGGATCGGTTTCTGGCCCGGGATACCTTGCTGTATTTCGGGATCGGGGTGAGTGGTTTGGTGCTGCTGCTGTTTGTCAACCTGCGCCGGTTCACGCCCGATTCAGCCCTGTACCGATTGCTCCTGTTCAGGCATACGCCCCGGGCGGCCAACGGATGGCCCTGGGTGGCAGGGGCCATGATTCTTCTGGGCACAACAATTTTGTTCGGCAGCGGCCCGGAGGGGAGTGGTGTGCACGTAAACCTGTTTGGTTTCCAGCCGAGTGAGCTCGTCAAGTTTTCGGTTATTCTCTTTTTAGCCGGTTTTTTCGCCACCAACGAAACCTTTATCCGGGAATACCACCGCTGGCAAAAACGATGGGCTTTTTTCTCGTTCAGTCTGTTGGCTATTGGGGTATGCATCTTTCTTTTTCTGGTGTTGGGCGATCTGGGGCCGGCCCTGGTACTGTGTTTCACGTTTATCATTCTATTCTCGTTCTCGCGGGGCGATTTTGGTATCATGGCTGGTACCGTGGTCTTTTACGTGCTGGCCATCTGGCTGCTGAACGATAGCTGGCTGGCTACCGGCATTACGGCCGGGGGGCTGCTGCTGGCCCGGCTGCTGCCCGTCAAACTCATGAGCGAGTCGGCCCTGATGGCCCTGGTAGTTATGGCCGGTTTTCTGCTGATTGACCAGCTCCCCTTTATCGATACGCTGTTTCCGGGTCCGGTGCAGCGACTAGTGGAGCGCAGGGCTATCTGGGAAGATGCGTGGAACAACGAGGTGTACGGGGGGGACCACGTCGCCAACGGAATCTGGGCCATAGCATCCGGAGGGCTGACAGGGCAGGGGGCCGGGCGCGGATTTTCCCGCACTATTCCGGCGGCCCATACCGATATGGTACTCCCCGCTATGGGCGAAGCCCTGGGTGGGGCTGGTATGATCAGCGTGTGCCTGTTATTCCTGATCTACCTGCATCGTTCGTTTGTTATCGGTCGGCAAACGGGAACACCTTTCTTGTTTTATCTCTGCACCGGCATTGGTCTCAGCACATTCATCCAGTTCCTGCTCATAGCGGGGGGGTCTACGGGTGCCCTGCCCTTGTCGGGGGTAGCGCTTCCCTTTATCAGTTACGGCGGCTCTTCACTGGTTGTCAACTTTCTGGCTGCTGGCTTGTTACTATCGGCCTCCGGGCTGCGGGGAACAGCCGTTCAGATGACGTATCTGGCTACTCAGCAGGATAAGAATACCATCCCGGCTTTGTTGGCAGCCTGCGCGGGGTTGGTACTGCTCGTTGCCAACCTGGTTCCGTACCTGACCGATAGGGGGAGCTGGATTGTAAAGCCCGCCCTGGTGGCTGACCGGAGTGGTACGCGCCTGTTTAGTTATAACCCCCGCATCCGTATTTTGATGAACAGGCTGGAGGCCGGTTCGCTCTACGACCGGGAGGGCCGCATCCTGGCTACGGGAAATCCCGACCTTATCCGCAAGCAGTACGACCGGCTGTTTCCAGACGGGCGCAGGACGTACAACCTGGATTCTGCCGTACGTAAGCGGCAGGAGCGTTACTACCCGTTGAACAAACAGTTGTTTTTCTGGGTAGGTAATGCAAACACAGACGTATTCAGGGGTGGTACAAATGGTTATTTTGGGGAATACCGGCATGAAGCCGATCTGCGGGGATTTTCTGCGCCCACATCTGCCTACCCGGTCATGGCCTCCCGGTACCGGGAAAACCGCTTTCTGCCCAGGCACCTGGAGTCAATGACCGTGTACAAACGGGATTACAGCGCCCTGGCTCCATTACTGCTGTCGGGCATCAGCAGTCGGCAGGTAGACGCCTTCAAAAAAAGAAACCGGGATGTGCAGCTGACCCTCGATGCCGACTTGCAAATCCGTATGCAGCAGTCCGTTGCGCAGGATACATCCCTGCATAACAACAGGGTATCGGTGGTGGTTATGGAATCCGCTACGGGCAATGTACTGGCCTCCGCGCTGTATCCACTGCCCCCCGTAGAAGATGAAGACGAGCTTACCATGACACTTGCTGAGCAAAACAGGCTGCCAGGCTGGCATACAAGCGTCGACCTTGGGTTCACTCACGCCACGCAGCCCGGTTCAACGGTCAAAGTGCTTACGGCCCTGGCCGCATTTAACAAGATAGGATTGTCGGCCGCCGGGAAAACGTTTACTGTCAGGCCCAGCGAGCGTATCCGAACGGGCGGTGGCGAGCCTGATGAAACGGGCCGCATCGACCTGAAGCGGGCTATTGTCCACTCCAACAACGTGTATTTCATTAAGCTGGCCAACGAAGCCAGGCTACAGAACCAGATGGCCGGGCTGTACATGAAAACGGGGATGTACCTGCGTGGCGTGGGGGGGTACTACTACGAGAAATATGCCCGTCCAGACCAGGAGAAAAAATGGTGGCAGCTGTGGCAGAAAACGGAGTTCGACACAAGGCCGCGGTATAATCCGGCTAACATCCGACGGACCAGGGCCATGGGTATTTCGGGAATGGCCTGGGGCCAGGGAGAATTGACGGCGACGCCGGCTGCCGTAGCCCGGCTGGCTGCGGGTGTTGCCAATAAGGGTGTCTTGATGCCCAGCCGGTATACAATGGCCATAGGGGGCAGGCCGCAAACGCCCGGCAAAGGTCTGCCGCTAGCCAATGACCCGGCCTACGCTGACCTGCTGACCCGGTACATGATTGAACAGAGTGCCAACCGTACGGGGGAGCTGGGCATGTCTGTAGCGGGTAAAACGGGTACGCCGGAGCGGATCTGGAAAAACAGGCGGATCAATGACGGCTGGTACGTTTTTTTTGCTCCGAAGGCCACGGGGGCCGGACACATGGTTGTGTGCATACGGATAGAAGCAACGAAGGGGTCACGCGATGCCGTTAATCTGGCCGGTAAACACGTCATCCCTTATTTACGGCAGAAAGGGTATATCAACGGTTTTGATGGTGTACCCAAAGCAACTCAAAACCGGTTGATAGCCTTTAGCCTGCCGAATGAATAGGCCTAATTACCTTAACGAATGGTGTCATGTTTGATTTTCTAAGAACCGGGTCTGCCAGCCACCCGCCGGATGTGAAAAGCCTGCGGGCAGCGTTACTGCAGTTTTTGAAAGAAATGCTACAGCAGGTAGAGAGTGGAGAAGGGCAGCACATTAACGAACTACAGCTTTTTGTGGCTTGTTCCGGCCCACGACAGCACCTGTACGAAGCGGCTGTTTACCGTCAGGAACCAGGGCGATTCCAGGCAGAAGTGCAGAAGGTGGCAGATGATTTTGCCATCGACCTGCCCGCAGCCTGGAAACTGGACGTGACCTTTGTTGACGATCTGCCCACCAACGCAGTTAAGAGTCCGGTTTTAGACGTTGCCCTGTTTATGAGGACCCCGTCGGCTTCGCTTCAGGCGCACACCACGGCCTACCTGCGGGTGCTGCGTGGCGAAGCGGAAAAAGACGTGTATACCCTTGCCGCCACCAAAAGCCCGGTTACCATTGGCCGGGAAAAGAGGGCGCAGGTAAACGATGGATTTGTTCGGATCAACACCATTGCTTTCCCCGCCCAGAGTGCCTATGAAGGCAACCGATTCATTAGCCGACAGCATGCGCATATCGACTGGGACCGGGAGTCGGGCGGTTTTGTGCTCTTCGCGGATGAAGGCGGGGTTCCGCCCCGCAACAAGGTCAAAATACGATCGGCCGGCGCCGATACGCCCACAAAGCTGCTCTCCACACAAATTGGGCATCCGCTGCTGGAAGGTGATCAGGTAGTTTTAGGAGAATCAGTAGTGCTCGAATTTAGTTATATACCCCAACAGGACTAAAGATTACCATGGGCAGACTATTTACGATAGCCGAAGGGCTGGAAAACATGGGGGCGCTCCGTACCGGTGGGCAGGGCTCTGTGTACAAGGGGCGACGAATTGGTGAGATTTTTACGGCGGTAAAGATTTTGCCAACGCCGATTCATACGGAAAGTGATGAGGACAAAAACTTCCGCGATTTTCAGAACGAAGTCGAAAAGCTCAAGAAGGTCAACGAAGAGGCTAACCCCAACGTGGTCAAAATTCTTAGCTCAGGCATTACGGAAAGCGGGTCCTTTCCTTTCATTGAGATGGAGTTTATCGAGGGTCCCGATCTGGAAGAGCTACTACAACCCCCGCACGAACCTGTTTTCGAACTTCGGGAAGTGATTAAGGTGGCGGACCAGCTGGCCAGCGCCCTGGCTCACTGCCATACCGTAGGAGTCAGGCATGGCGATATTAAAAGCAACAACGTCAAATTCAATGTCAATACCGGCAACTACGTCCTGCTGGACTTTGGCCTGGCCGCCATGTCCGATGAGCAACGGCGTACCAGTCTGCGCCACGCGGGGGCCATTGAATTTATGGCCCCCGAGCAGAACGAAGGGCGTATGCTTTTCCAGACGGATGTGTATAGTTACGGCATTATCCTGTATGAGTTGCTGGCCGGCAGTGTTCCGTTTCCGTTGCGCGATAAAGGCGAAACCACCCGCAACGCCGTGATGGTGGCGCACCTCGAAACCCCCGTCCCCGATGTGCTGTCCCTGCGCCGGGAGCGCCTGCCCAGTACCTGGCCCGACGACCGGAAGGAACGGGAAATGCAGGTGCCGGACTGGTTACTGTCCGTTATTGCCACCTGTCTGGAAAAAGACCCCGACCGTAGGTTCAGTACCGGCGTAGCTCTGCACGATGCCATTATACGGGGTAGCACACTGGCCGTTAAAACGGACAATGAACAGGTAGCCAGTGCTGCGGTGCTGGAGGGCGAAAACGGGCGGTTGCTTAATCTGGTGCGCCATTACCAGGAGCGGGCAATCGAAAGTGAGCGGCACGAAGAAGAAATGAAGACTCTGCTGGTACAGAAAGATACTGAAATCAACGCATTGACAGACAAAGTGAAAACCGTTCAGGCCGTAATCCCACGCCCACCGGTTTCCAATGCCAAACTACGGCCCAAGCGCCCGGACGACCACCCTGACCCGGTCCGCCGGTTCCCCATTCATTTGCCAAAGCCCGTCTGGGTAGCGGGACTAGTGCTGCTGATAAGCCTGGGGGGCTGGGCTGTGTACTCGCAGCTAAGGCCAGACACTGACCGGACAGTTCGTGCAAACACAACCCAAACTACCCCGGTCGAACCCGATAAGGATACTCAGGAGGATAACCAAAGACCGAAAACGGCCAGGGTACCGGCTGTTAAGAAGGAGGACAAGCCCGTGGCCCGAAAACCGGAGCCTGCGCCGGTTACACCGAAAAAAGCAACCGTGCAAAGACCCGAACCTCCTTCTAAACCGCAGATTACCAAACGGGAAAGTGAACCTACGGCTAGCGATCCGGTGCAACCGGATACGGACCAATCCCTCCCGGGCGAGGGGAGGAAACGCTATACGTTACGTTCCAAGTATGCGTACTTTCATAATGAGCCTGACCCCGCTACCCGACGGGCGGCAAACCTCAATATCTGGAATAACGCTAAACTAACGGCGCTGGACGACCGGAACGGGTTTATTTACGTCGTGTATACCAACGAACAGGGCCAGACATCGAGGGGATGGATACCGAAAAACAACCTGAAACCAATCAATAATTGAGGGAAAGGCGCCCTATATCAGACACCTATCCGGGCTGGTCAGATCAGGTATTCCGGGGGTCTTCCTCATCGGGCTTCGCCAGTTTCTTTTTTACGACGTCGGCCGGATACTTGAGGGCCAACCGGCGAATATCGTAGCTGAATTCTTCGTAGGTTTCTTTCCAGAGCCTGGCTTCGTCGGGGGTGTAGTCGTAAAATCCCTGGGCGTTCGAAACCCCTTTGCCACCCGCTGTCACAATATCGTCAATCAGTTTAGGAATCTCCGTTTCGTTGCTAAGGGTTGGGAACAGGTCTTTCATAACGGTATGGTAAGCTGCCACACCCGTCAGGTCCATCCACCGGAAAACGCCCACCAGCGTCATCCAGTAACCCGTATTGTTCCGGCAGGCCCGGTCCACATCCTCAACCGTTGCGTACCCGTTTTCAACCAGGTTGAAGGCTTCCCGGTACATGGCATACATGAGTCGGTTGGCAATAAAGCCCCGGATATCTTTCCGGACCAGCGTAGGTTCTTTTCCCCAGCAGTGCGCCAGTTCGTAGAGCCATTCGGCGGTCGGTACATCGCTCAGGTCACCACAAATCACCTCCAGAAAGCGGGTCGTGTGCGATGGCTCCGACCAGTGCAACCCCAGAAAACGGGCGGGTAACCGAATTTCGCGCTGAAGCAGGCTGATGGGTATGGCTGAGGTGTTGCTCGTGATCAGGGCATCGTCGGCAACGACAGCTTCTATTTTTTCGTAAACCGACTGTTTAATCGCGATGCTTTCGAGGGTACATTCCATCACCACCCGGCTGTCTTTCAATTGCCCATAGTCCTCCGTAACCACGAGCCGCTGGAGATACCATTCGGGCGTACTGGTGACCAGTCCTTCGTGGAATGCCTTGACCAGGTGTTCCCGGATGCGGGGTTCGGCCGTTTCCATATCCGCTGGCAGGGGCGCTACGGCCACCACCGGATGCCCGGCTATGAGAAAGCAGGTAGTGATGCTGCACCCCATCAGGCCTAAGCCCACCACGCCCATGGGTATTTTACCGGGATCCATTGATTGATTCATGCTTGAGTTGCTTTCCATTCCCTGATATTTTTTCGATTTTGCGTTACTATTCGTGAGAACAAATAGATTTCTACCCGTTTTGAGAACAATTTGTCTTGTTTCTGGTACATGAGTGGAGTCTATCGTCTCAACGCAGGTAAAAACAACGGCCTGGCGCCGTTTGTGAAGTCCTTAGGGAACTAGTAAAGTGTACGAATAGTTAAAGCGCAACACCGGTTTTCAGGTGGCCGTCAACCAAGTCTCCTTCGTGGGGGCAAGGTAGCCGGACAAGTTTGAAAAAGTAAGCTGTATTGGGTACATCAGCATTTTACTAAATCCATACACCCATGTTCTGGTTAAAAAAAACGTCAGTTATCACCACATACCTACTGCTTGTTGCTACCCTGGCAGTGCTCCCATCCTGGATAACGAAAGGCAGTGCCGACGTAGAGAAGGGTTATGTAAAGGGACGCACGCGCGCTATGATTCGGGTATACGAAGAAAATGCCGATAACAGTAAGGGCATATTACTTTACTCTGACTGGATTCAGCAGGACGAATACGTAGCTGTCAGTACGGAAACGGGTAAGATTATCTACGACTATCGGTACACGGCCAACGATAACTGGACCACCGATACCCATGCTACATGCCGCGGAGGGCGCGAAAATGCCGTACTAATCCCGTAATCTGGCCGCGTTTGTCAGACCGTTGGAGCAAAGTTACCTGTACATTCCCGTTGCTTCGGTGCGACTGTTAGGTAGCTACCGGGTGGATGCGTCAGCAAAGCAGGGCATCTTGGCCTGGCAATCAGTAATTGCGGAAAACATACAGCATTGCCTGATGGGGTCATCCGCTGCTGCCAGGCGTGTAAAGGGGCACGTAAACTTGCCGGGATTTCTTGTCCGGTTCGCACGTTGCACGGGTAAAACGGCCGATTCGGGGCTTTACCGGTTACTGGCTTCGCATCAATATCGGTTCGCTGTTCTGTTTAACCGGTTTTGCTGGTAACTTGACCACCTTTAGCAACCGGCCCAAGCGTTGGTTCTAAACGTAGTTGCCAAGCCGTACAGACAAAACACCCTTTACGTACATCCGTGAAAACGAACCTCTTTTACGCCGTATTTACCCTGTTCATTGGGTTGGGAACAGGCGTGTCCACTACGG
The DNA here is from genome assembly GCA_963782245.1 of uncultured Cytophagales bacterium. GTDB lineage: Bacteria > Bacteroidota > Bacteroidia > Cytophagales > Spirosomataceae > Spirosoma. The sequence goes on from CAWAJC010000018.1 coordinate 25,557, forward strand.
CCCAAACGACCGGCGACACCTTCGTTATCGGCGATCCGCTGCCCAATTCACCCGAATTGACCCCGCGTGGTACCTATACCGTTGGGGTGCGTACGCTAACCGTAACCCACCCGGCGCAGATTGATGTGCTGCATCAGACTGATGGAAAACACCCGCTGTACGACCGACCCCTGACCCTCGAAATCTGGTATCCGGCCCGGCTGCCAGCCAACAAACCAGCAATGGTGACTTATGAAGAAGTGTTTGGCCGGGCCAATGATCCCAGGCGCCCACTCATTCCGTTTACCTTTACGGGGCGTGCCAGTCGGGATGCCGAACCCGATGCCAGCGGGGGCGCGTATCCACTGGTTATCGTCTCGCATGGCTATCCGGGGTCGCGGTTGCTGCTTACCTACTTAACCGAAAACCTGGCCTCAAAAGGCTACGTGGTAGTGGCCATTGGCCATACCGAATCAACCTACCGCGACCTGGCTGGTTTTCCCAGTACGCTGGTCAACCGCGCTACTGACGACCTGTTCGTGCTGAACGAAATGGCGCGCCTTGGTGCCAGATCGGGCAGTACGTTTCTGGCCGGGTTACTGGATGCCGGCAACACCGCGCTGGTTGGCTATTCAATGGGCGGGTACGGGGCCCTTAATGCAACCGGGGCCGGTTTTAGCCCCCAGGCCATGACCGCATTTGGCCAGCTTGCCGGTGGCAGCACCGCGCTGGAGCCCCGCACCATGAACTCGCCCACGTACAAAGCGTCGCTCGACGCCCGCATCAAAGCCGTGGTAGCCTTTGCCCCCTGGGGAATGGAGCGTGGTTTCTGGGACGCGGCCGGACTGGCGGGACTTACCCTGCCCACGTTGTTTGTGGCCGGGAGTAAAGATGACGTGTCGGGCTACGAAAAAGGGATAAAAGCCATATACGAGGGGGCTGTCAACGCCGACCGTTACTTGCTAACTTACGTTAACGCCCGGCACAATGTAGCACCCAACCCACCACCGGCGGCATCGCTCCTGCCCGGTGTACCCGCCGAAGAGTACATGCATTATGCTGAACTGGCCTGGAACGAATCCCGGATCAATAACATCAACCAGCACTTCGTGTCGGCTTTTCTGGGTCTTCACCTGAAAAAACGCGACTACAAAAAATACCTCGATCTGCCCGAAACCGACGCTGTTAGCCCATGGACTGGTTTTAAACCCCGTATGGCGGTGGGACTGGAAATGCGTCACGCATCACCTGCTGCCCGGTAAAGTGGATGTCTGGGTATTGTCCGGTTTGGCAGCGCGGCTGCTGCGGGTCAAAGCCTGGAGCAGGTATTGCCTGCGGGAAAAACAGGGTAAACGCTAACCGATTGATGCGGGCTTACTCACCGGCGTACGTGATAGCGATAATGATTAGTTCCTGCTCCCCCTTCACTGTTCGTAGGGCAATGGTTTCGCCAACGCGTTTGCCCTGCATACTACGGGCAATGGGTGCGGTAAACGCAATAAGTCCGTTTGAGGCATCGGCCTCATCGACCCCAACCAGCGTAAACCGGCGCGTCTTCCCCGCTTCTTTACCCGTGCGGGTTTGCAGGGTTACCGTAGCTCCGAACCGAACTTCGTCACGGGGTTGATTGCCGGGGTCCACAACCCGGGCACTGGCAATTCGCTGATTGATGTTGCCAATCTTTCCGTTCAGGAGAGCCAGCTGCCGCATGCGATCATTCTCTTCGCTGTTATCCGTCTGAATCTGACTGTGTTGAGCCTCCAGTTCGCTGAGTTCATCACGGAGCAGAGCAAGGCCACGGGGCGTAACGTAGTTGGTGGTGCCGGGTGGCAGGGGTGCCCGCGCCGGGATAACGACGGGGGCATCAGCCGTTTCGTTTTTCAAAAAAGCGCTGCTCATGGTTGGAATGCGGGTTTCAGGTGGCTAACTGTGATACCGAAATAACCGGTCGCCATGAAGGACCTGGAATTGATGTGCCAGACTGGTGGCCTGCTAGGAGGAACACCCAAACCGTTTGATGGCGACATAGAAGGTTACAGGGGTGAGAAGCCGCAGAAAGTAGTGGTAAGTTTATCGTTCGACGGCTTCCCAACCGTTCCTCAACCGGGTTAGCTATTGTCCGAATCGGTCGTTTGCTGATGGGCGTTGTCGCCCTTAGGCGGGTGTTCCACAGAACCAGTGGCATCGTGTTCGTCTTCGGTGCTTTGCTTGGTTTTATGCTTGCCCCGTGCCGTTTTGCCCTGCGCTTCGTCGGGCAGGTTCGTGTCTAATTCGTACTTCTTGGTATCGTCGGCGGTCTCGCGAACGGTAGGTTGACTGGCTCCCTTACTCATGCTGGTTGGCTATCTACAGAATTGGTAGATAACCACCGGCAAGAGACGATTGTTTACCGACAGGGTGAGCCGGCAGGCACGGTAAACCGGGAATTCGGCTTTTCTGCCCGGTTAGCCCCGTGGCCGGGGCGGTGTTGCCAAGTCCAGTTCGTACAACGGGGTACTCAATCCGCCACCGGCGGTACCGCTCTGCGAATAAATAGTTGGTGGATAGGTTGGTTTCCCCTTTGGTCTAATAAATTTGAGGTTTAATCCTGTTTTTATTCGTATACCCCCCTCATGCCTGCTTCACAACTGCCACCGGCGTTTCGCCATCCTTATTCCTTCGCCAGTGCTTTTCAGAAATCCGTCGTTTATTTTTCGATGGAGTTCGCCATCGACCAATCCCTGAAAACCTACTCCGGTGGCCTTGGTTTCCTGGCCGGATCGCACATGAGAAGTGCCTTCGAGGAGCGCCAGAATCTGATTGGCGTAGGAATTCTTTGGAAGTATGGCTACTACGACCAGATTCGTCAGGCCGATAACGCCATGGGCGTTCAGTTTCGGGAGAAAATGTACGCTTTCCTGCAGGATACGGGTATTCGCTTCACGATTACCGTAGCCGGGCGACCGGTCTGGGTACAGGCGTTCTACCTCGACCCGAAGCATTTCAACACGGTACCCATGTTTTTTCTGACAACCGATGTGGATGGCAACGACGAAGCCGCCCGCTCCATATCGTACCGGTTGTACGACGTAGACTCGGAGAAGAAAGTAGCCCAGTGTATGCTCCTGGGCCTGGGAGGGGCCCGGTTTCTGGACGAACTGAACTACCAGCCTGCCGTGTATCACCTGAACGAAGCCCACGCGGTATCCGCGGTTTTTCACCTCTACAAAACGCTGGGTAGTGCGGCTGCCGTACGGGAGCGAATGGTGTTTACCACGCACACGCCCGAGGAAGCAGGTAATGAAAAACACGACATTGGTTTTTTAGAGAAGCTGGGTTTTTTCGGTGAACTCCCGCTGGAGGAGGTTCGACAGATCACGGGTATTCACGATTCTATTTTTAACCACTCGCTGGTAGCGCTTCGGCTGAGCCGGAGAGCCAACGGGGTCTCGAAACTCCACGGCGACGTGTCGCGTCGACTGTGGGGAGGTTACCCGGATATCTGCGCGATTACGCACATCACCAACGCCCAGAATCATCAGTACTGGGCCGACGGTGAGCTGGAAATGGCCCGGCAAACCGGGAACAGTATGGCCATGGCAGCCCGTAAAAAAGCCCTCAAACAGCCGTTGTTTACCCTGGTGGCCGATCAGGTAGGCAAACTCTTCGACCCCAACGTGCTGACGCTGGTATGGGCGCGCCGGTTCGCAGCCTACAAACGCCCCGACCTCCTTACGCAGGATGGCGAACGGTTCAACCGATTGATGAAGAATCGTGACTATCCGCTTCAGATTATCTGGGCCGGCAAGCCCTACCCGTTCGATGAAGGGGCGGTCCGAACGTTCAACCATCTTTACTACCTCAGTCACCTCTATCCGCGTATGGCGGTGTTGACCGGCTACGAACTGTCCCTTTCCAAACTCCTCAAAGACGGGGCCGATCTGTGGCTGAATACGCCCATCGTACCCCGCGAAGCCTCGGGAACCAGCGGCATGACGGCGGCCATGAATGGGGCGGTTAACGTCTCCACCAACGATGGCTGGATCTGTGAGTTCGAAAAAGACAGTGGTCCAGACCAGAATTCCTTTATCATACCCACGGCCCCGGAAGGCAACCCCGACGAGCACGACCGCAACCATTTGTTCCGGCTTCTGGAAGAAGACATACTGCCGATGTATTACGAAAGGCCCGCCGACTGGCAGGCCCTTCAACTCCGCAGCATGAACGATGTGGAAGCTTACTTTACCTCGGCCCGCATGGCGCGGGAGTACTACGAGAAGATGTACGAGTGATTGGCTAATAAGTAATTTTCAACAGGGAGCCACTCCCCATACTGGTGATGTAAGCGGTGTGGGCATCACCAATTTTCAGATCGGTGGGCAGGTTCAGTTTGTCGAGCAGTACGGTACTGGTTGCTCCGTTGGCCCGCAATAACCGGCCCGTGTTTGGCATAAAACCCATTGGGCCAAATACAGCAAACTCGAGCACCAGTGGCTTGCCGTTGCCGTCATTCTCAATATCGACCAGGCTATTGAAGGCTTGCTGATAAATGGTGAGCGTACCGGCCGGAGTCATCTGGTAAACGATTGCTTTTCCCGCCGGGAATGGAAACCCGAGCAGGGTGCTGATGATGAAATTCTGACCATCGTAGGTAATGCCGGTGGGTACCGACTGAATGAAGGGCGGGCCGGGCGGGGGGCCAGCCGGATTGGGATTGGCAATACCCGGCACTTCGGTTACGACGCTTAGATCTCCGGTTGCTGACCGGCGGATAATGGCGTTGGCCGCTGCGTCGGTTATGTACAGTGCACCGTCGGGGCCGGAGGTTAAATTATAAGGGTGCGATTCGCCGGTATCGTTCTTGAAATTGTACGCAAGAATAAAGGAATGAATATCCTGCGGAGTGAGACTCGAAGCCGGCCTGGCGGGGGTGATGTCCGTTTTATAGGCCGATAAATCGATCTGGTAAAGTCCTTTCGAACTCAGAAAATAAAGTGTTTTGCCCACAACCAGCAAATGGTCGACGGCATTAAGTTCGTTCTGAATGTTGGTTTGTGACGAAATACCCGTTATGATCGGATGCTTTTTACCGTCCTGCGTGATTTCAGATACCATACCGTCGTCTTTGCCGGTACCCTGCTCGGCCACAAAAACGCGCCCACTGGCATCCGTCTCCACGCTGATGGGCGTAACCAGGCCGGTGGCCAGCGTGGTGGTGGTAAACGCAGGGTCGGGGGGAGCCGGTGTCCGGTGATCCTGACAGCTTATAAACAGCCACACAATGAAACAGCTACTGACTGCAGATAGAATGATTTTCATGATGATTGGGGTTTTTGACGTGAAGAGAGAGAACGCGATGATGATGGCCGACCAGCCCGCACCGAGTGGATCAAATCTATAGAACGGGTTGAGAGTCTGGCCAACCTATTGAGCGAACGGAATGATTTATGAGTAAATGGTATTATTTGTCACTACCAGATGCCGGGGTACTTTTTCGGGCGTACTTAATCAAGCCATATGCATGATTTGCGGCTGGTTTACGTTAGGTAAAGGCAGGCTGTTTGGTACGAACAGGCACACATACTACAGACTATGAAAACAACCGCTACTATTGGTTTGCTTGCCGTATTGGCCATTGGGCTGGCCGTTTTTTCCTGCGACACCGTAAATCCCGGTACAACCGTTGCGACGGGAAAGCTTCGTGTCGCGTTCGATAACGTGGCGGGAGCATCCGACCTGAAACTTGGCACGGGCTCGTACCAGAATGCCACCGGTGAAGCGTTTACCATCACCAGGTTCAACTACTTCGTCAGTAATATCCGGCTTCGCAAAGCGGACGGCAGCGAGTATGTGGTACCGCAGGATAGCAGTTATTTTCTGATTCAGGAGGAGAAACCAGCTTCCCAGACGGCTACGTTATCCAATATACCCGTGGGCGATTATACGAGCCTGACCTTTATGATTGGGGTAGACAGCCTGCGTAGTCTGGCCGATATCAGCAAACGAACCGGTGTACTCGATCCGGGTTTGAACGATGGTATGTACTGGGAATGGAATTCGGGCTATATCTTCATGAAGCTGGAAGGGCAATCGGCGCTGGCCCCCGCCCTGCAGAACAACACGTTTTTTTACCACGTTGGGGGTTTCGGGGGTGGGTATAATGGCAAGAAAACCATCAATAACCTGCGTACGGTTACGATCTCCTTCAATAATGACGTGGCAAAGGTGCAGGTTGCCTCTGCGCCAACCGTTCAGCTCACGACCGATGCCCTAACGGTGTTCAACGGTCCAACCAAACTAAGCATTGCCCAACACGCATCCGTGATGTTTGACCCGTACTCGACCAACATCGCCAACAATTACGCCCGGATGTTCACCTACACGGGTATTCAGACTCGCTTATGATTCGGGTAGGGACTATATCGCCCACCAGAGTCGGGTTGCTGGTCAGCGCGGGTTGTTTGCGCTGGTGGTGAGCTGCCAAACCCAGCAGGCCACTGACCCCACGCCCGGCCCCGTTCCCACAAAGCCGGGTGGGGTGGCGTATCAGGCAACACCGGTAACGATTCGGCAACCCGCTAATTTCCCGGCTATGAGCTACCAGCTAAGCCAGAATCCCCCCACCGTGGAGGGGGTGGCGTTGGGGAAAGCCCTGTTCTACGATCCGCTTGCTTTCGCGCGACACGACCGTTAGTTGCGGGTTTTGCCACCAGCAGTTCGCGGGCTTTGGCCACTCCGACCACCCGCTGAGTCATGGTATCGGCGGTAGGTTCGGGATACGTAACGTACCGGGACTCCAGAACCTGGGCTGGGACCGTGAGTTTTTCTGGGACGGGGGCGTTACCAGCCTGGATGAGTTACCGCTCTCGCCCATCAAAAATCCGGTCGAAATGGACATGGTCTTTGCGGATGCCCTGACTCGGGTGCAGAAAAACCCCCGGTACCCGGCCCTTTTCAAAGCCGCTTTTGGCTCTGATACGGTTACGACAGCCCGATTTCTGAAGGCTATTTCGCAGTTTATGCTCACCCTCGTATCGGCCGATTCGCGGTATGACAAGTTTGTTCGGAAAGAGAGTGGGGGAGACCTGAGTGCCGATGAGCGGGCCGGACTTACGCTGTTTCAGCAAAAGTGCACGGCCTGCCACGCTACGGATCTGTTTACCGACAGAAGCTATCGAAACAATGGCCTGCCCGTAAGTGAGGGAATCAACGACCAGGGCCGTTACACGATTACGCTCAACGAAGCCGACCGGCTCAAGTTTCGGGTACCCAGCCTGCGCAACGTGGAGAAAACGTTTCCGTACATGCACGATGGGCGTTTTGCCACGCTGGAACAGGTGATTGACCACTACCGCAGTGGTGTAAAAGACGGTTCAACACTCGACCCAGTACTGAAACAGAACGGACGTTTGGGTATTGCCCTGACCGATGCCGAGAAAAAACAGGTGGTTGCCTTCCTGAAAACCCTTACCGACGACACCTTCATTACGAACCGGGCGTTCAGCGCCAATTAGTGCGCGTGGGTAAGCCGGTGCTGCCGGATGTTGACCAGGTGACTAATGACGAGCCCGGCCGAAGCAGCGTAGGCAACATACGCAAACACAGGAATGTCGTGCTCAAGTACTAGTGCGATACTGAACAGCGCCAGAAACCCCCACAAACTTCGTTTTACCGGAACCGACACAACGTGCCGGGTAGCAAAATAGACCGCTATGACGTTGATGCCGATAAACACATAGTCCAGACTCAAGTACCCAGCCCGGAGCGGAGAATCCTGCAACAGGGAGGACGAGACCAGCAAAACGGGCGTAACCAGACAGTGTATAATACACAGTACGGAACCGGTAATACCGATGTAATCTGCTTTACGGGAGAGGTCGTCTGTTTTCATAAGCAAGGCAAAAGTACGATGCTACCAGCAATCGAATGCCTACTTAACTCACTTTTTTGCAACAAAGTTGCGAATTGGACGGCGATTTACTGAAAACCCCCGAAATGGCGCGGAGGAAGCCGATTGCAAGTCGTAAGGTACGGGGTTATTTTCCGGCTACCCCTGCTTTTTCTAACGTTGTTTCCATTGCCTGCTCTATCAGCTTCAATTCGCTTTCGTCAGCAGGGTGTAGCCCATCAGTTTGCCATTTTTGTTATACGTTTCCGATTTAACGTCCAGTATCTGATTCAAAGCCCGGTAGCTAACCACGCGCATGGATGAACGAATTGGCATACCAAACACACGGTTTTCCATGTTCATGTCGGACGTAATTTTATAGGTATCGAACGTACCGGCAGGGGTGGTAATGGATTGCTGGCCATCTACCTGCCGATTGGCTATTGTCATAGCCATAGTAGACATGGTAGTGCCATTCGTAATCAACTCGGCTTCCAGCTGGCCATCGCTCAGTTTTTGTCCTGCGCTGAGTTTGGACGGATAAACCAGCTTATTCATTTTCATCTTCAACTCCATGTCCTTCATGTTCGATTGCATGGACTGCATCATGCCGGACAGATCAGCCACGAGTTCGTCGCCGGTGCAGGTGTAGCGAACGCTGTAGGGTGGGCGTTGTTTGCCTTTTTCTTCTTCAAACTGCGCCGTCATATCCATTACCGTCGAGCTACCCTCCTTGCGGACGTCTTTAACACTGTAGCTGATTTTGCCGGTGGGTTTGTTTTTGGCATCGAACGTACTCATCTCGAACTGCATGCCGGTTTTAAAAGTCATGCCGAAGCAATCCTGCGCCTGCGTTGGACCGGATACAACGACGAACGTGAGTAGCGAGAAAAGTAATTCTTTCATATGGATAAAAACGGCTGGTTTACAGAAAGATAAAAATAGGGTACCAACGGCTTTGGAGGCCCAAAGCTTTGAGTAAACGGCGTATAATGATGAATGATGAATTATTATTTATAACATCATTCATCATTCATCATTCATTACGTCCAGATCATGCTGATAATACCTACCAGCATAATGAGCTTGCAGAGGTTGCTGAGGTACCCGAAGTCGCGCCGGGTATCGGCCAGAATAAGCCGGTAGGTGAGCCACCCAATGGGGAGCAGCAGCAGCAGGAAGATAAGAATGAGCTGGTTGTTATGGAGCAACACCGCGATGGAGAAAAGTGAGCCGACGAAGGTAGCCAGCAGGCCGTAGAGGAGGTACTTGGTCCGGCGAAGTCCCCACAAGATGGGAATGGTGCGGCAACCGAAACGGGCATCCCCCCGAATATCCTGCATGTCTTTAATAATTTCCCGGATCAGCGAAATGCCGAAGGAGAATAAGGCATAGATCAGCAGCATCTGCGCATTATTGCGGTAATAGATGGCCAGTACCAGGAGCGACAGGGCCGTTAATAACGAAATAACGATGTTCCCTACTAGCGGCTGCCGCTTAAACTGGGCCGAATAGAACCACAACAGCGTAACGGCCAGCACATCGGCCAGAAAAACCCATTTGCTGAGGTACAAACCAATCAGACAACCCACCACATTGAGCACCTGATGTACCCCCATGGCAATCCGGCGCTTGAGAAAACGACCGATAATAACCCGCTCCGGTTTGTTGACCAGGTCGATTTTTATGTCAAAATAATCATTGATGATGTAGCCCGCAGCCGCAATGCAAACCGTCGACAACGATAGTAGCCAGAAGTTTCGATCCGGGAACAGGAAAAGACTACTCGGCTTGGTATCAATAATAAACAAACGGGCAAGCAATTGGGTGGCCACAACAATCAGCAGGTTCTGAAGCCGGACGAGCCGCAGAAAGCCAAACGCGAAAGCTGAGAAGGGAACGGACTGGCGTGCCACCATGCTGGTTTTTTTTATCAAAAATACGGATTTTGATAAGGATGGGAAAGCGAAAAGGGAGGGCTGACGTTAATTGTATGTTACGTGTTGGGGCCTGCCGGGTAGATTTGTTCATTCCGGGATTCTTTTTGCCGGCATTTGTTGTTGAGGAACAAACTTGTTCTCTCGCGATGAAAATTGGTATAGTATGCTACCCCACATTTGGTGGTAGCGGGGTAGTGGCCACCGAACTCGGCAAGGCATTGGCCAAAAACGGGCATCAGATTCATTTCATTACTTATCAGCAGCCCCCCGGCTCGATTTTTTCAACGAGAATGTCTTTTACCATGAAGTAAATATACCCTCTTACCCGCTGTTCCAGTATGCCCCTTACGAGTCGGCGCTGACTAGTGAGATGGTTAACGTCGTAATGAACGAAGATGTTGATTTACTGCACGTTCACTACGCCATTCCGCACGCGTCGGCCGCTTACATGGCCAAGATGATCTTACGATCGCAGGGGCGTAATGTGCCGGTGGTGACTACGCTGCACGGTACGGATATTACGCTGGTGGGCAAAGATGCTTCGTACGAACCCGTAGTTACGTTTAGTATCAACGAATCGGACGGGGTAACATCGGTATCGGAGAATCTGCGGGAGGACACCTACAAACACTTTAAGGTTCACCGGGAAATTGAGGTGATACCTAACTTCATCGACCTGAGCCGGTTTAACCGGCAGAAGAAAGAGCATTTCAAAAAAGCCATCTGCCCCAACGACGAAAAGTTGATTGTACACACATCCAACTTTCGACGGGTAAAACGCATCGACGATGCCGTGATGGCTTTTTATCACATCCAGCAGCAAACCCCCGCCAAACTCCTGCTGGTGGGCGACGGTCCCGAACGTGCCCGCATTGAGCGGCTCGTGCGCGACCTGAACATTTACGACCAGGTCCGGTTTTTAGGAAAACTGGATGCGGTTGAGGAAGTGCTGTCGGTAGCGGATCTGTTCATTATGCCCTCCGAGAACGAGAGTTTCGGCCTGGCCGCCCTGGAGGCCCTGGCGTGTGAGGTGCCGCTGATCACATCGAACGCCGGTGGACTGCCGGAGTTGAACATACAGGGGGTAACCGGTTTTCTGAGCCCGGTGGGCGACGTGGACGACATGGTCAAAAATGCGCTGTACGTCCTCGATGAGGCCAATCTGCCCCGGTTTAAAGAAAATGCGCTGGCCAGAGCCAAAGAGTTTGAACTGTCCCGCATCCTGCCGATGTACGAAGCGTACTACGAGCGGGTGCTACAGGCCAGTATGGTTAGTTAGTTGAAACGGGTTGACGTATTCGGTTTACGGTATTCAGTCTATGGTTAGCTGACGCGTCAATTTCGCTTGCGTATGCCGAATACCAAATACCGCAAACCTCACACCGTAAACCAAACCTCGTAAAACCGCATACATGAATCCAAACATACCCCAAACAGACCGTAAACGAGTCGTTATTGTAGGAGCCGGATTTGGCGGGCTGAAGCTGGCCCGAAAACTATCAGGTCGGAAAGAGTTTCAGGTTGTTTTGATAAGCCGGCAGAACTACCACGAATTTCAGCCGCTGTACTACCAGGTGGCTACGGCTGGTCTGGAAGCCAACGCCATCCTGTTTCCGCTTCGGTCCGTATTCAGCAACTGCAAGAACGTTCATATCCGCGTAACCAACGTAACGGGTGTCCGGCCGGCCGATAAAACAGTGGATACCGAACTGGGGTCGGTTACGTACGATTACCTCGTGATGGCTACGGGAGCCGAAACAAACTTTTTCAACCAGCAGAATATCCTTGAGAAGGCCCTCCCCATGAAGTCGGTGTCCGAAGCGATTGCCCTGCGTAACCGGATGCTGCAAAACTTCGAGGATGCGCTAAGCGTAGAGAGCATCGATGAAAAAGAAGGGTTCATGGACGTGGTCGTGGTAGGCGGGGGGCCAACGGGCGTTGAACTGTGCGGAACACTGGCCGAAATGCGAAAAACCGTGCTGCCTAAGGATTATCCGGAACTGGATTTCAGGATGATGGATATTTACCTGGTTCAGTCGGGGCCGGTACTGCTGGAGCCCATGTCCAAACAGTCGCAGGAGCACGCGCTGACGTACCTGCACGACCTGGGTGTAAACGTACGGCTGAATACCCGCGTGAAAGATTTCGACGGGCGGATTGTAACCATGAGCGATGGCTCTACGCTCCGAACCAATAACCTCATCTGGGCGGCTGGGGTAAAGGCCAACCCACTGGCGGGCCTGCCTGCCGACGTGCTGGGCCGGGGCGGCCGGGTGCTGGTTAATCGCTACAGTCAGGTGCAGGGGTTTACGGATATATTCGCCATTGGGGACGTGGCCCTGATGACCGAAGAGAAATGGCCCGACGGGCACCCTCAGGTAGCCCAACCCGCTATTCAGCAGGGAAAGCTACTGGCCAAAAACATGCTGTACTGGCTGCGTAACGAACAACCGGAAGAATTTACGTACCGCGATCTGGGAACCATGGCTACCATTGGCCGGGGACTGGCCGTGGTGGATTTACCCTTTTTGAAGTTTCAGGGATTTTTTGCGTGGCTAACCTGGTTATTTGTACACCTGATGTCGATTGTTGGGGTCAAAAACCGACTTTCCATCTTTTTGAACTGGATGTTTAATTACCTGACTTATACGAACTCACTGCGGCTTATTATCCGACCCAAATTACCCAAGGGAAATATGGATGCCATGCAGGAGAAACTGGCGGACCAGGTAGAAATGAGTAAAACTTAATCATTATATAGTAAACCTGATTTACTATATTCTTCGGTGAAATCAATTTTTCGTTGTATTTTCGCCCTATTAATTGACTACAATCTCTATGGAATCAACAACGGAAAAGCTGCATACGATAGCCGGACACGGTAAAACCCGGCCCAAGCATACCGGTACCAAGCAGTTATTCGATAATCCCATTCTGGAAGCCCTCTCGCGGACGCACATCATGATTCCTATTTCGATGTGGCTTACGCTGTCGGTATTCCTGGGCTGGTATGCCTTTACCCATACGGACATGGGCGCACCCATGATTGCTATTCTGTTTATGACGGGTTTGCTGGTGTTTTCGCTGTTTGAATACGTACTGCACCGCTACTTATATCACATTACGCCCACATCGGAAAAACGCGCTAAACTCCAATACACGCTGCACGGCGTTCATCACGAATACCCGAAAGATAAAACACGTCTGGCCATGCCGCCGGCGGTGGCTGTTTTTATGGCGGCCGCGTTCTTTGGTCTGTTTTTCGTCATGATGGGCGAAGCGGCCTATGCGTTCTTCCCCGGTTTTCTGGTTGGTTACAGTGGCTACCTATCCGTGCATTTTATCATTCATGCCTATACGCCACCCAAGAACTTCTTCAAGCATTTGTGGATAAACCACAGTGTTCACCACTACAAAAATGAAGAGAGTAACTACGGTGTTTCATCGCCCATGTGGGACTATGTCTTTAAGTCGTTTCAGAAATAAATCCCTTCTGTATCCAAAAAAAAGCCCCGCTGAAATTACTTTCAGCGGGGCTTTTTTTTGGATACAGTGCGTCATTTCAACTTCTCATTCTCCTTGTGCCGCGTGGCGTCCCGAACGTTTTTCTTATCCAGGTTCTTCTGAAAGGCTTCCGTCAGGTCGACGCCGGTTTGATTGGCCAGGCAGATGAGGACCCAGAGTACATCGGCCAGTTCATCGCCCAGGTCTTTGTTCTTATCCGATTCCTTTTCGGACTGTTCCCCGTAACGCCGGGCAATGATGCGGGCCACTTCACCAACCTCCTCGGTCAGTTGCGCCATGTTAGTCAACTCATTGAAATATCGAACGCCAACGGTTTTTATCCAGTCGTCGACGGTAGTCTGGGCCTCTTCTATAGTCATGCGAAAAAAGTTGTGAGTGGCAGGGCTACCAGAGGAACCCGATTACCGGCTTATTGTTACCCGCAGGGTTGTTGGTTGTTGATCGGGTGTCTGTATGGTTATGAGGTAGGCCCCGGCCGGGAGCGAACGGGTATCGAGTTGGTAGATGGGTTCCGCTTTCGAGTCAACGCGGGTTCGGTACACCAGAGAACCGGAAAGGGTAACCAGTACAACATCGGCGGGTTGCCCGGCTGCGGGTCGCAAGTCTATCTGCACGTAATCATGGGCTGGGTTAGGCCACAGCCGGAATGCGGTTACCGGCTCCTGACGAGCTGCTGCCATCGCCGGTTCGGTGGCTTTCAGTCCCCGAGCGAGCCGCGTTGTTGGTGGCGCAGGTGGCTTTTTCAATGCCCCACTGCTGACTCCAGCTCCCGCCTACGCTGTACTGCACCACATCGACACCATCCCACTTGATGTCCATGGCCTTGCCCGAGTGCCGGGCTTTGAGCGCGTAGTAGCCGTCGTTGTTCTTCTCAATGAGCCACTGCTGGTGCGTACTGCCGGCAAAGGGCTGCTGAACCAGATTGGCGTAATCCTGCGCAGAGGCCCCCAAAACGGTTAGGGCTTTATTGCTGTGAACGGCTTCCAGCCGGTAGTAGTTGGTAGCTGCTGGTTTGATGCGCCACTGCTGCCACGTCCGGTTCGCGTTGGACCGCTGACGAACCAGTGCGTCGTTCGCCAGGTTGCCCCCGTCCACACCTATTAATAAGCCGCTGCTCACCCGTGAGGCAATCTGGTAACAGGCTGTCGTGTCGAAGAGCAGATTGGTGGGTGGTGGTGGGGGGGGATCTGTCGGTGGATCAGTAGGTGGTGGTGGTGGCTCTGTTGGTGGCGTTGTGGGGCCGGTGGCGCAGGTGGCTTTTTCAATGCCCCACTGCTGACTCCAGCTGCCGCCCACGCTGTACTGAACCACGTCCACACCGTCCCACTTGATGTCCATGGCCTTGCCCGAATGCCGGGCTCTGAGCGCGTAGTAGCCATCCGCATTCTTCTCAATGATCCACTGCTGGTGCGTACTGCCGGCAAAGGGCTGCTGAACCAGATTGGCATAATCCTGCGCAGAGGCTCCGTCAATAGTCAGTGCCTTACCGCTGTGGAGGGCTTCGAGCCGGTAAAAATCCGTTGTGGCCGGTTTGATACGCCACTGCTGCCATGCCTGACTGGCATTGGTACGCAGCCGGGCGGGGATACCGCTGGCCGTGCTGCCGCCGTCGATAGTTATCACGGAGCCACCATTTACCCGCGACACAATCCGGTAGCAGGCCGTGGTGTCGAACAGCAGGTTGGTGGGGGGCGGTGCCGGGGCTGTTGGGATGGCATTAACTTCCACGCCCCCCGTCCAAACGGTCCCGCTGCGGGTATAAATGCGGAAATAATAGCGTTGCCCGGCAGTCAGGTTCGTAACGGTTACCGATGTCCCGGTGCCCTGGTATACGACTTTTCCTCCTTCCAGCGAAGCTCCGTTACCGGTAAAGTCAGCATTAGCCACGTAGCTCGTGCCCGTCGGTTGCCCCTGAAAGCCCGAACCCGCTTTGGCCACTCCCAGCACGTCGCTGAACGATGTGCTGGGATTCGTCCACTTCAGGAGGGCCGATCTGACGCCGGGCGTGGCGGTTGGGTTGGTAACGGCCAGGTTGGCTGAGCTACAATTGGGGTAGATTTTAACCGAGTCGGTAGCGCTTAGCCCGCCCGCGTCGGTAACGATCAGTTTGATGAAGTAATAGTAGGTTTCGCCGTCGCATCCTACGGGCGAGATGGTAACCGTTGGCGAGACATCGGTCAATACCGGTTCGCGGTGTTCGTGGTTGTTGTGGCGCAGGCTGACTTGCCAGGCGTAGGTAAGCGCGGCTGGGTTCTCATCAGTAACGCTGGCCGTCAGCTTGTACAAACTCTGGCGGTCCAGGGGATACTGCGCGTTGTTGAGCGGAGCCGTGATGGTGGTGGTTGGTGCCCCATTATTGATCGAAACAATGAGCGTTTGGCTATCGGTCAGGCCGCGCCCGTCGTTCACGGTGAGCCGAACCGTAAAGCCCTGCGGGGTCATGGCGGTAAAGGTTTTGGTTGGATTGGCTACCGTGGCGGTCGTGCCATCCCCAAAATCCCACAGGTAGGTGAGCGGATCACCGTCGGGGTCTGTGGAGTTGCTGCCGGTGAAATTGACCGTCAGGGGCGAGGTACCGCTCTGTTTATTGGCCGTAGCTACGGCTACCGGTGGCTGGTTACCCCCGTAACTAATTTTCATAATCTCGCCGGTATTGATATTGACGTAGTACAGCGACTTGTCGAGTGGGTTGTATTCAATATCGACAATACCGTTCCCAACCCCGCCGGGCAAAAACTCCTGCACGGTATTCAGGCTGCCATCTGGGTTAAGGGTGGCCCTCCGGATCCAGTTCTCGCCGTAGTCAGCAAAATAATAAGCGTTCCGGTAGGGGGCCGGAAAAGCCGTGCCCGCGTAGTAGGCTCCGCCTATCGAGCAGTTGCCCCGGAAAGTAGGCCCCAGCGTGCCCGATACGGGGGTAGTAGTAGCGATGTTTCCGCTGAAGGCAGGCACCCGGGCAATGTACTGGCCATGCTTCCAGTCCAGCGCCGGGCGGGAATGAAAATACCGGCGCTGCAAACCCGGCAGCGGCTGCAAACTGCATGGGTTGAGGGCCTGGGTATTGCCCTGAGCTGGATTGAAGGCCTGCTTGAGCAGGTCGCTAAAGCGAAGGAATGGTATATTGCAGGTGTTGCTCGGGTTAGGCTCGTCTCGGTTCGCCAGGGTTTTGGCTGCCGCGCTGTAACCCGATTGCTCATCCAGACCCTCATACACGGGCCAGCCTCCGTTTTCCCCGCTCTGCTTTACTACGTGCATATCTTCCCAGGTGCCCCAGCCTACGTCGCCAATGAGTAACGTACCCGGATTACCGTCGGTTATGGTGGTACTGCCCGTGTTAGGCTGAAGGGTCATCCGGCAGGGATTGCGTAACCCCAGGGTCCATACCCTCGACCGGGCCGAACGGGGATTGGCTCCGTCGTAAAAAGGGTTGCTGCTCAGCCCGTTGCCAGTGGCGGGGTCCAGTCGCAGTACCTTTCCGCAATGCGAGGTAAGCATCTGCGCCCGGAAAGCGCCTACATTTTCGTTGGCGGTCATGATCCCGTCGTTGATCGCCTGCTGGTAGTACGTTTCTGACGCATTGCCAATGTCCGTACTGCTGTAGCTGGCGTTGTCGCCGGTCGATACCAGAAGCGAGCCATCGCGACCGAAGAGCAGGGTTCCGCCCGCGTGCGACTCGTGCGTGAGCGGAACGCCGGTGGACCGGGTTTCTCCCAGGAGTACTTTCCGGCTGGCCGGGATACTTACCAGGTTGGTGCCGCTTGCCTGAACCTGATACCGCGTTACCCGGCTGATGGTGGCCGCAAAATACTGGTTCTGGGCGGGATTATAGGAGGACGTACCCGCATTGAAGAGGTGGTGCCGGTCGACTACATAGAACAAATAAACCAGGCCGTTCTGTCCAAAATTCGGGTCGAGACAAAAACTCAACAGCCCAAAGTCGCGCCAGTTGCCCACTTCGTCGCTCAGGTCCAGAACGGGGCTTGCCTGCCTGACATATTGGGTGCCGGTCCAGTTCGATA
Source organism: uncultured Cytophagales bacterium (assembly GCA_963782245.1). GTDB lineage: Bacteria > Bacteroidota > Bacteroidia > Cytophagales > Spirosomataceae > Spirosoma. The sequence goes on from CAWAJC010000018.1 coordinate 42,887, forward strand.
CCCATACGCGCCCGGCCTTATCCCACACAAAAAGCCGCATGCCATCAGGGGTGAAAACCGTTCCCATCGGGGTAACATAGCCGTCCTGTGCTTTTGCATTTAAAAAGCCAGCAGGCAGACTTTGCGCCGAAACACGCGGCTGGCTGAGTAAGGCTGCCACGAAAGCTGCGTAAAACGCTACCGGCAGAACAGTACTACGAAACAAAGTGTAGACACGTTTAAACATAGGCTTATGGGTTTACCTACAATAATCGCTGGAATATACAATTTTTGACTGTCCGTCAGAATGCAGTCACGTAACCTTTATCAAACGGTTATGCATCGCATCGGGATAGTCGTTGTTTAGGGGGTAACATGCTTGTAGTCAGGGTGTTTTGGTGGTCGCGACTGCATTAGCGCAGGGGCACGCGGGGCCGAAGGGAACACCGCCCGACAGAAGCAGGTCGGGAAGGGCACGCACTGGAAATGCGAGTCAACGATTCGACCCATGATGCCCAACTAATCGTCTTCTGACAGTCTTTAAGAAATCGGGCAGCTTAACCAGATGCCATGCCAGGCATCCCTGAGCAAACGATGGGATTGATTTTGGTAAATGAACAATGGCCTGTACTACCGCAATAAAAAGAGCTCGGTTCAGTACGAACCGAGCTCTTGAATACAATTCGTGCCCATTAATTGACCTTCAGCACCCGCACAACTTTGGTTTGGTTGGGGCTGCTTACCTGTAGCAGGTATACACCCGCCGATTTACTCAGTTGCACTTGTACTCGCTCAACAGCAGCCGCCTGTTTGATATGGTGCTCATTGATCAACTGACCCTGGAAGTTGCTCAGCTGAAAATGAACGGGCTGTTGTTCAACTCCGCTAACTTCCACCTCAACCGTTTCGCCCGCTATCGGGTTACCCAGCACCGTTACGCGCAGACCCGTTAGTGGCTCAGCGGCACTTACTCGGGCCCGGCCACAGGCTGCTTTCAAATCCCAGACCAGTGTAACGACAACCCCGCTCTGACGAGCCTGTAGCATAAAGGGTTTCACATCACTAGCTGTACGCGACCCTGCATCCACAAACTGGTTAGGATTGGTTGTCCAGTCCGTAATGCCCGGTACCGCCCGGTACTCGATTGCTGACCCATTGCCTCCGCTGGTATTAAAGGTGAAGGCGCCCGTAGCACAATTATACGTGGGTGCCAGCAGGGTTAGCCCACCTCCAACGACCGGCGTACTTGGGCAGACGGCCCGGATATCCCAAACGTAGGTGACGGTGACGCCGTTCTGTGTAGCATGCAACGTGATGGGTTTAGCATCGGCTGCCGTACGGATTTCGGTATCCACAAACTGGTTCGGATTGGTTGTAGGGGCGGTGATGCCAATGGCGGAGAAGATTATGGGTGAGCCATTGCCCCCGGTGGTATTGAACGTGAAGGCACCCGTTGTGCAATTATACGTGGGTGCAGCTAGGGCTAGCCCACCTCCTCCGACCGGTGTAATTGGGCAGACGGCCCGGATATCCCAAACGTAGGTGACGGTGACGCCGTTCTGTGTAGCATGCAACGTGATGGGTTTAGCATCAGCCGCCGTACGGATTTCGGTATCTACGAACTGGTTGGGATTGGTTGTGGGTGCTGTGATACCAATGGCTGAGAACGTAATAGGTGAGCCATCGCCCCCGCTTGTATTGAACGTAAAGGCGCCCGTAGTACAGTTATACGTGGGTGCCAGCAGCGTTAGCCCACCTCCGGTAGGTGGTAAAACCGTTATGGATGCGCTGGCTAGTACTACGCATGGCCCTGTGGTACAAGTTGCCGACACGATGGTGCTTTCAGTGAGTGGACCAACCATTATCGAGCTGGTCGTAGCTCCCGTTGACCATAGCAATGTACCTGCACAGCCAGAAGCCGTGAGAGTAGCAGTACCTCCCGACGGAATCGAAACGCTCGGAATCGTGATTGGCGTACAACCTCCAGTAGTTACCAAGAATGGTCCCGTAACATTTTCAGTGGCTACTTCCGCCCCAGTTGTTACAATTACATTACGAAAGCCAACTACTGCATCGTCGGCGATTTTAATTTGTGCCTGTAGTTGACCCACACTCAAGGCTGTACTGCTTAATACGGTTATGCCGCTTCCAATATTCAATACAGAACTATTCGTGAAATTTGTATTAAGACCACTCACTGTCACCATTAATGTTTGTCCAGTCGAACCCGAAGTTGGCGTAATACCAACAATTGTCGGTGCTGTAGTAGCCGCCGTTACTGCAAAAAGACCAACGCCGTTAGCTGTCTCAATTCCTCCTCCAGCTAATGTAGTTGTAACCGCAACATCTTTTAAACCAAGATTTACTGTTGAGGAAATAGTAATGGATACCTCTATCTTAGTAGGTGATATTACATTAGGTGTACCGACCGTTATCCCACTACCGGAAAATACGACAACTGAACTGGCATTGAAATTCGTATTTGTCCCCGTCAAATTTAGAGTTAATGTACTACCCGCAGGCCCACTGAACGGTTCGATAAGTGTAATAGCACTCGATGTGGTTCCGACCAGAAGATTAAAGACTAAATTCTTGTAGCGTTCGAGGTCGGCAGGATTTCCGCTGTTCACTTCTGGGAAGAAAACAAATGTCCCTCCTGTTTGCTGGGCAATGAACGAATAAGCATCGATTGCTGAATCTGTCGAGTTTGTGACTGCTGCGGACTCAGCCTCGTTTGATCCATCATTATTATTGGAAGCAGGGAAAGTCTTGCCAGTTTTCTTTTCATAGGCAGCAGCAAGAGCAGACGTTGACCCTCCGCAGTTTCCGGAGAGTATTGTACTCTGCTTTACTCCCCGTTTGTTATAAAGAGCCGTAACAGACTCTTTAGTTTGACCAGGATGAGGGTCGGCATCTGTATAAAGACGCACTTCACCTCCATCTTTTACAAAAGCGTCAGCAGCAATCATTGATTCAATAGAAGCCTCTGGACAATCACCACCACCTGATGCGAATAGTGCAGAGACCTGACTTCTAATTACGGTCAAATCGCTGGTGGGAGCACGGGTTGTATTTGGACTGTCTTTAAAGGTTATCAGTTGATAAACCTTGGCCGAACAAGAGTTTGGCGCAGTCGTTTCGGCATTTAAAAACTGTATAATACCTTGCTTCACTCCTTCTATCTCCTCGCTCATACTACCGGTATCATCAACAACAAAAATAAGATCTACAGGTCGATTCTTTTCCGAGTCGTCACCTATGTTAAATCCATTGTGATACTTTTTACATTCAGGTAGATTGATTTCTCTGAATAATAAACCAGCTCGTGTACCCATAACTGGATAGCCTATCGAGTCATAATCAAATAAAGGAGAAGGGGTAGGACCTCTATGCTTTAAACCCTGATTGTGCCCGAATTCGTGAACAATGGTTTGGGCATAATCGGCATCCGATGTACCACTACGTTGTTGCGCCAGTATCAAAGATGAACTCGGAATATCTTTCACAATACCCGTTTGACGCCCCCCGCCAAGTAGCAGTGCGGTGACTATTTTTACAAAACCGGGTTGGTTATGAACAGCGTCTAATTGACTTTGGGTCGTTATCATGTCCAAATTATCACTGACTGTACCAAATGCAGATGTTGAACCTGATTGTACGAAGCTTACTTGGCAGGCTACATCCTGATCTACAGACGTTGCATTATCACAAGTTCTTAGGACCTCAGAACCTAATGTTAGAATATTAGGAATTCGTGCAGCATTAAAAGTCGTGACAGTGTTAACATGTTGGGAGAAGGTTAATGAATGCTTGGTTTTCGTCGGTGATGGGTCGAAGTGCTGAGCGTATACCCTCTCGGTACCAAAGCACATGAATAGTAATATAGACCAGAGTAAACAATCTGGGAGTTTGGTGGTGTAGTTATTTTTCATTGTTTTTGCCCTCCTTTCCAAATGTTTTTGTCACCCCTTGTGTCTTTACCTGACGGTTCAATTCTATAGCACTTTTTGTGTCATTACTTAGTTTAGGATTGAACCGAAGCCTTTTGATACCTGCTGGGTTGTTAATGTCCTGTAGCAACGTCAAAGCTTCTGTTCGCCCTGAAACGCCTAACCCCTGAATAGCTAGTCTGCTAATCAAAGTTGCCATTTCCAATCCCTTATAGTTTTTGTAGCTAATAACCGGGCCATTCTTCTGTACGTAGTCGGGATTTGACCAGTCGCTTAAAATCTGCAAAGCTTCGTTGTTATTTTGAGCGATAAATCCCAATGCTTGAAATATGGATAGGACTGTGATGAAAGTCTCATAATTAACTTCCCCCTTCTGACTCCTTAGAAAGGACATCAACGGTTTTATCGCTGTCTTGTCACCAATCCGCCCCATCACTGAGACTACGTTGACATGGTGATTTTCGTAGGTTTTATCGTTGAGCATTGTTATCAACTCAGGTAAAACCTTTGCTCCGTAGGCTTTTGCTTCTTCATAAGGGATCCCGTGGATGTACTCTCGGGTGACAAACGTTTTTAAGTCCACGCTCGGCTTACCCGGTGATTGCCCATAGAGGTGGACACAGGTGAACAAAACTGCCGTGAGCAGCATTAATCGAAGTTTCATGTGAATTAGTTTAATAGGTGGAAAATGAGAAAAAACGACCCCATAACGTAATCCCTATCCGCTTGCCAGCCGGGCAGTTACTTGCGCGTAGATTACGGGTCAAGAGTAAGACTAATTGGAAGGGAATTCAATAAATGGCGGTAGCCAATTTATCTAACGTAGTTAATTTTAACCCGTCTTTATCTACCGGTAGCAAACCAATCGGTTTTTGTTTCGCTACCTACATAAAAGTAATGTTACCCTTGAAATAATGATAATATATTATTTCAAGGGTAACATCAACCTGGTACAAATTGTACTTATTTCTCCGGCACGAACGTTAGCGAACTAAACTGACTCTCATCGAAGCTTTCCTGCGCCAGGTCCTGCAACTGCCCGGCCGTTACGGCTTTGATGTCGTTGAAGATAGCGTTCAGGGCCTCAACCCGGTTGATGTCGAGCAGGCTTTTGGCCATCATCAACATAAAACTATTGTTACTTTCTTCGGCCATCGCCAGCTGACCAATCAACTGTTCTTTGGTCTGGTGCAGTTGCAGAGTCGTTAACGGCTGTTCGCGGAGCCTCTTCAACTCCTTCACAATCAGCGACTGCGCCTTATCTACTTTTTTGGGGTCGGTGCCGAAGTAAATACCCAGAAAGCCCGTGTCCAGGTACGGCGTATAACCGGCATCGATGGAATAAACCAACCCATATTTCTCGCGTAGATTCAGGTTCAGCCGCGAGTTCATGCCGGGACCACCCAGTAGGTTGATGAGCATAAAAAAGGGCAGTCGTCGCGGGTCTTTCAGGCCATACGCCGGCCGGCCGAGGGCGCACTGTGCCTGCGTGATGGGCCGTTCGACGCGGGTGTGCCGGGGTACGTAGTCTGTGGGCGTTTTGCGCTGCCGCACGGAATGCTGCACGGGCACATCCCGGAAATACTTCTCGGCTACTTTCACCACCTGTTTGAATGGCAACCGGCTGACGGAGGCAAACACGATCCGGCTGGTGTCGTAGTTTTCGGCAATGAACTGCTGAAGATCTTCCCGTCCGAATGAACTAACGGTTTCGGTCGTGCCGAGAATATTACCACCCAACGCGTGGTTGGGGAAGACCAACTCATCGAAATCATCCTGAATGGCATCTTCGGGCGAGTCGTAGTACATCGCCATTTCCTCCAGGATAACCCCCCGTTCGCGCTCGATTTGCCGTTCGGGAAAGACGGAGTGAAACGTAATGTCGGCCAACAGGTCCACGGCTTTCTCGAAGTGAACATCCAGCACCGAAGCATGAAAGCACACCTTTTCTTTGGTGGTGTACGCGTTCAGTTCGCCACCAATAATTTCGAGCCGGGTGATAATGTGGTATGATTTTCGTTTCTCCGTACCTTTGAAAGCCATGTGCTCCCAAAAGTGGGCAAGTCCCTGCTGGTGTGGTTGCTCATCGCGGCTACCAATATCGAGCATGATGCCACAGTGGGCAATCTGCGTATGAAGAATTTGTTTGTGTGCAATACGAATCCCGTTCGGCAGGGTATATACGTCGTAATCTTCCATTCTTGCTTATTCACGCACAAGGCGTACTAATGATAACCGCAACCAATCCGCCCCGGTTCCTGCTAATTCAAACCGCGTTTATCGGGGATGTCATTCTGGCCACGGCCCTGCTCGAACAACTGCACCAGGCTTACCCGGATGCGTTGCTGGACATACTGGTCCGCAAAGGTAACGAGGGTTTACTGGTTAATCACCCGTTTCTGAACGAGGTACTCATCTGGCACAAGCAGGAAGCCAAATACCGGGATTTGTGGCGACTCCTGCAAACGATCCGCTCCCGTCGGTACGATGCCGTATTAAACCTGCAACGCTATGGCACGATGGGGATGCTAACGGCTTTGTCGGGTGCCGGAATAACGGTTGGCTTCGACAAAAACCCGTTCGCCCGCTTTTTCACGCATCGGGTGGTGCATCGATTTGAGCCAGGCGTTCACGAGATAGACCGTAATGCCGGTATGCTCGGCGTGCTAAAACCGGCAGGTCAGTGGCCGGGGCAGACCCGCCCCAAACTCTACCCATCGGCAGAAGATTATGGGGCGGTACAACCCTACAAAAAACAGCCGTACGTATGTATGGCACCCCTGTCGGTCTGGTTTACGAAGCAGTACCCGCCCGAACGCTGGGTCGAACTGATTCGGGCTTTACCCGAGCAACAAATAATTTATCTGCTGGGCGCCCCCACCGACCGCGATGCCTGCGAGGCAATACGGGTCTTGGCCGGCCATACCGCGAACGTGGTGAACCTGGCGGGGCAGTTGAGTTTACTGCAATCGGCGGCTTTGCAGCAGGATGCGGTGATGAACTACGTGAATGATTCCGCTCCGCTGCATCTGTGTTCGGCCATGAACGCGCCTACTACGGCAATCTTCTGTTCAACGGTACCCGAATTTGGTTTTGGCCCGCTGGCCGATGGGGCGCGGGTGGTACAAACGCTTGAGATACTAGACTGCAAACCCTGCAATCTGCACGGGCGGAAAGCCTGCCCGCTGGGGCACTTTCGGTGTGCCTGGGGTATCCGGGTAGAGGCACTAACGGAAGAGCAGTCATAGGATTCCGTCTGGAGTAAGTTTGTGCTGAGGGGATGGCAAATGGGGGATTGATAAAAAAGCCATGATCTAGGTAAAAGGCGAGTAGACTGGGCTGCTACCGTTATCGGAATTATAAGAATAGATTGCGATAAACCAGGTGGTTGGGTATCCGGTTACTCCCTGCTGAACCTGTCCGGATGACAGCGTTGGAGAGAGCCATATAGCCATGCAACAGGGCCATCCTCGGCCGTAAAAAAAACAAACTGATATAGCCAATTACTCTTTAAGCCGTAAAAACCGCGCTGCATTATTATAAAAAATGTCCTCCTTATCCTTCCTGGTGAGAAAGGGAAGACTATGCAAAAAATTGACTGATTTACCAGTCGCGTAAGGCCACTTCATCTGATCGGATCCAAACATAACCTTGTTCAGGTAACCAGCGTGTTTTGCATTTTTCAAAAACTCCGTAACCGTCCGCTGGGTGTTTGGCTCCACCCAAAGCGATACGGCTATATCCGTATAAAGCTGCGGATAATAGGCCATCAGGCGAAGCGCCCGTTCGTGCCATTCTTCGCCACCGTTATGCATCAGATACACCCGCAACTTAGGGTATCGTACCAATACGTCTTCCAGCAAATAGGGGTCGCCGTATTTGAGTCTTGCTTTCGGTGCCCAACTATAGGTACCACCCGGATCGCCCCCGCCCGTATGAACGGCTACCGGTATATCGTACCGCTCACAAATTCGCAGATAAGGTTGCCAGACAGAATCGGCCAGGGTGGTGCCCGAGTAATAGGGGCCTATCTCACCGAAAATATCAATTTTGCCCGCTTTTACCAATTGCTCGAAGTAGACGCTGTCCAAACCAATTTGTCCCGGCTCATCAACTCTAAATCCCTTTATTATCCGTTTATCTGTATCATACTGTACCCAGTTTTGAACACTCTCCGGGCTGCCATCTACCATGGCTTTAACCACATTATATTTCTTGAAGGCATTGAACGTTTCGACCATTAGTTTCCGGGCATCATCGGTACTTTTCACACCATAAAAATCCGTAGAGGGTTTCCCTTTGTCCAGCTCTTTTTGTGTGTAGGAATGTATGTGCATATCGATGATTTTCAGCTGGCCGTGCGCGGACAAACACAGTTGAAGCAAGGCGATCAAAAGGATAGTATTCTTACTCATGGCAATGGTTTTAGTTAGCGTAGATCATTCATTGTTTGTGCCGTGCATTGGTGCTGAACCCTGCTACCCTCGTTGTCGGCGATTAATGGATTTTTCAAAAATACCCTTTTATTAAGTACATTTAACAACGGTCATCAGGCGATAAAGAGACGCCCCCTAGGTAGTGAATAAGTCGGGAGGGGCGGGCATTGAACGTCTCTTTTTGAGGTATTTCGTAATGAAATAGATGATGGTAAACAGGGCGATAAACAGGGTGATACCCGTTTGTTCTTCAGTCGATAAATTAGATAGCAGCCACCCAATTACACCCGCGGCCAGCAGGGGAATGAGCGGACCGCCCGGCACCCAGAATGATTTTTCGGAGGTGAGCGACTCCTTTCTTCTCAGCTTCAAGGTACTGAGTGCCGATCCAAGATGAATAATCAGCAAAGAGGCACTCGCTATTACGGCCAGTTGCCTGAAGCCGCCAAAAAGGGCCAGCAGCAGGCTGCAGGCGGTAAACACCAGAATGGCTACGTGAGGAGTAGCGAATCGGGGATGTACCGCGGCCATCATTTTGGGCATCAACCCATCTCTTGCTCCCGAAAACAAAACGCGGGGCATAGAAAACCCTATCCCCAAAGTAATTGCCCTGCTTCCTGTTGGTTTGAACCCCAATACGTAGAGATGTCGTTTGCAAACGAACCAAAGTAAAAGCCACGAAAGGATGAGTTCAACGATAATGCCAGCCATTGTATCAGGCGTTTTGAACGGGTGAAAGGGTACAGGCAAGGGCCGCCAGGCAGCCCGATTGCGGGGTTCGGTCCCGGACCGCTGTAACCGAACACCGTAAATTGAACAACCGTAAACCACCTGAAAAGTACGAAAAAAATAACCCGACCAGGCTAGCCTGGTCGGGTTGATACCATGGGTGCTGGCTGGCGTATTACTTCAGTGTCAGCAGGTAGCCGATGGTGAAGTTGGCATCCCAGTCGAATACGAACTGATTGCAGCCCGTAGCATCGGCAATGGATTTGTAAATATTGAGGCCCGCCTTCGATTTGGCCTCTTCCAGTTTGGTGTAGGCCGACGGGGCATCGAGCACGGTATAACGCTCCTTTCCGTTCCGAACGGCTTTGGCCAGTTCGAAGGGTACGCCCCCGATGATGAAGCAGGTTTTACGATGGTCGGCCGGTACCTGTTTGGCTTTTGCCTGTACTTCCGTTGCTACGGTTTCCGGCGAGGTGCCGTTCTGGAAGTACTTGGCGCCGTACGTTTCCAGGGCTTTGGTCGAGCTGCCTTCTTTCCACGAAATCTTGGTATTGCCCGAGCCAATGTCCGTGACAAAGGAGTTGCTGTAGAACTCGGCAGGTAACACCGCCCGCAGGCCTAATGACCCTTCCTGCTCGGGCGTCACCGTGTTTACCACGTAATTCAGTGATTTCAAGGCTTTAATGATCTTCTGCGTTCCTTCTGCTTTTAGTGCGCCGGAACTGACCACAAAGTGAATATTACGGCCACCCACGCCAAAATCAAGCATCTTGCCGATGTAGCTCTTCAGGCCAGCCCGAATATCATTGTCGGAGGCCATGTTCTCCAACACCAGGCTGTTACCGAAATCTGCTTTTTCCAGTTTCCAGCGCTTCTGGTCGTCCACGCGGACAATGAAGGAGTTGAACCCACTGGCACCCAGTTCCACTACGCCTTTCAACTGCCCATTCTGGGGTTCGGGGGCGGTGTAGCTGAACGCCTGCCTGGGCTGGTCGCTGGCCACGTTGTCCGACGAACCCGACATGTCGGAGGAAGATGCGGTAGACGTCGCTTCGTCAGACGAACCATCCGTTGTCTGGTCGTCGGGGCTGGGTAGCGTCTGTGATTCGGCCGATTGATTGTCTTTCGGCGCCAGTTTGCGCAGGGCTTCGTTGCCACCGAAGTAGCGGAAAGCGAAGAAGATACCGACCAGAATCAGGGCCGTAATGAGCAGCCGACCGGCCACGGTTAAACGTTGCATAGAATTGTTAGTTTTGAATGAGTGAATTTTGAATGGGTGAATAAGTGATGGGTTCGTCTGGGCGGTGAGACGCTGATTGATAAAATGGCTGTGCGTTTCTATTCAATCATTCCACAGTCACTCATTCAACATTATTTAGTCCAGCAGGTTTTTATACCCGGCGTCCTTCGCCGGGGTAGGCCCGAGGATGACGGGTTGGGCCGGCGAATCCAGTTGGACCATCTTGAATTCACCTTTGTTGTAGGCATCCAGCAGGGCTTCACCCTTGTCGGACAGGATCCCGTTCTGGATATCAACGCCGTTGATGAAGTCCATTGACAGGTCCATGGCCCGTTTCATTTCGCCCAGTTTCTGGCTCATATCGTCCTGAATGTATTCCATCGACTGGTCGAAATAGAACTTCTTGTCCGGGTCGCCCTTGAAGATGCTGACCGCCGTTTTGAGGGCGTTGGAGCTTTCTTTTACAATCTGGTATTCGGTTTCTTTCAACCGCACTTTTATGTCGGTTTCCTTGATGATGTAGTCGGCACTCTGGTTCACTTTCTCCATGAAGGCCAGCACCTGCTTCATGTTCCGCTGGAGGGGAAGCAGCTTTTCGTTCATCTCCTGGAGGCCCGCGCCTTCAATAGTCGCCAACTGGGCCGACTCCCGCATACCGGGTTTGTCGCTCATGGAGTTCGCTTTGTTGGCTTCGGCAAACTTCTGTTTGATGGTTTCGTTGTTCTCGTTGATTTTCTTGTTCAGCTTCACCAGTTGACCCGCCAGCGTGTTAATCTGACCCTGCATTTTTTCGCGTTTTTCGCGCAGATCCTGCACGTAGATTTTCATGATGGCAATGGGATTCAGCTGGATAACCGTGCCCGTAATGCTCCGCATCATCGACTTGAACAGGAAGAAAACCGCGGTGCGAACGTCTTTGCTGGTGAACAGGAAAATCAATACGCCCAGCGCACCCAGCAGCAGGGCCAGTTCGAGGATATTGGACGTTGCCCGAATCAAAAATTCGATGATCCGGTTGAAATACACCAGGCCCAGGCCAGCCACACCGGCCAGCACAATCATGCCCAGAACACCTTCGGGGCGGCTCCAGAACGACCGTTTTTCGGTATCCGTTTTGCCGCCAAGTTGAGAAAAATCGGGAGTTGCCATTGAAAGTAGGTTTGCGGTTTTTAGTGTATGGTTTACGATGTGATGCAGGAAGCGCTATGGTGCTGGTGTTCTCAAAACCGATACCCTCGCATCAGCAACTGCGTCGGTTTTGAGAAACCGACACCACAGTATATGTCCTGTATCATTTAAGGTACTGGGTCATTTTGCCAATATCGTCTTTAATCTGATTCAGGAAGTGAGCGAAGGTGAATTCGTAGGCGTGCCGGTTCTGGGCAATCTTCGCGCTTTGCTCGTTTATATCGCCCTCAATGGCCGTGAGCCGGTTTTTGTTGGCATCAATCTGTTTCTGAATCTCAACCAGCTGTTTGGCCAGCGCTTCGTTTTCCGATTGCAGTCGTTTCTGCTCGTTCTGCAGGCCGCCCACCCGCTCGGTCAAGGCCGTTTCGACGCTCTTGCTAAACCCATCCCGGTCTTTGTTCAGGGCCGCTATATACGCGTTGGCAGTGCTCGTCAGCGCGTTTACATCGGCCGGACCACCCAATGCCTTGAAACTGGCCCAGGCCGCCTGAAACTGTTTTTCTTCGGGCAGGCCGAGGTTACTCAGGCTCCGTAGTGTTTCACGAAACTCGAAATAATCGGGTCCCGGCGGGTTACTCTGCGCGAGTACATTGGCCAGGTGTTCGGCAAACTTCGCATCGACTGCTTCCGCAGGTGTTGCGGCTGACGAAACCGCGGTGGTCGGCACCGGGCCAGACTGGTCGGGTACTGGTGCGGGCCGGGGTGTGGCGGCTGCGGAAGGAGCAGGGCGCGTACCCTTGGCGACGCCCGGGTCTTCCTCCTTCACGAAGAAGCTCAGGATTTTCTGGCCAATGGATTTGTCTGGTTCAGGCATTGTGTTCAGTCAGTTACCGAATTGTCTGCCGGTGTTCCATGCAGGGCATCCCATGCGCGACAGTCCGTTCGTTGAATTACTGAGCAATGTTACGAGGTTCGGCCCAATCCCGCAATATCAGATTTGGCCGAACGGTTGCGGGAACTGACAAAATGCCCCAGGACGGGCCGAATGTCTGAATTCGTTAGTTTTTTACATCCGGTTTTAGCCAGTTGCTCCATACGCTTCCGGAACTTCTCGACTTTAGGCTTCGATACGGCGCTGACATACATCTCGTTGGGGTGGCTGTAATAGTATCCCTGATGATATACCTCCGCCGGAAAAAACTCCTTAAACGGCAGTACCTGCGTCACAACGGGGCGGCTGTAGTGCCCGGATGCGTCTTCGCGCTGAATGGCCGACTCGATAGCAGCCTTTTCGTCGGGTGTGCGGTAGAAAGCGACGGAGCGGTATTGGGTACCCACATCGGGCCCCTGCCGATTCAGCGAACTGGCATCGTGCCCAATGAAAAACGCCTTGACGAGCGTATCGAATGGAATAACTTTAGGGTCGTAATACACCTGAAACGATTCGGCATGGCCGGTTTGGCCGCTGCCCACCTGCTCGTACGTTGGTTTGTCGAGGTCACCACCGGCGTAGCCCGACACCACCTCCCGCACACCCCGCAGGGATTCGAACTGGGCCTCGGTACACCAGAAACAGCCGGCGGCAAAGGTGGCCACTGCTTCGCCGGGTTGCTGCGTGGGCAGGGTAGCCGGGCGGGTATCCGTACTGGCCTCCGTGGTGCCAGATGACTGGGACTGACAACCGGTCAGCCCAAACAGGCCGACAAAGAAGAAGGGAATGAGAAAATAGTGATACGTTGATTTCATACCTATAGAACACAAAACCAGCGCCGGAGGTTGCGAAACCGCCCATTTGTCGGTAAAGCCGTATCTTTGGGTTTGACTACGCTGCCTTATGTCACTGACTACGCTGGGGCTTGAACTGCCCACCGACCCGCGCTGGGTCAATATTGCCGAAATGAACATCGGCGAAATCCTGATTGACCATGCCTACTGCGAACAGAAAGCGGCTTCGTCCTGCATCTCGCTCATTGTTCAGTATTTTGATAAGCCACAGTTGATTGCCGTACTAACCCCCATTGTGGCCGAAGAGTGGGGGCACTTCCGGCGGGTGCTCAACGAACTCGACAAGCGGCAAATTCCCCTCGGTCGGCCCCGTAAGGATGAATACGTCAACCAGCTGCGGAGTCGCCTGCGCCGGTCCATCAACGACTACCTGGAGCAGATGATGGACAACCTGCTGATGAATGCCCTGATTGAAGCCCGAAGCTGCGAACGGTTCAAATTGCTCTCGGAACACGTTGCCGACGAAGGACTGCGGAAATTCTACCACGAACTGATGGTCTCGGAAGCGGGTCATTACCGTAGTTTTATCGAACTCGCCGAAACGTATCTACCCGCCCAGCGCGTTCGGGAGCGCTGGAAAGAATTTCTGACCGAAGAAGCCGACATTATGAAATCACTGGGCCTGCGGGATGACCGGATGCACTAACTTTTTAGTCATAAATAGTCATTCGTAATTGTCATTGATTGTCATTCATCGTCATTACTTGTCATTCGTGGTAAAAGCTACAAATGACCACGAATGACAATCAATGACACGAATGACATACTGAATGACCACGAATGACACCTACTGAATGACGTTTTTACAGCAAACTGCTCAACGAATTTTTGATGCTCACGGCGAAAGCATGAGCGAGATTTGGGTAATACTCCCCACCCGCCGGGCCGTTTCGGTTTTTCTCGATGAACTGTCCGCGCTGTCTGACCGACCTTTTCTGGCTCCCCACGCCCTGGCCGTCGATGATTTTATTACGCAGGCTGCCGGGGTGCAGTTAATCGACTCGGTTAGTTTATTATTTGAACTCTACGATGTTTTCCGGGCCATTGACCCGCTGGTTGAGTTTGAGCAGTTCATTGGCTGGGCCACCGTGCTGCTCGCCGATTTTGACCGTATCGACCAGTACCTCGTCAGCCCGTCGGAACTGTTCAGTTACCTGACGGCTGCCGAAGCCCTGAAACGCTGGCAGGTGAACGCGCCCCCGCAGGCCGCTCCCATCCTGGAAACGGCGGGTACGGCGCGCTATTTCAAACTCTTCGAGAACCTGCATGCCGCCTATAAAGCGTTGCAGGAGCGGCTGGACCGGCAGGGGCTGGCCTACCGGGGCATGGCCTACCGGCGACTGGCGCAAAACGTGGAATCGCAGATTCGGGATAATCTGGCCTACGAAAAGGTGTATTTCGTGGGGTTCAACGCCCTGAGCCGCGCTGAGGAGCACATTATCCAGATTCTGCTGAACGCGCAGAAAGCCGAGATTTTCTGGGATGCCGACCAGTATTACATCAACGACTGGCGGCAGGAGTCCGGCGAATTTCTGCGCCGGTACCGGAAGGAGGGTTGGCTGTTCTCCGGTCAGAACAATGACGACCTGTCCAACAACCTGCTGGGGACCGAAAAGAATATCCGCATCGTTGGCGTGGCCAATGCCAGTATGCAGGCGAAAGTGGCCGGGAAACTATTCAGCGAGTGGAAAGCGGAAGAGCAACGGGAAACGAACGGATTCGACCCGGCATCGGCAACACCGCGTCGTCCGCCCAAAACCGCCATCGTCCTCGCCGACGAAACCCTGCTGATCCCCGTTCTCTACGCCCTGGATGAAAGCGTCGTTGACCTGAACGTCACGATGGGCCTGTCCCTGAAGTCGTCGCTGCTGTTTACGCTGGTGGACACGCTGTTTGAGATGCAGCGGACGGTACACGAGTTCCGAACGAAGGACGGGCGCGACCTGCGCATTCCCAAATACCACCACCGCCACGTGGTAAAGGTGCTGAATCACCCGTTCGTGAAGCAGTACGAGCGCATAAAGGACCTGGTGTGGCCGGGTGGGTTCGGCGAAAAAGGGGAGGTGCTGCCGCCGGAGCCGCTGTTTCAGTGGATTGCCAAAGAAATTGTAAGGAGCAGCGCGTGTACCTGACCGAGCGGGAACTCCGGGAGCTGGGGCAGGACGATCCGCTGGTGCAGGTGCTGTTTGCCCGCTGGCCGAACGAAGAACCCGATGCAGGCCATCCGGTTGTTTTACGACCTCATCGAACGACTGCGCGACGTGTACCGGGTGAGTCAGGATGCCATCGAGATCGAGTACCTCTACCTGTTTTTTACCCTGCTCAAACAACTGGAAGCCACGCTGGAGCGGCAGGCCGAATCGGCAGTCAGCAGCCCCGCGGCCGGTACGCCCGCAGTCGGTACCCCCGTCACGGTGAAGAGTTTCCGGCAGTTTCTGTACGAACTCATCCGGCAAACGAGCATTCCGTTTACGAGTGAGGGCAAGAGCCAGTTGCAGATTATGGGGATGCTCGAAACGCGGGCACTGGATTTTGAGCGAGTCATTATCCTGTCGGTCAACGAAGGCATACTGCCCCAGTCGCGCAAGCTCAATTCCCTGATTCCGTTCGATATAGCCGCCGAACTGAAGATGCCTACCTACCGGGAGCAGGAGGCCGTGATGGCCTATCACTTCTACCGGTTACTGCAACGGGCTACCGATATTGTGCTGCTGCACACCACCTCAACCGATGCGTACGGCAACAGCAAAGGGGAACCCAGCCGCTATATCCGGCAACTGGAGCACGAACTGGTCGAAAAAGCAAATAAACTGGCGGAAACGGAGCAGAAAAAATTACTCGGTGAGGGGCGACTGGAAGAGGCCAGCCTGATTCGGCATCCCCGTATTCAGCTGACCAAACCAACGGTGCGCTTTGGCCGGAAGGGGGAGAGCAAAGTGGCCGATTTATCGACGCTGAGCGTTCCCAAAACCGAAACCATCCGGGCCGAACTCATCCAGACGCTGACGGGCAAAGGGCTTTACCCGTCGTACCTCAACCAGTTTATTGCCTGTTCCATGCGGTTTTACTTCAGCCGGATTGTAAGAATCAGCGAGGAGGAAGACATCGAAGAAAAAATGGGCGTGGCCCAGTTTGGCGATTGGGTACACAAGGTGCTGGAACGGCTGGACCAGGACTATAAGTTGCTGGATAAGCCCGTCGACGAAACGATTATCCGGCAGCTGCTGGCCGAAGAGTTTAACTAAGTCCATGAAAGGGCGGGTCATCGAATCGGGTATGAACCTGCTGCTTTACGAACTGGCCCAGAAGCTGATGCTCGATTTCCAGCAGGAGCAGGGCAAACTGGCCGGGCTCAAAGTCATTGGCACGGAGCAAACGCTGGAAACGTACCTGACCGTGCCGCTGGACGGGGACAAAACCATCCGGGTTCGGATAGCGGGTAAGGTAGACCGCATTGAGCAGTTTGGCGATATAATCCGTATTGTCGACTACAAGACCGGCAGCGTCAAGTTGCCGGAGGTGAAGAAGGAAGATCTGATTGAAAAACTGCTGGGCGACGGGGCGCAGGAGAAGATGCGGCAGGTATGGCTGTACCGCTACCTGGCCCTCAAAAACATACAGGAACACGGCGGGCTGCCCCGCGACCGGGCCAAACGGGATATCTTCCCCGCGCAGGGAATGCCGGTAGAAGCCGGGTTTTACTCCTTCCGGGATGTGAACGGCGGCTTCAAGACCAACCCCGTCCGCTTCGACAGCAACGACGACCCCGACCAGTACATCCGCGATTCGGAATCCCTACTCAGGCAACTCATCCACCGACTCCTCGACGTGAACGAGCCGTTCCGCAAAACCGACAAACTGGAGACCTGCCTCTACTGCGATTTCAAGGGTATTTGCGGGCGGTAGCGGATTAGTCCCCATCAGGTAAAACGGCCGGGGGAGGATTCGGACCAGCAAATAGCTGTTTAGGTACGCATTTTGCTTCCACTTGCCTGTGGTGGAGTCCAACGATATAACAACCCAATTTAAAGTACTGAATGCGCTGTCAGCACCGGCCTTTGCGCCGGGTGTTGCCCTTATCAACAATCAGGCCGAACAAAATCTGCGGCTGGTAACGGTCAAACAGCGGGTGAATAACTGCTTTCGTACCGAGAGCGGAGCAGGGCGTATGGGCGTACGGGGTGGAGGGCTGTCTCCCCCGTACGAAAGCTGGATTGGTATGTAGTCGATGCGTTAGCCCGCATGCTCAGCGGCAGCTTCCAGCGGGCTACCAGAAAGGTTACAAAACCTCATTATCTCTTTCTTTTTCATAGCGCTCCCATCGAAAAGTCTCCGGCATGGGGTTGCCCGTTTTCCATCGAAAAAGTCCAGTACGCCCTGCTGAATAAGGCTTAAAGAAGGGGGGCTGTGGCCAATAAATCGAGCGTCCCGATTCATTCAGCCGAACGAGAATTGGTGACATTATTTATTGTCTCGAAGCGGAGTCTACATCCTGAAATGAAAAAACCAATACTAGTCCTCCTGGTACTGCTCTCGTTTTATTCGCCGTTTTTATTGGGTCAAACTAATAAACGAGTAAACACCTGGTATTTCGGTTATAACGCCGGCCTGAACTTTAACACGGGTACCCCAACCTCCTTAACAGACGGAGCAATGAGTATGTGGGAAGGCTGCGCTACCATCTGCGATGAAGACGGGAAGTTGCTTTTCTACACCGATGGCCGTCACATCTGGAACAGGAGCCATTCGATTATGCCGGATGCAACCGATCTGGGTGGTGATAATTCATCCTCGCAGTCGGGTGTGATTGTGCCACAACCCGAAAACCCTAATCGGTACTTTGTTTTTTCAGTAGATGCAGAAGGCGGCTTCGGTGGCATTCAATACGCTGTAGTCGACATTACCTTGAACGGAGGGTTGGGGGGGCTGGTCTCCAAGAATAACCGTCTGTTGGCAAGAGGCTCCGAAAAGCTTACCGCAGTCAGACACTGCAACAATAAAGACTTCTGGGTTATTGCGCATGAACTTGGCAACAATTCTTTCCGGGCGTTTTTAGTGACCAGTAGTGGTTTAAATGCTTCTTCGGTTGAGAGTAAGGTCGGTAGTATTCACTACAGTGGCAAAGGGGCCATAGGGTACATGAAAGCATCGCCTAATGGGCAGCGTATTGCACTCGGAATTTACAGCGACAGTACATTTGAACTTTTTCGATTCAATAACCAAAGCGGTATCATTTCTGATCCGATTTTGCTGAAGCATGCTGATTTTCAACATGCGTATGGCGTAGAGTTTTCGCCTGATAGTAAATTGTTGTACGTAAGCGGAACGGAAAATTACCCAAGCAGAATCTATCAATTGGATATTGCTGGCGGTACTGCCGCCAGCATCCTGCAATCCAAGTTAGCAATCGGGGAAGCGCCAACCACTCACTTTGGTGCTTTGCAGACCGGTCCCGACGGGAGAATATATGTTGCCATAGATGAGTACAACTACGTAGGCGTTATAGCAAATCCTAACGTTAAAGGACTTGGCGCTCAATTCAATTCTGACGGTGTTTTCCTGTCGAACAGGCTTAGTGGAATTGGACTGCCTAACCTCATTACGTCTTATTTTAATATAGCTCCGACGGTTACAGTTTCTACCCTGAAAGGAAGCGATTGCAACGATATAACGTTAGCGGCTACTGCCACCTCGGATGCACCGGATTTAATTTTTCAATGGTTTTTCGATAACGAATCCATAAAGGGAGCCAATCAATCTTCTTTCAAGCCTGTACGCTCAGGGAATTACTTTGTTAGTGTAAAAGAAGCGGGACAATGCGTCAATGATTCCAGTAAGTCGGCGTTGATACCTGTTTTCATTGTGGCCGTAAACCCAAAAATAGTACGTACAAATTGTGGCAGTGTGCTGCTTCAGGCGAATGCAAATGCACCCTGGAAGTGGTCCGGGAGCGGTATTCCAGCGGGCAAAGCAACGCAGGATACCCTGACTGTGTATGGCTCAGGTACTCAACGCTTCAACGTTCGGATAGTCAATCCAATAGATACTACTTGCTTCATAGAGAAAGACATAACCGTAAATTTTACGGATACACCCACGTACAACTTCGGTAAAGACAACATTTCCGCCTGCGATACCATTACGCTTTTGGCCCCAGTTAGTGCTGACTGGGATAGCTATGCATGGTCGCTGCCCGGTGGAACGACTGTCAACTCGAACAAACTACTAATTCGCCAGAGCGGGCAGTATACAATTACGGTTAAAAACACTGTTTCCAATTGCGAAGCAAAAAGTAACGTTACGGTACGTATCGGTGCGACGCCAACCATTAAAGCGGATGAAACGCTTTGTTTATCGGCCAATTCGATAACCATTGATGCCGGTGCTACTGGAAACGACTTAACCTACGAATGGTTGCCGAGTGGTAAAAAAGAGGTGAATTTAACCGTTAGTACCGCTGGCAAGTATCAGGTAACAGTAACCTCGCCCGAAGGCTGTTCTGCAACCAGGCATGTTGAGGTAATACAAACACCAACGGTGGAGTTAGGCAATGATGTTATCTTGTGCGAAGGGACTCCGGTTGAGATAAAACCTAAAGCAACCAACCTGGCTCCTAACGCAACTTATCGTTGGTCAACGGGGGAGACGACGGCCATCAATTTCACCCCGAAGGTCAGGACTGTACAGGCTGTCTGTTCAACAATCAGTTTGCCAGGCTACTGACTCGATAAACGTGACGCTTAGCCCCTCGCCTAGAATAAAGCCAGATGAAACAATCTGTTTGGAAAAAACAATTGAAGCAGGCGGTCTGGAAAGTGATTTAGTGTACGAGTGGCAGGAATCCGGGGAGACCAAGTCAGTTATTGAGATTGCCAATGAGGGTATATACACGGTGAAAATCAGTAATCAAGCTGGGTGCTCAACCGTGAGAACGATCACGGTTGATGGTTACTGTAGTGTTCAGGTTTTTGCCCCAACGGCATTTACACCGGACAACGATGGTATAAATGATTTTTTTAACGTGATTATCGTCGGTGGGGAGGGCGTAAGACTGGATGTTTATAACCGCTGGGGCACCATCATTTACAGTGAGGAAAGCGTAAATCCCAGGTGGGATGGAACGTATAAAGGCGAAACCACTCCCAGTGGTATCTACCCGTACGTCCTTACGTATAAAGCATTAAAGAGCAACGTATATCAAAGGTTTCCGGGAACTGTACTCATTCCCGGAAGATAAGCGCAGCGTAGCAAAGCGTCGGTGGTTCACGTTGCGCGGGCGTGTGTCCTGCAACAGGCAGCACATCCCGAATTCGGGCTGCCGACCCAACTTTTTATGGGACGTGTGTGAAGTGAGGCCGCCCGTGTCGCTGGCCATCGACCCCCCCGCAGTCATTGGATAATTCACACGGTAAAATACGGGAAAAACACCCTGTCTAAGTTTTATTTGTCGCATTAGCTTTGGGCTGCTGATGGGTGCCCTCTGCAACAGACCACGCGTCCCTGCGCGGTAGCAACAAGCCTTCCTGTGCAAGCTCCGTGTGCAAGAGGGACGCCATGATTGGGTCAGGATGGGTTCGCGGGTGGGGTTGCAGCTGATGAATCAAACGTTTCCGTCGGGCAGTTTGGGCCTGTCGGATTCCTGGTGCCTGCAAACGATTCTGAGTATAAGTTTAACAACCGTGAGGTAAAACCTTCCTATACTATGGCCTACACCGCGTCGAGTGTGCAAGATGTTAAGAACATTCTTGCTGGTGATTCTCAATTTCAAGCCGAGTTCAAGCAGGATCCACAAGAAGCTATCAGGAAAATTGAGGACACATCCACTTTGCCAGATACCTGGGTTTACCGAATGGTTGTTGGATCTTTGGGCCTGGTTATTCTCGTCATTGCTATCGGCATTGTTTGGCGAGTAGCCTCTGGGGCAACTATTGAGGATAAAAATGTGCCTACTATTCTCACGGCTCTGGGATCAGCGGCTGTTGGTGCATTAGCAGGGCTTCTGGCACCAAGTCCTGCCAGAAAATAAAATGGTATATAGGGTACGTTCCGCGCATGGGAGGCTCTACCATACCATAGCCAGACACTCAAAGGATAGCCTGGGGCCCAGCATCTTTGAGCGAATACAGCTAACCATTTCAGCTATTTTCACGGTGACTCATTACTCAAAGAATGGGTACCCGACCTCGAATAGAGTAATGAAGTTGATCAGACAACAATAGCTGATAACGACTATCAATAGACTGTAGCGCCTGTCGGCTCCGCTTAGACCGGGCTGATACGGTGCGCATGATCCCTGGAAAACAACTATAAAGGGTGCTAATGCAGCGTAAGGTCGATTTCATTCGTCGGGAAAAAACCTACGCTCATCGGCTATATTCTACCACTCATCGCCTTTCTTTTTTATAGGTTAGTTGATTTATCTACCTTTAAGATAAATAAAACGCCAACCTCATGAAAAAGAACCAATATATTCCCGTGATTGCCTTGCTTGCTGCAAGTTTAATGACTCCCGCCGTCGCTCAGTCGACTAAGGCGGGGGCCTCAACAACTCAAACCCTAGCCAGCGACCGGAGCCCGGTAGGCTCCGCCACCATTCGTGGTACTGTCGTCGATTCGACGCAGACCACCAAGGCCGTTGAATTTGCCAGCGTTGCACTATACAGTCCAGCCTCCGACAAACCGGTAATTGGTGGAACGGCCGATGAAAAAGGTCAGTTTATCCTACCCAATGTTGCTCCGGGTACCTATAAGCTGATGATTACCTTCGTTGGTTTCGGTAATAAAGTGATGGACAACATCGTCCTCACGAAAGGACAAAATCTTGATTTAGGGAAGGTTAAACTCGGCTCATCCGTGAAAACGCTGGCCGAAGTAACTGTAACGGCACAAGCCGCCGTCATCGAAGAAAAAGTGGATCGGCTGGTTTATAACGCCGATAAAGACATCTCAGCCAAGGGTGGTGATGCCACCGACATTCTGCGTAAAGTGCCGCTTTTATCCGTTGACCTGGACGGTAACGTGTCACTACGGGGTAATAGCAATATCCGCGTACTCATCAACAACAAGCCGTCTACTATCGTCGCCAGCAGCGTATCGGATGCCTTGAAGCAAATTCCGGCCGACCAGATCAAAACGGTTGAAGTGATCACCAGCCCATCGGCCAAGTACGATGCCGAAGGAACGGGCGGGGTCATTAACATCATCACCAAAAAGAACAGCCTGCAGGGCCTGAACCTGAATGTAGATGCCGGTGTGGGAAACCGGGGCGCTAACCTGTCGCTCAACGGCGGCTACCGGAAAGGGAAAGTAGGCGTTACCGTGGGCGGTTTTGGCCGAGGCGATGTACAACACCCCCGTTCGTACTACCCTGGATCAGAGCAGCAACGTTAACGGCCTGTCGACCATGACCCGCCAAACGGGAAATGGTAACGTAAACTCGATGAATGGCCAGTATAGCCTCGGCTTCGACTATGACTTAGCCGAAAAGCAGAGCCTAACCGCCGGTGTTCGCTACGGTGTTCGGAACATGACCAACAAACTGGATTTCAACACGCAGTTATTTGCCAACGGAATGGCGGGTTCGACTACCGGCCGGAATGTGGATGTCGATAACCTGTCGGGTACGATTGATATGAACCTCGATTACCTGCGTACCTTCAAGAAGCCCCAGCAGGAGTGGAGTATCTCGACACTGTACAGCCGCAACAACCTGACCAATAATTTCGACGCGAACCTGTTCAACGGTACGGGTGAGATGGCTTCCCGCCAACGGAACCTGAGTGAAAGCACCAACCAGGAGTTTACGCTGCAGTCGGATTATCAAACCCCTATCAAGAAGAATCAACTCCTTGAGTTTGGTGCCAAAGGTATTATCCGTCAGGTCGACAGCGATTTCAGCTACCTGACCGCCGGTTCTGCGGGTGCCTTTACAACCGACTTTAACCAGCCATCGGGTGCGCTGACCTATCAGCAGAACATTGCCGCCGGTTATACATCCTATACCTACTCCACCAAAAGTAAGTACACCCTGAAAGGGGGTCTGCGGTACGAACACACCTTTATTGATGCCAGTACGGCCCAAAACGGGAACATCGATCTGAAGGATTACGGTACGCTGGTGCCCAGCGTGAATGCCTCGAAGTCCTTTAAGGGTACGATGGTGAAGCTGGGTTACAACCGCCGGATTCAGCGGCCCGGCCTGCAACAGTTGAACCCTAACTTCAACACAGCCAACCCGCAGAACATCAGCGTGGGTAACCCCAGCCTGCGTCCCGAACTGACCAATAACGTTGAACTGGGCCTGAGCCGCTCGATCAAGAAAACATACATCAGTGCTACCCTGTTCGGCCGGATTACCGACAACGCCATTACGCAGATTCGGCAGCCTTCCGATACGCTGGCCGGTGCCATCATCACCACGTATCAGAACATTGGCAAACAGAATGCCTACGGAGCCAACCTGTTCGCTAACATCACCGTAAGCTCGAAAATTAACGTCGGCGTATTTATGAACGCCATACACCTCAACCTGACGGGGCAGGCCATCAACGCCGACGGTGTGTCGGCCAGCCTGACCAACAGTGGCGTCAATTTAAGCGGGGGTACGTTTGTATCGGGTAAGTTCGGCCACGGCTGGAGTGCTCAGGGGTTCATATACCTCCAGGGGTCGCAGGTACAGTTGCAGGGTGAGCAGGGTGGATTCAAGTTTTACTCCCTGGGTGTGCGGAAAGACTTTAACGATAAAAAGAGCAGTATCGGCTTCGCTGCCGAAAACTTCCTCAACAGCAGCATGAACATCAATACGGCCCTGAACACGGCCCAGTTCAATCAGATCAGTAACACGCAGGTCTTCAACCAGGGCGTTCGGCTAACGTTCTCCCACAAGATTGGGAGCGCGGCCAAGCCTACGCAACGCAAGGCTAAGTCGGTTAGTAACGACGATGTGAAGAGCGAGGGTACACAGACACCCGGTGCCGCACCCGCCGTTGGCCCCGGCCAGCCCCGCTAAGCCAAGACAGGCTGATACAATACTTTGAAAGTAAGTAGGTTGGCTAATAAAAAAAGGTACTGGGTTTCCCGGTACCTTTTTTAGTGTTCGAGCAGCTCATCTTTAATTGCGTACCCCCAACCACAATGCCCGGCTGGAAACAGGAAGAGACTTAATGCGAGTCAGCCGCCTTCGGGTGACTTTTCAGGTGCCTGTCGAAGTAAGCTGTTGTCTGCGTAATGACAGTGCGGTAAACGTTTGGTCCGGCGCACTTGCCCGATAACCTGACAATGGTTGGCAGCGATGAGAAATCTTCGTGGCCAGCGGAATCAATTTTGACAACCTGTTTCGTGGCACTGACTTTTGCCAGGAAGGTGTAGATCGAGTCTTTGTTGGGTGTAATGGGGTGGGGGTTACTCGCTAAACGCAGGTAGGGGACCGATACGGTAGCTTTTTCAAAAAGAGGTGCGTAACCGTTTCGTCAAAATCATTGTCCTCTGCTTTATCCTGTCTCTAGTGATGAAACTCCGAACCATCTAAGGAAACAAGCGCATCAATGTCGTGCCGCTGCATAGCTAATACAGCGCCCGCCAACCCACCCCAGCTGTAGCCTAGTCCTAGAACCCCGCCCGACCCTGGTCATATCAATCGTTCGGTCTTGTTTTAACCGCTCCAAAATCTGGTGAGCATCCCGTGCCTGCTCCATCAGGTCGGCGTTCTTCATGGTCAGAGCTGCATCCCGCCACAATAAAGAGCAGCGGGAAGCAGGCGGGAAGGTTTTTTAGCGCATTCGCCCGGCCCACTCAATACCGGCTACAATGTGGGGCATGGCGTATTTATCCGTGAAGGTTTCGTTGGTGTGGCCCATGCCGGTGTAAAACATCCGGCCTTTGCCCACCACGTTGGTCCAGGAAATGGGATGGTCGCCCCCCATGGCTTTGGGCCAGGTGGCTTTGTAGGTGGCTTCGTTCAGCGTCAGCAACACCTGAATACTGTCTTTCCCGCGCACGCTTTGCTTGAAATTATACCACTCGTCGGACTTTGCGCCATTTGGCGGGCAGATGTTGGGTGGCCGGGTGGGTTCGGGTATCGGTAATGACTTCGGCTTCGGGCGTGTGTTCGGGATAAAGCGGATGGTCGCGGAAGTGGGTGCCGAGCAATGGTCGTACCAGTCCCAGTCGTATTCGGTGTCCGAGGCGGCATGAATACCCGCGTAGCCACCGCCGTTCTCCACGAATCTCTCAAAGGCTTTTTCCTGCTCCGGGCGTCAGAACGTCGCCCGTGGTGGAAAGAAAGACAACCACTTTGAACCGGCGCAGGTAATCGTCGTTGAAGAAAGCGCCGTTCTCGGTCGTTCGCACATCCCAGCCTTGCGCGTCCCCACTGTTTTGAGCGCCTCGATACCCGGCTCAATGGACTCGTGCCGGAAACCCGTTGGTTTTGGAGAAAATCAGCACCCCTTTGTCGCCAACCGGGCCGGGGTCGGCGGGGCGGGCGGTATCGAAATCGGGTTTTTGCCAGGGCAGGCTTCGGGTGACGTTGAGGGCAATGCCCAACACAACAAATCCACAGACCGATCAGCAGGCCAATGGTCAGGCCTCCGACTAGAATTTTCAGAATTTTACGGAGCATAGTGGTTAGTGGTTATAAGCGGGATTAGGCCAATTCGGTACGGACCCGTTCGAGCAGGGTTTTGGTGGCACTGATGCCTTCGGCGGTGGGCAGGTAGCCCGCCGTCGGGTTATGGCATGTTCATGAGGCCGCCTTCGTACTCAATGCCCACGTAGCCCGTAAACCCGGCGTCTTTGATAATTTTGAACATCCGCCGGAAATCGGTTTCGGTTTCGTTGCCCTTGGCGTCGAACTTGTGCGTTTTGGCGCTGATGCCTTTGGCGTAGGGCATCATTTTCTTCACGCCCTCGTAGCGGTCGTATTCCTTCACGCATTTGGTGCCCATCATGCCCTTGATGTCGTTGGTTTCGGGCTTGCTGCGCTGCGTGCAGAAATTGCCAAAATCGGGCAGCAGGCCCGCGTTGGGCATGTTTACCTGTTTAAGTACGCCCACCAGCCAGTCGATATTGGTTGAATTGCCGAAGTGGTTTTCCACGATGACGTTCATGTTCGATTTAGCGGCATACTCCAGCAGTTTGTGGTAGCCATCGGCGGCTGCTTTGGCGGCTTCGTCGGCCGGGTCATCGGCGGTCACCCGACATGGCTTTGGACGTATCGCCCAGATTGACCCGAATGGCGCTGCAGCCGAGGTTCTTGGCCGCATCGACCCAGGCGTAGTGTGCTTCTACGGCCTGCTGCCGTTTGGCGGCGTCCAGATCGGCAATGTTGGCTCCATCAACCATGATGAGGTTGTTTTTCATGCCCAGGTCATCGCAGCGTTGTTTCAGTTCCTTCAGGTAGGCCTGATCGGTATGCTTGTTGTTGAAGAACATGGACACGTATTCCAGCACGTTGATGCCAAAATCGTTTTTAGCACGGGCCGGAAACTCCATGTTGGTCATCTTGCCCGACATCAGTTCACCGGCAAACGAAAACTCGGCCAGTGAAATCTCGAAGGTCGAACTTTTTAGCGCCAATATCCGCAAAGGTTGATGTCGGTAAACCGGCGGCCATGCCCAGTCCGGCGGCCGACAGGCCAAGTTGATTCAGAAATTGACGACGTGATTGGTCCATAGTTGATAGAAAGAAAATGTCCCCATCCCTGTTACGGGCTGAGTGCGGTGAAGAAGGTTAAATCAGTTAGAGAATTGAACGGTAACGGGAACGAACAGGGAGACTTGCCCGCTTTTTCGTTTTTGAAGACGAAAAACAAATCGTGCTGGCCCGTCATCGGGGTAATAGCGTCACCTTCGCCAGGCTGGGTTTAAACAGTCGGCGGGGTCTTTGCTTTCGATGGGTAGCAGGGTTTCTGTTTGCCCCAGCAATTGGCCCGGTTGGAGAGTCGATCCGTGGATTTCGATGCGTCCGCCTACGGCATTGAGCTGCGCTTTGGGAATCGCCACCGCAAACTCCATGGCCCGGATGCCCGTCAGGTCGAGCTGGTTGAACTCCACGTAGGTATCCGAGGCCATCACAATGACGAGCGGATAGGGCTGGGTACCCATTTTGAAGAGCGTAATGCCTTTGGATTGGCTGTTGCCGATCCCAGCGCGACCAGTGGGTTGCGCAGCACCAGCACTTGCTCGGCGGTTTGGGCGGGCATACCGTTGGCTCCTTTATCTTTATAGGATGCCTGCAACACCAGATTACCCTTCTCGTTTTTGCCCGGCATGTACATTCCTTTGCGGGCAGCGATGGCGTGGCTACCCGTTCTTGGCCGACAGGCGTCAGAATGTACTTCACAATCTCGCTGGCATCGTCGGTGGTCAGTTGCGGGTGAGCCGTCATGATGGCATCGCCCCAGACACCGCCCCCGCCTTTGATAATCTTGTTCGATAGGCTGGCTACGGCATTGGGATCGCCTTTGTAGCGTTTGGCTACTTCCGTAAACGCCGGACCAACCGATTTTTTGTCCGTAAAATGGCAGGCTTTGCAGTCACTTTTTTCCATCAGTCACCTGTCCGGTCCCCAGGTAGGCGGCTTCCGTAAATTTATGACCGGCTTCGCTGACGTTGGCTGGCTTCACCGGCGTTCTGCGGAACATGGCCCGCACCATCACCTGTTTGGCTAGAATGCGGCCATTGGCCAGGCTGCCATCTTCTTTATCCGTTACGCTTACCTGGTAGGCAATTGGCTGGCCGGGAAAATAGAAACTCTTGTTGCCTTTCGTAATGTCCAGGGCCACAGTGGGCGGCTGGTTGCCCGCCATGATGTTCAGCTCGCGGGTGTCGCTCAGGCCGTGTGCATCGGTCACGGTCAGTATGGCTTTGTACTGGCCCGGTTTTGGAAAGGTAAAGGTTGGGTTCGGTTCGTTCAAAGCGTCGGCTTACCACCCGCTTTACTCAGATTTTCCACTGATAGGTCAGCGCATCGCCGTCGAAATCTTTGGTGCCTGTCCGAGGACAAAGTTCACTGTTCAGCGGAACGGCCCCCGCCTTCTGGCTGGCCGCGACCTGCACGTTGGGCTTGCGGTTTCCGGCGTTGAACTCGATGCGCACCAGCCGCGAATCGTCGTTTTTGATGAACCAGCCGGTGCCGTATTCCAGCACATACAAGATCGCCGTTGGGGCCGAAGGCCATGTCGATGGGGTGGCTGAAGCGCCATATTGGGCAGGAACCGCTCCGATGTTGTCATGTCGCCTTTCTCGTCGAAACTCGACGGCCAGAATCATGTCGCGCATCCACTCGTACAGAAAGATTTTGCCGTTATAATAAGCCGGAAAGGGCCGTTTGGCGTCCTTGAAATCGTCTGTATAATACGTTGGTCCGGCCATGGCACTGCGGCCACCGGTACCCATAATCGGAAATTTTTTAGTTTCGGCGGCCGGGTAAAAAATCAGCGCGGGCTGGGCGGGTGGGAGGTCGCTGCAGACCCGTGTTGTTGGGCGAATTGTTGACCGGGTGCGCCGGGTCGAATTTAGCCCCCGATTTATTGGTGGCAAAATCGAGGTCGTTATAGGCTTTGTTGTTGCCCACAAAATAGGGCCAGCCGAAATAACCCGGCTTTGCGGGCCTGATTGTATTCATCTTCGGCCGTTGGGCCAACACCCACCGAATCGACGCCGGCATCGGGCCCTACATCGCCCCAGTACACATAACCGGTGTGCTTATCGACCGAAATTCGATACGGGTTGCGGTGACCCATCGTGTAAATTTCGGGGCGGGTCTTCTGGGCGTTCCTTTCGGAAACAGGTTGCCGTCGGGAATGGTGTAGCGTACCATCGGCTTCGGGGTGGATACGCAGAATTTTACCCCGCAAATCATTGGTGTTGCCCGACGATTTCTGGGCATCCCAGGGGCCGCGGCCCGGGCGTTCGTCAATGGGGGCGTAGAGGGTGGCGCGGGGGCTGGTGTTGTCGCCGGTAGAGAGGTACAGGTTTCCGTCGCGGTCCCAGTCGATCGAGCCGCCCGGTATGGCAGCACTGCTCGCGCTGGGTTACCACATCCAGCAGCACTTTTTTGGAGGAGAGAACCAGTTCATCACCCTTCAGTTCGTAGCGGGTCAGGATGTTCTTAGGGTCGTCGCCCGCCGGGGAGTAGTAGAGGTAAACCCAGTGGTTTTTGGCGTAAAGTTGGGGTCGATGTTTACGCCCAGCAGGCCGTCTTCGGCTTCGGTTTCGTTGCCTTCTTTATCTTTGTATTTGGTGCTGACCGGAATGCGTAGCAATGGTTTTAAGCTGCTTTGTGGTAGGCGAGTACAACGCACCTGCCCGTGCCGTTCCACAAACAGTACGCGCTCGTCGGGCAGAATGGCCATTTCGAGCGGTTCATTAAGTTTCTCGGCCAGCACCACTTTGGTAAAGCGGTTTTCTTCCGGCGGGGCGGGGTTGGCCGGGCGCGACGAGTACAGACCGAGACTGATGAGCAGTACGGCAGGCAGGGCTACTGCGAATCGGGCAGACGTTTTCATGGGCGTAGGGAATAAGCCTGATCTGAAAAGCATTGGACGCTTTTCAGATCAGGCATTTGTTACTAAGTAGAGTGACGGTGGGAACTGACGAATCAGGATTCTTTTTTGCCGGTAAACTGGTTACCCTGCGCTTCGAGCGTAACACCGGTTATTTTCTGGCTGGCATCGCGGGTAAATTTGAGCATAGCCTGGCCAGCGGCATCGAACTTGTCGGCTTCGGGCTGGGGCGTTAACTCACCATTCTGCGAGCCTGTATCAACGGTCAGTTTACCCTCTTTTTCGGCAATAATGATGTAATCGAAGGGCAATCCTTCCATCTTGTACTTACCCACGTAGTCGGTCATGTTAACCGCGCTGGCTGAACCGGTTTTTTTACCTTCAAACTTCATGCCCTGCGCATCCAGTGTAACGCCGGTTACTTTTTTGTTGGCATCGCGAATAAATTGCAGGGTGGCCTGGCCAGCGGCATCGAACTTGTCGGCCTCGGCTAAGGGAAGCAATTCTCCACCCTGATCGCCCGCCACAATCATCAATTTGCCGTCTTTTACGTCAACGGTAATAAAATCGAAAGGCAACCCTTCCATTTTATATTTACCCACGTAATCGGTCATGTTAATGGGGGCGGTCAGGCTCAACTGAATGGCTGACGAAGGGTGGGTGGCTTCGGGGGCGGCCGTAGCGGCAAGCGATAGCGAAGTAAGAAAAGCAACGGAACAAATAAGATTTTTCATGGTAAACTAGATTAGTAATAAAAAAATGACTGATTCTGTGATGAGTAGGCAAAGGATACATAGATCAATGCGTAGTTTTCACACAATAAAGGTAGTGATTTTTTTTCATTGCGTGAAAAATACGCATTGACTTTCTTACATTTGATTCAAAAAAAATTACAAAAGGTGGTTTAGACCGTTGAACGGTTTCCCATAGGGACTCCAGCAGCAGTGGAGATATAACCCTGCTTCATTCGATCATTGGCTACGCTACCGTTTCTTTACATTATGCTTTACGCATCAGCATTCATATGCACCCAATGACGACACAGGAAGAAGTTATCGACTTTTTATTAAATGGCCAAAAGAAATTCATCCCCCATCGTGTCCATCGACTGCGCTATTTTCGGCTATCACGACCAGCACCTCAAAATATTACTGGTCAAGTGGACGGGGCTGGGGGGCTGGGGATTGCCGGGAGGCTACATTCGGCATGAAGAGAGCCTGTCGCAGGCGGCAAACCGTATTCTGGAGGAGCGGACGGGTATCCGGGATTTATTCCTTCAGCAGTTTCACACCTTTGGCGACAGCCCGTTCCGCGCCCGGAACCACAAACACAGCGACACCCTGAATGCCATCGAGTTACCTGTTGTGCTGCCCGAAGGCAACTGGCTACTGGGCCGTCAGCTTTCCATTGGCTACTACGCCCTGGTCGATTATGAGCGGGTAGCGGTCAGTCTCGATTTTTTCCTGGAAGACTACCAATGGTGGGACATCGACGAAATTCCCGGGTTGCTCTTTGACCATAACGACATAGTGGAGAGGCTCTGGAAACCATCCGACTGCATTTGTACCACCAGCCCATTGGGGCCAACCTGCTGCCGCCCAAGTTTACCCTGCCCGAAATTCAGGTGCTGTACGAAACGCTGCTGGGCAAAACGCTGGACCGACGCAATTTTCCCAAGAAACTCTTCGCGCTGGGGTTGCTGAACAAACTCGACGAACAGCGCCATATTGGTCCACACCGGTCGCCTAACCTGTACGAATTCAATAAAGCCAACTACCAGAAAGCACTGGAAGAAGGTTTGGTGCTGGTGATGTAACCGGTTAGTCTGCAAACAGGTGTGCATGGACGGGCTCTTTTACGGCACAGTACTTTATAATCCGGGTTTTACTGATGGTTTTGGCGAAAAACAGCACGGCCGTTCGGTTGGGGACGGGCTGGAAAAGAAGGGCGCAGTCGAAGGGAATCATGCCGGGATCATACACGGGCAGGTGCAGTACCTGGGTGGCCCCATCAATAGTCAGGACCTCCGAAAAACCCGACCAGTTGCTCACCTGAGCAAACCTGGAGAAAAGGGTAGTAAAAAAGCCGGGTAAGGGCCGGTCCGTGCTTTTCATGGGGGTGCCGGCATGCCGTGCGTTACGAATCCGCTCCGGTTTTTCGTAGTGCTGTTTGTCGTAAAGCAGGGCGGCTTCGTAGTTACCCGCATCCGAGTCTATGACGCCCCCAACCCGGTTGCGGAGGTCAATAGCCAGCAGGCTTAATCTGGCCCCGACTGCGTTCGAGAAACCAGCCGTTAAAATATCGGTGGTCGACACAAAACCCACCCGGCTCCCAACCAGTTTTTTAGCCTGATCAATCCGTTCTTCATCCACAAAATAGGCGTAACAACGGGCTTTCTGTTGAAAAAACATTCCTTTCAACCCGTTCAGGATCAGGGGTGTCGATGTGGCGAACCTGACCTGTTTCCGGCCAACGACCGTGGCCATTGAATTGCCGGTGGCTTTGCGGTGCGGGTTAAGCGAGACGATCCATGACGATGCCGACAGGCTGTTCAGTATTTTGTAATAGGTAAACCCATCGGCAATGATGCGGGAGATGGAAAAAACCAGGGCAAACCTCTCGGTAGGCGCGTTTGCGTCGGGTACCAGTGTCAGGCGGGTAAGGGGCTCATCGGTATCCACGAGTTGGCGCCCTTTTTTCGAGAATGGCCTCCCGGCTATTGGTAACCAGCGTACCATACTCCATCCGGTCGCTGATCTGAATAGTCGGGTCGATGGGGGGATACAATTCTCCGAAGGGATCGCCGGAATCGGGGAGTTCGTCGTAGTGCAGATACACCTGCTTCGAGTGGCAGTCCTTCACGAGTTTACCACTCAGCCAGGGGTTGGCCCGCACAATCTGGGCAAACCGGTAGCGGATATAGGCAGCCGCGTGGTCGATGTTGCCGACAAAAAAAGTGATGGTTGTAACACCCGATACTTCCATCAGAGCCGTTGACTGCTCAAAGGCCAATAGCGGAATAACGGCTGTTGTGGTATGGATAATGGTCATGGTTGCTGCGGTTATTTTTTAAGAATGGCTTTGCTGAACACATAGTCAGGAATGGCCGGGTTGAAGTCAATTTTTTTGGCTACGAAGTCAGTGCCTTTGCCGTCTTTGAGCATATCGCGGTAGTTGATTTTCATGGGGTACCAGCGGCCTTCGACTTCTGGCGATATCGCTCATGACGGTCTTTTTCAGGAGCTGGCCGCTTTTGGCGTACAGTTCCTCTTTCAGCGGCACGTAGCGTTCCTGGTCGATCCAGTCTTTGCGGCTGGCGTAGGTAGCGTCGGGCACTTTGGCAGTCAGCTCCGAGCAGCCACGTTTTGCGCCCGTCGATGGTTTCTTCCGACACTAACTTTGGCGTTGTACATCTCGGTCAGTTTCCGGTCTTCCATCATGTCTTCATACGACAAATCGGACCCCATCACCGACTGCCGCAGCATGTGCCCGCTGAGTTGAATGGTGCGGTCGGAAGAGGGCGAGTAAATCCACAGTTTATCATCCAGCTTCAGCATTTTGGTGCCTTTTTCCCGTTCGGGCGAGAGGTACTCGGTAAATGATTTGGCGGTACCTTCGGTGTAGCCTTTGGAAGAGACGGTGCGGCCGTTGCGACGGCCATGGATGACCATCTCCGATTCAAGAATCTGGGTTTTGGATTCATGTTCTGATCCACTTTCGCCAAAATGGTGTTCGCATCGGGATAGGGCCGGGGCGGGCAGAAGGCCCAGCAGAAAGGTGATGATAAGTAGGTATTTCATAATTGCTTGTATTTTGCTGTTGGGAATGGGCTTGTTGTAACACAGACCCGGCAGGAAGTGATAAGGCGGGCGGTACTTCCCGGGATAGCTGTTTTTTGCCTTACACTTCAAGTTCTTTAAATAATGTCGCCGTTTCCCGCCGGTACACCGCCAGGCCCGACAGCATGGTACCCAGTACCATCGCGCATAGGCCCGGGATAAAGCCGAGGTAAAAGAGGTCGGGGCTTACTTTGGCGCGGATGACGGAGGGCATCATCATCGTGGCGTTGGTCATGTACCTCCCGATATTGATGCCGTAGGTTTGCAGGTAGTAGGTAGCCACTAACCCGACGAAGGTGCCTACCACCGAGCCTATGACTCCAATGAGGGCGGCTTCAAGAATGAGTGATCGATAGATTTGGCCTTTCGCTTCGCCCAAAGCCAGCCGGATACCGAACTCCTGGTAGCGGCGTAAGCCACTTAGTAAGCCTGTGTTCCATAGGACAATGGACATGGCTACCAAAAACAAACCAACGAACAAGCCTGAGGCAGAATTGGTGTAATCGATCAGGCCCGCCAGGTCGTTTTGCTGCTTGAGGGTTTGCATCACAGGCGCAAACTCGTCCTCGTCCCGGGCATATTGGGCGTTGAAGGTTTGGCGATTTCCGTCGCCCTGTCGTCATCATAGCGGTCACCGGGCAGGTAGCCAAGCAGTTCGCCCGTACCATTTTGCATATCGAGCATCCGCTGGGCATCGCCAATGTCGACGATAATCGCGCCCTTGTCCAGGGCGGGCGTACCAAACCGAATGGTGCCACTGACGAAAAGTTTTGAAAGGTCATGCTGCCGTTCATCGTCGTGCCGACGTAGGTAATCTCATCGCCGAGACCGATTCCAAGTTTCCTGGCAAAATCCTCGCCGATAATGGCCTGGCCGCTTTTTGTGGGAATTGTACCCGACACCAGCGCAGCGGGAATATTCATGCGGTTGATTTCGGTTTTATCGCCCGACAGCAAATCGACCGCCATGCCCGTCGCCGGGCCCTGCCCTTTGGTGAGGCCGTTTTGTCGGGCGCGTCGAGCAGACCCCCAAAGCGGATACGTTTTCCCACTGAATGGTCGGGGAACTCTTTTTCTAGTTTCGCCAGTAATTTGTCCAGATCCAGCAGGGCAAGGTCGTTGGGAAGCTGGTCTTTATTTTCGAGGTAAGCGCGGGTCGTTATTTTCACATGACCGGTTTCAAAGCGGGCGTTCTGATCCACGACATCACCGAGTAACCCCCGGATGTAGCCACTCAACAGCACCGTAAGGGCCTACGCCGATGCTGATAATAATGACTGGAAGCAGACTGCGGCTTTTGTCGCGCAGGATGACCTTTGAAGAGGAATTTGATCATTGCAGTTTACCTTTTAGGGCATTTACAGGATCATCCTGGCAATTTTTCGGGCGGGCAGGTAGCTGACAATCGTGGCTGAAAGCACCACCACAAGCATCGTCCCGGCTACCAGCATGAAGCCGTACACCGGAAAAATACGCTCGGCTACGGCTACCCCCATGCCCTGACTGGCCTGGGGAATGCCGATGCCCTTGTGGGCGAAAAAGACAAACAGCGGAACGCCGTACACCGCTCCCAACACCAGCGCGAACAGACTGTACATGCCGCCCTCCACGGTGAAAAGCCCAACGACCTGCTGCCGGGTCATGCCCAGGGCCACATAGGTACCGATTTCTTTCTGCCGCCGAAAAATAGAGAGTACCTGGGTGTCGAAAATAGCCAGGAGCGCAATGCCCAGCAATAGTCCGAACAGGACATAGCCGCTCGACTTTTTCAGTGGCTATGATGTCGGTAATGTTTTGTAAAAGCGTCTCCTTGCTTTGGAAAGTCCAGCCCGGCACCTCCGTAAGACCTGCGGTTGCTGGCCGAATACCACCAGCGTGGCCTGGTTGGTCAAGTCCGGTCATTTCCCACATTTTGTCCAGGCCGATCCATACTTGTCCGTTGTCTACCGAACCCACATCGGAATCAAAAACCTCCACCACCGTGAGGCTGGCCGCGTCGAAGGTGCCGTTTTTGTCGCGCCAGCGCATTAGCACCTGATCGCCCTTTTTCAGATGGGCCGACCTGGCCATGCGCTTGCCAATGAGGGCCGGAATATCGGCTCCGCGGGCTTTTAAAGCTGCGGTGGGTAATTTCAGAGCCGTTTGCGCCGGATCAATGCCTTTCAGCGTCACGGAGAGCATTCTTCCTTCGGGATAGATGGAGGCCTGGCGCAGCAAAATCGGTACGAGCTCCCCTCCGGCCCGTCGGCAATCGGGCATGCGCGTCCTGAAACGTAAAGGGGTCCATGCGGATCGTAAGCCCGCGTGGTGAGAGCTGTCCCTGACCAAACTGCCAGTCCAGGCATCGTGCCGGGCCTGTTCGTTCCAGCCATCGAGCAGACCATTAAAGAAAATAATAGTGACAAACGAAAAGGATAGTACGGCCACGTTGAGCCAGGTTCGCAAACCCGCGCCGAGGAGGTTTTTGATGGCGAATTTGAAGGATAGTTTCATGCGTGTTTGAATTTAGTAGCGCATTTTTTGTCATGCTGGGGAACGAAGCATGACAAAAATTACTCATTGCAGTTTGCCCTTCAGGGCGCTTACGGGGTCCATGGTTGATATTTTGCGGGCGGGCAGGTAACTCACGATGGTGGCTGATAATACCACTATCCCCATCGTCCCCGCCACCAGCATCAGGCCATATACCGGAAAAATGCGTTCGGCTACCGCCACGCCC
Source organism: uncultured Cytophagales bacterium (assembly GCA_963782245.1). GTDB lineage: Bacteria > Bacteroidota > Bacteroidia > Cytophagales > Spirosomataceae > Spirosoma. The sequence goes on from CAWAJC010000018.1 coordinate 79,196, forward strand.
ATGCCCTGACTGGCCTGCGGAATACCAATACCAGAACTGGCAAAATAGATGAAGAGCGGAATGCCATACATAGCTCCCACCACCAGTGCGAACAAGCTGTACATTCCGCCTTCCACCGTAAACAGACCTACCACTTGCTGTCGGGTCATGCCCAGCGCCACGTAGGTGCCAATCTCTTTCTGCCGCCGGAAAATGGACAAGACCTGCGTATCAAAAATGGCCAGCAGCGCAATGCCCAGCAGCAATACAAACAGTACGTAGCCGCCCGTTTTCTTCATGGCAATAATGTCGGTGATGTTTTGCAGCAGGGCATCCTGGCTTTCGTAAGTCCAGCCCGCCACGTTCGGCTTTGTGGGGGCTTTGGCAAATACAGCCAGCGTCGCCTGCCCGGTCAGACCGGTCATAGTCCAGAGTTTTTCGATGGGTATCCAGATCTTGACCATTGTCAATCGAGCTGACATCCGAATCGAACACGTCCACGATGGTGATGGGCGCTGCGTCGAAGGTGCCATTTTTATCGCGCCAGCGCATCAGCACCTGATCGCCTTTTTTAAGTTTGGCCGATTCAGCCATGCGCTTGCCGATGATAGCGGGAATATCGGCGGTGCTGTTGTTAAGTTGGGCAGTGGGTAGTTTCAGCGTTTGCTGCCTGGGGTCGATGCCTTTCAGCGTGACCGACAGCATCCGGCCTTCGGGGTAAATGGAGGCCTGCCGCAGCAGAATGGGTACGAATGCCGCGACGGTTTGGGTAGGAACGGGCGCGTGGCCGTCCTGAATCGTAAACGGGTCCAGCGGGTCATAATCTTTTTGCAACAGTTGCCCCTGCCCAAACTCCCAGGCTATTCCGTCGCGCCGGGCCTGTTCGTTCCAGCCGTCGAGCATGCCGTTGAAGAAAATAATCAGCACGAACGCAAACGACAGCACGATGGCGTTGAGCCAGGTCGCAACCCGGCTCCGAGGAGGTTTTTGATGGCTAATTTGACCGAGAGTTTCATGCTTCAAGGGGTGAAAGAGCGAATGAGCAAATGCAGGGCCTTATTCCTGAGGTCACGACGGCGTTACGCTTGTCGGACCTGAGGATGGACAATTTCGTCTTCCTGGAATTTGCCGTCTTCCAGATGCACTATGCGGTCTAAATACTGCATTACTTTTTCGTCGTGCGTCGAGAACAGGAAAGTTGTTTTCAGCTCCCGGTTCAGGTCTTTCATGGTTTTCAGGATGGCGTGGGCATTTTTAGCGTCCAGGTTGGCGGTAGGTTCATCGGCAATCAGGATGTCGGGCCGCTTCACCATCGCCCGGGCAATGGCTACCCGCTGCCCTTCGCCCCCCGACAGTTTCGCCGGTTTTTTATTGGCCATACCCGCCAGGCCAACCCATTCCAGGGCTTCCATCACCGCTTTTTTTCGTTCTGCGTCGGGTATATCCTGGAGCAGCAGGGCGAACTCCACGTTTTCATAGACGGTATAAACCGGCAGCAGGTTGAACACCTGAAAAATGAAGCCGATGTGCAGGTTTCGCAGTTGCGCTGATTCTTTATGCGTGAGCGTGGCAATGTCGCGCCCCATGCACCATGGCCTTGCCTTCGGTGGGACTGTCCAGCGAGCCGATAATGTTAAGCAGCGTCGTTTTGCCCGACCCGCTCGGCCCCACCAGCCCCGCAAATTCGCCTTTACTAAATTCCAGATTGATATCTTCCAGGGCGGTAAACTCGCCATCGCCTACCGGGTACCGTTTGGTGACGTGCTGGAGTGAAATGATTGTTTCGACTTTCATAGTTGTATGAATTAGTGGTTATAAACAAGCATCAGGCGGATACCCGGCCCCGCGAAGGTATTTACCAGGTCGTTGGTGCGAATACCCGGCTGCGCGGACGGGTTGTAAAACGCCATGACGTAGGTGGTGATTTTAGGAAACTGATGGTCGTAGTTGACAAACAACGTCGCGTCTTTCGTACCCCAGCTGTAGGTTACTACGCCCGTCAGGTTGTCGAACAAACCCAGCGGGTAGCCAATTTTGGTGGCCGTGATCTGACTCGGTTTGCTGAATTCCAGCGTCTTTTCGCTGTTGTTCAGTATCAGGTGTTCCAGCACCACGTTCAGTCCGCTGCCCAAACCAAAGGTGTAATCCGTGCCTACATTCAGCAACGCCTGATGGGTAAGCGGGCCGATGTTTATGGTTTTACTGATGTACGAAGCCTCGAACCACAGCCCTACGGTTACGTCCCATTTGCCATCCAGCCCAACCCGGTTTTCGGGAATTTTGTCGAATGGCAGCGCACCGGGCAGGTTTTGCGTACTCGCCGTTCGGTGGTGATAGGCGAATGCAATCTCGCCTTTGCTGACCGGCAGCTGCACCCGTCCCCCAACTTCCGGGACGCGGTTGTTGGTTTCCACGGCATCGAACCCCCGGGTGCGCTCATTGCCGTACAAGCCCCACAGCCAGATGTTGGCGTTGTTAA
>CAWAJC010000019.1:0-8039 GCA_963782245.1 uncultured Cytophagales bacterium
TTCAGTTTTGAGGATTAATCACCGGCTTTCTACAGGTACTTCATCAGAACGGCCGGGTATCAGCGGTTAGTTAGTGATAGCCTGCAGGATGTTGTTTTCAATGCGGGTAAGCGGATCGGGAGCCGTATCGGGCTGGAAGTGCTGACCGGTAACGGTTTCAAACAACTCAACATAACGGGTCGAAATTTGACTCACCCAATCGTCGGACATGGCCGGAACCGTTTGTCCGGTTTTACCCTGAAAACCGTTTGCAATAAGCCATTCTCTAACGAATTCTTTCGATAATTGTTTTTGCGGCTGACCGGCCTGCTGGCTTTGTTGGTACACATCGGCATAAAAATACCGCGAAGAGTCGGGCGTGTGGACTTCATCAATCAGGTAAACTTCACCGTTCAGATTGCCAAACTCGTATTTGGTATCGACCAGGATAAGGCCCTGTTTGGCCGCCATTTCGGTTCCCCGTTCAAACAGTTTCAGCGCGTATTGTTCCAGCTGGACGTACTCGGCTTCCGGCACAATACCCTGACTAAGAATTTCGTCGCGGCTGATGTCTTCATCGTGCCCTTCATGCGCTTTGGTCGATGGGGTGATGATGGGAGTGGGCAGCCGATCATTTTCGCGCAGACCCGCGGGCAGGGCTATGCCACAGAGTGTCCGGTGGCCCTCCCGGTATTGCCGCCAGGCATGGCCTGCCAGGTACCCCCGCACCACCATCTCCACCGCGTAGGGCGCACATTTTTGACCGATACTTACATTCGGGTCCGGGACGTTGAGCAGCCAGTTAGGGACAATATCGGCGGTGGCCCGCAAAAAATAAGCCGCCGTCTGGTTCAGTACCTGCCCTTTATACGGAATGGGGCGGGGTAATACCACATCAAACGCCGAAATCCGATCCGACGCAATCATAACGAGCTGGTCAGGAAACGAGTACACGTCCCGAACTTTGCCCCGGTAGAAGCCCGTTTGACCGGGGAATTTAAAATTGGTTTCCTGTATAGCGTTCATTCGGTATAGTTTACGGTATGCGGTTTTCAGTATTCGGTTTGCAGTGGGGTAGGCCTTACCGACGTGCCGGACCACCGTAAACCGTGTACTGAAAACTGAATACCTTTATAATTTTTCTATAACAATAGCCGAGGCACCACCGCCCCCATTGCAGATACCCGCTACGCCGTAGCGGCCCTCTTTTTGCTGTAACACATTGGTAAGGGTAGTTACGATGCGGGCACCCGATGCGCCCAGCGGATGGCCAATGGATACAGCTCCCCCAAACGCGTTTAGTTTCTCCTGTGGAATATTCAGCACTTTGCTAAAAGCCAGTGGTACAACAGCAAAGGCTTCGTTTACCTCAAAGAAATCAATGTCGTCTACGGTGAGGCCCGCCCGTTCGAGTGCCAGCGGAACAGCTTTGGTAGGAGCCGTGGTAAACCACTGGGGTTCCTGTTCGGCATCGGCATAGGCCAGGATGCGAGCAAGGGGCTTTAGACCCAGTTCATCCGCTTTCCGCCGACTCATCACCACTACCGCCGAGGCACCATCGCTAATGGGCGACGAACTGGCGGCCGTAACAGTGCCATCGGGTGTGAAGGCCGCCCTCAGCGTCGGGATTTTATCGTACTTGACATTTTTGTATTCTTCATCTTCACTGACCGTCACACTTTCTTTACGACCCATTACCTCCACCGGTACAATCTCAGCGTTGAAATGCCCGTTCTGGGTACTGCTTTCAGATCGCTGGTACGACTGTATCGTATAGTCGTCCTGCTCGGTTCGGCTGATGTCGTATTTCTGGGCCGTCTTATCGGCAAAAACGCCCATGGCGCACTGGTCATACACATCCACCAGCCCATCGCGGGCAAGGCCATCCACGAGTTCGGCATTCCCGTATTTATAGCCAAAGCGCGCTTTAGGAACGTAGTACGGAGCATTCGACATGCTTTCCATACCACCCGCTACAATCACATCGGCCTGGCCCAGCTGAATAGCCTGGGCCGCCAGCATAATGGCTTTTGTGCCCGATGCGCACACTTTATTGATGGTTGTGCAGGGGATGTTGGCTGGTAAGCCCGCTTTCAGGGCTGCCTGTTTGGCGGGAGCCTGCCCCAGGTTGGCCGACACGACATTGCCCATGTACACTTCCTGCACCTGCTCGGGTTGCACACCCGCCCGGGTTAATGCGCCCCGAATGGCAGCTGCCCCCAGGTCTGTAGCGGAGAGCGTGGACAACACGCCCCCAAAACTACCAATGGGCGTTCGAACAGCCGCAATAATTACTACTTCATGTATGTCCATTGTTTTGTTGTTTATAGCTTACCACCGGTTTCCGGTTTCCTTTGACTTTGTTGCTGGTTGCCTGGCTGCCCGCGTCAGCGCGTAGGGGAGGTCATCGCCCCGCATGGCGTCGAGGAGTTGCATGGCCTGGGCTTCATTCAGATTAAGCCGTTGAAACCGGTGTAATAGTTCATCCTGGCGGTCAGACCGTTCTACCTGCTGCCCACCTGCCGATTGGGGTTTATCAACCTGATCTGGTTTTGAGCTGGTTGATTTTTGCGTTTCTTTTTAGCGGGCTGGTTTACCGGAATAATACGTTTTAACGAGCTCAAAATTATAACGGGCGGACTCATTATCCGCATTTTCGAGCAAAGCCTGTTTAAACAACGTTATTGCCGAAGCACTGTCGCCTTCCAGACAGGCAACAACGCCCAGCTGTGTAGCGGCCACCGTCCGTAAATCGGCCCGGTCTGACTGGAGGAGGGTTTCGTACTGCGACTTTGCCTGTTTATACTGTTTCAGGTTAAAATACGTATGGCCGAGATTGAGCCGAACGGCCGGGTCAATCGTTGTGGTTTGGCTCAGGTAAGTGTACAGCTTCAGGGCGTGTTGATGCTGCCCCGCCTGGTAGGCCGCCTGCGCTTCCTGACGAGCCTGGTTATTCCGCGAAACCTGGTTTAGCGGAAGCAGGTTGTTCAACCAGAGCCAGGCAGCAATGAGTAAGTAATTCATAGGCGCATAACGAACGGGCCGTCAAAAATAAGACGAAACGTTGAGACCAACTCACAACCGAAAGGTTCGGATGGTCACAATTAAGTCGAGCAGGATCAATCCTAAGGCAGCCAGCAGAAAATAATAGTACTTATTGGTTGAAACAGCCACGCGGTGCTGATTCAGCAGGCCCCCTTTCAACGACCGTAAAATACCCGCCAACTCATTTACATACTGGCCGTTGGCATCGGCTTTTATGTACTGTCCCCGGCTGTTCTGAGCCAGCTCCTGCAAAAACTGGCTATTTAATCGGCTTCGAACAATCTGATTGTTGTCATCCCGAATAAAATCACGTCCTTTTCGAATGGACGATCCTGCTTCGGTGCCTACCCCAACCGTAATGAGCGGTATACCCTGTGCCCGTAAGCGAGCCAGCGCAGTCCGTTCGCAGGTTCCAAAATTTTCGCCATCGCTGAATACGACAATGGCCCGTACAGACTGGCGGGTAGACGGATCGGTGAGTAATTTTTGATAGGCCAGGTCAATGGCACTGCACAGATTTGTGCCGCCATTGGTCGTGATCGCGTGTGTACTTCGCGCATGAGTTGTTTGATGGCATCCTGGTCGGCGGTGAGGGGAGATAGAATAAACGACTCCGAAGAAGCCAGCACCAGCCCAAACCGGGTGGCAGGCAGGGTATCGCACAGTTGCTGGATATCGTATTTTACCCGTTCCAGCCGGGTAGGTACTACATCGTTGGCATCCATTGACCGGGAGATGTCAACGATCAGAAAAGTGTCGTGCCCGGTGGTGGCGAGGTCACCTTCGGCTTCGCCAAAGGAGGGGCCAAGCAGGGCAATGATAAGGAGGGTTAAGTAGCTGCCGCGTAAAAAAAACTTGGGAATGACTCCCCAGGCCGACGTATTTAGCTGGCGGGCCAGTCGAAATGTGCGCCATATATACAGTACATAGAAGCCAACAAACAGAAGAATAAAAATAAATTCGGTGCGCGAAAGGGGATACAGCCAGTTCATTCAATAGAGTATCAGGCTGATGCTGACTCGGTTTGGCCCGGTACCGGCACCGGACGGGAGGGCAAAATTAATGATTTTGAAAAGATTTTATACCTCCCTATTGTCGTAAACGCTGAATTGCCCTATCTTTGTGTCCCAATCATTCAGGAAGGGAATGGTTGGCTTCGGAGAGATGCCTGAGTGGCCGAAAGGAACAGTTTGCTAAACTGTCGTACTGGTAACGGTACCGAGGGTTCGAATCCCTCTCTCTCCGCTGAGTACAAGAGTAAACCTTCGGGGTGTAGCGTAGCCCGGTATCGCGCCTGCTTTGGGAGCAGGAGGTCGTAGGTTCGAATCCTGCCACCCCGACACTGAAAAACCGCCAAATCTGCGTGATTTGGCGGTTTTTTCATGCCCGGATTACCCAGTAATCAGTTTGTGGCAGTAGTGTGGCAGTAAACCAGGTAAATCTGATCCGCCAGTTGGGTATGATCGAGGGGTCAAAAAACAAATATCCCTACAAAGAAGCCCGGCTCTCCGATGCCGGGGGCGACCTCTCCAAACAGTGGGTCGTTGTCTATTATGTATTCGACGAACTGGCCGATACGCTGGTTCGTAAACGCATCCGGGTCGAGGGCGAAACCGTAGCCCTTCGCAAACGTAAAGCTGCCGAATACATTCAAGCCGTCAATAAATTACTTCGGGATGGCTTTCACCTCAACAGTGCGAAAGCTCCGGCAGAAGAATTACCACTCCCGGAGCCACTCCCCAGGGTGGTACCAGTTGATAAATCCCTGACCTTTCTGGAAGCTGCGGACTTCTACAAAAAAATCAAGAATAAAGAACTTCGGGTGGATACCACGATGGATCTGTATGATCTCTACTTGCGCCAGTTTGGACAGTTCCTGGAGGAAAAAGGCAAGCGCAAAATTCTGCTGAAGAACATTACACCCAAAATAGCCCATGACTTCTTCGATAGTGCGGCTGTGGGGCCCCGCTACTATAATAATATGCTGGGCTTTTTTAAGTCGTTCGCTACCTACTTCATCAACCGGGAGGATATAGACAAAAGTCCGTTCCGATCGCTGAAGAATCTGCGCGTCGATGAGTCGGATGATCACCGCCCCTTCTCGGCCGGACAAACCCGCGAGATCCGGGATGCCATCCTGGCCAAAGGCGATGAACAACTCTGGCTTTTCTGCCAGTTTATTTACTTCCTGTTCATGCGGCCGGGTAAGGAATTGAGATTGCTCCAGGTGCGGGATATTCTGGAAAAACAGGTAAAGGTTACCTCTGAAACGGCCAAAAACCGAAAATTGGGGTTTGTCGATATTTCGGTGGCCCTGGAGCAGGTGATTCAGCAATTCAACCTGCGGAGCTACCGGCCTACTCATTACGTGTTTTCCATCGAGGGCCATCCGGGCCCGGAGCCGGTGGGCGTCAATTACTTTTACAAGCGTCACGTGAGGATCATGAAGAATCTGGGCCTGTTCGGCCACGATTATGACCTCTATAGCTGGAAGCCCACTGGGGCCGTAGCGCTCTACCGACTCACAAAAGATATATTGCGCGTGCAGAAACACTGTCGGCATAGTTCGCCAGATCAGACGTATACGTATTTACGTAAATATGGGCTGGTATTTGAAGGAGTAGATATGACGGATGTGCAGGCTATATGGAGTTTAACAAGCCAACAAAAGCAATGAACTGTATATTTTGTGGACAGTCCAGTGATGCCGCAACAGGAATTGAACATATCATTTCAGAATCATTAGGGAATAAAAATTATACTCTTGAAAAAGGTGATATATGTGATGATTGCAATAATAGATTCTCAAGCTTTGAGAGAACTGCTTTAGCTGCTTCAATATTTGCTATGGAGCGTGCTCGCTATGGTGCGCCCCATATTTAGGACCACTTGTTAAGTTGGATAACGGGCTAAATTTAGACCCGTATGAAAGGCAAGACCAAGCGCAAGTTTACGGCCGACTTTAAGCTTAAAGTCGTTCTCGAAGTACTCAAAGAGAAAGATACATTAGCTGTCATTAGCAAACGACATGAACTCCATCCAAACCAGATTAGCGACTGGAAGAAGCAGTTTATGGACTCAGCTTCGACCCTATTCGAAGCCACTCATAAGCCTACTGTAGCTTCGACTGAACCCGATGCCGCCCTGCTTTATGAGCAGATCGGGCGGCTACAAATGGAGCTCACTTTCTTTAAAAAAAAGTTGCCCCAATGAGCCTGTCTCAACGCCGTGCGCTGGTTGATCCAGCCGCCCCGGGTAGCCTACGGCAGCAATGTCATTGGGTTGGACTACACCGTTCAGCCTATTATTATCAGCCTGTAATGGCTGACCCGGAGGAGTTATCGATGATGCGTCTGTTGGACGAACAGTATCTACTGACTCCCTTCTATGGGTATCGAAAAATGCAACTCGTACTGACTCAGGCGGGCTATCAAGTGAATCACAAACGAGTACGTCGACTGATGCAAGTGATTGGTATAGAGACTATTTATGCAAAAATAAACACCTCCAAACCCGCCATCGGCCATCGCATATACCCGTATCTGCTACGCGGATTGTGTATCGATCGGGTGCATCAGGTGTGGGCAACTGACATCACATATGTACCCATGCAAACGGGTTATATGTATCTAATGGCGATTATTGATCTGCATAGCCGGTATGTGCTCAAGTGGTCTGTTTCCAACACAATGGCGGCCGAGTGGTGCAGCCGGGTGTTAAGTGAAACGCTGTCCAATTACCCTACGCCCACCATTTTTAATTCGGACCAGGGCAGTCAGTTTACAGCCGATGCCTTTACTGCTGTGCTGCTGAAGGCCAATGTTCAGATCTCGATGGATGGTAAAGGACGGGCCATCGACAACATTTTTATAGAGCGACTTTGGCGAACGGTGAAATATGAAGACATTTACTTGAAAGCCTACGCCGATGGCTGGCAGTTAGAGACTGGCTTACAAGCCTATTTTGAATTTTACAACTCTCGGCGCTTTCATCAGGCCCTGGCCTATCAAACGCCAGAACAAGTATTAAAGGGAGCAAAAAGCAGTACAAACCAACTGAAAAAAAACAATAACTAACAATTTCGTTATTCAGCAAAATGGTCCGGTTTCAGGGGCGCAGTATAGCCATTGGTTTATAGTGGTCCCCGATTTTCGTACCACCGCCTAAGCTTGTCGGGATGGTTGCTAACTTAGTCAACCATGAAAGCAAAAAGTCGTCGTCAGTTCACCTCTGCCTTCAAAGCGAAGGTCGTTCTTGAGGTATTGCGCCAAGAAAAAACACTCAGCCAAATCGCCAGCGAGAACGAACTGCACCCACAACTACTACAAACGTGGAAACAAACGTTTCTGGCCGCTGCTGCCCAAGTTTTTGATCAACAAAAAGGGGCAGAAAAACCCGCTTCTGATGAGACAGCCCCTTTATATGAGCAAATTGGCAGGCTACAGATGGAGGTGACGTGGCTCAAAAAAAAATTGCCTGTCAACCTTTGACTCAACGACGGACTATGATTGAGGAGTCTCACCAGAGTCTGAGCCTTCGACGGCAGTGCTGGTTGTTGAGTGTCAGTCGAGCCGGTTTGGCCTATCAGCCTGTGCCAGTTGATGAGCAGAATTTGCAAATCATGCGTCGGCTTGATGAATGGTACCTCGAACATCCTGACTTGGGCCATCGTCGTCTGGTCGTGCTTCTGAGAGAGGAAGGCTGGCTGATAAATATCAAAAGAGTTCGTCGTTTACGTGCTCTGATGGGGTTGGAAGCGCAGTTCCCCAAACCAAACCTATCGAAGCCTGGGGTACCTCGACAACGCTTCTTTTATTTATTCAGAGGTCTGATTATCAATAATATTACATCAAGTTTGGGCGACTGATATTACGTATATTCCTATGCCAAAAGGTTTTTTTTACGTCATGGCTATTTTAGATTTGCACAGTCGATACGTTCTGCATTGGCAGTTGAGCAATACGGGGCCGGCTGGAAGCGGATTGGTGTGTGGAAACGTTGCGGCAGAGTTTACA
>CAWAJC010000020.1:0-211795 GCA_963782245.1 uncultured Cytophagales bacterium
CGATTCAAAACTATATCCCCAATAACTTTAATCGATTCACGGTTTTCTTTTTTTTATAAATTATTTTTTGCCATGTTCGTCCCACCGCCATAACCGGTACCCTCAACATGCCCATAACCCGCTCTGCCTTCCAGCGGTATCGTTTGATTGACGAAATCATCAGCCGCCATCCACGTCAGTATTCTAAACAGCAGTCTGTTTGAACTATGTCAGGATAAATGCGGTATTCGCTCCATTTCGTCGCTGGAGAAAGACATTCAGCGACTGCGCGAAGACCACGATGCGCCCATTGCCTACGACAAACGAGTCAATGGCTATTATTACACCGATCCGCAGTTTCGACTGCTACGCTCATGCTCTCACCCGATGATATGGAAGCGCTCGACTACGCCCGCGAGGTACTGACGGCCACACAGGGCGCATCTGTAGCGGAGGAGTTGGCAAATGCCCTTCAGAAAGTGCGGCAGAGTCTGGATATTATTCGGGAGGTGAAAACGGAGGGCCCTGACTCGCCGGATTGTCTATGTTAAGAGAGGATTATGGGCGGTAATCGTCAGTACGTGCCGGTACTGATTCGGGCAATTAATCAGAACCGGCAAATTTCTTTTCAGTACCGGAAACATGAAGATGTCGTGTCGATGCGAAGTGCGGGCGAGGTAGGAAAGAAAGAACCGGCAACAGCGCGGTAGCTACTCCCGAAAAACCGAAACTCCGCACCTTGCACCCGATTTTGTTGCGCGAAGTAGCTGACAGCTGGTACGTTATTGGCTATGATGCGCGCTAGTGGGAGAGAGCGGACCTTCGCCCTCGACCGCATGAGCGATCTGGAAATTCCCGACGATTCCTGCGCTGTTCCCGCCGGCTATTAATGAACGTAAGTGAATTGTTCGAGCACATTTATGGCATTACCGATAGCAGCGGCCCGGTTGAAGAAATTCTACTGTCGTTTTCTCCGCTGTTCGGGCGCTACGTAAAAGCCAAGCCAATTCACCAGACACAGGAGGTTGTACAGGGATACGGATTCTGAATGCATTGTTCGGCTGCGTCTGGCTCCCAACCGCGATTTACTAATGCATCTGCGCAGCTACGGCGAACATCTGACCGTACTGCAACCCGCCAGTCTGGTCCAGGAAATGAAGGAATCGCTGGCGGCTACGCTGGCCCGGTATTAACGCAACGGGGGCAGTTCCATTTCACCTTCCGGGGTGAAATTGATGTACTGAAAAGGTTATCCCGGCCCCAGTTTAATTTTGACCATTATCCATCAGCAATTTCTAAAAAACAGTTAGATGACTACACGCTATCCTTTTTTTCTTTTTGTAATTACCAGTCTTGTTTTCAACTCGTTCGTTGGGCAGGCGCAGACAACCACACTGCGGTTGGCAGGCTAATTACGGGGCAGGGCGGAGTAATTTCAGATGCGGTGGTGGTTATCGACGGAAACAAAATCAGAACGGTTACCTCCGGTGAAAAAAATATCCCGCCCAATACAACCCTGATCGATCTGCGGCCTCTTTGCGCCATTCCGGGGATGATTGATGCTCACACGCACATTACGTACTACTGGGATAAAACCCTGGGCGCCAATCCGTGGGCTACGCGGCTGGATCCGGCCACTACTGTTTTTCTGGCCCAGGCCAATGCATTAAAAACGTTGCAGACCGGCGTAACAACCATTCGTGATTTGGGTTCGTCGGGCGGTACGGATATTGCCATGCGGGATTTAATCAATCGCGGGTCTATGAAAGGCCCCCGCATGTTTGTAGCTGGTAATGGGCTGCATATCTCGCGGGCCCGGGTAACCCCCGGCGTTAGTACGGTGGATCCGGGCCGGGCCGATGGCGTCGACGAAGTAATAAAAGTAGTGCGGCAGGAGCTAGGGGCCGGTGTTGACTGGATAAAGATATACGGCTCTACCGGGAGTGCGCAAAATGTGACCGGTTTTCAGACGTTTACGCAGGAGGAAATGAAGGCGGCCGTAACCATTGCCCACCAGGCGGGCAAACGGGTTGCCATTCATTCCTACGGTCCGGATGGGTGTAAAGCGGCCGTACTGGCGGGAGCAGAATCGGTAGAGCACGCTACGGATGTGGACCGGGCCACGTTTGAGGAGATGGTGAAACGGGGAACCTATTACGTGCCAACGGTCGATCATAACCGCTACTATATTGACCACCGCGACGAGTACGGCTATACGGATCAAATTGTGAAGGGGCTCAATGAGTACATTGACCGGAACCTCAAAAGCCTTCAGTTGGCTATCAAAATGAATGTGAAAATCGCCATGGGGTCCGATGCGGTATTTACTGGATTTGGTGAGAATACACGGGAGCTGCGCTGGTTTGTCAAAGCAGGCATGACACCGCTACAGGCCTTGCAAACCGCTACGGTCAATGCTGCGGAACTGTTGGGTAAAAAAAATGAGATGGGAGCCATTGCTCCCGGTTTCCTGGCCGATATTGTTGCTGTTGACGGAAATCCGGTTGAGAGCATTGATGTGGTGATTGATAAGGTGCGCTGGGTAATGAAGGATGGAAAAGTGGTTGTAGATGGCCGGTAAGGCTTTGTAAACGACCGTCTCGCTACCCAAATCAACGGGCTTTTTGATCAGAAAAAATCTGCAACTCCTTTTGCGTATGCCCTTTTTTACAACAACCCTCCTGAAATTTGGCGACAAAGGCGAGAAAACCGGCTGGACCTATATCGAGATACCGCTGATTATTACGGAAGCGATTAAACCCGGTCAGAAAACAGTCTATCGGGTAAAGGGCCATCTGGATAATCTGGCTATCAATCAGGTAGCCTTACTGCCCATGGGCGAGGGTGGGTTTATTATGCCCGTTAACGCGGCCATGCGCCGGGGTATTCAAAAAGAAGCAGGCGCTACGGTGCGGGTAGAACTGGAAATGGATGACTCACCCATGCCGCTATCGGCCGATTTACTGGCCTGTCTGGACGATGAACCGGCGGCCCTGGACTACTTTCAGCAGTTGAGCCTGGGTCACCAACGGTATTTCAGCAACTGGATCGACGAGGCCAAAACGATGGAAACCAAAACCAAACGACTTACGCAGGCCATGCGGGGGTTATCTATGGGGCTGAACTTCGGAGAAATGATCCGTTATTTTAAAAAGCACACGTAAGCCTTACAGATGGGCGTTTGGGTCGTTCATCGACTGCCCCCAGTTCTTCAGCTCCTCAGCCGACCACAGGGCCGGAAAAAATACCCGTTGCTGCTGCATAGGCGGTAAATAGCGCTGCCAGTTGGTGCCGCCCGTGGCTTTAAGGTCTTCCGGCTCTTTGTGCAGGTACTCCACCGCCGACCGCAGATGGGCCAGTTTCCACCGGATATTCACCCGCCAGTCGTACTCGCGCAGGCTTTTGACCAGCTCATCCGGAACCGGCCCGGCCTGCACCAGTTGCTGGTAGCGGTGATACAGGTTTTTTGATTCATAGGCCTCGGCCAACCGAATCAGACGCGTTTTATAATGCTGGTCGAACTGCTGGAGGGTTAGTGTTTTTTGCTGGGTAGCCAGTTCCGTAGCACCCTGCTTCCAATACATATATTCGTAGAGGTTGTCAATAAAGGAAGGGTCTTCAGGAGCATCAATGAGCAGATTCCGGAAGTCGGTCGAAACGATTTCGATTTCACGAAACTGTACTGACTGGAAGCCGCTGGACGGCAACAAAGCCATTCGGAATTTAAGGAACTGCTCCCGTTCCATGCCCGTCACCATGATGCTGAACGAGTCTTCCAGCAAGCCAAAATACCGGTTCATACGCTTCAGCCGGGCTATGAAAAAGTCGGGTGTTAACGGGTTGGCATCGGCAATCTGATGAACCTCATGCAGGATTAGCTTGAAGTACAGTTCCGTGATCTGGTGGTAAGTAACAAAAATCAGTTCATCGGGATAAGCCGTTTTAGGATTCTGGAGCGACAGCAGCGTTTCGAGATGAATATAATCCCAGTAGGTCAGGTAATCGGCCTGAAGCAACCCTTCGAGGTAGGAGGCCATGTCCTGTCCCATAGCCGCAAACTTCTGTTCGAGCTGGGTTAGTTTATCGGTTAGTGATTCGTGCATAGCCGTATTGTTATGAATCTGGAGTAAAGGTCGCAAGTGGATCACTTCTTTGCGAACTTTGAGCGGTCCTTTGCGACCTTTACCTTTTTAGACTGAACTATGAACGTCGAAAACAAAACCATCATTATCTCCGGTGCCTCGCGGGGCATTGGCCGGGCAACGGCCCTGTTGCTGGCTCAGCACGGAGCCAATGTAGTGGCTACGGCCCGCAATGTTACTGATTTAAAAGAACTCGAAAAAATAGCTACCGAAGGCTCCGTTCGCGGAAAAATTATAACCGTAGCCGGTGATGTAGCCAGTGAAGCGGATATGGAAGCCGTGGTGAAAACGGCGCTTGATCACTTCAGCCACCTCGATGTGGTCATCAACAATGCGGGCTATGGCGTTTTTAAAAACGTAGAGGAAATTACGGTGGATGAATGGGATGGCGTAATGGCCACCAATGTAAAGGGCACGTTTGTATTGACGAAAGCGGCTTTACCTGCGCTGAAAGCCCAGGGTTCGGGCCACGTGATCGTGGTTGCCTCGGACGTAGCCAAGCGTACCTTTGCGGGCGGGTCGCTCTATACCGCCAGTAAATACGCGCAGGAAGCCTTTATGGGCGCGCTACGGAAGGAAGTACGCTCGTTCGGTATTAAAGTAACGGGCGTCTATTCCGGTTTGGTCGATTCGCATTTTCATGAGAAAGGCCACGGCCACGAAACCTCAAAAAACTGGCTCAAAAACGAAGACATGGCCGAGTCCATGCTGTTCATCGTCAGCCGCCCGGCCCACGTCGTCATCGACGAATTCATGGTGCATCCGCTGGAGCAGGAGTATTGATTTACGGTATACAGTATTCAGTATTCAGTTTGAAGTTTACGGTGGGCTGGCGCGAACAATGCCGGATGGAGCGAATGATGCCCGTACGCCGTTGCGGTCAGCCCACCGTAAACCTCAAACCGAAGACCGTAAACCCTTATAACGTATACTTCAGCGCCAGGTTTACAATGCGGCCTTCCAGCGGTGCCCAGATGGGGCGGAAGGTGGGCTGCACGATGGGGTTGGTGCCCAGTACAACGGTTTCGTAGTTGGCCTGAATGACGTTGAAGATGTTTTCTCCGTTCAGAACCAGCCGCCAGTGGTCATTGTAGTGGTATTCGGCGGCACCGGCAACGAGCCAGTAATTAGGTACCCGCTCGTTGTTGTAGAGGTACTGCCGACCCACATAACTGGTTTCGAGACCGAAACGGAAATGCTCATTTTCCCAGGCTACCGTGGTTGAGAATTTGTCCTGCGGGGCCAGGGGCAGGTACGTATTGTCAGTTGGGCTATTACGCCGGGCGAGGGTATGGTTATAGCCGAGGTACAGTTCGTAGTCCTTGTATTCGAGCCGGAGGTACGTATCGGTACCGAGGCTGAACAGGTTATACGGGGCGTTGATAAGCTGCGTATAGGCTCCCAGGTTACCCGACAGGCTGGAGAAGGCCGACACTACCGGTGAGTTAACATAGGTGTAATAAAATGCCTGATCGACCTGGACCGAGAGTCCACTCTCGAAGGTTTTGGTGTAGGCAATGTCCATATTCGTTCCTACCGACCGTTCGGCTTTGACGGTGTTCACGTCGATGGGGAGCAGGCGCGGGAAAATCAGGCTGACGTTCAGCGCACCGGGGGTCTGGTTCACAAACAGGTTTGGGGTTTTGTAGCCGGTACCCACGCTCAATCGCACCGTCCAGGGGTCGGATGGTTTTACTTTGACTGACAGCCGGGGCAGCAGGAAATTACCAAAGGTATTGTGGTGATCAAGGCGCAGTCCTGCCTGTATGGCCACTTTTTCGGTTAGCTGGTAATCATCCTGCACAAAGGCACCAAGGGTCTGGTAGGTGTAATCTACCAGGCGGGTACTGTCGGGATTTTTGTGGAAGGCTTCCATCGTCAGGTTAACCCCGCCAATGAGCTGGTTTTTCCCGAAGCGCACCAGGTCGTTGGCTTCCAGATACAGGGATGTCTGCCGCCCGTCGGATAGTTTGTGGTAATCCGTATTCTGGCGGTGAAACGTGCTGATGGCTCCTTTAAACCCAATGGAGTTATTGGCTGACGTGCTGTGACTGCTGTTAAAATCAACCGTATGACGTTGCAGGTCGGTTATGTTCTGGTAGGCTGCGGGTTGTGTCCCTTCCAGAGCGGATAAGTACCCGCCCTCGCGGTGTTCGGTGGTGAAGGCATACCCAACGTCAAGTTTAGTCCGGTCGGAGGGGTTCCAGAAAAAGTGGGGGTGAAAATTAAACTGCTTAATGCCCGGACTATCGGTAAAGCCATCGCCCGTTACGTCCACGGCCTGTTGGCTGGTATACCCGCTAAAAAGCGTCAGGCCGGTTTTGCCGTAGCGCTGCGAATAATACGCGTTCAGGTTATTTTCTTTCAGACCCGAGTGGTTAATCAGGGCCGTAAATTCGGGTGTTTCGGAATGGGGTGTTTTCGTGACAATATTGATCATACCGCCAATGGCGCCCCCGCCGTAGAGGGTCGAAACAGAGCCTTTTACTACTTCAATCTGCTTCAAATCCAGCGGGGGTATCTGCAACACGCCCAGGTTGCCCGAAAAGCCTTCGTACAGGGGGAGGCCGTTGTGCAGAATCTGTGTGTATTTAGGGTCGAGTCCCTGCATCCGGATGGCCTGGTTCCCGTTCACCGCCGAGGTTCGCTGAATGTGAATAATGGAAATATCGCCCAGGATACTGCTCACATTGCCGGGCACTACCGCGCTTTCTTCGTCCATATCCTCCTGGCCCAGCACCTCTACCTTTATCGGTAAATCTTCAATGCGGGAGTTTGTACGGGTGGCGGTTACAATGACCTCCTCAATCGCTTCTTCGGCCGTTTTGAGCCGGAAAACAAGGGTATCTGCGCCTGAGGTTATCGGGAACGTTTCGGTTTCATAGCCAACGGCGCTGGCCATAAGGGTTTTAACGCCAGCGGGTACATTGGTAATGCGGGCCATGCCATTCACATCCGTTACGGCACCCACAATGGGTTTTGTGGCGGTGCGAACCGTGGCCGCAATAACGGGCTGGTGGGTCAGGCTATCTTCCACCCGAATCAGGAGCGTGGTCTGGCCAAAAGCCGGGGCTATGGCCAGCAGCAAAACAAAAAGAACGAGGTGTTTCATCACATGCTTAATTTGCCGGCAAGTTACAGCAGGAATTATGTAGAGAATTTGAAGAACAGGGGGCTATTATGAAATAAGCCCCACCCGAAACGCGTGTTCTTCCCGGTTTACCTCATACCCATACGATAACGATAACCCATAGCGGTCGCAGATTTGCTTTACCAGGGCCAGCCCCAGTCCGGTAGAATCGGGTCGGGCGGGGTCCTTGACGAAGCGGTTAAACAGCTGACTGTCGGCAAAGGGGAGGGGAGCGCCCGTATTCCGAATCGTCAGCGCATCGGTCGTTAAGTCAATGCTGACGTAGCCGTCTGATTCGCCCTGTCGCTTGCCACCGTGCCGGACTGCATTCTTGAGCAGGTTCGTGAGCAATACCCCCGCCAGCTGCCGGTTCATCCGAAGCTGTACATTGGGCGAAATAGCCTGCTGAACAACCAGGTGTTTGTGGGCAAAAAAGGGCGCGTACTCCTGCACGTACTGGGTTAGTAAATCACTTAAATCCAGACGTTCGTCAGTGGCAAACTGGTCGTTCTCTACCTGTGCAAGCAGCAACAGCGAACGGTTTAGCTGACTCAGACGGCTCAGGGCATCGGTGGCCCGTTGCAGATGCGTATGGTCGGCTTCGGTCAGGTGGTCGGACTGCATCAGGAAATCGAGTTCGGCGGAGGCTACGGCCAGGGGCGTCTGCAACTCATGCGACGCATTTTCGGTAAACTGTTTCTGCAACGAAAATTGCCGGCGTAATTTTTTGGTTAGCTCCTGTAGGGATTGCCCCAGCAAACTAAACTCCCGGATCTTACTTTCCGGAAATACCGGTTCGGTTCCTGTATCGAGTCGAACGCCACGTAACTGCGCAATGGTTTCGTAAAAGGGGCGCCACAACCGGCGGGATAAACTCAAGCCAATGGCCACCGATAACGCCATGAGAATCAGAAAGCCAATGATGACGCCCAGCGATATCTCGCGGGCCAGTTCATTGAATTCAAAGTACGGTTGCCGAACCGTGACCAGGTACGTTTGCCCATTGGCCGATACCGTTGCCCGAAGCTGGCGAACCTCAATGGGTTCGTTGTTGTCCAGGGAGTCGATCAGCACGACATCCCTGAAATCTGGTTGTCGGGGTGTAGTAACCCGTTCAATATGGGGGTTATCGTCCCAATCGGAAAGCTGCGAATTGGGGCGTTGCTGAAGCCGTTGCTGGGTCTGCTGTACCTGGCTGGTCAGCAGTTCATCGACCTCATGCCGTATTTTTCGGTGAATAAGCGTATAAAAGCCAACGGCCCCCACCAGCGTAACAAAGAAGGCTGTGAGCAGCAGATAGCGGGCGGTCTGGCTATAGAGGCTCATGGGGTCCGGGTGGTAAAAACATACCCTGCTCCGTAGCGGGTCTGGATATAGTCCGGGCAACCGGCCGCTAGTCAGTTTCCGGCGTAGGTTTTTGACGTGGGTGTACAGGAATTCGTGCGAATCGGCGGTATCCATCGCATCGCCCCAGACGTGCTCGGCAATGGCCGATTTAGACAGCAGGCGGTCGGCATTGGTCGTTAAAAATAAAAGCAGCTCATATTCCTTACCGGTCAATTTAATGTCGTTGCCGAGGATGCTTACGCGCTGCTGGTCGGGCCAGAGGGTGAGCTGGCCCGCCTGTAGCTGTGCCTGCCCGCCAAACAGGCGTCGGCGCAGCACCGACCGCAGCCGGGCATTGAGTTCGGGCAGGTGGAAGGGTTTTGTCAGGTAATCATCAGCACCGGCATCGAGCCCGGTGAGTTTGTCGGCCAGGGCATCTTTGGCCGTAACCACAATTATGCCGGCCGATGACTGACGGTTTTTCAGTTCCCGCACCAGGTCGAGCCCGTTGCCATCGGGCAGCATTAAGTCGACCACAATACAATCGTAGTCGTAATCATGCGCTTTTTCGGCCCCCTGTCGGTACGTGCTGGCGGTGGTCAGGGTGTAGCCCTCGCTTTCCAGGTACGTGCAAACGGCCGACTGTAGTGCTGGTTCGTCTTCAATGAGGAGAACTTTCATGCGGGCTACGTATAAAACCGGTGTGCCCGTTCATTTGAATAAACGGGCACACCGGGTATCTATCGGGTAACCTACTGGCTCCACTCAGTGGGTGTTCTGTCCCAGCGGTGACCTTTCAGTTCGTGCAGCAATTCGGGCGACAGGCCACGTCCGTCGCTAACGGCGGTATTGGCTTCCACGTTCCGGATCTGGCGCATGCCGGGTATGGTGGTGTGCACATCCGGATTGCTCAGGATGAACCGCAGGGCCATTTCGGGCATGTTCATACCCGCCGGAATAAGCGGTTTGAGCGCATCGGCATGGTCAACGCTGCTGTTCAGGTTTTCGGGCACAAAATACGTCGACCGCCAGTCGCTTTCGGGGAAAGTCGTTTCTTTGGTAAACGTGCCGGTCAGGGTACCTTCATCAAACGGTACACGGGCAATGACGCCGATGTTCAGTTCGCGGCAGAGGGGGAAGAGGTTATCTTCGGGATTCTGGTCGAAGATGTTATAAATGACCTGCACCGCATCGATTTTGCCGGTTCGGAGGGTGTCCAGGCAGTTGTCCGGCTCCCAGCGGTTCACCGAAACACCCCAGGCCTGCACTTTGCCCTGCTGGGTGAGTTTCTCGATGGCCAGCTGCCACTCGTCCTGGTTGGCCCAGCTGTCTTCCCAGACGTGAAACTGCATCAGGTCGATGGTTTCCACATCCAGGTTCTTCAGGCTTTTTTCCGTGTATTCAACAATGTAATCGGCTGGAAAAACGTCTTTCAGATTAAACTCCGACCTGGATGGCCAGATTCGGTTTTTGGGTGGTATTTTGGTGGCGGCATACAGTTTCTTATCCGGGTGATTTTTAAGTAACTGACCCAGGATCTGTTCACTAACGCCTTCGGCATAGCCCCAGGCAGTGTCGAAAAAATTGCAGCCCCGTTCAACGGAGCGGTCAAGGGCCCGGAGGACTTCCTGTTTGTCGGAGCCGGTCCAGCCAGCCAGGCCCCACATGCCGTAACCAATTTCAGAGACTTGCCAGCCGGTTCGGCCAAAAGTGCGGTAATTCATAACTGTTTGAAAAGTTGATAAAAAGAAAATACGCTTAAAATACTGCTCTATTAAAAATTTACTCCCCGCCCTCCACGCTCGGCATTGTGAGAACACCACCGAAGAACAGCGCGTTCAGAAACAGTTTGTTGGTTCCGTACCAGCTTGCCCGGAAATTAGGGTTATCGGCAAACAGAATGATGCGCCCGGCCCCGTCGCCAGTGGTCAGGATAGCCGCTGATTTGGCCACGCGCTTCAGCACGGATGGATGCACATAACCGCCAATCAGCGGTTTTTCGGTGTATTGGGCAACGGTGTTGTACGGGCTTTTGCTAGGCTGCAGGATGGTTTGGTTATTCTTGAACAGCGATATACGTCGGTTCGTAAACCCGAAACCGAGAGGGTTGCTCAGGTCGATGTCGGCCTGGAAAATGCTGCCGCCGAGGGCTTTGGCTCCTTCGTAGTTAGTGGCTTCATCGTAGTTGTAGCGGATGGCTTTGTTAGTGGTATCAGCCAGTACGGGTTTTTCCTTCGATAAACTCTGTTTGATGACCCATTCACTGGCGGTTTTGAACGTAATGAGCGTACCACCCGCCTGTACCCACGCTTTTAGTTTGTCCACAAAGGGCTTATCGGTAGGGTAAACGCCGGAAACCATAACGAGCGTGTTGTAGCGGTTGAGGTTCACACGTGCCAGACTGCTCAACTCTAATTTAGTGATAGGCATTTCCAGGCGCCGGTCGAGCAAATGCCAAACTTCGCCCGCTTCGTAGGGACTTACGCCTGTTCCCACCACTAGGGCGGCTTCGGGTCTGACGGAGTGTCCTCACTGAACTACTCCCCAGGTCGACTCCCTGCGTACTGAACCCTGTTTCAATACCCTGCACAGCCACGCCCGATTGCTGACTAACGCGGCTCACTAACCGGAACAGCGAATCCGGCGTGAGGATTTGCTGTTGCACTGGCACTACTAATGTGCCGTAGCTGAAGGTCCGGCTGGCCGGGCCAACGGGAGCCGTAAAGGGCTTAAACGATGTTTTGACGAACGCACCCCCCGATTGCAGGGCATAAAGCGCCTGATAGGTATTGTAGTCGGTTGCGGTCAGGAGATAGGCGTAACTGCTGCGTTCAACGGGTGGCACGGTGCTTTTAAGCGGTTCGGCAATGGCGTTGCCGAGGGGCAGTGGAGCCGGTTTGCCTTTGCTGGCCACCGTCGTCAATTAGGAATGAGGCAAACTCAAACGACTGAATCAGCGACCAGGTAGAGGCATTATAAAACAGACTATTTGTAAAGGGAATCTGGTACTCAAACGCCGAGCGAACCATCAGGTAATTCGGCTGTTCGGTAGGCACAATGTATGCCCCGCCTTTGCGGAAGGCTTGCCCACCGGCGGTCATGTCGCGGTCCAGCTCGTACGTGTCAATTTTGTGTCGGCGCAGCAGGTTTACAAAGGCGTTGGTACGGGTCTGGTCGGCAGGGTCGCCGAAAACGTAGCCTTTGATGGTGCTTTTACGGGCCTGGTCTGCCGCCGACTGGAAAAAATCTCGGCGTAGTTTGAGCAACATCGGTTTTTCGGTCAGCGAGGCCCGAATAGTGGTCAGCGCGGCCGTCACCTGATTCCGGATGGTGAAGGCGTAGGTGATAGGAATCGTCGTGGTTTCCTGGATAAATCCCCGCGAACTGGCCTGCTCGAATAGAAAACCTGCTCCACCGTAGAAATTGACGTAACTAGACCCGTAGCCGGGATATAGTTTGTCAAACGTTTCTTTGGTGAAATACAGCGACCCGATACCGTTCATCGCCTTTGAAAAATAGTTGCCGAAGGCCGGGTAAATGGTGTCGTAGAGGTAAGCAGGCACTACTGGGTTGTTGCTGCTATACTTGCCGGGGTCGAAATAAAATGTGGAGTTCGTTCCCATTTCGTGATGATCGACCACCACGTAGGGCATCCATTGATGAAACCAAGCAACATGCGCCTGTGCTTCGGGATGAGCACACAAAAACCAGTCGCGATTAGGGTCGAACCAGTAGTGGTTCGTACGGCCACCAGGCCATATTTCGTTGTGTTCGCGGTCGGCAGGGTCGGCAATACCGATCTCGCTTTTGTGCATATTAGCCCAGTTGGCAAAGCGGTCGCGGCCGTCGGGGTTAAGCACTGGTTCCACAAAAATAAACATATCGTTCAGCCATTTTTTTACTTCGTCACTTTCCGAAGCGGCTAAGTAATAGGCTGTCAATAACGTCGATTCGCCCCCTGAGGCTTCGTTTCCATGCACGTTGGCTCCAATCTGAATAACGAGTGGCACCTCGTCGCCCCCGGTAGCCGTAGCGCGTTTAAGGTTGTTCTGCCGAATAGTTTCACGATTTGTGTAATTGGCCGGGCTGGTAAACGAAGCCATCACGAGGGGCCGGTGTTCGTAGGTTTGGCCAATGAAGTCGACGTGAACGCGGTCGGAAAGCCGGGCGAGTTCCTGGAAATAGGACACCATCCGGTCATAGCGGGTTATTTGTGTACCAATGGGGTAGCCCAGAAACTGCTCCGGTGTAGGAATGGCCGGGTTAAGCGGCCCCGTGTTTTTGGGGAAGAAATAAGCCGTTTGCGCCGACGATAGAACTGACAGCAGAAGGAAGACGGGCAAAATCAGGTTGCGTAGAGATTGGCACATTAAGACTGTGGTTAGATGAAGGTGAAGCCGGAAGATAGCTAAGTACAACGAAAAATCGTAATTCGTGCACTGTATTGCTCGTTTTATACCGCTAAAACCAAACTCAAATATGCTTATTCGCATTGTTCGCATGACATTTCAGGAGAGGGAACTTGCTGCCTTCCAGGCTATTTTTGATCAGTCCAAACACCATATCCGGGCCTTTCCCGGTAACCATCACCTCGAACTGCTGCGCGACCCTAATCATCCCAACGTTCGGATGACGTACAGCCTTTGGGAATCCGGCGAGGCTCTGGAAGCTTACCGGCAGAGTGCGTTATTTAAAACCACCTGGGCAGCCACAAAAGCTCTTTTTGCCGAGCGGGCCGTGGCCTTTTCGGGGGAGAAACTGGAGGAGGTTCCGGGCGATGGAACTGTGAGTAAAACCAGTTAACTTGTGCCTTCTGAAACAGGTGAAGTAACGGCTGAAAATCAATGAACTGTCGGGCTTTTATTGTCTGGTTAACAACCTGCCTGCTCATCGGACTGGCTACGCTATCCGTTGCCCAGACCACTACGCTGACGGGTGTGGTGGCCGATGCGGTAACGGGGAAGCCCATGCCCTTTGCCAACGTGTACCTCAACGGCAGCACCCGCGGTACGCTCACCAATGAACAGGGACATTATTCGCTGCCGGGAATAGCGCTGGGTACCGTTGAGGTAGTGGCTTCGTTTGTGGGCTATAACCCCCAGAAAGCAATCCTTCGGCTGGATGATAACCAGGAAAAACAGGTAAACTTTCGGCTGAAACCAGCCGACAAGACGCTGGCTTCGGTAACCGTGCATGGCAATCTGAAAAAGTGGCAGCAGCACCTGCGGCAGTTCAAGAAGCAGCTGCTGGGCGAACCATTTGTGGGGCAGTGCCAGATTTTGAATACCGATGCGCTTAGTTTCAAAGAAGAAAACGGGCACCTCAAGGCCACCGCTGCGGAGCCGATCGTTATTGAAAATCAGGCGCTGGGCTATACGCTCTGGTACGATATGCTGTATTTCGACGGGACATCGCAGAAGGTGTACTTTGCCGGAACCACCCGTTTTGAGGAAATGAAACCGGAGAATGACCGGCAGGCCAATCGGTTCCGGCGCAACCGGATGCTGGCCTACAAAGGATCCACCCGGCACCTGATAGCCAGCCTGATTGACAGCACCTACGAAAAGGAAGGCTTTCTGGTGTATCAGGAAAATCTGGGCGTTCCTATGGCCAAGTCGATTGCCAACCGAACGACACTGGAAGGATCGGTAAGTAACGGAATCACGAAAGGACACCTCCAGCCCATTCAGCTAAACCAGCTGATTCAGCCGGGACGGCTGCCCGTTGAGCGACGGGTGGTGTCGGATAAGTCGCTGATCGTTTTTTACACCTACGCTACCTCGGGCTACTCCCCCTATACGGACGCCCGGTACGCGTATTCGGAGATTAAACTGCCCGCTGGACAAATACAGGTAACGGTTGATGGAACGGTGACCCTCCCGCAGGGCATGGAAGAGTACGGCTCCTTAGGCGACGACCGGCTGTCGCGGATGTTACCCGCCGACTGGCAGCCAACTAAAACAGATGCGGACCCGACTACCAGCGCGCCCATCGTCGCGCAGGGGAAATTACTGCCACCCGACGCCCGGCTGGGCCGCATTGCTACGGCCTTTACCGAGCGGTTTTACGTTAGGGCACCAGTGTTGTTTGTCCACATTGATAAACCCCTGTATGCTACCGGCGACCGAATGTGGCTAAGTAGCTATCTGCTGGATGCCGCCACCAACATAAGGCCGCTGGGCGAAACAGCCATTCATGTCGACCTGCTTACACCAACCGGCAAACGGGTACAACACCAGTGGCTGCGCGTAACGGATGGCCGGGCTGTGGGTAGTTTCCGGCTATCCGATTCCCTGGCCTCCGGCACCTACCGGCTGCGAGCCTATACGGATGAAGACGATGGCCAGCACGGACCCGCCTTCGAGCGTTCGGTAGCTGTGTATAACCTCTTCCAGTCTACACCGCCCAAAACGGCTGATGCAACTCCAGAGCCGCTGGATGTGCAGTTCCTGCCCGAAGGTGGACGCTGGGTAACGGGTTTACCAGCCCGGTTGGGGATTAAAGCAGTGGGTCCGGATGGGAAAGGGGTATCCATTGCCGGTCGGATTATTAATAAGGAGGGGGATGAAATTAGTCGGTTTGTCACCAGCGATGTCGGGATTGGGAGTGTAGTGATGACCCCCGTTGAAGGCCGGACCTACTACGCAGACGTGCTGCATAAGGGCCAGCAGCAGGTCGTACCGCTACCGCCCGCTGAAGTCAGAAGGACTTATGCTGGCTGCGGATGTCGTTAGTGATACCAACCGACTGGCCCTGACCATTACCGGAACCCACCGGGCCACCCTGGATTCGGTCTATATCCTGATTCAGCAACAGGGCCGAATCGTGGATCAGCGGAAAATACTGCTGCAAAATGGCGTAGCCCGCGTGAGCCTGCCGGTTGGCGCACTGCCCGCGGGCATGAACCAGATAACCCTGTATGATGCCTCTGCCCACCCGCAGGCCGAGCGGCTGGTATTTATTCCCGACCGCTTACCACCGATGAATATCCTGTTGGGGCTGAACAAAACCAGCTACCAGCCCCGGGAGCGGGCTATTCTCAGCCTCAATCTGTTCGATGAGGGCATTCCCGTTATTGCTGCCCTGTCGGCTTCGGTAACGGATGTCGGTCAGGTACCGGACGATACGGCAGCGGCTACATTTCAAACCCACCTGCTGCTAACCGGCGAACTCCGGGGACGGGTTGAGCAGCCAAACCGGTATATACGTGATAATTCAACTGAAACACGCCGGGCGGTAGATGACCTCCTGCTTACACAGGGCTGGCGACGGGTGAGTGGTACACCCCAAACTGAATTGCTCGGTGGGGTGTCGATCATGGGCCGGGTGTTGAATGCTAAAAATGCCCCCATTGCGGGTGCACAGATTATAGTAGCGTCAACCAATTCAAATCCTTCCTTTGTGCGGTCGGCGGGGGCAGATGGAAAAGGTCGGTTTCGGCTGGCCGGGCTAAACATTGCCGACACGCTTCAGGTAATGACTCAACTTGCCGATCACCAGCTCAAAGACTTACCCGACAAAGAGGCTCACTTCGTGCTGGACGGGCCGGGTATGACCTGGGATAAAGATACACTGAATGCCCTGCCCAACTGGGCCGCCCTGCGCGCTCAGCTGGAAGCCGCCCGGATTCGGCAGGAAGCGGATACAGAGCTATATCGCGACAAGCGGGTAAAGGTATTGAAAGAGGTTGTTGTACGGGCGCGACAGAAAGGAAGAACGCCCGGAGGATATTCGCCGGTCGAGCTTGCATAATAGTGCCGATGCTACGCTTCTATTTGACGAAAAACCAGTGCCAGTTTCGCCAATCTCTACGAGATGATTCGGGGACGGCTTGCCGGGTGTACACGTATAGCAGGTCAACAAGTACTACGAGATGGGGGCTATCAGTTGATCGTTCGGGGCGTTGGTAGCAGTTTCAAGTGGTTCACGAGGTCCTTTGTTTCTGATGGATGGTATGGCCATTCAGGATCCCGGATGGAACGGCTCTGCTGAACTTCAATCCCGGGGATATCGAGCGGGTTGAGTTATTGAAAAATGCGGGTACGGCAGGTATCTATGGGTTCGCGGGAGGCAACGGAGTCATTGCTTTTTATACCAAACGATTCCGGCCCGACCAGCTCAAAAAGGAAGAAAAGAAAGGCATGAAACCCTTGCAGTTGATTGGCTACACTACCGTACAGCGGGAATTTTACGTGCCCCGTTACGATACCGAGTCCCAGCCCATTGCCCTGACAGACCGGATCGACCGTCGGGATGTGCTGTACTGGAAACCGCTGATGCAAACAGATAGCCAGGGACATAGTCAGCTAATCTTTCCCCTGTCGGACGTGGTCAGAACCCTGCGTGTCACGGTGCAGGGCATTACCATGAGTGGGCGGCCTGTTGTGGCGACTAAATTAATCGGGTGCAGTAAGCAGGTGTCAGTTGGCCCAGGCAGGGGCCGGCGTTGCGGGGTCGAATAATTCGTTGATGTAATACGCCCGGCGGTCGCGTTTGTCGCAGGCATCGCCACCAATCGGGTAGCGGCAGGTGGCATAAATAGCTACATTGTCGGGATTCATCAGGCTTTTGAAGGCCCCAATCGGAAATTTATCGGTCAGGTGCGCCCGTTTGAGCAGGCAGTGGCCCAGTTCGTGAAAAACCAGACATTCGCGCTCATTCTGATTGGCCTGCTGCCAGCAGAATGAATCCTTATTCAGCACAATGCGGGGCGTTTTGCCCGCTTCTAAAATACACTGCCCGCAAACATCTTCCTTTATTACCGTTCCAAAGGTAATAATCAGATTAGCCGTCGATACGGGGTTATTCCGGTTACTGGCTTCCTCCCGAAAGGTTTTTAGATACGGTTCTACCTCTGCTGGTACACTGTACTGTACGGGCTCCGGCTCGTCCTGTTTGGATGAGTTGCAACTGAGTAGGACAAGCAGTAGCAGCAATGAAAAAATGGATCCTGATCGCATAGCTTAACGGTAAGCGGCTAAAAGTACAAAAAAGCGGATTATCAAATGGATTAGCTTTATGCCAACGGGTTTCCATTCCTCAATGGACCTTTCAGTGTTTAGGGTGGCCTTGCAAAGCGGGCTGCGGGGTGGGTTCGTTGCGCCCCGCCATCCACACCACCAGGCCAATGCACAGCGCAAACCACAGGAACGGAAAGCGCAGATCAATAAGCGACAACCCACCAAAGACCACCGTTGTACCAATACTGGCCAGCCCCTGCATGGCCTGATTAAGGCCAAAGATTTCTCCCCGGTCACTGTCGGTCGTGTGCCGTGCCATCAGCCCTTCTATCAATCCCTGGATCAGCGAGATCGTCAGGCAGTCAACCGTAACCAGCACATACAAACTTACCGTTGACGTACCAATAAAACCGTAGCCTGCCAGTACCGGCACGGATAGTCCCGCCAGCCAGACAATGGCCCGGCGCTGGTTGATACGGTCGGCAAAATACGTGTAAAATACATAGCTGATAATGACGCTCAGAAAGCCGAAATACATGAAGAAATAGGAGATTTGCCGGGCATCCAGCTGCATGGGTCCAAAGCTCAGGAACGTTACAAAATAAAAGTAGTACCCAAGGCTCAGCGTGAGTGCTACCTGCATCAGCACCAGCTGTTTCAATCCCGGCGACTGCCGCTCTTTTTGGGCTAGCCGGTGCCAGAGGGTCGTTGCATCTACGGCCTGCCGGAGTTCGGTTTTTAGTTCTGCCACGGCCACCGGCACTGCGGGCGTCTGTTTGGTTTCGCGCAGCAGTAAGCTCAGTCCCACATTGAGGG
The DNA here is from genome assembly GCA_963782245.1 of uncultured Cytophagales bacterium. Taxonomy (GTDB): domain Bacteria; phylum Bacteroidota; class Bacteroidia; order Cytophagales; family Spirosomataceae; genus Spirosoma. The sequence continues at coordinate 18,354 of CAWAJC010000020.1, forward strand.
CAGACAGTAGTACCGCCATCAGAATAACAACCCGCGCCTGCTGCTCCGCTTCTACCACATCCAGTACTGTGAGCAGCAAACCCGCTACCCCCGGCCCAATCACGAAACCAAGGGAGATAATGGCTCCTTCGATACCCAGATTTTTGAAGAGTTTTTCGGGCGGTGAAATGTCCGTAATGGCCGACCGGACGGTGGCGTACATACCGTTCGTTAACCCGTCGCTCACCCGGTTTGCCAGGTAATATCCAAGCCGAACGGGAAGCAGCAGACTGTTGGCCAGCAGCGTGCCTAGTGCCGATACAATGAAAATAGGACGGCGACCGTAGCCATCGGATAGCTTGCCCAGCAGGGGAGCCGAGAACAGTTGCACCCCCAGAAACAGCCCCGTGCCGAGGGCCAGCCATAACTCCGGATGATTGAGCCCCTTCACAAAAGCAGGCAGCACCGGTGCCACCGCTGAACCTACAATAACGTCTACAAAAATAATGGCGTAAATGAGCAGGAGTCGGGAATCACGGAGCATGCTATCAGAAGCCATAAAAGTTGGCTTATGTTTACAACAGGTCAGGAAAAGTATAGGTGTCCAGGTGTACGATTAGACTATAAACGCGTAAAACCGGCAGTGAAATGTCTGGCTAAACAAAGGTAGCTACCGCTGGCAGTTAGGCATGAAACCATGCCGTTCGTAGAATTGCCTGAATTTGACTCAGGTGACATTCGTTTCAATTTGCCACGTACCGATGCTTCATTTTTCGCACTCCTCGCGGCAGAAACCGAAGATAGCCGCAATAGAGTTTTGCCTGACAATTGGGCATGGGTTTTCCTTGGCAAGACAAAATGGGGTGTTTATACATGAGTTACCCCGCAGCCTGTATTTCTGTACAGACCACGGGGTAAAATAACTTCGCCTTCTTCTTACTTTAGCCGATACCTGCCCCGTAATGGCTGCGGCTTTGTCAACCTGGTCGGTGAACCGGTCGAGGGTGGCAGCTGTCGACCGGATTTGCTCATCGGCTTCCGTCCACTTCCGTTCTTCGATGGCTTCCCGGATGCCCGGCAGGGTTTTTACGCCGTAGCCGGTATAGAAGCCGGGTGCGTAAATCTGGTGCTTAAACCACGGTCTGCGGGGTAATCCCTGTTCGCTTAGCAGATGACGCTCTGTTTGATAGAGCAGTAATTCAGTTCCAGTTTCTGCGCGTCCGAGAGCGAAGATTCTTTTTTGCTACCCTTGTCGTATTCGCGGGCGCTTTTCTCCAGCCGGAGTAATGCGTTTTCGAGTGGAGAGAAATTCAGGTAAGGGACGGGTTCTTTGCGGGTTGGGGTAAAAGCGTTTCCTTCGGGTCGGCCACCGCGTCGTAGCGTTTATCCTGAATGAGCTGGTTCTGCCGGTCGGTTTCTGCCCGCATCGTTTCTGCCAGTTTCTTTACTTCAGTGCCATAGCGGGCTACCGTATTAGAGAAACTCTGGAAAGAAAAAGGCAGCACATCGGCGTTGGCCAGCCGAAGCACACAACGGCCCATCGTTTTCGCCAGCGCGACACCATACGCAAAGTCGGTATCTTTAAAATGGACGTAGTCTTCGTACGAATCATACACGGAATGATAGTCTCCGCCCGCGTCCTCACCCCCAAAACCAATATTCATGGCCGCAATACCGGCATGCTGTAAAAAGGAGGTATAATCGGAGCCGGACCCCAGCGCTTCAATCCGCATATCGGTCCCGCCTGGGCTTCCTGCCGGGCTTCGGGCGAGCCATTCACCAGACTGGCCGCCCGACGGCGTTCCAGTATCGAGATGCCTTTTTCCGGGTCGGTCACGTCGCGGGCTACCTGATTGAAAAAGGGTTCCAGCGTGTGCGAGCCGCCCGCGCCCAGAAATCCCCGGCCATTGCCATCGGTGTTCAGGTAAGCCACCACATTTTTCTTCAAGAACGGCTCATTGGTTTCCACCCATTCGGTGGAGCCCAGCAGGCCCGGCTCTTCGCCATCCCAGGCCGCAAAAACAACCGTTCGTTTGGGTTTCCAGCCCGTCTTAGCCAGCTCACTCAGGGCGCGGGCCTCTTCCATAACCGCCACTAACCCGCTAATCGGGTCAGCAGCCCCGTTTACCCAGGCATCGTGGTGGTTGCCGCGCATAATCCACTGATCGGGAAATTCACTGCCTTTCATGGTGGCAATGATGTTGTAGACCGGTTCGGTTTTCCAGTCGAAGGCGAGTTGCAAATGTACTTTGGCCGGACCCGGACCCAGTCGGTAGGCAATGGGTAAGCCACCCCGCCAGGCCGAAGGAGCCATCGGGACCACCCATCGCTTTCAGCAGGGGCAGCGCATCGGCGTAGGAAATGGGCTGCACCGGTATTTTCATGACCGTCGGGGCCGATTTATAATCCAGCCGTTTCGCGTCTTTCGTGGCACCGTAGCCAGGCGTGAGTGGGTCGCCGGGGGCAACGGGCATGTCGAGGACGGAGCCACGCTGCACCATCGTTTCATTTTTGAACGGCCCTTTGGGGTACACGTCGCCCTGCGCGTAGCCGTCGTCTTTAGGGTCGGAATAGATAAGGCATCCGATGGCTCCTTTTTCGGCGGCTACTTTGGGTTTGATACCCCGCCAGGAACCGCCGTATTTGGCGATCACGATCTTTCCTTTCACGTCGATGCCCCGCCGTTCCAGCTCCTCGTAATCGCTGGGAACGCCGTAATTGACAAAGACCAGTTCGGCGGTAACGTCGCCATCCGCCGAGAAGCAGTTGTAGGTCGGGAGCTGTTCGCGGGTTTGCTTCGAAACCGGGTCTTCTTTAACGGAAGCTTCGGTCAGGCCTGCTTTGTAGGTAGTTGGGCCCATGAGTTCCAGTACCCGTAGTTTGGGTGTTGGAAACAGCACGTACGAGGTATCGATGCGGGTGTCATACCCCCAGGATTTGAACAGGGAGGCTATGAACTGGGCATTCTCCCGGTCGTAGGGCGAGCCGACGTGGTGCGGGCGGGCGGCAAGCCGTTTCATCCACTCGCGCAGGTTATCGGCTTTTAGCTGGGCATCGAATTTACTTTCCAGGGTGTACTCCGCCGAAGCCTGAGCAGGAGCGAAACCTAGCAGCGGTTTGGTGGTAGCGGGAGCCTGCGCCGGGCTGTAGTGGCTGAGCAGCAGACCGGCCAGCAGGAAGAAAGACTGTGTTGTAAAGCGAAAGAGCATGTTTGTCAGGTTGGTTTTTATCGGTTAAAGAAACAAGTTAGCATTCAAGTACATAAAACTGACAGCGGAATGATTGACCAAATTCCTGAATGTCCCGCTGATAGGTTGGCGTAAAGCCATGCCGTTCGTAAAACTGCATAAGTTTAGGGCGGGTCGCATCCGTTTCGAGCTGGAGCAGGTGGATACCCCGGCGCAGGCACTCATTCCGGCAAAAATCCATGATGGTATTAAACAGGTTTTGCCTGGCAAACGACCGTCGAATGGCCAATTTATGAATAAAACCCGACGTATTAGCGGGAACGTCGGGCCAGAAGAGCGGGTCTTCCCATTGCAGAATAACCGTTGGCAGGCGACTGGTAGCGTCATCCACATACAGCACGTAACAATTGCCCCGTGTATGCTCGTCAATCAGGTTATCGGCCGTGAGCGTGTCGATTGTCCACAGCGTTTGGTTGGTATCCACGAGCCACTGGCCCACTTCGCGCAGGATTGCCAGAAACTCATCGGGCTGGTCGTTTCGGAAAGAATAGTGCATGGCAAGCGTACCGCTATATGGTCAGAAATAAAGGATTTTTTAACAGTTGAACACGCTGACAAGTTTAGCACGTATGAACAAGCAAAACAAGACAATCCTGCAATCGCTGGGCAGCGGCCTGATTGGGGCCTGCGTGCTGACAGCCCTCCATGAAACCGCCCGCCGGTTCATTCCCGAAGCCCCCAGAGCTGATATTCTGGGCATGCGGGCCATCTCGAAAATTATGGAAAGTGTAGACGAGGAGCCACCGGCAGATGATGAACTGCACGACTGGGCACTGGGTGGCGATGTGCTGTCAAACACCCTGTATTATAGTTTAATTGGCCTGGCAAAACCCAAAAATGCCCTGCTGGCGGGCACGGCCTTAGGGCTTGCTGCGGGCGCGGGTGCCGTTGGCTTACCCGGCCCTATGGGGTTAGGTACTGCCCCCAGCAGCCGAACAACCGCTACGGCTATTATGACGGTGGGTTGGTATCTGGTAGGTGGGCTGGTTACCGCAGTTGCGTATACCACCCTGAAGCACAAGTAAGGTGCGAAACGCCAAATCCCGTATCTTGGCGGGATGATTGCGAACACGCCCGAACCGCCTTACTATGCCGTTATTTTTACCTCCGTCCGCACCGCTGTCGAGGATGGCTACGGCGATATGTCGGCCCGTATGGTCGAGTTAGCCCAGGAACAACCGGGTTTCCTGGGCGTTGAATCGGCGCGTGCGGATATTGGCATCACCGTTTCCTACTGGGACAGCCCTGACGCTATTCGGTTGTGGAAACAGCAGGCCGAACACCGGATAGCGCAGGAAACAGGCCGCCAACGCTGGTACGAAGTTTACAAAACCCGTATCTGTAAAGTCGAGCGGGACTATGGTTTTGACCGTGATTGATGTCAGCTACAAAAACAATAACCAGCAGATGCAAAGGCTGTTGGTGGAAATAAATTCGTACGCGTCGCGTAAAGAAATCTAATGAAAGCCATTCAATTTACCCAAACCGGCGGGCCAGAGGTTTTAACCCTCACCGATCTGCCTACCCCATCGCCCAAAGCGGGCGACGTGCTGGTGCGGCTTACCGCCATTGGCATCAATTATATCGACACCTACCACCGGTCCGGCCTGTATGCCGTACCACTTCCCTACGTACCGGGTTCGGAGGGAGCCGGGGTTATTGAGCAGGTGGGCGAAGGTGTAACCGGATTGACCGTAGGGCAGCGGGTGGCTTATGCCATGCAGCCCGGCTCCTATGCCGAATACGTTAGTGTTGCTGCTGACAAAGTGGTGCCTGTTCCGGAAGGCATGACCGACCAGCAGGCCGCTGCCATCATGCTACAGGGCATGACAGCGCATTACCTGGCTTTTACCACGTATCCGATTCGGCCCGGCGATACGGTGCTGATTCATGCCGGAGCCGGGGGCGTTGGCTTGTTGCTGACCCAGATAGCCCGGATGCGTGGTGCACGGGTCATCACCACGGTATCGACCGAAGAAAAAGCGCAGCTCTCGCGGGAGAACGGTGCTGATGAGGTAATTCTGTACACCCAAACCGACTTTGCCGACGAAGTGAAAAAACTGACGGGTGGGCAGGGTGTGCATGTGGTGTATGATTCCGTGGGGAAAAGTACGTTTGAGGGAAGCCTGAATTGCCTGAAACCGGTGGGTATGATGGTATCGTTTGGTAATGCCAGCGGAGCGGTACCTCCGTTTGCGCCGGCTATTCTGGCGGCCAAAGGATCACTGCTATTTACCCGTCCATCGCTGGGGCATTACATCCTGACGCGGTCGGCCCTGCTGGAGCGGGCCGGAGCCCTGTTTAACTGGGTAGCCTCAGGACAGCTTAACGTACAAATTCACAAACCCTATGCCCTGGCCGATGCTGCCCAGGCGCACCAGGATCTGGAAGCGCGGAAAACAACCGGCAAGCTATTGTTGATCCCTTAAAGCCAAGTTAGGATGCCCCGTGTATAAAGGGAGGATAAAAAAAAGAAACCCCAAACAGGCCATTACCCCTGGCCAACAAAATGAGTTACTCGCCAGGGGTAATGGCCTGTTTAACTATTTGATCAACCAATCAATCTGGCTATGACGTTAGAATCGATAATTACCTGCCCCGTGTGTGGCCATCAGCAGACGGAAGTAATGCCAACGGATGCCTGTCAGTTTTTTTACGAGTGCACCAGTTGCCAAACAGTTCTTAAGCCCCTGACGGGCGACTGCTGCGTATTTTGCTCCTATGGCTCCGTCAAGTGCCCACCCGTGCAGCAACAAGGGAACTGCTGTGCGGGGTAAGTATGAGTTGATCGAAGTGATGGGTTTATACTTAATTCTTAGGGCATAGCAGGAGCTAAACTTGTGAGGGGTAAGGTGTCACACTGTATATTGTCCCAATGCTTAGACTGACTTATAAGCTATCTAATTAATCCACCCTTTGATAATCCTATGCCGCTTAACTTAGCTAGTACAGTCGTAGATTTTCTACGTAAGAATCCTGAGAGTAAATTCACAACGCGCCAGATTGCGGAATGGATTTTTCAAACCTACCCCGAAGAATGTCGGCAAAAGCAACAACGGAGTAAGGCAGAAGTAAGCCCACTAAATACTGACCTTGCGGTCATCGGGCAAATTGCGGCAGAAATCAGCTCGCAGGGACAGCGACTTCAACAAAAGCATCTGTATATCAAAACTACAGAAGGAAGGCCCCGGAAATATTATTATACATCGCAGACTGATCGGGACGAGATTGCTACAGCTGAAACCGGAAAAGAAGACAGGAAACCAGTAGCAAGCGTAGAGCAAGCTACGTCTATCAATGAGCATGCGCTTTATCCCAAGCTGTCAGAATATCTGTTTAGCGAGTTGGGCGTTCACAGTAAGCGGATAAATGAGAAAAAATCTAGCAACAATCGGGGGCCAGGCGGTAACAAATGGCTTTACCCTGACCTTGTTGGAATGGAAGATCTCAGCCGGGAATGGCATCAGGAAATTAGAGATTGTGTAAAACAGTATGCAGATCGAAAAACAAAACTGTGGTCTTTCGAAGTGAAGTTGTTGGTCAACCGCTCAAATGTCCGGGAAGTGTTCTTCCAAACGGTCAGTAATTCCAGTTGGGCTAATCTGGGTTACCTGGTTGCGGCTGAAATTGAAGGCAGAGAAACAATCAAGGAATTACTGATGCTTACCAGCTTACATGGCATCGGGCTTATTCGATTGAATGCAGAGAACCCAACCGAAAGCGAAATTCTGATTCCAGCCAAAGAACGAAGTGAAGTCGATTGGAATACCGCAAATCGCCTGGTCAAGGAAAATCGGGATTTCCTTGATTACATTGAATTGGTCCGCCAGTTTTATCAGACCGGAAATCCAAGAGTAAAAGATTGGGACTATTACCCGGAGTAAAAAACACACAGAAATTTTAGGTCATCTATAGTGGTTAGTTTGGTTGTACATAAGCTACTTATTCCTACATAAAGATTGGTTAACTAATTTCAAAAGAATGCAAAACGGCAATATTGCCGTTTTAAATATGCATATTTGCATTGGATTATCAATAGTAGCTTATGCAAGCCCTTCTTCCCGTTACCAGCCTTATTCGTCAGGCTCGGCAGGGCGTATTGCGTCGGCGTGTCGATGAAGTGGCCCGTCTGGTGAGCCTGACCGATATTGACATGGCCCGTATACTGAATATGTCGGTGCGGAGTCTGCACGGCAAACCAGCTACCGAACGACTAACTCCGGCCGCCAGTGAACGGCTGCTGTTGCTCGAACGGCTGGTGCAACATGGTCTGTTGGTCTTCGATGGCCGCGCTGATTTGTTGGCCCGCTGGCTTCGCACACCCCTAAACGAACTGGCCTATCGCGAAGGCACTGACGAGATAAAACCAACCGGATTTTCCATGCAGGCCCTGGGGAGCTTCAATGAGCCGGAGTTAGCCTTTCAGGATACGACGACCGGTGAGGTACCGGCTGGAATAGGTACAGCAGTCGCCGTTGGCCGTACTCGATACCGTATCGGGATTCTCACTGGCCGAAGACGTGCTGGGCCGCATCGAATGGGGGATTGTTGGGTAAATGCCGATGAACGTTTACCGAATCAACAAAGAACCGTACCACACTGACCCACTCCCGGTAATTGGGAGTCGTCGACACGGTGGTCGCTGGAACCCAAAGGGTACAGCAGTACTCTACACCAGCCGAACGCCCGAACTGGCCCTGCTTGAAACGCTGGTTCACCTGCCCCCGCTTACACTAAGTGAATTACCCCAGCTTTGGCTTAGTACGCTTCAACTACCCGATGAACCGGAAACGATTTTCTGGATCAGTCCGAATCGATTGCCTGCTTACTGGCAGACGGGTACGCTGGTAGAAACCCAGTCAATTTTAACCAATTGGCTGGCCGACCCATTTTGCCTGGCTATTGCTGTGCCGTCGGTCATTATGGCCGAGTCGTACAACCTGCTGCTTCACCCCGGACATCCGGCCTTTGGGCAGGTAGTGGTGGTGGCTCAGCGGCCTCTGCGACTGGATAGCCAACTCCGCACAAAGGATTGAATATGCAGTTTACTTTTTCTGCTGACTGAGAAAACTGATCAGGGAGGCAAATTCATCGTAGGACAGCGCATTGACCAGACCAGTCGGCATCATGGATGTTTCCATTTCCTTTCGGCTCAGCACATCAGTCGCTTTCAGGGTATATACCTTTCCGGAAATATCCCTTAGTACAAGGCGGGTGGGGGATTCTTCGGTAATGAAACCGGTATAACTCCTGTTGCCTTTAGCCGTAATCAGCACCGTAGCAAAACCCTGCGAGATGGATGCGTTGGGCTTCAGAATCGATTCGGCAATCTGCTCCCGGTTCATGATAGAGCCAATCTGTCCCATAAAGGGGCCTTTCATCGGTTCGCTTTTGGTCAGGCTGTGGCAGGCTACGCACCCCTGCTGGGTAAATAAGGTTTTTCCCAGGGCAGCATCGCCCTTAAGGCTGGCGATGGCCAGCATCACATCTTCAATGGAGGCTTCGCCGATTTGCCCTTTTTTGCTCCGTATTTTTTCCAGATCAACTTTGTTTTCTTCCAGTACCGCAACGGGTTCGTCGGCACCAAATTCAGCGATGTCGAGCCGAAGCTGCTTATTCAGGTCCGTAAAAAAACGTTTGTCGGTCGATTGATTCCAGGCGGCAAGCAGTTGATTCTTAATAGCGGGCGAGCCTTCCCAGTCAATGGCCTTGTAGTAGGGGCCGTGGGTATCCGGGCGGGTGCTCCACCACCAGGAGCCATCGTAGTCGGCTTCTTTTTTGTATAGTCGCGCCAGTGTCGTGAGGATCTGCTTCCGTAACCCCTCGTCCGAACTTTGCTTATAGGCGTTCAGTAAACCCGCTACGGCTTTCGGGTCATGCATGTACCGCAGTGCCCACAGCGCCAGCCTGTTCGACTCCGTGCCAATAGCGCGAATGCAGTCGTCAACGGCGTTCAGGCTGACCAGCGCCCGTACGGCCAGGTGGGCCGGGATAATAGCGGAGTTGGGGGTAGCATGGGGGCCTTCCTGGTCTACGGCGGGGGCCGCAAGGGAAGCTGGAACGGCAATTTTCAGTAATGCCGGGGCCACTTCGGGTTTGCCTAGCCGTCCCAGACCGATGATGGCCGCGCTTTGAATCCGGGGAGAGGGAGCAGTCAGCCCGGCCAGAAAGGGTGCCGTGGGCACGTTAGCCAACAGGGGTTTCCGGTCAGCCAGGGCGCGAAGGGCATATTCCCGCATGGCTGCATCAGCCGTTAGTTCCACCAATTGGGCAGTACCCTGAGCACCCATCAGCTGGGCGTAGGTATACAGACCCGCCACCCGGTTGGCCATAGGTAACTGTGGGTCGGTTACCAGACGCCAGAGTTGGGCCGATGTGTTTTTTGCCGGGCGGGTCAGTAGTTCCTGCTGGGCCGCCAGACGCGCTACGGCGTTCCCGGTTTTGAGCAGGTCGATCAGCTTTTTAGGCGAGAGTTTCCGGCAATCCGTAAAGGGCCGATAGGCCCAGTTTTTAGGCACGACCCGCACCGTATAGCCTTTACCGGGATTGCCCGAATAACCCGCCCCATCCCAGGCCGCCAGGTAAACCCGGCCCGAGGCATCAATGTCGATATCCGTAATTTGGGGTAGTTTGATAAACTCTTCTTCCTGTTGGGTAAAACTGGCCCCATCGGCCGTAACGCGATGGATGTAAAGCTGACTTCTGCCCCAGTCGGCCATCAGCGGTACGTTCGTGTAGCGCGCGGGCCAGGATGGATCGTCCATGTAGAGTGACCCCGTACCCGACCCTCCGCCAACATCGACCAGGGCGGGGATGATCTCATCTGTAAAGTGCTTGAACAGGACCGGATAGCCGTATTCGCCCGACTGAATCTGGTTGCTGAACCGGATGTTCCAGCCTCCGCCATCATTCGTGTTACCCCGCGTAAATATATTCATGTAGGGGTCAATGGCCACGTCATAAATATTTCGTAAGCCATGGGTATAAATTTCGAATTCGGTACCGTCTGGCCGAACGCGGGCAATGCCGCCCCCCAGCATGGTAAGCTTTGTGCCCGACCGATCCGTTGCGTTATGGAAACCAAAGTCGCCGACGGCAATGTAAATCCAGCCATCAATACCCATGCGGATACCGTTCGTGGCATGGTCTGTTCCCCGGCTCTGGAGAAATTTTGGGTTGCTGATGTGCTGAATCAGGAGTTTTTCGGGCCCATCCGCTACCCCGTCGTGATTCAGATCATCGAACACGACCAAATCCATACCCGTAGCGACGTTTGTTTCCTTCGAGAACACAGTATGCAGTACAAAGACCTGATCGCCCCGCACGAGGATACCCCGCGGATTATCGACCTGCGCAAAAATGGTATGCTGGTCTACCTTGCCGTCATTGTCGGTATCGACTAATTTTATAATGCTGCCATTGTCGGGCTTTTTTCCCAGCGACCCCATTTTGTCGACGCCGACGTAGACTTCGCCCGTTGGGGCTACGGCCAGACAGGCCGGGCTGGGCGTTAAACCGGGACCGGTAAAGTAGGTAAGGTTCAGGTCGGCGGGCCAGCTCACGGCCTTGAGCAGGGAGTCCTGACGGCTTACGGACCTGGAAATGGTTATTTGCGGACGAACAGACGGGCCTGAATCGAGTCCCAGCCAGGTGAAGAATAGTCCAGCCGTAAACAGGCTAAATGTAAGTCGTATCATGGTAGTAAAACAGGCGTGTGTCTTATCAACTGTGTGTCAATCGTGTGCTGACGGTTCATTAATACCCGCTTTTTTAGGCTTCATCTTCGCCAATACAGTACCTGTCAGGCTGGTATAGGCGGTCAAAAGGTATGCCCTGATGAACAGGATAAGCGGTTAATGTACTCGTCTTAAAATAAAGAAGCAGAGTGGGCCGCTTTACTTATACACCTGCTTCATATAGCCCATACCCAGGGTGGGCTTGCCGCTGAAATCGAAGAGGGTAGCGTTTTTTCAGGAGGGCTCAGTCAGGGGTGTCTGGGAGCCAAACTGATTGCCATAGCTGTCGATAGAACTACGGGAGTTCATGGTATAAATTATTTACTTTCATTCCAACGGTTGAGCGCGAGTAGTAGTCTTAGCCTAAAATACGTCTTTCTGGTCTTATGCTTCGTTTTGTTACAGCTGTTCGTCGCCCGTTTACGGAAAGAATAGGCCGGAGCCTATTCGGTCTGGTCGTTGCCGGGGTACTTATGTACGGATGCCAATCACCCGCCGAACCCGACCCGGAACCCGAACCGGATCCCGTTTTTCCGATTGGTCGACCGGTAGAGGCCTACCCATCTGATATAGCCGTGCAGTGGGGGCGTATGGCACTGCGTGTTACGGCCGGTACGCCCGCCAACACGCCCACCTATGCCTCGCGGGCGTTCGGCTACATTGGTCTTACCATGTACGAAACGACTGTTCATGGCATACCCGGCCACCGGTCCATGGCCCGCCAGCTGAGTGGCCTCAGCCGACTGCCACTACCCCAAACCGACAGCGTTTACAACTGGCCATTGGCCCTTAATGCGGGGCAGGCTTTCCTGCTCAAAAACATATACAGCCATGCCGGGCAGTTGGCACGTTTATCGGTCGATTCCCTGGAGCGGAGCATGCAGCAGGTATACGGCGATACCGTCAGTCGTGCAGTAGCAGCGCGGTCGGCAGCATTTGGGCAGGCCGTAGCTTCCGCCATTTATGAGTGGTCGAAGCAGGACGGCGGGCACGAGGGCTACCAAAACGCCTTCCCAACGGATTACCGGTTGCCCAATACCCCCGGCTCGTGGGTAGCCCCTACCGATGGACAGGTTGCCATTGCTCGGGCACTGCACCCCGGCTGGGGTAATAACCGAACTTTTTCCCCCGCCAACAGGGAGCTACCCACACCTCAACCGGAAGCCTATTCGACCAATCCGAATTCGGGTTACTATAAACTGTACAAGGCCGTTTACGATAAAAGTAAAACCCTGACCCAGGCCGAAAAAGAAGCGGCTCTGTGGTGGGCCGACGACCCCAGCCAGACGTTTTCTCCGCCCGGCCACTCCTATTACTTAGCTACCCTTGCCTTAACAACTACCAGGGCTAATCTGGCATTGGCCACCGAAACCTACGCCCGCACGGGTATGGCCGTAGCCGACGCCTTTATCTGCTGCTTTAAAACCAAATATACCTACTATAATGAGCGGCCATCGTCGTTTATACGAACCAATATCGACCGGACCTGGAGTCCGTTCTGGCCCGAGCCTCCTTTCCCGGGTTTTTCGTCGGGCCACTCCACCCAGGGGGCAGCTGCAGCCGCTGTTCTGACGGATCTATTCGGGCCGTCGGTTCGGTTGGTCGATGATGCGCACGTCGGGCGGTCCCGCGACACCTTTCGCAATGTTGGTTATCCGCCCCGGGTTTTTAACTCCTTTCAGGAAGCAGCCGAAGAGTCGGGCTGGTCGCGGATACTGGGAGGGATTCACACCCAGCAGGACAACGAAACCGGCTTGCGCGAGGGCCGTAAGATTGGCGAACGCATTAACCAACTGGGCTGGAAAAAATAGCTGATTCAACGGAGCCGTAAACAGGATTGGAAAAAGCTCACCTGGCGCGCCCGGTGTTACGGTATATCCACCGGCCATCGCTTTGGTTCGGTTTATTCAGCATCTTACACAGGCAGTTGGTCAAAAGTTATGCCCTGATGAACAGGATAAGCGGTTAATATGCTCGCCTTAAAATAGAGAAGCAGAACGGGCCACTTTACTTATAGGCTTGTTTCATGTAGTCCATACCCAGGGTAGGCTTGCCACTGAAATCGAAGAGGGTGGCGTTTTTTCAGTACATGATGCCCAACCCACCACCGTCTTTGAGTTGCTGGGTCATGGTTTTCAGCAGGTCGAACTGGCCCTGTTGCGTATAGGGATAGCCGGGCAGGGGTGTCTGGGAGCCAAACTGGTTACCGTAGCTTGCTTAGGCGTGCCCTGGCCTTTAGCCGTAGCCTACTGTATCGGATAAGGAGGCTGTGTATCAAATCGGTTTACGGCAAAAACTCATTCGTCAGGTAAAATGGGCATTCAGCCGACGTTTATGCCCTCTCGGTCTATTGTTTTTTTATAGTTGATAAAGGGGTTGTTGCTTTGTGCTATCAATTCGCAAACCTTTTACACCGAATCCCGATGAAAAAGTCTATACTCCTATTAACCCTGACACTCAGCCTTTGCGGGCTGACAGCGTCTACCACAACCTTCGCCCAGTTTGGCCCTCCGGGTGGTGGCCGACCCAGTGGCGATGGCAACGGACGGCAGCGCAACGAAAGCAACGAACCCAAGAGCTTTGAGCTGACAACGCCCAAAGGCAACAGCAAAATCAGCGGTATCGTGGTCGATTCGGCCCTGACCAAAGCGGTCGAATACGCCACCATCGCCCTGTTCGACAAAACCAGCTAACAAACCCATCGATGGTACCATTGCCGATGACAAGGGTAAGTTCTCCCTCACCAAAGTAGCCCAGGGAGACTACAAACTCGTTATCCGGTTCATTGGCTACGCCGATAAAACCATTGCCGACGTAAACGTTGGCAAGGGCGATAACATCGACGTAGGCGTGATTAAACTGAGCACCAGCACGACCACGCTCGATGCCGTGACGATAACGGGCGAACGGTCGCTGATTGAAGAAAAAGTGGATCGGCTGGTCTATAACGCGGAAAAAGACCTGACCTCCAAAGGCGGGGATGCCGCCGATGTGCTCCGTAAAGTGCCGCTGCTTTCGGTTGATTTCGATGGCAACCTGAGCCTGCGCGGTACCACCAACATTCGGGTACTGATCAATAACAAACCATCCACCATCATTGCCAGCAGCATTGCCGATGCCCTGAAAATGATCCCCGCCGATTTGATTCAGTCGGTCGAAGTGATTACCTCGCCCTCGGCCAAGTACGATGCCGAAGGCGCGGGCGGTATTGTTAACATCATCACCAAAAAATCGACGATTCAGGGCTTCACGCTCAACCTCGATACGGGGGTGGGATTGCGCGGCTCTAACCTGGGCCTCAGCAGCAGCTTCCGCACCGGCAAATTAGGCGTGACGCTGGGTGGCAATGGCCGGGCATTTTACAACAAAGCCTTCGTGACGCTGGATCAGAACACGACGCAGAACGGCAATGCCATTCGGACCAACCAACAGGCCGATGCCTTCGACAATGGCCTGTTTGGCCGTTATAACTTCGGTTTCGATTATGACATCGGCAAGAATCAGTCCGTCACGGCGGGGATCAACTTCGGCACCCGCAACTTCAAGCGTGATCAGGACTACACCACGCAGCTTTTTACGAACAATGTACTGAGTGCCACCAACTATCGCAACGTGGACAGCCGCGATCTGTCGAACTCGGTGGATATGAACCTCGACTACATCCGCACCTTCAAGCCGGGGCAGGAGTGGTCGATTTCGACCCTGTACAGCATCAGTAACCTGACCAATAACTTCTTCGCCGATCAGCTCAACGGAGCGCAGGAAGTGACGGGGCGGCAGCAAAACCTGAACGGCAACGTTAACAAAGAGATGACCTTCCAGACCGATTATGTGCAGCCCATCGGCAAAAGTCAGCAGATCGAGTTTGGCATGAAAGGGATTTTCCGGGAAGTAAACAGCACCTTCCGGTACCAGATTGCCGGTCCGACGGGGGCATTTGTGCTGGACACCCGCAACCCGGCCGGTTTGCTGAACTACAACCAGAACATTGGCGCGGGTTACATCTCGTACACGTTCGCTACGGCTAATAAGTACACGTTTAAACTCGGTACCCGCTACGAGCACACCAGCATTATGGCCAACGATGCCGAGCGCGACATCCTGATTCCCGACTATTCCAATCTGGTACCCAGTGTCAACATCTCCAAAAGCGTGGGCAAGGCCACGACCCTGAAACTGGCTTACAACAAGCGCATTCAGCGGCCCGGTTTGCAGCAGTTGAACCCCAACGTCAACTTTGCCAACGCGCAGAACATCACCATCGGGAACCCCAGCCTGAAACCCGAGATTACGGACAACGTGGAGCTGAGCCTGAGCACGAACATCAAGAAAAGTTACCTGAACCTGTCGGTGTTTACCCGGCAGTCGAGCAATGCCATCACGCGTATTACGATGCCTTCCGATTCGGTGGTTGGGGCCGTTATTACGACCTTCCAGAACATCGGTAAGGAGCAGACGGTTGGGACTACCCTGTTCGGCAACACCTACCTCACGTCCAAATGGACGCTGAACGGCAGCATCGACCTGTACTATAATTACCTGGAAGGGCAACAAACGGGTCTGAGCGGCCTGTCGGAATTCGTCAGCAATTCGGGGTTTGTGATTGGCGGGCGGCTGCAATCGCAGGTGAGTTTGCCCAATGGCTGGGCGGTGCAGGCATTTGGCGGCTACCGGGGCAACCGGGTGCAATTGCAGGGGTCGCAGAGTGGCATGGGCATGTACTCGGTGGGGGTGCGAAAAGACATCGCCAAAAAACGGGGGTCGATTGGCCTGGCTGCCGACAACTTCTTCGGCGGCATGACCATCCGCAATACACTGAACTCGCCGGTGTTCAATCAGGTGAGCGTCAACAACATCTACAACCAGAACATCAAAGTGACCTTCAGTTACAAGATTGGTAAAATGAGTCTGGTCGAGAAGAAAAAGAAGACCAAAGGGGTGAATAACACCGATGTGATTGGTGGCGAGACAAACAACTAAGCCATCCCCCGATTTTAACGCTAATAAGCCATTTTTTAATTGGACCCGGCCGTTGTAACAGTGGTTACAACGGCCGGGTCCAATTCATTGGAAGCTGTTTGAATTTTGCGGCCGAAGCGATTAACGAAAGCCGCTTCTCAGCCTGGGTACTGGCGCAAAAGCCCTGGATTGTTCCCATTCCGGGCACGATAGGTGGCACTGCCTGACCGAAAACAACGGAGCCACGGCCAATCAGGACGGGTCATGCGTAGGGTACTCGGAATGAGTACTTCGGTTGGCTTTAACTTTCCTAAAATAAGTAAGTAGTCACGCAGATTTTAATTGCACTTTTTTGTCATTCCGACAAAGGAAGAATCGTAGCTAAGAGCAAGGAAACCTAAGCTCACCCGACGATTCTTCCTTTGTCGGAATGACAAATCCCCGGCTGAAAATAATACTTTTTAAATTTGCGTGACCAGGCAAATTTCAGTCAAAGGCGCGGTGAGGAGATTTAGGCTTATTCCTGGTACTTTTAGACATTTCTACCCCAGGCTAAGGGAATACCGATTTTTGCTACGCCAGTGTAGGGGATACAGATAATCGCATCAGCCTATACGTACAAAACATAGGCTGATGCGATTATTTTCAACGTAATAAAACCATTTAAGGGGTCCCCATGGGGCGTTGGCGAGGTAACTCCCCACCCGAGAGCCCGACAGGCAGGGCTTATTTAAGCACCCTTGGCGGCCAGAATATCCACCATTTCAATAACGGGATCGGAGGCCAGCAGATCCGCAGCATTGGCCATCAGGGCGGCCGCTATGGGGCCATTCAGGTGCGCCTGCCGACCGGCTTCATCCGGAAATGTATCGAAAATACCAAACGTCGATGGACCCAGCTGAACGGCGTACCAGGTAATGGTGTCGGGTTCATTTTGCGCCATGGGTACGGCGCTCTTCAGGAAATCAGCGACAACCTGTTCTTTGCCCGGTTTTGCTTCCAGGCGTACCAATAGTCCTACAGTAACCATAATAAGGTGAGTTTTGAGGGTTATGTTGACCAGCCCAATCCTGTCAGGTGGATGGTGCCAATCAGTAGGTAAGTACGCGAACCGGCCTGCTTAAGATTGCCCGGCAGGCTTTATCTCTTTTTTGGCCCATTAATCAGGGTATGAAGGTAAGATTTCAGCATTCTTCCGACTCGCAGTTAGGTTTTGCCGTCGTTTCCGTTTCGAGCATAACGGGCTGATGTGCGGTGTTCGAGCCGGTGGCGGACGCGTTTAAGGCCGCTGAAACGAGTCTGACCCCACCCTTTTATAAATAGTTTCTTTCCCCTGACATGTTCCTGTCTTTATTCGGGTACCTTGCTGACTATCTCCCTCTTTATGCCACACCATGCCCCGACTTTTCCTGATTTGCCTGCTTCTTTCTCTGGCGTATGGCCCTGCCTTTGCCCAACCCAAAACAGGGCAAGCCCGGCTGGATTCGCTATTGGCCGAATTGCCCCGTGCCAAACCCGACACCAACCGCGTCAAACTGCTGAATCTGATAAGTATTTAACTATTCCCGCATTAACCCCAATGAAGGTATCAACTATGCCAACCAGTCCCTGGTACTTGCCCGGCGATTGACTTGGAAAAAAGGCATGGCTTATGCCTATAGTAGTTTAGGAAATAATTACGCAAACAAGTCCGATTATCCTACAGGCCCTGACGGCTTATTTGAGTGGTTTGAAGATAGCCGAAGAAATAAAAGACAAAGATCTGATTAGCTGGCATCACAGGCAATGTAGGTAATCATTTATCCATGACTTGGACAATTATCCCCAGGCCTTAGCCTAATTTTGAAAAAGCTCTGAAAGGTGCATGAGGAATCAGGCAGATAAAAGAGGAGTGGTGACTTTGGCTGAACAATATAGGTGTCGTATACAGCGAACAAGGCGAGTATGCCAAAGCGCTGGACTACCATCTAAAATCGTTAAAACTAAATGAAGCTATGGGGTTTCAAGGTGCACCGAAGGAATTAAACTTCGACAACGTGGGGCATGGCCTATCTCAACTTAGCCGATTATCCGCAAGCGCTCACCTATCTGCAAAACGGGCTGAACCTGAGTAAAGCAAACAGAAATAAGGCCATATTAGTAAGAGGTTATAATAACCTCGGTAAATTGTATTTAAAAATTACCACTGACAGCAACGCCACTTTCTTAACGACGCTACTAAGGAGCAGTAAAACCAATACGTTACAAAAAGCCAACGCCTATGCCGACAGTGCCGTCGTGCTGGCAAAAGAACTGGGCGATTTACCCTACCTTATATCGAGCCTATCAAACCCGGAGTCAGATTCAGGACGCGCTGGGCGAGCCACAGGCCGCTTTAGCCAGTTATCAAGAGTTCATCAAAACTAAAGACCTGGTCATCAACCAGCAAAACACCAACCAAATTGCCGTAGCTACCCTTCAGTATGATTTCGACAAAAAAGAAACGGCTTTCAAATTCGAACAACAACTCTCAGCCGTCCAACTTCAACAGCAAAAACAACAACGAACCTATCTGCTGGGTGGTATTGTGTTGCTAGGGGCGTTGTTGGGCTTAATGGTCTTTGGCTATACTCAAAAGCAAAAAGCCAATACGGTCATTCACGCAAAAAGAGCCAGATAATCAATTAGAGCAATCCCTCACTGAGCTGAAGGCCACCCAAACCCAACTCATCCAAAAGGAGAAAATGGCCAGTCTGGGTGAACTAACGGCGGGCATCGCCCACGAGATTCAGAACCCCCTGAACTTCGTCAACAACTTCTCGGAAGTGAGTGCAGAGTTGGTCACCGAACTCGAAGAAGAACAACTAAAACCCGACCGCGATACCGACCTGGAAGCCGAACTGCTGGTCGATTTAAAGCAGAACCTCCAAAAGATTACCCATCACGGCAGTCGGGCATCAGCCATTGTACGGGGTATGCTGGAACACTCCCGCAGTGCCACCGGTGAGAAACAACCCACCAACCTCAACGCCCTGGCCGATGAATACCTCAAGATTGCCTATCACGGCTTGAGGGCCAAAGACAAGGATTTCAATTCTGAGTTGAAGACGGACTTTGGGCCTGATTTGGGTTTGATTGAGCTGGCACCTCAGGAGATTGGGCGGGTGTTACTGAACCTCTACAACAACGCTTTTTACGCTGTGAATGAAAGACAGAAAACGGCTACGGATGACTATCAACCTACAGTGACGGTCAGCACCAGTCAGTTCAATGGGCATACTGAAATCCGGGTGAGCGACAACGGAACGGGTATTCCGGACTCGGTGAAGGCCAAGATATTCCAGCCCTTTTTCACCACCAAGCCCACCGGCGAAGGCACGGGTTTGGGCTTGAGTTTGAGTTATGACATTATCACCAAGGGGCACGGGGGAACACTATCAGTAGAAAGTCAGGAAGGAGAAGGCACTACGTTTATGGTGAAACTACCCGCTTAGTGACCATGCCAGGAAAGAAAATTCTTTTTATCCAGGCTAATCAATTCCATTTTTACACAAATTTGCAAAAATGGAATCGATGTCCATAATTTACACAAATTTGTAAAAATGGACTCTATATGATAGAGCGGGCAATATGGCCAGAAGCACAACATGCACTCACTCAATTTAGAGCCGTATGCATTACAGGCCCTCGTCAAAGCGGGAAAACTACGTTGAGCAAGCAGTTATTTACGCATAAGCCCTACGTGAGCTTTGAGAATCCGTCGGTACAATATCAGGCCGAACACAACCCCCAATCTTTTTTAGCGCAGTATACCAACGGGGCGGTGTTTGATGAAGTGCAGCGAACACCGCATATTTTTCGCTACTTACAGGAAATATTAGATACCAATTCACAACGGGGTCAGTTCATTCTCACCGGGTCTAATAATTTCTTGTTGCAGGAGCAGGTATCGCAGTCGCTGGCTGGTCGGGCTGGTTATCTATCGCTTTTGCCATTAAGTTATGCCGAACTATTACAGGCAAAGCTGACCAATAACGACGTAAACACCCATATCCTGACGGGGGGCTATCCCGAAATATGGCAGGAAAAGCTTAGCCCTACCACCTGGATGAACAGCTACGTACAAACCTATGTGCAACGGGATGTCAGGCTTTTACGAAATATCACCAACCTTGCTACATTTAATCGATTCATTTTCTTATGCGCTAATTATGCGGGTCAAATCATGAATCGTGATGACCTGGCCCAGAAAACGGGCGTGGATACCAAGACTATTTTAGCCTGGCTTGGCTTGTTGGAAAATAGCTATATCGCCTTTCAGTTGCAGCCCTGGTACAACAATATGAATAAGCGAATTATAAAAAGCCCCAAGCTTTATTTTTATGATACCGGCTTACTGTGCTACCTGCTGGGCATTAAACGTGAAACGGGTTTGCAAAACCATGCTGCGTACGGGGCCATCTTTGAGAATTGGATCATATCAGAAATAAGAAAGAATACGAGTAACGCTGGCCTGAACGAAGGCCTGTATTACTTTAGAGATAGTGCCGGTAATGAAGTTGATCTGATAATTGACCGGGAAGCTGAACCCGTGGCTATCGAGATAAAATCCGGTATTACCGTCAATCCCGGTCTATTCCGTGGACTGAACTATTGGCAAAAACTTCAACCGAACAGCCAATGTGTGCTCGTACACGGCGGTAATACGAACGAGCTGATTAATGACCGAATGAGCGTACTGCCCTGGACAGAGGTAGCCAACTTGTAGAAGGTATGACCAAACGCTATCGATAGAATGTTAGCATTCTTCCGACTCGCAGTCGTCCTGCCTGCTTGTTTCCGTTTCGAGCGTAACGTGGCTGATGTTGCGGTGTTCGAGCCGGTGGCGGGCATCGCGCTTAAGCGAACTAATCTGACTATCAGACAGGTCGTCCTGTAAAACGAGGTGGGCCGTCAGGGCATTTTCGGTGGTGCTCATGGCCCATACGTGAACATGGTGTACATCCAGTAACGCCTTTCACCGCCCGTAAATCAGACTGGACTGCGTTGAAGTCAATACCGGCCGGAACACCATCCATCGACAGGCGAAGGCTGTCCGTCAGCAAACTCCAGGTCGACCCCATAATGACAATAGCAACCACAACGCCAATGGCGGGGTCGAGCCAGACCCAGCCGGTATAACTGATAACGACTCCCGCTATCACCACGCCCAGCGATACCAGCGCGTCGGCTACCAGGTGCAGATAGGCTCCTTTCGCATTGAGGTCATGTTCTTTATTCCGGAAAAAAAGCAGGGCCGAAATGGTGTTGACAATCAGCCCTAACCCCGCTACCCAGGCCACGGCAACGCCCACTACGGGTTCGGGATGTTGGAACCGCTGGAAGCTTTCCCACAGAATAGCGCCAATGGTAACCAGCAGAATAACCGCGTTGGTGAGGGAGGCCAGCACGGTACTTTTTCGATATCCATACGTGAAGTTGGGCGTTTGCCGCACCCGCGCCAGCCGGAATGCCAGCAGGGACAGGAGCAGGCTGGCCACATCACTCAGGTTATGCCCCGCATCGGCTACCAGCGCCAGTGAGTTGTAATAAAACCCCATGCCGAACTCCACCAGCACATAGACCGTATTGAGCACG
This sequence comes from uncultured Cytophagales bacterium, assembly GCA_963782245.1. Classification (GTDB taxonomy): domain Bacteria; phylum Bacteroidota; class Bacteroidia; order Cytophagales; family Spirosomataceae; genus Spirosoma. The sequence goes on from CAWAJC010000020.1 coordinate 39,892, forward strand.
GCACCAATAATCAGCGCCCGGTTGATGCTGGTCAGCACCACGGGGCCGTGGTTATGACCGGCGTGATTGTGAGCCGAATGGTCCGCTTTATGTTCGTGTGCCATAAGGCAATAATAGCCATTTAGGATCAGTATTCTTGCTTTTTGACTGTAAGAACTACCTATAGTCCATAAAAAAGTAGACCGTTAAGTTGCGAATTAGGCCGTTGGGAAATGTTACGCTATAAATGGACAGTTGCTTCATTCCGGTGTTACCTCTGACCACTCACTACCCAACCTGGTTCAGAAAACTGACGATATGTAACTGGCCTCATTTAAGATGTAGGTGGTAGGCACAAGAGAACATTGACGTCTCTGAATCATACTTTAATGAACAACTTTGCGGTTGATTTTATGGCGTTGAAATTAGGGTAGGGGATTCAGGTAGGTGTTGAGGGCTAAAATTCAATCGAAAACTGGTTAGCTGCTTCGCCGATGATCTCAAAATTCCGCTCAACTGCATCAACTGTACGAGAATCCGCAAGAAAGGCGTCATAATCAAGGCCTTTGGTATGGGTTTTAATCTTGTTTATTGGTGTCAGGATATCAGTTATCAACAGGGTAGGAATACGCTTAGACATCGATAAGGTCGGGTTCGATAGCCGTAAAATAAGCAGTTTTTATTCCATGCCGGGATACCAGATCTACGGGTTTGTGAAGAAGCTCTTCCAGTTCATGGGCCAGTTCAAAAAACTGCAGGCCAACGGGTTGACTGAATTCAACCAAAATGTCTACATCACTATCCGCCGTAGCTTCATCCCGGGCGTATGATCCGAAAAGGGCAAGCCGACGTATTGGATAACGGGCTGCTAAACGGGGACGATTTTGAACTAATAACTGCCGGGTGGCCTGTAGCGCGTTCATGGAAAATAAATCAGTAAGAACAAAAATACTGATTATGCTTCATGAAAACGTACTTCTGGCCTATACTTCTGCTATTCACAACTTTACCTGTACGGTTAAGTAAACGCCCCGCCCATCGGAGGGCAGAATGCCGGGCCCCGGATAGCCTGTGGCCCGCCGGGTGAAATACGTTCGATTGGCGAGGTTGTTTACGCTGCCCTCCAGCCGAAAGCGGCTGAACTGGTACGACACGCTGGCATCCATGATGCTGTACGCCGGAATCAGGCCGATAACGGCCGAAACACCCCCGTCGCGGGCGTTGGTGGCATCCGTAAACTGGTCGGACAGATACGTGTACTGAAAGGAAGCTTTCAGGTTTTTGTAGCCCACCCGCACCCCACTTTTCAGGTTTACGGTCGGTACAAATTCAACCTGATTGCCCACCACACCGGCTACTTCACTGGCTCTGTAGGTGGAGTGAATCAGGGCGAGGTTCGTGAAAAAGACACCGCTCACGGTTGTTCGTAAGGGGTTGAGTAATTGAACCAGATCGGCTTCGGCGTAGGTTTCCAGGCCCATAATAGCCGCCTGCCCAATGTTACCCCGTCGGCGCAGAATACGGTCATTCTGGTCGTAAAACTGTACCTCGCCAATGCGGTTGCGGTAGTTGAGGTAAAATGCACTGACATCAAACGTGTAAAGCGTAGTCTGAACACTGCGGATGCCCAAATCGAAAGAGTACCCTTTCTCGTCCTGAAGGTTGGGGTCAATGACCTGCGATGGATTGGCAATCCGCATGTCGCTGAACGTAATGGAGCGGTAGTTCTGCGACAGGTTACCGTACACATCCAGCGTTTCGGTAGGTTTATAGCTGATACCCAGTCCACCCAGCAAAAACGACCGTCCGTTGGTCCGGAACTCATTCGTCAGGCTGGAACTGAGGATATTTCCGGCCAGATCGCGGGTGAGCGTTCCGTAAAAACCGTCGGCGGTGGTGTAGATGTACTCGTAGCGCAGGCCGGGCGTCAGGGAGAGTTTGTCGCCTACGTAAAGAATGTTCTCGGCAAATAAGGCTACGTTCCGGTTGGGAAAACGGTAGTCGTAGGAGATGGCATTAGCATCGTCGATGTAGTTGAAATCCGCGTCCTTTCCCGTGCTGCCCAGGCCCTGAACGCTGTGGTTGAAGCCGTGATAATATCGGCTGCCCACCAGCAACACCGCCTGTTGTTTGCCCAGGTAATACCGTTTCAGATACCGGGCTTCGGCTCCCCAGTTGGTAAAGGTGCCTTTGATCAAATCCCGTTCGCTATTGTCGTCGGCACTGGCCACCCGGTTGGGCCGGAAGCCCAGCGAATAGCGATAGGCATTCAACCCAAATAGCCGCAGATTGACTTCGTTGTTGGTATTAAATTTGTGATCCAAATGCAGGGCCGGCATGGTCCAGTTCACGGCGAACCAGTTGCGCTCGCGGTTACTCTGGCGGGGGTTCTCGGCAAACATGGCATCCGTCAAACCACCGGGCTGCTGGGCCAGGTAGTGCATCTGGGTAATATCGAAACCCAGCGTTGTTTTCTCCGAAAACCGGTAGTCCAGGTCAGCGTAGGCCGTGTAGTTGGTGAAATTCGAGTTGGGGCGCCAGCCACCGCCTTTCTTGTACTGAAAAAACGTGTAATAACTTAGCTTGCCGACCGTGCCACTGGCGCTGGTGAAGGCGTTATAAAAGCCAAACGACCCAATGGTCTGGCGGGCCGTCAGGGTAAACGCCCGGTCGGTAACGGGTTTCTTCATCACGAAATTAAGTAACCCGCCAAACTGCGTTCCGTACTGGAGCGAAGCCGCGCCCCGTACAATCTGAATCCGGCCTACAGCTTCGATAGGGGGCGTGTAATAGCTTTCGGGATAGCCCAACGCATCGGCACTGATGTCGTACCCGTTCTGCCGAACGTTGAAATTGGACGAGCGATTAGGATCGAGACCACGCCCGCCAATGCTGAGTTGCAAGCCCGCCCCTTCGTTTTCCCAGATGTTGAGTCCCGCCACGCGGGCGTAAATCTGCCGGGCGTTGTTCGTCGATAAGTTGGCTACCAGCTGCTCCGGAATGATGACTTCCGATTTTTTGCCTTCGTAAATACCCATGCCTTCCACGCCCCGCATCCGGGTAAAGCCAAAGTCGGATTGCTTCTCCGTAACGGTAACCTCATTGAGCGTTTCAAGCCGACTCGCCAGGGCGATAGTAACCGTCCGGTCAGCTCCATCAATCGTAGTGGTTGTTCTGGCTGCTTTGAAATCGGGACAGGTTGTCTGGAGGGTATATGGCCCATTGGGCAGACTCGTAAAAAGGAACTGTCCCAGGCTATCCGTCGTAGCAGTCCGTTTGCCTTCGTTCAGGTAAACAGTACATCCGCTCAGGCGTACGCTATCCGTGCTGGCTCAGCACAATTCCTGAGAGCTGGTATTGGGCAAAAGCCGCGTGGTGGCCATCGAATAAACCAACCAGCACACTAAAAACCGTAAATCGTATCATTGAAAGGGGTAATCCAGGATTTGTGGCGAAATGAGTCCTGTTCATTCGCCAGATTGGTAGTCGGGTCAATCAGCGGTTTACCCAATCGGCCGTTGAGGGCCACGTAGGAGTCCACGTAAACCTGCGGGTTTACGAAACCCTGCCGTCGGTAATGGTCCCGCAGCAGGTGGGCGTACTGCAATAGCATATCGGGCTGGGTACTCATCATCTTCTCCTGCAATGGTGTTAGAAACTGAGTGTTATTCACAATGGTTTGGTGCCCTGCATCATCTTTAACGGTAAACTGGGCGTAACCTGCTTTTTCCATCAGCATAACGCGCCAGGAGAAACGGTACCCTTCTTCAGTCCAGAACAACTCACCGGGGTAGAGCAGGTAGCGAAACGGAAACAGCAGTTGAAACAGGAAGAACAGGGTCAGGAAGACCCGTATACTCTTTTCGGCGATGGGTGCGAATTGGTAGGTACGTTGTTGCTGATAGCGGGTGGCTGGTAATGAAAACCACGCGCTGAGTTGCTGAATAATACCCTGATGGAAATCGGCAGAGAAGAAAATCAGCGCCGTAACGATCATGATGTACGGAAACATGCCAATGGGGAAGAGCAGCGCCGTCAGTCCATGAAAAACAACCACGGCCGCATAAGCCCAGGGGCGGGTGCGGGCATTCCAGAGCAGAAACGGAATGCTCAGGTCATACAGGCAGCCAAACCAGCTGAATACATAGGGAACCCACGGGTAATCGAACAGAAAGCCCACAACCGGAAAGTCATTATGCGCCGGAAGCCAGATGCGCAGGGGTAGGGCTTGCAGCAGCCAGTCGCTGTTTAGTTTGGCCAGCCCGGCGTACACGTAGAGCAGGGTTACCAGTAGTTTCAGCGACGTGAGGCACCAGGCCGGAACATGGCTGGCGGCCAAACGGCGCCGACGGTAGGCATCAACCGAAAAGTAAGCGTGGGCAGGGAGGAAAATCAGCAGTAAACAAACCATACTCGTAAAATAGTAATGGTTCAGGTACGTGCTTTTATCAATCAGCTCAATGTACGTAAAACTAAAAAACAGGCTGATGCTGGCAGCGCGGTACAAAAAACCAATGGCTACCAGCAGGGCAGAGAGGCCACAAAGGGCAAACAGCCAGTAGGTGTAGGAACCCAGTGGCTGAACAAATTCGAACCCGTAAAATGGAAAGAAGTACCGGGGCTGGATGTACAATTCATTAATCCAGCCCTTACTCCAGAAACGGATAATGCTCCCGAAGAGCATTAGTCCAAACAAAATCCTGAAAACGGCCAGAGGGGCGGCTGAAGTAACGCGTTGAAAGTAAGGCAGCTTTGGTTCTGTCTGTGCATGTACAGTATTCGGTTTACGGTTTACGGTTGTCCGCTGGTCCAACCTGCTTGCCGAATACCGAGAACCGTAAACTGAACACTGTACATCAGTCGCCATCATTATCCGTGTAGGTGATCGTAATACTCATGGCCGTAGTCATGTCTACTTTGAGCATCCGGGTAATCTTCTGCATCTGAGTGTAGGTTTCCACCATGGCCCCGTTATTCGTCTGAACCTCATTGTACAGATTGGGCGCTAACGCGGCAAGCTGTTTCGTAATGGCGGCAAACTGGTTGTTTATGAGGGTAGTTACCTGTGTACCCTGGCTGCCGTCTTTGGCCCCCAACGCATTCAGGTAGCTTTTCAGGCTCGGCCCTTCCTCACCCGTTTTTACGCTTTTCCCGTTAAAGAAATCTACGGATGCCTGGTGGGCGGTTTGCGCCAGTACGCGTGAAATATCTTTTTTGTAAAACCCTTCTACCGTGCCGGGGGCCACGGTACCATTCGTCATGGCACCCGATGGAATGCCGAATTTTCCCGACCGGATGTAGCGTTCGTAATTGAGTACGTAGCCATTGACCAGCTTGGAGGTCGAGCAACCCGCATTCAGGGCCGTGCAGTCGATGAACGTGTCCCGATAGCCGGTTGTCCAGGCCGAATAAACCGTGGTGAACTGGGTGTTCATCTGGGTCGTCAGCCGTTTTAGGTACGCAATGCGTTTGGCGGCATCGGGAGCGGTGGTATAGCGGGCAATAATGGCATCATCCGTCGTGCCGAGACCGTTGATCAGGTAATCCAGCGCGGGGAAACCCTGCTTTGGATAGGATGATGCTACATCCAGTGCGCCCGTACCAGCGCCTATATACTCTTCAATGCCAACGGTGTTAGTTGGGTAGATATTAAAAAAGTTACGTAACGTGTACTGCTCCGCCGGACCAACATCAAACAGTTCAACTTTTTGCCATTCAGTGTAAGCCGCAACCCAGGCTTGCCTGAAATCCGCTAATGTCGTTTTATCCGGTTTGGCCGCGAAAGCGTCCGACTTGACGAACATCCCATCCAGTTTCGTCTTGAAATTTGCGTAGCTGGGCAGAATGATGTTGTCAGCCATGTTGGTGAGCATGGCCTTCCGGTCACTACCAGCCTGGTCGGTCGGGTTAACCGGCGTGAGGTTGTCGGTGCCACTACCGAGCAGGCCCAAAGGGCTGCAACCAGGGCCGCGTTCAGGATAAGCTGTTTGTAGTTGAGAAGAGTCATAAAACAGGAAGCTTATTTCTGCAAGGACTGAGAAAGACCCTTGCAGAAATAAGCGATTTGAGGTGGATTATAAGCCGAATTTCGTTTTGATGGCCGTGCTGGCCACGTCGATTTTTGTATTCGTCAGGCCCCAGAAGCCAGTGGGTGCCGAGTAAATCAGGTTGGTCAGGATGGTATCAGAAAAAGCAGCGTCGGCCCCGTTCAGTTTGGCGTACCGGAGCGAGTAGATAAACCCAATTCCCTCGCTGATGGCGTGAGCGCGGGCGGCATCAGTTGAGCCCGTTTTCCATTTGCCCAGGTAGCCCAATGCAGCATTGGCAACGGCTTTTTCCATCGCCTTCCGAATAACAGTAGCCTGCGTTTTCAGGGTGTTCAGGTCGTTGTTGACAATAGCCGCCCTACCCGTCAGAAAAGCTTTGTGAATGGTGGGGAAATCGGTTGGGTTATATTCCCACAGGTAAGCGCCAATGAAGCTTTCGCCGGATGAGGTTTCCGTTGTTAATTTCCCGTATGCCGGATTCGTGGTGAGAATACCGTAGGCTTCGTCCCAGTTTTGCTCCAGCTGCGTGTAGTTTTTACCCGCTACCAATGTGGTGTTATCCGCCGATAGTCTGGCATCACTGAGGAGCACGTTGCCAATGTAATCCATCTGGAAAGCACCAATCAGCGATTTTTGAATAATCTGTCCCCATTCTATTCCTTTGGCATCAACCAGGTACCGATCCAGTTTTCCCGCTTTTCCCTCCGCGGCTACTGCCGATACCGACTGACTGGCGGTGGCTATAGCGGTAAAAGCTGTCTCCAGACTCTGACGCTCTTTTTCGGCATCCGTAGCCGACAGGGACGAAGCCGTAACGTTGCGTAACTGCACCCCTGCTGTATTCAGGACTGAGTTGGCGGTACCTGCAAAAGGATTGCTGGTGTTGGAAAACATATTTCTCAGTACAGCAGCATCCAGTGCCGCTCCCGACCCAACGGCCGTCCCATTGTAGGTATTGATGGCCCGAAACATGAGCAGACGATTGTTGCCATTGGTCAGGTCAACGGTTTTGGCCCCGGCCTTATCGGTGAAAAAAGTGGCGTAGGTCGTTGTATCAGTCAGTTTGGCGTAGTCGATTTGTTGCCGAAGCTGTGGCGTAACCGTGGTAGGATTCAGGTCGTCTTTGCAGGAAACAAATAAGCTTGTGGCGAGAAGCAGGCAAGTAAGCCGGACAAACGAAGTATGAGTTGACATAAAGGCTGTTATGTTGTATCGTCTGCAAAGATAGATGTTATTTAGACTAATTATAATATGATAGAGGTGATATTTTCAATGAAGGAAACAAAACCTTGATTTACAGTTTTTTATATTCCTATTTTTTTGATGACACAATTCAAATGATCATTAATAAACTGTAAGTATTCGATTTTTAACGTACGTGAGTGTTTTGCCAGGTGGCTGGAGACAGGTAAACAGGGTGGAAACGGAATCCAGTGCGCCAAAGCCGTTAATGATGAATTAAATATTAGTTAAATAAGCCGTTTCCAGTCAGTTGGTTGCACCGGGATGTGTATATTTGATTCAGCTATGGTTGCCAGCTTATAATGGGTAGCCTGGCACCACATCCACACGCAGACGACAACATAATAAGGTACACGCTACTGCTTGCTTTCAGGGCATACATCAGCATACCTGTCCATGTTCGCCCCCAACGTAACTTTGCCATGAACGTTTGTGCACCACCGTATTGCACCGTACCAACCGACTCATCCCTGTGGATTGTTGACGACGATGAGGATGATCGACTCTTTATTCGCTCTGCTTTCCAGCGGGCAAAAAAGCCGATTCGGGTGCGAATACTTTCGGATGGCGACCAGCTTATTCCGCAGTTGGCCAACTGTGCCAACTTGCCCCGGCTGATTCTTCTGGATATCAACATGAGTCGTCAGAATGGGTTTGAAACGCTCCAGCAGGTAAGGAGTACACCTACCTTTGCCCATCTGCCGGTTGTTATGTTCACCACTTCATCGGACGCAGCCGACCGGCAGCGAAGTCTGGCACTGGGCGCTAATCAGTACCTGACCAAACCAAGTCGGTACGAGCAGCTAATTACTCTGGCCGAAGAGTTAACCGAACAATGGGCCCTGGTCTGACAGACCGGTAAGCGGAGCCATCGGGGCCAGTTCAGGGAATTTTCCGGACGGAATCTGAACCAACTACCGTTCTTATCCGATTCTGTACGTATGGCTTCACCACTACGTCTGGAATTAACGACACCCAGCATTGATGACCGCCCGGTATTTGTGGCGGGCAATTTCTGCGACTGGCTTCCCGATGTACGGGCGTTTCAGATGCAACCCGTTGGGCCGGGGCAGTTTGCTTACGAGTTTTCAGTCGATAGTGAACTACCCGAAAAACTGGAATACAAGTACACGCGGGGAGGATGGGACCAGGTAGAGCTGGATGCCTCCGGCGAGGGCGTTGCTAACCGGACCGCTCTGCGAACGGACGGTGTAAAACGGGAACGTGTACCCCACTGGCGTTGGTTTGGCTCGCCCTTACAACCCGTTGCTGCTACCCAAAATAGAGTTGCTGGGGGAGGAGTTCAGGGTGCCGGGCATCAGTCAGGTGCGCCGGGTTCATGCGCTGCTTCCGCATGATTACGAGCAAACGAACAAACACTACCCGGTGCTGTACCTGCACGACGGACAGAATCTTTTTGGGGGTGGCACCGGGTACGGCAGCTGGGAGGTCGACCAGAAAATGGCGCTTCTGGCGGCCCGCAATCGCCACGAGGTAATTCTGATTTCCATCGACCACGCGCACGATGAGCGTATCCGGGAGTTTACCTTTCACCGCACCCGCGCCGGTACTGGCAAAGGGCAGTTTTACCTCGATTTTATTCGCCGTACCCTGAAGCCGCTCGTCGACCGAACCTTCCGTACCCTGCCCGACCCCGAAAATACGGGTATTGGCGGTAGTTCGCTGGGGGGACTGATTAGTATTTATGCCGGTCTGATGCACCCGAACGTGTTTGGCCGGCTGATGGTTTTTTCGCCTTCTCTCTGGATTTCGCCCAAAATCTATTTCGACGCCATTCGGTTGCAGGCACCGGTCCCCATGAAAATATACGCCTACGGGGGCGAAAAGGAATCGACTTACATGGTGCCCAGTATCCGGCGATTCAACGAAACCCTGCTCCGGCAGGGGTACAACGGCAAGCCCATCGACATTCATCTGTCCGTAGATCCGGCGGGCACCCATCAGGAAGTACACTGGAGCCGTGAGTTTCCAAAGGCGGTGGAATGGCTATTTTACGAACGAACAAACTAATTGAACGATGATAATTTCCCTTACAACGCAGGCGTCGGCTACTGGCGACTTAGTGAAACCGCTGGTGCAGGACGACACGCTGACGGACCAGTTAGTGCAACTGGCGAATACCCACCGGGTGCCTTTGTCGGTGCTGGAGCGCGATTTCAAAGCCGAGGCCAACGATGTGTTAACCCTGTATGCCGGTGAGGCAACAACTTACCTGGTTGGTTTGGGCAAGAGTCCGCAGGAGATGGACTGGCTGAAAGTATGCCGAAAATTCTTTTTTAACCAGCGTACATCGCTCCCCACCCACCTTGCTCTTGACCTAACTGCCTTCGACGGAAGTGTATTGGAAGCCGTGGTGCTGGGTATCCGCTGGGGTGGGTATGACCTGAAACTGTACCACACCGATAAGCCCGAAGTACCGGTATTCTATTCGGATGCCGGGCAATTGACCCTACTCGTAGCGGCCAGCCAGCAAACTGCCGCGCAGGAAGCCCTGGACCGGGCCGAAGCGATTGCCGCCACCCACCGGCAGATACTGGATTTGATGAATGCCCCGTCCAACTACAAAAAGCCCCAGACCCTGGCCGACTGGGCCGTTCTGTCGGGTAGTCAGTTTAATTATTCCGTTACGGTACTGGACCGGGAAGAACTGATCCGGCAAAAACTGGGTGCCCTGCTCAGCGTGAGCGAAGGCAGTGAGGCACCGCCGGTATTGATCATTGCTGAGCACAAACCAGCCACCAATCCCAGCGGGCTTACGGTCGGTCTGGTAGGCAAAGGGGTAACGTTCGATACGGGTGGGCTATCCATCAAGCCATCTACCAGTATGCACCTCATGAAAAGTGACATGGGCGGGGCGGCTGCCGTGCTGGGAACCGTGGAGGTAGCCGCCAAACTGAACCTGCCCATCCACGTGGTTGGTATCGTGCCCGCTACCGAGAACTCGGTAGACAGCCGTTCCACCAAGCCCGGCGACGTGATTACATCTTACAGCGGCAAAACCATCGAAATTATCGATACCGATGCCGAAGGGCGCGTTATTCTGGCCGATGGACTGGCCTACATGGTACGTCATTTCCAACCCGACGTGCTCATCGACCTGGCTACATTGACGGGCAGCGTTATTGCCGCGCTGGGGCTGCACGCGGGGGGGATGTTCACGCAGAATGATGCACTGGCCACGCAGCTTACCCAGGCTGCCGACCAAACCGGCGAGCGACTATGGCGGATGCCGCTCTGGGATGCGTACAAAGAGGACATAAAATCGGATGTGGCCGATGTGAAAAATTTTAGTGGTAAACCCGTAGCCGGTTCCATCAGCGCAGCCAAGTTTCTGGAAGTATTCACGGAGAACCACCCCGCCTGGGCGCACCTGGATATTGCGGGTATGGCCTTCGCCGATTCGGAATTTGGTTCGCAAAAGAACGCAACCGGATTTGGTATTCGGCTATTAATCGCTTATTTGAGGACGTTAACGGCCGAAACCCGGTAGAAAAAACTTCTGGATTCGTATTTTGGCCGTATCTTTTTTGTCGAATAAATGCCTTTACGTATGAGCCAGTTGTCTTTTTTGTGCATCGCCACCTTTCTGAAGGGGCAGGAGTTTATGCGGACCTGCAAAGAGTTGGGGAACACGGTTTACTTGCTGACCGACCAAAAACTGGCTAACGAAGACTGGCCGCGCGAAGCCATCGATGAGTTCTTTTTTCTGCCATCGCCCAGCAATGCGCCCGAGGATCTGGAAAAAATGATCATTGGGCTGGGCCATATGGTGCAATCCCGCCGGATTGACCGGGTAGTGGCCCTGGATGATTTTGACGTAGAGAAAGCGGCTCTCGTCCGGGAAACGTTTCGGATTGATGGCATGGGGCAGACGACGGCCCGCTATTTTCGGGACAAACTGGCCATGCGGACGCGGGCCTTTGAGGCTGGTATCCGCGTACCGGCTTTCTGCCCGCTTTTTCACGACGAAACCGTTACCGCTTTTCTGCAAACGACGGAGTCTCCCTGGCTGATAAAACCCCGTTCCGAAGCATCTGCCACCGGTATTCGTAAAGTACACTCGCTGGAAGAAGCCTGGTCGGCCATTAAGTTGCTGGGCGATAACCGGTTTACTTACCTCATTGAAGAGTTTAAACCGGGGAAAGTGTACCACGTCGATTCGCTGTCGGTGGATGGGAAAGCTGTTTTTTCGCGGGTGAGCCAGTACCTGTCAACGCCGATGGAAGTGGCGCACGGGGGAGGGGTGTTCCGTACGGTTACCCTACCGCTCGATACGCCCGAAACGGCGGCCCTGCGTCAGATAAATGACCAGGTATTATCAGCGTTCGGGATGCGTTACAGTGCCTCTCATTCTGAATACATCCGGGGTGACCATGATGGGGAACTGTACTTTTTGGAAACGTCCTCGCGGGTGGGTGGGGCTAACATTGCCGAACTGGTCGAAGCCTCATCCGGGGTCAACCTCTGGCGCGAATGGGCCAAGCTGGAAGTAGCCATGGCTAAAAAAGAACATTATGTACCACCCACCGACACCGCGCAGTATGCCGGTCTGATTATATCGCTGGCCCGCCATCAGTGGCCCGACCTGTCGGTTTTTACGGAATCGGAACTATACTGGCGCATGAAGAAAGAATACCACGTTGGGCTGATTGTGTGCTCCCCCGACCGTGCCCGCATTCTGAGCCTGCTGGACGAGTACATGCACCGGATTTACCAGGAGTTTCACGCATCAATGCCCCTGCCCGAAAAGCCTACCAGTTGAATCAGTGGGTTTTTTGTTATTCGACGTTAGCCCTGGAGGCTGTTTTTGCTAGCTCTCCGTTGAGCTTTAGCCAACGGAGCCAAGTCGATATAGCTCAAACTACTTCAACGTATCCTTCTTCGCTTTGTCTTTTCCGAGGGGAATTGAGACGCCGAAAGCCCGTGGGTCGCTGGGTGGCTGGGTCTTGCGTTTCTTGTCATCCGGCACAGGCATGGTCTGGTTAACCGGCATTTGCGCCGTCATCCCCCCGCCGGAAACGGGTGTGTTGACACCCGGAATGAACACCTCCCGCCGGACGGGGGCCTTGGTCGTTTTCGACGAGTCACGCTGGGCGAAAGCGACGGAGCCGCACGAGGCTGATAGAAATAAAAAATACGAGGCAACGCATAGCGAAAAGATTGTTTGTTGAGTGAGTAGACACCATCGGAGTTTCTACCACTAAACAACCCGTTTGCCGCCGTTAAGTTTTAGGCCGGAGGTGTTTACACGGGCCTTCCGCTATTTTAACTTCAGGCGGGGATGGTTCGAGCCGTTGACGTCGTTCCGAACGATTTCGTATTTCCGTAAACTCGCCAGCAACTGGGTCAGGGTTTTAAATCCGTAGGTTCGGGGGTCGAAGCTGGGGTCAATTTTCCGCACAGCCAGCCCGAATTTGGAGATGTTGGCTTCTTCGTCTTCGTTTATCGAAATGTCGAAGGCTTTATCAATAATAGTCATGTTGACCCGCGGAAACTTTTCGACGGTCTCGGTTTTTTTAGGGCGTTCCTTTCGGGTCGGTTTCGACCGCGACTGTTCCTTCGGCGTTTCCTCTTCTACAACCTCTTCCAGCGGCAGAACCTCCTGCAAGTTTTCGGTGAAGGTGAAGATCTCGCAGGAGTTGACGAAGGCAATAGGGGTCGTTTTCCGGCCGATACCCATCACAAACAATCCCTGCTCCCTAATCCGTTTGGCAAGACCCGTGTAGTCGCTGTCGCTGGACACGATGCAGAAACCATCCACGCTGTCGCTGTGCAGAATATCCATCGCATCGATAATCATGGCGCTATCCGTCGAGTTCTTGCCGGCGGTGTACGAAAACTTCTGAATGGGATTGATTGAAAACTGATTGATGGTTTCCTTCCAGCTGTTCATGTGGGGCGTTGTCCAGTCCCCGTAAATCCGGCGAATAGTTGCCTTGCCGTATTTCGACACTTCTTCGATCAGTTCTTTTATCAGTTTCGCCTGCGCGTTATCCCCGTCGATTAAGATGGCGATATTGAATTTTGCTTCATTCATTTGGTTATTTTTTACTTTTTGTCATTTCGACGGCAGGAGAAATCTCAAGCTTTACCAACAGGCTACCTGAGATTTCTCCTGCCGTCGAAATGACAAGGAAATGATTTATTTACGCGTGGACAGCCATCTATCTACTCCTTACGGCATTATTCACCTCACTGATTAAACCGGATGCTGTTCAACTGAATGATTCCTTCGTTGGGTTTTTCGGGCTTCATCACCACAATGTACACGTCGTGTTTGCCGGTGAAAGGTTTCTCGAAGGTGCCCGTCACCTCGTTCGTTTTGTTCCAGGCACCCGTGGCCGTGTAGGGCGTTCGGCTCACGACCGGCCCGGCGTAGGAATCCAGCCTTACATCGATGTAGCCGTCCTTATTCTGGGAGGAGTACTCGTATGTGAGCGATTTGATGGTGTTCATGTCGATCCCCTTCAGCAATATATATGATTTATGGTTGCCCGCCGTCAGCCGGTTTCCGAAACGATTAAAGCCCACATACGCATCGGCGTTGATGGTTTTAACGGTTGCGTTGCGCAGCATAACCACATCGGTACCGGTTAAGGGTGGTGCGGCATCCCGACCAGCTCCATTGCCACCCTTATCGGTGTAGGAAGCCACGAGGGTGTATTGACCGCGTGGTTCCTCGGCTTTGTGTTCCTTCAGGGCAATCTGGCCCTGTAGTGGAATGGTCTTCTGCTGGCGGGCATCGGTCAGCGAGAAAATGTACTTCACCATTTCCTGCGCATCCTGCACCGGCACCTGTGGGTGCGCGCTCATAATGTGGTCTTTGCTCCAGTTGCCACCCCCGCCTTCAATAATCTTTCGGGCCAATCGCTCGATGCTGCCCGCCTGTCCTTTGTAGCGGTCTGCAATGGCCAGGAACGTGGGGCCAACAGATGGTTTGTCGATGATATGGCAGGCTTTGCAGTCGCTGGCCGCCATCAGCGTTTTGCCGAGGGACCCATTGCCAATCTCGGCGTAGTCCTGGTGGCCCTGCTGCGGAGCTGCCGTGGGGACACCACCGGGCTGGGCACTGTATTCATACACCACCCTGATTCGTTTGGGATCAATGGTTTTGTCTTCTTTGTCCGATACCTGCACGGTGTACACGAACGGCTTGTTTTCCCAGAAGAACGACCGGTTATCGGGCGTTGTGATGGTTACCTGCGGCAGGGCGTTGCCCACCGTTACGGCCAGGGTATCCATCCCCACCTGACCCGTTTGATCCGTTACGCGTAGTATGGCGTTATACACACCCGGTTTGGTGTAGGTGTAGGTCGCGTTGGGTTTGGTTGCGCCTACAGTTTTGCCATCAAACAGCCATTCGTAGGTCAGGTTGTCATCGTCGAGGTCGGTACCGCGCCCGCTGAATCGTACGCGCAGGGGAGCCTGTCCGATGGCTTCGCGACTGGAGGGCGCGTTCCGATTATCGGAGGTCAGATACGAGCGGGAGTTATGTACCGCCATAGCCACGGAGTCGGTCACCATGGCCCGAACGGTAGGCGGCCGGTTGCCGGTGTTGTACTCTATTTTTACCAGTCGGGCATCGTCGTTATCCGCTCCGTACACGGAACCGTATTCGAGCATGTACATAACCCCGTCTTTGCCGAATGCCTGATCGATTGGTCGGCGGAAATCACCATTGGCGGCCATGAACGGCTCCGTACGAATGTACTTGTCGTCCTTATCCACCCGAACGGCCAGCGTCCAGTTGCGCATCCAGTCGAAGATGAACAAGGCTCCGTCATAGTACTCCGGAAATTTATTCTTCGACGGCGAATTTTTGTCGTAGGTGTAAAACTGACCAGCCATGGCGCTACGGCCACCCTGTCCCAACTCTGGAAACTCTTTGGATACCCCGTACGGGTACCAGATCATGGCGGGGTTGGTGGGGGGCAGGTTTTTTAGCCCGGTGTTTTTAGGCGAGTTGTTGACCGGCGCTTTCGGGTCGAACCGAGGCCCCACGTTGCCTGTTGCAAAATCGTTTTCAGCGTAGGGCTGGCTATTGCCGATAAACAGCGGCCAGCCGAAATTGCCGGGCTTTTTGGTGTGGTTAAACTCGTCAAAGCCTCTCGGTCCCAGCGTGCTGTCTTTACCCGCGTCGGGGCCAATTTCGCCCCAGTACAGCGCCGACGATTTGGGATTAATGGCAATTCGGTACGGGTTTCGCAGGCCCATCGTATAAATTTCGGGCCGGGTTAAAGCCGTGCCTTTTGGGAATAGGTTTCCGTCGGGAATAGTGTAGGTGCCATCTGGTTGCGGCTTTATACGCAGGATCTTACCCCGAAAATCATTGGTATTGGCCGCTGTTTCGCGCGCATCGGACGCCAGGTGATCGGGCCGGGCGTCGATGGGGGCGTACCCATTGGAGGGGAACGGATTGGTGTGGTCGCCGGTGGAGAGGTACAGATTCCCCGCCGGGTCGAAGGTCAGCGAACCGCCGTGGTGCGACCCCGGCTGGTCGATGCTGGGCACCTTTAGCAGGATTTTTTCGGACGCTACATCGAGCGTGTTATCGTCCTTCATCACAAAGCGCGACAGGTTGTAGAATGGGTCTTTGTCGAACCGGGGGGCGTAGTAAACGTACAGAAAATGATTGGTAGCAAAGTTGGGATCCAGCGTAATGCCCTGCACGCCGTGGCCTGCTTTGGTGATTACATCGAACTTGTGAACCAGCTGGTGCGCGTTCGTTTTGGCATCATACACCGACAGGTTCCCGCTGCGCTCCGTGAAAAATACGCGGCCATCGTCGGCAATGGCCAGTTCCATGGGTTCGTTCAGGTCATTGACCAGTACCGTTTTCACAAATCGGTTCTCCTCGGGTGTTACCACGGCGTAGGCTTTGCTGTAGTCGAGGGCCTTTCCCGACCCCATGGTCCAGTTCAGTGCACCCTGCAAATGCTGCACAAACAGCGGTTCGGTGTAGCTTTCGTCGGTATGGCCTCCCCCGGTATAGTACGCCCGTCCGCCATCGAACTCATGGTACCAGGCAATGGGGTGATTGCTTCCGTTGGTACCGCCTTCGTAGGTGTTTTCGTCCAGGTTAGCCAGCACGTGCAGGTCGGAATAAAGCGAGCGGTAGTTGTACCACTCGTCGGTGCGTTCCCAGTGGTCGGGCAGGTGCGCGGTGGAAGGATGGTTCTTGTCGAGTAAGTCGACCGTTGCCTTGCGGATGTTGGACTGGCTGGGGTGACTGGAAAAATAGCCGCCTGCCAGCCGGTTGTACCAGGGCCAGTCGTATTCGGTATCGGCAGCCGCGTGGATGCCCATGTAGCCGCCCCCCGCCTGAATATACCGTTCGAAAGCGGCCTGCTGAACGGCATTGAGTACATTGCCGGTGGTGCTCAGCCACACCACCGCCTGGTAGTGTTTCAGACTATCGTCATTAAAGTAGGCGGCATTCTTGGTGGTATCGACCCGAAAGTTGTTCTCCCGGCCCAGTTTCTGAATGGCGGCAATACCGGCCGGGATGGACGTATGGTTCCAGCCTTTTGTTTTAGAGAAAATCAGAATCCGTTTCGGAGCCGCCGGGGCCATCATAGCCGGAGCCGCTGCCACCGATTCCGTTGCGGATGCCGACACCGATTGGGTAGTCGTTTTCTGGCTGTTCAAACAGGCGTACAGGGAAACGGTAGTTCCGGTGACTACCAGCAAACGAAGGAGTTGCCGGGTAGATAGTGGTAAGCTATTCATCGATAAAAAGTTGGTAATTCACGTAGTTTTACTGCTCGTTGGCACAGTCAGTAGATAAGGAAAGATTGCCATTAAACTACCCAAAAACTCATATGAAGGGCGCTATTCACTATCTCCGTTTGTTCCTCTGCCTGCTTTTGCCCTTGCTCATGGTTTCCTGTACAACTAAAACGGTTATTTACACCGCCGATTGCAACGGTACGGTGCTGACGCTGCAACTGGTGACGGAGAAGCAGTTTTCAACCATTAATTATCACCACGAACTGCTGTACGATAACGAGGTGGTCGATGTGATCAATTATGACCACCTGAGTTTTAAGCCACCCTATAAGCCCGGTGTGTACGGAAGTGCCCCCTGGCACCTGATCGATACGGTTCGTCAGTCGTATCAGCCCACTGGCTCCACGGTGCTGATGGATAAAATCCCGGTTATGGTACATATAGATACCACACAACTTACGCCTGACGGGTTTACTGCGCTGTATACCTGCCTGAAACAGCACCACAAAGCAATGCAGACAGCCATAGAAAAATCGCCCGACTTTCAGACCTATCAGTTCGGGGGCATCGTGTACGGCAGCCGGGAAATGTTCGAGCAGCGGTACGAGAAAAATAAGAACGACTATTATACCATCTACCCCGATGGGCGTATCAGCTACACGCTGACCGAGTCGCTCATGACGACCACCTCGTCCGGTGGTCTGAGTCAGGTACGCATGCCGGGTGGGCGGGTGCTGGTGGATACGGCGCAACGGCCGATGGCGGAGTTGAAACAATACCGAAACGCCAGAACAAACCGGTTGCTGAGCGAGGATTTCCAGTTTGACGTCGATACCACGTTTCACTCCCGATAAAACACCGGTCCGGCGCGGCACCGCTTATTTCTTCTTCCCCAGCCACAGCAGGCTGTTGATAATGAATTTGTTCTGTCTGTCGCTGGCAAACGTAGACGAGAGCTCCCGGTTCGTTTTGCCTTCGTAGTCAATGTCGTTGTGGCCCATGTTCATGTAAATCATGTGGTAGTTCCGGTTGGTCCACACCACCGGGTAGTACCCGCTGTGCCATATTTCGTGCAGCTTGGGGCCGGTGCCCAGCGGGAAACTGCGGAAGTCGATGGCGGCTAAAATATTGATGTTCGGGTTGGTTCGCAGGTCGTTTTCCCACTGGTACCACTCGTTGGGGGCGGTCGTAAAGGTTGTCGGTAATTTCTTTGTGGCCGGATGCTTGCGGTCCTGTACGCGCAGAATGGCCGCTGTTGGTCGCCAGGTGTTGCTTTTGTAGGAGCCCGAACCCAGAAACTCGTTGTGATACCAGTCCCAGTTTTGCGGATAGGTGGACGGGGTAAGGGCAAAGGCGGCAAAATGGAAGCCCATCCAGGCCCCTCCCTGCTCCATGTACTGGCGAAATGCTTCCCGCTGAGCGGGCTCTTCGGGGCGGGTATCCAGAAAAAGGACTACCTGATAATTGGCCAGGAATTTGGCGTTCAGATTTGCCCAGTTATTTGTTGAGTCATAAGTGAAACCATGCGTAGCTGCCATTTTGGGAAACCAACGGTTGGCTTCGTGGACAAAGCTGATGTGCGCCCTGTCGTTTTTGGCGGTGTAAAACGCAATGACCCGGAAGGTTGGGTCTTTACGCTGGGCAAGACCATTTCCCGTAAAACAAAGCAGCCATATGAAAACAAGATACCTCGTTTGGGCAGGGATTGATCGCATTCGGGTAACGGCCACAGGACCGCAGTAGGGTATCATTACGTGGAACGGTAGCCGGGCTTCGTAGTATATAAAGCATCCAGTACCCGGAATTACTGAGTCTGGCTTTCGTAAAGAGTCTTTTGGCCCCGCATTCGGTTTATTCGGGTAAATCTCCGCTACCGCCTGCTTTACTTCCTATACCTGCAAACAATTGTTTTCTATGCAATCCAACAGACGTGTCTTTATAAAAAGCCTGTCGGTGGCATCAGCCCTGGCAGCGACTGAAACCCTGGCCAAACCCTTTGGTTTCCCGGCCTATATTCCGAATCTGGCTAAAATCAGTCCCAACGACAAAATTCGTATTGCCACTATCGGCATGGGCATTCAGGGTAACTTCGATACGCAGGCGGCCCTTCGTAACCCCGATGTGGAACTGGTGGGCGTAGCCGATTTGTACGATGGGCGGCTCGAACACGCCAAAACGGCATACGGCAAAGACAAAACCCTGTTTGCCACCCGCGACTTCCGCGAGATTCTGGCCCGCCCGGATGTCGATGCCGTCCTTGTTGTTACCCCCGACCACTGGCACGACCACGTCACCATTGCCGCCCTGAAAGCGGGCAAACACGTGTATTGCGAAAAGCCGATGGTGCAGCACCTGAACGAAGGCAAAGCCGTAGTGGATGCGTGGAAAAAATCGGGCAAAACCATGCAGGTGGGTAGCCAGCGTATCAGCAGTGCCGCTTTTCAGGAAGCCAAACGACTCGTACAGGCGGGCGACATTGGAGCCATCAACTACATCGAATCCAACAACGACCGCTTCAACGCCATTGGCGCCTGGGAGTACTCCATTCCACCCGATGCCTCTCCGAAAACCGTCGACTGGGACCGGTTCCTCGGCGACGCACCCAAACACCCGTTCGATGCCAAGCGCTTTTTCCGCTGGCGCAACTACCGCGACTACGGCACGGGCGTGGCGGGCGACTTGTTCATTCACCTTATTACGGGGGTTCATTTCGTAACCAATACGATGGGGCCAACGCGTATCTATTCGTCGGGTAACCTGGCCTACTGGAAAGATGGCCGCGACGTACCCGATGTTATGTCGTGCATCATGGATTACCCTAAAACGGCAGAGCACGAAGCGTTCCAGATGGTACTGCGGGTCAACTTCGCCAACGCCGGAAAGATCAACGATGTCACGCGCATTATTGGTAACGAAGGGCAGATTGAGTTCTCGGAAAACAACCTGATCATGACTAAAAAGAAACTACCCATTGCGCCCGGCTACGGTGGCTACGATAGTTTCTTTACGTTCACGGAACCCGTGCAGCAGGAGTTTGTGAAGCAGTACGATGCCAAATACCCCCCCGAAACCCGCAAGGCTGAACCCGTAAAAGAGGTACGGTTTGACGCGCCAAAAGATGACGATGCTCACGCCAGACACTTCGGTGACTTCTTCGAGAACGTTCGCAAAGGTAGTCAGGGAACGATAGAAGATCCCGTATTTGGTTTCCGGGCGGCTGCGCCAGTACTGGCCTGCAACCAAAGCTATTTTGAGCAAAAAGTGGTGTACTGGGACCCCGTTACGATGACTCAGCAAACCGGGCCAGCCTCGGCCACCCCCAAGAAAAAGCCGGGAGCCACGGCGAAGAAAACAACAAAAAAAGTCTAATCACCAGTGCTACTCTGCTTTGCCAACCCCCATCAGAACGCCGTTTTCTGATGGGGGTTTGTGTGCCGGTCAATCGATACTTCGTTACATAGATCAACTGACCAGTCTGTGATCAACTGACCAGTCTGTATCCTGGATGTCCACGTCCGGGTAGCTGTAGACTGTAGAATTCCCCGGATGTAGACGTCCAGGATACAAATCAAAACAGCATGGAAACTTATCAAAAAAAACTAACCACCTATACTTCCAGGCCCAAACGCTGGCTTGGGTGGAGTTTTTTGCTGGTGCTGGTACTCTGGGTGCTCACCGATTTGTATGTACCCCGCAAAAACAGCATCCGTCGATTCGATCCGGTGGAGGTGGCCCGGCTGGAAACGGCCATGTGGCAATCTTACTACGACAAACGACCTGTGTTGTTGTTCTGGCAACTGGCGGGTGGCCTGCGGCAGCAGTTTCATGCCCCTTTCTGGCGGTCGTTTGTCCTGGCGTTTCAGGCAACCAAAGCCGCTTTCACGTTCAAGCAGGGGACATCCCGCGCCGATTATCAGAAGACGCTACCCGGCTTGGTCGCCTATTATGCATCCATCCAGGCCCTTACGATCGAACAATTCGATGTGCCCAGGGTAGCCAAACTGGAACTGGAGTGGTGGATCGTTCACCGGCAGCGGGACCGGTATTCGTACGACGACCTGGCGACGGCGCTGGTCCAGACATCGGCGACCCTGTATAATCAGCCTGCGGGGGATTTTGCTGCCTACGGGCCACTGCGGGCCGATGCTATGCGTCTTTGCGATGAAGCGGGCCGGAAACAAGGAGGAGCAACCGCAGCCGACTGGCAACAAGTTGACGGGGTATTGAACCAGGCCTGGAGTGCTTTGAGGAGAACCGTGCAAAACGGGGGTTAAGCATCTGTATGCCGACGCTGGTTCTGCACGGCCAGCCGCAGTTGCTGCTGTGCCTGTTCAACAGGAATACCCAGAGAAAGGGCGGCCTCCTGGGGTGTGCAGTTCCTGAATAATACTGCATCCAGCAAGGCTGTCTGCTGCGTATTGGCGGAGGTAGGGTGGTCCGTTAAGCGAATGAGTTTCCCCGTACCAGAGAGTTTCAGGTCAGCTGGCAGCGTCTGCCGACGTTTACGAAGAGCATCGGCAGCGGTATGGCGGGTGATCTGTACCAGCCACGCGAATAAAGGCTGTTTCCCAGGTTGAAACTGGTCCAGTTGGGCATGGATGGCCAGGAACGCGTCTTCCAGCACGACTGCCGATTGGGCCTTGTCCGGTATCATGCTCGTAATGATTCCCAATAGAATAGGCGCATATCGGTCATAAAGCGCAAAAAAGGAATCCTTGTCAGTAGTTTTCCCTTCGCCTGCTGCCTCCGGGGAAAGCAACGTGCGGCTGGGAATGCCGGAAAGTAATTTATTCACGATACAATAGGGATAGGAGACCAGGTGCTCAAGCAATCAAAAAGCTTATACTAAGCTATGTACCTGCAAGATATTGTCAATTGATTTTGTTTTCTTTTTTTTTAATTCGCATACAATAGAATTGCCTTTTGGGTGCATGTGCCGTGGCAATGACACCGGGTTCATTCGTACCTTTGACCAATAACCAACTGTCATGAAATACAAAAAGCACGTTTTTGTTTGTACCAATCAGAAAGCCGCCCCCAAAAAATCATGTGGCGAAGCCCACGGCAATGAGCTGGTCGACGCGTTTAAGGCGGCCCTGGCCGAGCGTGGTCTGTTAAAAGAAATGCGGGCACAGAAAACCGGTTGCCTCGATGCCTGCGCCTTCGGACCTACCGTGGTTGTGTATCCGGAAGGTACCTACTATGGCAACGTTCAACTGGATGATATCAACGAGATTGTGGATAGTCATCTGGTTAATGATCAGCCCGTTGAGCGGCTCAAACTGAATTACTAACGCTTATGGTAGCTGGTTTGTGGTTTTATGGTGTGCGGGAAAACGAACGACCACAAACCACAAACCAGTTACTCTTTTTCATGTACAAACACCTTTTTTTCGATCTCGACCACACCTTGTGGGATTTCGATCGCAACTCATCCGAGTGCATTGCCGAATTATTTGATACGTTCGGGCTGGCCGACGCTGGTGTTGCTTCTGCCGACGAATTCAGCCGCCATTTTATCACGATCAACAAGAAATTGTGGGGTGATTACGACAAAAATCTGATTGAGCACAGCTACATCCGGCAACACCGTTTTCCGATGGTGTTTGAGGCACTGGGCGTCGATGCATCCGGTATCGGAGCAGACCTCAACGATGAATACCTGAAGTTACTGCCCTGCAAGTCGCACCTGCTGGAGTCGGCACTGGAGCTTTTGGATTATGTACAGGGCCGCTATACGTTACACATCATTACCAATGGGTTTGCCGAGATTCAGGCAATCAAGATGGATAGCGCAGGCATCAGTCATTATTTTACGAACGTTATCACCAGTGAAACCGCTAGTGCCAAAAAGCCCGACCCGCGGGTATTTGAGTACGCCATGCAGATTAGCGGTACCACAGCCGCCGAGAGCCTGATGATTGGCGATAATTACGAGGCCGACATATTGGGGGCTAAAAGCGTGAAACTGGACACCGTTTTTTATAACCCGCTGGGTATGGTGGTGGCGGATAAACCAACGTACGATATCCGGCACTGGAAAGAATTGATGGCTATTTTATGAGTTAATCCCGTTTTTCTATGAATCGGTTTTCTGTTGCCCTACTCCTGTGTTTCACACAAGTCACCCTTTTCGGTCAACCGCTCGCGGTCGATGTGTGCGTGTACGGCGGTACCTCGGCGGGGGTTATTGCGGCCTATTCGGCGAAGATGGCGGGTAAATCAGTTGTACTGATCGAGCCGGGGCGTCACCTGGGTGGTATGTCGTCGGGCGGGCTGGGGGCTACCGACATTGGGAATAAACAGGCTATTACGGGACTGTCGCGGGATTTTTACCGGCGTATTGGCCGACATTACGGCCAGCCGGAGCAGTGGACGTTTGAGCCCCACGTAGCCGAAGCCGTGTTTAACCAGTACATAAAGGAAGCCAGCGTACCCGTTTGGTTCAACTACCGGCTGGCGAGTACCAAAACCCAGGACAACCGGATTCAGGCAATTGTTGTTGAGCCTGCCTCATCGGGTAGTGCAGCCTCAACCCGGACCGTACGGGCCAAACAATTCATTGACTGCTCGTATGAGGGTGATCTGATGGCGCAGGCCGGGGTGGCGTTTGCGGTTGGCCGGGAAGCCAACAGCCAGTATAACGAAACCCTCAACGGTGTTCAGTTTCGGGATAAGCACCAGTTTCCGGACGGTGTCGACCCGTATGTAGTGCCGGGTAAGCCCGAAAGCGGGTTGCTCTGGGGTATCGACACCACCAGGCTGGCCAACAACGGCACCGGTGATAAAACGGTGCAGGCCTACAACTACCGCCTTTGCCTGACCGACGACCCCGCCAACCGCATACCTATTACCCGACCCGATGGGTACGACTCCACCAAATATGAGTTGCTGCTGCGGCAAATTGCGAAGAAGGTGCCGAAGGAACTGACCTGGAACCTGATGCACTTCATCATGATGCCCAACCGCAAAACCGACATCAACAACTGCGGGGGCCTCTCCACCGACATGATTGGGGCCAATTACGACTACCCGAACGGCAGCTACGCCCGCCGGGCCGAAATTATCCGCGACCACGAAGTGTACACTAAAGGGCTGTTTTATTTTATTGGTCACGACCCGCGCATGCCCAAACACCTGCGTGACGAAATGCTGCAGTGGGGCTACCCCAAAGACGAATACACTGACACCGACAATTTCACGCCCCAGCTCTACATCCGCGAAGCCCGTCGGCTGGTGGGGGAGTATGTAATGACCCAGGCTAACTGCGAAGGGAAAGTAGTGGTACCGGACCCCGTTGGCATGGCTGCCTACACCATGGATTCGCACAATTGCCAGCGACTCGTTGTGCGCGATGCGAACGGCATACCGATGGTGCGGAATGAGGGCGATGTACAGGTAGGTGGTTTCCCACCCTACCCGGTCAGTTACCGGGCCATTATCCCCAAGAAAGGCAGTATCCAGAATCTGCTGGTGCCCGTTTGTTTATCGGCCAGCCATATTGCGTACGGCTCCATCCGGATGGAACCCGTGTTCATGGTACTCGCCCAATCGGCTGCCCAAGCCGCCTGCCTGGCCATTGACACAAAAAAGTCGGTTCAGGATATAGACGTACCTACATTACAGCAACAGATTCGGAGGTTTAACTGAACGATTTTGGCAGTGACCCGCCCTACAGGTCGCAAACGACGGCTGCCAGTTACCCGCACCAACTGACGCTAAAGACGCTGGATGGCAAGCCGGTAGAACTGAGTTCGCTGAGAGGGAAAGTTGTTTTTCTAAATCAGTGGGCTATCTGGTGTTTGCCCTGCCGGGCCGAAATGCCCGCCATTAAAAAACTGTATCAGTCGGTGAATAAGAATAAGGTGGCTTTTGTGATGCTGTCGCTGGACGAAGATCCGCAGAAGGTAGCGCACCTCGTTCAGCAGAAAAGCTTCACGTTTCCGGTGTACGTACCGGCGGGGCCAATGCCCGATGCCTTTATCTCCCAGGCCATTCCGACGACGTTGATTCTGGACCCGGCCGGACAGATCACCCAGCGTATTGAGGGCGTAGCCAATTACGACACGGACGAGTTCCGGCAGTATCTGGTATCCCTGTATCCGGCGAATTCGCATGCTACTGGAATTAGTAGTCGCTAAACCGGTATGAATACGCATCTTGTTGGCTTAGTTGAATACAGGAAAGAGAAAACTCGACTCTTTGAGTGGACAGTTGTCGAAGCCTGATGATCAGAACGAGTCCAGGCTACTGAACGAGAAAAAAAGCCGGGCATCTCCAGGATGGAATTGCGCCGTCTTAACCGATGGTACTACCGGTGCCGTATACGTCCCCTTTGGTACCCTTCAAAACGTCAGGTTACCCGGCAAGTTTTTAACGCCAGTACCCACTCCTTATGCTGGCAGTGTGGACAGACAACGGACTCCTGCGGATGAAGCTCTTCCACCTGACCACAAAAGCTACAGGCATACACTCCGGCTCGGGTAATCTGAACGGATTTTTGACAGAACAATTCGGGCAAAATGGGCAGGCCCGATTTTACCTGTTCATCCTCATAAAAAAACAGGCTCACGTTGCCACTTGATTCTAAATAGGCCCGGCGCACCTGCCCCAGATGCTCAATACCGCCTTCGCGTAGTTCCATGAAAAACTCATCCTGACCCAGTTGTTCTTTCTTGAATTCGTTGATGGCAAACTGCCCATCTTTAATTAACAGAATCGTTTTTCCCTGGACCCAATCCGACGCTTTGGTGGATGTGGAGGCCCAGCGATTCGCTCCTCTGTACACAAACACCACAACCCCAAAAACAAGCAAGGCCGGTAACAAGCCAACATCGTGGTAAAACATTGGATCACCGGCGGCTGAACCCAGGCCCACGATCAGCACTAAATTCACGACCGTTAGTTGACGGACTGTGCTTTTCCCAGTAGCCCGCAGGCTAATGAACAGGACTACAACCATAATCAGGGTTCTGGCCCCTACTTCCAGTAGAAAGTGTTCGGGTAGCTCACCCCAAAGAATTCGATGCCAATCGGCCAGTTCATAGTCCTTCATTCAGCACATTAGATTGAAATTTTTTATGTTAAGCCCAGGGTTGCTGGCCATAAAGAGGCTGGGCACTTACCACATCTGGCTGGGAATTGATGATGACATCGGTGAGGAGTGAAGACCTTTCAGCAGAAATGTCCGCAAAGTAGCTGTCACTCCTAACTCACCCTGATAGTAACGAGCGTATAACTGCTTTATGATACTGCTTTCAGGGTAGTGCTTTTCATTCTCAGCCCGGCGAGTCTACCTGTAGATGGGGTGGCCCACATTCGTACGAAATGTTCCATGGGCCACTTCCAAAGGGTAAAACAACTCGAACAACTATAACGGATAGCTTACTTTGGTTCCTTTACTGGGTCTATCGGCTCAATAGGGGCTTACGAACTCATCGTTTACCGAGCTTGAATGTATCGCAAAATACACACGATCTGCCGTTGCGGTCTTTTTTTCATGAGTACTTTCGGGTTTGCCCCCAAATGTGCTTAGAAACCGGCTCCAGTCAAATGGAACAAGTCCCAAAAGGACTTTAAGGCAGAGTTGGTGACCAATTTTCTGGCAGATACAGCCTCCGTCGAGATGGTGCCTCAGGGGCTCGGACGAGTCTTGCTTGACCTCTACAACAACGCCCTTTACGCCGTAAATGAGAAACTGAAAACAGCTACAGATAGCTCAGCCTACAGTGACGGTCAACACCACGCAGCTCAATGGGCATTCCCGACACGGTGAAGGCCAAAATCTTCCAGCCTTTTTTTGCCACCAAGCCCACCGGTGAGGGCACGGGTTTGGGGCTGAGTTTGAGTTAAGACATTATCACCAGGGGACACGGCGGTAGCCTGACCGCGAAGAGCCGGGATGGAGAAGGCATTACGTTTTTGTTGAAACTATACGTATAACACCCACCAACGAGCGTCGGTCCGGCAGCCTGCGGTTGTAAATTGATGTGCACAGATTACTTTTGTGCTGTTAGCTACATAACCATTTTGTACCTGATGGCACAAAATCCAACAGATCTTTCAGCCCTAAAATCAGGCTCCGATCTAAACTTGAATTTACGTTAATCCATGCAACTGTCAAACTCAACTGCCCTGGTTACCGGAGGGGCCTCCGGTTTAGGAGAAGCTACCGTTCGAATGCTTGTTTCGCAGGGGGCCAACGTGGTGATACTGGACCTGAACGACGAACGGGGCAACGCGCTGGCCGAAGAACTGGGCGATACCGTTCGATTTGCTAAGACCAACGTGACCGACGAAGCCAGCGTACAGGCTGCGGTCAACATGGCCATTGGTACGTTTGGCGCATTGCACATCAATGTCAACTGTGCGGGCGTAGCCGAAGCCCGCAAGACCGTGGGTAAAGTAGACGGCGTGTATGGTGCGCACTCGCTGGCCGTTTTTCAAAAGGTGGTGTCCATCAACCTGATTGGCACGTTCAACGTAATTCGGCTGGCCGCGCTGGCGATGGAACACAACGAACCCGCCGGGGAGCCCTTTGCCGGAGAACGGGGGGTTATCATTAACACCGCTTCCGTAGCGGCCTACGATGGACAGGTGGGGCAGGCCGCCTATGCCGCTTCCAAAGGGGGCATTGTTGGGATGACGCTACCCATCGCCCGCGATCTGGCCCGCTCCGGCATTCGGGTCATGACTATTGCACCCGGCCTGTTCGAAACGCCTTTGCTCGCGGCACTACCCGAAGAAGCCCGGCTGTCGCTGGGGCAGCAGGTGCCGTTTCCGTCGCGCCTGGGCCGCCCCGACGAGTACGCGCTACTGGCCAAAAGCATCATCGAAAACCCCATGCTCAACGGTGAGGTCATTCGGCTGGATGGGGCTATCCGGATGGCACCGAAGTAGCGGGCAGCGAAAAACGACCGTTTGACTACAGCGTCAATTCCTGTTTATCTTTCAGCAAAACAGCTTTCAGTTTCTCATACGGCAACCGCTGGGGCGACACCCTGTTATCGATAGAAAGTACAGCCGCCGTTGCCGCCGATTGCCCCAGAATCATGAAGACCGGCTCCATCCGAATCGAGCCGTAGGCGATGTGCGAACTGGACAGGCAAACGGGCACCAGCAGGTTGTTGCATTCAGCCTCTTTCGGCAGAATGGACCCATAGGCAATGGAGTACGGTTTTTCGGGATGTACCCCAATATCGCCCTCGTTTTGCACGAACCCATCATCCTTTACGTACCGCTGGGCGTTATGCGCGTCGAGGGAGTACGACCCCATGCCAACGGAGTTCGGTACGGTGGTTTTGCCGAGCGCATCGGCCTCTTTCATCACATAAGTGCCGAGCATGCGCCGGGCTTCGCGGATGTAGAGTTGGTGGGGCCAGTTGTTGTTATCGGTAAACTCATCTTTCGCCAGGCCCCACTGACCCATGGCGGTCCGTACATCGGCCGGTACGCGCGAATCGTGGCCCATGAAATACAGCAACCCCTGTTGGTATTGCCGGTGATCGCGGATAATAGCCTTCCGGCGTTCGTAACTGGCTTCGGGGTAGTCGTAGTTCTTGCCGATGTAATCCGAACTGAACGGGCCGTGGTTATTGGTATCCGTTTTCCGATTGGGAATGGGATCGAATTTGTCGAAGGTTTCGCGCCAGCCGCTGTCGAATACCCGCCCCAGCAGTTCGTAGCGAGCGGGGTCGTAGCCTTCCGGTTTGGGAAACGGTACGCGATTGTCGGGGTTGTTGCTCATGCATAGCCGAAAGCAGTACGCCTGTATTTTGTTGTCGCCCGACCCTTTCTCGCCGGGACCGGTGGGGGCTATTTCGGGCAGTAACCCACTTTTGGGGTCGCCCGGTGTTTTGTACGGACTGATGTTGGTTTTGAAATGGTGGCCGTGCTGAAACACATTCGGCTGCACGCCATCCCAGGTTTCTCCGTATACGCTGTTGGCTTCCCGCCCCACGTGGTAGCGGACACCGGCTGCCGCCATCAGGTCGCCTTCGTAGGTAGCGTCAATGAACACTTTCCCCTCGTACACCTGCCCGCTCAGCGTCCGAAATGACTGGATAGCACCCGCTTTTTTGGTTACTCCTTTTGGGGAGCGGTCGAGCCATTCGTCGCGGTAGACCGTCAGGTTGTTTTCGGCCACAAAATCCTCAAATACCTGCTCGGCGGCATGGGGTTCAAAGATCCACATCGTTCGGTTAGCCCCATCAATGGCGGGCGTTCCCTGCCCCTTGTTGCCGTATTCGTCGCGTTTTTGCCATTTCCAGGCCGAATCCTGCTGGTAGTGCTGATACAATCGCTGGTAAAATTCGCGCGCCAGACCACCAATCACCTTTTTGTTGCCGGTATCAGTAAACCCCAGTCCACCCGACGACAGGCCGCCGAGGTGCTTGTCGGGCGAAACGACGAGGACGGACTTACCCATTCTTTTGACCTGGACAGCCGCCATTACCGCAGCCGAAGTGCCGCCGTAAATGATCACATCGGCCCGGCGAATCACTTTGGGCTCGCCGGAGAACGTAACTACCGGTACGAGGAACAGCAGAATTAACAGGCTACCCGATAGGGGATTTGCCCGCCGGATGGGCAGGGACAGGAGGGTAGTTCGGAACAGGAAGTTGACACCAATTTGCTTCATGAAAACGAAAACGGATAGATGCATACAAGGAATGAGAGTGGTCGGGCAGTTCCGGTGTAGGGTAGGGGATGCCACTTGGTAAAAGACGTTTCCTCGCCGACACTACCCAAAAAAAGACGAGACCAGTTGCCCGGTCTCGTCTTCAATCAAGAATATGCTATGTAGTACCGGGCGACTGAACGTCCCGTTTTGCCGGTTAGAACGTGAAGTTCAGACGGGCAAACAGGAACCGGCCATTCATGCCGAATTGCGACGTGTTGCGTGAGTACACGAATTGATTGGCGTTCGATAAATCAATGGTAGCGGGTGCCGCTGCGTAGGTAACGTTGCCGCTGGCATCCACGCCGTTTGGCCGCCTGGCCGACACGGGTCCGAGGTTTTTATCGGGGTAGATATCGAAGATGTTATTGGCGCCGATCACTACTTTCACAATCGGGGTGATGGCGTAGCCCACCGAGAAATCGGTGATTACTTTAGCGCCCCAGATTGGGTGTTCGTTTTCTACGGCCTGACCATTCACCACAATAGCGCCGACCAGCCCGTCGCCGTTTACGTCAACCGTGTTGGGATCAGTCACTTTACCGAAATACACGTTCCGGAGGAAGAAGTCGAATTTATTCATCGTCAGGCTGTGGCCCATCGTGAATTTGACGCGGGGAACGGCTTCCTGCAAATACACCCGCGACGCTTCCGAGAAATAGCGGTTTACCTGCCCGTTTTCGGCCAGAATCCGGGACGCTTTGATATCGCCTACCTGCTTCGTCTGCGAAATGGTACCGGCTAAATCCGTTCTCAGTGACAAATTATTCCCCAGCCGTAAGCGATGCGAAATAACAATGTCGACGCCTTTCGTTTCAGTATCGATGGCGTTGGCAAAGAAGGTAGCTGCTGTAGCACCGGCCTGATCGAACAACTGCTGTAGAGTTAGACCCGCACCGGTTTGCGTACCACCTGGCCGTGAGAACTGGTCGGTCAGGGTTACCCGGTCATTGATACCAATGAAATAGCCATCAGCCGTAATGGTCAGACCCGCGCTGGGTACCGTAGCCGTGAAGCCAGCACTGATGCTGCGCGAATTCTCCTGCTTCAACTGCGGAATACCCAGCAGTTTGGCGGGTTGCGAGGCATTGCTGAACGTACCTACTTCAAACGGAACACCACCCACAAACTGGGTAGAGGTCGAGTTGAAGTAAATCTGCGCCAGCGACGGTGCCCGGAAGCCAGTGGAGGCCGCACCCCGGATGTTAATGTTGTTGGTCAGCTTGTAGCGGGTAGCCAATTTGAAATTGGTCGTGCTGCCGAAATCGGAGTAATTCTCAAAGCGAATGGCACCTTCTACCAGCCATCGGTTGGTTACGTCCAGTTCAATATCACCGTATACGGCTACACTGTTGCGGTTGGCATTCTTCGTTTCCGTCTCGTTGACGGGCCGGAAACCCGGAAACACCTGCGCTCCGCCCGGGCGGGATGCCCCAAAAAAGTCGGTTGGTGGCGATTGGGTCGATGTGGTGATAACCCGGCCGTTCACATCGTACTGCGCCCAGGAATTCTCGTCACCGGCTTTGATGCGGTAGCTTTCGAAACGGGCTTCTGCCCCAAAGGCCAGGTTCAGGCCGGCAAGCGTGTTGTACTTACGGCTCAGGTCGAGGTTAACGGTGTTCTGTTTGAAGTTCAGCCCGCCCGCTCTGAATACGGTGGGTGAGTTACCCAGCAGGGTCGTGTTCACCGTGTTTTCTACGCCGTAATCGAAGGTGTTGGAGCCGAAGGTGTTGCTCAGGTCGTAATTGAACGACCCTAGCTTACCGCGAAAACCGGCGGCTGCCGATGCGTCGACAATTTCGGAATGAATTTCGGGCAGGAAACCGTTGATGAAAATTGGCGTGTAGGTACGGCTCTGGTTGGGTCGGCGGTAAAAACCAGCGGCATTGCCCCGGCGGTTGCCGTAGCCGCCAAACGCGTAGAACTCGTGGTTCTGGTTGATGGGGATGGCCGAGTTAACAAAAAACTGAAGGCTCTGCAAACTCGACTGACCAACGCGCATGTTGAAATCACTGCGATTAAACCCCGCGATGTCAATTCACTCTCCGTTACGTCGGCGGTCCAGGATACGCTCCGTAGCACTTGTTAATGGTTCATTCCCGCAATCACTAATGCTAGCCTGTGTGTTGCCGCATCGAAGTAAGGAACCGTAAGCTGCCATTCTTTTAATAGCGTCGATGTTCGTAGCCAGATTATTCAGATCCACCATTTGAAAACCTGTACTCAACCGCATTATAGCGACTCAGAATATCCCCCGTGGCAGGCATGGCACGGCTGGTTGGATTACGCATCTGGGCCGACCCGGTTACGTTAACAAAACCGGCTTTCCCGATCCGAACGCCGTAGTTGGCATCAACCTGAACGTTAGCGCCGTCCATACCGCCTTTGAAGTTGTTTGACCCCTGCGAAAAATTACCACCGCCATAAACGGACAGCGCCAGCTTTCCGGTTGCCTCTTTCATTTTCACGTTGATAACCCCGGCAATGGCATCGGAACCGTACTGCGCCGATGCGCCATCCCGCAGTACTTCAATCCGCTCCACGGCAAAAGCCGGGATGGCATTCAGGTCGGTACCAACGGAACCCCGGCCCGGTGATCCGTTTACATTAACCAGCGACGATGGGTGCCGACGTTTGCCGTTTACCAGTACCAGCACCTGATCGGGACCTAAACCCCGCAACTGGGCCGGGTCGATGTGGTCGGTACCATCGGCCACCGTCGTGGTATTGGAGGTGAACGAAGGAGCCACAAAATTCATAATCTGATTCAGGTTGTTTTGGGGTGCCTGCGTGGTCAGCTGCTGAATGTTAATGACATCCACCGGCACGGGGCTTTCGGTTTTTACCCGCCCGGCTCCCCGCGAACCCGTTACCACTACCTCGTTCAGGCTGGCAGTCGTTTCGCGCAGGGATACGTTAGCCGTTACCTCACCCGTTGACACGGTTACGGGTACGCTTGCCGTTTCGTAGCCGACGAAGCTGATTCGAAGGGTATACGTACCCGAATTTAGTTTGAGCGTGTAGGTGCCGTCAGCATTCGTTGTCGTACCCAGATTGGAGCCAACCGCTACAATGGTTACGCCCGGAATGGGGGCGTTTGTTGTGGCGTCAGTTACTTTGCCCCGGACACTCTGGGCCAGAACAGCTGTTAACGTTAGCAACGACAAGGCTACGCTCAGAATGAAAGAATGTAGTTTGTATTGATTTTTCATAGATTTTAACTTTTTCTTAGTCTACAAAAGTAGTATAAAACAGGGTAATATTAATGAGTAGCTTTCCGTCGTTTGGGCCGGAAGGCCACCGTCCTGCCGTACCAAATAAAAAGAGGGGTTTGCGAACGTCGCAAACCCCTCTTTGGTCAGAAATCAGGTCGAGTTACTGCGCTGAAATCAACTCGATGTCGAACCTCAGGGGCGCGTAAGGCGAGATAGGGCCGGTACCGGTAGCTCCGTAGCCAATTTTGGATGGGAAAACAATGGTGGCTTTCTCCCCCGTTTTTAGTTTTGCCAGCCCTTCGGCAAAGCCCGGTACAAAACCACTGACCAACCCTGTGTAGGTTCCCGTGCCGGTACTGTCGAAGGCTGATGCCGAACGCAGCAACCGCCCATTGTACTTGATGGTAAGTCGTTGCGTGGGTGTCGGCGATACGCCGGTTGGGTTGTCGAGCGTTTTGATGTACCGCAAGCCACTGGGCGTTACTTCCGTTGGGGTTAGCTTATTGGCCGTCAGGTACTGGTTAATCTGCTGGTCTTCTGTGCGAACCTGTTTCAGCACCATGTTGAGCCGAAGCGGAGCGTTGGGCGGAACAAGCCCGTTGCTCGACCCATCCCGGCCAAGACCATAGTAAGAAGGCAGCAGAAGAACCCCCTGTTCACCAACGCGCATTTGCTGCAAACCAATGGTTAGCCCCTGAACCGTGGGCGTAGCTTGCTGGCTGGGCGCAATAACCAGGTAGTTGGACTTAGTAGCAAAAGTGGAGTCAATAAACTTGTCTGTTACGGTTGCGCCACCCGGTACGAGCGCGTACAGCGTATAACTGTATTCGGCCTCCAGCCCTTCCGTGGGGACTACCGTTGATGAGCCGGGCCTGGTCAGTGCGTAGTACACACCAGCCGTTGTAAAAGTGCCCGATAGGCCTTTGCTGGTCGCATAACGCGTAATGTCAGCCTTATTGCTTTCAAAAATGTCATCATCGTTGGGGCCGACATCAGGTGTTTTGCAGGAAATCAGGCCGCCGACAAACAGCAGGCCGACTAAAACAATAGGAAGTTTACGCATGAACATTAAACAATGAATTGATTGGTAATACTGATTTTACTTAACCGAAACCACCTCGACATCGTAACGCAGTGGAGCATAGGGGGCTACTTTATAAAGGTTGCTCTCAATGAGCCCCTCTTTGCCGTAGCCGATGGAGGAGGGAAACAGGAACGTAGCCTTCTCACCGACCCGCAGTTTGTTTAATCCCTCATTAAAGCCTGATACGTTGTACTGATTCTGGCCCGTACCGGTACTATCGAAACCAAGGGCCGTTTTGGCATGCAATTGTTTGCCTACATACCGTATCGTTATTGTTTTACCCGCGCTAACAGCCGTTTTTACCGAATCGCCGACCGTATTGGTCTGCGTTTTGACGAACCGCAATCCTGACGAGGTCGTTTCGGTAAAGGTCAGCTTATTGGCGGCTATGTATTCGCTGATCTGCTGGTCTTCGGTTCGCGCCCGGTTCAGGGTAACGTCAAACCGCACCGGGGCATTGGCGGGAATTGAACTGGCAGGGGAGCCTACTTCGCCAAAAGCCAGCTTGGATGGCACCAGGAGAATAGCCGATTCGCCCTCGCGCATGAGCGTCAATCCTTCCTGCAAACCCGCTTTCAGCACACCATCGAAAAAAGAGACGAAGGCAGGTGTTTGGGCGTACGCCGAGTCGACCCGTTCGACGGTTACCACCCCGGTATTTGCGGTGCTGCTTGTCAGCACAGAGAGCGTGTAGGTGAATTCCAGCTCCTTGCCAAAAGCTGGCGTAACGGTAGATGAACTGGGCTTCGCCGATATGTAGTATAACCCGGAAGCGGTGGAAGTACCCGACAGTCCCTGGCTGATGACATACGTGTCTATTGTGGCCAGATTGGCCTGGAGCGTTGCCACACTGCCAGTGGGGTCAATATCCTGTGTGTTGCAGGAAGCCAGTCCACCGAGCAGTAGTGTACTGAACAGGAATAGATGAAATCTGTGCATCGAACGAAAAGCGCGTCTACAGTAACTACGTTTACAGACCCGCTTCTGTGGCAAACCGTTGGTAGGGCAGGGGAAATTTTCTTCGTATGGTATCAATTTCAGCTTTTTTTCTACGGCTGCAACACCTGGTCGATGATATGAATGACGCCGTTTGTGGCGGGAACGTCAGCCTGCTGTATGGTTGCTGACGTTAAATTTTTTGTCCCCTTCACCATCAATTGTGTGGGGGTAACGATGGTAATCAACTTATTGCCGGTATAAAATGTATCGACACTCTCCGTTTTGAACTGAGTCGAAAACCGGGCACCTGTTACCACATGATACAGCAATACATTGGTCAGCGTCTGCACATTGGCCGACCCAATGGCACCCAGCGTATTATAAACCTTATCGGCTTTGAAAGCCGCATCGGTAGGCGCAAAAATCGTTACCTTATTGGCTGACGATGCGTTTTCCAGCGTGGCCAGCAACGTGGGGTTACTGGTGCCTATCCGCTTTAAGGCTGCCGTCAGAAACGTCAGATCGGGATTGGTCTGGATGTTTGCCAGTACGTTTCCAATGGAAGGCATCAGCACCCGGTTCACAACGTGAATGTAGCCGTTGGCTGTTTTGATGTCGGCCTGTGTCAGCCTGGCGTTGTTTACGTAAATTGTTCCATCGTTCGCCTTATTGAGGTACAGGATGCTCTTGTTCAGGGTTTCGACGGAGTTCATGCCGGCCGGGATGTCGGATGCCATTACGTTGCCGGTAAGTAAATGATACAACACCAGGGTCCGCAGCTGGGCCGGAGGAACCGAGCGTATAGCGGCAATGGTGCCAAGGCCCGCAGCCAGAAAAGCGGAATCGGTCGGGACAAACAAGGTCAGGTTGCCATCTTTGAGTGCATCACTGACACCCGCCTGCGCAATAGCCACCCGAAACAAGCCAAACTGACTGTCTTCCAGAATCCGGTCGGTAATGGTTTGGGGGGTAGCAACGGCATCGTCCCGCTTCTGGCATCCCCAAAAAACGAGCAGCGTCAGAACAACCAAAAGTTGGCTTAGTACAGACAAAAATGAATTACGCATCGAGTAATAACGGATAAAAAAGCAAAGCTGTATCAGAAAAACGTACCGACTCCGTTTATGTTTTCTCCGGGCAAAGATACACGTTGACCAATGGAAAGAGGCTATTCCGGCCACCCGAATGACAGCCCATTCAAAACATAACTGATTTTTCGGATCGGGTCGATCGCCATTCGCAAACCCACAAGGCGTAGTAAAAACCGGTGAGACTCACCAAAATTCCGTATCTTCGCAACCTTGTTAAGTTTTGTTAAAACGCCCCAATTGGGATGAAGGAACATATAGACCCGAGCAATCTGCCTCAGCACATAGCCGTTATCATGGATGGAAACGGACGCTGGGCCAAGCGTCAGGGGGCAGCCCGGGTGTTTGGCCACCACAACGCCATCAAAGCCGTTCGGGAAGTGACGGAGGGATGCGCTGAAATGGGTATCAAGTACCTGACGCTCTACGCTTTCTCGACCGAAAACTGGAACCGACCAAAGCTGGAAGTAGATGCCCTCATGACGCTGCTGGTTCATACCATTCGGGGAGAGATTAAAACACTGATGAAAAATAATGTCCGGCTGGAAACGATTGGTCATACCGAAAGCCTGCCCGCCGACTGTCGGCGGGAACTGACGGAGGCCATCCGCGAAACCAGTCAGAATGACGGACTAACCCTTATTCTGGCCCTGAGCTACAGCGGACGCTGGGAAATTCTGGAAGCGGCCCGGAAGCTGGCCGCCGACGTGCGGGATGGCAAACTTACCCCTGATCAAATTGATGAAACCCTGTTTGGCCAGCACCTGACAACGGGTGGTATCCCCGACCCCGAACTCATGATCCGAACTAGTGGCGAAATGCGCATCAGTAACTTTATGCTGTGGCAACTGGCTTACTGTGAGCTGTATATGCCTGACGTTTTGTGGCCCGATTTTCGCAAAGACCACCTGTACGAGGCTCTCCTGAGTTACCAGCAGCGCGAACGCCGGTTTGGTAAAATCAGCGAACAGTTAGTGAAATAAGAATACAGTTCAGGGGGGTACACAAAACCGTAAATTTTACGTGGATTCCAACCCTTTACACCTGAACGGAATCCGTACAACAAACTACTTAAGACGCATTAAAAACTTGGAACACCGTATAAAAGTCCTACTTGGCGTTATTCTCTTACTAAGCGGCCTGTCATCGGCTCAGGCGCAGGTGCGCGTTGGCGTTGGCGTCGGTCAGGATAATACCACCACCACAACGGAAAGCAACAGTCTTCTTGATTACGCTAACCCGAAGGAATACGAGATTACTGGCCTGACCATAACGGGCACGAAGTACCTTGATCCAAATTCGCTGGTTTCACTCACCGGCCTGAAAGTAGGCGATAAAGTACGGCTTCCGGGCGAGGTGACCGGATCGTCGGTACGTAAGCTGATGGACTCCGGCCTGCTGGACGATGTAGAGATGTTTGCTACCCCAACCGGCGACGGTAAGGTTACGCTATTGTACCGGGCGCGGGAACGGCCCCGGCTGTACCGGGTTAGTTTCATGGGTATCAAGAAAGGGGAACAG
Organism: uncultured Cytophagales bacterium; assembly: GCA_963782245.1. Lineage (GTDB taxonomy): Bacteria > Bacteroidota > Bacteroidia > Cytophagales > Spirosomataceae > Spirosoma. Next base: position 77,436 of record CAWAJC010000020.1, read on the forward strand.
GATAACCTAAAGGAGAAAATAAAGCTCAATCTGGGCAAAATCGTTAGCAATACGATTACCAAAAACACGCAGCTGGCGGTTCGGAAGTATTTCGTCGATAAGGGATACCTCAACACAAAGGTTAAAATCACGACTATTCCCGACAGTACACGCAACAACGCGACCATGCGCGTACTGGTAGATAAGGGACAAAAGGTGAAAATTGCCAACATCAACATCGAGGGACTCAAGAATCTGGATGAGCAAACGGTGCGCATGAAAATGAAAGGCACTAAAGAGATGCGCTTTGGCCGCCTGTTTACCCCCTCCAAATTTGTTCCGAAAAAGTACGAGGAAGACAAGACAAAACTACTGGAATACTACAACAAACTGGGCTACCGGGATGCCGTTATTGAGGATGATACCATTATCCACAATGGTTCAAATACCATCAGCATCAACATGAAGTTGAATGAGGGGCACCAGTACTACTACCGTACTATCGATTTCTCGGGCAACTACCTGTATACCGATGAGCAGCTCCGCTCGGTGCTGGGTGTTACAAAAGGTGACGTTTATAATCCGGAAGACCTGGAGAAGCGCATGAATGGTAATCCGGGGCAGGACCTGAGTTCGCAGTATATGGACCTTGGTTATCTGTATTACAACGCGCAGCCCGTAGAAAGATCCATAGAAGGTGATTCCATCGACCTCGAAATTCGGGTTTTCGAAGGTAAACAGGCAACAATCAACAAGGTTATTCTAAACGGAAACACCAAAACCAGCGACCATGTAGTGATGCGTACCATCCGGACGCTGCCCGGTCAGAAATTCTCTAAAACCGCTCTGATCCGTACGCAGCGCGAACTGTCTACTCTAGGGTATTTTGACCCGGAAAAGATTGGTATCAACCCGGTTCCGCAAAATGATGGAACAGTAGACATCGAATACACCGTCGAAGAAAAACCCTCCGACCAGATTGAACTGTCGGGTGGCTGGGGTGGCTACGTAGGATTTGTGGGTACGCTTGGTCTGACGTTTAATAACTTCTCGGCCCGCAACATTCCCAACTTCAATGCGTGGCGTCCACTTCCGGCGGGCGATGGGCAGCGGGTACAGTTACGCTTTCAGGCCAACGGTAGTCAGTATCAGGTGTATTCGCTCTCGTTTACGGAACCCTGGCTGGGTGGCCGCAAGCCCAATGCGCTCTCGGTCAGTGCCAGCCACACGGTGTACCAAACCTTCTACGACCCCTCTAATCCGGCCAGTATTTACCAGAGTTTGAAGGGCAGAAAGCCAACGGGCTCCTATACAAACACCGCCCTCACGATTGGACTGGGACGGCAGCTGAAAGTGCCCGACGATTACTTTTCGCTGAGTAATTCCATTTCGTACCAGCGGTATGACCTGAACAACCTCGACTTATTTTACATCGGGTACAAGGATGGTATTTCCAACAACATCACCTTCAATACAACGCTGTCGAGAAATAGCATCGACAATCCACAGTTCCCGCGTAATGGCTCCTCCTTTACGCTGAGTGGTTCGTTTACGCCCCCGTATTCGGCTTTCAAAACCACTACGGAGTCGACCAAGCCGGAGGATAAGTATAAGTTTGTGGAGTACCACAAATGGATGTTCGATGCCAGTTGGTTCCAAACGGTGTTTGGCAAACTGGTCTTGAATACGCGGGCTCACCTGGGTTTCCTGGGTAGTTACAACAACCGCACCGAAATCGGCCCGTTCGAACGCTTCATCCTGGGCGGATCGGGTTTGGCGGGTCAGGGGCAGTTTGCGCTGGCGCAGGACATTATTGGTTTGCGGGGGTACGACGACCGGAGCGTTTACACTGCCGATTATAACCAGGCTGTAGGGCAGCAGGCCCGTAGTCAGGGAGGGGTAGTGTACAACAAATTCGTTGCGGAGCTTCGCTACCCGGTATCCCTGAACCCATCGGCCACCATCTTTGCCCTTGCCTTCATGGAAGCGGGTAACAACTGGTCTACCTACAAGCAGTACAATCCATTCGACCTGAAGCGGTCGATAGGGATTGGAGCCCGTATATTCATGCCGGCTTTTGGCCTGATTGGTATTGATTACGGTTATGGTTTCGATAAGATTCCGGGCGTGAAAGAGAATGCGTCGGGTCAGTTCCACTTCACAATTGGTCAGCAGTTCAGATAAGATTAACGAAAGGGTAACGTTTTACTCCAATCAGTTAAAGATTATACGGCTAACCTGATTGGCGTAAACGAACCTTGAAAATCAATCACTTCCTGCAAATATTGACTGATCACCAATGAAAAAAGCCCTATTTTTCGTACTTTTGTCCGCCATTGGCTTAGCAACTCCCGTTAGCGCTCAGAAATTCGGGTACATCGACACGGAGTACATTTTTGGGAAGATGCCCGAATACCAGAAGGCACTAAGTGAAATTGACAAGTTTGCCGATAAATGGTCGAAAGACATTCAGGACAAGTACATCGAGATTGAAAAGTTGCAAAAAGCGTATCAGGCGGAGGAAATTCTACTAACCGAGGATATGAAACGTGAGCGGCAACGAATAATCGGTGATAAGGAGCGTGAGGCCAGAGAATACAACAATAAAGTATTTGGGTACCAGGGCTTGTTGTTCGACAAGAAAAAGGAATTAATAAAGGCTCCGATGGAGTTATTACAACGGGCGCTGGATAAAGTATGTTTGCAGAAGAAACTGGACTTTATTTTCGATAAAGCCTCCGATTTTGTGATGCTCTATACCAACCCCCGGCACGACTATTCGGATTATGTGATGGAAGAATTGGGATTAGACACTAAACCAACCGCTACCAATACTAGTCCAACCAATAAAACAACTACAAAACCAAAGTAATACAAACAAACAATTCGAGATGAAGAAACACATCGTCATGGCGTTTGCAGCAGCCCTACTGGTAGGCGGTTTAAACGCACAGGCACAAGCCCAAACCGCAACGCCTGCTACGACTGCCGCAGCCGGATCGCTGAAGTTAGGCTATACGAACATTGATTACGTTCTGTCGCAAACGCCCGAAGCAAAAGATATTCAGAACCAGTTGACCATTCAGCGGACGCAGACCGAAAATGAGTTGAAGCGGATGCAGAAAGAACTGGAAGACAAATACGGTGCCTACGAAAAAGGAGCCGCTCAAATGTCGGATGTTATCCGGAAAGACCGTGAAACTGAGTTGCAGGGGCTACAGTCCCGGATTCAGGAGTTTAGCCAAACGGCTCAAACGTCCTTGCAAACCAAGTACCAGCAATTGGTTAATCCGGTTGTGCAGAAAATTCAAAAGGCCATTGATGCCGTAGCTAAGGAAGAGAACTATCAATATGTGTTCAATCTGGACGCGGGTGCCAACACGATTCCCATCCTGCTGGTTGCTCCCGAAGAGAACAACATTACTGATTCGGTGTTGAAAAAGCTGGGTATCGACCCTGCCAAAGCAGCCGCTGCGGCTAAGGCTGCCTCTACGGGTGGTGGTACAACGGCTACCAAGCCCGCTACCACGACTCCGCCAAAGAAATAACGGTCGAGAAAAACAGGTACCACAAAAAAGGTCGCTCCCTGATGAATCAGGGAGCGACCTTTTTTGTGGCGGCTCACGCATTGAAGGGTTGATGGAAGCCGGACTTTTTGACGCAAAACAGGGTTGACCATACGCTGTAGTCTATTTTGCCACCCGGATAAACTAGTGTTATTTTATCCCGGAAAAATATAATTATGGTGGGTAGTATTAGCCTTTCGGCTAAGAAAAGTATCAAAAAAGGGACCAAAAGCCACCGGGACAAAATCTTCACCTTATTTTTACGTTTTCTAAAGCAGACCCCTCCCCAACCTAACTATGAACCGAACTGCCGGTATACTAGCGTGGTTGCTATTCAGTAGTATCCTTGATAGTAGCTATGCCCAAGATTCAAAATCGTTACAACTCTTGTTGCCAACCCAAACCAACTGGAATGTAGTACCCGAGGGTGGCACCATCCGGTTCGACCTGAAAGTGGCAGGCACAGCGCAGGACTCAGTAACGTTCAGCCTGGATTCTGACAAACAGGAGGGTATGGAACTTGATTCAACCGGCCATTTTCGGTGGACACCCGGGTTTAGTCTGGCAGATAGAATCCAAACAACAAAGGTGTACCCGATCACCTTTAATGTGCACACCAGGCAGGGGCAAACGGCTTCTCACACGGTTGAGCTTAAAGTACTGGATGTAAATCGCCCGCCCGTAGTGAGCGAATTAAGACCATTTTACGTGAGCTACCGCACGCAGAACACCTACAAAATGGATTCTCAGGTAGTGCACGACGACGATGGCGACCCCCTGGTGTTTATTCCAATTGCCGATCAGATGCCCGAAGGCAGCAAGCTGACATCGCAGGGTGAACTAACCTGGACGCTATCTCAGAATCAGTTCAATAAGGTGAAGCAGACACCTCAGTACATTGAATTCTGGGTCGAAGATCAACCCGCTAAAACGCGTACCAAAGGACGGCTGAAAGTGGAAGCAACTCAGATGGACCTTCCCCCCGATATTACGGTGATACCCGGCGAAAAACACTATAAGCTGAAGGAGAATGCAACCGTCAACCTGAAGTTTTACCTGTCTGATCAGAACGGCGAAGATGACGTGGAAACCTTCGATTTTCTGTCCGATAATCAGGATATACCCAAAGCGTCTCTCATTAAAAATACAAGCAATCAGTACGAATTTATCTGGCAACCTGGCTATCCATTCGTAAAAGACCCCTACGACTCGCTGGGGGTTCAGATTACGTTTTATGTGCTCGATAAAGCCAAGAACCGGGCCGAACGCCGGATTACGTTTACGGTGCTGAACACGATCAACGAGGCCGAAAAGGATCGGTATTATTACGCCCAGTACCGTCAGTTACTGGTTCAGGCATGGGGGCTTATTGAGCAACTGAGCGAGAAAGAAGAGCAGCTCAAACACGACTACAAAAAAGCTAAGGGGGGCAAACGAAACCGATCCGTTGCCAATGCATCGTTGGGAGCCGTAACGGGCGTAACCCCCGCTGTTACGGGGGCTAGTACGAGTACGGATGTGCAGAAAAACGGGCGCGTTATTTCCGCTATTGGTGGTACAGCCGTGTTGACAATGGGTACACTGGAGGCTACCGAAGTAATTGGTAAGTCGATGAAAGATTTGATGGATCGCTATAACTATGTACTCGCCAAGCGCAGCGAACTACAGAACAAAGGCGATGTATTTGCCCGTGAATTCGCGTTAAAATCGGCCCGGCGCAGTAACGAATTCATCAAAAAGCTGGACGACTTTCGCAATTCAATGAGTCTTAGCGGTCTGATAGCCCTGGAACTGGATGCCAACTGGCAAAGCAGAAAGCAGGCAACGGATAAAGCCCTCAAGCGTACGTTCAAGGATTTTACGGCGCTGGAAGAAACGCAATAGTTGCTACAGAATCGTTATCGAAAAAGACGTTTCAAACACCTGCCCCGCTTCTACAGACTGAATCAGTTCTTTCTCCTGAATAGGCTTCAGTTGTCCCTCATTGTCAGCACAACCTAGCCAGGGTTCAACACAAACAAAAGGGGCACCGGGTTTTGCCCACAAACCCAGGTAGGGGAAAGAAGGAAAGTCCAGGATAACGGCATGGTTGTGCCTATCGGTGCAAATGGCTACGCGCCGGGAAGCGAGGTCTTTAAACACCAGGGCATCCTTATCAAAAAGATGCTTCGTCAAGCCAAGATGACGGCCTTTGGTAGGAACGGGTTTCGTTTCGCCGGTAAAATAGCCCGCTGTTGAGAGCAGATGCGTTTCCAACGCTTCGTCCTGCTCAAACTCAAGGTAGTAATCTTCGTAGGCTTCGCCCGCATTGAAAGGAACGGCAAAGGCCGGGTGCGCTCCAACAGAGAAAAAAACAGTTTTTTCATCCTGATTAATAACCCGGTACGTAATGAGCAAGCGGGCATTATCCAGCGTATAGTTAATCTGGAACTCAAATTCATACGGGAAATGCACCCGGGTATTTTCGTTTGACAGCAGCGAAAAAATAGCGTGCGTAGAAGCCGATTCCGTCGTTTCGAACACAGATGTTCGGGTAAAACCGTGCCGTTCCATCGGATAGGTTTGCCCGTCAACCAATACCTGATTATTCAGGCAGCCACCCACCACGGGAAACAGGTTAGGCGCGTGCCAACCCCACACGGCTGGGTCGGCCTGCCAGAGGTGTTCGATACCACTGGCTTTATGAACAATAGACGTAAGCTCAGCCCCTTTTGGGCGAATAGTGATGCGGAGGTAATTATTTTCTAAAGTAGTCATCGGTCAAAAATAGCAAAAGCTCCCCAAAACTGGAGAGCTTTTGTCAATACAAGGACCATCGGGACGCTGGTCTGTGTACGGTAGATTTAGAAACGGAAGTGCGAGAACGCCTTGTTGGCTTCGGCCATCCGATGCGTATCGTCCTTCTTTTTCACCGCTGCACCTTCACCTTTGGCGGCTGCAACGATTTCGGCGGCTAGCCGATCTACCATAGTTTTCTCACCACGCGAACGAGCATACTTAATAAGCCATTTCATGCCTACCGCGACTTTTCGGTCTGCCCGTACTTCGGTTGGCACCTGAAAGGTAGCCCCACCGACGCGACGGCTTTTTACTTCTACTGATGGCATGACGTTGTTCAATGCCTTCTTCCAGGTATCCAGACCGCTTTCGCTGGTGCGTTTTGCCACCACGTCGAGCGCGTCATAGAAGATGGAGTACGCCAGGCTCTTCTTGCCTTCGTACATCAGGTTGTTAACAAATTTGGTTACGAGGACCTCTTTGTACTTTGGGTCGGGTAATACGTAACGCTTGGGCGGTTTCGCCTTTCTCATGATTGCTTCAGATTTTTGATCTTACTCTGCCGTATTTTTCAACGGGCAGTCGATTTAATTACTTTTTCTTTTTTGCCGGTGGCGCACCTTTACCGCCTTTAACAGGAGCCTGACCTGGTTTAGGCCGTTTGGCACCGTACTTGGAGCGGCTTTGCAGACGACCGCTCACGCCAGCCGTATCCAGAGCACCCCGAATGATGTGATAACGTACACCCGGTAAATCTTTTACCCGGCCACCACGAATCAACACGATTGAGTGTTCCTGTAAGTTATGTCCTTCGCCCGGAATGTAGGCGTTTACTTCCCGGCCGTTCGTCAGGCGAACGCGGGCAACTTTACGAAGAGCCGAGTTTGGCTTCTTCGGCGTGGTTGTGTACACCCGTGTACATACACCACGACGTTGTGGGCAGGCATCTAAAGCAGGCGACTTTGACTTGTCGATCAGCTTTTCGCGGCCTTTACGCACTAATTGTTGTATAGTAGGCATTCTTGATGTTGGTTGTGAAAAAACAGTCTTCCCGAATTTTGAGGTGCAAAGATACGGAAAACCGGCTGATTGACAAGAGGGAAGCGAAGAAGTTTATAGAGTAAACTGAACACTCATGGCTGCAGAACGGACTGACAGGGCAGCCAATCCGACAGGACAGCCTGTTGGCCCGATGGACATTTTTCGTGGCTATAAACCTGAGGTGGTGAACCTTTTTTTACGCCTGACCCACCGGGCCACCGAATCCACCGGTCGGGAATCGAAATGCATCATTGGGCTCGTTAATGCCCCCAAACGCTTCTTCATACCGGCTTATATTCTCGCGCAGTGCTTCCAGCAACCGCTTGGCGTGCTCGGGAGTGAGGATGATCCGCGATTTTACTTTTGCTTTGGGCACACCCGGCATCATTCGGATGAAATCCAGAATAAACTCACTATTTGAGTGGGCAATCATGGCCAGATTCGCGTAAATTCCCTCCGCAATTTCTTCACTCAATTCAACGTCGATAGCACCTTCCGGGTTTTGTTGTTCAGCATTCATGTGAATAAGTTTAATGGTAAAAGAGAAACCAACAGACATCGTAATGTCTGTTGGTTTTCGTTAAGCTTTGTTGACGCTACAAAATTAAGACAATTCCATTACGCAATCATCCTGCTCCACCACCGCGCCTTCTTTTAGCACTACTTTAACTACTTTACCTTCTTTCTGGGCGGCTACAATGCTTTCCATTTTCATGGCTTCGATAACGAACAGCGGCTGATTTTTCTTGACCATATCCCCGTCTTTTACCAGTATGCGCGTCAGCCGTCCCTGCAGGGGCGTTCCTACGTCACCGGCTTTGCTCACCTTGGCGTTCATTTCCTTCTCCACCTTCGAGGCTTTGTCCCGTACCTGAACCTGACGACTTTGGCCGTTCAGTTCAAACGTGATGGTACGCATCCCAAATTCGTCCGGCTCTGATTTAAACAGTAACCGCACCAGGATATTCTTGCCTTCCTCAATGTTGATCAGAATCTCCTCATTCTCCTTCAACCCGTAAAAAAAAGCAGGAGTCGGGATGATACTAACGTTGCCGTACTGCTCATTGGCCTGGTAATACGCATCGTATACCTTTGGGTACATCTGGTAGGACAGGTAATCCACAAAACCATCGCTGTGCGGATACTGTTTCTGGAAAGCCTTCAAGTCCGCATCGAAGTCGATAGGCGCTAGATGACTGTTGGGACGATCCGTAATGGGTTCTTCTCCTTTAAGAACGGCCTGCTGCATGGCCGGTGGGAAACCGCCTACGGGCTGTCCCAACTCACCCTTAAAAAATCCTTTTACTGACTCCGGGAACGTCAGGGAATCCCCCCGCGTCAGCACATCGTCGGCCGTCAGGTTATTCGCTGTCATGAAAATGGCCATATCGCCCACCACTTTGGACGAAGGAGTAACCTTCACGATATCGCCGAACAACTGATTGGCTACCGAGTAGTTCTTTTTCAGCAACTCAAACTTATCACCCAGCCCGGTAGCAATGGCCTGTGGTTTGAGATTGGAGTACTGTCCACCGGGAATCTCATTTTCGTATACTTCGGCGCTGCCCGCCTTCATCCCCGACTCAAATGGATAGTAGTACTCCCGAACATCCTCCCAGTAATTGGAATACGCATTCAGGGAGTTCAGATCGACCGGGCACTCACGCTCGTGCCCCTGCATCATGGCCACCACGGAGTTGAAGTTGGGCTGCGATGTCAGGCCGGATAAGGCACCCAGCGCGCAATCGACAATATCAACCCCGGCATCGATGGCTTTCAGGTACGTAGCTGCCTGAATACCGGACGTGTCGTGCGTATGCAGATGGACCGGGATGCTCACCGCTTTTTTCAACTCCCGCACCAGCCTGTCGGCAGCCAGGGGTTTTAGCAGGCCGGCCATATCCTTGATGGCCAGCAGGTTGGCTCCTTCATCTTCGAGCTGGCGGGCCATATCCAGATAATACTGGAGCGTGTACTTTTTTTGCTTGGGATCGAGGATATCGCCGGTGTAGCAAATAGCCGCTTCGCAGAGGGCATCGGTTCGTTCCTGAACGGCCTTCATGCTCACTTTCATGGCGTCAACCCAGTTTAGCGAGTCGAAAATACGAAACACGTCAATGCCCGACTGCCACGACTGTTCCACGAATTTTTCAATCAGGTTATCCGGGTAAGCTGAATAGCCAACGGCATTGGAGCCACGGAAAAGCATTTGCAACAGCATGTTGGGCATGGCCTCCCGCAGGGCTTCCAGGCGTTTCCAGGGGCTTTCGTACAGGAAGCGCATCGACACATCGAACGTAGCGCCCCCCCACACTTCCATGGAAAACAGTTCGGGGTGGCTTTTGGCAAACCCCTCCGCCACTTTCTGCAAATCCTGCGTTCGAACGCGGGTAGCCAGCAGGGACTGGTGTCCATCGCGAAACGTCGTATCCGTGTAGAGGACACTCTTCTGGTCCCTTGTCCACTGCACAAATTTATCGCGTCCCAGCTCCTTCAAGCGGTCCCGGTTACCGGTAGGATACGTACTGTACGTATCAAAAGCCGGCACCACCGGGGTTCGAAACACTTTGCTGTCGTCTTTGTTTTTTACCGCTGGATTGCCGTTCACAATCACGTCGGCCAGGTAGTTGAGCGCCCGGGTCGAGCGGTCCTGTGGTTTCCGGAATTCGAACAGTTCGGGGTGCGTTTCGATGAACGAAACCCGCGCTTCGCCCCGCTGAAAAATGGGGTTGCTAATTACGTTCTGAAGGAATCCGATATTGGTTTTCACGCCCCGGATCCGAAACTCCATCAACGCCCGCGCCAGGCGCTGGGTAGCTCCCTTGAGCGTGCGCCCCCGTGCCGATACCTTCACAATCATGGAGTCGAAATAGGGCGATATTTTCATGCCCGCGTAGCTGCTGCCTTCATCCAGACGAATGCCAAAACCGGCCGCATTCCGGTAGGCTGTAATGGTTCCGAAATCGGGTTTGAAGCCGTTAGACGGGTCTTCCGTTGTGATGCGGCACTGAATGGCATACCCGTTCAGCGGAACATCGGCCTGGCTTTTGATGTAAATTCCATTGTCGGAGAGTTTGTAGCCCATCGCAATCAGCATCTGCGTCCGAACAATGTCGATGCCCGTTACCTCTTCCGTAATGGTGTGCTCAACCTGAATCCGGGGATTTACTTCAATGAAGAATATATCCTCATTCATATCGACCAGAAACTCGACCGTTCCGGCATTGGAGTAATTGACGGCCCGGCCCAGCTGCAGGGCGTAGGCGTAGAGTTTATCTTTTGTTTCCTGCTTCAGCCCGAACGAAGGGGCTACTTCAACCACTTTCTGGAATCGCCGTTGCACTGAACAGTCGCGCTCGTAGAGGTGAACGATATTCCCGTGCTGATCCCCCAACAATTGCACTTCAATGTGCTTGGGGTCTTCAATGAATTTTTCGAGGAAAATGGTATCATCGCCAAAAGCGTTCCGGGCCTCGTTTTTGGCTTCGGAGAATGCTTTCGAAAACTCCTCGGCTTTCCGCACCACGCGCATACCACGTCCACCGCCCCCGGCGGCTGCTTTTACCATGATCGGAAAACCAATGCGCTCGGCTTCGGTCAGGGCAAATTCGGAGGTCATATCCGGCTCCCGTGAGTCAGGGATGAGGGGTACGTTCGCTTTGGTTGCCAGGTTTTTGGCCCGTACCTTATCGCCCAGCGCATCCATCGCTTCGGGCGACGGGCCGATGAAAATAATATTCTCCTCCCGACACCGGCGAGCCAGCTGCACATTCTCCGACAGAAAGCCGTAGCCAGGGTGAATCGCATCGACTTTATGCCGCTTAGCCAGCAGAATGATACCCTCAACATCCAGATACGGCTTCAGCGCATCATCATCCCGGCCAATCTGGTAGGCTTCATCAGCTTTGTAGCGGTGGAGAGAGTACCGGTCTTCGTAGGTATATACTGAAACAGTCGTAATACCCAACTCAGTAGCCGCCCGCATGATACGAATGGCAATTTCGCCCCGGTTGGCAACGAGCAAACGGTTAATCGGTCGGATGTACTCTTTCATAATTCTCAGTAAAAGCGGTGATAGGCTATGGGAGTATCAAATAAAGGAGCAAGATGGTTGAAAATTTCGAAAAAGCCTTTCCAGACCGTATAATCATTGGAGAAGCCAGCTTTTTCCGGGAATATTGCAGGAAGACGATTTTGACGCTGTACGGCGTACCGGTTGTTTTCGTATGGATTGGGCTGCTGTTGTGGGATCAGGCCATGTAAACCAGTTGCTAAGGCCCCGAATGCCGGGCGCGGTAACCCTACTACATCAAATCGAAAAACATGAAATTATCCGGTTTCTGAATCCGGTACGTTTTCAACCACTGCTTCAGTACGCTGGGCTCAGCAAACGCTTTTAGGTCGGACTTGATTCGCTTGATATCCCGTTTCAGTTGCGCAATGTCGCTGTTCAAATTAAACTCCAGGGCTATTTTTGAACTAACCGCAAAGGCCGGTTTACCCGTCATGGCGGCCAGCTCGTTGTGGAGCGCAAACAGTTCCTCGTCCAGTTCCTGGGTTTGCTGCTTCAAGATTTTGTTGTAGTATTTGAGTTGCTCCTCGGCCAGGCTTTCCAGGTGGGCCTGGTCAATGCGGTCGAATTCGAGTTGCAGCCGTAACAGAGCCAGTAGGTCACTCTTCTCGTACGCTTCCGTTACGCGGTGCATGATTTCTGTTTTGCGCCCTTTTTCGGCCTCATCGGGCTCCCGGTCGGGGTGAAATGCCTTCACCAGGTCCATGTACAGGGTTCGAACCGCTTTAGTAATTTTCTGGGCTTCGGCCTGTCGTTTGGCTTCGCGCTCCTGCTGTTTGGCCGTTTTAGGCCTGTCGGGATTTTGTTGTTTATTCTTTTCCTGTTTGGCCTGCTGCTCTATCTTTTCCTGCATGTAGGCAGCCATTTTTTGGGGATCACTCACGTCGGCGTCATCGTCGAACTGAATACCAAACATGGTTTCCATCATTTCCTTCATCAGGTCGGCCGTTTGCCCGTCGGCCTGGGTGTTGACCTGATCAAAACCCTCGGTACTATACTTATCGTAGATGGGTTTGAGGTCGTCGATCCCATAAGTTGAAATCAGTTCAAAGGCTATCTTTTGGATGAGGTCTGCCAGTTTCTTTCTCTCGGTTTTCGTAAATGAGTTCGTATCGTATACCCTGTCGAACAGGCGCACCATATCGGCCCGGAACCGACTATACTGCTCCACCAGTGGCCGGTAATCGGTTTGTACTCGCTGCTGGATATGCGTAGCGGCTTCGCGCAGGTCACGCAGATCAGTCGTCAGTTTTTCAATTTTGCGGGTCAGTCGGTTAAACTCCTTCTGCGATTTCGAGAGAATGGCACTATCCTTTTTTGTCCCGATCTGGACAATATGCTGCGAACCTGGAGAAGGCATATCACTTGAACTGTTGCTGAAACGAAGGTACAAAAGCGGGTTAAAAAAATCTGAAAATTTGGGGTGCAATCACTAAAAACCGTACTTCGTACCAGTTCCTTTGCAATTGCCCGCATGGTTGCCCGACTGATGGAGAAAATTGCCCGGTTCGATGCGCATCACCGGTTTGTTAGCGCCCTAGCGCAGGGCGTGCTGGCTTTCGTTATCAACGTGGTTTCATTGCACGCACCATCAGCAGCCTTTCGAACTAACCCCAATCAGCGCGCCGATTTATCAGCGCGAGTCTGTTTCTTCGCCTGCTCCTGCTCATAGGCTTCACGCTGACGCTTGTCGGCAACGAGGTTGCGGTATAATCCGTTCAGAACGTATAAGTCATCGACTTCGTCGATTAATCGGTGAAGGTGTTCACGCACCTGGGTAATGTTCATGGTATTGAGAAATTTAGGTCAGTGCTCCGTACCGCCTGGTTGAAATCTATCCGCGAAAAAAAACTTTGTTCACGAATACTCGGCGCCAAAGGCCCCCTAGAACGGTTGGGAAACCACCTGTTCAAAAATGATAACACAACGTAATGTGCCCGATATAGTTCGGTACTCCGCTTTTATGGATTTATTTTCGTTTGATTCGGCTACTGGTTGATGTGTCTGACTGGTCTACGGACTATTTATTTATCACGAATAGGTTACGAAAGTCTTTGTTGCTTCGACTCACCAATGTTAACCAGCGGCCACAAAACGGTTCAGCAGCTAATTGCTGGTCTATCTCCCGGCGAATTTTTCGACTATCTGTCCTTTTTTTGTGCCGGTTAGAATCTAAAATTCCGGGATTACCGTAAGTGTGTCGAACACCTGGCTGTTCAAAACTGAATTATTCTGTATGAAAAAGCAACAAGAAGAAGTGAGCCTGGGTATGTTGCCAGGTCAATTGGAGCCGGTACGAGTAGGACGCCGGCTGTTTCTGCGCTACGCTGGTGCCTTTGCGGCTGGTGGCGCTGTTTTGGCTTCCTGTAAAAACGGTGAGGAAAATCCAACGACGGTAATGGCTCCGGTAGATCTGGGCTCGGGCGATGTTGGTATCCTGAACTATGCCTACGCACTGGAACAGCTGGAAGCGGCCTTCTATACGCAGGTAATTGCTACACCCTACAGTGGCATGACGGATGCGGAGAGAACGCTCCTGACCGATATTCGTAACCACGAAATTATTCACCGCGAATTTTTTAAGGCTGCCCTTGGTACCAATGCCATTGCTGCTCTGACACCAAACTTCACGGCCATTACGTTCACTGACCGGTCGAGCGTACTCAACACAGCTAAAGCATTCGAAGATTTAGGCGTATCAGCTTATAATGGTGCGGGTTCTTTAATTAAGGATGTGAACTACCTGGCCTTGGCCGGAAAGATCGTATCGGTAGAAGCGCGTCACGCAGCTGTCATTCGCGATCTGCTGAGCCCAAAGTCAGCCAGTTTTGCCGGGGATGATATCGTAGCGCCCGCAACGGGTCTTGATAAGGCAGATGCTCCATCTGTTGTGTTACCTATTGCTCAAACGTTTGTGAAAACGCAGATCACCGCCACTAACCTTCCGAAGTAAACCTGAACAACGCTATGAATTTATTTAAGATAATCTCTGATATAGAGCAGATTGACCCGGAAGTTAGTGAGCGTTACAGCTTCTACTCACGCCGGAATCTTCTTAAATTTGGTTCTAACCTGGTAGCCGCTGGTATTCCTGCCATCGTTGCGGGTAGCCTGAACAAGGCACTGGCTCAGGCGGGTGCTCCCTCTGCAGCTGCTGTAGCTGTATTGCAGTATGCCCTCACGCTCGAGTACCTCGAAGACGAGTTTTACCGGTTGGGTCTGGCTGCTGCCAATCTTATCCCTGCTGCAGACCGGACGGTTATGTCGCAGATAAGCAAGCACGAGGCTGCCCACGTGGCCCTGTTGAAAGGTGCACTGGGAGCAGCCGCTGGCGCAAAACCAACATTCAAATTCCCCGCTGGTACGTTTACAAGCTATCCAACGTTTCTGGCCACGGCCCGGGCTCTGGAAGACACGGGCGTTGCCGCTTACAAAGGACAGGCGGGTGAACTCATCAATGACAAAGCCATCCTGACAACAGCGCTGCAAATCCACTCGGTCGAAGCACGCCATGCGGCCGAGGTTCGTCGGATACTGGGCTTGAAAGGCTGGGTTTCCGATCCCGCACAAACGACGTTCACGCAGGGTGGGGTTCCACTAAAGACATTGCCAAACACAACGGGCTTCTCCGATGATTCATTCCGGGAAGCCTTTGACGAGCCTTTGACCAAAGCTGCGGTTTTGGCCATCGCGGCCCCATTTCTTGGGTAGTAGTATATAATAGGGAGACCGGGAAACCGGTAGGGTGACGGAAGGCATCGGGGATTTTCCCTGGTGCCTTTTTTTGTTTCTTACTTTCCCAATCCATTTCTTTTTTCGTTGCTTGCGTCATAATTCGCTTTCTTCGGCGACTACGAGTATGAGACTCCTCCGTGTTTTTCTGAAAGTGCTGTTAGCACTAGTTGTTTTAATCCTGGTGTTCCTGGCCGTTAGCCTGGCCCCGGTCGATGATACGCCGTACCAGCAAATGGCGTATTACCAGCAAACAAAACAACGCATGGAACAGCTGCCTGCTCCCCCCCCGGCAACGGCACCCCTGCGGGCGGGCTGGGCAAAGGCAAACATTACACCCCCGTACACCACGCCTACCGGTGGGTACGGTGCCCGCCGGGGAAAGCACTGGACCATTGTTAGCGACTCCATTTTTGCCCGGGCTATCGTGCTGGATAATGGTAGCACCAATGTGGCCATTGTTGGGCTGGACTTGCTGATTACTCCCCCAACGGTAGTTGCATCGTTAAAAAAACGCCTGCCGGAAGTAGGCCTTCGGTGGGAGAATATGTACATGGGGGCCATTCACTCGCACAACAGTATTGGTGGTTGGGCACCGGGATTAGTGGGGGAACTGATTGCCGGTGAATACGACGAAAAAATCGTTACCCGCATTACCGATGGGGTGCTAAACGCCATTCGTGCCGCCCAAAAGACGATGGCACCGGTAGCGGTTGGTTTTGGACAGACGGATGCAACGGATCATATCTATAACCGACTGAGAAACTCCGGCCCAACCCGCCCGCTCGACGGGCTGATCAGGCTCCTCAAACTACAAAAAACGACCACGGGTGAATCGGCCCTGCTCTGTACGTTTGCGGGCCACGCTACGCTGTTTGAGGATGGCATGGGGAAATACCTCAGCCGCGACTACCCCGGTTCGCTGGTTGATCGGCTGGAGAAGAAATCGGCGGATTTTGCGGTCTTTCTGGCGGGGGCAGTGGGTAGTACTGGACCCGAAGCCAGAGGGAATACCGATTTCGCCGAAATTCGGAATTATGCCGGTGACCTGGCCAACCGCATTGAGCGAACCGTACCGACTATCCAGACTCAATCCGACAGTAGCCTTGCCATTCTCACGCTGCCACTGGATTTGCGCGAACCGCACCCGCGCGTGATGGGCAACTGGCGGGTGAGGCCCTGGTTGTTTTACAGCGTATACGGCGATTACCCATCCGATCTGAAAGCCCTACGCATTGGCCAGACCGTGCTGCTGGGCACACCCTGCGATTTTTCGGGAGAGTTCGTCGCTGACTTCAACCCATTGGCCAAAAAGAAAGCGGTTAATCTGATGATTACCAGCTTTGAAGGAGGATACATCGGCTATGTAACGCCCGACGCCTATTATGACCGCTCAACCTACGAAGTCCGCGATATGAACTGGTTTGGCCCCTACAATGGGGCTTACTTTGAGGAAATGATGATGGGGTTGCTGAAAAAGATATAGTTGTTCCTGTTCCACAAGCTAACATAAGTCAGTTTGCGGAGCAGAAACTACCAAGTATGTACTGAATTTCAGGCGTTCATTTTCACCAGGGCATTTCCGCGTAGGACCGGTACCACATCAAAGAGGTCGTGCTGCAGGCAATAGGAAATGTCTTTCTGAATACCCAGCCGCTGAAGCCGCCGGATGTGCGAGGCATTGGCCATATATGCCAGCAAATTGTTTTTACCCTCGCAATACAGCCGCCACGACATAATGGCGCTGTCTTCGGCCATGGCGTAGCTGTCCTTTAACCGATCAACCAGGGCACCGGCGAAGAGGGTATCTTCCAGATTAACGCGGCCTTTCCAGCCCGCGCAAAGCACCATCACATCGTAGCCATCGGTTTTCAGGTAACGAACAATGGCATCCAGATTCAGGAACGACCCCACCAGCACTTTCACCGCCGACCGGGAGCGGGTAATGGCCAGCGTGCCGTTGGTGGTTGTCATAGCTACATTGGCCCCCCGGATGCGTTCGTTCA
This sequence comes from uncultured Cytophagales bacterium, assembly GCA_963782245.1. Taxonomy (GTDB): domain Bacteria; phylum Bacteroidota; class Bacteroidia; order Cytophagales; family Spirosomataceae; genus Spirosoma. The sequence continues at coordinate 94,610 of CAWAJC010000020.1, forward strand.
TGTACGTGAACGGGGAGTTGTCCAGCTCAAAGCCATCCACTTTTTTGGCATTTCGTTCGGCAGCGGCCAGGTAGCCGCGCTCCTGCCACTGGCGGCATTCCTCAATGGTAGCCACGGGAATAATACTGTTGACGCCGTGCGCAAAGGCGGTAACCATGCAGGAGGTAGCCCGAAAAACATCGGCCACAACAACAATGGTATTCTCAACGGTATGCAGGTGCAATAAGTCGGGCGTCAGGCAAACGTCAATCTGTTTCATGGGTCGTTATTTTTTCACGAAGGGAAGTTTAACAACCTGCGCTTTCAACAGCCGGTCCCGCACTTTCACAAAAATTTCGGAGCCGGGCTTGCTGTAGGCCGTTTGCACGTAGCCCAGGCCAACGCCTTTTCCCAGCGTGGGCGACTGGGTGCCGGAGGTCACTTCGCCAATCGGGTTACCCTCGGCATCGGTCAGTTCATAGTGCCCGCGCGGAACACCCCGGTCTACCAACTCAAAACCAACCAGTTTGCGCGGAACACCCTGTTCCTTCTGCGCCTTCAACAGATCGGCATCAATGAAGTCGTGGGTGAATTTGGTGACCCAACCCAGGCCTGCTTCCAGGGGCGATGTTTCATCGGTGATGTCGTTACCGTACAGGTTATACCCCATTTCGAGCCGGAGCGTATCGCGGGCACCCAGGCCGATGGGCTTGATACCGTAGGGTTCTCCCGCTTTCATGATGGCGTTCCAGACGATTTCTGCCTGGTGGTTGGATACGTAAATTTCGAAGCCCCCTGCGCCCGTGTAGCCCGTTGCGGACACGATGACGTTGGCACAGCCGGCAAAATCCGTTTTCTCGAAAGTATAGTACCCCATCGAGTCCAGGTCGGCATTGGTCAGTGATTGCAGCGCTTTGGCCGCCAGCGGTCCCTGCACGGCAAACAGGCACATATCATCCGATACGTTGACCATGGTCAACGGTGCACCCTCCCGGTCAAAGTCCGGCGCGTACTGGCTAATCCAGTTCCAGTCCTTTTCGATGTTCGAAGCATTGACGACGAGCATGTATTCCAGCGCACTGATGCGGTACACCAGCAGGTCATCGACAATACCGCCCCGGCCATTGGGCAGGTAGCTATATTGCACTTTGCCATCGAACAACGTGCTGGCATCATTGGCCGAAACCCGCTGAATAAGGCCCAGTGCCCCTTCGCCTTTAAGGATGAACTCGCCCATGTGCGAGACGTCGAAGATGCCGACGCTATTGCGGACGGTATGGTGTTCGTCGAGGTCGGAGGAGTAGCGGACGGGCATCTCGAAGCCCGCGAACGGCACAATTTTAGCGCCGAGTTGTTGGTGGGTATGATGAAGGGGAACCTGCTTTAAGGACATGTACGCGGAGATTAAGGGGCAAAAATACAAACGTATCCACGGGTTTCAACCCGTATGCCCTATGAAATCCCTCAGTACAGACTGAAGTTGATCGGCAGGTTGTATTTAACCCGTACCTTTTGGCCCCGCTGCACCCCCGGTTTCCAGCGGCCACTCATCTTTTTGACTACCCGAAGGGCTTCCTGATCCACATCGGGGTGGACGCCCTTCATTACGGTGTAATCGCACAGGGTCCCATCCGTGCACACGACGAAACTGACGAATACTTTTCCCTGGACACCTGCCTTCTGGGCGTTGGCAGGGTACTGAAGATTTTCGCTCAGGAACTTCCCCAAGCCGGCCATGCCTCCCGGAAATTCCGGTTGCTGCTCAACAACGCCGTAATGTACGGTATCTGCCTGCCCAGTGCGGTTCTTACCACCCTTAAAGGTGCCATCCCAATACGTTTCTGTGTAGAAATACGACCCATCGGTGTAGCGGCCCATCCAGTCGCCGTGTTTGAGTCCATTTTTAAAGCTTCCCTGTTCAGTGAAAGTTGTGTACTGGATGGTATCCTTGTACGATTTTCGGCGCTCCACAAAGGTGGCCCGGCCATTGCCAGCGGTTACCAACTGCTGGCCGGTACTGTCCCAGAAGGCAATGACCTTATCCTGTTGGGGAGTTCCGATCTGCCTATCCCTGATTCCCGTCCGCATTTCTTTGATTTGTCCGTCCGGATACCAGGACGTCAAAGCGTCATTTGTTTCCAGGGGTTCAATTTTTCGGGCTACCATGCCACCTGGATAATAGACGAACTCAGTACCAACCCGTTTGCCGTTTTCGTAAATGGCCTTGCGAAATTGGTTTCCGTCTTCGTCAGTTTCAACCAGCAAGCCTTCCCACCGTAAATCAGCGTTTTGATGACCTACCTGGTGTACCCACTTTCCGGCATCATTTTTATAGGAATTTAGCTTGCGCGTAATTGGCAATCGGTTAATCTCCTTCCAGGATTTTCCTTTCTGTTCGTATAGAACAATATCACCGGTGGGCAGCCCGTCGGCACTAATCGGGGTGCTTTGCCTGTAGCGCGCCTGCGTACTGTCCGACACGAGTTTGGAGTCCGCACCGAAGTACTCAATTTTTGCCCCGTTCTGGTAAATGAAGGGCGTATTTTTGGCGAACGCGACAGGTATAACCGTTTGCTGCCGCACGACCTGTCCGCCTTTTTTGGCGGGTTTCCAGGCCTGAAAAAGCGAAACAGCGCGCACGGCTTCACGGTCCAGATCGGGGTGCAGGCCTTTCAGCACGGTAACCGATGATAAGCGTCCATCCGGCTCCACAACGGCACTCAGGATCGCGCGACCTCCTGTACCCTCTGCTTCAACGGGAGTGGGTTTACGAAGATTGGTTTGAAGATAGGTGTTTAGAAATGATAAACCTCCGTGTGGCTGGGCAGTACTGTCTACTTCAAAGTCTTTGTAAACGGGCTGCTGGGCAAAAGAAGGAAAACAAAACAGCAACAGGAGTGGCAGAAATCGACTGGTCATGATGGAGTGGTTTTACCCCACAATAATACAAATTCACCGGCAAAATTCGATTAGGTTTAGGCAGCCACCGCCCGCATAGCCAGACGCTCTACGCCAGCAGATACCAACTGCTCCAGTTGGTCAGGTGTGGCCCCATCTGATACGATCTTGACGCCCACTGATTTAGGCACCTGAGTACGAAACTGCAGGGCGTTTTCGAGCGAAAAAGTGCTAAAATTTGCACCCGTTTCATTTTTGATGAAATCAACACCCGCATCAGTAGCCTGCTTGATGACCGACTGTAGCTGCTCGGGATTGAGCAGGGAGGATTCCAGAATGACGGTGAAGAACTTTTCGGAAGCGTGGACCATACTCACCAGTTTGGCCAGTTCAATCTTGACCCAGCCCGAGGAGGACGAAAACAGGGCCGATGTATTGATGACCACCTCAATCTCGCTGACACCGTCTTTCAGAGCCCACTCCACTTCGGTTTGCTTGGCTTCGGTACGCTGGTAGCCAAATGGAAAACCAATCACCGTTGACAGAACAGCGGGATGGGACTCCCCCAGTTCGCGCCGGAACTTCTTCACCCAAAAGGGAGCCACCGTCATGCCGGCCAGCCCCAGCTGCGTTACGTCATCAAGTGCCTCATACTGCTCACTAATGGTAACGCCAGGGTGTACCAACGTCCGTTCGATGTAAGGGAAGAGATGATTCATGGTTTGATGAGTGAATTATCGAATGAGCGATTGAGGGAATAGTAATACGAGCAATCTGTTTGCGTCAGCTATTCACTCAATCGCTCATTCACACATTCACCATTAACTAAGGTACTTCAGTTTTACCACCTCTTTGGGGTCGAGGAAGCGCCACTTGCCACGGGGTAGTTCTTTTTTGGTTAGGCCCGCGTAGGTGGTCCGGTCCAGCTTGCTTACTTCATAGCCGAAATGCTCAAACATCCGGCGTACAATCCGATTGCGGCCCGAGTGGATTTCGATGCCCACTACGTACGCATCCGGCGTTACAATGCTGAGAGCATCCGGTTTGATGGGACCGTCTTCCAGTTCGATTCCTTTTTTGAGTTCCTCGAAGTGCTCCGTGGTGATGGGTTTATCCAGTTCGACCTGGTATATTTTACGGACGTTGTTGGAGGGGTGCGTGAGTTTATCGGCCAGCTCACCGTCGTTCGTGAAGAGCAACAGACCTGTGGTATTGCGATCCAGGCGTCCGACCGGATACATCCGGAAGTTGCCCGCATCGGCCACCAGTTCCATCACAGTTTTACGCTCTTCCGGATCTTCGGTGGTGGTGATATAATCTTTTGGCTTATTGAGCAATACATACACGAATCGCTCAGGATTCAGGGCTTTGGTGCCGTACTTGACCGTATCGCCTTCTTTCACCTGGAAACCCATTTCGGTCACGACTTTACCATTCACCGAGATGTCGCCCCGGGCAATGAGTTCGTCGGCTTCCCGGCGCGAACAAACGCCCGAATTGGCAATGTAGCGATTCAAACGGGTGGTATTTGAGCCCTCGGTACGGTCCCGAACGGCTACGCGTTTGGGCGTATCATCATCTTGTTTTCGATCGCCCCGTGGACCATCCGTGCGGCCCCGTCCGGCAAGCCGATGGCGCGACTCCTCCAGATTATAATTGGGCGCTTTGGTGTACATACCCGTACGGCGGTCACCCGATTCTTTCCGTTGCTGCCCGGTAAAGCGGGAATCCTCATCCCGATTGCTGCCCTGGGCTTTATCGTCGTTGAAACGCTCGCGGTTACGCTCATCTGCTGCCGGGCTGAATCCGCCTACCCGTTTAAACGCTGGCTTGTCGGGCCGGTTGCCCCGGCTCTGACCCCGCGAGAAGCGGGATGCGCCGTCCTTGTTTGAATCACCAAACCGGTTGCCGTCGCGGGGGCCATCAGGCCGACTAAAACGGGCGGAACCGGTGGGTTTGCCGTCACGGGGGCGCTCATCACGACCGGACCGGTCCGTTGGAAAACGGGGCCGGTCATCCCGACGCTCGTCCCGGTTGAAACGGGGAGGGCCGGAGGGCCGGAAACCAGTTCCGGACGGTCTGCTGCTACCTTCTTCCCGACCCCGGCGACTATCACCATCGCGGCTATCGCGCCGGTCGCTGTCAAAACGGGGCTTATCAGACGGGTATCGATTGGGACGATCACCGGAACCGCGTTCAGAACGCGGAGAACGGGAATCCCTGTCGTCGCGACCTGAGCGACGATCGTCGGGCCGCTGATTGTTATCGCGGCCAAACCGGGGGCCTTCCTGCCGGGGGCCTTCCTTCCGGGGGCGGTCTGAACCCGACCGATTATCGGTATCTCTGGAAAAGCGTCCTGGCTTATCGAACCGGCCTCCTGCGTTACTGGAGTCCCGGCCAAAACGGGGGCTGGACGAACCTGAACCTGAGGGGCGGGACCCTCCAGTCCGGGACTCTCCAGTCCGGCCTCCATCGTTGTCGGCGGGGCGGCTAAACCTGGGCCGGTCGGTGTCCCGGCTAAACCGGGGGCCATCTGACCGGGGGCGGTCATCGCCCTGTTTGCGAACGTCATCCCGACGGTCGGTAGAACGGCCCGCCCGCCGTTGCGGGTCACCATCACGGCTTGATCCGGTGCTCCGGTCCCGGTCGTTCTTCTCTGAATCCTGACTCATGGAAAATACAGTAAATCAACAATTAATAAGTAGCAATCTAGCTGACTATCAGCGATTAGGGGGTTCAGTAAGTAAAGTAAACCAAAAAAGCAGTCTTTTTTACACTAAGCTGGTTCCACCCGTTTCTGCACAACGCATTTTACCGAAGAAACAATCCGCAGAAGCCAAAAGTCGTTAGTGAATAGTTACGAGGAATCCTTTCCCTCCTGTTTTACCTATCTCTGACCAGCTATTTACCTATTCCGTATGTCCGATCCGGCTCTGACTCCACTTTACACACCAACCCGATCATCCATTGAGCAGTCGTTGATGAAGCGGTTCATGAACTGGCTGTTCATCAAGAAAGGGCTTTACTTTCGGGATTACGATGACTTATGGGATTGGTCGGTAACGGATCTGGAAGATTTTTGGGAGAGTATCTGGCAGTTTTTCGACGTTCAGAGCTATACGCCGTACTACCAGGTTGTTTTCAGGCCCAGCCAGCAGGATATGATTGGGACAACCTGGTTTTCGGGGGCTACACTCAATTACGCCGAACACATCTTTCGGCATAAAACCACCCAGCGTCCGGCCATTTTATTTGCTTCGGAACAACAGCCTACGGTAAAAAGCCTGTCGTGGGATACACTGGAACAACAGGTTGCCGCCGTTGCTGCCTACCTGCGGCAACAGCAGGTGGGCGTTGGCGACCGGGTGGTGGCCGTGCTGCCGAATGGCCCGGAAGCCGTCGTCGCTTTTCTGGCAACCAACGCCATTGGGGCTATCTGGTCGAGTTGCTCACCCGATTTTGGCACGGCCAGCATAGTTGACCGTTTTCAGCAGATTGAGCCCAAAGTGCTGTTTGCCGTGGATGGGTATACCTACAATGGTAAACGGATCGACAAAGTTGACGCCATCTCATCCTTGTGCGCGCAGCTGCCAACGCTTCAGCAGGTTGTGTGGGTCAGTTATGTTGATACCAATGAATTGCCTGCCAGTGCTTTATCCTGGCAGGAGGTCGTTCATACGCCGGCACCGGAAGGGTTAACGTTTGAGCCGGTTCCCTTCGATCATCCCATCTGGATACTCTATTCATCGGGTACAACCGGTAAACCCAAAGCCATTACGCATAGCGTGGGAGGCTGCCTGCTCGAACACATGAAAGTGCTGGCACTGCATCAGGATGTGCATCAGGGCGACCGGTATTTCTGGTACTCCACTACGGGCTGGATGATGTGGAATTTTGCCATTGGTTCCATGCTGGTGGGAGCCACGCTCGTGCTGTATGAGGGGGCAGCTGGCTATCCTGACTATGAATGCGCTGTGGAAACTGGCTCAGGAAACGCAGGTTGCACATTTCGGCAGTGGAGCGGCTTACTACCTCGCCTGTTTGCGCGCCGGTTTGACACCAATGAATACCGTCAGCCTACCCCATCTGCGAACCATTGGCTCGACCGGTTCACCCCTTCCGCCCGAAGGATTCCGGTGGATATACCAGTCCGTTAAACAGCAGGTCTGGCTTATTTCGTTCAGTGGCGGGACGGATATATGCAGCGGTTTTGTGGGGGGGAATCCGTTGCTGCCCGTTTACGAAGGTGAAATTCAGTGCCGACTGCTGGGTTGCAACGTCGAAGCGTTTGATGAGAAAGGAAGCCCCGTTCGGGAGCAGTTAGGCGAAATGGTGATCCTGGACCCCATGCCCTCCATGCCCATTTACTTCTGGAACGACCGGAATGCCGGACCACGAAATAACGACCGCTACCGAAAAAGTTACTTTGATGATTACCCCGGTATATGGCGGCACGGCGATTACATACAGATTACCAAACGGAATGGCGTCATCATTTACGGGCGGTCGGATGCTACGCTCAATCGGGCCGGTGTGCGGATTGGTACCAGCGAAATTTACAGTGCGGTAGAAAGCCTGCCCGAAATAAGTGATAGTCTGGTGGTAGGTCTGGAACGGCCTGGCGGACAGTATTTTATGCCGTTATTTGTGGTGTTGAAACCGGGTTTTTCGCTGACGGATGAACTGATGAAACGGATCAAACGAACACTCCAGAGTCAGTTTAGCCCCCGCCACGTACCCGATGCTATATACGCTGTCGACGATATACCCTATACCATCAGCGGCAAGAAGCTCGAAACGCCGGTGAAAAAGATTTTATCGGGTATGGATGCCTCACTGGCTACCAGCCGGGACACGCTGCGCAACCCGGCCTCACTCGATCAGTTCAGCCACTTCAGCGGGTAGGCAGCAAACCGTATACGCCCGTTTGTTTAGTGCTGCTAACGATGTCTGTACACTGACGGCTCTGTACACAACCGGTGAATCTTTTCCCGACTACGCTTCAACCGCATCTTAACGGTGCTTTCTTTCAAGCTACAGGTGTAGGCAATTTTAGCAATGCTCATGCCATCGTCGTATTTGAAATGGAGCAGTGCTTTTTCCGAATCGGACAGCTTCTCAATGGCTCTACTAACCAGTTGGATGGCCTCTTCGTGCAATTGCTCATCGCTGGTATCAGCGGCCGCATAATCGAAACCATCTTCCATCCGCATCATGGGCAGTCGCTTGGCCAAACGAATTTGATCGGCACAGTAGTTGAACGCAATGGAGTAGAGCCAGGTCGAGAAGTTGGATCGTTCCTGAAAGGCGTTCAGTTTATTGAATACCTTCAGAAAAATATCGTGCGTAAAATCCTCAGCCTTTAATGGATCTTTTACCATCGACAAACACCGGCGGTACACTTTGTTAACATATCGTTTGTAGAGCGTTTCGAAACATTGTTCTGGCTGGTTGGAAAAGTACTGACGAATCATCTCTTCGTCAGAAACGAAAGTAATTTTTGAAGGTCTCATTTATGGGGTCAGTTTACCTAAGTAACTACCGTAAATAAAGTTAAACCCCTGATATATAGTTTGTCGAAAAATTCTAAATATACTAAGCGGTAGGGACGGATTTGGGTATATATAAAAGGCTGGTTTGGTTATCTGAGTAAAACAAACCGTTTACATAATGTCTAATCATATGATTAACAGATAGTTGTATTTTAGGTGTTAAGTCGACGTTTTATTCTATAATTAACCTATATGGGCTTTGCGTTGACAAAAAAAACTGCCTCTGTCACCACGTTGCTAACCGCTCTGTAGCCCGTAAATTATCCCAAAAAAGGGGATCATTGTATCCACAGCAAGCAGTTGCCCTAGATACAATGACCCCCTTTTTGGGAGATAACCTGGTGTTAGTTTCTCAGTGGTTTGCCACCCGTAAGCAGGCTTTGAATTCGTTCCAGCGTTTTCTTCTCACCCGTCAGCGACAGGAAGGCTTCCCGTTCCAGATCGAGCAGGTACTGCTCCGATACATTTTGTGGACTGCTCAGGTCGCCCCCGCAAATGACGTAGGCTAACTTATCGGCAATTTTACGGTCGTGGTCCGAAATGTACCGACCCATGTGCATCGCCGTAACGCCCGCCCGGAACAACGCAATGCCGGTTTTGCCCTGTACCTTGATGTCGGTGCGGGGTTTGGGTTGCGTGTAGCCATTATCGGCCAGTTCGATGGCCGCCTGCTTGGCTTCGGACAGCAGCCGGCTGCGGTTCAGAACGATCTGATCCGTATCCCGGAGGTAATTCATTTCGCGGGCTTCCTGGGCGGATGTCGATACCTTGGCGGTGGCAATATTCATGTATACGCTTTGCAGGATGTTCAGTTCCGGGTCGCCGGACTGGTACAGGTCCGAGGCCCGGGCTGCCATCTCTTTCGTGCCACCACCGGCCGGAATCAGGCCAACACCCACCTCAACCAGACCAATGTAACTCTCGGCGTGGGCCACTACCCGGTCGGCGTGCAGCACAGCTTCGCAGCCACCGCCCAGCGTGAGCGTGTGCGGGGCCACCACCACCGGAATGGATGAGTAGCGCAGGCGCGTGATGAGTCTGCTGAAACTGGGCAATCATCAGATTGACCTCATCGAACTCCTGCTCAACGGCGAACATGAACAGCATGGCCAGGTTGGCCCCCGCCGAGAAAGCCTCGGTCGAGTCATTGCCAACCACCAGTCCCCGGAAATCTTTCTCGGCCAGCGAAATCCCTTTGTTGAGAGCTTCGGAAACTTCCTGCCCGAAAGTGTTCATCTTGCTTCGGAACTCCACGTTCAGAATGCCATCACCGAGGTCGATGATGTTGGCACCCGACATTTTTCCAGACGATATTGTTGGATAAATTCTCCAGAATGGTGAATACTCTCGGTTCCCGGAATAGCCTTGTAACGCTTGGTCGGAATATCGTAATACTGCCGCTTGCCGTTCTCCAGTTTGTAAAAGCTGTCGAAACCGGCAGCCAGCATATCGTACACCCACTGCGCGGGCTTCTTTCCCTGCGCTTCAATGAGGTCTATTCCTTTCTTCACGCCAATCGCATCCCAGGTTTCAAAGAGTCCCAGCTGCCAGCCGAAACCGGCGGTAATGGCCGCGTCGATGCGGTAGAGTTCGTCCGAGATTTCGGGGATTCGATGCGTGGCGTACTGGAAGCCGTCGGCAAACGTTTTCCGGTAAAATTCTCCGGCTTTGTCTTTGCCTTCGATCAACACCGGAAAGCGCTTTTTCAGGCTGTCGATGGCCTTCGTGCTCTCCAGCGTCCCAAACTTCACTTTTTCCGACGGCTTGTATTCGTAGGTAGTCAGGTCGAGGGCCAGAATCTGGGTCTGCCCTTTCGCGTCTTTCGTTTTCTTGTAATACCCCTGACCGGTTTTATCGCCGAGCCATTTGTTCTCCATCAGTTTTTGCACCGACGCAGGCAGTTCGAAACTCGCCCGCGACTCGTCGTGCTCCATTTTGACCAGATTTCCGGCTACGTTGACGGTGGTATCCAGGCCCACCACATCCGACAACCGGAACGTACCTGATTTGGGCCGCCCTACTACCGGACCGGTGAGCTTATCCACTGCTTCTACGCTCAGCCCCAGTTCTTCGGCTACCCGAATGGTTTGAATTAACGACTGAATACCCAGCCGGTTGGCAATAAAGCCGGGGGTGTCTTTACAAAGCACTGTTGTTTTGCCCAGAAACAAATCACCGTAGTTCATCAGGAAGTCGACAACGGCGGGGTCCGTATCGGGGCCGGGGATAACTTCGAGCAGGCGTAGGTAGCGGGGGGGATTAAAGAAGTGCGTACCGCAGAAATTTCGCCGGAAATCCTCGCTTCGCCCTTCCGTCAGCAAGTGCATGGGAAGGCCCGATGTGTTCGAGGTGATCAGTGTGCCGGGTTTGCGAAACTGTTCAACCCGCTCGTACACCGAGCGTTTGATAGTCAGGCGTTCGACCACCACTTCAATAATCCAATCGTAGGTAGCAATCTCCTTCAGGTTATCATCGAAATTGCCCAGCTTGATTCGCTCCGCAAATTTGGGGGTGTAGAGGGAAGCCGGACTGGCTTTCAGCATCGTCTGGAACGCGTCGTTCACAATCCGATTCCGGACAATTGGACTTTCGGTCGTTAAACCCTTTGCCTTCTCTGTCTCGTTTGATTCCGCCGGAACAATGTCCAGCAGTAAGACATCCACGCCAATGTTGGCGAAGTGGGCCGCAATACGCGAACCCATAATGCCGGAGCCCAGTACGGCTACGCGACGGATGGTACGATTTTTAGTCTGGGTTCTGGATTTTTCTACGCTAGCTTCCATGTGTTTCGTTAATCGGGTAAAGGAATGAAGCCAGCCAGACTGACAGGCGGTCTGGCTGGTGTCCCTGTTGTTTTTGAGTTTAGTTAATTCATTATTTTTAGCAGCCAATCAGACCATTCAGCATAGCCATCATGATGTGGCTGGATACGCTCAGACAATTCCTGCGGGGTCTCTGCGTAGGTCGTTCGTAAACTTCGTGGCGACTAATCCAGCGTCAATTCTTCCGGTTCGGCGGCTTTCAGGCGGGCGTTTTCTTCTTCCACCATCCGGTTGAGGTCGTTCATGACGTCAAAAAATACGGCCAGCTTGTTTAGCGGAATACGCTCCCGAACCATGTTGTTGAACTGAATAACCCCGTCGCGGGCCATCTCACGCTTCGCTTTACCCTCCTCGGTGAGGTAGATGCGGACGAACCGTTTATCATTGCCGTCTACCACGCGTTGTATCAGGCCACGCTCTTCCAGGCTTTTCAGCATCCTGACCAGTGAGCGGGGTTCCATACCCAGTAACGGGCCGATTTTAGTCGCTGGAGTACCCTCAATCAGGTCAATATTCAGCAGCACGTAACCGATAGCCATCGTAATGTCGAAGCGGGCGGCATAGGCATTGTACATGCGCGAAATGGCGTGCCAACCCCATTTTATGTGAAAATCAACCGTTTTTTCCTTTTTCATAACAGGTGTCGCTCTGAAATATCCCAATGTAAACTTACTACTTTTTTTGAAATTGGTATGCATGCATACTATCTAAACCGGGATTTTTGTGATTGAACTGACCGACTTCGATTTGGCCTCTATTCCTGAGCATGACTAATTGAAATCAGCAAAATAAGGCCAGTCACATCAAGCCTGGCTCAGCCAGCAGCTTATCCACCAACCGGTTGAACTCGTCCACATACTGGTCGTAATACTTACCCGTGCCGGGGCCGGAGAAACCCGTATGGATATGCCGTACTTTGCCCTTTTTGTCGATAAAAATGGTCGTTGGAAACGCTAAAACGGCGTTCAGGTCGGGGAGCGCGCTGGATGCTTCGGCTTTGTCGTTGGAGCCAGCCAGCACAACGGGATAACCAATCTGAAACCGCTCTTTCATGCGCTCAATCTTGGGGCCTGATACCGCCATTTCCGGCGACCGTTCGAAAGCAAGGCCGAGTACTTCTACCCCCCGCTGTTTGTTTTTCTGGTACCAGGGACTCAGAAACCTGGTTTCATCCATGCAGTTGGGGCACCAGGAACCGAGTATCTGCACAATTGTTACTTTGCCTTTAAAACGTGGGTCTGCCAGCGAAACAACAGTGCCATCGGGTTCGGGGAAAGAGACGTTGAGGGTTTGAACACCGGGCCTGAGGTACGTGAGTGTAGCAGGGTCGGGGAGTTGAGCAGTTGGGTCGAAGCGGGCTACCCAGGATTCGTAGTCCGACACACCCGACCAGAAGCCGCCCGTCATGGTCTTGGTCGCTGCGTCGTGCCTGGCCTTGAACAGGAACAGGTGCGACCCATCGAAACAGGACAGAAAGAGACTGTCGCCCACTACGTTCCCATCCAGGTAGCGATAATCGCCGGTGGGAGTCAGAAAGGTGCCGGTGACGCGGTTGCCATTCTGCTCAAAAATACCGACTGCGTTTACCGAATCGACCTTACCCGTTTTACTCTCGAACTGCGTGGCCCATTTTCCACTCACGTTCGTGGCAGTTGATGCATCCTTCGCAAACCGATACCCAACGCCCTGTTCTGCCTTGAAGGGGAGCGTTTGACTACCTATCCCCACCCGATTTCGGCGATATATGCCCCGGAGCGTAGCCACGCCGGACGTATTAGCGTCTATCTTTGCAACCAGTTCTGACTCAAACAGTGCCATCGGGATGCGTAATGAGTCGCCCTGAACGGTGGCAGTGTCCATGGGTAGCCGTTCGCTGCCGTTAACGGCAAAAACGAGGTATGTTTGCTCCTTATTGGCTACGGGCTCAATATCCAGTTTGAAGGGGAGTTCTCCGCCGGGCGTTTGCAAGACCGCCCGGTATTGGCCCGTTGTCAGCGTTGACGCTTTGTCGGAACAGGCGGTGAGTGAACACAAGAAGGTGAAGGCTGCGACAGGCAGAAGATGTTTCATGATTTTTTGCGGGTTGTATTGCTAGTATGTCCGAATAACAATCCCAACAACGAGCACAAAACAAGGTTAGTTTCTGAATGAGCGATTACCACGAACCCGTTTTACTACAGGCCTGCATCGACGGCCTGAATCTGCAACCCGGCGGCACCTACGTCGACATTACCTTTGGTGGCGGGGGGCACAGCCGGGAAATCCTGCGCCAGTTGCAGCCGGGCGAACAGGGTCCCGGCCGCTTGTTTGGTTTCGACCAGGATGCCGATGCCCGCGTTAATGCCCAGGCCATTGGGGATGCCCGCCTGACGTTTGTGGCCTCCAACTTCCGAAACATCAAGCGGTATTTGCGGCTCTACAAAGCCGAGCAGGTAGACGGAATTCTGGCCGACCTGGGGATTTCCTCGCACCAGATTGACACGCCCGAACGGGGCTTCTCGACCCGCTTCGATGCCGACCTCGATATGCGTATGAACCAGCAGGCCGACAAAACAGCCCGGCAGGTGGTTAACTCCTATCCCGAACCGGAACTGCACCGGATTCTGGGTATGTACGGCGAGATTACTAATGCCCGCACGGTGGCCGCTGCGCTGGTATCGGCCCGCTCTAACCGGCCTATCGATACGGTAAACGACCTCAAAAACGCGTTGCAGCGGTACGCCCCGCGGGGCAAGGAAAATAAGTTTTTCGCGCAGGTTTTTCAGGCGTTGCGCATTGAGGTAAACGAAGAATTGCAGGCGCTGGAAGAGTTTCTGGAACAGGTGCCGGAGATATTGAAACCCGGCGGGCGGCTGGTGGTCATGTCGTACCACTCACTGGAAGATCGGCTGGTGAAAAACTTCATCAACAAGGGTAAGTTTCAGGGGGAAGTAGAGAAGGACTTGTACGGCAATGAGCTAAAGCCGTTGCAATCCATCACCCGCAAGCCCATCGAAGCCACGCCCGACGAGATTGCTCGCAATCCCCGCGCCCGGAGCGCCAAACTGAGGATTGCCGAGAAGATGTAAGCTGGCTTTTTTATTACTCTTCTACACCGTAGTTTTGGTACCCATCATCTGTACCCGTATTACTTACTACCCAATATGTTAGCCAAAACCTTCGGTGGAGCCGTGTATGGCGTGAATGCCAGTTTGATAACCATTGAAGTCGTTGTGGCGCAGGGGCTGCATTTCCACCTGGTGGGCCTGCCCGATAGTGCCGTCAAGGAGAGTGAACAGCGGGTAGAAGCCTCGCTCAAATTCTTTGGCTACCGGATGCCCCGCCAGAAGGTGGTGGTCAATCTGGCCCCCGCCGACATCCGCAAGGAAGGCTCGGCTTATGATTTGCCCATTGCCCTCTGTGTACTGGAAGCTTCCGAACAGATTACCACTACCCGAAACCTGTCCGATTACGTGATTATGGGCGAACTGGCCCTCGACGGCACCTTGCGGCCCATCAAGGGTGTGTTGCCCATTGCCATCGAAGCCCGGAAACAAGGGTATAAAGGATTCATTCTCCCCACCGAGAACGCGCAGGAAGCGGCCATTGTCAATCAGCTGGATGTAATTGGCGTAAAAACCATGCAGGAAGCGGTCGAGTATTTTGAAGGCAAGAAGGAAATCGAACCGCTCTCCAGCGATACCCGCGATTTGTTTATGACCCAGATAAATGCGTACGAAGCTGATTTTTCGCACGTGCAGGGCCAGGAGAACATAAAAAGGGCGCTGGAAATAGCGGCTGCCGGGGGGCATAATGTTATCATGATTGGTCCGCCGGGAGCTGGTAAAACCATGCTGGCCAAACGCCTTCCCAGCATTCTTCCGCCACTGACGTTGCAGGAAGCCCTGGAAACTACCAAAATCCACTCCGTAGCGGGCAAGCTTGGCACCCGCGCTAATTTGATTGCTACGCGGCCCTACCGGTCGCCCCACCATACCATTTCCGACGCGGCCCTGGTGGGTGGTGGTAGTTTTCCGCAGCCAGGGGAGATTTCCCTGGCGCACAACGGGGTATTGTTTCTGGATGAGTTGCCGGAGTTCAAACGGTCGGCGCTGGAGGTGATGCGTCAGCCACTCGAAGACCGGAAAGTGAGTATTTCGCGGGCCAAGTGGGCAGTCGAGTTTCCGGCCAGCTTTATGCTCATCGCCAGCATGAACCCCTGCCCCTGTGGCTACTATAACCATCCCGAAAAAGAGTGCGTCTGCGGGTCGGGCGTGGTGCAGAAATACCTGGCTAAAATCAGCGGCCCTCTCCTCGACCGCATCGATCTGCACGTGGAAGTGACGCCCGTTTCCTTCGATCAGATGACCGGCAATCGACCTTCTGAGCCCAGTGACGTAATCCGGGAGCGGGTCATCAAAGCGCGGGAGATTCAAACAGCCCGCTTTGCCGAGCAGCCTGGCGTGTATTCCAACGCTATGATGCCCTCGCAGCTGGTGAAGGAAATCTGCGCCATCAGCGATGCCGGTCGGGCCTTGCTCAAAACGGCGATGGAGCGGCTGGGCTTATCGGCCCGTGCTTACGACCGTATCCTGAAAGTATCGCGCACCATTGCCGACTTAGCGGCCAGCGAGGAAATTAAGATCGAGCACCTCGCCGAAGCCATTCAGTACCGCAGCCTGGATCGGGAGAACTGGGCGGGGTAGGACAACGGTCGTTATTAAATGAAGGCAAGTAAGCCTATTGGTCTTTCCGCCTTTGTTGACATACGGTATGGCTTTACCAGTCAAATCGGTTATCTTGCTTCTACGGCAAACTCTTCTGTTGCATGAAACGAATTCTGCTTACTTTATGCCTGCCCTTTCTTCTTCTGGCCTGTTCCACCAAAAATGAGGACCCCTTGCCCGATGCAGGTACTGCTGTTTCGGGTACGTACGAACTTCGCCGGTCGGTGAAACTGGAGAATGACAATACCGTCTACGACTATCGATTCCCCAGTACGGCGGGCACCACTACTCAGTCGGGAACGCTGACGATCAGTCGTAGTTCTGCAACGACTGTGTATGTCGAGGTAACCCTGAAGGTGCAACAGGCAAACAAGACACCGGCTACATCTACCACCACGTTTGGGAAGATGGACGTGAAATTGACCGCCACCGGCTATGAGCTTTCTCAGTTTGGTATCAACAATCAGAAAACAGGCTCGGGAACTGTCAATGGACCGGATACGACCATTGAACTGTCCGACACTTACGAGCCAACGAAGACAACGACCCGCTACATCGTTGAAGCTAAACGATAATTAGTAGCGTTGCGTCCGGAAACCTGAGCACCACAGCAGGTAAAGAGGTTTGTAACGCATCAACCAGTGCCGACCAGCCCAAAACCCGGTGTTCTCTCCCCCGCAACCACGTTCCATTGGTTTCCTGAGTTTTATTGATCCGGGTCCAGGTAATGCACTGTGCTGGTTGTGCCGTGGGTGGTCAGGTTGATTTCGCGAATGCCGATTTTACGATGATCAATGGTGAACTCGGGCGTATCCTGCTGCATCTGGTAGTACGTTGATGGGGAGAGCAAAACCAGCAGGTTACCCCGCTGTACCACTTTATCGACGTGGTAATGCCCACATACCACCGTAATATGGCACGGCAGTTCGCGTACCAGGTCCAGAAACGCATCGCTCTCCTCAAATGGGTACTTCTGGTCCATAAACACCACATCGGCGGGTAGGGGAGGGTGGTGCATCATAATCAGGATATTATTGTCGCGCAGCGCCTTCAGGTACTCCCGCAGCCAGGTCCACTGGTCGGTGGACAGCACCCCCTTCGACGAATCCAGGAATAAAACCGGGCGGCCTTCCAGCGGCAGCGCGTAGTACAATTCGCTCCCGTGCACGTAGTGGGTGTAGTTGAACACCTCAGCCAGCATCGTGGAGTCGTCGTGGTTGCCAGACAGGAGGTAGCAGGGAATGGGGAGTGGGTCGAGTTGCTTTTTTACCCACTCGTAAATGGCCCGGTCTCCCGTACTGTCGCAAATGTCTCCACCCAGTACCAGGCAGTCGGGCTTCATGTCGGCTACGAAGGCCAGTGCCTTCAGGAAATTCTGGCGCACATCAATTCCCTGTGGTTTTTCACCTGTTGCTCCCAGGTGCATATCGGTAATAAAAGCTAGTTTCATAGCGTTTTTGCCTGGTTCCAGTACACGTCCATTTCGGCCAGTGTCATATCCGTCAAGGTTTTTCCGCTGGCACGTGCCTGTTCTTCCAGGTATTGAAAGCGTTTGATAAACTTTTTGTTCGTGCGTTCCAGCGCTGTTTCGGGGTTGATGTCCATGAAACGGGCGTAGTTGACGAGCGAGAAAAGCAAATCCCCAAACTCGCCTTCGGCACGTTCGGGGTCAACGCCTTCCGGTGTGCTGAATTCGGCTTTGAACTCCTGCATTTCCTCCTCTACTTTTTCCCAGACCTGTTCTTTTTCTTCCCAGTCGAAACCGGCCCCGCGCGCTTTCTCCTGAATCCGCATGGCCTTTACCAGGGCGGGCAGTGACCCCGGCACGCCACCCAGCACCGATTTGTTGCCTTCTTTTAGCTTAAGCTGCTCCCAGTTTGCTTTCACCTGCTCCTCCGTATCGGCTACTACCCGTTGCCCGTTGGCATCACCATAGATGTGCGGGTGACGGCTGATCAACTTATCGCAGACGCTGTTCAGTACATCGGCCATGTCAAAATGGTCGGGGGAGTCCGGGCCGGACTCTGATGCGATTTTAGCGTAGAAAATCAGGTGCAACTGAATGTCGCCCAGTTCTTTCTGGATTTCGGAGCGGTCCTTTTCCAGGATAGCGTCGGAGAGTTCGTGGGTTTCCTCAATGGTGAGGTGCCGCAGGCTCTCCATCGTTTGTTTCCGGTCCCAGGGGCACTGTTCGCGTAGTTCGTCCATGATGGTGAGCAACCGGTCGAAAGCGGCCAGTTGTTCCTGACGGCGGGGCGTTAATTGGTCAAAATTCATTCGGGAGGCAAAAAAAACGGGTATAAACGGTTGAGTAAAGCTACTGAAAAGAACACAGGAATGCATTCGTCAGCCGTGGTGCATAAACAGGGCCGTGGTCCACGAAAGTTCTTTGCCGGCGGCCCGTTCTTTTTCGTAATAATCGACCAGCCGCAAGTTATGCGTGCGCATCACCTGCAAAATCGCCAATGGGTCGGACTGCCCTTCGTAGAGCGCGGCAAAATTGAGTTCCAGTAGTACGGCACCCACTTTTCCCTGGTTAAGCAAACGGGCTCCTCCCCGCAAGACGGGTAGTTCAAAGCCCTGCGTGTCAATCTTAAGCAGGTCGATGTGGTCAATGCGGTGCATAGCGCAGAAGTTGTCGAGCGTTTCCACCTGCACGGCCTCTATCGAAACCACGGCTTCCTGCGCGAAGATGTTCTCGGCTTTATCGCGGTTCATGGGCAGAAAGGAACTGAGCTCCGACTGTTGATAATTCCGGAATTCGGCTGCGCCGACCCGTTCGCCGAAGGCAAGCTGGTGCAGGTGGACACCGGGGGCGGATACCCGTTTTTTCAAATCGGCAAAGGTGGCCGATGCGGGTTCGAACGCGTAGATAACCGGCTGTTTGAAAATGCGTTGTAACAGCGCGATGGTTTGGCCTTTGTTGGCCCCAATATCGAAGCACAGGGGCATGTGGCCGGGAACAATAACTGGCAGGTCATCGGTTAGCCGGTAGCCATTTACGCAGTCTGGATACTGCCGGGCGGCAAATACACCCAGCGATGATAAACCTGATTTTACTACATCAACGAATCGCTTTTTCATCTGAATACCCGTTGCCGGGGTGTTTCAACCAACTCGTGTATGAAGAGAAAAGTGCGCGTTAACCTACCAGCCTACGTAGGCGGGGGGGGGTACTCCATTCATCCGAAGATACACCACCAATTGCCCCCGATGGTGCGTCTGGTGGTCGTTTAGCAAAGTCAGAATCTGCCGTTTGCTTAGTGGACCCGCAAAAAAGGTGACCTTATCCTCCAGGGTGGCTGCATCAAATGTCCGAACCGATTCAATGGCATAATCAAACGCCTGGGCGATGAACTGCTCGACGGCGGCTTTTGACTGCCCCGCATCCTTCAGGCTACCCGCCACAAGAGGGCTTGGTTGCGTAGTAAGGTGCGTAGCCGTAAGCCAGGTCACGTTCTGGCTAATGTGCAACAACTGGGCCCGGAAGCTCATCTCGTCGGCAGCCGGTTTGTAGTCGTACTGGTTTTCGGGCATGGCCTGAGCCAGTTGTAGCGTAGACTTTTTTGCATTTTCCAGTCGTGAGGTTACCTCCTGCAAGTAGGAGCCTGACTGAGCCTGAGAAACCAACGAGCCTGAAAGAAGTAGAATGAAGAAGAATATAGGGTGCATAAGCAGGGACTGACGGAGTAACAAGGTACTGATTGTACGGGGACGTTTGGACAAATATAAGGCGGAACCGCCGATGGCTTGCTACATCCCACCGCAGGGCTGGGTGGATACGCGGTGGCGACAAAGAAAATCTCCGTAACCACAGTCGTTGAGGACGCGGTTACGGAGAGAACAAAAGATGCGTCTACAGGATCAGTATCGAATCACTTTTAAGCGCGAGATGCCCCCGTCAAACCGGATGGTTATCTTCTTCTTGGCCGCTTCGTAGCCGGGACTGATAAATTCACCCCCGCCCACATCCGCGAAATCATCCAGTTCTTCCAGGGTGAGCGCACCGTCTTTTTTGACCCGGCATCCTACTTCTTTTGGTATGCGAACCGTTACGGAAGCCGCCCCCACCTCCAGTTTTATATCCGACTGGTCGGCTTTAGCCCCGAGTTTCAGGTCCAGTTCAGCGGCCCCGGCACCTATTTTCAGGCTCTTTACGGCGTAGTCACTCAAGTCCAGGTTGCCCTGTCCCGCGCCCAGAGCTACGTCCATTGTCCAGACGGGGGTATCGTTAAGATGAACGGTCACCCGGTTTTCGTAGTTGCCGTTTTTCAGGTTGAAACGCTGGTTTTCTTCCGTCGGCTTTAGTTCGATGGTAGGGATGCGCGTTGTCTCATTTCGGTCTACCGACATCGAGTAGCTACCAATGCTCTGCCTTGTATCGGCTTTGATGAGCTCGGTAGTTGGATCGCTGATGATGAACCGGCCCGCTCCACCCGCCAGTTTGAACACCGCTTCGCGGGTCTCGGGTGCCATCGACTCAACGAACGAACTGGTTTTTACCGTACCACTGTCCGGGGTACGCTGTCTCCGTTCTGACTGGTACGCATCTTCGTTATCCTGATCGTTGTCGTCGTTGTTCTGATTGTCCTGGTCGTTATCCGAATCCGAATCCGAACCGTTATCCGATTCCTCATCATCCTCATCGTTGTTCTGCCAGTTCATCGAAAAGCCCTCCCGGTCGCGGTCATGCGACAGGAAGCCAAACAGGGTAGTGGGTACGGCCACCGCCAGCATAACGGTAGTGACGAAGGCGGCCGGGTTGCCGCGCCGTTCCAGAATCAGGTTGGCACCGGCCAGAATGAGCAGCAGGGGCCATAAGTCCACCAGCGAATGCCAGTTGACATCGAGCCAGCCCGCCCGGCGTGCCAGAAACAGTACGCCGAGGGTGAGCAGCGCGATGCCCCAGAATAGTCCGTTTCTACGTTGCATGGTTACTGAGGGGTATTGGGATTGTAGGGAGTCGTCGGATCACTTGGGGTGCCCGGATTGTAGGGAACACTTGGTCCGGCCGGGCTCCCCGAATTATAAGGAGCAGTCGGGTCGGTTGGGGTACCAGGATTGGTACCGGTCGAATCATAGGTTGGTTTGATACGGTCTTTAAAAATTAACCACAGGCCCAGCGCAATCAGCATGAACGGCCATAAATCCCGGAAGTTGATGTCAAAGAAACGTTCAATCAGAAACACGATGCCCAGAACAATCAGAATGGCACCAAACACAACACTACGGTCGGGTTTGTTAGGGTTATAAGGATTCATAGTAACGTAAGGATTAGAAAAAGCACTAGCTTGAACAACCGAACTATCAAAACGACGTTCGGGTAATGCAATCCACAAGATAATGTAAATAATGGCAGCCGGAAAGTGCGGCAAAAAAATTCCGATGACAAAAAGTACGCGAACCAGAGTACGGTCAATGCCAAAATAATCGGCCAAACCAGCGCATACACCCCCAATCTGGGCCTGGTTGGCAATACGTTCCAATCGTTTGTTCATGGCTTCTTGTGTTTAAAACCGGAATAAAGCTACAAGTTACCTCATGCCGATAAAAGGGTATTTGGACGGATGGCCGCGGCTATTGATGGAAGTGTGTTTTCAATGATAGTAGGTAATGCATAGTACCCGATTTTTTGTCATTTACTGCGTGTCATTGATTGTTATTAGGTGGTCGTTAGCTGCGCGTCATTCATTGTCATTAAGTGGTCATTAGCTCCGCATCATTGATTAGCCTTTGTTGCTGATGAAAATGACCACTGATAACAATCAATGACTATTCCTCCTCAATGGCTTCCAGAATATCCATCAGTTCGCCAAACTCCTTGTTGCCGGGCTGTTCTTCGTGCCCACCACTCAGAGCAATGCCCCGAACGGGCAGGTCGGCAAGTAGCGTATGTACATTCGCCACGGATATACCAAGGCCCAATAGTACAGGGTAGCGGGCTGACAGCCGCTGGAGCGTTGTTTTTAACTCCTCATCGAGGTGGAGTGGGCTTTGACTTTCGAGCAACACGTAATCGGCCCCGGTTATTCCGGTCTGAAACAGGGAGTCGAGCTGGTCGAGCGTCAACTGCTCAATATCCACGCGCAGAATAAACTGAAGTTCGGCATCGGACCGCGAAAACGTGGCGAGGTAAGGTAGGAGGGCGGCTTCATCAATTTGCAGGATGTCGGGTTGGTAGGTATCCAGCAGTTGTTCAATAATATCAGGGTCTGTAGCGGTGGTTTCGCCCACAATCTGCACCCCGGCCACCCAGCCCCGGATATCGCCGAATTTGGTCGGTTCCACGTATTCCGGCGAGTTGGTATCCATCGAAAAGCCGAGCATATCAACGCCCATTCCGGCGCAATAACGGGCATCACTCAGGTTAGTAACATTGGATATTTTAACGATTGTTTTCAGAGACATGGTAGCGGTTATTGGTCAGGGAATAGTCAGTTTTCGGGTAACAATGGCAAAGGTACGGCGCATTGTAGTTTGTCTGGCTTGTTTGTCTGGCTATTGTTCGGGTTTAGGTAGCGGTTGTTCGCCCGAAGGCGCTCTTTGTACCGAACCCTCACTCCGCAACAGTAACAACTCATTCAGCGAACCAACCAGTGAGTGAATATCTTCGGAGAGCATTGTCGCACTACCCGTTATGCCAGCCGCTACAAATTTAGTAACGACCGGGGCAACGGGTTGGCCGCCGGGGCAATGTAAAATGCTGTTTTAGATGATGCCCTCGGGAAGGAGCCGTTACGAATGATGGCAGTTCAACCGTCCTGCTAAAATAGATAATCCAGGTTGCCCAACGCTACACGGGGTGAAAATTGTGGTATTCGGAGTCTACAAATGACTGTTCCGCCAGATTGGTTTGGCTAATGCTTCATTACAAGGGAACTTTAGCTACTCATTGTTGGGATGATGTCCCGTTTTTATAGCAATTCCTTATGAACGTTGGTTTACCGAAAAAACACCCACTGCTGCGAACCGCCTTGCTGAGTCTGTTAGCCGTCAGTTTATTATCGTCGCGCTCTTCGCAGCCCGCCCCCGGTGATAAACCGGACGACAACCGCTTTACCAAGGTCGTCCTGGCCGAAAACCTGGATGAACCCATGGAAATGACGTTTCTGAACGACGGTCGCGTGCTGTTCGTGGAGCGGAAAGGGGCGTTGAAGGCCTATAACCCAGCCACGAAAGAGACAACGGTCATTGCCAACATCCCGGTCAGCACCAAATACACGGCGAAAGATGGCAAGGTGACCGAAGCCGAAGATGGCCTGCTGGGCATCGTGACCGACCCTAACTTTGCCACCAACCACTGGATTTATCTGTACTATTCAGAACCCGGCGACGTAGCTAAAAACGTGCTGACCCGCTACGAATTGCGGGGTAGTGAACTGGTCATGGATTCCAAAAAAGTGCTGCTGGAAGTGGCTACGCAGCGCGAACAGTGCTGCCACACCGGCGGAGGTATGGTGTTCGATGAGCGGGGCAACCTGTTCCTGACCACCGGCGATAACACATCCCCTCGTGATACACCCTTCAACCCGATTGACGAGCGGGAAGGACGTGGCCCGTGGGATGCCCAGAAATCGTCGGGAAACACTAACGACCTGCGGGGGAAAATTATCCGGATTCACCCCGAAGCCGATGGTACCTACACCATCCCCGATGGCAATCTGTTTGCCAAAGGCACCGAAAAGACCCGTCCCGAAATATACACGATGGGACACCGTAACCCCTGGCGGATTTCGGTCGATAACAAGACCGGCTACATCTACTGGGGCGAAGTGGGTCCCGATGCCAGCGCCGATTCCACCGGGCGTGGTCCGCGTGGGTACGACGAATTTAACCGGGCTAAAAAGGCGGGTAATTTTGGCTGGCCCTACATCATTGGTAATGACATACCCTATACTTACTACGACTTTGGCGCGGCCAAATCCGGTGCCGTTTACGACCCGGCTCACCCAATCAACAAATCGCCGAACAACACCGGCCTGACCGACTTGCCACCCACCGAAAAAGCCCTTATCTGGTATCCCTACGCCAACTCCACCGAGTTTCCGATGGTGGGCCGGTCGGGGCGTAGTGCCACGGGCGGGCCAATTTTTCACCAGTCTGATTTCAAGAATACCAGCCACGTTTTCCCGGCTTATTACGAAGGCAAATGGTTCATTGTGGAGTTCATGCGCGGCTGGATTATGACCGTTACGCTGGATGAACAGGGTAACTATACCTCGATGGAGCGGTTCCTGCCCGAAGAGAATTTCAGCAGTGCCATCGACATGAAGTTCGCGCCCAACGGCGATTTGTACGTGCTTGAGTACGGGAGCGCGTGGTTCCGGGGGAATGATAATGCCCGCATCGTCAAAATACAGTACAACGGCGGCAACCGGCCCCCGCTGGTGCAGGCTTCGGCCAGCAAAACGGGTGGGGCTATTCCATTCACGGCTAATTTGTCGTCGGCAGGGACAAAGGATTACGACGGCGATGCGCTGAAGTACAGCTGGAAAGTGGCTGCCAAAGGAAGCCCGGCGCGGACGTTTACCCAGGCAAGTCAAACGGTAACGTTCGACAAGCCGGGGGTGTATCAGGCCACGCTAACCGTAACGGATGCCAAAGGAGCGAGTAGTAGCAAGTCGCTGGAAATCAAAGCAGGTAACGAACCGCCCGTGGTGGCCTTCGACATTAAAAAAGGCAATAAAACGTTTTTCTTCCCCGGCAAACCCATCGACTACGCCGTTCGGGTGAGCGATAAGGAAGACGGGAGTATGGCCACGGCGGGCGCAACGCCGGGCAAAATTACCCCCTCTCAGGTAGCGGTGAGTATCGACTACCTGCCCGAGGGGTTCGACCCCATCGAAGCCGCGCAGAACCACCGGGGCACCGAAACCGTAGCCCGCTACGCCACCGGCCAGCAGCTTATTGGTCAGAACGATTGTAAGTCGTGCCACATGGTTGATAAAAAATCAGTTGGCCCCAGCTACACGGACGTGGCCAAAAAGTACAAGGGTGATGCGGCAGCGGTCGACCGGCTGGCCAAAAAAGTAATCAGCGGGGGCGGGGGCGTCTGGGGCGACCATTCCATGAGTGCCCACCCGCAACTGACCACGCCGGATGCCACGGCTATGGTAAACTACATCATGAGCCTGGACGAAAAACCCGTAGCGGCCAAAATGTACCCGGTGCAGGGTAGTTTCTCGCCCGCTATTCCGGAAGGAGAAAATGGGAAAGGTGGCTTTGCGCTCCGGGCCACTTACACCGATCGGGGCACGAAGCTGATGAAACCCGTTTCGGCGGAGAGCGTTGTCATCCTCCGTAACCCGGAAGTACAGCCCGAAAATGCCGACTTTAAGAAGGGGACGCAGTACACCATTACCCCGGCCAAATCGTTCCTGGCCATTGGGAACGAATCGTACATCGGGTACAAGCAGATTGACCTGACCGACATCGGGCAGATTGACATACTGGCGCAGGCTACCAGCCGGGTTGGGGCCATTGGGGGTACCGTTGAAGTCCACCTCGATTCGCCAACCGGGCCGCTGGTGGGTAAAACACAGGTTATCAACGTAAGCAACCCTGCTTTCCCCAGGGCGGCCCCGGCCGCCACAACAGCACCAGGCTCTACAACGGCCCCCGCACCCCACGGTAGACCGGGCAACGATGATGCGCCGGATGTCGCAGAAATTAACGGCGGATATTACACCCACTACCGGTATGCACACCGTGTACTTCGTCTTTGCCAATCCGCAGGCCACCGCCGAGCAGGTGCTGATGCAGGTGGTGAGCATTCAGTTTCAGCCTGCCGGAGGGAGTACGTCTGCCAAATCCAATAAATAACAACCCATTTCATTTTCTTATTCCGATGAACAATCGCAGAGATTTTTTAAAGAATGCCGGGGCATTGGCCTTAGGCGGTTTCGTGTTACCTTATATCAGTCAGGCCGAAAACTTGTTTGGCCCTGCCGCCATGCGCCCGGTGGGTATCCAGTTGTTCACCCTGTTTCGGCAGATGAACGAAGACCCTAAAGCGACGCTGAAGCAGATTGCGGATGCTGGCTATAAAGAAATCGAATCTGCCTTCAACACGCGGGGTGGCTATTATGGGTATACCGCCAAAGAGTTCAAAGCCCTCACCAGCGATTTAGGCCTGACATGGCGGGCACACCACGCGAGTGGCGCTCCTTTCCGGCCCCGGCCAACTCCTCCGGCCAGCACAACGGGCACGGCGGGGGCAGCTCCGGCAGCACAGCGCCCCTCCGGTATGCCAGCAAACATGCCGCCCATGCTCAACCTGCGCGACAACTACCAGCAACTGGTAGACGAAGCCGTGGAGGGCGGGCTGTCGTATCTGGTGTGTTCCAGCACGCCGGTGGGCACCGTAGAGGATATCAATAAGTCGATTGCCGTATTCCAGAAGACGGGGGAGGCCGCCAAAAAAGCGGGTATCGGCTTTGCCTACCACAACCACGCCACTGAGTTCGATGCTGTCGAGGGGGGCAATTGAGACGCCCTACGAATTGATTTTATCGCAGACGGATAAAGACCTGGTGAAGATGGAACTGGACCTGGCCTGGGCCACCAAAGCGGGCAAAGACCCGGTTGAGTTGTTCAAGGGGCAGCCGGGGCGTTTCCCGTTGTGGCACGTCAAAGACATCAAATCGGATCTGAAAACGGTTACGGAAGTCGGTAACGGCGTGGTCGATTTCAAAAAGATTTTCGCGGCTGCCAACATTGCCGGGCTAAAATACATTTTCGTAGAGCAGGATATGGCACCGGGTATTGAAAGCATTCAGACCAGCTATAAAAACCTGAGTAAAATGCTGTCGTAGTTGATTTTACTGTCCCTCTACGCTATAGTCGGCGTGGAGGGACAGTCTTTTTTTATAACCGGTTGCTGAATCGAATGAACCCGGCCGCATCAGCGATACAACGGCCGCAAGTCGGTCTCGAACAGCGTATAGGGATCGTTATAAAACCGCAGAAAGTCGGGGACGCTGGCCTGTCCCGGATAGGGGGCGTAAAAATGAGTGGCCGAGCGGGCATCGTTGCGCCAGACCAGCACGTAGGTGAGCCGCAATTTTTCCGCTTTCAGTGCTTTCAGCAATGAGCCTGTCCACCAGGTAGAATCGGGTATCGACTCCAGACCCGTTTCGGTGAAAGCGGCCAGTTTCCCGTTTTTCCGGGCAAAATCCGACACGATTTTCAGCTTGGCAATGCCTGCGGGCAGGTTGTAGCGGCCATTGCGCCCAAAATCGGCGTAGTCATCGAAACCAACCATATCCACCCAGGCGTCACCGGGGTAGCGGTCGGCGTATTCTGCTTCGGTTTTGAACAGGCAATCGGGCGAGAAGACGTACACGAAATTATGCACCTGCAAACTGTCGCGCAGGTATGAAACGGTAAACTGCCAGAGCCGCGTAAAATCTTCCTTCGAGCAGTGCGGCTTGCCCCACCAGAACCAGCCCCCGTCGAACTCGTGGTAAGGGCGAAACAGCATCGGTACCAGTTTGCCATCCTTGCCCCTGACGGAGTTGGCCAGACTTGCCACCGTTTGTAGAATGGCTTTGTACTGCTCGTGGTGCGAACCGCCCGGTATCAGGTTGGGTACGGCCGGGGCCGTCACCGAATCTTTCCAGTAAAATCCCGTTTTGGGCGTAACCGGATTGGTGAAATGCCAGGCTACGGTGGTTACGCCCCCCCGGTTGTAGGTATCGGCAATCTGTTTGCGCAACGCTGTTTTCGCCCGCTCAATCGACTCCGGCGAACGACCCGATAAACCACTGAAATCGACCCCGATAACGGCGGGGTTGGAACCGGTTACGGACTTAACATCCGAGCGGTCCGTGTCGCCATTCCAGCCGTGGCCGTACTCGGTAGCGTGCTGATGACCGAACAGGATGTGCTTTTTGGCCAGCTTATGCAGGTTTCGGTACAGGGCTTTGGTTTCCGGAGTAGCGTTCGGGTCCGTTAGTTTGGGGCGGGGTGCTGCGTGCGTAACAGAAGTCATCGCGAGCAAGCTCAACAACAGCAAAAAAGAAGGGAGAAATTTCATGAAAACGTTGATGAAAGAAGCATTAGAAGTCAAACTTCGCCGTAGCCGTTACACCCGGCCAGGTATCGGTGCGAAACGAGTTGGCGGGTAACCCGTCCGAACTGAACAGGTTGGCATCGACCGGCGAATCGGCCCAGCCGTAGCGGACGGCCACGGGTTGGGGTACGTCGGGACTGGATACGACAACGGCGTTCTTTTCGCTTATTTCGGCTTTAGCGTAGTGAAAGACCTTGTCGGCACCCGCTATTTCAAACCCTTTCAGGTACCCGTACGCGTCCTTCGCGCTTAAGCCGTCGGCAACATGGTTGAACGTCACGGTGGCTTTGTCGCCCTCGAAGTTGACCTTTTCGAACATCGGTGAACTGTAGTTAATATCCTGCCCATAGTCGAGTTTGAGCGCGTTCAGGGCCAGCCGGTGGCCAACGTCCTGCTTGTTGGTTGGGTGAATGTCGTTCGGGTTTCCCACGTCGGTCGTAACGGCCATGCCGGTTTTGGGCAGGCTAAGGGTCATGGTCTGGGCTTCGCGGAGTTCGGCCCAGCCGCTGCCTTTGTTGCTGTTCTGGTTGGGGCCGTAGCTGGACAGCTGCACAATATAAAACGACAGTTCCTGCCCGAACTTTTGCCGCCAGTCAGTAATCAGTAGGGGCATTGCCTGCCGGTACTGGTAGGCTCGCCCGGCGTTGGTTTCGCCCTGATACCAGAGTACACCCCGCATGGCGTAAGGTTCTAACGGCGCAATCATGGCGTTGTACATGCTGATGGCCACGTTGTTCATGAATCGCTTGTACTCATGCTTTTCGGCAAAGGCGGGCAGTAACCGCCAGTCGTGAGCCAGACTGATCCGCTGTAGTTTATCGGCTACATACAAGTCATTTGCCGATCCCTTCAGCCCCGGGCCATACCAGGAGGGGTTGACTATGCTGCCCAGTTTCATGACAATATGATTTGTTCCGGCTTTCCAGGTGTTGGCCGGAACGGTAATTTTACGCGCACCGGTCAATACGCCTTCAGAAACGAGTTTTCCGTTGATATAGATCTGGTTCGGACTGTCGTTTTCGGCCAGGGCCAGCGTGGTTTCTTCGGCCACCATCTCGTCGGGGATTGTTACGCTGCGGGCCATGTAGCCCTGTCCCATGAAACCCCGCAACCCTTTCCATTCCCACTGCCCGATGGGGTCGGATTTAATCCAGCCTGCAAAATCATAATTTGGGTCGAGGTATTTTTTTTCGTCGGCGGCGGTCAGCGTGGCGGATACGTTCAATTGCTGGCGCAGTTTGACGTCGATGAGGCTGTCGGCGGCCTGCCAGGTGGTGGGCAGGTTCTGGACGGTGGGCCGCAGTTCGGCATTGCTCATCATGCCTTCTTTGCTGATCCACCCCTCAATCTGCGACCCGCCCCAGGAGGAGTGAACCAGCCCGATCGGGATGTTTAGTTTCTGGTACAACTCGCGGGCGAAGAAGAACCCAACGGCGGAGAAATCGCCCACGGTTTCAGACGAAGCAATTTTCCATTCGCCCGCTTTCAGTTCCGTTTGGGGCGTCAGGGCCAGTTCATGATCTACCCTGAAGTGGCGGATTTGGGGGAAGTTGGCGTTCTTCTTTTCTGCCGCGAAATTATCAGCCTGTTTCACCGCAAACTCCATGTTCGACTGACCCGAGCAAAGCCACACTTCGCCGATGAGCACATCACGGATCTGGGTGTTACCCGATTTGGCCGTAACGGACAACGTG
The DNA here is from genome assembly GCA_963782245.1 of uncultured Cytophagales bacterium. Classification (GTDB taxonomy): domain Bacteria; phylum Bacteroidota; class Bacteroidia; order Cytophagales; family Spirosomataceae; genus Spirosoma. The sequence continues at coordinate 124,334 of CAWAJC010000020.1, forward strand.
TGTGGGCCACCCGCTTCGAGGGGCGTGAAGGTAATCGTCCATTTGCCGCTGGCATCGGCTTTAGCCCGCTGTGTTTGTCCGGCCAGGGTAGCCTGTACCGTTTCGCGGGGATTGGCCCAGCCCCAAACCGGAATTGGCTTTTGCCGCTGCAAAACGACATGGTCGGAGAAAAGTCGGGCCAGGCGGATTTGACCGAAAGCCGCTGCGTTGACCAGGAGCAGGAGCAGAAGAATGAAGCGGGTTTTCATGGTGTTTGCTGGGTGAATCAGGCTATTTTCGGGTAGTGCTGCCGGTATTCAGCTTATTCTGTAACGCTTCCAGCGCGGTGGCCAGGTACACCAGCGGGGCGTTCCAGTTGATGGCGATTTCGTTGGAGGCATAGGAACAGTCGGCGTCGATGAATACTTCGTCGGCAATCGTGGTGGTGTATCCGGCACACTTGTCCTGCCGGGCGGCATTGGCGTTGGTACCCCCCGAAAGCAGACCGGGAACGGGCGCGTCGATACCATCCGCAACGGAGGGGCGGTGATGTGGGTGCATGGGTGTTTTGTGGCCGAAACCCGTCACGAAAGAGTACCCAACGGCGTTGCGCCCCAACAGGTAATCCATATTGGCCAGTGCTGCCTCCAGATACGACGTTTCACCCGTGAGCCGGTAGGCCTGAATGAGCGCGATGCCCTGATTGGCGGCTACGGCACTACTCCCCCAGATGTAATCGCTGGCCGACTTGCCCATCGGCGTCTGGAACGCCTGCTTGCTCACATCCTGCCGGAGCTGGTCGGCCTGTTGCCTGATGTGGGCGTTGATTTTTGGTACATCCTGCTGGCCGCGTGGCGTCAGTTGATTCTGCATACGAGCCAGCGAATAATAGGCCAGTGTACGCACCTGCGGCCAGGAAGGGAGCGGGGTTTTGTCGTCGGGAAACAAGTCGACGGACGTATAATAGCTGTCGTCTTTGGTCGTCAGGTACAGTTCGGCAGCTGCCCAGATCCACTCATCGGTGGCGCTTCGGTCGCCGTAGGTGCCCGTGACGACATCCGGGTCGAACGTTTTGTTCATCGCGTCCTGCTTATACAGGGCGTCCGGGTTTTGCTTCGCCCACTGCCAGGCTTTGACCGCGGCTGTGCGGCAGGAATCAGACAAGCCGGGCAGTTCGCGGTTATACCCGGTGAAAATTCGGCTGGCCTGCGCCATGACGGCGGCAAAGTCGAGCGCGGCTGTTACGCTTTTCTGCACCACGTAGCGGTCTGGTTTTGCCTTGTCGGGCATCACCATGCCGTCGAATTTCGGATTGGTCAGTTTGTGATAAACGCCCCCGTCGGCGGGGTCCTGCATGGTCAGCATCCAGCGCAGGTTCCAGAGTGACTCATCGAGTAAATCGGGTAGCCGGTTACCGCTTTCCGGAATGGTAAGGGTTATCGTCTGGCAGAAATCGGGAAAATCTTCGTACAGCGACAACAACGTCCCCGTCGTAATGCCCGAATTGACAATGTACTTGTTGTAGTCCCCCGCATCGTACCAGCCACCGGGCGATGCGATGGTACTCCCCGCCGGGCGCGTAGCCGAAGCCGCTGACGGATGAATGAGCACCTGATTATCCGGGTGACCTGCCGGACGGTGCCACTGCCCCGCAAACTTTTCGGGCAAATCGGTGGATGCCCGCTGGTAGTAAAATCCTTTCAGGGAACCCGCTGCCAGGTCATGATGAACGTTCCGTTTTATCTTAAACGGATAGGAAAGTCCCAGCCCCGGTACATTCACCACGTACGTACCAGTAGTATGAAACGCCGAAAAGTCGGCGGTACGGGCAGTCTTCCCCGAAATGCTGTTTTTTCGGGCCTCGCTGAGCGTGCCGGAGAACAGAACCTTTTTGCCATCGGGCGTGGTCACCTGAAAGGGGCCGCCCTGTTCGGTCAAGACGATGGCTACTTTGGGTCCGTTGGGGTAAAAGCCGAGTTGATTCAGCCGGATGACAGGGCTTCCTGCTGCGGTAGCAGGAGTTGGCACCGATTGCCCGCGACTGGTACCCGACAGGCATAAAAGCAGGACTAACAAAAGGGGTATACGATTGCAATAAATCATTGGTAGCTGGAAAAAGGGCGTAAGTGGGTTTCGATCAGTACTACAACTTGACAATCCTGAAAGTACGCGCTGTAGTTTGACTACTTACCTTCGTAAAATAGACGCCGGGTTGCTTTCCCAATGACACCGGGTGTTAGGTCAGCGCCGATGCCGGGGTTACTGTTTGCTCCAGCAACGGATGACCCAGCACGTTTGTCAGGCGAATCGTGAGCGGCAGTGCCTGCGCCCCCCTGATTTCCAGATTGACCTGATCATCCCGAACGGGATTACCGGCTATGGTAACCTGAAACGAGGGTTCCAAACCCGTACGCTAATTTAATGGCTCATTGCCTGACCGGATTACGTGGGTGAGTTTGATGGAATGCCCGAAGTGCGTAACTTCTCCATCGGTAAAGGAGGGGTCTATGAGGACGGTATGGACAATCAGTTGGCTACTGGTGCTGTTGGGTAGCCGGGTGGCCGCACAAACGGGAAAACCGACCAACGGGTTGATCGGCGAATACTTCAACGGGCCTAACTTCGAGCGTAAAGTGTTAACCCGCATTGATCCGACGGTCGATTTTGACTGGAACGGACAGTATCCCGGTCCCGGAGTGCAGCGGGAATACTTCTCGGTGCGATGGACCGGCAAACTGTACGCGCCCAAATCGGGCAAATACCGGTTTAGTGCGCTGGCCGATGATGGCGTGCGGGTTTGGGTGAACGGTAAAAAGGTAATTGATGAGTGGCGAAAACAGGACGACAGCCACTTCGCGGGCGATATTGTTCTGACCGGTGGTCGGCGATACGACCTGCGCGTCGAGTACTTCAACGACTGGAAAGGAAGCGTTATTTCGGTATTCTGGGAAATGCTCACCAATAACCAACCCGCCAACCGCAGTCTATTGCCACGTCAGGTTATTGCCAGTACGTATCTACTTCCCAAACGGACCGACGTGGCTATCGGGATGGGAAAAAAGCCGGTCAGAAAACCAGTGGCCCCTCTGGTAAAAATAAGTAAAACGGCCGTTGCAGAAGCACCCCTCACGGCCAGGGCACTCACTCCATCCCGGTTGCCCGCGTCGCCGTTTTCCAATCTGAAAGCGGGCAACGCCTTCGTGCTTCGGCACGTCCTTTTTGCCCAGGGTGATTATACCCTGCTGGCAGAATCCTACGCGGAACTAGACGAACTTGTAGCGGCATTACGGGCCAATTCTTTCCTCAACATTGAGGTGGCGGGGCATACCGACAACGTGGGCGACAAGCGGTTGAACCTGGCTTTATCGGAGAATCGGGCAAAAGTGGTGGCCAGTTATTTAATTCAGCACGGCATTGCCGGGAATCGGATTGACGCCAAAGGGTACGGTGGTACCAAACCCATTGCCAACAACGCCGATGAAGGGCAACGCCCCCTCAACCGGCGCGTGGAACTGGTAGTCCGGTAGGATCGGTCAGGGTAGCTAATTTTACCTGCTGGTGCTGGGGTGAACGGCTCACATTCTGCAGGAACAGGCTACCACGCTCACCCATCGATACGTGGCCAAACCCAGTATGATAAATTTACTTGCTTCGTAACCAACTTTTTGGCAACTTACGTTCATGAATCGACTCCATTTCCTCCGGAACCTGCTAGGCACCAGTCTGTTGCCAGCATCCGCACTGGCAAGCCCCGCCAGCATCGACCTCGAATCCCAGGCTCAACGCGTACGCCGGGAGTTGCTCGAGGCCTGGGCCAGGTCCGAACAGCTTACTCTGGTTACGGCCAACCAGATGCCAGCCGAAGCCTACGACTTTAAGTATACGCCCGAAGCCATGAGCTTTGCCGATCAGTGGCGGCACTGCTGCGAGTTTACGACAACGCTGCTGGCCGCCCGGCTTGGCATTGACAATCCCTACAAAAACGGCCGTGACCTGTCGAAGGCCGTGACTAAACAGGAGGTAGTCGATGAAGTGAAAGCACTCTACGCCTTTATGCGCCAAACCATCACGACGATACCTGACGCGAAACTGTTCGAGCAGGCAGAGTTTGTGGGAGGTAAAATTCCTCACTGGCGGTATCTGTATGCGATGGAGAATCACATCATCCACCATCGCGGGCAGTGCATGGTCTACCTTCGGCTAAAGGGCGTAACGCCCGAAGGCTACCTGGGCTGGTAGTCAGTTGGGCGGTGTCAATGCCGATTCAGGGAAGCAGGTTATTGACCGGCTTCCTCAATTTGTCATTCCTTTAAAAGACCCCGCGTCTGCTTATTGCCACCCTCAAGTCGTGCAATGAGTCTAACCGGGATAGGGGCCATGGATGGTATCGAACAGGATGTGTGCTGACCATTGTCCGATCCTGAAAATAAACGGTCCGCCGTGGCGGTTGTCAGTTTGGCCGGACCTGACTTGTGTTTACTGTTATCGGCTATAACTGGCAACTCATTATTGTTGATCAGCTCTCCTGCCAGATAGGGGAGTGAATAGGTAACCGGACAAGTAAGTTGACCTGCGCTCCCAATGAATAAACACGGGGTATCTATCTGCCCGTTTGTGTCAATCAGGGTTTCTCTTTTAATAATCCAGACTATCCCGTCTGATCAAATAGATTGGGCGTTTTTGGGTACGTTTTTCAGGGACTGAATCGGCGGCCCTGCCTTTTTGATAGTACATTGATCTCAGCAAAATCAACGTTTACCCACAAATTCCATTTCTTAGCGTGTAAGTTTCGGTACGCCGGAGCAACCCATTTGCAAGGCTCTCTCCGTGTCGTACCGACCGGCTGCTCTTTTTTATCTTGCTTTTCTGCTTAATCACTGGCCAAACCGAAGGGTGCTGCCCTGACCGAATACGACTTGCTGCCCCATGTCATACGTAACCCGCATTACGCGGGCCTGATAACTGGCCGGAATGGTTATTGCGTGCTTTATCTGTACTGGATCTGAACTAAGCGGAATGCGGTTGCATGACCAAACGGTTGGGTCATTCCACAGACCCGCCTTCAGCGTGTACATACTGCTACAGGGATTGACCGTTCGGAACAAAACCGAATTGGTAAAGGCAGAGCCTGAAGTCGCCGAACATAGGGTCTTGATCTGCCACTCATAGGGAGAATCAACCGCCAGGCCTGTCAGATTAAAGTAGCCAAAACCATTGTCACTGCTGAGGTTCGACAGGGTTATCCAGTCGGTAGCGCCAACCAGTCGGTAGCGGGCTTCGAAACGGGTATTCGCATCCGCAGCGTTAATACCCCAGTTCAGGCGGGCAGCCGTAGTGGTTAAATTAGACGTAAACATATAATAGGGGGGCGAGCAGGGGGTCGTCGTAAAATTGGCCACAGTCGAAAAGTCTGAATCGGTGCCGCCACAATAGGTTTTTACCTGCCATTCATACGCTGTATTGACTGTCAGACCCGTTGCCAGGGCAGAAGTGCTGGTCAGGTTACTGATCGTTAGCCAATCGGTTGCGCCAACTAGGCGATACCGCACTTCATAGCTTACATTAATACCCAGCTGTGTCCAGTATAAGGTAGCGGCAGTGGGATGGGCTATGGTGTACAAATTGGTAGGCTTGGGACAGCCGGTAACAAAATCAGGCCCAAAAACGTACGCTGAATTTTCAGTGGATGAACAGAGCGTTCTGAGTTGCCACTTATATTGCTTATTGGCCACCAGGCCGGTCAGGTCAAAATAGCCCTTTCCGTTGTCAGTTGATAAGTTGGTTACATGTGTCCAGTTGCTCACGTCCGAGGCTCTGTACATAAGTTCGAAACGCGTATCGGCGTCGGCCACGTCGATAGACCAGTTCACCCGGGCGTAGTTGGTGTTGACGGTAGCGAACAGATAGTAGGGCGTATTACAGGAACGTGTCTGAAAGTACGAACCAGAGAAGCCAGAATAGGAGTTGTCGCTGCATTGGGATCGAACCTGCCATTCATAGGACGTATTACCGGTTAAGCCGCTTAGTACGACACTGGTGCTGCTCAGATTGCTGATCGTTATCCAGTCAGTTGCTCCATTTTGACGGTAACGTACTTCATAGGTAGAGCCTGCTTCGGTCTGGCTCCAGTTTAACACTGCAGACGCAACCCGAGTGTTTACAGTTTGTGGTGAAGGGCTCTGACAACGGGTACTGAAATTCGGTCCTGACGTGTAGGTTGAGCTTTCGGTCGGTGAGCAGACCAGCCTGAGCTGCCATTCAAACGGCGTATTATTGGGAAGGCCCGCCAGACGAACGTTTCCCCCGTAACTCGTCGTAGCTGGCAGGCTGGTAAGATTGGTCCATTCCGGTGCCCCAACGGGCCGGTAACGCAGATCGAAAGTTGTACCCGCATCGAACGATAAAGACCAGTTGAGGTCGACCGATGACGAAAGAATCGAACCTACGTAAAGGTTGTAGGGTTCCGGAGCGTGGCAGCCGGTTGTAAAGGTGTTTGTAGCGGTAAAGTCCGAAAACGCATTCGCCGAGCAGGCTGTTCGAACGCGCCATTCGTAGGTCGTGTTAGTGGGCAATCCAGTGATCTGTCGAGAGGGACCGTAGATGCTGCCGGTTAGATTACCCGTGAGAACGGTCCAGTTGGTTGTTCCTGCCACCCGGTACTGGATTTCGTAGGTACTGCCCGATTCGGGTGGCCCGATATACCCGGCATACTCGAAAGACAGAAGAACTGTTGTGGCGGTCGTTCTACTCCTCAGGTAAGCGGGTGCCAGGCAGAAGGTTGTGAAGGTGAGGGATGCACTAAAATCGGACTGTTCGGTAGCCGAACACACATTTTTAACCTGCCATTCATAGGAGGTATTGTTGGTCAGACCCGTTAAATTATAAGAAGTGCCGGTCAGGCTGCTGACCGTTGTCCAGGTGGGTGTGCCAACGGGTCGATACCGAAGGTCAAACCGTAGGGTTGGATCGTTATAACTATAAGGTATGTACCAACTGACCGATGCCGAGCCCGACCTGACTACTCCCGTGGACAGATAGTTTGGCACCACACACGCATACGTAGTAAACGATTGTGGGCTCGTAAATGCTGAAGCTGCTGAAGCCGAACAGACACCTTGTACCCGCCATTCGTAGGCAGTAGCCGAACTCAGGCCGTTAAGCGTGTAGGAGGAGTTATTAGTGCTAATGCTGGTCCAGTCGGCTGAGCCAACGGTTCGCCACTGGAGTGTGTAGCCTGGAAAGTAATTGGTACCACTCCAGTACAGGGAAGCGGTTGTACGAGCGGGGGTGCTACTGGTATACGTAGGGCCTGCCTGGGGGCAGATCGTAGTAAAGGCAACAGGTCCTGAGTAGGTGTCGGAACCCGTTACTTTCACCTGCCATTCATAAGTGGTATTGCCATTCAGGTATGTTAGGTCCGTTGTTGGCTGAGCTAGGTTGAGGTAATTGGTCCAGTAAGGGCTACCCACAACTCGCCATTGCAGATCATACGTTATGTAGTCTCCAAGGCTGTTCCAGCTCAGTTTGGCACTTGAGGAGGTTACGCTGGTCGTTGCCAGTCCGGTTACGATTAAGACTGGTTGTTCGAAAAACACATCCGCAACAGGGCTAAGGCTGCCCGTTGTGGTGTTGGAAGGCCGAATCCGGTAATAATACTGGGTGTTGACTGTTACGGTGGCATCGGTAAAACTAACGCCATCCGGCGTTACTCCGCCAATGGGTACGAAGCCGGTTGTGGGCGAGGTGGACCGCTCCACGAAATAGCCTGTCTCATTATTGGCATTGTCCTGCCAGGTGAGCCTTACGGAAAAGCCATTCGCACCGGCCGTTACATTGGTGGGGGCGCTGACGTTTGTTGGGGGGGCATCGAGTGTGTAGGCCGTGTGGCTTTGCCGAAGGGCCAATGCGGCTTGCATTCGGTCGTGTTGGCCAGGGGTAAAATCGTGTGTACAGGGAAAATAGTACGACATGATGTTCGTGATAGAAGGTGTATAGGCATCCCCATTCGCATCGCTTGCCGTACTGTTAGGATCATACTGTATACAACCATTGGGATATATAAAGGAGGTGCCAGCCATGTTGCGGGGGTCGGCGGGCGTATCGCAAATCAGATCCCCATCGGTAGTACAGTTGGCACCGTTTCCCCGTGTTACCAACTCGGTTGTTGTCTGCGTTCCGTTATTGTTTCCAAAGGTGTGAATCAGGTTGAAGCTATGACCCAGTTCATGGGGCACCAGGCGGTTTCCCATATCCTCGATGTTGTTTTCGTTGAGAATAAACGAGCGGGTAGAATAAATATCATTATACGGATAATAGGCATACCCACCCAGCCCCGGGTTTGAAAACCGGTTGACGTAGTACTGATTCATCGCATTACGGGCATCGTAGGTATCTACAGACTGGCCATCGTACGAATTGTACATGTCATCATTGTCGATGTAATCAGGTGTCGCTCCGGCAAAGTAAAACTGGATACCCATCCCGTTGAGCAAATAGTAACTGTTGGTCAGGGCCATCACCTGATTCATACTCACCAGGCTGTATCCGCCCGTACCGTCGCTCCGGCGAATGATGTGGGGCCGAATCGGTACATACGTAATCGGTGGTGGCGATTCTCCGGAGGTTATAGAGGCTTTTTTTCGTTTAAAAGCCAGTTCAGCAGCCTGCACCAGCGAGATGGCCTGTTCCCGGGTTAATTCCGGGGCACCACAAATGAATGAGGTTGACACCGGTACGGACTGAGCCTGGGCGGAATGACGGGAACTGAGTCCCAGCAACCCACCAATGGCGAATAGAACGGGTAAAATGAGGTATCGCATACGCTAAAAGATCAAATTGAAGAAGGTTTAGCTAACCGATTGACCGTTTTGACAGGCTGTAATGGGAATGAGTCTGGAATCGTTTAGTAACGCCCGCTTAGGAAGATCAATTTTTTAGGATTTCCTATCAGGTAGCCGTGTATCTCCGCCAAGAAATTGGGCCTTGCTTTTAGCTGGTTAGATCGCACGTAGCACGTACAGCCAGAAATCATGTCGCATCTGAGTTACCCCACAGGGTAGCTCAGATGCGATTTTTGTTGACGCTTACTTATGGCTTGACCAGTTTGACCTGCTGGCGCTGGGTTGAGGTGCTCACGTTCAGGAAAAACAAGCCCGTTTGCTCGCCCATCGGCACCCGCACCCGCTGCAGGGCTTGGGCCTGCTCGATGCGCTGCTGGTGCAGCACCCGACCCTGCTGATCCACCAGATTCAGCTGCACTGCCTGCTGCTCGGCCCCCATAATGTCGACCTCGGCCGTCTGGTTGAGGATGGGGTTGCCCAGCACCCGCACCCGCAGGCTCGTACCCGGCTCGGACAGAGCGGCTAGGCGGGCCCGGCCACAGGCGGCTTTCAGGTTCCAGACCAGGGTCACGGTGACTCCGTTCTGACGGGCCATCAGGGTGAAGGGCTGCACATCGTTGGCCGTGCGGGAGCCTTCGTCAACAAACTGGTTTGGGTTGGTGGTCCATCCGGTGATGCCCGGTGCCATGTACTCGATAGTAGTCCCGTCACCCCCGGTGGTGTTGAAGGTGAATGCCCCGGTGGCGCAGTTGTAGGTGGGCGCAGTCAGGGTCAGTGCACCGGTGGGCGGGTTAACCGGTGGTTGGGGTGGCCCACCATTACAGTAGGCTCTCAAGTCCCAGATCAGGGTAACGGTGACCCCGTTCTGGCGGGCCATCAGGGTGAAAGGCTGCACATCAAGGGCGGTGCGGGATCCTTCGTCGACGAACTGGTTGGGGTTGGTGGTCCATCCGGTGATGCCGGGGGCCATGTACTCGATGGTCGAGCCGTTGCCTCCGGTGGTGTTGAAGGTGAAGGCCCCGGTGGCGCAGTTATAGGTGGGCGTAGTCAGGGTCAGGGCACCCGGTGGGGGGGGTGGTGGTGGGGGCGGTCCCCCGTTGCAAAAGGCTCTCAGGTCCCACAGGAGCGTAACGGTGACCCCGTTCTGGCGGGCCATCAGGGTGAAAGGCTGTACGTCAAGGGCGGTGCGGGAGCCTTCGTCGACGAACTGGTTTGGATTGGTGGTCCAGCCGGTGATGCCGGGGGCCATGTACTCGATGGGGGAGCCGTTGCCCCCCGAGGTGTTGAAGGTGAATGCCCCGGTCTGGCAGTTGTAGGTAGGCGTAGTCAGGGTTAGGGCGCCGACCGGGGGTTGGATTATGGGTTCGGGCTGGAGTTTGACCAGTTGGTTGTTGCCGGTCACGAACACCAGACTACCATCCCCGGCGGTGGCGATGTCGGTCAGCGAACTGGCGCCGGGTCCGGGAAAAATGCGTTTGGCTACCGTTATTAATGTGCCGGGATCGACCAGCAGAATCTGCGGGTCAGGCCGGTCGAGTAGAGTAGTATTTCCCACTGCGTAGTACTTTTTGCCACCACTGCCGGTGTAGGTAGTGATGTAGGCGTTGGTCGCCTGTAGCAGGTCAATGGCTTTCACCCGTCCTGGTTTAACATTGCCGTTCAGGTCAATCTCTGCCAGCACCGTAGCATTATTGTTGGATCGATTCTTTCCCTGCCCCACCAGCGCATAACCAGTGCCATCGGTCGATAGGGTAGCATCCATAATGGTAAGCGGGGAAAAATCATTCGGACCCGGAACCGGTATATCGATTAGCTTTTGCCAGGATATGTTCCCCTGCCCATCCAGTTTAGCTATCCAACCCCGATATATATCATCAGTACCGCTCCTGTGAAAGCCTGCCAGCAGGTAGCCCCCATCGGGGGTGTTGATGGCTACATTAACTTGCACCAGACTGAGTTGCACAGTACCAAGGAAGGGGAATTTGGTTTCCCAGGATGGATTGCCTGTTTTTGTAACCGATAGACCAATTCTCGCCTGGCCATAACCTAAGACCTCTACGAAGCTACCAGAATACAAACCACCACCGTCGGGCGTTGCTAGTAGGGGAAAGCCCCCGCCACTAGGGTTGCTCCCAGCTTGGCGGCCTGTAGCATCTACACTGGTTCGAACCCCAGCGCCCCCCCATTCATTACCCAAAAGATGGATACCGCCATCTGGTGCCGGGTCTATCCGTACAATTCTGTCAATAACACTAACGCCACCAACGCAGGGGCAAAAACCGGGCGGTAGTTTCCCCGCTATATAGGAAACACCTGCCAGCGGGCCAGCTTGCCAGACTTGGTTTCCCTGTAGGTCATATTTTTTGAGCCCGACTGGTGTTGTAAGCGGGATACCGGTTCCTAGTAAATTGGCTGATGTAACAATATTGCCATCAGTGGTAATGGCCAGCGTACTGCCCACCCTGGCCCATTGGGGGTCGGGGATCGTCTGTGCCCCCGTGAGCAGGGGCATGAATAACCCTGCCCAGAGCAGGAGCATCAACAGGGGTTGTGTTGGGTGTACATAGAATTTTTTCATGGATATAACGAATAAAGGGGGAACAGAAGTAGTGGTCAGTCGTTACGCGGTCGTGCGTAACGACTGACCGTATTAGTCAGGGTTTTACCAGTTTGAGCTGCTGGCGCTGGGTTGAGGTGCTCACGTTGAGCAAGAACACCCCCGCCTGCGCGCCCATTGGTACCCGCACCCGCTGGACCGACTCGGCCTGCTCGATGCGCTGCTGATGGAGCACCCGACCCTGCTGATCAACCAGATTCAGCTGCACTGCCTGACGCTCAGCCCCCGTAATATCAACCTCGGCCGTCTGATTGAGCACCGGGTTGCCCAGCACCCGCACCCGCAGGCCGCTACCCGGCTCGGGCAGGGCGGCTAGGCGGGCCCGGCCACAGGCGGCTTTCAGGTTCCAGACCAGGGTCACGGTGACTCCGTTCTGACGGGCCACAGGGTGAAGGGCTGCACATCGTTGGCCGTGCGGGAGCCTTCGTCAACGAACTGGTTTGGGTTGGTGGTCCATCCGGTGATGCCCGGTGCCATGTACTCGATGGTCGTGCCGTCGCCCCCGGTGGTGTTGAAAGTGAAGGCCCCGGTGGCGCAGTTATAGGTGGGCGTAGTCAGGGTCAGGGCACCCGGTGGGGGTGGGGGTGGTGGGGGTGGCCCCCCGTTGCAAAAGGCTCTCAGGTCCCACAGGAGCGTAACGGTGACCCCGTTCTGGCGGGCCATCAGGGTGAAGGGCTGCACATCAAGGGCGGTGCGGGAGCCTTCGTCGACGAACTGGTTAGGGTTGGTGGTCCATCCGGTGATGCCCGGTGCCATGTACTCGATAGTCGTCCCGTCACCCCCGGACGTATTGAAAGTAAAGGCCCCGGTGGCGCAGTTGTAGGTGGGCGCAGTCAGGGTCAGAGCGCCCGGTGGTGGGGGTGGTGGTGGGGCCCCCCGTTGCAAAAGGCTCTCAGGTCCCACAGGAGCGTAACGGTGACCCCGTTCTGGCGGGCCATCAGGGTGAAAGGCTGTACGTCAAGGGCGGTGCGGGAGCCTTCATCGACGAACTGGTTGGGGTTGGTGGTCCATCCGGTGATGCCGGGGGCCATGTACTCGATGGTCGAGCCGTCACCCCCGGACGTATTGAAGGTAAAGGCCCCGGTGGCGCAGTTGTAGGTGGGCGCAGTCAGGGTCAGAGCGCCAACCGGGGGTTGGGTTATGGCTTCGGGCTGGAGTTTGACCAATTGGTTGTTGTCGGTCACGAACACCAGACTACCATCCCCGGCGGTGGCGATGCCGGTCAGCGAACTGGCGCCGGGTCCGGGAAAAGTCCGGCCGGTTACAACGGAGAGGTTGTTTTGATCGACCAGCCGGATTTTTGGGTCAAATCGGCCCGTCTGCGCAGTATTACCAATGGCGTAGTATTTTTTACCACCGCTTCCCTTATAGGGAGTGATGTAGGCGTTGGTGGATTCTAGTCCATCAACGACTTTTACCCGGCCTGTTTTGACATCGCCATTGAAATCAATTTCCACCACCAGTGTAGCGTTAAAGTTAATTTGTCCAACTAACGTATAGCCTGCCCCATCGGCCGATACGATGGCGTCCGTGATGATAGATAGTTGCTTACTGTAATTCGGACCAGGAGCGGAGATTAGCTTTTGCCAGGATACATTGCCGGCTGCATCCACCTTCGCCATCCAACCCTGACTGGCACCGGAATCTTTAGGGTTAAGTCCATATTGATTATAGAATCCGACGATCAAGAAGCCACCATCGGGTGTATTGATGATGGTATTCCCTTTTGTCAAACCGATATCGGGGTTGGCTGATCCGGGGTAAGCAATTTGTTTTGTCCAGACAAGTTGTTTGCCCGAATTGTATCTACGCAGAACCACTGTCGATGGCGTATTTGGTTGACTGGATGTAGCGGAACTTAATATAATAAATCCGCCATCGGGTGTGGTAACCATATCACTTAATACACCACCGAAAGTTTCACTATCCTGCCATGACCCTGAACCACCGTCTTTGTTAACTTTGACAGCCACATTGATCCCTCCCCTGAGGTTCAATGGTCCGGCTACTGTTACACCGCCATCGGCACTGGCCGCTGATGCTGTGATTCGACTGATGGATTCAAAATCAAATCCGGGTATTTTCCCGCCCAAGGGAAAACCTCCTTTCAGCAATCCCGTTGACCAGATTTGATCTCCCCGAAGGGAGTACTTCACCAATCGATCTCCTCCCTGCCCCGGAAAGCCGGGATTGTTTGGGATAAAGATGCTTTCGCCCGTTACAATGTTGCCATCGTTGGTAATAGTAAGCGTACGACCTACCCTGGCCCACTGGGCGTCGGGAATGGATTGGGCCCAGGTTGCCTGGCTTACGGTCAGGAGTGCCCAGAGCAAAGCCAATAGTACGCGGTTTTTTAGGTGTAAATAGTTCCTTTTCATAGTTATATGATGTAAAGGGTGAAGTAAAGGGGTGGCCAGGCGTTGCGCGGTCGTGCGTAACGCCTGGCCTGATTATTCAGGGTTTTAGTAGTTTGACCTGCTGGCTCTGGGTTGGGGTGCTCACGTTGAGCAGCAATACCCCACTGCCCGCACCTACTGGCACCCGCACCCGCTGCAGGGCCTGGGCCTGCTCGATGCGCTGCTGATGCAGCACCCGACCCTGCAAATCAACCAGATTCAGCTGCACTGCCTGACGCTCAGCCCCCGTAATGTCCACCTCCGCCGTCTGGTTGAGCACTGGGTTGCCCAGCACCCGCACCCGCAGGCCGGTACCCGGCTCGGGCAGGGCGGCCAGGCGGGCCCGGCCACAGGCGGCTTTCAGGTTCCAGACCAGGGTCACGGTGACTCCGTTCTGACGGGCCGAGAGCGTGAAGGGCTGTACATCGTTGGCCGTGCGGGAGCCTTCGTCGACGAACTGGTTTGGGTTGGTGGTCCATCCGGTGATGCCGGGGGCCATGTACTCGATGAGGGAGCCATTGCCTCCGGTGGTGTTGAAGGTGAATGCCCCGGTGGCACAGTTGTAGGTGGGGGCAGTCAGGGTCAGTGCACCGGTGGGCGGGTTAACCGGTGGTTGGGGTGGCCCACCATTACAGTAGGCTCTCAAGTCCCAGATCAGGGTAACGGTGACCCCGTTCTGGCGGGCCATCAGGGTGAAAGGCTGCACATCAAGGGCGGTGCGGGATCCTTCATCGACGAACTGGTTTGGGTTGGTGGTCCATCCGGTGATGCCCGGTGCCATGTACTCGATGGTGTTCCCATTGCCTCCGGTGGTGTTGAAGGTGAATGCCCCGGTGGCGCAGTTATAGGTCGGTGCGGTTAGTGTCAGGGCGCCAACCGGGGGTTGGGGCGGCCCCCCGTTGCAAAAGGCTCTCAGGTCCCACAGGAGCGTAACGGTGACCCCGTTCTGGCGGGCCATCAGGGTGAAAGGCTGTACGTCAAGGGCGGTGCGGGATCCTTCATCGACGAACTGGTTGGGGTTGGTGGTCCATCCGGTGATGCCCGGTGCCATGTACTCGATGGTCGAGCCGTTGCCCCCCGAGGTGTTGAAGGTGAAGGCCCCGGTGGTGCAGTTGTAGGTAGGCGTAGTCAGAGTCAGCGCGCCAACCGGGGGTTGGATTATGGGTTCGGGCTGGAGTTTGACCAATTGGTTGTTGTCGGTCACGAACACCAGACTACCATCCCCGGCGGTGGCGATGTTGGTAAGGCGACTCTCACCCGGACCCGGAAAGACCCGGCTGGCTACGCTGGAGAGGTCGTTTGAATCGACCAGCCGGATTTGGGGGTCTAATCGGCCCGTCTGCGCGGTATTACCAACGGCATAGTATTTTTTACCACCGCTTCCCGTGTAGGGAGTGATGTAGGCGTTGGAGGCCTGTTGTCCCTCAATGACTTTTACCCGGCCTGTTTTGACATCGCCATTGAAATCAATTTCCACCACCAGTGTGGTGCTATAGTCAATTTGTCCAACTAACGTATAGCCTGTCCCATCGGCCGATACGATGGCGTCCATAATGAAGGATAGTTGCTTACTGTAATTCGGACCAGGAGCAGAGATTAGCTTTTGCCAGGATACATTGCCGGCCGCATCCAGCTTCGCCATCCAACCCTGATGGGCAAAGGTAGCTCCGCGGTCAGTTCCGTATTGGTTATAAAGTCCGACGATTAGAAAGCCCCCATCGGGCGTATTGATTACCGTATTTCCATATGTTAAGCCGCCAGTAAAATTGGGAGGGTTAGGGTAGGCGATTTTGGTAGTAAAGGGTGATTTTTCCGTTTTCTCCACGGAGACTACTGTTTTCTCGACCCCTGCACTTGTAAGTTCCCGTGTCGTATTAAGGTTTAAATTGCCTCCATCGGGCGTGGCCAGCATGGCATTTGTACCGCCCCCATAATCTCTGTAGCCTTGTTGGCCCGCTGCGTTTAGGCTGGTGATTACCCCACGGCCACCATATTCGCTTCCTGTAAGCCTGATGCCGCCATCCGGGGCTGGGTTCATGTGCAGGATATTCTCGATAATGGCATAGCCACCAACGCAGGGGCAAGTGCCGGGAGTTGGCAGCTTCCCTCCTAAATAAGACTGTCCTACCAGTGCGCCACTCTGCCAGAGTACATTGCCCTGCAAATCATATTTTACCACCTGTCTTGGTCGTATCCCCTGGGGGCCTGAACTCAGTTCCCCAGAGGTGGCGATGTTGCCATCATTGGTGATGGCTACCCTGTTGCCTACCCTGGCCCACTGGGGGTCGGGAATGGACTGTGCCCAGGTTGCCTGGCTTACAGCCAGGAGTGCCCAGAGCAGGGGCAGTAAAACGCGGTGTGTTGGGTGTAAATAGTTCTTTTTCATCTGTGGTGAAAATAAGGAGTGATTAAGGAAAGACTGGCAATAGCCAGCCTCGCGGTAAATGTATAAATACTGACTGCATACTTGCCCGCCTTTAGTGCAAACTGTCCCCTAATCGAAAGGAATAGTCCCAAAATTGATAGCCACTCCGTTGTAAGTATCGGGCTCACGGCGTATCGTTGGCATCGCTGGATGTGAACTCGGTGGGCGTTTTATGGTAAAATTCCTTGAAAACGGTGGTGAAGTAGGAGTGATTTTTGAACCCCGTCAGGATAGCCGTTTGGGAGGAGTTATGCCCCGCCCGCAGTAGATCGGTTGCCCGGCGCAAGCGGTACTGCCGTATCAGATCGTGGGGGTTCAGCTGCACCAGGCTATGGATTTTCCGGTAGAGGGTTTTGCGGCTCATGGCCAGTTCGTCGGCCAGCCAGTCGACGGTAAATGAGGGGTCGCTGAGGTGTTTTTCCAGCAGGTCATAGGTCCGTTGCAGAAAGACATCGTCTACCCCGTTAACGGGGCTGGGCGTGTTCGGTTCGGTAAACTGCTGGCGGTATTGATCGCGCAGTTTCTGCTGGTAGGAGATTATGTTTCTCAGGCGCAGTAATAACTCGTCCAGATGAAACGGTTTCGCGATGTAATCATCAGCTCCTTCCTGCAATCCCTCAATCCGGCTGCTGTGAGCCGCTTTTGCCGATAGAATAACCACGGCTATATGATCTGTATGGGGGTGGTTTTTGATGCGGTGCGTTAATTCGTAGCCATCCATTTTCGGCATCATTACATCTGAAATAACGATGTTCGGGAGTTCGGTTTGCGCCCGTTGCCAGCCCTCCTCGCCATCGCCTGCCTGCAGAACGCGGTAGGCCGGTGTTAACGAGTCCGCCAGAAAACCACTCAGCTCAGCATTGTCTTCCACGATGAGAATTAGCGGTATTTCTTCGTTTTCCATCGGTTGCCCCCCCTCCACGACCGAAACGGGGACCGCAAGCAGGGCAGGGGTATTTCGTACCAGGTGTGCCTTTGGGGCTTGGGTATACAAACTCACCGGATAGATCGGTAGCGTCAGGAGAAACGTACTACCCTTACCCGGCTGACTATCAACGATAATGGTGCCACCCATCAGATCCACCAGCTCTTTCACCAGCGACAGGCCAATGCCGGTCCCTTCGTACACCCGGGTATGGGATGTATCTACCTGGTAAAATCGATCAAAAATATGCGGCAGGTTTTCGGGCGAAATGCCAATGCCCGAATCGGTGATACGCATGGTTACGGGAAAACGTCCGTTCGATGGCAACGATAGATCGGCCCTGAGTGCCACGGCTACCTGGCCACCGCTATCCGTAAACTTCAGCGCATTAGACAGCAGGTTCGTCAGGATTTTCTCCCATTTGTCGGCATCGAACAAACGCTCATCCTGACCCAATCCGTCGGTTATGAAGGTCAGATCGATTGCTTTCTGATCGGCCATTGGCCGGAACGACTCTGTAAGCTGCTGAACAAAAAAGTTTACATCGCCCCGCATCAGGGATACGTCCATGTGGTTGGCTTCCAGTTTGGAGAGGTCCAGCAACTGATTGATCAGCCGGAGAAGCTGGTTGGCATTGCGCTGAACCAACGCCAGCGTTTGCCGGGTGGGGGCATCGAGCTGGCTGGCCTGCAGTAACTTGTCAATTGGCGAGATAATCAGCGAAAGGGGCGTCCGGAATTCGTGGGTGATGTTAGAGAAAAAACGGGTTTTCAGCTCATCGACCGTTTTGAGCTGTTCCGTTTTCCGACGGTTAAGCTCCAGCTCCTGCCGTTGCCGGATCCGGTTGGTGTAAAATTGAATGTAACCCCAGATGGCTCCGCTCATCAGGAGGGCGTACAGGCTATAAGCCCACCAGGTAGCCCACCACGGGGGCCGGATAGTCAGTTGGACCGAGGCTCCTTTTTTGTTCCAGACGCCGTCGCTGTTGGCCGCCCTGACCCGGAAAGTGTAGTGCCCCGGCGACAAACTGGTGTAGTTGGCTACGAACCGATTTCCGTTCTGAACCCAGTTTTTATCGACTCCAACGAGTTGGTAGGCGTACTGGTTTTGTTCGGGATGGGTGTACGACAAAGCCGCAAACTCAAACGATAGAAAGTTTTCGTCGTGCTGCAGGGTAATGATGCTGTCGGTTAGCAGGCGGGGCTTGTCCAGCACCCGTAAGGCGGTGATGTAAACGGGAAAAGGGCGGGTATCCTCACGGATGCTGTCGGGGTTGAAGGAAACGATACCATTCAGGCTACCGAAAAAGAGCCGGTTCGGCTGCCGGAAAACGGCATTTCTAAGGAAGTCATTGCTGGGTAACCCATCCGATTTGCGGTAGGTGCGCACAGACTTTGTGCGGGGATCAAACCGGCACAGCCCCTTGTCGGTACTGAGCCACAAGCGCCCTGCTTTGTCATTGGTGATGGCGGAAATATTATCGCTGGGTAACCCATCCTGGGTTGTGTAGGCGGAGAAGCGGCTCGTCTGGGCATCGAACCGGTTTAGGCCCCCCTGCTGCGTACCAACCCAGATAACACCCTGGTCGTCTTCGTAAATGGTCTGAATGGCATTGTTGTTCAACCCGGTTTTCGGGCCCGCCCGGTAGTGGATAAAACGCCCGGTTCTGGCAGACAGGCGGCCAATCCCATTCTTGCGGAAGGGTATCCATACGTCGCCCGTCCGGCTAACCAGTAAGCCATGAATATACTGCTCTGGCAAACCACGAGGGTTGTCTGGGTCATATTTGTAATAACGATAGCGGTGGGTAACGGAGTTGAAGCACGCAATGCCCGAATTAGGCACAATAAAGCCGCCCACCCAGATTTCGCCCGATGGTGCCCGGCTCATGTACTCAACCGGTACCTCGGAGGGGTAATAATCAAAACGCCCGGTTGCCCGGTCAACGTGGTATAAACCCGCCCAGGTACCCAGCCAGAGGCCCCCGGAGCCATCGGGCATAAATGCCTGCGTAAAGTTTTTAAACTGGCTGGTAGCGCCCAGTTTTTCGGGCGGGAGGAGCGGTGGTGGCCGGTTACCGGTGGCGGGTTTATAGACGCTGAAACCCGTACTTATCCAGAAATGGCCACTGGTGTCGGGCAATAGGGCCACCACTTTGTTTTCCAGCAGGTTGGCCGTACTCCGGCTGGGCCGGGCCTGGTAGGTCATGAAGGGCTTGGTGTTGATGGCCTGCCGGTCAATGCCATTGTCGGTGCCGGCCCAGAGGGTTCCGGCCCGGTCGTGGTAAACGGCTTGCACAAAATTACTGCTGATTCCCCTGGGCGCGTCCGAATCGGGATGACAGGTAAACACCTGGTTTGTTGCCGGATCAACGCGCACCAGTCCGGTGGTGGTGGCTACCCAGATAATGCCTTTTGCATCGCTGTGGATGGAGTTCAGAAAGGCGTAGGAGATGGGGGGGCGAGTTGGATTATACCGCTCCAGCTGCCAGGGCTGACGGCGTAAATCGAGTTGGTACAGGCCACACCCGGCGGTGGATGTTCCCAGCCAGAGTACCTGCTGCGGATCGAGATAAAACGCAATGAATGTTGGCTGAGCCGCCCCGGCAGCAACCGGAGTGGGGACCAGGGTAAACCGGCCAGTATCCCGGTCGAAGAGGTATAGACCCTCGTAAGTGGCCACCCAAAACCGATGCTGTGGGTCCTCGAACACCGTTTTGATGCTCGCCATGGGCTGGGGAACCGGAAACAGGGTAAACCGATGCAACGCCGGTTCGTACCGGGCCAGGCCTGCCAGTGTACTGACCCATAGTACGTGCCGACTGTCTTCGTAAACGGAGTGCTGGTAGTTCCATTTGTCGGCATTGACGGCGTAAATAGGGTGGGGGGTAACCCGGCCCGTTTGCTTATCGACCTCGTGCAGCCCCCCCAGTGTAGCTACCCACAACCGGTTGGCGTGGTCTTCGCACAAATGATAAATCTGGTTGTTCTGAAAACTATGTGCCGGGTTGTTCAGGTCAGGCTTAAACTGGGTGAAGGTGTGGCCGTCGTATTTGTTCAGCCCATCGTTGGTGCCGAACCACATGTAGCCCTCCCGATCCTGCAGGATGCAACTGACGGAATTATTCGACAAACCATTTTCAACCGACAGGTGGTCGAACTGATTGGTGATGGGCGCATCCGGCCGGGGTGCTGGATCGGTTGCTCCGGGCTGACTAAATTGAGGTAATCCCGAAAGCGGGACAAACAGCAGGAGTAAGAGCAGGTGGCGGGATACCATAACGGGCAATAACCAGTTTATGGCTAAATGTAGAAGAAATTGACTTATTGACAGGTGCTCTGTTTATTATACGGTAAAAAAATAAAAGGGCGGGCCAATTGTGTCGGCCCGCCCCTCGTACTCATTTACAGATACTGTTATTTCTTATCCCACCACACGCGGGTGTACTGATCATCGGCTCCCTGCTGTGTCAGTACGGTTGCGTAATTTTTGGCGTTCAGCGTCGTTTCCGTTACCGGGTAAGCCAGTCGGCGGGGGATATCGGTACCACCATTCAGCGTGGTTGGGGCTGGCTTCAGCACGGGATAGCCCGTCCGGCGCCAGCTATTCCAGCTCTCCTGTCCCTGCAGAAACAGGGCAACCCAGCGTTGGGTAGCAATGCGCTCAATGGCGTTGGCATCCGTATAGGCTACATTCGGTTGGGCAATGTAGGCGGTGTAGGCGGCCTCGGTATAACCCGTTCCCATCCATTGTTGCAAAGACGCTTTCACGGCGGCTTCGTACAGCGTTTTGGCGTTGCCGGTGGTCCAGCCCAGTTTAGCCGCTTCGGCCTGAGCAAACAACACCTGCGCATAGGTCATGATGTTGGCTGGTGACGTTGCCTGACTGACCATGGTACCCGCCAGCGAAAAATCCTGCGCTTTACCCGGAGACGGGAAAACACCGTACGGCACCCCAACGTACGCCCCTTTCTGATTCGGGGCTGCCTGATACGGCAGGCGGGGATCGTTTACGCTTTTCAGGTAGTTAACGTACGTGTCGCTCACCGCAAAGTCTTTCCGGTTGCTGAAATCGTAGTTGTCATACAGGCCATTCCAGTTGTTCTGATCGCTCAGGAACCTGTACTGAACATTGTCGTCATTGGACGTCAGCACACCATCCGCCAGGGCCGCGTTGAATTCGGCTCTTCCTTTGGCAGGATCGACTTTGGAGATACGCAGCGCGGCAATCAGGCGCAGCGAGTTGGCAAACTTTTTCCAGCGGGTGGCATTACCGTTCAGCAGAATATCCCCTACCACAGCTTTCCCCCCATCAAACTGGGCAGCTGCTTCTTTCCACTCTTTGAACAGGTCCGTGTAAATATCCTGCTGTTTGTCGAAAGCGGGCGAGAAGTTCTCACTGCCTTTCAGCGCCTGAGAGTACGGTACATCGCCCCATCGGTCAGTAATAAACTGAAAGAAATAGGCTTTCAGAATCCGGGCAATGGCAATCTGATTGGCGTTGGAACCGTTAGCGGCTGCCGCAACCTTCGTGTCGGCATTCGTATTGAGGTTGATAACCTGCTGAAGGTTGACCAGCGGGCCCGAATACAGCGCGTTGTAGTTGAAATTAATGGTCTTGTACCGCGATTCCTCAATGTACGTCACATCACCCAGCTGCTGCACATAAATGGCCGGTACACCGTTGTAGGAACCCGGACCCACCTGGTTGTTGATGGTACCAACCGTGCGGATAGCCCCGCTAAATAAACTGGACGTGTTGGGGGCCGATGGACTATTGGGGTTGACGTTGATATCCCCAAAATCATTGCAGGCGGTTGTCATCGACAGCAGACCCGCGAAAAATAAATACTTATATCCTTTCATTGTTGTAAAATCGTTTGTGAACATGCATAACGAAGGATGGCTTAATCATATAACGAATAAAAACCAGCCTTCCTTATGGATGGTGTCTGTTTGATTAAAAACCCAGTCGTACGTTAACCCCGAACGAACGAACCGGGGGCAGCTGACCGCCTTCCGTCCAGATGGTTTCGGATTCGGAGATGTCGATACCACCGCCAACAGCACTGTAAATCAACAGTGGGTTACGGGCAATAAACGAGATATTGGCCGACTTGGCCCAACCGCCCAGCATGCTCTTCGGCAGGTTGTAACCGAACGATACTTCGCGCAGTTTCACGTAGGTCTTGTCGTAAATCCATTTTTCATTCAGGGCAAACAGCCAGTTTTCGTAGTAGTTCTGGGTATCGACCCGATACGTATTCTGCTGGCCTTCGCTCGTTACACCATCCAGCAACAGACCACCTCCGGTAGCCGGATCACTGCGTTTTTCGTTGCCCAGTTCGTTCAGACCAGCCGTTTCTGCTGCCAAACCAGAGTAGGCATTGAACATCTTGGTGGTCGAGAAAAATTTACCTCCTACTACGAAGTCCGTGTTGATGCGCAGGGTTACGTTTTTGTACGTAAATGTGTTCAACCAGCCACCTTTAAACTTCGGCAGTACCGAACCTAGTTTCACGTTGTTTTCCTTTACGTACAGACCCGCAATACCCGCATCGATGTTTGCCTGCGTGGCCGGATATATCAGATTACGTCCGTTGTCATCTTTCTTGATACCCTGGCCAACCAGCAGGCCCCAATCTTCGCCCGTGCGGGCGTTGAGGGTGAGCGTACGCCAGGTTGGGCCGTCGATCTGGTAATTGTCCAGGCCATCTACCAAACTAACCACTTTGGTGCGGTTGCGGTCGGCGTTGATGTCAAATTCCCAGGTGAAGCCGTTCGCATTGCGGATGGGGTTGGCATAAATGTGCAACTCCAGACCCGACGTCTGAATCAGACCGGCGTTAACAATGGCGTTCGAGTATCCGCTGGTTGGAGCCACCGGCAGGGGGATAATCTGATTTTTGTTGTCGTTCTGATAGGCCGTGAACTCCAGACCAATGCGGTTATGCGCAAATTTCAGGTCGATACCGCCTTCGTAGGAAGAAGAAAGGCCGGGCAGCAGGTTGGCATTGGGCAACTGACCCGGCAGGAAGGACGTGGCCGAGCCGCCATAGGGTGTGCCAATGTTATACGCGAGCGATGTGCGGTAGGGATCAACGTCTGTACCCACCTGCGCGTAACCAGCCCGGATTTTACCGTACGACAGCCAGTTGTTTTTCGGTATCAGTTCGGTGAAAACCAAACCGGCAGAAATGGACGGGTACAGGTACGAGTTATTACCGGCTGGCAGCGTCGATGACCAGTCATTCCGGATGGAAGCCTCCACAAACACAAAATCGCGGAATCCTACACTCACGTTACCAAATACGCTGTTTACCCGGCGCTCATACGTGTAGTTATTCGATAGGGGCCGGTCAATAGAAGCCGCAATGTTATAAAAGCCCGGCGCGTTCAAACCGCCTACCGTTGCCTGGAACAAGGCTTCGGTGCGGTTGTACCGGACGTTACCACCGGCCAGCGCCACTACCGAGAAATCCTCAAAGTTCTTGTTATAGTTAACCAGCGCTTCGTAGTTGTTCTCTACCGAGTTGGCTCCCAGCGTAGAGAAGGCTCCCTTACCACCCGCGTTCAGCGTGCCGGTAGCAATGCGGGCCTGCTGGTAGAAGTTATTCTGGTCGCGACGAACCGTTGCCGATGCCTTCAACGAGGGCAGAATTTGATACGCCAGGCCGATGTCACCAAACAGGCGGTTGCTGCGGTTTTCGTTCGTGTTCTCATACACCTGCGTGTAGGGGCTATCCCAGTACTTGGGGCGGGGGTCCGTTGGGCCACCGATGTTCCAGCTGCGGTAGGTGCCATCGGGGTTTTTATAATTCTGCAGATCCTCGATGGGCAACTGCCGCTGAAACCACTGGTTGAACGAACCAATCGTCTGGTTATAGCCGTTCAGCGTCGCGTTACTGATGCCAAGTGGGCTGTTTTGTGGAGTTGTACCTCCCGACGAGCCGTACCGGTCGGCTGGCTGGTTATTGGTGCCTACCGTTGTGTAGTTGATGTTGAGGTTGGCCGTCAGTTTCTCGGCAAACTTGATGGAGTTCTTCGCACTCACATAGTCCCGTGTCTGCGACGAGTTTGGAACGATACCATTGTTGATGATGTGCGTGTACGAAATGCGGCTCTGGAACGCTTCCGTACCTTTCGAAAACGCGATGTTGGTGTTATTGCTGATGGGCTTCTCGAAGAAGTTGCGCACGTTGTTCGGGTTCGGGGAAAACGGCGTCAGCTGACCAAATTGCGGGCCGGGTAGCCACGAGGCTGCCGAGCGGTGCGGTGTACCATCCAGTTTAGGTCCCCAGCTTTCATCGGCCGAATAGTCGATCAGGTTCTGGCCGTTGAAAGACTGCCAGCTGGCCGGGTGAAGGGCCGGGTCAAACTCAAATTTCTCGAAATTCTGCGAGTAACCCCCGCCGTACTCATTCTGGTACTTGGGTAGCAGGGCCACCATATCCAGGGTTGTACTGTGGTTGATGTCTAACCGGGTTTCGCCGGCCTGAGCCCGCTTGGTCGTAATCACGATAACCCCTGCTGAAGCACGGTTACCGTACAGAGCTGTAGCCGATGGGCCTTTCAGCACCGTCAGGTTCTCTACATCGTCCATGTTTACCTGGCTGATGTCCGTCACGGTACCGTCCACTACGTAGAGTGGGTCGCCACCCGTCAGGGAGTTGACACCCCGGATCCGGATGTTCGGGTTGCCAAACTTGGCTCCCGACTGCCCCAGTACCTGTACCCCGGCTACTTTACCGGCCAGCGCGTTACCCACGTTTTGTTCCCGGGCAAAATTCAGCTTGTCGGCCTTCACTTCCTGCACGGCATAGTTCAGGGCCTTTTTCTCGCGGGCAATGCCCAGGGCCGTAACGACTACTTCCTGCAGTTGCGAAGCATCGGGGGCCAGTGTAACGGAAATGTTAGTTCGATTACCGAGGGCAACTTCCTGTGTTGTGAAACCGATGAAGCTAAAAACCAGCGTTGAACCCGTTGGCGCATTGAGCTGAAACGTGCCGGCAGCATCCGTACTGGTACCGCGCGATGTTCCCTTGATCTGAACGTTCACACCGGGGAGCGTGGAGCCGTCTTCACCCGATGTAACTTTACCACTCACGGCAATATCCTGAGCCAGCAGTGGGATAGCGAATAAACACAGCAGGCACTGTGCTAGTAAAAACTTACGCATAATACATAGTTTAAGTTAGGAAAAGATATAAATTGAGTAATGTGTAATGACAAATATATTGAAATATGGTTAAGGGGGGCTATACGGGCTAAAAAAAAGTGGTGATGAAACAAAAAGCGCATCGGCCCGACGCGGTGGTACTATATAGATTATAACGTGAAAAAAGAAGAATATTATTCTGATAAACGTGTAAAAGAGAGCCTGGCCACTTTCTTAGTCGGATGTTTACTGAAAATGTTTTCTATGTATATTTTTCAATCGTATAACATAGTTCATTTTTTTCATAGGAGCATATAAGTATCTCACTGTCAATGTATTTTAATTGTGTCGGTTTAATAGTATGTCGTTTTAGATGCTGGAATAGCAGTAGACTTGTGTACGCGTGTAAAATGATTTTTTTGTAAGCAATGCTACTGAATAAGTATCATTATATTCCTGAAGAAGAGAAAAAAAATATTTCTTAACCCGCGATAAGTGGATAAGGAATAGTAATCGGGTAATTTCCTGAAATTACTATTTTTTTTGAATAAAACTTTGAGTATTTATAGCTATTAAGTAATGAGTATATTTCCCGACGGTGTAGTATATTTTACCTGAAAAATAGCTTATTAAAGGACGCAATTGATGCGCTGTAATGAGCCCGGTGGCACAGTGCCGTCGGGCCCGCTATAGGTCGGTCGGTGACCCTTCCGGTCTACCCGTTTTGAATGGTGTCGAAGTAAGTCTTCAATTTGGTTGCCCGGTCATTACCCACTACTTCGGCCACTTCATCGAAGGTGGCTTCCCGAATTTTTTTCACGCCTTTAAAATGCTTCAGGAGTTTGGCCGCCGTTTTCTTACCCACTCCCTCTACGTTTTCCAACTCGCTGATCAGACTGTTGCGACTGCGTTTGTCGCGGTGGTACGTGATGGCAAAGCGGTGCGCTTCGTCGCGGATACGCTGGATGAGTTTCAGCGATTCCGACTTTTTGTCGATGTACAGGGGGAGGTTGTCTTCGGGAAAGTAAATTTCTTCCAGCCGCTTGGCAATACCGATGATGGGTACTTTTCCGTACAGCCCCATGTCCTTGAGAGCATCGCAGGAGGCACTGAGCTGCCCCTTGCCCCCATCAATCACGATCAGGTCGGGCATGTCGAGGCCTTCGGTGAGTACGCGGCTGTACCGGCGCGTAACAACCTCATACATGCTGGCAAAGTCATTGGGACCAATTACGGTTTTAATGGAAAAGTGCCGGTACTCTTTGTTCGCTGGTTTGCCCCCGATAAAACACACCATGGCCGCCACGGGGTTAGTTCCCTGAATGTTGGAGTTATCGAAACACTCGATGCGGTTCGGAATGGTTTTGAGCTGCAGATCCTGCTTGAGCCGGATGAGTACGCGGTCTTTCTTGCTGGCGTTGGCCGTTGCTTCGGCAGCCGCCCGCTCCTGCCGTTCGCGCCGGAAGTACAGCACGTTCTTCAGCGACATATCCAGCAATTTCCGTTTATCACCAATTTGCGGAACGGTTACTTCGGCCTTCAGGTCCATATCGAGCGGAATGTTTATAATCAACTCTTTGGCCTGACTGCCGTACTGCTCCCGAAACTCGATAATCAGCATCGCCAGAATATCGGTATCAGGTTCGTCCAGTTTCTTTTTCACCTCCACCGTGTGGGTCTGCACAATGGTGCCGTTAACCACTTTCATGAAGTTGACGTAAGCAGCTGTTTCGTCGGAGGCAATGGAAAACACATCGGCATCGGCAATTTTCGGATTCACAACGGTCGATTTGCTCTGGAACCGCTGCAACACGTCCATTTTATCCTTGTACTTCTGCGCCTGTTCAAACGCCATTTCGCCCGCGGCATCCACCATCCGATTTTTGAAGTACTCCTGCGCCGGTTTCAGATTGCCCTTCAGAATGTTGTGGATCTGCTCCACATCACCGTTGTAATCGGCTTCGGTCTGTTTTCCTTCGCAGGGGCCTTTACAGTTGCCGATGTGGTATTCCAGACAAACCTTGTACTTACCTGCTTCAATGTTTTCCGGGGCGAGGTTGTAGTTACAGGTGCGAATGGTATACAACTGACTGAACATATCCAGCACGGTGTACATGGGTTTCAGGTTGGCAAAAGGCCCGTAAAACGTGCCCTGCTTCCGGTCGATACGCCGGGTAGTGAGTACGCGGGGAAAGTGCTCATTCGTAACGCAGACGAAGGGGTACGTTTTATCGTCGCGCAGGAGGATATTGAACTTGGGCTGGTAGCGTTTAATGAGCTGGTTTTCGAGCAGCAGCGCATCAAATTCGGTATGAACGATGGTAAACTCGATTTTTCGGATCTGGCTCACCAGCCGTAATGTTTTCCGGTCGTGTCCTTTGGAGTTGGTAAAGTAACTACTGACGCGGTTTTTGAGGTCTTTGGCCTTCCCGACGTAAATGACTTCTCCCGACGTATCGAAATACCGGTAAACGCCCGGCTCGTGGGGGACTTTGGCTAATTCTTTCTTATAATCGAATTCGGGCATACAATGGTCAGCAACAGGCTGGAATAAACGGGACGTAAACGGATAACCGGTCTGGTAAAGCCGCCTTATAAAACAACGAATAGGGCCTAAAGGTTGCTGGTCATTTCGATAAGAAAAGAGCCAGCGACGGGCTGGCTTTTTGCTCGTTTACTGCAAAATCTCGTCATCTTCGCCCGGCACCACTTTGGGGGGAACATACCGTTGGGATGAGTCGATGTAGTACCCACCACAATCAATCTGGAAGTTGTTTGGTTTACGAAAGGGTTCGGGCCGGTATTGCGTCAGACTGGGGTCCTTGTACACTTTCTGCATGTACATGGCCCAGGCGGGCATGGCCATCCGGCCACCCTGACCCAGCTCGATGGTCCGGAAGTGAATGGCCCGGTCGTCGCCCCCCACCCACAGCCCCGATACCAGGTGCTGGGTCATGCCCATAAACCAGGCATCGGAGTAATTGGAGGTGGTACCGGTCTTGGCCGCAATCTCATTGCCGCCCTCCGACAGTTTGTACTGCGTCCGCAGGCGTTGGGCCGTACCGTTGGGTTCTTCTACGGCTCCGCGCATCAGGTGCAGCATTTCGTAGGCCCGGTTGGCGCTGATCACCTGTTTGGCATCGGGCGAGAACTCTTTAAGCACCTGGCCATTCTTGTCGGTAATCCGAATCAGCATCATGGGCCGCACGCGCATGCCACCGTTGGCAAAGGCGCAGTAAGAACTGACCATTTCGTACACGGACACATCGCCCGTGCCCAAACAAAGCGTGGGGTTTTCGGGGAGGTCTTTGCTTTGTATTCCCATTTCGTGGGCGTATTTGATGACCTCTGCCGCTCTCGTTTTTTTGATTAGTTGGGCACTAACCGTGTTTATTGACCGGCCCAATGCCTCCCGAAGCGACAAACTCTGGTAGCTGTATTTCCCATTCGAGTTTTTGGGTGTCCAGGCGGGGCCTCCGTTATTGTCTTCACCATGCGCAAAGGTGGTGGGTTCGTCGGTGATGTGGCTACAGGGTGTTACGAAGCCCTGGTCCATGGCGGTCAGGTAAATAAACGGCTTGAACGTTGAACCCGGCTGCCGCCGGCTTTGCCGAACGTGGTCGAACTTCATGTGCCGGAAGTTGATGCCCCCCACCCAGGCTTTTACGTAGCCGTTTCGCGGGTCCATCGACATAAAACCCGTATTGAGCAGGCGCTTGTAGTACCGGATTGAATCCAGCGAACTCATGGTCGTATCCTTCTCGTTTCGCTTGCCGCCGTACACAAATACTTTCATCTTGACGGGCTTGTTCATCTCCGCCCAAATTGCTTTTTCATCCGCCCCGTAGGTTGCCTTCAGCTGCTTATACCGCGTGGTACGGCGGGCTACCCGCTGAATGAAGCCGGGACTTTCCTCATAGATCGTTTTCTTACCCACTTTTTTGGGTTGCACCCAGGGGTTACGGCCGCGCCAGTGCTCGTAGAATTTCTTCTGTTGATCGCGCATGTTCGCCATTACGGCCTCCTCGGCGTAAGCCTGCATCCGGGAGTCGATGGTGGTGTATATTTTCAACCCGCTGGTGTACAGGTCGAGGTCGGCATCCGGGTTCTCGGCGTTGTACTGCTTAATCCACCGCCTGATGTCTTCGTTAACCACCGACCGAAAATAAGCGGCCATGCCCGTGTTCTGGTTCTCGATGCTGAAATCCAGTTTCAGGGGTTTGTTTTTATAGGTATAGAACTGCTCCTGCGTCAGGAACTTGTACTTTTTCATCTGGCTCAGCACCACATTCCGGCGTTCGCGGGTGCGGTCTTCATACAGGCGCGGGTTATACAGGGTCGGATTTTTGAGCATACCCACCAGCAGGGCGGCTTCTTCCACATTCAGCGCCCAGGGTTCTTTGCTGAAATAGGTTTTAGCTGCCGTTTTGATGCCGTAGGTGTTGTTGCCGAACGATACCGTGTTGAGGTACATCATCATCACCTCCTGCTTGGTATAGTTGCGCTCCAGCCGCACAGCCAGTATCCATTCCTTGGTTTTGGCAATCACCAGCCCCACAAGCGGAATATCGCCCAGTGGGCCGCGCAGTTCTTCCCGGCGGGTATCGAACAGATTTTTGGCCGTTTGCTGGGTCAGGGTACTACCCCCCCCCGAACTCGACGCGTCGCGGAAGGTAATGAGGCCACTCACGGCCCGGAACAGGGAGCGGGGGTCGATGCCGGCGTGTTTAACAAAACGGGCATCCTCCGTGGCCAGCAGGGCGGAGGTAACGTTGGGCGACACCTGTGAGATTTCAATGGGAGTCCGGTTCTCGGAGTAATACTTTCCCAGAAGCTGATTATCGGCCGTATACACTTCCGATGCTTCTTCGCTCTTTGGGTTTTCCAGGGCTTTTAAACTCGGCATACCGCCGAAGAGCCACAGGAAATTGTAGCTGACGGCCAGCACGTAGAGCACCAGCATGAGGATACCCAGCAGCGAAAAGCGCCAGATGTTTTTTATAATAGTCCGGAATTTTCCGGGGGCAAAGTCAATCATTGCTGTTTTTAGGGATTAATAGCTTGTCGGCTCAGAGGCCGAAAACGGATTATTTTCTGTTGGCGGCTGTCTGTTCTGCCGCAGCCTGCATTTCTTTTACATTTGGCAGGAGCTGACTACCCGGATAGTCGCGCACGTATTCGGCCAGGGCCTGCCGGTAAGCGTCTATGTTTTTCACCTTGCCAATCAGGATAACACGCAATAACGCTAATTTGTCCTCCAATTGACTGCCGGCAAGCCGACCGAGTGCATTTTCGGCCCGCGCCAGGGCTTCGGTTGGGTTGTTGGCTTTGTAGAGTTCGTAGATTTCGGTGTACGTCTTTTGCGCCTGCGCTTCCGAATCCGTTGTTTGATTAATGGCCTTTCCCGTCAAGCGAGCGTAGGAGGTATTCGGGTATTCGGCCAGCAGTTTATCTTTCCACGATGACGCCTTGCCCAGTTGCTCGTTTGAGAGGTGTAACAAATAATAAACCTCTGGTTTCTGCAGGGTGTTCGGGTACCGGCTCAGCAACTGCTCAAACGTCAGGATGGCGTCGGCGGGTTGATTGAACTGAAATTTGTACAGTTTTCCCAGCTTATAGAGTGCGCTTTCAATGCGCTGGTTGGCGCTGACCTGCGCCTGCGGGGTAAACGGAATTTTGAGCTTCATTCCCTCCAGCTGCGTTTTTCGACTTGTTGCCAGTGCCATAGTAGCATCCGTGGCCCGGGCTGCTTCGGACTGGGGCAGGGGCGGGTTTGGGTTAATAGCCGTAGCGGCCGATGATGCCCCCTGCACCGGACTATTTACGCCCGCTATAGCGGCTGATGCCTCTTTGTTGCTGCGTCGCCAGTTGTCTTCGAGGGGGCGGTTTCCCCAGCGTATGCCAAATTCCTGTTTCCCCTGGCTCAGGGCAATGGGGTTGTACAACACCCACCGTTCGCCGGGGGTTAGGTTTGAGTTGGTTGCTCCCGGCACTGCGGTGCTGTTCCCGTTTGTTGCCTTATCAATAATTTGCTGGGCAAGGGCAGCCTGTGCCTTATCCTCTTTTTCGCGCTGGTCGATGGCTTTGTCGAGCAGCCGATTCAGGGCATCCGGGTCCAGTTTGGCTAATGCCAGCAGGCTATCGTCCGTCCGGATGGTTGTTTTGTACTGAACGAATTCATCGAGGGTCGTCTTGCGGCTCAGCAGGGCCGCGTAATCCGGCGACTGTTTGGGCAGTAGCGCCAGGGCACTGTCGTAGTATACTTTGGCATTCAGGTAGTCGGCCTTTTTTTCGAAATACAGTTTACCAATCTCCAGGTAGGTGTAGGGTACCTGTGTGGTGTTGGCACCGGCCGCCTGAATGGACTGGCTGTAGCGTTTGATGGCCTGCTCAATCCGGCCGCTGCGGGCATCGAGCAGACCCATCGTAAAATAGATTTTGTCTTTCAGATCCTC
This sequence comes from uncultured Cytophagales bacterium, assembly GCA_963782245.1. Lineage (GTDB taxonomy): Bacteria > Bacteroidota > Bacteroidia > Cytophagales > Spirosomataceae > Spirosoma. Next base: position 156,128 of record CAWAJC010000020.1, read on the forward strand.
ATTCTTACGGTCTTTCAGCAGATTTTCGAATGTTTCGGCCGACTGCGCCATCCGCTTCTGGTCGCCGGTGAGGCCGTTGCTCTGAATGGCGTAAAGATTGGCGTAAAAGGATTGGTCGTAGGTAGGGCGGGACCGGAGTACCTGCTGGTACTGGTCGACAGCCTTGGCCGGTTGCCCGACCAGGTCGTACAGCTGTCCCGCAATCAGGTGTAGTCGGGCGGTTCTTTCTCCTTTTTTCAGGGTCGGAAAGACCGCTTCCAGAATACCAACGGCCATCGCGTATTCCCCCGCCCGCTGGTGTAGATACGCCTTGGTCAGGTAAAAATCGCGGGTGTTGGTTTTGTTGAGCGGTTGGTTCCGCAAGTACTCCGCTACGTTCAGGGCGTTGGTATAATCGCTGGCTTCAACGTACGCCCGCATCAGGCCCACCAAAGCCGTGTGCTTGTCATTTTCGTTGGTGCCTTTGGTATTGACGTATTTAAACACCTCAATGGCATTCGGCAAATCCTGCTTCAGTAGTCGGGCCCGGCCAATCAGGTTATAGGCATCATCGAGCCAATCACTATTCTGATGGCGTTCGGGGATGAGCGAGGCTTTTTTAATGGCATCATCCAGTTCCTGTTTCACGGGGGCCGTAGCGTTGGAGTCGACCGGTAACAGGATAGGGAGCAGTTGATTATAATTCTCCTGTCGATTTTTAAACAAAATCCGCTCGGCTTCATTAATCTCATCGCGGGCAATCACGTAGGCATTGTAGTGCGCTGTAAGATTGTGGTAGCCTTTACTGACGGGTTTGGTACTATATTGTGAGCAGGAAAGCAGCCCACCGGTCAGGGTAACCAGGACCGTAAGGAACAGCGCAAAATAGGTATGACAATAGCGGGACATCCTGACAAAAACGCGTGGTCAATCGTAGTAGAACGTTACCATATGCGTTGATTATATGGAACGTTTGGTCAAATTAACGAATTTTGCACGGTATATTGTACCAAAACCCTAAGTCTATGGAGAACGATCCTGATCAACCCGGCTCACTAGACCCCAAAAGGTCCTTTTCTGAGGATAAGCTCCCGAAGAAAGTAACCGAGAAAACGACATCGTTTGTGCAGTTCAGTGGGATTGCGTTTCAGATGCTGGGAACCATTGGGTTAGGCGTGTGGGCGGGCATGAAGCTGGATGCCTGGCAGCAAAACCAGCGGCCCGTCTGGACCATTATACTATCCCTGACGGCCATTGGCGCGTCGTTGTATCTGTTTATCCGGCAGTTGACCAATAAGTGATTTACACCCGTTAGTATACCCTTTTGAAAACAACGAATAATCCCGAAATATATCCTTTTTTAGCGCATGGGGGCGAAACGGGCGAATTCATTCGCCAGTTCGACTGGTCGGAAACCCCCCTCGGAATACCTGATCAATGGCCACAGAGCCTGCGTACGACCCTGAGTATTGTACTCAATTCTCAGTTTCCCATGTTCCTTTTCTGGGGCAAGGAGTTGCGCTGCTTCTACAACGATGCGTACCGGGCCAGTCTGGGAGGCCTGGGTAAACATCCCGCTGCATTGGGTAAGCCGGTGGAGGATGTATGGCCCGAGGTATGGGATCAGATCAAGCCCCACATCGATCGGGTGCTGACGGGGCAGGGAGCTACCTGGAGCGAGGATCAGATGGTGCCCGTTTACCGCAATGGTCAACGGGAAGAAACGTACTGGACATTCAGTTTCAGTCCTGTATATGCCGAAAGCAGCCAGCCGGTGGGCGTATTCGTTGCCTGCACAGAAACTACCCAAAAGGTCAGGACGGTCAATCAGCTTCTTATTGCCCAGCAGCGCTTTCAGAACCTGGTTCGGGAAGCGTCGGTGGGTATTATTGTTCTGGAAGGTTCTCAGATGCGGGTGCAGATCGTTAATCAGGCGTATGCGCGTTTAATAGACCGCACACCGGAGGAGTTGCAGGATCGGGATTTGTTCGCCGTCATTCCTGAAGCGGAAGCCTTTTTTCGACCCATTATTGACGGGGTCCGGGAAAGTGGTAATTCGCTGTACCTCTACGATCATCCCTACACGGTTAACGTGGAAGGCGGCAAAAAAGAAGGCTTTCTTAACCTGATTTCTCAACCGTATAAGGAGCTGGATGGCACGATTACCGGTGTGATGGTGCTTTGCCAGGACGTAACCGAACAGGTGCTGACCCGGAAAACACTCGAAGCCAGTGAAGCCCGCTTCCGTTCTGTCATTGAGCAGGCACCCATTGCTACCTGTCTTTTTGTGGGCAGCCAGATGCGGATTGAGGTGGCCAATGCACGGATGATTCGCCTTTTCGGTAAAGACACCTCCATTGTGGGTAAGTCCCTGCGGGACGTCCTGACCGACGATGCCCCTGGTCATCGTGCGTTACAACTGGTGGCGGAGGTGTTCGCGACTGGTGAGGGCTACGAGGCTAAAGTTGCCCCTGCCGAGCTGGTAATTGATGGTGTGGCAGGATACCTACTATTTTGACTTCACGTTACGCCCGCTCTTCAACGCGGCTGGTGAGGTGTACGCCGTGGTAGAGATGGCTCTGGACGTAACCCAGGAAGTACTGGCCCGCAACAAACTCCAGGAAAGTGAAGCGTATTTTCGTCGGTTAACCGATGTGGTACCGGCAATTATCTGGGAAACTGATCCTACCGGGTACTGTACCCATCTCAATCAGCAGTGGTACGACACCACAGGGCAGCAGCCATCAGAAGCAGAAGGGTTTGGCTGGCTCGATATGACTCACCCCGACGACAAGGAAGAAGCGGGGCAGAAATTTGTAAAAGCCAACGATGAGCAGGTGGCTTTCCATGCGCTGTATCGACTCCGCCAGCGGGATGGCCGGTACCGCTGGGTTATTGACCAGAGCAGCCCCCGCTTCGATGCGACCGGGGCGTACGAAGGCATGGTTGGCACCGTCATTGATGTGCACGATCAGACCATTGCCCGTCAGGAACTTGCCAGCAGCGAGGCCCGCCTGAGAACCCTGTCTGCCGAACTGGACTTGTTAGTACAGGAGCGGACCGCCCAGTTGCAGGCGTCCATTATTGATTTACAGCGTTCCAATGAGAATTTGCAGCAGTTTGCCTACGTAGCCAGCCACGACCTGCAGGAGCCGCTGCGCAAAATTCAATCCTTTGGCGACCTGCTCAGCAGCCAGTACGGAATTCAGTTGGGGCAAGGCATAGATCATGTCCAGCGCATGCAAAAGTCGGCCAGCCGGATGTCCATGCTGATTCGGGATTTGCTGGCGTTTTCCCGAATTTCTACCCAGCAGGAAACCAACCAGTTGGTACCGATTAATGAGGTGCTGGCCACTGTTTTGGGCGATCTGGATCTGCTCGTTCAGGAAACAGGAGCGGTTATTCATGTAGATCCGCTGCCAACGGTGCGGGGAGAGCGATCGCAGTTAAGTCAGCTTTTTCAGAACCTGGTGAGCAATGCCATTAAGTTCCGTCGGACCGATGCCACGCCTGTTCTCCGGATTACATCAAAAGTGTTACCTGCCGGTGAGTTGCCGACTTCGGTGCAGCCAGCGCGATTGGTCGCCAGCTATAATCGCATTGATATCATTGATAACGGAATCGGGTTTGATGAGAAGTACCTGGGGCGGATTTTTCAGGTATTTCAACGGTTACACAATCGGGCCAACTATCCCGGTACCGGTATTGGTTTGGCCATTTGTGAAAAAGTAGTGACCAACCACAATGGCGTTATAACGGCCACTAGTCAGGTGGGTAAAGGAGCAACGTTCACCGTTTATCTGCCCGTATAAACCAGGCGGCTGGCACCCGATAGTTATTTTTATAACACGGTTAGTCCTGTCCTTTGATTTGGTAGGGCAGGTGATACTGACCCAGTCTCACCTACGGAACAGTCGTTTCGAGAACGGGCTGATCCAGCGTGATAGCCTGGCCCTGTAGGGCTTTCTCCGCGTCCGGCAGAATTTCGCAGTTGTCCCAGATGCCCGTCAGGAGCGTTTGCGCGTAGGAGTTGGGGAGTTGATGGCTCAGCATCAACTGGTGGGCCGTCTGGTTGTCGTAGGTAGAGGACTGAAAGGTGTACGAAAGTTGCCCGTCGGTATCATCGAGCAACAGGTACCATACCCGCGGTGTACCATCATTGGCAGGCATCCCGATTACCCCCGCATTGAGCCAGTACCGCCCGGCCCGCTCTTCCGCAAAAGGAAGCCCGGCGTGACCGGCCAGTATCACGTCGGCGCTGGTAGCCATGAAACTCGTTTCTTTCACGGACCAGGGCGTCGACGCAAACACGAAATCCGCTATGCCGGCAGCCGCCCCGTGCAGCACCGTTACCCGCTTGTCGGCGTATCGGAATGACAGGTTGAGGGGCAGGGTACTCAGCCAGCCTGTTGATTCGGTCGATAGTGTCTGTACCGCGTAAGGAAACCAGGTGCGGGAAAACAGGTCACACCGCCCACCCTCGGCGAAGTTGCAGCCGCAGTCATCGTCACCCCGGATGATGTTCTGCTCCACGTTGCCCTGAATAGCGTGGATACCCCAGTCTTTCACGAACTGTACCGACTCGTCGGGCTGGGCGCAATAGCCTACAATGTCGCCGGTACAGATGACATTGCTGGCTGGAATCCGGAGCTGGTCCGCTATGCCTTTGAGTGCTTCCAGTGCCTGCAAGTTGGAGTAGGGGCCGCCGAACACGAGCAGCCTGCCGGTGCGCGTGCCGAGGTCTTTCGTGTCGGGTCTGTCAATCATGGCGCTTTTTTCGAAAAAGAGTACTGGCTGCGAATACCAGGAAACAGAAACCCGACGTAATCAGGTTCACGCTGAGCAACGAACCATACTTGCCGTTGCCTACCCACCAGCCTTCGGGCAGGGTAAAAAACGTCAGAAAACCGCCCAGTACCAAACCACCCACCACCGATAAATGAAACGCCATGCGGGGAACGGGGACATGCCAAAACAAAAACACGGGTGCCAGGCCCAGTACCAGTGTGCCGCTGATGGTGGTGGCCGACAGAATGGCGGGGTCGAAGAACACCGGAACAGTGCCCAGTACCGTCAGGCCTACCATGGCCCACCGCCCTTTCGATACGCTCGGTACGGTGGCTTTGCTCAGGTCGATACTGATCAGCTTGGAAAATGATGCCATAGCCGAATCGAGGGTGGACGAGGCCGAAGTGACCATGATGAGGTTCATCAGTAGCAGCATGGGCACCCCGAAATACCGCGCCACGGCTACCGGTGCTTCGCCGGTCAGGGCATTGAGTTTCGCAAAGATGCCCACAAAACTGAAAAAGATGATGCAGAGTGCGCCAATAGCACCCGCCCAACTGTACGCTTTCAGCGTGGTGCGGGTGTCGGAGATGAACCCCCGATCGGTTAGAACGGGGTCGTGAAACGGGTAGCTAAAGCACTGCACCAGCGCCACCAGCAGCAGATCGACCCCCTGGCTCAATTCCCAGCGCCCGCTACTGAGGAACGGCGTCAGGCTACCCCCGTATTGTGGCAGAATAAAGCCCAGAATGACCGTGAGCAGCACCACAAACAGCGCCAGTTGGATTACGTCGGTCATGATGGAACTGCCCATGCCACCTTTCAGCGTATAGGCCAGCGTCAGCAGGGTAAATACAAGGATGGCCACGTAATAATCCGTTGTGCCCTGTGCCCCGAAATAAGACCCGATCACGATGGTGTTGGACCAGATTTCGTTGTATAGCCGGATAATGATCAGGAAGGTAAAGACCACTACGGCACTACCCCCAAACTTCGACTGCAGAAAATGGTGGATGCTGCGATAACCGCCTTTATTGCGCATCGACACAAGCACGAAACCAGCCACCAGAAACGACACGTAGTAACCCGCGTAGGCAACACCCCCCACCAGCCCGAAACTGTTGCCCAGGTTGGCGGCATTGGTAATCGACTTGGCAAAGAGCCAGGAAATGACCAGACTACTCGTCAGAAAAATGGTGTTCGGGGTGCGTTCTTTGCGGGCTCCTTTAAAAAATTCGGGCGCGGTCCGGGAGAGGGGCGACACGAAGAACAAGGTGATACTGGAAGCCAGCACCAGCACCCATTGCAACAGGGTTGTGGTCATGCGGGAGAGTTAACGGGTAGCCCACCATACGGGCGCGTTGATACTGTTGCTCTGGGTTTTATCGGCGGCTTTTCGGTACTGTACTGCGTTCAGGGCGCTTTCAGTACCGGGGTAGGGCATCCGGGCCGGAATTGACCCATTGTTCAGGCTGGCCGAAATCGTTTTCAGGCGGGGAAAGCCCGTCCGGCGGTACTCGGTCCAGCCTTCGTAGCCGTTGTTGATGTTGCCCAGCCACTTCTGCGTCAGAATTTGCTGAATTGGGTTCTGGCCGTTCTGTCCGTAGGCCACCTGGCTGCTGGTCAGGTAGCCTACGGGCAGTGCCGTGCCCCAGTAGTCAAACGCCTGCGTGATACCCCGGTCGTACAAGTCCTTCGCCGAGGCCGTAATCAGGCCCCGTTCGGCGGCTTCGGCCAGCCAGAAACTGGTTTCGTGGGCGGTCATGTAGTTGGCATAAAGCTTGTCCGAATTTTCCCGGAATATGGTACCCGTGAATGAGTAATCGGCCACCGATATAGATAGCTTCGACGCGTCAGGCCCGTTCAGAAGTCCTTTGTAAGTACCCGGTTTTGCCGAGGTAGGCCGGAAGTAAACCCCGATGCGCGGATCGTTCAACCCGGTTAGTATTTCCTGGCTAGTCAGCGACATAATGAATAGGTTATAATCGCCGATGCGGGCCGTCGACATGCGGAAGTTGTTGGGCTGTGAGAGGGAGAACCGGTACACGGCGTTATCCGTATTGGCCTTAATGAAATTCCCGTCTGTCAACACCTTTTGCAGGGCTTCCCTTACGTTCACCTTTCCCGATATACGCATCAGGGATTTTATTTTCAGTGAATTGGCGAAGAGTATCCACTTGTTGCGGTTGCCGTTGTAGATGATGTCCCCGTCGAGGGCGGTGGCTCCTTTGTACGCATTAATGGAGGCAATTCCTTTATCGAGGTTGTCGAGTATACCGCCGGCGGCCGTATAAATCGACTCCTGGGTATCGTATACCGGCGTGATTGCTCCGGCTTTTCCCTGCAGGGCTTCGCTGTAGGGTACGTCGCCGTACAGGTCTGTCAACGTAGCTGCCAGGTAAGCTTTCATGATGAGGGCTGGACCTTCGTACACCCCGAAAGCGGTGTTGGCGCCTGCCTTCTGCAGCAAAATCTCATTGTCGCGCAGGTTAGTGTAGATAAAGGGCCACGGATTACCGCCGTACTGCGGTTCGCTGAGGCTGTGCCGGTCAAACAGGTTGAAGTCGATGGCCGTGAAGTATTGCCCCAGCAGGTTCCCCGCCACGAAGGCTTCGTACGACATTTGCTCACCATAGTCGAACAGAATTTTGCGGAACAGCAGCGACGGCTGTACATCGACCGGGGCGTTGGGGTTCGTATTGATTTCCTGGAAATTATCCGTACAGCCGGGCAGAAAGCCAGCCAGTGTGATTAGCAGGAGGGTGCTATAGAATGTGCGTTTCATAGTCTGTTATTAATGGTCCGACACTTCGGTGGTCCGGCATTCCGGTGGTCCGGCACTTCGGTTGCCTGTGGGCTTATGGCTTAGAAGTTTACACTTAGTTTCACGCCCAAGTTGCGGGTGGTTGGGTAGGTCATGTCCTCCACGCCGGTCTGAAGCTGATTTCGCTGAAACGAGGTTTGCTCAGGGTCGAAGTGGGGAATGTGCGACAAGGCCAGCAGGTTACGCCCTACCAGCGCCACGGTCATCCGCTGCATACCCAGCTTTTTGGCCAGCCAGGCCGTTTCTGTTATCGTGTAGCCAATTGTCAGTTCCCGCAATTTTGCGTACGACGCGTTGTAGATGTTGTTCTCCTCATGGTTCCGGTCGTAGTACATCCGGTAGTAGGTTTCGGCCGGAATGGCGTTCGTATTAGGCTGGTAGTTCGGGTTGTCGTTGTGCCGGTATTGACTACCCCCTGGCTACGATACCCGCATCGGGGCGGTCGGCTGTTTCGATCAGCTGACCCGCCACGCCCGCCAGGGCCAGCGTGCGTGACACCAGGATGCCGCCCTGCCGCCAGTCGAGCAGAAATCCCAGATTCCAGTTTCGATCCGAACTGATTGGACAGGCCCACCATGAAATCAGGGTTGTAGTTGCCCAGTTTTTTCAGTGTATTGTCGGCAATATAGCTGCCCATTGGACTCCCACAATAAAGTCGCCCTTTTCATTCCTGCCGGTACCCGTTCCCCACATATCGCCCATGCGGTCGCCTTGTCGCACCTGGTACCAGACGGTTTGGTTCACATTGTCGTAAATCCGGTTATAGCCCAGCGTCAGGGTACCGGCTTCTTCGGGCAGGGACTCGACGGTGGTGCGGTTGCGGCTGAAATTCAGGTTCATGTTCCAGCGAATGTCGCTTGGTCGGATAGGGGCACGTAGGTAACGATGGCTTCCATGCCGCGCGATCGGATCGAACCCCCATTGATCACGCGTTCGCTGTAGCCCGTGGCGAGGGCGATGGGTACCGACAGGATCTGATTAGTAGTCAGGGCATCATAATAGGTCACGTCCAGGCCCAGCCGGTCATCGAAAAAGCGCACATCCGCACCCACTTCGAAGGAAGTCGTGGACTCGGGTTTCAGATTGGCATTGGCGATGGAAGGGTCTGATCACTGAAAGTAGGTTGCGAAAAAACGGGTGTTCGGGCGTTAAATACCCCGGAAGTCTGGTACGGGCTGGTGTCGTTGCCGACATTGGCCACACTCGCCCGCAGTTTGGCAAAAGAGATGATCGCATAGGGCAGATCAAACTGGTTGGACAGTACCCAGCTGGCCGATACCGAAGGGTAGAAAAACGAAACATTCGCCGTGGAGGTAGGGGTTGCCAACGCGCTCGACCAGTCGTTGCGGCCTGTGATGTCGACAAAAAGTACGTCTTTAAAGCTTAGTTTGGCCAGCCCATACAGGCTGTTAATGCGCTTGCGGCTACTCTGCTGGTACACCTCTACCGGCGACGCTGCGTTGTTGAGCTTGAATACCCCCGGCTGCGCCAGCGACAGGGCCTGGTACTGGTCGAATGAAGCCAACTGGTCCATGCGGTTTCCCCCGGCCGACAGGTCGAGCGAGAGTGGCCCCAGACTACGGGTGTAGTTCAGGAGAAAGTCGGTGTTGATTTCCCGGAAAAAGACGGCGTTTTCGGCGTAAGCGCCACTCTTGAACCGGTTGCTGCTGAAGGCCCGCCGGAACTGACGGTTTTCGTTGGAGTAGTCCATACCGCTCCGCACCATCAGCGTCAGGTTCTGGCCAGTTCACCCGTGACGGCCAGATTTCCGATCAGTCGGTCGCGGTTGAAGGAGTTGCGGTTTTCATAGAGGGTAAAATACGGGTTGTCGAAAACGTATAGTTATAGGAAAAGTGCTGAATACCCTCCAGCCCCGGCTGCCAGTACTGCTTCATGGGGTCAACATTGGTTTGCCGACCCAGCCAGGCACTCAGCGCGTAGTTAATATTCTCCGAGCCGTATTTGGTGGCGGGACGGTTTTCGCTGCCGCTGTTGATGTAGTTGATGGAGGAGCTGATTTTCAACCGGCTGATGGGTTCAAACTGTAACCGGGCGGCCAGCGTCTTACGCTTCAGGTCAACGCCCGGAATGGTCGACTGGCTGTTGAGGTCGGTAAACGAGAGCCGATAGCTACCCTTGTCGTAGCTGCCCGAAATCGCGAGGTTGTTAATGGCCGTGTGCCCCGTTTCGTAAAAGTTCTTCAGGTTGTCGGGTTGCGATACGAACGGAGTTGGGGTGATCGGTAGCCCGCTGTACACCTGGGTATCGGCCCCGCGCACCACCCGGCCGTCGGGCAGCGTTACCGGACTATCGTACTGCGGAATCAGCAGTCCCGCGTCCAGCCTGGGGCCGTAACTATACGATATATTATCGTTGATTCCCCCGCCCAGGCCATTAACGTACTTGAAGGCCCCACTGTTACCCTGCCCGTAGCCGTTCTGGAAGCGGGGCAGCTGGAATGGCCGTTCGGTGAAAAAGGTACTGTTAAAACTTACGCCAATGCCTTTGCCCCGCGATGAGCCATCTTTTGTCGTAATCAGGATAACCCCGTTGGCTGCCCGAGTCCCGTAAAGGGCGGCTGCACCGGGTCCTTTCAGCACCGATACCGCAGCCACATCGTCGGGATTGATTTCCATGGCACCGTTGCCAAAATCAATCTCCTGAAACCCGTTGGCATCGTCGTTAACCCGGTTGACGACGGTGGCGTTGTTAATCAGGATACCGTCGACCACAAAGAGGGGGTTGTTGTTGGTGAACGACGATTCGCCCCGGATGGTAATGCGGGACGACGACCCCACCCCCGTTGAACCGGAAGTAATCATCACACCCGCTACTTTACCGGATAAATTGTCGAGGAAGTTAGGCGCTTTTACGTCGCTGATGAGTCGCCCCTCCACTTTCTGAATGGCGTATCCCAGGCTCCGGGCGTTTCGCTCCAGCCCCAAAGCCGTCACAACTACCTCATTGAGCGAAAGACCCGCTACCAGTTCAACCGTTAGGCTGGTTTGACCTGTGTACCGAACTTCCTGCGCCTTGTAGCCGAGGTACGAAACTAGCAGCGTATCGGCTGGCTGAAGATTGGACAGGGTGAACGTTCCCGTAGCGTTTGTGAGCACGCCCACCTGAGTACGCTTTACCTGCACAGTAGCACCGGCAACCGGTTGTTGGGACGTTTGATCAACAACCTGTCCGGTTAGTTTTTGGGCAGATGCCGCAATGTGTAGCAACGCAAGAAGGGCAATGAGTAGTAATGACCGCATAGAATGAGGTTTGGATGAGAAAACAAATATGGACACTGAGCGAAGGGGAGGAGAGGCAAACGGTATGATCAATCAACTATCGGAGAACGGATCGTTGTAGGCGTCAGTTGACCCAGGGTGTGGAAAGGTGGTACGTTGATTGAATGGTTCTATGAAGCATGGAGTGGTAAAACCCAACGTGTGTAGAGACATGCAAAAGTAGGAAAGCATTCCAGTTATTATGTTGATCAATTGAATTAAGCGTATTCAGCGTTACAAAGGCTACAGGTATCAATCGTCTTCAACTATCCCAGCGGCTGGTGGTCAATAACGCTTGTCTACAAGACCAGTATACTCCTACTTGGATTATATACGCATTGCCCGTCCGCTTCGATTGCGTGGGCACACTCTTTTGCGATACGCAGTACAAAATGGGGGGGCAGCCGCGACGCAGGTTCAACCGTAGTGCTTAATACACAGTTCTTCGCAGGCCGGAACGATACTGGCGGTCTGTCGGATGTTACCTCAACATAGTAGTGGTCGTAGTCACGTACGCAATTATGCTTTCCCATTGCCGAACGGAAGCGCAGCTTGTTGGTCAGGCGGGGTTTCTAACCGGAGAGAAAACAGGCTTATTGAACTGCTTACACGCTTCAGGACTGCTTATAAACTGGCGTCGGGAGAGCTGCTGTCTGGTACCAATGCCGCTTTAAAATGCTGATGTAATCCTTCCATTCCTGTAAATCCTGTGGCTTCTGGGTATAGGCAACCGCCCCGGAGGAATATGACTGCTGAATTTTGTCCTCTTCGTTCGAGTTGGAAAACATGATAATAGGTAACCGCCCGGAAAACCGGCCAACCAATTCCGGCAGGGCTGACAGGCCATCCGGCCCCATGTGGAGATCAATGTCGAGCAGGATCAATCGGGGTAGCGTAGTGGTTGGTCGGGATAAATACGACATCGTTTCCTGATGCGATTTTGTCCAGGTAAAAGTAGCCTCCGAAAAAGCCTGCTTACCTAATCGCGTAAACAGATCAATAACGCTCGGGTCGTCATCAACTACCAAAATCTCAAAGGGTTGGTCATCCATGCTATCAAGCAATTTTAAGTATAGCGACAAGTTAGACAATACAAAGCTAAACGAGTAATCAACGATATCAATGACAGATAAGGTGTTGATTGTCATATTAATTTTGTTCCAATGGTTTGTATAGTGTAATTGTTTTCGGAATTGGGTTTAATTCACTGAAGATTGGTTAAAATTAGTTGAGTAAATAAACCTACGGTTCCACCCCCTGACGACGGGTAAGGGTGTATTATCTTACACGATTGACAGGTGAGGACACACCCGGGTACAATTGAATTCTTCGAACAGTGTTTGCGCTGAGCCAAAGCACCTTAGCAACGGGCAATAACCAAAAAGCGCGGTTAACCTTCCGGTGCCAACTCTCCGGCAAAAGGAAACCCAACGGATAGCAGGCTGTTTCTTTAGCGTACATACCCGTTGTGCTTTATCAGCGCCCTTACATCCTTCATCAGCGGTAAACGGATTGTTCCGGGTTTGCGCGTGAAAAGGCGGGTGTGTAGCCCGGGGATTGGGTGAAGGGTATCGCCCGTAGCACGATGCCTATCGGCTAATGCGTTAGCTTTGTGCGGACCATTGAACAAACCGGCAAGCGGTTTCTGCCCATTTCATGCTTCGTACCTTTTTGTTTACCCTCTTCCTGGCAATTGGATTTTTCGTAGCCGAAGTATATTCTGTTTCCTCCTGGTTACACCCCTACTGGAAAATTCTCCTGATCTTTTTTCTGAGTGTTTCCTTTCTGACGCATCGGCTGGTAGAGACTGGTTTACAAGGTAATCAGGAGCGATTAATCCCGATGTACATGGCCGCTACCGTTGCCCGGCTGATCCTGGGCCTTGCCTTTGTCGGGTTCTTTCTGTTCCGCCACATTGAACAGCGTCGCGCCTTTATTTTGGACTTTCTTGTTCTATATATATGTTATACAGGTTTTGAGATTTGGAGCCTTACGCGTAACTTGCGACGCGATTCATAAAATGGATTGGTTACATCATATGATGCCTTTATCAATTAATAGATTCTTAGTAGTAACGGCGCTCATTTTGAGTTCGTTAGTAGGTGTTCGGGCACAGGAACACCATCAGGAAGGTGAGCCGGGCGTACCACAACTGAGTGGGGAAGCAGTCGCCAAAGAAAAATTTAATGTCGGTGAGATGATTATGCACCACATTAAAGATGATTATGGCTGGGAGTTTGCGCACGGCGTTACACTACACCTGCCCGTTATTCTTTACTCGGCAGATCGGGGACTGGAAATCTTCTCGTCGTCGCACCTGGCACACGGAGAAGTGCATAATGGGTACAAGAACGTACACGGCAAAATTCACCGTGTAAACGAGGCTGGTGTTGTTGACGAGGAGGCTAGTGTTTACAATTTCTCGATCACCAAAAATGTAGCTTCCCTGTTTCTGAGCGCGGCCATTATGCTGCTGGTATTCTCGGCTGTCAGCCGGGGTTATGCCAAAAATAAGGGTCGGGCACCGTCGGGTATTCAGTCCCTGCTGGAGCCGATCATCCTCTTCGTTCGCGATGAGGTGGCCAAACCCAGCATCGGACCCCGCTATACGAAATTTTTGCCCTACCTGCTGACGCTGTTCTTCTTCATCCTGATCAACAACCTGCTGGGGCTATTGCCCGGATCGGCTAACCTGACCGGTAATATCACCGTCACGCTGGTGCTGGCCGTTATCACGTTCCTGATTGTTACCTTCAGTGGTAACAAACATTACTGGATGCACATTTTCAAGCCAACGGGCGTTCCCGTGGCGTTGTTACCCATCATGGTGCCGGTCGAGATTGTGGGTGTGTTCATGAAGCCGCTGTCGCTGATGATTCGATTGTTCGCTAACATTACGGCCGGGCACATTATCATCCTGAGTTTGCTGGGCCTCATTTTTATGGCCAACAACCTGGGTGGTATGATGACGAGTGTTGCCATCAGTCCGGTTGTGCTGGCGTTTACGCTGTTCCTGAACCTGATCGAAATACTGGTAGCTTTCCTGCAGGCGTTTATTTTTACCCTGCTGACGGCCATGTACATTGGTAGTGCCGTTGAAGACCACCACGAAGCCGATCATGGCATTGGGTTTGAAGGGGCGGAAGCCCATTGAAAACGGTTGGTTGGTTCGCAAGTCGATCAACCAGCTCATTAGCTGTTTACCTGTTTTTGCAATCTTTTGTTTCACGTTTAATACCTAGTTTATCATGTTTGCAATGTTGTTTGCTTTGTTGTTGGAAGCCACCGGTAGTGTTGCCGTTATGGGTGCTGCTATTGGTGCTGGCCTGGCCGCTATCGGCGCTGGTTTGGGTATTGGTAAAATTGGTGGTAGTGCCATGGAAGGTATTGCCCGTCAGCCCGAAGCGGCTGGTCGTATCCAGACTGCCATGCTGATTATTGCCGCTCTGATCGAGGCCGTTGCCCTGTTCGCAGCCGTTATTTGTCTGCTGGTTGCTACCGCCTAATCAGGTTCGGTACAAACTGGTAGTCATTCGAGTACGAGCAGGCTGGTTGCATTAGGCACTGGCATCCCTGCTTACCCGTTTTCCGGAAAACGTTCGCCCGTTTGGGGTTGCCGACGGGCGAACGTTTCCCAACAAAAGATTGATATAGACTGATAGTTCTGATTTTATATACGTTAAACAAATGGATTTACTTACCCCCGATCTCGGTCTTTTATTCTGGCAGGTAATCGTCTTTCTGGGCCTGTTTCTGATTCTGCGTGCGTTTGCCTGGAAACCCATTACGGACAGCCTGCACGAGCGCGAAAATAACATTCAAAGTGCCCTCGATCTGGCCGAGAAAACCCGGCTCGAAATGACCGCCCTGAAAGCTGATAACGAAAAGCTGCTGGCGCAGGCCCGCTCTGAGCGCGACATCATTCTGCGGGGTGCTAAAGACGCATCCGACAAAATGATTGCCGACTCGCGCGAAAAAGCAGAAGCAGAAGGGAAGCGTATTCTGGAGCAGGCCCGCGAATCGATGAACAACGAACGGCAGGCGCTGATTGCACAGATGAAGAAAGAAGTAGTTACGCTGTCGCTCGATATTGCCGAGAAAGTACTCCGTAAAGAACTGAGTGATAAATCATCGCAGGAGAAATTAGTGAGCGATCTGGTTGCTAACTCGCACTTAAACTAGTCTGTCAGTTAGAGAGTTGTTCAGCCTACCCGTTCCAACAGGCGCTGACTAACTCTCCAATTAACCGACTTCCTAACTGAAATACACCTATGGCCGTTGCTACTGTAGCCGCCCGTTACGCCAAGTCGCTGCTGGATTTGGCCCAGGAAAAAGGTCTCACCGAGACGATTCACAAGGATATGCAGTTCTTCAAAGAAACGGTGGCCAAGAGTCGGCCGCTGTTGCTGATGATGAAAAACCCCATCGTTCGGGCAGAGAAGAAAAATAACATCATTAAAGCCGTTTTTGAAGGGCGATTGAATGCCATGACAATGGCCTTCTTTCAAATCATCGCCAAAAAGAATCGGGAAGCCATTCTGGATGCCATCGCCGAAGAGTTTATCAATCAATACAACCGATTGAATCACATCGAACGGGCGACCATTGTAACAACCGTGCCGCTGACTCCCGTTCTGCGGGAGAAGTTCAAAGCGATGGTGATGCAAACGACCGGTGGTAAACTGGTTGAACTGGAAGAGAAAATAGACCCTAAACTGATTGGTGGCTATGTGCTGCGTCTGGGCGACCGGCAGGTGGACGAATCACTCCGCAGTCAGTTAAACGACCTGCGACTTCAGTTCCTGAATTAGCCATCAGTATAGCCATATCGAAAAGCCGATCTTCTACCAGGAGACCGGCTTTTTTGCTGGTGCTGTGATTCAGTCAGCTGTATGGATAACGCCCTCATACACGTCGGCCAGCGGGAATGCCATACCCAGCAAGGGTAAGTTGATAACAGCCGTTTCGCCCTCGATAATCTGGTACTTCCAGAAGTCTATGTTGCGCTCGAATACTTCAACGCGGTAGTCGGTTTGGGAAACCAGCAAATAATACAGCAGCGAGGGTAATTTAGTGTAATGAGGACGTTTATCATGAAGATCCTTGCCGTGGGTAGAGACTGACACAACCTCGATAAGCAAACTCGGTGAATCGACCCAAACGCCCATATCATTTTCCAGGTCGGCTGGGTCGCAGGTGTAGATGATATCGGGGTAAACGTATCGTTGACCGGTTTGCAGCTTTTGCCGAACGTTTTCTGCAAATACCTGACACCCGTTTTTTCGGGCGTAAGAATAGAGGATCCGTGCTAATGACTGTACAATGACATTGTGCCGCTTAGTAGCTCCGGCCATCGCAATGACCTCGCCATCCCAGTATTCATAACGAATTCCTTCGGTCTGTTCGAGTGCTACGTATTCATCGAATGTGTACGTCCTGGAAGAAGATTGGGCAACCGTCATGGTTTCATAGCTCGTTTGTGGTAGCCAAAGTTACCTGTTTTCGGTAAACAATTCATGCGGTTGACTACTACCACTTTTCGTAGCCTTCCGCGGGTATCCAGGTCGATTTTGGCTCAAAATGATGCCAGACAATAGCCCCCACCGTGCGTAACAGCGTAAACCCCTCGTTGGTCCGTTCCCAGCTTTCGTCTTTCTGGTTCTTCGTCATGACGCAGTACACGTATTCTCCGTGCGGGGCGTGTACCAGCACCACCTCCGACCGGGACTGGTTTACCGCCCCGTTCTTGCAGGCCGTTTTTACACCGGGAGGCACCTGCGACAGCCCGTCGTTATCCCAGTATTGCCGCCCCAGATTCCGGTACATTTCGTCGCTGGCAGCGGGGCTGACGGCTTTTCCCTGCCGGATATAGGTCAACAGGTTAGCCAGTTCGCGCGGGGTGGTTTGTCCCCAGCCGTACTGCGCCTGATTCGCTTTGCGGCCCGGCGTTCGGGAGTTGACCCGCGTCTGGTGGAAACCGTTCGTTTCGAGCCAGTCATTGATGGCGGTACCCCCACCCGCCAGTGCCTGACACCACAGGCTGGCGGTATTGTCGCTGACGGTTTCCATAAGCATCACCACCTCGCTTAGGGGGATTTTAGCGCCATCTTTCAGGGAGCCCACAATGCCATCGTCGTAGTGGAGCGAATCTTTATAGACCAGTTCCTGGCCGTAGGTAAGTTTGCCCTGTTGTATCTTATCGAACAGTCCGCATTGGATCGGGATTTTAACGGTGCTGGCCGTTGGAAACAGCGTGTCCGCGTTGATCGCAACGGTTTTTCCCGTGCGCAGGTTAAGTACGTACACACCTACATTGCCCCGAAAGTTGGCGAACGCGGTGGTGAGTTTCTGTTCCAGCTTCTTATCCGTTCGGGCAGCGGGTTGACCAAAGGCAGTGGAGAAACCGGCAGCGAATAAAACGCAGACAATGACAAGGCGCATCAGGAGCTGATTGGTTTGACTAGTTTATAATGAGACAACCGGAACGATTCCCGTTCGTAAAACCGAAGGGTATCCTGCCGTTTTTGGTTCGTGGTCACTTCCAGGTTGATGCAGTTTTCCTGCCAGGCAAGGGATTCTATAGCCGCCACCAGGTCATGACCAATACCCCGTTGTCGATAGTCGGGGTGAACGAATAGTTCCTGAATCTCGCCCACCTTACCGCAATGGTGCAGTAAAAGCTGCACATGGCCACTGACAAAGCCAATTACTTCGCCGACCAGTTCGGCAACCAGGTAGTGAACAAATGGATTTGCCAGGTTACGCTCATACACGGTCTGGAAACCGATTCTGTCTAGTGTCGTTTCTTCCAGAATACACAAAAAATCATACACAACCGGAGCATCGATTGGCGTAGCCTCCCGAATTTGTATAGCCGTTTCAGAAGTAGATTGAGCGGTCATCGTATTTATAGAGAAGCATTCACGGATGAGAACAACCGGGGAAGTTCGCTAATTTTCGCTTTGCCAGTCACGGTATGATAAAGAAATCCATTGTATTCCTTGTTAGTGGGTTGGTCATTGCCTGTTCCAGCCCGAAATCGGCAACCGACACGCAGCAAACCCCTACCGATTCCAGTGCTCAGACAGCAGGCATGACTACATACGAAAAAGACCGGCAGTTTTTAACGCAGCACCACCCGGATTTGGTTGAGCTACAGCTGGGCAATGCCCGGGCACTGGTTTGTCCGGCTTACCAGGGGCGGGTCATGACGACAACGGCTGATGGGCAGGCCAGTTACGGCTGGCTCAATTATGACCTGATCAAGTCCGGCGAGTTGCTCCCGCACATGAATGCCTTCGGGGGAGAAGACCGTTTCTGGCTGGGTCCGGAAGGAGGGCAGTACGCCCTGTTTTTCAAAAAAGGCGACCCCTTCGACGGTGAACACTGGCAGACACCAGCCGCCATTGATTCGGAGCCCTTCATCCTTACCAATAAGACAGAAAACGCGGCAACCTTTACCCGGCAGGTGGCACTCACCAACTACGCTGGCACCCGTTTCGACATCGGTATCGAACGAATGGTGCATCTGCTAAGCCAAGAGGCCATTGCAAACCTGCTGGCCATCCATCCTGATTCGCTTCGTGTGGTTGCCGTTCAATCCGACAATGTCATTACAAACCGGGGAAGTCAGGCCTGGACGGCAAAAACCGGCATGCCTTCCATCTGGATTCTGGGCATGATGAATGCATCGCCCGGCTCCACCATGATCATTCCCTACCGGGAAGGAGCGGGGCAAGCCGTCAATGATGCTTACTTTGGCAAAGTCCCAGCTGATCGATTACAGGTGGGCAACACATCAGCCTTTTTTAAAGCAGACGCGAATTGCCGCAGCAAAATTGGGGTTTCGCCCGCGCGGGCAACCAACTGGGCCGGGAGCTACGATGCCCAAAGCAAAACCCTGACGCTGGTGACCTACGACTTCGACCCAAAAGACCGGCAGTATGTCAATTCGGCCTGGGAGATGCAAAAGGAGCCGTATGCGGGGGATGTGCTCAATGCCTATAATGACGGCCCTATGAAGCCGGGGCAGCCGCAGATGGGCCGGTTTTATGAACTGGAATCGTCATCACCAGCTGCCGGGCTGGCTCCGGGTGCCCGGCAGCGCCACCGGCACACGACCCTTCATGTGCAGGGAACAAACGAGCAACTGAATCAACTGGCAGCCCGTTTCCTGCTTACAGACCTGAATGCCCTACCGTAAAAACTGATTACAAACAACCTTGTTCCAGCTTTAAGTCAGCTAAAATTCCTGCAATGCGTCGGATTCAAACACCTGCTTACCCGTCAGATTCTGCTGGGTTGTCTGTAGCATGGCATTGGCCACTTTATCCCCTTCGATGCCCCGGTATTTGGCCGGAATCAGGGGGTTGAACAAACGCATGGCTCCGGCGGCAATCCGCTCACCCAGTCGGTTTTCGGTCCGGTTGCCGAACAGCAGCGAAGGGCGGAAGAGGAGGAGCGTCGGGTAGTTGAGCAGCGTCAGATCCCGTTCAACCTCGCCTTTTATCTTGTTGTAAAAAATACGGGAGTCCGGGTCGGCCCCCATGGCCGTAACGATGGCAAACTGCTGAGCCCCGTTGGCCAGGCCCAGCCGGGCAATATCCATTGGATACTGATAATCTACTTTTCGGAATGCTTCCTTCGACCCTGCCTTCTTGATGGTGGTACCAAGACAACAAAAGATATCGTTGGCCTGAGTTAGCAAGCCGTTCGGATTATTGAAATCGAACGGGATCTGCTGCAGCCGGGGGTGTTGCCAGGTTAATGATTTGCGTACCAGCACCTTAACGTTGGAGTAAAAGGCCGAGTCGACGAGGTGACGCGTGAGCGAATCACCAATGAGGCCACTGGCACCAAGCACCAGCGCCGTTTTCTGAATGGGTAAAGTCATGGTAACGGAAAGGGATTTCTGCTAATTTAGTCGCTTCATGAACAAATGACCACGCACCAACTGTAAATCTATCCTATGCAGCCGCTCTTTTTTCGTAAACTTACCCCTTATTTACTGGCATTGACCATTATCCCGGCGGCTTTTCGCTACGCAGCCGATGATGGGTTCAGTAAACGACTCCTCGCTAACTTTCAGGAATACGCCCGGCAACGACCAACCGAAAAAGTATATCTCCAGACCGACCGTGATGCGTACCTGATTGGGGAAACGATCTGGCTCAAAGGCTATCTGATAAACGGAACCACGCACGAATCCGATACCATTAGCCGGGTACTGTACGTGGATCTGGTCGATCTCCGGGCGCAGCCGGGTCCGGCTACGGACGCAGCTCCGGTAGCCACAGCGGGCTACGCACCCGGTCAGCTGCTGCTGCCCGATTCGCTGGTTGCCGGAACGTACCAGCTGCGCGGATATACGAACTTTATGCGCAATGAACCGGACGCGTACTTTTTTACCAAAACCCTGACGATTCTTCCTGGAAATGGCAACATCCCCGGCTCACTACCCGGTGCTGCCGCTCAGGCTACGCAGCCAACGGCTGCGCCCACGCAACCCGACGTGCAGTTTTTGCCGGAAGGAGGGCAACTGGTAGAGGGCATCGAAAGTCGGGTGGCTTTCAAGGCTGTTGGGCCAACGGGGCTGGGGGTGCCAGTGAGAGGATTTGTGCTGAATACGCAGAAAGACACCGTAACCGGTTTTGCCAGTCTTCACCTGGGTATGGGTTTCTTTACGCTTAAACCAGAATCCGGACAGACGTATACTGCTTTTGTGAAGACTGCTCAGGGAGGGGTAATACCCTACCCTATACCGGTTGTGCAGACCCAGGGTGTAATTATGCAGGTTGATAACCTGAGTTCAAAAGAACAGGTGAAGGTGTACGTACGGCATAACCGGAGCAGTGCCGATGCGGCCGCTACCTTAACGCTGCTGGCCCAGACTCGCGGCCAGCCTATTCACGAAGTAACTATTCCGGTCAGCAAAAAAATGGTGATGGTTCAGTTGCCTAAAAGTGAATTCCCCGAAGGCATCGCCCAGCTGACCCTATTCGACGAAACCCATGCACCCGCCTGTGAGCGACTGATCTTCGTGAATCGGCAGGGGCGGATCAACATTACCCTGACACCCGATAAAAAGACCTACAAAAACCGCGAAAAAATTGCCCTGTCCCTAACCACTACGGATGCTGATGGCAAACCCGTTGCGGCCAACCTGTCACTGGCCGCTCTGGATGCCCAACTCGCGCCCGAAGCTGATTCTAACAGCGCTACCATTGTGTCGCACCTGCTGCTGTCGTCGGACCTAACCGGCACCATTGAGCAGCCAGCCTGGTATTTCAACCCGGCACACGAAAACCGATGGGTAATGCTGGACATGCTGCTGATGACGCAGGGCTGGCGACGTTTTGCCTGGTCTGATGTTCTGGCAGGGACCATACCGCCTACCAAATACCCGGTAGAGCGTGGCCTGTCCTTGACGGGTCGGGTGGTTCGGCCCAATGGTAAAGACATTGGTGGCAAGGTAAGCCTGAACTTTATGGTAATAAAGAAAGACAGCACCCGGGATTTTTTGCTGGGCGAAAGCGATGAGACCGGAAATTTTGCGGCCTACGACCTCAACTTTACGGATACAACCCTCGTGCGGATACAGGGCGTAAAAGGCCGGGCTAATCGGGACCTGGTTATCCAGCTCGACCAGTTGCTGTTACCAACTGTTACCCTGACAAAAGTGCCTTATAACCCCGTTGAATTTCAGCGCGACGAATTAGCCGAATTCATGAAACGGGCCAGTGAATACCTCGCAATCGAACGCCAGATTCGGCGCAACGGGGAAGTGCTTCTCAACGCCGTGACGGTGAAAGCGAAAAAGTACGTGGAACGGGACTCGCGGGTGATTTACAGCAGCCCCGATGCCAGTGTGAAGTTTACAACGCTGAACTCGGCGGGGCGGCAAACTATTCTGGACGTTATTCAGGGGCAAATTGCCGGAGTGCAGGTAACGGGTTCGGGTTTTCAGGCGCGGGTGCAGATCCGGGGAGCCGCTAACTTCAATGGGCCCGTTGAACCGTTATTCGTACTGGATGGGATGCCAACGGATTTGCAGGGAATCATCAATATTCCCGTTTCGGATGTCGACCGGGTAGATGTCCTGAAAGGAGCGTCGGCGGCTATTTATGGCTCACGGGGTGGGGGTGGGGTCATCTCGGTGCTGACCAAGCGGGGCGCACCCGACTACGACTTTTCGAAGGACGTAAGCCCCGGTACTTTACTGGTTAAACTGCCCGGTTACGCGCCCGTTCGGGAGTTTTATTCCCCTCAGTATGATGTAAAAAAGCCGGAATATCGGCCCGATTATCGGGCCACGCTATTCTGGGCACCCATGATTCAAACCGATGCTGAAGGTAAGGCCAGTGTATCCTTTTTTACCTCCGATGCCCGGAATAACATTCGTTTTCAGGCCGAAGGAGTCACGGTAAACGGGAAGCCGGGCGTAGGGCAGGGTAGCGTGAATGTGGAGTAAGAACGGGTGTTGGTTTTTTGTCATTCCGACGGCGGGAGGAATCTCAAGTTTGAGCTTGACTAATAGTCAACGATGAGATTCCTCCCGCCGTCGGAATGACAAAAAAACGGTTTACTGTGTCGGGTGTAAGAGTGAAAATTGCTCATTGCCGACACTATCCGTGACCTAAACGACGCCCTTGATTTTCATGTTGATGGGGTCCCAACCCACAATTTTCTTCTCGAAGTAACTCATGTTGCCGCAGGCCGTTGGACCACAGGCCCGCAAACCGAAGGTAGCATCCTCCACATTGGGGCTACCAGTCCGGATCGAATTGAAGAAGTTGACAAAGTGCTCGTATCGGTCGCCTTTGTAGTCCTTCGGGAAGGCATACTTAAACTCTTTGGGGCCAACCAGTTCGGGCGTTTCGGGGTACATCTTCTGGTATTCGGCAATGTACTTTTCCTTCTGATCCTTCGGGAAATTATCAATTGACATGCCCGGGGCCTTCGGGAATTTGTTCCGGTGAACGGTCAGGCTGTCAAAACCAAGCGACAGGTCGCCTTCCGTACCCACAATCCGAACCAGGTAATTGCCACCACCCCCATCTTCAAAGTTGGAGCGGGTTGTCAGGTTAAATTCCGGATGCTCGGCTGTTTTGGCATAGTCATAGATGCTAAGCTGGATATCGGGGACATCGCGACCATCTTTCCAGTAGCGGGTGCCCCCCGTTGAGTAAACCCGGTTTGGTCCTTTCGATCCCGTAATGCAGTGGAGCGACGTGAGCAGGTGAACGTACAAATCGCCGGCAATACCGGTGCCGTAGTCCCGGTAGTTGCGCCACCGGAAAAAACGGAGCGGGTCCCAGGGGCGTTTGGGCGCACTGCCGAGGTAGGTATCCCAATCGACGGTTTGCGGAGAGGCATCAGGTGGAATAGAATATTGCCAGGCACCCATGGCGCTATGGCGGTCATAAATGGCTTCGGCAAAAACCAGTTCGCCAATATCGCCCGCTTTCATCAGTTCGCGGGCTTTAGCAATGAGCAGCGAACTGGCAAACTGGCTCCCGACCTGAAATACTTTACCCGTTTTTTTCGCTACATCGATCAGCGTGTGTCCATCTTCCACTTTCTGTACCATCGGCTTCTCGCAGTACACGTGCTTGCCTTTGTGCATGGCATCAGACGATATTTTCTCGTGCCAGTGGTCGGTGGTGGCGTTAATGACGGCGTCGATATCCTTACGCTCCAGAATTTCCCGGTAGTCTTTAGTAACCGGCAGCTGGTCGCCCCAAAGTTCTTTGGCCCGGCGTAGTCGTCCGTCGTACAGATCGCAGGCAGCTACCATCTCAATACCATCCACCATCAGGGCGGTCTGAGTGTCGCCAATGCCCATACCCCCCGTGCCAATCAAGGCAATACGCACTCTATCGTTGGCGGCTGTACTGGCGTGGCTACGCACCAGATTGAGATACTGGGGAGCGGATACCGGCGTGCCGGCAAGCGCTGCGGGGGCTCCGGCAACAGCCGTGCCGGCAATACCCAGGGTTTTTAAAAAGGACCGCCGGGAACGGGTGGCATCAGAAGCAGAGGGTGTTTCCTGTTTTTTGTTTTTCTTCATAAGGTTTATAGGAGAATTGGCAATGCGTATTTGGGAGTCAATGAATGCGTGTGCGGGTACGCACCTGGGCCGGAACAAACCCATAAACAGGGCTGGTTATGACCGAAATTAGGTGCCTTGCTGGGTAAAATTGGTTTCCTGAGAATTAAAAGTAGTCATTCCGCGGCTTTTTCTACCCGTTGCCGTCTAAATTCATTGTACTATTGGGATGAACTAATAAAACAAATCATGGATAAAAAAGGTGCCCTCATTGTATGTATGCTGACGGCCGCTTACGGGTTGGTTGCGGCTCAACCAACGCCCTTACCCCTAATTGGAGAGGTCGTTCGGGCGGATTCCCGGCTGGATAAACTCATTCCTCCGGATGCCAAAATAGAAGTACTAGCCAGTGGCTTCGTCTGGACGGAAGGGCCGGTATGGATAAAAAAGGGGGCGTTTCTGCTGTTTTCAGACGTACCGCAAAACACTATTTTCAAATGGACCGATAAAGAGGGGGTAACGCCGTTTCTGAAACCATCGGGCTACACGGGGCTGGGCCCGTACAGTGACGAGCCTGGCTCGAACGGGCTGACCATCGACCCAACAGGGAGGCTGATTGCCTGCGAACACGGCGACCGGCGCGTAACGGCAATGGTTATGGATGGTACCGGTGGCAAACGGACCCTGGCCGACAATTACAACGGCAAGCGGTTCAACAGTCCTAACGATGTGGTGGCGCACACCAATGGCAGTTACTACTTCACCGACCCACCGTACGGAATGCCTAAAAAGGAAAATGACCCGGGCCGCGAAACCGAGGGCTGGGGCGTATACCGCATTGCTCCCGAACGGGCGGGTGTGCCCGGTGCCGTATCCATCGTGGTAGGTGATCTGACCCGGCCCAACGGCATTGCGCTGTCGCCCGATGAGAAAATATTGTACGTTGCCCAGTCGGACCCCATGCGCCCGCTGGTAATGGCGTATCCCCTGCTGGCCGAAGGAACGGTAGGCAAAGGGCGGGTAGTGTTTGGACCCGACGAGATGAAAAAACAAAACCTGCCCGGTGGTTTTGATGGCATGAAAGTAGACCGCGAAGGTAACCTGTACGTAACGGGGGGCGGTGGTGTACTGGTACTGGCCCCAACGTCCGGAAACGGCCCTTACGATTTTCTGGGGCATATCCGGATTGGGGGTGCTACGGCCAACTGCGCCTGGGGCGATGATGGATCGACGCTCTACATTACCGCCGACATGTATCTGTGCCGAATCAAAACCCTGGCGAAGGGATGGTGATAGGAATGATGAGTGAAATGAGTATGATTGCTGTACGAGCCTATTCATCATTTATAATTCATCCGCACGGGCGGCCCCGATTCTTAAATAGTTGAGTAACTTTGTATAGAGTACAGTGCATACGTAGCTTGAAAAATTATTCTCATGTTAGAGAATCGAAAGTGGATTATTATTGGTGTTTTTTGTCTGTTAGGGCTGATTTACCTGTCCCGTCTATTTTACCTGCAAATTCTGGACGATACCTATTCGTTGGGGGCTTCCAAAAACTCCATCAAACGAGTGGTCGAAATTCCGTACCGGGGCCAGATTTACGACCGCAACAACGAGTTGATGGTGTATAACACGCCAGTGTACGACCTATACGTGACGCCAAAACAGGTTCGGATTGCGGATACGGCTTCTTTCTGCCGGCTGATGGCCATTACCCCCTCCGAGTTTGACAGTATTATGGGGCTGGCCAAAAACTATTCGTCGGTTAAGCCCTCGCTGTTTTTGCGGCAACTTTCCAAGGAAGATTTCGCCCGGATTCAGGATGCCTTGGTGGATTATCACGGGTTCGAACCTGTGATCAGTTCCATGCGAACCTACCCGGCCCACACACTTGCCAACGCGCTGGGATACGTGAGCGAAATAACGCGGAAGCAACTGGACAACCAGGATCTTACCTATTACCGGCAGGGCGATTACGTGGGGCATAACGGGCTGGAGGAACAATACGAAGAACAATTGCGGGGCAAGCGGGGCGTTAAGTTTATGATGCAGAACGTTCGGGGGATAAATAAAGGCTCCTGGAAAGATGGAGCGTTTGATACCCTGGCCGTGGCTGGGCAAAACCTGATTACATCCATCGACACTGAGGTGCAGCGGTACGCCGATAGCCTGATGCAGAACAAAGTGGGGGCTATACTGGCGATAGAGCCCTCATCGGGCGAAATTCTGGTTTCGGCTTCAGCCCCCACCTACGATCCCAATCTACTGTCGAGCCGGTTTTTTTCCAAGAACTACCGGGCCTTGATCAAGCATCCATACAAGCCGCTGATCAACCGACCCATCATGGCCAGCTACCGGCCCGGCTCAACCTTTAAACTGGTTCAGGCGCTCATTGCCCAGCAACAGGGGTCGCTGATTCCTCACATGGTGTATGGGCACGGTGGAGCACCCGTGCGTTGCCACTGCCGGGGTGGAAATGACCTGCGGGGTGCTATCGCGAACTCCTGCAATCCTTATTTCTATCAGGTGTTTCGCAAATTCATGTATTTCAATGGCGAGCACAATACGTTTAAGGCGTCTGCTATTGGCCTCAGAGAGTGGCACGATATGTCGGAGAAGTTTGGGATAGGCGATCGGCTGGGAGTTGACCTGCCCAGTGAGCGGAAAGGTAATCTGCCTACCCCTGAGTATTACGACAAAGCCTACCGGGGAGCGTTACGCTGGAAATTTTCCAATGTGTATTCACTCAGTATTGGCGAGGGAGAGTTACTGATTACTCCGCTCAAACTGGCTAACCTGGCGGCTACAATTGCCAACCGGGGCTGGTACATCACGCCCCATTACGTGAAAGGATTTGGTAAGGCGGGGGTGGCGGTTCCGGCAGAATACCTCGAACACCACGAAACAGATATTGACTACAAATACTACCTCCCCGTTATTGAAGGAATGCGGGCGGCCGTTACCCGTGGCACGGTAAATCCGATGGCCAATATTCCGGGCATTGATCTGTGTGGAAAAACGGGTACGGCTCAAAACGCCAAGTATGGCCATAGGTATGACCACTCTATTTTCATTGGCTTTGCGCCTATGAACAACCCCAAAATTGCGGTTGCCGTGTTCGTAGAAAATGCCGGATGGGGAGGTGATGCAGCCGCATCGGTAGCGGCTCTGGTAGCCGAACGATACCTAAAGCGCAAAACAGAGGCCCATAAACTGGATGCAAAAATCAAAGCATCCCGGTTCTTTCCTCCTTCTGACGGAATTCCTGTGATGAAGCGGCCCGTGGTACCCAAACCCGCGGCACCCAAAGAGGATACTACGCGGAAGCCGGAAGCCGCCAAACCATTAATGACGGGTACCCGACCAAAATCGGCAACGGTGGTGGCCGTGAGCGGAAATTAATCAAGTTTACGGTATTCGGTTTAAGGTTTATGGTGAACCAAGATGTGGTAGCCTGCCCTGCACCGAACACCCAGAAACTATAAATAACAAACGACAACTTGTCTCGCCGTAACGATCCTTTTTCTCAAGACATTGACTGGCTTACGCTGCTACTGTATCTCAGTTGCGTAACGCTGGGCTGGCTTAATGTATATGCCGCCGTATACAGCCCCGAAGAGCAAACCAGCCTGTTCGATATGTCGACCAATGCCGGTAAGCAACTGATGTGGATTGGCACAACGGTCATTCTTATCATTTGCATTCTGGTCATCAATCACACGTTCTTCGACACCTTTGCTTTTGTCTTTTACGGCTTCATTATTCTGGTATTGATACTGGTTCTTTTTGCCGGAACCAATATCAACGGGTCGCGCTCGTGGTTTAAGTTCGGGGCGGTGTCCATTCAGCCCGCTGAGTTCGCTAAAGTCGCTACGGCTCTGGCGCTGGCCAAGTACCTCGATGTTCCGGGTATCAACCTCACGAAGCGAAAAGACCTGTTATACATTGTGGGCATCATTGTACTGCCCTGTTTGCTGATTCTGGCCTCCAACGAAACCGGGTCGACCCTGGTATTTGCGTCTTTCGTTATCATGCTGTACCGGGAGGGGTTGCCCGGCTGGATTCCGGCGGCAGGCATCGCGGCTGCGGGCTTGTTTATTCTGGCCCTGCTATTTCCCAAGCTGTACATCTTCCTGGGTATTGTGGCCTTGCTGTTGCTGATTGTGCTGCTGATGCCCCGCTACAACCGGTCGGTTCCTAATCTGCTGGCGCTGGGCGTGCTGGGCATTGGGATGATGATATACGTGACGGGGGTCGACTTTTTCGTTAACAGCGTATTGCAAAAACACCAGCGCAACCGCATTAAAGTACTGGTAGACCCCACCATTGACCCGCTTGGCGTAGGCTGGAACGTAACGCAGGCCAAGATTGCTATCGGTTCCGGACGGCTTCAGGGCAAGGGTTTTCTGGAAGGAACCCAAACTAAGTTTGACTTCGTACCGGAGCAGAGTACCGACTTTATCTTCTGCACCATTGGAGAAGAGCATGGCTTTATCGGTAGCCTGGTTGTTATCGCTCTGTTCATTGCCCTGGTATCCCGGATTGTCATTCTAGCCGAAAAACAACGAACTAAATTTGCCCGGGTTTATGGCTACTGCGTGGCGGGTATTATCTTCTTCCACGTAATGGTCAACATCGGGATGACCATTGGCCTAATGCCCGTCATTGGTATTCCCCTGCCTTTTTTCAGCTACGGGGGCTCTTCCCTCTGGTCCTTCTCTATTCTGCTGTTCATTTTTCTCAAACTCGACTCGCGTCGTACGGCCCTTACCCGCCGATAAGTAACCTCCGGATTAAGCTCAATTAATGAGCGTAATGCCTGCCTGCTGGTAAGCGGCTACAAGAGCAGCATTAGCCTCTTTGTCCGTAATGAGTACATCGAACAGGCTTAGCGGGGCGAATTTGAAGTACCTATCCGTCTCTAACTTCGTCGAATCGCAGAGTAGATACACTTTTTCCGACTGCCGGGCCATGGCTATTGTCGTGCTGGCTTCCCGTTCGCCGTTGGCACTCAGACCATGCTGCAATGAGATGCCATCTACGCCGATAAACGCTCGATTGGCCCGGTAGCGGGCAATGTGCTCTTCCACCATCAGGCCATGTAGGGCCTGCCGTTCTTTGTCTACCTCGCCCCCTACCAGGTTAATGGACACCTCGGAGTCCATCAGTTCGGCTACCACGGGTAGTGAGTTGGTGATAACGGTAATGCGTTTGTTGCGAATGAACGGACAAAGTCTGAACACCGTGCTGCCACAATCCATGAGAATGATATCGCCCTCCTGAATTTCCTGCGCGGCCCGTTGGCAGATATAATCTTTGCGTTCGGAATTAACGGCGGTTTTGTTGGAAAAGCGGTGTTTGTCCGTTACCAGACTAATTTTCATGGCCCCGCCCCGCGTTCGGTAAATTAGCCCCATTGTGGCCAGTTGGGCTAAATCACGGCGAACAGTCATCTCCGATGTTTGCAGGATTACGGCTAGTTCGCTAACATCTACCGATCCGCGCTCGTCAACCGTTTTTACAATAAGTCCTTTTCGCTGTTGGAAATTCATGACAGATATTGTTCTTTTGTTCAAAAATAAACAAAATAAAACAATTTTGAACAATATGGATACGGCTCGTGTGCAAATAACGGAGGAGAAGCTACTGTCTGATAATTGGTATGTCCTGAAACGGTACACCTTTAAGTACCTCGGCAAGAACGGGCAATGGACAACCCAGCAACGGGAAGCCTACGACCGGGGTAACGGCGCCACCATTCTACTCCACAATCCCGAAGCCGATACGGTAATTCTGACCCGCCAGTTCCGGTTGCCTACCTTTGTGAATGGCAACCCAACGGGCATGTTGATTGAAGCCTGCGCGGGCCTACTCGACGACGATGATCCAAAAACGGCCATCCTTCGGGAAACGGAGGAAGAAACCGGCTACCGAATCCAGTCGGTGCATAAGGTAATGGAAGCCTACATGAGTCCGGGGTCCGTTACGGAAAAACTGTTCTTCTACCTCGCGGAATACTCGGCCGATACGGAGCGACATACCGGGGGCGGCATTGACGAGGAGGAAATCGAGATTCTGGAACTGCCCAGCAGTGAGGCTTACGCAATGATGGAACGGGGAGAAATCATGGACGGTAAAACCATCATGCTACTACAATACCTGCGGTTGCAACAGGTATTGCAGCTTAACTAAGCGTTATTGAACACAACGTGTTCGTAAACTTCAGACAGGGGAATCGAAACGCCTACTGAACGCAACGCGATAACCCCGTCAATGTCTCCCTGCACCGTTTTATCCCAACTGTGTTCAGTCGTGCGAAACCAGGACTCGACACGCGGGTAGTTTTGTTCAACCAGCACGTACTCCTGAAAGGAAGGCAACTGTTCGTACAGCAGAAACTTTCCGGATTTATCGAAGGAGGCTGTACTGCGCGATAAAACCTCGATAACCAGCAACGGATTAACGATTAAATCCTCTCGACCCTGCCAAAATTGTGGTTCCTCGCAAACAACCAGCGCATCGGGATAAACGCCAACGTTTTCCGATTCAATGTAAACTTTCTGATCGCTGTTATAGACGATGAATTTACGGGGGAGGGGCCGCAGTGCGTACTTCAGTGCTCCTGTCAGGTTAGCGGCAATCTGGTTGTGCCGTGCTTTTGCTCCGGCCATGCGAACGATTTTGCCGTTATAAAATTCGTGTTTTTGCAGCGACCGTGCTTCCCTCGTTAGGTATTCGTCGAGTGTGTATTTTTTTTCGGTTGCTATCATTACTCGCGGTACTTTATCAAATATAACCAAAGTAGTCAGAACACCATATGCTCTATTCTCACTCAATCTCCTTTGTTTCTGTGGTGTCAGGTTCTAAACCTGACACCACAGAAACCACAAAACATAGCGCATAGGCGAAACAGTTAGCGTTTGGCAGGAGAACCAGACACGGAGGATGCCTGACTACCACTTGCCGAAATCATGTTGGCAAATAACCGGTAAGCACCCGGCACACCGGCGGGTAATTCCCGGAAAAAAACTAGTCCTGTGTACATGAAGTGTCCTTTCCCATAGTCGGCATAGAGCAGACTGCCTTCTTTGGCAGCTTCGTTCTGGTCGTGGGCCGAGAAGATGGGCTGATATGCTTTATCCCACGTTTGGGCAAAGTAGGTGCCCCGCTCCTGAATCCAGCCCGAAAAATCGGCTTCGGTGATTTTATTGGGGTAGTTTAGCAGTCGACTCTGAGGGTTGACAAACGTCATGGGTGCATCTTCCTCCGTTACGCGGTCGCGGCCAATGGTGAAGGGATACGGGCCTAACTGGGGCAGGGGCGGATCATTCCGCAGAAACGAACTGGCGGGTGTCACGTACTGCACAATCATGGTCCCGCCGTTTTTGACGTACTCCATCAGCTTCGGCTGATAGCGGGCCAGCCAGTCGTTGGTGTTATACGCCCGAACCCCGGTAATGATGGCATCGTAGCCCGATAAGTTCCCCGCCAGTTCGGCCGGACCGAGGATCGTGACCCGGCACCCCAGCTGTTGCAGGGCGGCTGGCAGTTCATCGCCCGCTCCCACAACGTAACCAACGTTTTTGGCCGTCACCTTCACATCCAGCTTCACCAGTTTGGCATCGGCCGGGGGGAACAGCGTCTGGGTTGGAATATGCTTGTAGGCAATCTCCCGCAAACCAGTAGTAAAGGTGCCATCGCTGGTGGTCATGACCATCCGGATGTTGCCATCCTGAGCCTTAGCCGTTGGCGTAAGCGTGAAGGGTACCCGCTGTTCGGCATCTTTATCGGCCAGCGAGAAAGGAACCGAAGCCGGTGTAATCTGCCAACCCGCCGGAACCTCCAGTTTCAGCGTACCCGACACGTTGGCCCGGCCTGCTTTGAGCACCACTTCGCCCGTTTTAGGGGCATTCGTGGCGAAGATGAATACCCGTTCGGTCAGGTTGGCCGTTACGTCGGGCTGGATGATGAACGGGCGGTACGTTTCACCTTCTACCGGATCGGTCGATTTGTAGACCACCGGGCGGGTATACGTAAAGGACTGACCACTAATCTCGACGGTAAAACTGGCCGTTATGGCAGGGGGATTTTCGGGCAAGCCAATCAACTGTTGATTATCGACCTGGAAAATACCCTTGTCGATGGGTTTTTCGAGCCAGTAGGGTTGCGATATTCTGGCCGTTTTCGGAATGGTGAGTTGCGTAGGTAACAAAACCACTTCATTGGGTTTGAGCGTCAGATTCAGCGTCGAGTCTTTACCGGTAGAATACCGAATGCGCACCAGTTGAACCGGCGTACTGGCCCGACTGACAATGTTGGACGCAACCTTAATGGTTTCGCCGGGGGTAGCGGCATAGCTACCCGGATTAGACTCTACCCATAAGCCAAGACATTCCTGAATCAGCGTTTCAACGTCTTTCCGCTTGGCCTTTACGTATATGTTGGTGGTGTCCAGCTTGCTGATGGCTTTGTATAACTGGACCAGAGCGGGTACCGAAGCATCGGGCTGGTCGGGCTTAAACGAATTGATGATCTGGTTCACGTCTGCCTGAACGGCATCACTGTTCATTACCCGTTTCCAGCTAAGGTCAACCCCGTCGAGCGGATCTTTTTCGGCCGGGTCGCCCGCTTTTAGCAGGAAGTAATCCATTTTAGCTCCCCGGCTGGCCGGTACACCGAACCCCTGACTCTTGTGCTGGCTACGGCTTTCGGCCGCAATCTCCCCGTACGACCGGCCCAGTAGGGGGTTGAAAACGCCCGTTTCAACGCCAACCAGATTCCCCGCTTCTTCGGGTTTTTTATTGCTCAGAAAAGCACCGGGAATAAACATATTCCACATGATGCGTTTGGCCTGCCAGGGTTTTACGTAGGCTAACTGCTCCGGGAAATTTGGTCGGGTCGTTCGAAATTTTGAAGGCCTGTTCGGCCAGAAATGCCGATGCACTGTGGTGCCCATGACCGGCGCGGGCATCGGGCGGAAACCGGGTTAGAATAACGTCGGGCTGGTATTTGCGAATCATCCAGACCACGTCGGCTAAGGCTTTCTCCTGTCCCCAGGTGCGAACTGCTTCATCCGTCGACTTGGAAAAACCGAAATCGTAGGCACGACTGAAAAACTGGTCGGGGCCATCCACGCGCCGGGCGGCCAGGAGCTCCTGCGTTCGGATAATACCGATGTTTTCGCCCTGTTCCGGACCAATCAGATTCTGCCCGCCATCGCCCCGCGTCATGGACAGGTAGCCCGTCCGGACGAGCCGGTCTTTGGCCAGGTAGGCCAGCAGCAACGTGTTTTCATCATCGGGGTGAGCCGCTACGTACAGGACGGTACCGAGAACATTCAGTTTTTTGAGACCCAGCAGAATTTCGCTGGACGGTGTCGGCTTGATTGGGCCGTAAGGCACCTGAGCGAAGGTGGTGGCGATGGTTAAACCACCGAATAAAAAAGCTGGCAGGAGGTTTCTGATAGACACAGGCAGGAAATCAATGTTAGGCTATGGGACAAATTTACGATAAACGTCAGAAAAGGCTACCCCTATAGGGAGATAGCCTTTTCAAATAGACTGCGCCGTTGGGCGTAGTAGTATTCAGGGGTGGGTCAGCAATGTTTCAATCGGGAATACTTCTCCGTTTTTGATAACTTGTTCTACGTTCAGCGCATCACGTATCGTTTTCAGCGGATCACCGTCCACAATCACCAGGTCGGCCAGCTTGCCCGGTTCGATGGAGCCCAGGTCTTTGCTGACCCCAACCGTTTCGGCCGCCCACAACGTAGCCGACCGCAGCGCCTGATAGGGCGTCAGGCCCGCTCCCACAAAGGACTGAAGTTCGGTGTGCAGACTCATGCCGTAGGGCACGAAGGGACTGTCGGTGCCGGTCGTGACGTGCGCACCCGCATCGACCAGTGCTTTGACGCCTTTTTGCAGGTTACTGAAATTGCTCAGATAACCAGGGCTTATTTTGGCGTACTGAGCTGAACTGGCCTGGAGGGCGTTGCTATATTCTTCAGAATAAAATGCTTTATACTGCCGATTCTCGAAAAGGCCAGGGTCTTTGGTAGTCAGGACCGAAAAACCACCCTGCAACGAAGCCGTAGGCGTAATATTCATGCCCGATTTGGCAATCAGTTGAATAACATCCTGATAACTCCGGTTCATGGCCGTAATCTTGGGCGAATAACCCCGCCGACTGGTGCCCCCGATGTGTTCGACCGCGTCCACATCGTAGCGCATGGCCGGGAAAATTTCGTGCGATGACACCGGGAGTCCATGCGCGTGGGCAAACGTGGTAATGCGCTGCTGCATGGCATCGGGCATCCGGACGTAGGTTTTAATCAGGTCGTAGCCCAGGCTAACCGCCCGGTTGAGTTCCCGGTCGAGTTGTTCGTCGGAGTTGATGCTGGTGGCCGCTCCGTAGTAAATGCGGGTGCCGTCGGTCAGGCCACCCGTAAAAAACTGCCGTGGTCCGGGTCGTACACCACTGGCCCACGATTCTTTCCGTTCCAGCGCGTCATAAGGATCGGCACCGGGTTCACGAATGGAGGTGATGCCGAAGGATAACCATAACCGCCCTATTTTCTCGCCCACCATAGCATGTTGATGGGTGTGCATCTCAAACAAGCCGGGAATAACGGTTTTGGTCGATGCATCGATCAGCCTTCCCACCCGACCAGCCTGATGCGGCAGAATATCCCGAATCCGGTTGCCGTCAATCAAAATATCGACGTTGTTCCGGTACGTATCCGATTTGCCATCAAACAGCCGCCCGGCGTGAATCACAACAAGCCCGGTCGGTTTGCTGGTTTGCCAGGTCAGGTCCATCGGGTGACTCTCCACATGGCCGTCAGTCAGATAAACCTGTTTCAACATGTTCGTTGCCAGAAAAAGCAGGCTTTTCGAATCGCCCGTCCAGGTTGGCGTATCGGTCTGCTCGGTCGTAAGCTGACGGGGTGCGCCAACCAGGGAGCCATCGGGTTGCACGTCCGTTACCCACAATAGCCCATCTAGCACATAGGCCATTTTGGTCCCATCCGGCGACCAGACCGGTCCATTCTGACTCCGGGTACCCAGGCTGTGGCCGGGGGCGGGGGTAACATACCGGTCATTTTTGCCATCCAGCGAGAGCAACAACACCTCACTGACGCCTTCGCGGTACCGGGATGAGTAGGGGTGAAGCGCCGAAATGGCAATAGTTTTACCATCGGGCGACCAACTGGCCTGACTCGGCACAAAGACGGACTCGTGTAATTTTTTGGTTGCAGGAATGGTCACGTCGGCGGTGTAGGTCACGTCGGCCGAATAGAGTGTACTCCGGCCCCAGGCGTTCCGGGCGTCACTTTGGTAAAAGGCCACCTTACTGCCATCCGGCGACCAGCTCGGAAAGTGCAGATCCTCGCCCATGTCAACCAGCATACGGTCATTTCCCGTCTGTAAATCCCGTATCCAGATATCCATGTTGCCCGACCGGTCTGATACGTACGCAAGCTTTTTTCCATCCGGCGACCAGGTGGGTTCCATTTCCAGGCTTGGTCCCTGGGTTAGTCGTTCCGGTGCTTTTGCTCCTTTGGCCAGTAACCACAAATCGCCCAGGGCAGCAAAGGCAATCTGCTGGCCATCGGGCGATATAGCGGGTCCTTTGATGCCCATAACGGACTGTGGTTGCTGACTATCGAAATCGTAGGTCTTCCGTTTATAGGTGTTTCGGGGTAGGGCGATGATAGCCTGAAAGGGAATTGTCTGAGCCGTAGTGCTACCGACTTTCCGTCGTTGTAATAATCCACTGGCCGTATACAGATAATCATCCGTCCCAAACCAGCTCACCCGAAAAGGGAAAACATCCTCCGCGGGTGCGGTCAGCATGTCCGTTTTTCCACCGGCAAGCAGCACGGTTTCCAGTCCGCTCTGGGTTTTGTTCAAAGCATTGTAAAAAAGACGGGCTCCATCCGGCTGCCAGGACACCCCGGCTAGTTTGGCCACGGAGGGTGAAACGATTTTCTCTGTACTCCCCGGTGTCATTACGTATACACCCGGCGCATCGGTACGGTCCGAAATGAAGGCAATCTGCGTACCATCGGGCGAGAACGCCGGATTGAAATCATTACCGGCATCGTGCGTAAGCTGGGTTAGCTGCCCATCGGCCAGCGTCAGTTGCCAGATATCATAGTTACCACTCCGGTCGGAGGCAAACAGGATTCGTTTTCCATCCGGCGACCAGTAGGGCTCGCGGTCGTCATAAAGTCCGGTGGTCAATTGCCGGGGCTTGCCTCCTTCTTTGGCAACGGTCCAGATGTGGTAGCGGCCATCCCAGAACGCATGAAAGGCAATGCGTTTTCCATCCGGCGACCAGTGGGGCTGTCGGCAGTCGCCCAGTGCATCGGTAAGGGGGCGTGCCGTGCCTCCCGTGGCCGGTAAAATCCAGATTGTGCCTTGTAAGTCCATGACAATCTGCGTTTTATCGGGCGATAGTGCAGCCGCCATGTTGGTGCCTTCAGTTACCGTTACCCGGAGTGAATCAGTACCGGTTGCCAGCGATCTGAGGGAAAGTAACAGGGGAAAGGACAGCCAAAACAAGGTGCATCTAAGCGTTAGTTTAATATATTTTACTGTCATAATGGGATGCAGGCAAATATTTTGTAGATAAATAGCGGTCAACTGATATTTTATTCTGTGAACCTACGTATCCGGTGCTGTACTTACAAACAGTAAATCATCTGGCCTGCCATTTCTGAAGAATCTCTTCTTAAAAACGTAGTTTTCCTTAAAAAAAGTCAACCTATATGGCTGGTAGGTTGGGTTATGCGTGCTCAGATTCTATCTTTGCGGGCAATTTACCTATTTCAACCAGTTAATAAATCGCATGAACAATAGTCTTTACATCGTCCCTTTTCTGGGTTTGGTGGGCCTGGCAGTAATGATTGCCAAGTTTAGTTGGGTGAACCGGCAGGATGCCGGCGACGCCCGAATGCAGGAGATAGCCGGTTACATTGCCGACGGTGCTATCGCCTTTTTAAAAGCCGAATGGCGGGTTCTTATTGTCTTCGGTATTATTGTGGCCGCGGTGTTGTCATTTGCCGGTTCGCAGGTAGAGAGCTCCCATTGGTCCATTGGTATTGCCTTTGCTTTTGGCGCCTTTACCTCTGCCTTTGCCGGGTATATCGGCATGAAAGTAGCGACTAAAGCCAATGTACGCACCGCTCAGGCAGCCCGTACCAGCCTGACCCGTGCGCTGGACGTGTCATTTACGGGCGGTTCAGTAATGGGTATTGGCGTGGCCGGACTCGCGGTACTGGGGCTTAGCCTTCTGTTTATTATACTGTACAATTACTTTGTTGCCAACACGGGCGGGGTCTTCGGGGATGTAAACGGTGTTCCGATGGAGCGTGCGCTCGAAGTGCTGGCCGGTTTCTCGCTCGGTGCGGAATCCATTGCCTTGTTTGCCCGGGTGGCGGGTGGTATCTACACCAAAGCGGCCGACGTTGGGGCTGACCTGGTGGGTAAAGTAGAAGCCGGTATCCCCGAAGATGATCCTCGTAACCCGGCTACCATTGCCGATAACGTGGGCGATAACGTGGGCGACGTGGCGGGTATGGGTGCCGACTTATTTGGTTCTTACGTCGCTACTATTCTGGCTACCATGGTGCTGGGTCGCGAAATACGGATTCCTGCCGATGTTAATATCACGGGTCACGCGCCCATCGTGTTGCCCGTTCTGATTGCGGGTATGGGGCTCATTTTCTCGATTCTGGCCTGTTACCTGGTTCGGGTAAAAGACGATAACGGTAACGTGCAGGGCGCGTTGAATCTGGGCAACTGGGGGTCAATCGTACTGACGCTGATTGCGTCCTACTTTCTGGTAGGCGCTGTGTTGCCGGACACGGTGATGGAGATTCGGGGGGTTGAGTTTACACGGATGGATGTATTCTTCGCCATTGTGACGGGGCTTGTCGTAGGAGCGCTGATGTCGACCATCACGGAATACTACACAGCCATGGGCAAACGCCCGGTAATGAGTATTATCCGGCAGTCGGCCACGGGTGCCGCTACCAACATCATCGGTGGTCTGGCCGTCGGTATGGAATCGACCGTGTTACCTATCCTGGTGCTGGCGGCCGGTATTTATACCTCCTATCACTTCGCAGGTTTGTACGGCGTGGCTATCTCGGCCGCTGGTATGATGGCTACTACGGCCATGCAATTGGCCATTGACGCCTTCGGACCCATTGCTGATAATGCCGGTGGTATCGCCGAAATGAGTTACCTGCCCGAAGAGGTTCGGGGTCGTACCGATATTCTGGATGCAGTAGGAAACACGACGGCGGCTACGGGTAAAGGCTTTGCTATTGCATCGGCTGCGCTAACCGCCCTGGCTCTGTTTGCCGCTTTCGTCGGTATTTCTGGTATTTCGGCTATTGATATTTACAAAGCCGACGTGCTGTCGGGTTTGTTTGTGGGAGCCATGATTCCGTTCATCTTCTCGTCGCTGGCCATTGCTGCGGTGGGACGTGCCGCTATGGCGATGGTGGAAGAAGTACGCCGTCAGTTCCGCGAAATTCCGGGTATTATGGAAGGAACGGGTAAACCCGAATACGAAAAGTGCGTGGCTATTTCAACGCAGGCTTCTATTCGTGAGATGGTATTGCCGGGCGCTATTGCCCTGACTGTGCCGGTTATTGTAGGCTTTATCTTCGGTCCCGAAGTACTGGGTGGTTTGCTGGCGGGTGTAACGGTATCGGGCGTACTCATGGGTATATTCATGAACAACGCCGGTGGTGCCTGGGATAACGCCAAGAAGTCGTTCGAGAAAGGCGTAATGATTAATGGAGAGATGTTCTACAAGAAGTCGGAGCCGCACAAGGCTTCGGTAACGGGCGACACCGTGGGTGACCCGTTTAAAGATACGTCCGGGCCTTCTATGAACATCCTGATCAAACTAATGTCGATTGTATCGCTCGTTATCGCTCCGTACATCGCTGTACCCTCATCCCAAACACCGGGCTATAACCGGGAAGGTAGGGAAGCCGCAGGCACAGAATTGCCCCTGGAAAAATCAACCGCAGCTGATAATGACGAAGTAAGTACGCCCAACGGGGATTCTGCCCAGTATCCTCTGAATCAGAATGGGACTAAGAAAAATCAGGAATAAGTTGAAAACCATAAAGTAACGCCCATGAAGTCGAAGCCAGTCATTGAAACAGCAACTGGTTCAACTTCGATGAGCTAGCGTAAGGCTTCATAAAGAACAGTCCATATATAATAGGTAATTCGCAAAGAATTCCTGTTGTATATGGACTGACTTGTTAAAGGACACGGAGAATCAGTTTGCCAGCGCGTTATAAAGCAATAAGTTGTTATTGGTCACCACCCGGTCGCTGGGAGCGAGGCCACCCGTCAGGTACGTTTTCGGACCAATTCAGTTATACATTTCCAGATCACCGGAACGAATGACTGCCAACATCTGGCCCTTCCTGAGGTAATCGTCCAGGTTGGCTTTGAGTGTTTCAACCTGGCCACTCACCAACGGAAACACGTTGACGACCTGGTCCTGGTTGAAGGTGATTTTGCCGGTCAGACTCAGTTCACTACGGATAGTATCGAAAGTAGCTGTGGCAAGCAAATTAGTGTTCTAACCGGTTTTGGGCGGGGACGTTTTACCCGCCTGTTACGCCTTCCGATATACCTCCGCATTCATTCTTATACTCTACGAGAAGCAGATTGACCGCGGGGGCAAAGTACTACTTGCCACAGTCCGTATTGTTAATCAAAGGCCTCTCAAAGCCATGTTAAAAGACGTTTGATCCCTATAAACAGAGCAACCTCACCGGATAGAATCCGGTGAGGTTGCCAGTCGTTCAAAATCGTTGAGTAAATCGGGAAATGTTAATCTAGTTTACCTTGATCGATGATTTGTTAGCATCAACTTCGGCTTTTGCATCATCGGCAAGCTCATCTATGTTGTTATTGTATTGCTCCTTTTTCTGACCGTACTGATCGGCAAATTGCTCTTTCCCTTTGTTAAGGGCCGTTTGTGCCTGATCTTTCAGTTGGCCATACTGCTCTTTTGCCTTGTCGGTGTACTGGTTTACCTGCGTTTTGGCTTGCTCCAATCCATCTTTAACCTGTACTACGCCTTTCTCCCACTGGTCTTTAAGGTCACCTGTGCGCTTGTTAGCCTCTTCAGTTAATTTTTCACGTGTTTCTTTTCCACTGCGTGGGGCAGTTAGAATACCAATCACGACCCCTGTAATGATACCTGTAAGAAAGTCTCTTGTGCTTCTCATAATTATAGCTGTTTTTAGGTAAGTCTAAATCCGGAGAGATAGTGTTTTATTTTTTAACCTTTTTCTTGGCCTGGTTTACCAGATCCTGCGTTTTATCGGTGGTTGAATCAACGTATTCGTTGTACTGCTCCCTGATGCTATCCAAGCCACTTTGTAGTTGATCCTGAAGGTCCTTAAAGAAAGAATCCGACTCCGACGAGATGCGTTTGCGGGTTTTCTGGCCACTTTCGGGCGCCATCAATATACCTACTACAGCACCAAGTGCTAATCCAACTAAAATTCCTGGTAGTGACTTCATGGTTTCTTATTTTCGTGAATGACTTAATGGTTAAATATACCTTGTTCAATAGAAAATACTGTACCAGTTATGCAGAAAAAGGCGTAAATGATTGATTGTCAGTAAGTTTGAGCAGCAATGATTCAGGCCGTTAAGGCCAGCAGACTGAGGAGTTTTCTCTACAATCACGTCCACGTTTTACCCATCGATGCTCAGCTGCAAGGAAGTTGAAGAGCTAACAGAACATGTAAATCAGGCTCACCTGCCACAACAGTGTATACAT
Organism: uncultured Cytophagales bacterium; assembly: GCA_963782245.1. Taxonomy (GTDB): domain Bacteria; phylum Bacteroidota; class Bacteroidia; order Cytophagales; family Spirosomataceae; genus Spirosoma. The sequence continues at coordinate 196,881 of CAWAJC010000020.1, forward strand.
GAAAATCCCCGCGCTCAAACTGGCGCAGGGATTATGTACCCACCGTAACTTGTACTTAACCTAAAATATGGTTGAACGGAATGCTCCGTTTTTGTCAATCTTCGTTAGTTATAGTGTTCGTGACGAAAAAGACGAATACATCGTACGTATCAGTCGTCATGTCCACCCGTAAATCATAAATCAGACTACTGTCTGCTACGTTAGTGTCCGGACCAGTTCAGTACTGCTTCACACACCAAACAACTGGCTTTTTACTGGTACTTTTCTTTCTGCTCGTTGAGTAAATCAGAATCAAGTTGTCTCGCAACTGATTAAGTGAATAGAAAAAGTTATGCCAATGTTCTGCAAAGCGGGCTTCCCTGTATTATAACTCCCTGTAGTGGCTTGTAAATGAGGAATTAGTTGTGTTTTGGTAAACTAATCAGGCGAAAATGGTGATGAACCTGCATAGGTAATAATGTAGACAAATTTCTACATACGTAGAATATGCGGGGAAAAAAGACGCGATATGTTCCGGAATGGCAGTCTATTTTTAGCGTACCTACAAATAAGTTAGTGCTCATATAGTCCTCTGTAACCAACTGTTGTAGCTTAAAATGTGTGATTGTCTTAAAATAGAGTTACAGAGGTAAGTTTCGGCACATATTTTACTAGGTATACTGTACAATGACCAAAAAGTGAAAAGCCGTGATAAGTACATCAATAGCAAGTAGCGTGGAAAAAAAATATGGACCTCTCCTCAATGCGTCGTCAAAACGGGTGCTGATTGTCGACGATGAGACGGATATATGTTTACTGTTGTCAGGGTTATTACGGCGATTAGGATACCAGCCCACCTGCGCTCATTTTATTGAGGAGGGTCGGCAGTGCCTGAATTCACAGCAGTTCAGTGCCGTTTTTCTGGATTTGAATTTGCCCGACGGACTGGGTTTCGACCTACTGCCCATTATCAAAGAAGATCAGGTAGCAGCCAGGGTTATTATGATTAGTGCGTTCGATGGGCAGGCTGAGCGAAGAAGGGCTACTGAGCAGGGAGCCGATTATTTTATCGGTAAACCCTTCACCCGGCGATCCGTTGAGATGGCTTTGCAAACCACTCAGGTTTGAGTAACTTTGTTCATACGGCTGGATCAGTTTATTCGTTTTTATTATTCGATCCAAACTGACAGCATGTGTTCAAAGTCTCTTCATGGAAAAAATTCTGATTATTGACGATAATAATGATATATGCCTGTTGCTGGAGCGTTTTCTGAGCAAGCAGGGGTATAAAACTGTGTCGGTACAGCGGGGTGATGATGGTCTGGTTCTACTCCGGAAGGAGGCATTTGAGTTAGTGATATGTGATTTTAAACTTCCTGATATAAACGGTCTGGAGATGTTACGCCGAATAAAGGTGATGCATCCCTCCACGGCCGTTATTATTATTACAGGATACTCCGACGTCCGGATGGCTGTACAAACCGTTAAGCATGGTGCCTACGACTATGTAACGAAGCCCCTTTATCCCGACGAAATACTATACACCATAAAGGCGGCCCTCGAACGTCGTCATCAGTCGCTAAATCAGGGCAAAGAATCAACCGATGCCTCGGGTACAGCCAAAGGACATTCAGCCAGGTCGCTATCCGGTAAATCCACCCTAACGTCTGATGGCAAACGATTTATATTCGGCAAAAGCCGGGCTGCCGAACAACTCCAGAAACACATCGACCTGATTGCCCCAACCGACATGTCCGTCATCATAACGGGCGAAACGGGAACGGGAAAGGAGTTTGTGGCAAACGCTATTCACCTCAAAAGCAAGCGCTCCGCCAAGCCTTTTGTTGCCATTGATTGTGGCGCATTGGGGAAGGAGCTAGCTGGTAGTGAGTTATTCGGGCATTTGAAGGGCTCGTTTACAGGCGCTATGACCGATAAGGCCGGTAGCTTTGAATTTGCCGACGGTGGGACCATTTTTCTGGATGAGATCGGGAATCTGTCGTACGATAATCAGATAAAGCTACTACGGGTATTACAGGAACGTAAAATACGGCGTATTGGCAGTAATCAGGATATACCAGTCGATGTACGGATTATTGTTGCTACCAACGAAGACCTTCGGGAAGCCGTTCGGCAGGGCAAATTCAGGGAGGATATCTACCACAGAATTGCCGAATTCGAGATTCATCTGTCGCCCCTGCGCGAGCGAAAGGCGGACATCATGATTTTTGCCGAACACTTTCTGGAATCGGCCAATACCCAGCTGGAGAAAGATATCCTGGGATTCGACGAAGAAGCTAAGGAGAAGCTGAAAGAGTACTACTGGCATGGTAACCTGCGTGAGTTACACAATGTAGTGAAGCGAGCTGTTCTGCTGACGCAGGGCGACTATATTGAGGCTGACGTACTGCCCCAGGAAATTATCTCGCCCCAATATTTTACACAGCAGGAAACCCCGGCTGTTCAAATCAGTTACGACCCGGCAAGGCCCGGCGTTCCTGTTTTCTCTCAGTCGGCAGCCAACCTGAAATCGGTATCTGAAAATGCCGAGCGGGCGGCCATCCTGAAGGTGCTGGAAAAGACGGGTTACAACAAGACAAAGGCGGCCGAGGTGCTCAACATCGATCGCAAAACGCTCTACAACAAATTGAAAGCGTACGATATTCATCTGTAACTCTGATCGGTAGAATGGTTGAGTGCAAACTGACTTGGCTACTCAACCATTCTACCCGTCGTTGTTAATTCATGCTAAAGCCGATTGAGAGTAAACCCACTCCGTTTCTGGCATTTCCCAATAATGTTTTGGCGGCACCGCTGTTGGCAATCTGCTGTAATCCCTGCTCGTATCGGGCACCAATAAACGCCTTACCAAAATAGAGGTTGATTCCCCCCGCCAGACCGTAGTCGATTTTGTTGAAGTTGTCGCGGTTGATTGCACTCGTCCCCGTACCAAAATCCCCGTTAGAGTTAACATTCGAGTTGAGCAGGTAAGATACATAAGGACCCGCCTGTAGTTCAACGGCCTGTCCCAGCTTGAAGGTAGCTAAAACCGGAAGTTCGGCATAGTTCAGCCTGAACGTATTCGCGCCGTTGAAGCCAAGAATATTGTAGTTGGCCGATGCTCCTTTGGTCATGTAGAGCAATTCCGGCTGAATGGCAAAAAGCGCTCCCGCTGGTATTTGCGTAAAGATACCCGCGTGAAAGCCGATACGTTCTTTTTTGTTATTCGCTCCCTGACTATCGTAGAAAAGAGAACTGGCGTTCAATCCGCCTTTTATGCCAACCCGTGTAATACCCTGGGCATTGGTATCGTACGAATTTGCCGTAAAGAAGACCGTTGCAAAAACGGCAACCATGAGCAATAATTTACCTGACTTTTTCATGCTATCTGTTGAGTAATGAACAAAACATGTGTGTGTTGTTTCCGGTTATTGTCGACTCAAATCCGTGCCAGAACAGCCACCCCGACAAACATTTATGACATGCAGCTCATTTTCTGATGATTATACGCTTAGTTGCTGAGTCCATACAATAAGAATTTTGTGAGCGAGCGAGTAAAAAATTCCCCAACCTGTAGATACAAACGTTCAAATGACATCGTAGCTGCAGTCGCTCGTGCATCATCGGAGAAACGCCTGTTTGCTGGTTTATAGACACACAAATCAGTATTACAGACAATGTTTTTGATTAATTTTGGGAAGTAGTGAGCTTATTGCTTTGTTGGGATCAATTTTGCTTGAATGACGTTGATTACAACCACGTACAGACTATCCTCTATTAACCAATCGGTAGCTAATGTTACCGGGTATTCACCGTAAAATAATACGTAAGTCAATGACTATTCTGATTGCTGATGATGATACTGATGACCGGCTCTTTATTGAAAAAGCCTTTCGTCAAAACGGTTATGCCCAGGCGATTACCTTCGTTGAGGATGGAGAGGAGCTGATGGAATATTTGTACCGTTATGGTCGGTATAACGAACAGAATGCCCCCTGGCCCAATCTGTTGATTCTGGACCTGAACATGCCCCGAAAAAATGGATTTCAGGCACTGGGTGAGATCAAGGACGATCCAAAACTGCGCCGGTTGCCCGTAGTGGTCATGACGACTTCTTCTGCCGACGAAGATGTACTGAAAACCTATAATCTCGGTGTCAATTCGTTCGTAACCAAGCCATTTAATTTTAATCGACTCGTAGAGATGGTTGATGCGCTGAAAACGTACTGGCTGGATACCGTCAAACTGCCCTAATTACGTTTTACTCCGCCGGGCATTGAACTGTTTATTGGAGCCCTGGACTGCATAAACAATCTACCTGCCTGCCGTCAATCACTGCCTATTACCTCTATCACCTGTTATGGCCATACTCAACAATACGGAGAAGGAAGAAACGATTAGCATTCTCTTGATCGAAGATGACGAAGATGACTATCTGCTTACAAAGGCCCTTGTTTCGGCGAAAGAAAACGCATCTATCCGACTCGACTGGGTGGATAGCTACGAATTAGCCATACCGGCCATCAATAAAAAGCAACACGATGTGTACCTGGTCGATTATCGGCTGGGGCCCTATACGGGCATTGACCTTATTCAGGAAGCGTTCAGGCTCGGATGCAGAGCGCCCATGATTTTATTGACGGGGCAGGATGACCTGACCGTCGATCAGTCGGCACTGGAGCTAGGAGCTGCCGATTACCTGGTGAAAGGTCGGATTGACGCCCAGCTTTTAGGGCGCAGCATTCGCTACGCGCTCCGGCAGGCCAGTGTGCTAACGGAGGTAGCACTGAAAGAGAATAAATACCGTACGCTGTTTGAACGGTCTATCGATGCTATTTTCGTTGCCAATGACCAACTGCATTTTCAGGATGCCAACTCGTCCATTGAGCGGTTGCTGGGCTACACTCGGGAAGAATTACTAGCCCTGAATCCCGCCCGGCTTTTCGATGACCTCAATCAGCTGCGTAACCTGCGTTTCAACGTTCGTGAGCATGGGCAGATCAAAGATTTCGAGGCAACGCTGATCAACAAAAACAAACACAAACGGGTGTGCCTGATTTCGGTCTGGTCGGTAGAGGATGTTGTTGGCTATCCAAAATGGTATCAGGGAATTGTACGGGATATTACCGATCAGAAACGCGCTCAGCAGGACCTGATTATGGCCGAAAAGCTGAGTATGACCGGCAAGATAGCCCGGAGTATCGCGCATGAGGTTCGTAATCCACTAACCAACCTGAGCCTGGCACTGGAGCAGCTTAAAGATGAACTGGATACCGACAACGAGTACGTAACGATGTTCACGGATATCATCGGACGTAATGTAAATCGTATCGGGCTACTGATAACTGAAATGCTCAATTCGTCCAAGCCACGCGACCTGGATCGAAAAAAGCAGGATTTTAACCTGATTGTCAAGGAAACCTTACAACTCGTCAGTGATCGCATCAAGCTGAAACGGATGCGGCTGGAAACCCAGTTTTCGGCTGATGACTGCAACGCGCTCCTTGATCGGGACCAGGTTAAAACCGCCCTACTGAATATCCTGGTTAATGCCGTTGAGGCCATGGAGGAAGGTAAAGGAATCTTATCCGTCAGGACCTTCTGCGCCGACTCCAACCGGCTGTGCGTGGACGTAAGCGACAATGGTGGTGGTATCAACGAAGCCCACCGGCAGCGCCTGTTCGACCCTTTTTTCACGGGTAAATCGGGCGGCATGGGGCTCGGGCTGACGGCCACGCAAAACATCATCAACAGCCACAAAGGATCCATTGAAGTTGATAGCGAGGTTGGTAAAGGAACTACATTCCGGCTATACTTCCCCAAATGACGAGGGTAGTCCGACCGGAACTGAAGGCAGTGTACAGATGGTTTGGTTCAGCGGGCGTTGGACAGGTACTTGAAAAGGGTATGCACTCCAGGTTATTTACTCATCCTGCTGAATACATTGCCCTTAACTCGTTCTGTCGTCTGTACTATGTTTGTTTCTTCGCGTATCACCTGCCTTGCCGCCCTGCTCTCCGGTTTCGTTACCCTGGGGTCGTTCATGGGAGGGGCACTTCAGGCCCAGCCGGCTAAAGCCAACGATTCAACTACGCCCCTGCACCTGTTGCAGCCCGATTACCCGGTTCCCTACGGGCAACCTAAGATTGAAGCCGTTACGGATGTAATTCGTCGGATTTATACCTACCTGGACGCCAACACGCCCACGCAACTGGTTGATAAGGAGACGAAAAAGGATCTGGTGCCGGGGAAAACGTTTAATCCAAACGCCGTTTTCAAGCCAGGCGATTTTCGGCTTATCAGTTACGAATGGGGGGTTACCTACGCGGGAATGCTGGCGGTTACCGAAGCAACCGGTGATGCACGCTACGCCGAGTATACCAACAAACGCCTTGAGTTTATTGCCGGACAGGTTCCGTATTTCCGCGCGCAGGTGCTGGCAGATCCCAAAGCCAACACACCCATGCGGAGCGTACTGGCCCCCCACGCCCTGGATGATGCCGGGGCTATGTGTGCCGCCATGATCAAAGCCAGCAGAGCAGGTGGTATCAAGGCTGATTTGCGCCCCCTGATCGACAACTACATCAACTACATCCAGACAAAAGAATACCGATTGGCGGATGGTACGCTGGCCCGAAATCGCCCGCAACCTAATACGCTTTGGCTCGATGATTTATTCATGAGCGTGCCAGCCCTGGCGCAAATGGGAAAACTAACGGGGAATAAAATGTATTACGACGAAGCCGTAAAGCAGGTTACGCAGTTTGCCAAACGGATGTTTAATACCCAGAAAGGGCTTTACATGCACGGCTGGGTGGAAGGAATGGCCGTGCATCCGGAATTCCACTGGGGCCGGGCCAACGGCTGGGGCATTCTAACGGCGGTAGAACTACTGGACGTACTACCCGAAGACCACCCCGGCCGGCCGGCTATCCTGGATCTGCTCAGAGCGCATGCCAAAGGACTGGCCGCGCAGCAATCGGGCACCGGCTTCTGGCATCAACTACTGGACCGTAACGACTCGTACCTGGAAACATCGGCCACGGCCATTTACGTCTATGCATTTGCACGGGCCATAAACCGGGGGTGGCTCGACCCACTAGCCTACGCCCCGGCAACGCTGTTAGGCTGGAATGCGGTAGCGACTAACGTTACGCCGGGCGGGCAGGTAGAAGGGTGTTTGTGTGGGCACTGGTATGGGGTTCGATCCGGCCTTTTACTACTATCGGCCCATCAATCCGTATGCCGCACACGGCTATGGCCCGGCTTTGCTGGCGGGTGCCGAAGTAATTAATATGCTGAAAAAACACACGTTTGAAATCAACGACAGTTCCCTGCAACTGATGCAGGGCAAGTAGGTACTCGCTTGTACCGAAACAAACGGCATAAAGGATCGTCTGCTTTTAGCCCCTACCCTGCAGAAAGGGTTGCCGGGCAGGTGAGTTCAGGAAGGCTGGCCGTTGGCAACGCATTATATTCGAGTCTTAATACGTTTTATCATAGGTTATATCGGATAAGTCCACCAGATATCTGGTGGACTTATTTAATGTTTACCGAAGCCAGTTTTTAAATTTTTACCGCCTGCCGCGCCAGTAGCTGCCAGCTTCCCTTCTGTTTAATCCAAACTAGTAGTACGCTTAGATTAGCCTTTCCTGGCTTGCCGTCGTTTAGCGTGTCGGCCGAAAGGTTGTGCCGAACCAGGGCGGTATCATCCACTACGGTGATGGTTTGATCAGTGAGGTTGATACTGACAAAATCGGACGCTCCACTAGTGAGGGCTTCAATAAAGGCTGCTCTGTTTTCCAGTTTCCCCGTCGAATGACCGTACGTTAACTGACTGGTAGCCAGTGCTTCCAGCTTGGCTTTGTCGGGGTTAATCAACAGTAAGCGCATTTGCTCAACGGCCTTGCTGATTGCTTCCTCCTCTTTCGACTGGGCCAGGCTGTCAACGGAGAGTAAACTGCCAAAAGCAATAAGGGCAGATAAAAGAATTTTTCTGTACATGGTTAATAGGGATTAGTTAGTAGAATGACCGTTTGATCGTCATTTCTACTCAAAAAGTCGAAACTGCTGAATTTTACCGTAAGGCCACCTGGTTCTTCTCTTTTAGTATAACTCCCGTTTCGTACGGCTGAAAAGCACGATACCGTATTCGTTCAGGGAAGAATACAAACCAGCAGCGACCGGGCACCGTGCGCACCGATTACCAGGCTTTGCTCGATATCGGCGGTTTTGGACGGGCCGCAGATGAACGTACCGAACCCGGTAGCATCGACCTGTATCTGCCTGTAGGCATCGTGCATGTTGGGAACAATGGCCGACTGACGGATGATGATCACCAGTTGTTGCGTAATCATGGGCACCACCCGCTGCGGTAACTGACGTTCATCGACCCAGATGGCAGCATTTTCGGCTACGGCTACCGTCCCCTCGATGATCGCCAGATTAAGACCGGCCAGGTCATGCGGGTCGGCCACTGTCCAGTGTCATATCCGCCAAGCTCGCCAGGACAGGAACCGTGGTCGCTACACTGGACAAACCAGCGTACTGCTCCTGTAAATGTCGTTTGACCGCTTCCATATCGGGCAGCAGAACCGCCGTACCCCCCACAAAAGTCAGGATATCGACGAACTGCCGGGTCAGGTCCGGGAAGGTTGATACGAATGTAAACTGGGTGGGCAGGGGCAATACGGAGGGCTGATTTGCCTTGATATTAGCCAGCATCTGATCGCGGGTGGTCATGGTTTTTTGTTGTTGATGTACCAGTCACGGAAACTTTCGGCGGGTGGCTCGGGCATTTCGCGCTGATTATACCAGGGGTTGAACTTGTTCTCGACCGCAACCGGGGCGAACCGGAGTACGCCACGACCTACTTTACCCGCTATGCGGAACAACCGGGGCGACTCCAGTACGGTAGCCATCGTTTTCATGGCGGCTGTTTTGCTCCCCGGCCCGTACCCTTCTTTCATCAGTACCTGCCGCCATTTGTAGAGCTGGTCGTGAATATCAATCTTCACGGGGCACACATTGGTGCAGGACCCGCAAAGCGTGGAGGCAAAGGGCAGGTCGGCGTTTAACTTCATGTCCAGGTTAGGGGCCAGAATGGAGCCAATTGGCCCCGCCACGGCACTGTGGTAGCTAAAGCCACCCGACCGGCGGTAAACGGGGCAGGTATTCAGACAGGCCGCGCACCGGATACACTTCAGCGAATTCCGGAAATCGGGCCGTCCCAGTTGGCGGCTGCGTCCGTTATCCACAATGACGATGTGCATTTCCTGTCCTGGGCGGGGCCGGTGAAAGTGGCTGGAGAACGTAGTGATGGGTTGCCCCGTGGCCGAGCGGGCCAGCAGGCGCAGAAATACGCCCAGGTGCTCGGCGCGGGGAATGACTTTTTCGAAGCCCATGGCTGCAATGTGAACATCGGCCAGGTGAACGCCCATATCGGCGTTGCCTTCGTTGGTGCAAACCACAAAGCCGCCCGTTTCGGCAATGGCAAAATTAACACCCGTGAGGGCTACTTTACGCGTCAGAAACGTGTCGCGCAGGTGCTGCCGGGCGGCTTCGGTCAGGTATTGCGGGTCGGTGGCGCCGGCATCGGTACCCAGGTGTTTGTGGAACGTATCGCCTACGTCGGCTTTGGTCAGGTGAATAGCGGGCAGCACAATGTGGGAGGGTGGTTCGCCCCGCAGCTGCACAATGCGTTCGCCCAGGTCACTGTCAATGACTTCAATGCCGTGCCGGGTCAGGTAGTCGTTCAGGTGACATTCTTCCGTCAGCATGGATTTCGACTTCACCATCTGGTTTGCCCCGGCTTTCTGGATGATGCCGTGAACGATTTCGTTGTGCTCATCGGCATCGGCCGCCCAGTGAACGGTGATGCCGTTTTTGATGGCGTTCTGTTCAAACTGCTCCAGCAAATCGTGCATGTTGGAGAGGGCATAGTTTTTTATCTGCGAAGCCGCTTCGCGTAGCTGCTCCCATTCCGGCACCTGAGCCGCAGCCCGGTCGCGTTTGGTGCGTACAAACCAGAGTGTTTCGTCGTGCCAGTCGACCCGGGGTTCGTCTTTATTGAATTCGATGGCGGCTTCTGCGTGATCTAGATTGAGTTGTGATGTTCATTATCGTTGTGTTTGTTTACAGAGTAGCGGTCAATATTTCGGCGATGTGCCGGACCTGCACGGTCGAGTTGGCCCGTTTCAGAATTCCTTCCAGGTGCATCAGGCAGGAAACGTCCACACCGGTAATGTAGTGAACACCGTGGCGCAGGTGATCGGCCACCCGATCTTTACCCATCTTGGCCGAAACGGCTTCTTCCGTTACGCAGAAGGTGCCGCCAAACCCACAACACTCGTCGCGCCGGTCGAGCTGAACCAGGTCCAGTCCATTCACCATACTTAACAGCTGACCGGGTTTGGAAAAGGGCGGAGCCATCAGTTCCGACATCTGGGCCAGTCCCAGGCCACGCTGACCATGGCAACTCTGGTGCAGGCCAACCCGGTAGGGAAAAGCCGCTTCCAGTGTTTTTACCTGTACCACATCCGTCAGAAATTCGGTGAGTTCATAAATACGGGAGCGAATAGCCGTTGCGGCCGTTTCGTTCGTGGCGTGCAGGTGGTGTTTAATGTGGAGCGTGCAGCTTCCCGATGGCGAAACAATGTACTCGCAGTCGGCAAAGTTGCGGACGAAATTGTCGTTGCAACCGCCCGCCAGGTGTTCATAACCGGAATTCGCCATGGGTTGTCCACAGCAGGTTTGTTGCAGGGGATAATTGACCGTGCAGCCTACTTTTTCGAGTAGTTTCAGCGTAGCAATGGCCACCTGCGGGTAAAACTGGTCAATGTAGCAAGGAATAAATAAGCCAACGTTCATCATCTGTTCGGGCAAGACATACGCACAAAAGTACATTCCTCCTATAAAACTAACCCGTCCTGTACTCTCCTAGGTATAAAGGAGGGTATATTTTAATCTTCTACTACTTGTTCACTACAATTGTATGTTAATTGCGGTTAATAAATTGGGGAAAACGGCTTTATCATGAACAGGCTAACCACCGGCAATCGCTTGTTTTTTGTGCTCCTCAGGGGGCAGTGGCTCCGGGGGCTAGCTACTGGCCGGTCCGTGACAACTGGCAATCCGGGCATTGAACAAGGTGTAATTTCCCCGGTAACTGGCCAGCGCTGAGCCTGTTTTATGGTCAACCCTGTCCCGAATCGACAACAAAACAGGAATAGGTATGAGTGTGAAGCAGCTTTCTCCATCCCAACGACAAACGAACGGCTTTTTCGACGTTCAGCACAACGCGTCGGGGCCACTCTATCAACTTCAGTTCAACCCGAAAGATAAGACGCCCAAGTACAAGCAAATTGTGCAGTCGGTCATTACGGATATTGAACGGGGCGTGCTGAAAAACACCGAGCAGCTTCCGTCCATCAGCGAATTGAGCGTTGAGTATTATCTGGCCCGCGACACGGTTGAAAAAGCCTACCGGGAACTGCGGGAGCGGGGCTATATCACATCCGTGCAGGGCAAGGGCTATTACGTGCAGGCCGATACAACGCCCAAACTGAAAATACTGCTGATCTTCAACAAGCTCAGCTCGTACAAGAAAATCATCTACTACGCCTTCCTGAAGGCCCTCGGTGATAAAGCCACGGTCGATTTGCAGATTCATCACTACAGTGCTACTCATTTTCAGGAGATTATCCGAAAAAATCTGGGTAAGTACAACTATTACGTGGTGATGCCGCACTTCACCCAGGATGTAGACCAGGTCAATTACATCGACGTCCTGAAAACGATTCCGCCCCACGAACTGGTACTGCTGGATAAAGACGTGCCGCAACTGTCCGATGCGCCGTTGAGCGTTTTTCAGCAGTTTGACGCTGACATCTGCCAGGCACTGGAAAAGGCGCGATGATCTGTTGAACAAATACAGCCGGATGGTGCTCATTCTGCCCAGCGATGGCAACTATCCCACCGAAATAGCCCACGGGTTTCGCTCTTTTTGCATTAATTATGACAAGGTGTTCACGATAAAGGAGAACGCCATCAACGAAACCCTGACAACTGGAACGGCCTATGTGGTCATCGAGGAAACAGACCTGTCGGAACTGGTCAAAAAAGTGCGGCAGTCCCCCTACGCGCTGGGGCAGGACATTGGTATTATCTCGTTCAATGAAACGACGCTGAAAGAACTGCTGAACATCACGGTGATCACCACCGATTTCGAAGCAATGGGGACTACGGCGGCCACTTTGTTACTGGAGAATAAGCGAATAAAAGTGAAAAACCCTTTTTACATCATCCGCCGGGATTCGTTGTGAACACAGGGGCCAAATAGTGATTTCCCTCGGTTACTTCCCCAGCGAATTTGTGTAGGATTCTTCCTTTGTTTCTACTCCACAAAAGTAGAGACATGAGTTGATTACCACTGGCGCGGCACTGGCGTTCTCATTTCGCACAACGCCCCCATGTGGTGATGGCGACGTAGGAGCCTTTACACACATGCCAGGTTGGGCTGTCGGCCCGACTCGGGACGTGCTGCCTGTCGACGGAAGTCTAAAATGCTTTTTAAGCACCAGCAATTTGTCGCTGAACTTCAAGTGACAAAATCAATTAAGACGCTGTTATCCTCAGCTATTTCTTCAATCGTAAGTTTGCCCCGCTTAAGGGCTTTCTGGATAGCCAATATTTTTACTCTCCTCAATCCGTTTCTTCTCCGCGTTTACCGCTTCGGCATTGGCCGCTGTCACACGGGCAAAGTACGCCCGTTCCTCCGGGGTCATCTTCCGCGTGTCCAATTCATCAATGGCTCGACTTAGCCATTCCTCATTCCAGAAAGCGGGGTATTGTGTGGGTTCGGTTGTATGGAGCGTCTTCATGGTATAAACCAGTTTTTCTAAGTCAGTCTCAATCTCAGCTACTTGCTTGTTAAACTTAGCCAATTCTACCGTGATAAACGTCATTTGAGTGTCAATGATTTCACCAGTCTTCGCTTCGTAAATTGGCAACCGTATGAAACTGAGCCGTTGGCAGAATGTTCTTCGCTAAAATGGCGATGGCATAGATTTTGGGCAGATTAGCATAATCGAACTCGCCCCGCTCTACCACCGTGTTGAACTTGTGTAGCGCGTAAAACTTCATCCGCTGCACAAAATGCGGGGCCAGACCTAATTGCATTTCGACAATGAACTGACTGCCGTTTTCGTCGGTGCAGGCCAAATCAAAAATGCCACTCCGGCTATCAATGGTCAGAGCCTCAAACGCATTCTTATCAAAATGTACCTCCCGGATGGGCGTATCTGATTTGATCAGTGCCTGTAACGCTGTGCGAAGGAATAAACTGTCGGCTTCGTTGCCAAAAGTAGCTTTGAAGCCGTAATCTGAAATAATGGGAATGTAAACGCCTGTTTCCATGAAGCAAAGTTACCGGAAACCTTGAATACGTTGACCTTGTCAAGCGCGACCCGGAAATGAAAGGTAAAGCCGACTTAATGTGGCGTTCCCTTTGTCACACGTAACCCGCCTATGAGCAACAGTTTAACTAACTCATTGCTCCACTGTCGCAGGTGACTTATCTTACACGCCCGGCTTGTTGAGCACACCCCAACAGTACCATTGTACGACAACTAACAAATGCAGATTTTGCTGATAATCAGCGAAATAACATTAAGTTGACGTGATTTCTTTAATTCACGTAAGAGTAGACCTCACCTGGAATTTACCAGCACAATCATAGAAATCTCAATCCGGTTTTACAACCAAAATGACAAAATAAATTTCTAGTAGTCAGTGGCTTTGTTGCATGGCCCCGTTGGAAGCTACATCTACTGAAAGAAAAAGCACCGGAATGGCGAACTTTGAGATCGCCAAACCTACAAAGCTGCCGCCTGACGGCCCGGTGCTATGCCAAAAATACACTTTTTTACCCAAGCTGACAACCAACCATCCAAAGCTCAGAAAGAACCGTCAGTTCCCAAATTAAATTACCGCCTGACCAACTGGCCGGAGTACAATAAGGCATTGATTAACAGGGGGCATATCGCCCTTTGGCTCGATCAAGATACCCTCGACCATTGGTACTACGCGGGGCCGCGTACCGCCGGGGGCCTGGTTCGCTATTCCGAGCAGTGCATTCAGGCGGCATTGTCGCTCAAAGCGGTCTTCCGGCTCGCTTTTCGACAGACACAGGGATTGATTCAGAGCATATTGGAGATAATGAAGATGGAATTGCAGGTGCCTTCCTACTCCCAACTCTGTCGCCGACAAGCCCGGCTCAGGGCATTCAGCCCGCCAACTCCCTGTGGCGCGTCCGCCTGTGAACCGATCTATGTCGTCCTCGATAGCACAGGATTGAAAGTCTACGGCGAGGGCGAGTGGAAGGTGAGAAAACACGGAGCTGACAAGCGACGCACTTGGCGCAAATTGCACTTGGCAATAGACGAAGCCACAAACGAGCTTCATGCCGTCGAGCTGACGACCAACGCTGTCAGCGATGCCGACATGGTCGGGCCTCTGGTGGCCGGCATCACCTGTCCCATCGCCCGGTTGGGTGGCGATGGCGCCTACGACCAGGTGAAGGTCTATGACGAGCTGGAAACCCGTAGGATTGAGCCGGTGATCCCACCCCGCTCCAACGCAATAATCTGGACCGACGAAGCGGGAAATGATTTAATACATACTCGGAATGAGGCGATTAACAAGATTTATTGCATGGGTTTAGCCGAATGGAAACGCCAGGTTGGCTACCACCGTCGCAGTAAAGCGGAAACGGGTATGTTCCGTTGGAAGACGACCTTCGGCGAGCGGTTGTCAGCACGTCTAATGGCAAACCAACAAACCGAAGCTCATGTCAAGGCAAGCTGTCTGAACCGATTTACAAAGTTAGGCATGCCCACAGCAGTCAAAAGAGTGCCGACGTAGCCATGCAACAAAGC
>CAWAJC010000021.1:0-49134 GCA_963782245.1 uncultured Cytophagales bacterium
CCTTTTTTTGCCATTCGGCCCGCTATTTAACCACTTGCTAAAAACTTTTTTTTACAGAATTGGAAAGGAATAGTATTGATGCCTAATGCTTCGTATTTATATCCTTTAGTTTTCCCGGACAAAATGAACACTGCTTGTACCGGGTTGCTGTCAATGGCGATCGGCCTCGTCTGCTTACGATTCCGCCGTTTTCGGGCAGGATAAAGCGGCTAAAATCGATGCCCTCATTCAGCAGTACGTAGCCAACCGGCAGTTTAATGGCGCCGTGCTAGTGGCCGAAAAAGGAACAGTGATTTTCAAAAAAGGCTACGGCATGGCCAATATGGAATGGAACATTCCCAACACGCCCGATACCAAATTCCGGCTGGGTTCCATTACCAAACAGTTTACGGCCATGCTCATTATGCAACTGGTGGAGCAGGGAAAGCTAAAGCTGGATGGTAAAGTCACGGACTACTTGCCTGATTACCCCAAAGCCACCGGCGATAAGATTACCGTTCACCACCTGCTTACCCACACGTCCGGCATTCCTAACTACACCAATTTTCCGAAGTTTTTCGAGACAACAAGCCGCGACCCCGTATAAGCCCGAAGTGTTTATAAAGCAGTTTGCCGACATGCCGCTTGATTTTGAACCGGGTTCCAAATTTTCCTACAGCAATTCCGGCTATTTTTTACTGGGTGTGATCATCGAAAAAGTTACCGGGAAACCATATGCCGAGGTGCTGAAAGAGAACATTCTGATGCCCGCTGCAAATGAAGGATACGGGCTATGACTTATTTGGTCCAATCATACCCAAACGGGCAGCGGGCTATGAAAAGAAAGGGAAGAGCCTACGTAAATGCGCCTTATCTGGACATGTCGATTCCGTATGCGGCTGGGTCAATGTACTCCACTGTCGAGGATTTATACCGCTGGGATCAGGCTCTGTATACCGACAAGCTCCTGTCGGCCAGGTTGAAAGCGATCATGTTTACGCCGTTTCTGGACCGGCTATGCCTATGGCTGGGGCGTAGGCAAAACCAAAGTTGGCCAGGTGAAAGACAGCTTGCTGCTGATTGAGCATGGTGGAGGTATCAATGGGTTCAATACGCTCATCAGCCGTTTTCCTAAAGACAAACAGTTGGTTGTGCTGCTCAACAATACCGGCGGGGCTCCCCTCAGCGATATTCGCAAGAACATCCTGAATATACTGTACAATCAGCCGGTTGACGCACCTAAAAAGCCCGTTACTGATCTGCTCCGGCAATCCGTTACTATCCGACCCATAACCAGAACGAGGGAAAAATTTAATGCCTGGAAGCCGACAAAGCCTATGAAGTGAACGAAAGAGAGATAAACGCGCTGGGTTACGAATTGATGCGTGAACGGCGGAAAACGGAAGCCATTACGGTATTAACCTCAATGCCGATTCGTTTCCGGAATCGTACAATGTGTATGATAGCCGGGGTGAGGCTTACATGAAAATGGGTAATAAAGCGGCCGCCATCCAGGATTATAAAAAGTCGGTGGCGCTCAACCCGCGAAACACCAATGGGTTGACGAAGCTGAAAGAATTGGGTGAAAATGTAGAGGCTGCCTAACGAAGCGGTGTGGATGTCGATACAGCTATCCTGGCAATCGTACGTAGGCAACTACCAGTTTGCGCCGAGTTTCTCCATTGCCATCACCCGGGAAGGCGATAAGCTGTTCGGTCAGGCTACCGGACAACACCGGTTTGAACTTTTTCCCCGAATCCAAAACCAAATTTTACCTGAAAGTGGTTGACGCCCAGGTAACGTTCTCCAGCAATGACAAAGGCGAAGTAGAGCAACTGATACTTCACCAGAATGGGCAGAATATGCCGGGTAAGCGGGTCCGAAGGAAGTTAATACGGCTGACAGTTTTAATTCCGATTTTACGGATGGAAGAACTAAATGTTTTAAACCTAGCTCTACGCTCAATTGTATTGACTAACTAATAAATTAGAACATTTGTAGATCGGGGAACAATTTTGCACTTTTTCTATTTGCCTGATTGGATAGCTCTACAGAGGGGTTTACTATGAGTTTTCTCTGTTGAAGAACTCACGAGCTGTCAGTAAATAGAACGCTGCAAATGAAAAAAAATCTGTTACCACTTGCCATTGGGGGCTTCGGTATCGGTATGACCGAGTTCGTCATCATGGGTATTCTCCCCGATATTGCCTCCACCTCCAAATCTCCATTCCCGTTGCCGGTCACCTGATTTCGTCCTATGCCCTTGGGGTCGTGCTGGGGGCTCCGTTGCTGGTGGGTATTGCCGGGAATTACCCGCCTAAGAAAATTCTACTGGGCCTGATGGCTCTGTTTACCTTTTGTAATGCGCTGTCATCGTTTGCTCCCAATTACGAAATCATGATGCTTACCCGTTTATTATCCGGCTTGCCCCATGGTGCCTTTTTTGGCGTTGGGGCCGTAGTTGCCAGTCGGTTGGCGGGTAAAGGAAAAGAAGCGCAGGCCATTTCAATGATGTTTGCCGGGCTTACCGTGGCCAACATCATTGGTGTGCCGTTGGGTACCTATATCGGTCATACCATGAGCTGGCGGATAACATTTATGATTATTTCCGCTGTAGGGCTGATAACCATGTTTTCCATTCATAAACTGCTGCCGGTGATGCCCGTAGTAGGCGAGTCCAGCCTGCGGAAAGACCTGAAATTATTTACAAGGGTAGAGCCCTGGCTGATTTTCGGAATTACGGCCATCGGCACGGGCGGTCTGTTTGCCTGGTTTAGTTATATCGCGCCCCTGTTAACCGAAGTGGCTCATTTTGGCAGTAGCCAGATCACCTGGATTCTGGTACTGGCAGGTCTGGGCATGGCGGTTGGAAATCTGATTTCGGGCCGTACTGCCGACTTGATCTCGCCCAGTAAAGCCACCGCGTTGTTTTTGCTTTTAATGACCTTCAGCCTGATCGGCGTTTATTTTGTGGCTCAGTATCAGATACCACTGCTGATTATGACATTCATTACCGGGGCCATTGCGTTCTCTCTGGGAGCACCTATTCAAATTTTGATGATTCGGGCCGCCAACGGGGCCGAAATGCTGGCTTCTTCCGTTAGTCAGGCAGGATTTAACATGGGCAATGCGCTGGGTGCTTACCTGGGCGGGCTGCCCATTGCTGCCGGTTTGGGCTACTCCTCTCCCGAATGGATAGGAGCTATGCTGGCCTTTATGGGTTTCCTGCTGGCCATGGTGGTCTATTTCCGGCAGAAAGAAAAAGGCGTCGAGGAAGCCGAAGAGGTAGCCACGTATGAACTGGTTGCCGGACATTAGGGATTGGTAAGTTGTAAGGTGGTTAACCGTTTACACCATCACGTACCGGTCAAACAATAAGTTGATTAGCAAATGAACGGAATCCGTACTTTACTGCGGATTCCGTTTTTTTATTTAACCAAACTACTTCATGAATCTTTTATTGCTTCTGTTTGGCATAGCGGTTGTTATCATCTATCTCTCCGTTGTTATTGTGCAGCAGGGTACTGTTGCTGTTATCACCGTTTTTGGAAAATACGCCCGCGTTATGCGGCCGGGGCTGAATTTTAAAATTCCGTTTATTGAAGTTCATTTACCGTCGGATTTCCATTCAGAATCGCTCCGTCGAACTGGCGTTCCAGGCCATCACGGCCGATCAGGCCAACGTGAATTTTAAGGCCATGCTGGTGTATTCGGTACTGAATCAGGAAGAAGAGACGATCAAAAATGTCGCCTTCAAATTCATCGACGAAGCTTCGTTTATGCAGGCCCTGATTCGGACCATCGAAGGCTCGATCCGTAGTTTTGTGGCCACCAAACGGCAGTCGGAAATTCTGGCGCTGCGCTCCGAAATTATTGAGCACGTAAAATCACAACTCGATACGCTGCTCGAAAGCTGGGGCTATCACCTTACCGACCTGCAACTGAATGACATTGCGTTCGATGAAGTCATTATGCGGTCGATGGCGCAGGTGGTGGCTTCCTCCAACCTGAAAGCAGCCGCCGAAAACGAAGGGCAGGCCCTGCTAATTACAAAAACAAAAGCCGCTGAAGCCGAAGGAAATGCCATTCAGATTTCTGCCGAAGCCGAGAAAACAGCTTCCCAATTGCGCGGACAAGGAGTGGCCCTGTTCCGTGAAGAGGTAGCCAAGGGTATGGCCGAATCGGCCAAGGTAATGAATGAGGCTAAGCTGGATGCATCGCTGATCCTGTTCTCGATCTGGACGGAAGCCATTAAGCATTTTGCCGAAAACGGGAAGGGTAATGTTATTTTTCTGGATGGTTCAACCGATGGCATGCAAAAAACGATGAACCAGCTGCTGGCCGTTGAAAAAATGAACAATGGGGGCGATCCGGGGGTATTATTACGCCACCGTCTGCATCGGGCAGGCGTTAAACATAGTTTGCGGTTTACGGTTTAGGATTTAACGTGTCCAATGGGCTTGGTGAGGATGACCAGCCACTACATACCGCTAATCAACGACCGTAAACCGTTCACATGTTATGACAAACTTACTTTTTCCGACAGATTTTTCGACAAATAATGAAGCCGCCCTGGACTGGGTGCGGCTTTTTGCCCATAAAACAGGTGCCACCGTTACCCTGCTGCACGTTTATCAGCCCATGATTCCCGATACCACGCTGCCTACCATTGGCGATCCGGGTATGGGCATAATGGCCTCGCAGGAAATTGAGGATATCAGCCGCCAGCGGTTAGATAAATTGGCCAGCGAACTACAAACCGAAGGCATAACGGTTAAAACAGAATGGCGGATTGGCGCGGTCGACAATAATATCCTGGACTTTGCGCTCATGAGGATTCGGCTGATTTGATTGTAATGGGCCGTAGTGAACTGAATACGTTTTTCGACCGGCTGGCGGGTAGTGCGGTTAGTGATGTGGCCGATGAGGCTCATGCCCGGTGTTGATCGTACCCACTACGCACGAAGGGAAAGCCATCCGACCCGCGCAGGTGCATACCATTGTGTATGCTATGCAGGCCCAGACAACCCAGTCGCAGGTAAGTTTCAGACCGATTCGCTCGTTGACGCGTTTGATGCCCGGCTGGAAGTACTTACGGAAGATAAGCTCAACGATGCTCACGCCGATTTAATCGTCATGCAGCTATCGCCAAAAGCCGGCTTCCTGGACAACCTTTTCACCCCAATCATATAACGGCACTGATCGAAAAATCCGAAGTGCCGGTGCTGGTGTACCATCCTAAGAAATAACCAGGTTATCCGCTGTTTTTAGATCTCCGCAATAGGGCCTTGAATAGGGTTCCTATTGCGGAGATTTTAGTAGAAAGCCCATGTGGTATCAGGGTTTCTGCAAATAGTCCGGCAAGGGAATATGTACAGAGTTATCCGCCGGAACGGGCGTCAACCGCACGGTTTGCAGCGGAACTACTCCAGCCCAGGTTGGTAAATCCTGATCTTCGGGTTCATCATTCGGGCCGCCGGTCCGGACTTTGGCCGAAGCTTCGGCCAGAGAGAAAGCCAGCACGGTTGTTTTGCGCAGTTCACTTTCGGTTGTGGCCCGCAGGTCGTCCCAGCGATTTGGAATGAGGTGGTCTGTAATCAGGGCCAGAACGTCCATTCGTTCATCGTCGTCCGTTACTTTTTCGGCATTCGCAAAAATCACCACCGACCGGTAGTTGACGCTATGGCTAAACGCTGATTTGGCTAGTACCAGCCCGTCGGCCAGCATCACCGTAATGCAAACGGGCGCGCCGTGCTCAATAGCGCGGATGAAGTGACTCCCTACCGAACCATGAATATAAAGTTTAGCTCCTTTCCGGGCAAAGGCAGTAGGGATAGCCATAGGTTGACCGTCAACCGCAAAGCTAACGGTACAGAACAGGGCCTCATCCAGAATGGGGTGGATGGTGGCTTCGTCATAGTGGGCCCGTTTGGCTAACCGGCTGGGTGTAGTGCGTGGTGTTTGCATAGCTGTATCTATTATCTGATCCAAATGTCGTTCTTTGCCGGACCAGGTAAATAATCCGATTTTTAGAAAATAGCCAGACCGGTTATGCTACCATTCAGATCGCTCATTCAGTTTGATAAGGCATTAGCCACACCCGTATTTGTGCAGTTGAGTAACCAGCTTGGCCAGCTTGTTCGTGCCGGTACGCTCGCACCCGGTCAACGGCTACCCGGCTCACGCCAGATGGCAATGCTGCTGGGGTTAAATCGCCAGACTGTCATCGCTGCCTATATGGAGGGACTAGCGCAGGGCTGGCTCGAAAGCAGGATGGGCAGTGGCACCTATGTAGCCGCACATTTCCCTGAAATCAGCCCGCAACCCTTCCGGCAAACGGATAAACCGGGTAACGATTCAAATTCGGGTAAGCCCAAAGAACAACCCGGTTATGCGTTTACGTCAACGGCTTTCCTGCACCGGCCCGTACTGGTGCAATCAACGGGATTACGGCTGGATGATGGATTCCCGGATATCCGGCTGGCCCCCATGGGCGAACTGAGCCGGGCCTATCGCTCGTATTTTCGGTGGGGAAACCCGCAGCAGCACTTTGGGTATGGCGATACCAAAGGCCACCCGCTCCTGCGCGAACAACTGTCTATTTATCTGAATGAAACCCGGGGATTGCGAACCACCCCGGATAATATACTTATTACCAGAGGGAGCATTATGGGGCTGCATCTAACCTGTCAGGTGCTGCTCAAGCCGGGGGATACTGTAGTGACGGGCGAAACAACCTGGTCCGGTGCGACCATGAATATCCGGAAAGCAGGCGCGACCGTACTGACCGTACCCGTTGACCAGCATGGTTTGGATGTTGATGTATTGGAGCAACTTTGCCAGCAGCAACGAAGCCTCAACCAGTCTGTCCGGATGGTGTATGTAACGCCCCACCATCATTATCCCACTACCGTAACGCTGCGGGCCGACCGGCGTGTTCGGCTGCTGCAGTTGGCAGAGCTATATGGATTTGCCATTCTGGAAGACGATTATGATTACGATTTTCATTACCTCAGTCGGCCAATTTTACCCCTTGCCAGCGCCGACCGGCAGGGTATGGTTGTTTATGTAGGCTCACTTACTAAATCCGTAGCTCCGGCTTTTCGGATTGGCTATGTGGTGGGTCCAACCGCGTTAATTGATGAACTGGCCCGGCTTCGACGCATCATTGACCGGCAGGGCGACCCAATGCTTGAGTTTGCCATTGGGCAGTTGTTCAAAACGGGTGAGTTGAAGCGCCACTTTCGCAAAGCACTGCGTACGTACCATGCCCGGCGCGACTATTTCTGTGAACTGTTACAACGTGAGCTACCCAATACCATCCAATTCACAAAGCCCGATGGCGGCATGGCCGTTTGGGCCACCTTCGACTCAACAGTCAATATGGAGTCACTGGCTGCGGGGACCGCTCAGGCAGGCTTATTTCTGGCTAGTGGCGTGTTGCATAATCCACCTGGGCAGTGGCTAAACGGCACCCGGCTTGGGTTTGCCTCCAGCACGGAGGATGAGCTGCACCAAAGCGTGCTGATATTGAAGAAACTGCTATTATCCGGCTCAGCTATTGGCCAGGCTGCTTAGAATCATCAACCCAAAGAAGCCCAGTAGCAGGAGCAGGGCTCTGAGGTAAACTCGTTTCCGTTCGGGTCGGATCATCTCTTTCCAGGGCTTGATGACTTTTCCGAAAGCCCGGCTCAGGAAAAAGAAACCGCCCGCCAATATACCCGTTCCCAGTAGCCCAACCAGGAAAGCGGCTGTCCCGTTTCCCGCGCAGGTCAGGTTGCAGGCCAGTCCGACGGCATAGCCTGCAATAACAAGACCAGCCAGAAATAACAGGATAAAGCCAAGTCGCTTGCCTGTCTGGTCAGTGGCCTTTTGAGGGGCCTCGGTATAGTAATCCTGATTGACTGATTGCCGTTTGCCCGGTTGCACAAGGGTGTCAATAGGGGCTGCTACCTGCCGGATTCCCCAGGCTGTAGGGTACGTAATGGACGTTTGTACCTGCCCAGCCCATAAACCGCCCAGCACCACAAACAGCAGATAAGTGCTCATGAAGGCCCCGAACAGCCATTTTCGGCTGGTCCAGTACGTTTTGTATAAGACCTCAACTGGTCGTGTATGAATGAAAACAACCCCGGCCAACAACCCAATCATTAGCAGTAACAAACTACCGGCAGGCCAGCCTTCCAGCAGATTTGCACCCAGCAGGATGCCATTCAGTGCGTTGAGTACCTCGCATAGAACCAACAACACAACGGCCATACGAACATGGTGGCTGGCCCAGCGGGAGAGGGTTTTCATGGGAATACTCAGGAAAAATAGTGGGGTGGTCAGCTATAGGGAAACGGCTCCATACAGGCAAGTTTAGGTTATAAATTGGATTTTTACAAACGCTATGAGCGGCTCCGTTTCCACCATGTATAAGCTACGGGCAGGCATACAGCACAGGGCGGTATTTTTGGCTGGGTTTCCAGTGATGCCTAAATGGAAAGGCCGCTATCGACCCTGGCTGCCTCCCAACCCAGCATGGCCTGTTTACGTTCCGCTCCCCAGCGGTACCCACCAAACAGACCGGTTTTTTTTATGACCCGATGGCACGGAATCAGGTAGCCTACCGGATTGGCACCAATGGCCGTTCCCACGGCCCGCGAAGCCGTAGGTTGCCCAATGGCACCGGCAATCTGGTCATAGCTGGCTAACCGTCCCTCCGGAATCTTCAACAGGGCTTCCCAAACTTTGAGTTGGAAGGCCGATCCGCGCAATAATACCGAAAGGGTTTTTTGGCTTAGTACGGTGTTCAGTTCTACTGAATAGCTGATTGGCAATGGGCTGGAGGCTGTCTGGATCGGGCAGGAGCGTAGCCTCGGGCCAAGTCGCTGACAGGATTGTTTCCGGGCTATCGGTATCTGTAAGGAAGTGCAGCAGGACAATTTTAGTGTTGATGGCTCCCAGAACATACGGTCCAAAGGGGCTGTCAAATACGCCGTATGTTAGCGTCAGCCCCGTACCCGCCTGCTTAAACTGCCCCGGTGTTACCCCTTCAATGCAAACAAATAAATCGTGCAGCCGCCCCGTACCGGAAAGCCCCGCATCATGAGCCGCATCGGCCAAGAGAACACCCGTACGTAATCGGGTTTTGGTGTGTTCCAGTGTTAAGTACTGCCCAAACTTTTTAGGGCTTACGCCCGCCCATTCGGTAAAAAGCCGCTGGAAATGAAATTCGCTCAGGTTTACGGTTTCAGCCAGTTCCCCAAGAGAAAGCTGCTCTTTGAAATTAGCCGTGAGGTGCTCAATAGCCCTGGCTATCTGAGCAAATGTGTAGGGGTTGTTCGGGTTCATTGTGTTTACGGTCTTACCACACAAAAGTCGTTATAAGCCAGCAAACTCAAAACCCGATTCTTGCGGAGTATTGGCAGTACATAAACGGCAACGCCGAACGAGATTCGTTCGGCGTTGCGCATTCTTACGGTAGGTTACTTTATTGATTATAGCCGATGTTCGGCTGTTGTAGGCTGCCTGTTTACAGGAGCAATACTAAGAGGGTTCTTCTTATAAATCAAATCAATTTAATTTATGATATTATAGTTTTTGTTGATAGACGGTGCTTTCAGGGTAACACGAATAGGATGTTTTATTCAATTGATTATCAACAGCTACTAAACCATTCGAGAGATAGCCGGTTTATACAGGAGTAAATAATAATAATCAGTATGGATAAGCTACAAAAGTTTGAGTTGATGAACAAGATTGTTCGTGAACTGGAAGACCTTCAACATAGTCAGACAGCCTTAATTGAGAAAATAGGCAAGATTGAAGTCGATAACATGAACGGGCTGAACGATTCATACCTGGAGAAAAACCTGGGGACCATGCACGGGAAAATTGCCGAAAACCTCGACACTATTACCGAGATATTTTCGCACTTCGAAACCAAGCGGGACCAGTATGCCGAGAAAAACAGCGCTGCTCTTGAGGCAGCAGAAGCCGCTGCCGCGATTGAAGCAGCTAGTTAAGAAGCCCGGAATGGATTGGTAACTGGCTGTTAATGCACGTTGCTTTTCTATATAAGCCCAAAAGGTCGACTGATCTTACTCAGTCGACCTTTTGGGCTTATATAGTGTTTGAAACAGGCAGACTCGTAAAGCTGACGGGTATGCCAAAAACTTAATGTCTCATCAACATCCGATTCGTTGCAATTACCTGATTGTCCGTTTCAAACGTGTAATAAAACACTTCTATTCGGCCGTCGTTTTTATAATCAAACAGGTATTCATTGATGCCGGGAACAATCTGAATTTTACGCTTTTCCACCAGCGTACCATCTCCTTTTCTGATGGTTAAATAAGCATCAGAGATGTGCCGCTCAGCGTCATTTTTCAGGACAACATACGTGGATTCATCAAATGGATTTGGGTAGTTCCGGAGTATTTCAATTCCCTGAATAGACGAAGTTGGGCCTTTTACCAGCCGCTCCAGATAATTAACGTCTGCCATCATTCTGGCAGCACCCGCAGGTACGGTTACTGAGGTCTCACCCGAAAACAGGCTTTCAACATCATTGGCGTTCACGGCCGCCACGCTTACATACCGTACGGTGCTGCTGTTAGCCGCAAAGCTAATCGTTGAACTTTTAGCGGTAACCGTATACACCGAATCCCAGTCGTTGGTTAGTGAGCGCAGGGAAATCCGATATTTGGGCGCGTTGGTGTTATCGGTGATCGTTACGGTAATCTTGTTAGGGCTAACGTATTTTACCGTGAACGCGGTAGGCGCTATAACCGATTGGGCAGCCATCGCAATGGCGTTCGTGTTAATAACGGCGTTCCGGGCCAGGTAATCAAAATCAACACTAAAGTCATCCATGATGCCATCGTTGTTGGTATCAATCTGCTCGTTGTCCCGTACCGAGTGGACTATACCACAACTTCCGGATCCGTCTCCATTTTCGTTCTGGCACATAATCCGGACCGCAGCGTATCCATTGGAGCGAAAAGGGACATGGTCGCTCGAACGGCCCGTCCGGTCTTCGGCACTCATGATGTTAATGGTCATGGGTACTGCAGCCATTGCCTTTACCTGTTCGTTATACTCCAGTTTTATGTAGCGCACCAGTTGCTTATGAATGGAGTTGGAGCTACCGTAGGAAAAAATGCGGAGGCTGGTTGCCGACACATTCCCTGGCGTACAGGATGGCTGCGAAGAACAGGGGCCGCAAAGTATGGTACCGGCAATATCATTGTTCAAAACAGCCCGAATCTTGCGAGCTTTACTGTACGAGTAGTTGGCAAACGCCTTACTGCCATACAAGCCCTGCTCTTCGCCAACCGTTAGCAGGAATACAACCGTTGCCTTCAGGTTGTATTTAGACAGGACCCGGGCGGCTTCAAGAACCAGCGCCGAGCCGGTTGCATTGTCTGAAACCCCGGCCGCATTACAGTTTGGGTCGCAGCTGTTTTCGCAACGGGAGTCCATATGGCCTTCAACAATGATTATAGACTTATCCGTCAGGTCGGTTCCGGGCAAAACCGCAAATACTTCATTATATGTCTTACTTACCGAACATACAGTTGCTGTAAAATTCATGCGCGAAACAAGCAGCCGGTTATTACGCTGGGCACTCAGGTCCCTGAACTTTTTTTCGACCCACGCATTAGCCGCTCCCAGGCCAAACGTTGTCGACGCATTGGAGATGGAGGCTGTGTTTCGGTTGGTGAATGCAGCTAACGTACGTACGTACGACTTTAGCGAGTCGGCTGAAATGGACTGATTCAGATCTGCCGAAATAACGCTGGGAAGCGCATTAATGCCGGAACTATAAGTAGACGGCGTGTAGCTGCCAGCCATGACGGCATCTGCCGTGGCATTGGTAACAACCATGTTGGTTTGTCCAAGCGCGAAATGGCTTAATAGGACAGGAATCAGGTAAAATATTCTTTTCATAAATGATTGAAAAAGTAAGCGTAAGAATAAATGGGCTTAGTACAAATTGTTGGCCAAACTGGCAGGTGTTTCACATAGGGGTGTCATAAATGGTTTAGATAAGTGAATTAAGTACTGTTTGAATGGATTGCATCTGATCCGGGATAAGCGTGCTTTGACAAATTCCGTCTCCAGGGAGAGTAATTTACCGCTCCCTGACGTTCAAAATCTGTTGAATCACACTTGCGCGAAGTCCATGAAACATCCCTTCCGTCATATAGTCGTAACTAACCAGTCTAATGTAACTCATTAAGGAATGTAACTATTTTTATTGTATCAATCATGTTGTGTTTGTCAGGCGATAAGCCCTATTATGATGTCCAATTTCTTACTAATTGACATTAGCCGAAGCTGTAAAAATTAGTCAGTGTATAGTGCGTTCGCTGTTGAACTCTTTAGTACGTTATCCAGAAAGTTGGTACCAGGCAACTGGCTGGTAGCTGTGCCGAATCCCGGACCGATAAAACTGCTAAACTGCTCCAGAGGAGCCTGGTCCGTACCCGACCGGGAGTAAAAACTGTTGGCTATGTTAAGTGACTGGTCGGTGTCGGCCTGAGCAATGAATAGATCGCTGGGAGGTAGGGGCGTGACCTCGCCAAAACAACCGTTGCCGGTAAATGAAAATAAGGAGACCCCTACACTGAAGGTCCCGTAATCCACTTCGTTAGGCGTTTTACCAATGACAAAATAATTGTATTGGGGATCTGGAGAAGTAGTGTAGGTTTGATTGGCGCTACCGGGGCCTGGTCAGGTAGGATTCTTTTCCCAGGGGGGCCATTTAAATCCTGCACGCTGGTAATCGAAAAGGACGCGGGTCCTTTAATGCTAAACTGAGCCGTATCGACCTTTTCGGTGGCTGTATTGTTCACCGGGTTAGGGGTATGTAGTTTGGCACAACTCAGGCCGTGTAGCGCCCCGTGGACACATCGTAGGTTACCTGGTAGTTTACCGTATTGGCAGACTGCTGTGCATGTTAACCAACCAATTGCTTGTCGAAATGCGTTCAGTTTCCAGTGAAAGGACAGATTTTATTATTTTCAACCCCACAGCGTGAAAGTTTGGGTTCTATACTGACCTACTGGTTTGTGGCACAAATATTGTGCAGCGTCCCAAGACTAATCTGTCTGCCTCCGCCTGCGAGCCTAGTTACTAATTTCCTTCTTTTTTGTCTCTATTTATAGATTAACGAGCCTAATTTGGCTTATGTGGCAACATTATTGCCTATCTGCTAATCATACAAAACCGTTTGGCCAAGTTTAGTAAGGTGGCCATTCTAACATAAACAGGTACCCGTTAACAAGGAGAGATTGACATGCTCGAACAGGAGTATGGCTGCTCGCTATTGTTTGTAGCCACTATCTATACCCTGCTGGGTGGTCCTGAAATTGATAAGCAGTAGTCCGTGCACGAATATGAAACTACGTATACACAATGGCGTTAGAAATGAAGATTCTGCAGTAGGTGGAAAGAGAAAGGAGTTGAATAAATCTCAGACACAGGGCAGAATGAACAGAAAGGTACTAAGCCAATTAGTTGCTGCGCTGGCGCCCTTATGCCTCATGATGTTGGCCGGTTTGACCAGCGAAACGAAGGCTCAGGTACCCTGTAACTTTAAATATGGCACGGTTACCAATTACCCTAACGCCACGGTAGTATCCAACCGGACAATGGGCCTGACGGGTGGTACTACAGCCAAGCCGGTTGTGGGCTCGGTAACAAACCCAGCCAACCTGACTAATACCAGCCTTACGGACAAAGCAACGCTCAAAACCATAACTTCCTCTGATCCCACGTTTCCGGTTGGTGGAGCTCAGGTATCGGTAGGTCTTGGAACTACGATTACGGCCGGGTCAACAGCGGGTTATGCATTCGGCACTACGAACTTAGTCAACATACAGGGATCCCTCACTTTTAAAACATACCTGGCGGGCGTACTTCAAGAAACCACAACAACGGGTGATATTACGCAATTTTCAACCCTGGCAACTCAGGTGGGGTCGAACTTATCATTTTATGGCTTCGTAACGACGAAGAGTTTTGATGAGATAACGGTAGTAATCCTCAACACGGATAATAAAAACAGTCAGACGGACGTCCATTACTCATTTATCCAGTACCCTGACTTAGCCGCATCGACCAATATAGTCAATGCCAGCAATTCATCAACGGCCGACGGTTCCGTATTTTTAACCGTCTCGGGTGGCCTGGCTCCTTACACTTATCTCTGGAACAATGGGGCCACTACGCAAAACCTGGTCAACGTAGTGTCGGCAGTCTACTCGGTAACCGTGACGGGTTCTGCGGGCTGCACAACATCAACCACGGCAATAGTTGGTACCCGGACATCTGCCTGCCCAACACCCGGGCAAAATGGCTTCACAAAATTTTCCTTTACTACAGCCCCGGTCACAACGACTGTAACCGGAGGGGGGGTTGGCACAAAGGCCCGGTATAGTAATGTAGCGACCCTTAACGGCCAGGCAATTGATGTTATTGGTGAAGTGCTGACGTATTCAGGTACTGCTACTACTACATATCCCAGATTTGATAACTATCTAGCTACAAACGGCGCTTATCTGGCCCGGTATGCTATTGCGGGGACATCTACCGCACCAGCTGGATTAACCTCAACCGTACGCTGGTCATTTGTGAAAAGCGGTACAAACACGCCCGTGCCTATTCAGGGTTCGTTTACAGTGGGGGATATTGATAATGATCAAACGTCGGGTTCCACAACGCTCGAATCCATCATTGTTAAAAAGTCAGACCTGTATTCGTACAAGCTAAGCCTTCCTACTAACACTTCAGTTATCAGTACGACGGCTTCACCCACCATTCGTTTCCAGGGGACACAGAATCAACCCGGTATTGATGGTATTGACCCGGCCTTTACGGTGGCTCTTGCCTATGTAGGGGTTTCTTCCTTCCAGATAACCTACTCAAAAGTCGGCACAAGTACGGGTACCGCCAACTTCCCCTTCGATGGAGAAGGGGGTATTGTTTTTACAAATACGACCTGCGTTCCTGTACTGGACACTGATGGCGATGGCATACCCAATGCCAATGATATTGACGACGACAATGACGGGATTACGGACGATACAGAGGGGGAACTGGCGGATCCTGATGGCGATGGTATCCCTAACTCGCTGGATCTGGATTCGGATGGGGATGGAATTCCAGATAACATTGAGGCCCAGACAACAGCGGGTTATATTGCTCCGGGGTCATTTACAGCGGTAAACGCCGTGGGGTTGCCGCTCGCTTATACATCAACGAATGGGTTAACACCGGTCAATACCGATGGAACCGATCAGCCCGATTATCTGGATACGGATAGTGATAATGACACCAAACTGGATAGGACTGAAGCGGGCCTCACCCTTTCGGGTACCGACTCAGACGGCGATGGTCTGGATAATAACGTCGACACAAACAATGCAACCTTTGGGCCGGTAAACGCGGGCATCACAACAACGAGAACCGCTTACCCAAACAACGG
Organism: uncultured Cytophagales bacterium; assembly: GCA_963782245.1. Lineage (GTDB taxonomy): Bacteria > Bacteroidota > Bacteroidia > Cytophagales > Spirosomataceae > Spirosoma. The sequence continues at coordinate 15,458 of CAWAJC010000021.1, forward strand.
CACCCAGGTATACTGGCGAATAAAGGAAGGTGCCTTTACGTATGGTAACTGTGCTAATGCTACGGTGAGTGGTAACTTCATCCCCGGAAATCCGGGAACGGGCGTATTGATTATACCGATCACCACTACCCGCAATGGAGAAATTGTACTGGCCTCCGTCACCGGACCTGGTTTTACAGCCTCACCTGCCTCGTTCACCACTATTCTGTCAGTAGGGCAAACTACACTCTCCATCCCTGTTGCCTACGACGGTTCAAATCCGCCCGGCATCCGAACTCTTTCGACTTCCTCTCCACAGGCAACAGGTAGTTGTTCGGCTACTGTAGTGGTTGCCGCTTATGTTGTAGCAGATCCCGATGACGGCACGGTTAGTGCGGGCACGGGTGGCACAGCCATCCCTGATGTAACCCTCAACGATGAAGTCAACGGAGCAACGGTCACGCTGGGAGCAAGCGGTAATGCTACAATTGCTCCAGTAGGCACCTACCCCTCAGGGATTACGCTGAACACCACTACGGGTAGTGTGAGTGTGGCTCAGGGCACTACGCCTGGTAGCTATACACTGGCTTACCAAATATGCGATAAGCTTACAACCCCCACCTGCGCCACTGGAATTATTAGCATCACCGTTACAGCCGCCATTACGGCTTCCCCCGATGCGGGCACTGCCAGTGCGGGCATGGGTGGCACGGCCGTAGCTAACGTACGGGCAAACGACCTGGCTAACGGGCTAACCGCTACGTCGGCTAATTCGAGTTTAAGTCTGGTGAGCACTTCAGCGGGCATCACCCTGAACACCACTACGGGAAGTGTGAGTGTAGCCCAAGGCACCACTCCGGGCAGTTATACACTGGTCTACCAGCTGTGTACCACCCTGGGAAGCCCCACTACCTGCACCACCTCCTTTGCCAGCATCACCGTTAGACCGGCCATCACGGCCAGCCCCGATGCGGGCACTGCCAGTGCGGGAGTGGGCGGCACGGCCGTAGCCGATGTACGCACAAATGATATTGTGAATGGCCAGCCTGCCACCTCAGCCAATTCGAGTTTAAGTCTGGTGAGCAGCTCAGCGGGCATCACCCTGAACACCACCACGGGTTCGGTGAGTGTGGCTCAGGGCACGGCTCCGGGCAGCTACACGCTGGTCTACCAGTTGTGTACCACCCTGGGAAGCCCCACCACCTGCACCACCTCCTTTGCCAGTATCACCGTCAGTCCGGCTATCACGGCCAGTCCCGATGCGGGTACTGCCAGTGCGGGAGTGGGCGGCACGGCCGTAGCTAACGTACGGGCAAACGACCTGGCTAACGGCCAGCCAGCTACCTCAGCTAACTCCAGTTTAAGTCTGGTGAGCAGCTCAGCGGGCATCACCCTGAACACTACCACGGGAAGTGTCAGCGTAGCTCAGGGCACCGCTCCGGGCAGTTACACGCTGGTCTACCAGTTGTGTACCACCCTGGGAACCCCCACCACCTGCACCACCTCCTTTGCCAGCATCACCGTTAGTCCGGCTATCACGGCCAGCCCCGATGCGGGCACTGCCAGTGCGGGAGTAGGTGGTACGGCCGTAGCTGATGTACGGACTAACGACCTGGCTAACGGCCAGCCAGCTACCTCAGCTAACTCCAGTTTAAGTCTGGTGAGCAGCTCAGCGGGCATCACCCTGAACACTACCACGGGAAGTGTCAGCGTAGCTCAGGGCACCGCTCCGGGCAGTTACACGCTGGTCTACCAGTTGTGTACCACCCTGGGTACGCCCACCACCTGCACCACCTCCTTTGCCAGCATCACCGTTAGCCCGGCCATCACGGCCAGCCCCGATGCGGGTACTGCCAGTGCGGGACGGGTGGCACGGCCGTAGCTGATGTACGGACTAACGACCTGGCTAACGGGCTAGCCGCTACGTCGGCCAACTCGTCAGTTTGAGTCTGGTGAGCACTTCCGCGGGCATCACCCTGAACACCACTACGGGTAAGTGTGAGTGTAGCCCAGGGCACGACTCCGGGCAGCTACACCCTGGTCTACCAGCTGTGTACCACCCTGGGAAGCCCCACCACCTGCACCACCTCCTTTGCCAGCATCACCGTTAGCCCGGCTATCACGGCCAGCCCCGATGCGGGTACTGCCAGTGCGGGCACGGGCGGCACGGCAGTAGCCGATGTACGGACTAACGACCTGGCTAACGGGCTAACTGCACGTCGGCTAATTCGAGTTTAAGTCTGGTGAGCACTTCAGCGGGCATCACCCTGAACACCACTACGGGTAGGGTGAGTGTAGCCCAAGGCACCACTCCGGGCAGTTATACACTGGTCTACCAGCTGTGTACCACCCTGGGAACACCTACTACCTGCACCACCTCCTTTGCCAGTATCACCGTCAGTCCGGCCATCACGGCCAGCCCCGATGCGGGTACTGCCAGTGCGGGAGTGGGCGGCACGGCCGTAGCTAATGTACGGACAAACGACCTGGTTAACGGCCAGCCTGCCACCTCAGCCAATTCGAGTTTAAGTCTGGTGAGCAGCTCAGCGGGCATCACCCTGAACACCACCACGGGTTCGGTGAGTGTGGCTCAGGGCACGGCTCCGGGCAGCTACACCCTGGTCTACCAGTTGTGTACCACCCTGGGAAGCCCCACCACCTGTACCACCTCCTATGCTGCGGTGGTGGTCACCCCGGCCATCACGGCCAGTCCCGATGCGGGCACTGCCAGTGCGGGAGTGGGTGGCACGGCCGTAGCTGATGTACGGACTAACGACCTGGCTAACGGGCTAGCCGCTACGTCGGCCAACTCGTCACTGAGTCTGGTGAGCACTTCCGCGGGCATCACCCTGAACACCACCACGGGTTCGGTGAGTGTAGCCCAGGGCACCACTCCGGGCAGTTACACGCTGGTCTACCAGCTGTGTACCACCCTGGGAACACCCACCACCTGCAATACCTCCTTTGCCAGCATCACCGTCAGTCCGGCCATCACGGCCAGCCCCGATGCGGGTACTGCCAGTGCGGGAGTGGGCGGCACGGCCGTAGCTGATGTACGGACAAACGATGTGGTTAACGGGCTAACTGCTACGTCGGCCAATTCGAGTTTAAGTCTGGTGAGCAGCTCAGCGGGCATCACCCTGAACACCACCACGGGAAGTGTCAGCGTAGCTCAGGGCACCGCTCCGGGCAGTTACACGCTGGTCTACCAGCTGTGTACCACCCTGGGAAGCCCCACCACCTGCACCACCTCCTTTGCCAGTATCACCGTCAGTCCGGCCATCACGGCCAGCCCCGATGCGGGCACTGCCAGTGCGGGAGTGGGCGGCACGGCCGTAGCTGATGTACGGACTAACGATGTAGTCAATGGCCAGCCTGCCACCTCAGCCAATTCGTCACTGAGTCTGGTGAGCACTTCAGCGGGCATCACCCTGAACACCACCACGGGTTCGGTGAGTGTAGCCCAGGGCACCGCTCCGGGCAGTTACACGCTGGTCTACCAGCTGTGTACCACCCTGGGAAGCCCCACCACCTGCACCACCTCCTTTGCCAGCATCACCGTTAGTCCGGCTATCACGGCCAGCCCCGATGCGGGCACTGCCAGTGCGGGAGTAGGTGGTACGGCCGTAGCTGATGTACGGACAAACGACCTGGCTAACGGCCAGCCGCTACCTCAGCCAACTCCATTTAAGTCTGGTGAGCAGCTCAGCGGGCATCACCCTGAACACCACCACGGGTTCGGTGAGCGTAGCCCAGGGCACGGCTCCGGGCAGTTACACACTGGTCTACCAGTTGTGTACCACCCTGGGAACCCCCACCACCTGCACCACCTCCTTTGCCAGCATCACCGTTAGCCCGGCCATCACGGCCAGCCCCGATGCGGGCACTGCCAGTGCGGGAGTGGGCGGCACGGCCGTAGCTGATGTACGGACAAACGACCTGGCTAACGGGCTAACTGCTACGTCGGCCAATTCGAGTTTAAGTCTGGTGAGCAGCTCAGCGGGCATCACCCTGAACACCACCACGGGAAGTGTCAGCGTAGCTCAGGGCACCGCTCCGGGCAGTTACACGCTGGTCTACCAGTTGTGTACCACCCTGGGAAGCCCCACCACCTGCACCACCTCCTTTGCCAGTATCACCGTCAGTCCGGCCATCACGGCCAGCCCCGATGCGGGCACTGCCAGTGCGGGAGTGGGCGGCACGGCCGTAGCTGATGTACGGGCAAACGATGTAGTCAACGGCCAGCCTGCTACCTCAGCCAACTCGTCACTGAGTCTGGTGAGCACTTCAGCGGGCATCACCCTGAACACCACCACGGGAAGTGTCAGCGTAGCTCAGGGCACCGCTCCGGGCAGTTACACGCTGGTCTACCAGTTGTGTACCACCCTGGGAAGCCCCACCACCTGCACCACCTCCTTTGCCAGCATCACCGTTAGCCCGGCCATTACGGCCAGCCCCGATGCGGGTACTGCCAGTGCGGGCACGGGTGGTACGGCCGTAGCTGATGTAGTTGCCAATGATATAGTCAATGGCGTTGCAGCCTCGCTGGGAACAGGAGGTAATGCGACTATTGTCGCTGTAGGTACTTATCCTTCGGGTATCACCCTGAACACCACTACGGGAAGTGTGAGTGTAGCCCAGGGCACTGCCCCAGGCAGTTATACATTGATTTATCAGCTATGTGATAAACTAACCAGTCCTACCTGTGCAACGGCCGCTATTGCGGTAACGGTAACGCCGGTTGCTCCAATAGCTACGCCTGATATTGACAATACCCAGCTTAATACATCCGTAACCGGCAATGTGTTAAGCAACGACACCGACCCGCAGAACCTAGCCCTGACGACATCGTTACTAACTATGCCTGCCAATGGTACGGTAGTGCTCAGTTCCAACGGGGTCTATACCTACACCCCCCCCACTAACTTTACGGGTACGGTAAGCTTCTGTTATAGTGTTTCCAATACGGTAGGTTTGAGCAGCAGTGCCTGCGTGACGATAAACGTAGCACCTGCCCCCCTGCTGGGCAACGATGCACCAATAGCGAACAATGATAATACTAAAACGACGCAGAACACACCGGTAACTATTGTTGTACTGGCTAATGATACCGATCCTGATTCAGCTACGAGCCTGAATGGCCAGCTAACCAACCCGGTTATTCTAAGCCAGCCCACTCAGGGGTCGGTCGTTGTGAATGCAAATGGAACAATAACGTATACCCCCCCGACTAATTTTACGGGTGTAGTGAGCTTCACCTATCGGGTGTGCGACAAAGCAACGCCGGCACTGTGCGCTACAGCTACCGTAAGCGTGAATGTGCAGCCCACACCGCCTGTTAATACCACACTGGCACCGGTAGCGGTAGATGATGCCTTGCTGACGCAACTGAATACGCAGAAGGCAGGTAATGTAGCTACTAACGATACCGACCCGCAAAATTTACCGTTGACGTACAGCACCGGTCAGCCCACTAGTGGTACAGTGGTTATGTCGCCTACGGGTAGCTATACGTACACCCCCGCAACGGGTTACACCGGTCCGGCCAGCTTCACGTATTCGGTGTGTAACAGTGCTGGTAAATGCGCCGTGGCAACCGTATCCTTATTGATACAGCCGCTTCCGCTTCAAATATCCTTACAACCGCAGGTGTATCTACAGGGGGCCTTGTTTGGGGTGAATGCGCCAGACATGCTGATGCGGGACGACCTGCGCAGCCGGGGCTACATTCCCCTGAGCCATCCGTACGGCAGCCTGAGTCCGATCACGACTGTAGCGGCCATGGCTCCCAGCGTTACGGCCGTAACGGGTAGCAACGCCATTGTCGACTGGGTGTTTGTCGAACTTAGAAATTCCTTCAACCCTTCCATTGTAGTGGACAGCCGGGCAGCCCTGCTGCAACGCGATGGCGATGTTGTGGATGTAGATGGCGTATCGACGGTAACCTTTGGGCAGGTAGATCCGGGAAGCTATTATGTTGCTGTTCGCCATCGCAACCACCTCGGGGTGATGAGTTTTAATCCACTGTCGCTATCCACAACCACCACCACGGTGGACTTCCGCAACCCCAACACGCCCACCTTCACCTACACGGGTACCAGCAGCTATACGCAGGCTACCGTAAACCAGGCGCAGGTGATCGTGCAGCAGGGTGTAGCCATGTGGGCTGGTAACTGTTTTGCTGAAAATGCCAGTTCCTCGCCCCACAACTACGTGATTTTCCAGGGGACTAATAACGACGCTAATATCATCTACCAGCAGATTATCGCGAACCCCTTGTCGAGTCCTTTCTTCAAGCTGAAGGGCTACTCAACGGGTGATGTAAATCTGAATGGGGAAGCCATTTTCCAGGGGACGGGCAACGATGTCGAGTTTATTTATCAGAACGTAATTAACAATCACCCAGGCAATGTACTGAAGTTGCCGTTTTATACCATTCGTGAACAGTTACCATAATGCTTATCTGCATTAATAGCTTACCTGACTAAAAAAGTGACCTGTATTGAAAATCTATAACAAACACCTTTATGAAATATTTTCTCACCTATCCATGCTGGATTATTTTGCTAGTAGGTTGTCACCACCTGGCATTTGGGCAACAATCGACTAATACGGTAAACTACCAGCTTACCTACAATGTAACAACAGGCCGGTATACTGCCTGGGTGATACCGAATTATAATACGCCAAATGCCATTAACGGAGCCACCACAGAAAAAGGGGGCACGGCCCAGTTTACCATTAAAGTACCTGCTTCTTTTTCGATTACCAGCGTACAGGATATTAATGGTACATGGGAAAAGAACCCGAGCCGACTGGGACCGGGGAACGCTCCTCAGGTATACACTACCCCTTTGGACCCTACCTACAACTACTTTGTTGTTGGTAAATCGCCGAGTGAAGTAGACTACGGAGCTTTTGCGGTGGGAACACCCGTGCCTTTATTTTCCTTTGCGGGAAATGGCTGCTTTGGTGAATTGATCCCACTCCCACCGGGTGATCCGTTTATTGCTGCTGCCGACAATGATCAGTCCCTTAACGTTGCGAACAGCTTTTATTCCCGATCGGGCACGCCCCCCGGCGGGAACCAGACACCTTTAGAACAGTTCGTTGCCATTACAGGGCCGGCTGCGCAATGCGCCGTGCTACAGGCCAACGCCGACAGCCAGACGCTGACGGCAGGCCAGTCCACCACCGTAACCCAGCTGGCGAACGATACCCGCAACGGCCAGCCCGTCAGCGCTACCGATGTTACCGTCAGCATCAGCACGGCTCCGACTACCGGTACCGCCACTGTTAATGCCGATGGCACCATCAAATACAGCCCCGCCCCCGGTTTTTCGGGTCCGGTTTCTTTTACTTACACTATCTGCGCCCCCACTCAAACAACCATCTGCTCTTCGGCACCCGTCAATCTGACGGTCAATGCCCTGGTAATGGCCAATCCCGGATGTGGCTACTACGCCCTCGGGCACGGCCGTGACGGCCAGCGTTCTGGCCAACGACATGCGCAACGGCCAGCCTGCCAGTACCACCAATGTCACCGTGAGCTGGTCAGCCAGCCCCGGCCACGGGCACGGCCATGTCAATGCCAATGGCAGCATCAGCTACACCCCGGCGGTGGGTTTCTCGGGGGTCAACTCGTTGAGTTACACCATCTGCGATATGGCCCAGCCGGGCCTCTGTTCGACCACTACGCTCTCGATCAGCGTGGTCAGTACGGTGGTGGCTAGTGCCGACAGCCAGACGCTGACGGCGGGTCAGTCGACTACCGTAACGGTGCTGGCCAATGATGTGCGCAACAGCCAGTCTGCCAGTGCCACCAACGTCACCGTGAGCATCAGCACCGCTCCGGCCACGGGCACGGCTACCGTTAATGCCGATGGCAGTATCAAATTTACAGCCCCGCCGTCGGTTTTTCGGGTCCGGTTTCCTTCACCTACACCATCTGCGACATCAGTCAGCCCAGTGTTTGCTCTTCGGCACCGGTCAATCTGACGGTCAATGCCCTGGTAGTGGCTAATCCGGATGTGGCCACCACCCTATCGGGTACGGCCGTTACGGCTAGCGTTCTGGCCAACGACACCCGTAACGGCCAGCCTGCCAGCACCACCAACGTCACCGTGAGTCTGGTCAACCAGCCCGCCAACGGCACGGCCATGGTCAATGCCAATGGCAGCATCAGCTACACCCCGGCGGTGGGTTTCTCGGGGGTCAACTCGTTGAGTTACACCATTTGCGATATGGCCCAGCCGGGCCTCTGTTCGACTACTACGCTCTCGATCAGCGTGGTCAGCACGGTGGTGGCCAGCGCCGACAGCCAGACGCTGACGGCGGGTCAGTCGACCACCGTAGCGGTGCTGGCCAATGATGTGCGCAACAGCCAGTCTGCCAGTGCCACCAACGTCACTGTCAGCATCAGCACGGCTCCGGCCACGGGTACGGCTGTGGTCAATGCCGATGGCAGCATCGGGTTCACGCCCGGCAGTGGGTTTTTCGGGTCCGGTATCCTTCACCTACACCATCTGCGACATCAGCCAGCCCAGTGTCTGCTCTTCGGCACCGGTCAATTTGACGGTCAACGCGGTGGTTATCGCTACTGCGGACGTAGTTACTACGCCATCGGGTACACCCATAACGGCCATCATCCTGGCCAACGACACCCGTAACGGTCAGCCTGCCAGCACCACCAACGTCACCGTGAGCATCAGCACGGCCCCGGCCACGGGTACGGCTGTGGTCAATGCGAATGGCACCATCACGTACTCGCCCCCCATCGGGTTTTCGGGACCAGTTTCACTGACCTACACCATCTGCGATATCAGTCAGACAGGTATCTGCTCCACGGCTACGCTTTTGATCAACGTACAGCCAAGTCGTCCGGTTGCTGTTAATGATATTAATCAGACCGTAATAAATAAATCGTCGGCTGGGAACGTGCTGACGAATGATTCGGAGTCGGCAGGTCTGGCCTTAACCGTAACGACCACCCCGGTTACGGCGCCTGCTCATGGAACCGTAACGCTCACGGCCAGTGGCAGCTATACCTACACACCTGCCACAGACTTTATCGGTACAGATTCATTCGTGTATCAGGTATGTAATACGGCTGCTCAGTGTACAACGGCTTTAGTAACGATCAAAATCCGGGATAATGCCACCAACAGCAATGATGCGCCTATTGCGCAGAATGACCAGGCAGCTACAACGCCCAATACACCGGTAATTATTGCGGTAAAAGCGAATGACAGCGATCCCGATGGCCATTCCCTGGGGCAGCCTATCATTGTGAGTACGCCCGTTAACGGGAACCTGACGGTAAATCCGGACGGTACCATTACCTATACACCCGTTACCAGCTTTACCGGAACCGATTCATTTGTGTACCAGGTGTGTGACAATGGCAATCCGATTCTTTGCGATCAGGCAACGGTAGTGGTAACCGTTCGGGCTAACCCAACGACCAATCAGACACTGGCCTATGATGATGCGTACAGTACCCTTCTGAATGTAGCGGTTAAGGGAAATGTGTTGACCAATGACCAGGACCTGGAAGGAAATACGCAGACGGTAAACATCACGCCGTTAGCGGGGGTTACCAACGGTACGTTAACGCTTACCTCAACGGGTAGCTTCACCTACACGCCGAACACCAACTTTACCGGTACGGATTCCTTTATCTATAGGGTATGCGACAATGGAAATCCGCTGGCCTGTGCTACGGCTACCGCCTATATTACAACCTTCCCACCCAATGGTGCCATTGATTTAAGCATTGTGATCAGCCAGCCATCCCCGAGTCTGACGGCTACACTGGCCAGCAACCTGCCTATTTCGGTGAATAACATTGGTACGGGTAATTACGCCGGCCCGGTATCGGTTACGCTTACCCTACCTGCCAACGTAACCTTATCGCCAGGGTTTACTACCTCCAACGGCTTCACCTGCTCGGTTAGTGGCCAGGTTGTTACCTGTGTCAAGTCGATCTCACTGGCACCCGCCACCAGCGAAACGCTGGCTGTATCGATCATTGCCAGCCAGGCTGTAGCCAACCAGCCAGTAACGTTTACTGCCAATACATCTATTCCAGCGGGTGATGGTACACCTGCCAATAATTCTACTACGCTGACAACTGGCCCTGTTACACCCGCTCCGCTGGTGTCTCTGGCGGCACAGGCGTATCTGCAGGGGGCCTTGTTTGGGGTGAATGCGCCAGACATGCTGATGCGGGACGACCTGCGCAGCCGGGGTTACATCCCCCTGAGCCATCCATACGCCAGCCTGAGTCCAATCACGGCTGTAGCGGCCATGGCTCCCAGCGTTACGGCCGTAACGGGCAGCAACGCCATTGTCGACTGGGTGTTTGTCGAACTTAGAAATGCGGCCAACGGGACTACCGTGGTAGACAGCCGGGCAGCCCTGCTGCAACGCGATGGCGACATTGTGGATGTGGATGGCGTATCGACGGTTATATTCAGTCAGGCACTGCCAGGTAGTTACTACGTAGTTGTCCGTCATCGCAACCACTTGGGGATAATGACCAGGAATGCTTTACCCTTGTCGTCAACGACCACCACGGTGGACTTCCGCAACCCCAACACGCCTATCTTCACCTACACGGGTACCAGCAGCTATACGCTGAACGCTATCAACCAGGCGCAGGTGATTGTGCAGCAGGGTGTAGCCATGTGGGCTGGTAACTGTTTTGCTGATAATGCCGGTTCCTCACCCCACAACCTCATCATTTTCCAGGGGACTAATAACGATGTGAACACGATTTACCAGCAGATTATCACGAACCCCTTGTCGAGTCCTTTCTTCAAGCTGAAGGGCTACTCAACGGGTGATGTAAATCTGAACGGGGAAGCCATTTTCCAGGGGACTAACAACGATGTCGAGTTTATTTATCAGAACGTAATCAACAATCACCCAGGCAATGGACTGAAGGTTCCCTTCTTTACCATTCGTGAACAACTGCCTTAGCCAACGGTGGGCCGGGCTCCAACCTGTCCGGCCCACTCTTTACAAAGTGACTTAGATAAAACACGTAAAGCAATGAAACGATTTTTACGAGTAACGGTTTGGAGTTGTCTACTACTGACAGGGTGGGCCTGTTTCGCGCAGCAATCGCCTAACGTTGTGGATTTCCAGGTCACATACGATATCCCCACGGCTCGCTACACAGCGTGGGTAGTACCCCGTTATTCTGTCCCTAACAGCAACAACTCCGGTTCTGTTGAGCAGGGTGGCACGGCCCAGTTTACCATTAAAGTCCCCGCTTCTTTCTCCATCGTGAATGTTCAGGACATTCGTGGGCAATGGGAGAAAAATCCGCTTCGGCTTGGACCGGGTAACCCAAGCCAGGACTGGTCTGGCTCTGGACTAGACCCAGCAATCAATTATTACGTTGTTGGCAAGTCGCCAGCCGAAGCCAGTTATGGTGAGTTTTCAGTAAACCTACCCGTCGCTCTTTTCTCATTCCAGGGTAGCGGTTGTTTTGGCGAGGTTAGTTCACTGGAACCGGGAAATCCATTTATTACGCAGGCTGACCAGTTGTTCTCCTTTAATGTAGCAAACAGCTTTTATTCCCGATCAGGTACGCCCCCCGGCGGGAACCAGCCACCCCTTGAACAGTTCAGAACTGTTACGGGGCCGGCTGCGCAATGCGCCGTGCTACAGGCCAACGCCGACAGCCAGACGCTGACGGCAGGCCAGTCCACCACCGTAACCCAGCTGGCGAACGACACCCGCAACGGCCAGCCCGTCAGCGCTACCGATGTCACTGTCAGCATCAGCACGGCTCCCACTACCGGTACCGCCACTGTCAATGCCGATGGCACCATCAAATACAGCCCCGCCCCCGGTTTTTCGGGTCCGGTATCTTTTACCTACACCATCTGCGCACCCGCTCAAACAACCATCTGCTCTTCGGCACCGGTCAATCTGACGGTCAATGCCCTGGTAGTGGCCAATCCCGATGTGGCTACTACGCCCTCGGGCACGGCCGTTACGGCCAGCGTTCTGGCCAACGACACCCGCAACGGTCAGCCTGCCAGTACCACCAACGTCACCGTGAGTCTGGTCAACCAGCCCGCCAACGGTACGGCCGTGGTCAATGCCAACGGCAGCATCAGCTACACCCCGGCGGCGGGTTTCTCGGGGGTCAACTCGTTGAGTTACACCATCTGCGATATGGCCCAGCCGGGCCTCTGTTCGACTACTACGCTCTCGATCAGCGTGGTCAGCACGGTGGTGGCCAGCGCCGACAGCCAGACGCTGACGGCGGGTCAGTCGACCACCGTAGCGGTGCTGGTCAACGATGTGCGCAACAGCCAGCCTGCCAGTGCCACCAACGTCACTGTCAGCATCAGCACGGCTCCGGCCACGGGTACGGCTGTAGTCAATGCCGATGGGAGTATCGGGTTCACGCTCGGCAGTGGGTTTTTCGGGTCCGGTTTCCTTCACCTACACCATCTGCGACATCAGCCAACCCAGGGTCTGCTCTTCGGCACCGGTCAATCTGACGGTCAATGCCCTGGTAGTGGCCAATCCCGATGTGGCCACCACCCCATCGGGCACGGCCGTAACGGCCAGCGTTCTGGCCAACGACACCCGTAACGGCCAGCCTGCCAGTACCACCAACGTCACCGTGAGCATCAGTAGCGCTCCGGCCACGGGTACGGCTGTGGTCAATGCGAATGGCACCATCACGTACTCGCCCCCCATCGGGTTTTCGGGCCCGGTCTCGTTGAGTTACACCATCTGCGATGTGGCCCAGCCGGGTGACTGTGCCACTGCCGCACTTTCTATTACTGTAGTGAGTATAGTAATGGCAAATGCTGATATCGATAGTCAAACACTGACAGCGGGTACTGCTACCACTATTCCTGTACTAATCAACGATGTGCGCAATGGTCAGCCTGTTAGTGCCACCAACGTTACCGTCAGCATCAGCACGGCTCCGGCCACGGGCACGGCTGTGGTCAACGCCGATGGCACCATCGGGTTCACGCCGGCAGTGGGTTTTTCGGGTCCGGTTTCTTTTACCTACACCATCTGCGACATTCGCCAGCAGGGTACCTGCTCAACGGCACCGGTTAGCCTGACAGTTGTGATGGCCCCGCTGCCCATGGCCGATTTGTTGATTACCAAGCAGGTAAGTAAGCCTGTTTCGGCAACGGGTGATATTGTAAGTTTCACCATCACGGTTCAAAATACAGGGCCGGGCAGTGCCTTAGGGGTTTCCGTGACGGATACGCTCCCGCATACGAACCTGGTTCAGCTACAGGGAACGCCAGTTCCTTCAAAAGGCACGTTCAACCCCACAACAGGGCTTTGGACTATTGGAGATCTGGTTAACAACGAGACCGTTACGTTAGTGTATTCGGTACGCCTGCTGTCCGAAGGGATTATCTTGAACGTGGCTAGTGTAACGGCTGTAGGAAGTCAGGATAATAATGCTGGTAATAATAAGGCTTCGGCCTGCACGAGTGTTCCATTCCTGCTGTGTTCAGGCGAATCGCTGACAGTTAGTGTGCCTGATACGTATCAGGATGTTAGCTGGTATCGCAACAATAATTCAACACCAATTTTCAGAGGTAACACAGCCGTAATTACTCAGGTGGGAGTCTACACCGTTTCATCCTCCACTAGTGCCTGCCCTATAAGTGGGTGTTGCCCGGTTATAGTACAGGAAGGCCCTTGCTGCCCGGTTAACAAGTGTGTACCATTCGTCATCAAAAAAACCAAATCACGTCTCTAACTTCGTACTGTTCATGAATAGATACAGTTTTGTTGTGTTCTTCTGGCTCGTTAGCCTGGCCCTGGCCCAAGCCCAGGGGTCCTTTATATCAGCCAACGAAGTACGGTATATGGTAACGCACGAGCCAGCAACGGGTGTGTTTACCGCCTGGGTTGTGCCCAATTACACGACCCCAAATGCCAACAACCCCGAATCGGAAGACTGGGGGGCTACGGCTCAGTTTTCGTTGAAAGTGCCTCGGGATTTTGTGCTGACCAGCCTATACGACATCCGGGGCAGTTGGGACAAGGCTTCCTACAAACTAACCACTCCGCCCGCCTTTACGCAAACCGGTGCCGATGCCCGCTGGGCGTACTATATCATTGGTAAAGCTCCGCAGGAAACGAACTATGGTCCGTTTAATGCCGGGGACCCGGTCGCGCTGTTTACCTTCAAAGGAACGGGGGGCGACCCGGCGCAGGTAGCTGTGCTGCAACCGGAAGATGGCTTTGCTGAATTTGCCGAAAAGCAGATGTCACTGAACATCCGAAGTAGTTTCTACTCACGTTCTGGTCAGCGGGCTATAGGGTCAGCTATGCCACTGGAACAGATGAATGGGGTTGTCAGCTTAAAAAAAGTGCTGAAGGATAAGCAAACGCAAATGGGCTTACTGGCGGTTAATATAGAAGAGAACCTCGCCGAATTATCGGTTATGGTTTATCCAAATCCGGCTTTGGATGTAGTCAATGTAACTTATTTCAGCCCTATTGAACAATCTAACTTCCAGCTAGAACTGCTCGATGCGAAAAGTACGATTCGCCAGACTAATGCCCTGAACGCTAAAGCGGGCCTAAATACGGTTCAGTTAAACGTGGCTAACCTGCCAGGTGGCATTTACTTTGTACGTACCCAACTACAGGATCGGCAGATTACGAAAAAACTGATTAAACAGTAACCGGTTAAAGCCGGGGTAACAGCCATGGATGGGTAACTGGTTGCCCAGTTTATACCTGCACTCCTGTACTGTACCCGGTCAATAGAAAGGCCTTGTGAGCAGAAGCTCACAAGGCCTTTCTATTGACCAACACGTTGCGTGTGTTGACTTGGTTGTTTGCGGTATCCTGACTGAATCCAGTCCGCCATTTTTGAGGCACTGCGCCTACTAACGAATAGGCACATTTTTGCGGATATTTAACAGACTTATGGTTGTATCGCAGAACCGTTATAAACCTACTTTAATAAGCGAAAGAGGGTTGTTTAATAGAGCCCTATTCCTACAAAAATGCGTGATCAATTACATCACCTGTGTGCTGACTGCCAGGCTCCAGGTCTAAACACTGGACCAACGGGTTGCTATTCTGGATCTATCAACTCATTTGCCAGGGAGGTGTCATCAGGGTAAGCTGAATGAAGAAGCATGCTTAGTGGTTGACAACCAGGCGTTTTACTACGTCGACGTTGGTGGCCCGGACTCGAACCACGTATACCCCCGTTGCCATAGTTGACAAGTCAATTGAGTTCCGATCTGTAAGCAAAGGGACATTGGTATGCAGCAGTTCCTGCCCACTGAGGGAAAGTACAATAATGTCAACATCCACTAAATCGGTAATGGATCCAATCGTAATAATGCCGTTTGTGGAGGGGTTAGGGTAAATGTTGATCAAGCTGTTCATGTCTTTAACTATGTAATCTGAACCACAGGGCGCATTGCTGCCGGCAGTCAGCGAGAACATCGTTTTAACGGAGCATCTGTTGGCATCCGTTACCGTCATAGAGTAGGGTATAGCGGGGTCTGGCTACCAAAACAAACTGACCCGTCGTGTTCGAACTGGTAGTGGTGCCATCAAAGAAATGATAGGCTACTCCGCCCGTGGCCGTTAAGGTGGTCGAGGTGCCCTGACAGATGGTCGCTTCGCTGAGCGCAGACGTAGGCAGGGCGTTGACCTTAACGGAGGTGACAACGCTGGATGAGCATCCGGGCTGGCTACTAACGGTCAAGGTATACGTATAGGTGCCCGTTGGTAAACCGGATACCGTAGCGGTAGCCGTATTGGCGTTGGTAATCGTGCCTGGTCCAGTCCAGGCGTAGGTGTAATTGCCAGCAGTTTTAACCTGACCCATAAACGTGACCGACTGACCGGACATACCGCACTGGCAGAACGGGAAGTAGTAATGGCGAGCAGATCACAACCGCAGGCTATGGGGGCAATGTAGCTTTTGCTGGCTGTGGTGCACCCCCGCAGGCCGGCCGTCAGGGTATGGCTACCGGCATTAGAGACCAGGCCCTCCAGCGAATAGCTGACCGTGGAGGCATTGGCCGGGACAGTCAGGGTAGTTGTGTTCGGCCGTCAGTCAGGACAAGGGTACTCCCTGCATTACTGTTGTTAGGTAGAGATACGGTACCGGTTACGCCATATTGGTTGGTAGCGAGGTTACAGACGCCAGAAAAGCCGTTAAAGTCAGGTTACAGGGTGAGGCCAGTGCCCGGGCTGCTCCATCACAGGAAATCGCATTACAGTCAACCGTGTACGCTGATGGGTTCGTCCCTGCATTAACGTCAAATCCATTGCCAGCCGCGCTGCTGTGATCACAGAATTTCATATTCCTCCCCGTGTATTGCCCGGTGGCCGAAATGGTACTGGTACCGTTATTAACCAGTAGCTGACCCCCACTTCCGGAAACCACGGCTTTAAGGGTGAGGTTGTAGCCATCAAGAATCTCCAGTTGCCCATTAAGTATAGCTGGCCCGGTAAACGCAACGTGGCCATTGATACGCATGCAGCCGTTATTGGTGAACTTCTGTCCCTGCCCGGCATTCCCAACGGTAAGTCCACACGAACCCGCGCCCCCCGAGCAGGTGACCTGAATTATACTGTTGGCATTGTTTATGAAGTTGCCGTTGTTAGTAAAATTTCGGTCAACGGTAATGGTCCCCGAGTTCTGAATATTGGCATTCCGATTTTCCAGATTACTCACAGACAGGGTTCCTAAATTGATCAGGCTGGTACCGGAGGTCATCAGGAAAAGAGGGGTGTTTACTGCTTCAAAAGTGCCGCCCAGAAAATTATTCAGCGTAAACGCACCCTGATTGGTAATGGGACTGTCGGATGTGAAGGTAACCTTACCGTAGTTATTGATGGTCACGTTGTTGCCAAACCCGGCCAGATTTGTTTGAAAGACCCCGCCCGGTTGTACGTTAATAATAACCGGGCCATTGAGCGTATTGTAGGAGCCATTCAAAATAAACGTCCCCTGTACGTCAATTGTAACCCCACCTAAAATACCTCCATTTTCCTGCTTCCAGGTAACGCCTTTGCTTACACAGATTGAGTTTTCGATTCCGTCAAAATGCAGGGTTATACCACTGGAAATAGTGGAGGTAATGCACAACTTGTATCCATTGGCTAGGCTGTAATTTCCTCCGTTTACCGCAGTAAACGAACAGTTTGTACACTGCGCATAACCAGGCTTAGTTCCCAGGAGCAGATAAAAAGGAATCAGCAACAGAAGAAGGTGATTTCTCATCAGGTGTAAACAGTTGTGGTGATTATAGCCCGGAACGTACCCAATGGGCCTGTTCCGGGTAAACCGTTTTGCTCAGTTAATAGTGATTAGCCAGGCTATAGGATGGGGGTCAACGACAAACAGTTTTATACGGACATAAGCGCCCGGAAATGGTTATGCTGCGTTAATTGCGAGTAGTAAATTCGCATTAGGCTACAGCCATTTTTTATAAAACGTTGCTGGTACTGATGACTGGAAGAGGGCAATTAAAGTGCCGTACCCGCAAATGGGTAGTGATAAGGAGCGAATAAATTTTCGCCCACTGTTATTATTTAATTTTTGCCGGAAGGACTATAATTAAATAGTGGTTACATGCTGGATTTTAAAAATGGGGTTTTATAGCAAAAAACAGGCCATTGATAAAAAAGGATTCAGCCTCAGGAAAGAACCAGGTTAGTAGAGTAATTTACTGCTTCTGAAGACCCCGTCGGCCGCTTGTAACAGTTTGGCTTTTAGGCGCGTATTGTAGTTAGGCTGGTCATTCAGGAAGGCTCTTACCAGCCGGGCCACGGCGGGTGTCTGGTAGCCCGACAGGGTAGCCCGAAGCCACGATTCGGGAAAGAAGATATCGCCCGTACGCTGAATTTCGGCCAGCAGGTCCAGACTTTTGGGGAGGTATTTAGCCGAGGTTTCGGCCCGGAGCGGGTGGTGTAGGTAACTCAGCGCAGCCGTTACCCAGGCTTCGTGCTCCCGGTTGGCTTCGGTAGCCAGTGACGCAAAAAACTGGTCGCGTTCGGCTACATTAGCGGATAGCGCGGGCATCATGAATTGCAGCCGTTTCCGGCGGTCGGGGTTTTTGATGCGGGCCAGCTGACTGGAAAGGATGTCCGCAGCGGGGTAATCGCGCACGGCCAGCGCCAGTGCCAGCGACGTGTAATCGTCTTCGGTAAGGGTAACCCCGGCGGGGGCCTGCTGGGTATGCCAGATGGTGTAGAGCCGATCCTGGGCTTCCTGGCTGAGGGCTACTGCCTGGTAGAGCCGGAACAGCAGCTTCCGGGTACCCGCTCCCGTTTCCTGCTCCATGGCTTTCCAGGCAGCCTGCTCCACCGAAGCCGCCAGCACGGGCCGTTTTTCGGGCCGGGTAAAGTTCCAGACAATGTCGGATAGCTGACTCGTCAGCAGGCGTACATTCAGCTCTTCCGGCTCATGACCCAGCAGGTTGCGGTAGGTGGTGCCCAGGGTTTCCGGACTAATCTGGCCGGTGAGCATGGTTTCGTACAGGTTAATATAGGCCGCTGCCCGCGTTACCGGATTCTTAAGGGTGGCCAGTTTTGAAATCATGGCCGTATCGACCGGAAACAAGCCGTAACCCTGCCCCGATGAATTAAAGACCAGAAACGAAGGGGCCGCTTTGCCAACGGCTTCCGGTAGGTCAACCTGGGCCTGATTCATGTTTACCGTTAGCTCTTCTACCCGGTCGGGATACACCAGGGCTACCTCAAAACGCTGCGGCCACACCCGTTTTGAGCCGTCCTGCCCAGCCTGCGAAATCACGAACCGACTGATTTTGTCACCCTGCTCGGTCCAGCGTATAGGTAACGGTCGGTCGGCCCGTTTCCTGCACCCAGATGTGGTTCCAGGCCAGCAGGTCGGCGGGGGTGTGGGTATCTAAAATAGAAACGAGGTCGGTCCAGGATGCATTCCCGAACGCGTATTTTTTGAGGTATTCCCGAAGCCCGTCGCGCAGCGCATCTTTCCCCATCAGCCGTTCCAGCTGCCGCATCATAATGGGGGCTTTGTGGTAAATAATACCGCCGTAGAGGGTACCGGCTTCCTGCAAATTAACCAGAGGCTGCCCAATGGGGTTGGCCCCCTCGGTCCGGTCAACGGCGTAGGCAGCCGGAAAATGGTCGACCACAAACTGAAGGTCATAGTTGGCGTAGGGACGGTCCGACGCATCGGATGAGATTTCCATCACCTTGTCGGCCATGAAATTGGCGAATACTTCTTTTAGCCATACATCCTCAAACCACCGCATGGTCACCATGTCGCCAAACCACATATGCGCGGTTTCGTGGGCAATTACGTGGGTGCGGGACAGGCGCTGATCGCGGGTGGCGCCGTTATCCAGAAACAACGCCGAGGATTTATAGTCGATAGCGCCCACGTGCTCCATGCCGCCGTACTGGAAATCGGGAATGGCAGCAAAGTCAAACTTTTGAAACGGGAAGGGAATCCGGGTATAGTCGGCCATGAACCGAAGCGCATCGGCATGAGTGTTAAAAATAGGGTCCAGGCTGAGCCGGAGTTTAGTCGAGTCGGTTTCGCGGTGGAGCAGCGTCATGGAGCGCCCCTGCAGGCTGCGGGTTACCGGCGTGAATTTACCGGCGACAAACGAAAATAGGTAAGTAGGGATCAGATCGGACGGGTGAAAGTTGATCGTTTTTCGATTGCCCGTAACAGATCGAGTCCCGAACGGCGGCATTGGTCATGGCCTGCCACTGGGCCGGAATGGTTAAAGAAACCTGAAAAGTTGCTTTTAAATCGGGCTGGTCGAAGCAGGGAAAAACCGTGCGGGCGCGGTCGGGAACGAGCAGGGTGTACAGGTATTCTTCATTGCGGTTGAGGGATAAATTACCCGCTGTAAACCGAATGTCAATCGTGTTGATGCCGGGCTTCAGGTAGGTGGTGGCAATGGACAGATGCTCCCGGTCAAAAACCAGGGGAATCGCTATTTTATTCACTGAAACATTCTGAAGGTGAGTACGTTCTTCCTTAAAGTCCAGTAGGAGAGGGGTGCCGTTTTTTTTCCAGGTAAAGGTAATGGTTTCGTGGGCCGGAATGGGCTGGTTTTTCTCCGCCGGAATGTCGAACTTTAAGGCATAGGACAGCCCGCCAAGGGTTTGCTTCCGCGCCTTTGCCAGAGTCTGGGATACACCGGTTTCTACACCGGGCGACTGAGCGAGTAGGGAACGGTTGCTGCCCGCCATAATGAGTAGTAGAAGTAACGTTGACAGAATGCCGTATCGAGTGATTGCTGGAGAGTTCCCGCCCATGGTATACGTATGAATTGTATTCGTTTCCGATTTAACGTTCCCGGTTGCTGATCGGGTAACATTGAGTCAAAAATACGCACTCTATGAAACAGTACCTCACTTTTCTGCTGCTAATCGCTGCCGGGCTGGTATCGGTAAGCCGGGCCAATTCGATCCTGATTCCGATGGATAACGAACAGGCAAACCACCTGAAAGCTTACGGTATTGCCTACAAGGTCCTGAAAGACGACCAGGATGTAGACTGGCTGCTCAACTACCGGGGCGGGAGTTTTCTGATGAAACAGACCACCGCCATCGAAACCGAGTGCCGCGTTCGGGGTGTTTCGTTCGAAACCATTTCCGATTCCCGGGCGGCCTCCATCCGGCAGCAGCTCTCGGACCCCGACGCTAAATATGAATGTGGTCACCCTCCAGAAGGCGGCCAAAATCATTGTGTATTCGCCTATTAAAGTAAGTCCTGCCGAGTTTGAAAATACGGATGCGGTGTTGCTGGTGCTCACCTACGCCGAAATTCCCTACGAAGTGGTCTACGACGAAGAGGTGCTGAAGGGCGACCTGCCCAAATACGACTGGCTGCACCTGCACCACGAGGACTTTACGGGCCAGTATGGCCGCAATATTCACCGCCAGTCTCTGGCCGACATTAAAGCGCAGGAAGACATTGCCCGCAAATATGGCTTCGCCAAAGTGTCGCAGATGAAGCTGGCGGTTGCCAAAGGCATAAAAGCCTTTTGTTCCGGGGGCGGGTACCTGTTTGCCATGTGTTCGGCCGCCGAAACCCTGGACATTGCCCTGGCCGCCGAAGGGGTCGATATTGTAGGCAGCAGCTACGATGGCGATGATATTGACCCCGACGCGCAGGGAAAACTCGATTTCACGAAGACGTTTGCGTTTGGCAACTTCACCCTCGAAGGCGACAATGGCTACCGGGGCTTCTCTACCTTTTCTGATATCAACTCCTCCGGCGGACGCAGCTACGGCCAGTCGATGGGCTTCTTCGAGTTATTTAATTTTTCGGCCAAGTGGGATGTCATTCCGGCCATGCTGACCCAAAACCACGAATCCATCATCAAGGAGTTTTTTGGGCAGACAACGGCCTTTCGGAAAGGCGCCGTTAAACCAAGCAGCCTGGTCATGGGCGAGAGCAAAGCCACCGACCGCTACCTCTACGGCGAAATGGGCCGGGGGCAGTGGACCTTCTACGGGGGGCACGATCCGGAAGGTACCCGGGGTGGGGGCTTCCGCAGCCCCACGGACTTAAACCTGCACCCGCACTCGCCCGGTTACCGGCTCATTCTGAACAACGTGCTGTTCCCCTCCGCCCGTAAAAAGAAGCGCAAAACGTAGGGACGGTTTTATCCGGCTCCGGACCTTGTTTTTCGGTGTGCAGCTACTCCCGGCTATTGGAATCAGGCCAGCGTAGACGCCGGAACCGGTTTGGTATAGTAGGTCTTCAGAAAACGGAGGGCATTCTTCAGGAAAAATTTATCCAGTATCGTTTCCAGAAAAGCATCGGTAACGGGCCCATCGGTCCGTAAGGGAACGCCCATTTTCTGAGCTACCTGCGGCAGGGTTTCTTTCAGCTTCTTTCGCAGGTCGGGTAGTTGACTGGCCTTGACACGCTGGTTATTCTGGTACTCGATGGCCACAATCAGGCCGTCGAGGTCAGAGCCTAAACAGATGTGGTCCCAGACGTTCTCTCCTGCTGTTGCCCGGCCAACGCGCACGATATGTAACAGGTTATTGGACAGGTATTCTACGTGCGCCAGAGAAGCCTGAATCGTGGTGTCGGGCAGTTGTTCAAAGTCATTCTGTCCAGTTTGCAAATGAGCCTGAACCGAGAACAACTGTTCATTCAGGCTTAACCGTTCCGGTTCGTGTTCATGCGCCACCAGGGTATCATTGCCCATGCCCAGAATACGAACGTCCAGCGAGATGCCAATCAGGCCGTCGGTGTCCAGTACTTCCGTAATGTCTTCGTCGTACAGGTTAATGGAACAGGGATTGAAGGTAACCACCGGGGTAGGGGCCGGAAGCGGGTTCGTGGGCGACGGCTTGGGAATGACCTGTGGAAAGCTGATAATGTCGTTATACTTTACCTCTACGTAATCCGGCAGTCGCTTAACCCAGCGAATTAGGGGTTTACCCCGGTGCTGGCTAGCCTTCCAGGAAAGGCCCGTAACGCCCACATGGGAGGCAATGATGGGGATTTTCCGCTTTGCCTGCTGCGCAATCTGCTTCCGTAGCTCATAATACTCCATCCGGCTCCCCAGGCTCATGTGCTTAATGTCGATGTAAATGGGCTCGCCATCCGGCCCCGAGAGGGCTTCCTGAACAAACGTCCGGCCCAGGGGTGTAAGGCCTGCCCCTGTTGGGTTAAAACCGCCAACGTTATCGGTGTTTGTTCCTGCGCCGGCCCACTGGGTGGGTACGGCAAAGGCGTGGTTGCTCAGTGCATTCTGGGCATGGTGCGCCAGGGTAATGTAGAGCGGACGAATACCGCTCTGCCGCAGGGCTTTCAGGTTTTTACTGATTTCCTGTGCCAGGGTAGGGTCGTTGTTGGCCTGACCGGCATAGAAGCAGTGGCCTCCTTCAAAATTCAGTGTTATGTGCAGCGTATTTGTATCGGCAGGGTTGTACTCCGAAAAATCGCTGATCAGTTTGAGGGTACGCCCACCGGGGCCAATCGGCTTATTATGCTGTACCACATCGAGTAGAGTGTCGAGTTGCTCCTGTGCCAGCGCATGGTAGCCCGCCTTCCCGCTTTTGATCGCTTCTATTTTGGTATTGTCGAGGCTGCTGGATACGCACCCCAGCAGGCTGATAATGGTTGAGCGGGTGTAGGCGTTCTCCAGCGAGTAAATGGTATGCGAAATCAGGTTTGACCCCCCGTCGAACACCTGCGAAAAACTGCTTTGCGAGTCGAGGGGTTCGCCAAAAACCCACATGGCCAGCCCTCGGAAGCGGGTAGCCAGGCCCTTGAACTGAATCGTGATGGGGTCTTCAATAGGTGGGGCTGGCTGGCTACCTGGCTGGGTAATGGAACGCTTAAACGTAGGGTGGCAGTGCAAGTCGAAATAAGCCATGGGGCCAGGTCGGTTTAGGTGACCTAAGCTAAAGGCCTGTCCCGCACTATTTTATCCTGTTTCAGGCAGCGGTTTATCTAACGGTAACGAAGTGCTGCGATTTCGGTTGACGGGCTTCTCCCGGTATGTATGGGCTTCAATACATTTCAGGTTGTGTGGTTTACAAAACGCACGGATTTATAAGGCGCTCCTTCTAGGGATAAAATTCAACGAACGGCAATAGTTGTATTGCGATCCTAACAAAAAGCCACTTACAATTCTGAATTGTAAGTGGCTCATAATTTGTGTGCACTCGTAGGGACTACTAAAGTATGTTGATAATCAACTGGTTAAATATGATTGTCAAATAGGTTTATCAAAACTGTATCAAAATCTAGTGAGGTCTTTTCGTTCCATCGATTGCTATCGATCGAAAACCATTACGTTAGCTACCCCGGCGACTGACGTTGACTCAGGTTACCCAAGACTGCTCGCAAATGTTAAGGAGCAAATTATTTATCAAGAATTACCCCGGCTTGTGAAGGGCCGTCATTTAGCTAATATGTTTCAATGAATTAGTGGTTGTAAGGGGTGATAATATCTTTAGAATAAAAATGGGTCAGGCGAACAGTACCTGAAGTCACATTAACCTTACGTGGACCCGATGTCGCTTTGGGATTGCCACCAATAGCTCCCCTTACAGCAATATAGTACGTGCCAACGTCTATATTTTTTAGGGTAGCCATTCCACTGGAATTTGTACTGACAACCTGGATGTAGCCCTTAACTTCAGTATCATTAATAGTCATAGCCTGCGATTGACTAGTAAATAAATAAACTTGAAAATCTGTAAGTGGTGAGGCTGCGTTATTTTCCTTAACAGTGACCAGAATACTACTTTTAGTCATAGGCGGATCAGGATACTGTAACGCCCGGTAATTAATAGTCTTGGGATAATTTGTCGTTACTACATCGCTAATGGTTACACTATCTAGCTTTGTCAATGAGTAACTCTCTACCCCCGTTGATTTGGCTATCACATAATATTTCCCCAATTCAAGGTTGTACAATACCGCAACCCCTTGCGAATTAGTCGTACTTTTCTGTATTGATCCTTGTGGAGTAGCGTCTTTTATAGTAGCTGCCTGTTCCTTGTTGGCGAACAGGTATACATCAGCTCCAACAATGGGCACACCGCCAGGGTTTTTATCCTTCAGCCAAACTTTTAATACTCCTTTTGGATAGCGGGGGCGCAGTAATAATTCTATTTCTCCGTTCGCTTTAGGTAAGTCAGACAGCTTATAATAGTTTTCAAAAGGTATTCCACCAGCATTCGTATATTTTCCTGTCAGGAAAACGTCCTCCTTATTTACGGGTTGATAAACGAGGTCGAATATGCCTTCTTTATCGGCTTTTGTACTGTACGAATAAACATCAACTATTGAGGTATACGATTTGGCATCAGATAAATAGATTATTGCCTCTGGTGCAACGACCCGTGGGGCCTGAGCAAGTGTATCCTCTAGAAAAATCTTTCCTCTGAATTCATTTTGCTCATACAGTTTTAGTGTCATCATTTTTGCAGCCAGCCAGCCATTGAGTGATGCACAGAATAATCAGATATTTTTTCATGGCTTCATCAGTTATAAAAAGATACGGGTTAAACTGGCAACAATACCGGGGTCGAGACTTATAGAAAAATAAACGTAACCTCTCGGCCGCTCCTGCTCGTTCAGGATTTTTGCGTTCTGTAATTGATACCGTTTCTCAAAGATGAAATTCCAGCCCGCGTGCAGGTTGACACCTGGGAATAAATCAAAACCAGCTCCTAAGTAATAATTTCTGAGAAACTGCTGCCGGACACCTAAGCCACCCGTAATGAAAAATGTATTCTCAAAAGCGTTCCCTCGGCTGTAGTTTGCTTCTCTTCCTATGGAGTTTTGAATCAACCGCCGGGTAGCCAAGTGCCGAACGGGGTTCGTTTTTACAAAAAACGATGGATAGTATTTTACCCCCACCAATGCCTCAATATTATCGAATTGTTTGTCGGGCGTAAATTGCCCGGTTGCATTATCGAAAATAGTACCCGTTCGGCTTTCAGGAATATAGGCTAAACCAATAGTAGGTAGAAAACGGGATTGCGTATATTTTTTGTAGGTTTTTTTTAGCTCAGGCTCTTTTTCGTCATTATGAAAAAGTGAATACGTTACCTTGCTCGATGACGTGACATCTATTTTTTCTTCTGGCAATTGAACTGTCGTAGTGAATATAGGTGTTTCGTCGGCTTTTAAGTTTAATTCCAACGGCGGTTTTGTTTGAGTCAATAACCAATTTAACCTAGACTGATTATCAGTGAAGTCCTGGACTAAAATGCGATAATCGATTGTATTTTTTATCCCCCAGTTCTCGTACAGTAAAATAACAAACTGTGTACGATCAGCATTTCGAAGCTCACCCAAAAAAGTTTTTACATTTTTGTCTTTACACACATTCAAGTCATTGTCAATTACTTCCTCTCTATTATCAAAAGTAAATGTAGTCGGATTAAGTATTATATTTTTTATTGCATCGGAAACACAAATCTGTCGATCTTCTCCTTTTATTTTTTTCTTTTCCCAGCATAAGTCCCTGAAAATTTGAAAGAGAGCCAGCAGATAATGGCCTTATCCCTGTTCTTGGAGCCAATACACCGACTATCCTTGACAGGGCCTGGCCTTGGGCGATGGTACCAAACTGGTTGGCAATCTCCTCTACGGTCTCTTCAAAAGGACTTTTTGGCTGAAACTTTTCCGTGGATGAGGTCAGTTTGATTTTATCACCCGCCTTTACGTTGTGGACGTAAACCACTACTTGATCAGCATCTGCAACCATACTAGGCAATTTGTCCTGCTTCGGCGTCAACTTAAATTCGTTGTTGGCATCGTAATGATGCATCCACTGAATCCTTTTTTCCGAAGACGCATGCCAGGTGCCACTATATAAAACCCGACTTTCTATTGTTCGCTGGGCTATCCATGCTTTAAACTTCGACCCAAGTTTTGTAGCACTTACTCTTAGTGACTTTAACTCCTGAACATGCGCTGAAATTGAAGAAATGGCACGTTTTACCGCATCGAAGTTGGCAGGATCAGTTGTATTGATAATACTATGAGACTCCCAGATTTTCACTTCAGCTTCCAGGTCAGCGATTTGTTCGTCCAACCGTGAAATGATCTGGGTAGTATCAGCTGTAACATCGAACGGATTCAGCCGAACTTCACCCCCTGTATACCAAAGCCATGATTTAATCCATTCTTCATTTTTAGTCAAAACATTGTCATAAATTTTTGGCACATGCTTCGATGTATTTTTAAGTTGATCTAACTCTCTAACTACGTCTATATTAAACGTTTTACTATCCAGGCTGTCTTTTAATAATAATTCATTAATAACACGGCCATGACGCCAGAACGCTTTCCGCGTAGTCCTTAATAAGCCTTCATAAGAAGCAGGTATACCATTATAATGATTCTTTGTATTAGCTAGGTGTTGTGCTAAAATCTGGTTATCGGTTTCACTGCGAATGATATCATACTCGACTTTCTGGTAACTGTTGCCATCTAATGCAAGAGTAGCAGATACATCTTTTGAGGAATTAACTGGATCAGTGTAAAATCGGCTAGCGACCTTAATAGTACTTCTTTTATCAGTTTTTATTTTTATCGGTAGATACTTACTACTAGTATTATACTCTACTAAGGCTGTGTCTTTTCGCGGTGTTGCAGTTATAAGGGTAGTGCTCAAGGTTCTTAATTCCGTACCAATTGTACCAACTACGGCTTGCTGAATAGCTGCTTGTGAGTTTAAGAATGTGTTGTTACCATGCACGGGAATTGATTTGCCAGCAAAATCAATAATTCCCTTATAGAGTACTGTTCCAGGAGCATAAATTTTGCTTAAATCCAAAACTATTGTTGGCTTAAACAAAATAGTAGGATAGTGACTTCCGCTCACTCCTGATTTAAGTACATTTATAAGTCTGGTACTCTCATCAAAACTTACCGTGTACGTCTGAGAATTTGCAGAAAGGGAGAATAAAACACAGAAAATGAATAACAAATATGTCTTCATGTTAATTTATAGTTTTGTGGTGTTATAAAATATGCTTGTATGACGCAACTTTTCCTAAGCAGCTCGTCTTTCAACCTTTTCAGCTAGCAATAACATGATAGTTGCAAAAAAACCGAAAAATAGCGTCAGAAAAAACCAAGTCACCCTACTCCTTCTTCGTTTATGAGCTAAGTCAAGATTTAGTAAAAGTACTACTGAGTAGGCAAAGCCTAACAGGCTAATAGCTAACATGTCTTCTGAGATATACATGGCTTTGTGGAATATAAATGGTTTGATTATCAAGCAGTAGTAGGGACAAAAATCTTTAAAAACTTAATTCGCCCGTTCTCGTTCTTCCTCTGATCCCGTCTTTCGACGGGCTGCGTTTTTAATAGATTGGCTACCAACATTACGCGTGAAGCTGACACGCACTATGCGAGGTTCTAATATGGCTGCGGTGGTTGCTACCATGTTTTGATCAGTAAGAGTGTAGGAACCAACCCGCTTATTTGTCCAAAATAAATCACTGACACTTATCCGAATAATTCCTTTCTCTTTGGCTAGCTTTTGCTGCCAGCCTACCGTAAGTGACCCAAATGCTTCTCTTTTGAAAATACCCATTGTTTGACTAGGCGTATTATAAAATGCTGCCAGTTCAAGATTCGACTGTGCATTCAGTCGTAACGTGTGAGTAGTATTAATTTGTCCATATAATTGTCCGAAACTTAAATTGGTGCTTCCATAAGCCGTTGATGAATGTTGCCAAACGCCCAGCAATTGCGTCTGCGATTGCCACCAATCCGTAATAATCCAGGGCACCGAAAAGGTAGTCGTGACTGTCTGCGTTTTGTCAATGTTGCGGGTAGTGAAAATCTGTCGAACTACGTTAGGATCAGAATGATCGATCTGGGGTTGATAGTCAAAGAATTGGTTTTTATCAAAGGCATATCGTAGGGATAGAAGATAGTTCTCTTTGAACCGATAGCTAAGTTGGACAGCATCAGAAATTGTAGGGAGTATGCCGGGATTACCCGTTCGCAACGTAGTAGGACCAATGAATATCATTGTTGGTGCCAGAACTTTGTAGGGGGGGCGTGTTATGCGACGGCTATATGAAATCTGGAAACTGCGTTTTTTATCAATTTCGTATGTTGCGAATATACTGGGGAATACATTAAGATAGCGCCTATCTACTAATCGGAGGTTACCATTTGACAGAAGTTGGGTTTGGGTGGCTTCAGCACGCAACCCACCCTGTATCTGCCATTTCTTCGCGAGTCGTCCGGTCGTACTAACGTAGCCTGCCCAGATAGATTCAGCCATAGTTGTGCGTTGGCTAAAGAGTGAGTCCTGGAACCAATTGCCGTCAATCAACTGCTGAGTTACAACCGTGTTATTCAGCGATAAAGTGCTAACCTTAAGTCCAGTTTCTAACTTCCATGCTGGACTAATTGTACGCACTATATCAACTTTGGCTACCCACATGCCAAAAGGGGTCTTTTTGCCGATTATCATCTGAGCGGGTAATTCAAACTGCTTTGGGGCTATTGACTCATACGTATTGGTATAAGTAGTGGGTTGATTATTATTGTAGTACAACCTGTCTATATCGAGTGAGAGATCTGTTTTAGGTGTTCGATACCGAAGGCTAAGATTTCCCATAAGATGTTGCCAGTGATTCACTTCATCCGTGATTACGTTGCTTCTCATATCACTGGTTTGCTGTTGAAACTGTGCTTGGCTCTTCGCCTGCATAGTCCAGCGACTATCAAATCCAGATAACATACCGGAAACTGTAAAGTGTGGATTCAAACTGTATTCAAACCCTGCTCTGGCTGTATGTTGCGGCATCTTTGCAAATCGATTCGCTACTGTTGACGTTTGGGTATAACCGTTCCCAACCGTGGACTGGAGTTTCCAGTCAAATTGCCATTGTTGCCAGATGTGATCGTAATTGAATGAATAATCACCGAACAAGGCCAGTCGGCCAGCTCGGTAGTTGAGTAATCCGGAGGCTATCGCTTTCTCATAAAAACCATATCCAGCAGAAAGTGTATAGGTGCCGCTAAGCCCTTCATTCAAACTTTTCCGGAGAACAATGTTTATCAGGCCCGCATCCCCTTCAGCATCAAACCGCGCTGGCGGATTAGCGATCAATTCAATTTTTTCAATTGATCCGGTCGGCAGGCCAGCTAGCTGCTGGAGGAGTGCGTCAATAGGTATCCGGTTCAGTTTGCCATTTATCATAACTAAGACGGACGATTTCCCATTCAGCGATAGCTTGTTATCCTGACGGTCTAAACTTACACCGGGGGCTCGCTCTAACACATCGAGGGCTGTTCCACCTACCGCAATAGCACTGTTTTGAAGGTGAATGACCAGGCGGTCGATCTGTTGCTCAAAGAGCGGTTTTTGCGTTTTTACGGTGACTTCATTTAGTTGCTGGACATCAGCGACAGCGATTAAATCTGGCAGTTGGTGTGAGGGGCGTTGAGCGGACAGGGCAAAATCCTTCGTAAGCACTTTATGATAGCCTATAGCAGTGACCTGTAGAAAATAAGATCCACTAGTAACCCTATCGAAGGTAAATTGGCCTGCCTCTGTGGTAATGGCCCCTTTAACTAATACCGAATCGGTGCTATGGTATAGCAGCACAGTAGCAAAAGCTAACGGTTTACCATCAGCTTCCTGAACCTGTCCGCTAACGGTTTGGGCAAAGGACATGTTAGTTACTAGCATGAAAATGATGTGGATAGATATAGTTTTCATAGCGACAAAGGATTCGTTAAGGATGCTTGTCTACAAAATTTATTGGGCTAAAAGAGGACTACCGATTGTATGAGCAAAAAAAGTGGTGTGGACTACGCTGCTTTGCTCTACAAATCTTTATGAGACAAAGGTCAATCAGCAATCAAAGGACATCAAGGAGCAATTGCCCTTTTAGGTCAAGTGAAGATTATTCGTCAGGAGGTGTGCGCAGCTGTATTTGCCAGGGGATTTTTCACGTATTATCTCCTAAAATTCACTACAAGCTTAGCTCTGTATCTGTTAAGTAATTGATAATTAGCTATATAACTTGCATGCAGGAGAGTGGGTTGTTGCGAGATGGATTGTTTAGATATGATAAAAAATCATACATTTAAGCGCATTTAAATAAACTAACAATCAATAAATCAACATATTATGGAGAACCAACAAGATCCAACATACCCAGGGGACATCATGCGTTTAAACACCGTTGTTGGTAAAGAAATCGTATCGAGATCGTCTGATGGAAGTACTCAATCCAAACCCAAATTCGCTCCTACCGATTTTCCAGTGCAAAAGGAATCTGACATTGCTGGCTTGGGGCAACCTATGAGCCTTCCTTTTTTAATTAATCAGATTAAGGAGTATAACTATGAAAATACCGAGCTGTATAAAGACTTGAAGAACCAGAAGGCTAGTTTGGAAAATATGCTTAAATCCATTGAGGAGGGTGTAGAACCCGCAGACAGTCAAAGAGTCAATGAATTAAAAAGCATACTGGATGTAACAAATAGGGCCCATAAGTTGGTCGGATCAAAAGAGATTGCTATTGACTTGGGCAAAGAATCACTGCTGTTGATTTTGTCTCAGAAAGATTGCGAAGGCATCCGGTTCTATTTTTGCAATAGTCCATACGGCAGCAATTCAGTTGCTGCTGTGGGTATCCGAGCCTTTCTTGATGAAAGCGGCAAACCCCATCAGAGTAGGCACCCTCAAGATCCTTCCCGTGAAATTACAGATGCTCAGGATATAGGCGTTAACGACAATTTCCAGTCTATCCTCGACGAGGGAGCCATTAGTGGGAAAACACAAATACTGAACGAAGAGGTAGGACCGCCTTACCGAACCAGGCAAGTGGTCGATCATCAGCTAACAAAAGAGCCGGAAGATATTGAAAACAGGTTTATTAATTCTCTTCGGAGTGTTTTATAGCAATCTAAAGAGATTCTTGATAGATTAGATCTTCCAAAACAGGTCTAATCTATCAAGAATGCGTTTGGCTAATCTGGTATATCTAAGCCTTCTGTTTATAAGCTTTTTGTTCAGCATTGGTATTGCAAAACATGCTAAAGACTTACGTCTATTCCCATTTTTGCTACTGGCCGCTCTTATGACTGAACTAACGGCGTACCTGATATATTATACAACTTGGCTAAAACCGTACCGCTTTACTATTTATCACTTTTACATTCCTATAGAATACGCGATTTTAAGCTACTATTTTGCTGAACAACGAATTCCTTCACGTATAAAAAGGCTGATTTTGACCAGTATTCCAGTCTTTGTGATAATTAGCCTGGTGCACACTTTTTATGGGGATAACTTAATTAAATTTCCTGGTATTAACCTAAATCTGTCCGGGTTCTTAATTATGCTTTGGTCAGTCATAGTCTTATTCAGAGTAGAACCTTCGCTAGCCATTTCACTTTATAAATTGCCCCTATTCTGGATCAGTGTTGGCGTCCTTATTTATTACGCAGGTGGTTTTTTGTTTAATGCCCTATATTCTTATTTGCTAAGTAATCGGTATGAGCTGAGTAATTCCTTAAATGGATTAATAAACAAAGGGTTGAATTACGTGCTCTATCTATGCTTTATCTATGCTTTCGTATGCGCTCGTCCGATGAAGAAGTATTCATGGCAGTAGTTTTGACCAGTTTTGCAATGGTCTTCTTAGTTAGTATCATTGTCTATGCCATCGTCAGATACCAATCCCGTTTACGCATTCATTTACAAGAAGTCAATGAATTGAAAGCTTCTTACCAGGAAGAAATTCACAAAGCGCAACTAGAAATACAGGAGGAAACATTTCGACATATCTCTCAGGAAATACACGATAACATTGGGCAGATTCTCTCGCTGGCCCGTCTTCAACTCAGCACCCTAAAGGATACTACACTAATTAATAGAAAGATAGAGACAAGTAAACAATTGATTGATCAAGCTATCGACGATCTGCGACACCTTTCTAAACGGCTGAATACAGAGTATATAAGTCGGCAGACCCTAACCGATTCCTTGCAACTTCAGGTTAGCTATATTGAAAAGGCAGGGCTTTACACTACCCAACTTAACGTTCAGGGCGAAGCGGTTCTCTTACAGCCAGATGTAAAACTGATCCTGTTTCGAATCGTTCAAGAAGCGCTGAACAACGCACTTAAGCACGCCCAAGCTTCACATTTGTCAATCTGGCTTACGTTTACCCCCAAGTCCGTCTTTATACGTGTTGAGGACAATGGGCAAGGTTTTGATACATCTAAGTCAGGCCTCCCAGATGAGCAGGTTAAAGGTGTAGGTACGCAGAGTATGCAGTACCGTGCTAGACTAATAGGTGCTCAATTGACCATTCAAAGTAAACCTGGCCACGGTACGGTAGTTGAACTTCGTTATACTTTACCTTATTCGCGATAACCTATGCACTCAGCCAATCAAACCCGCCTTGTTTTAGTTGACGATCACTACTTATTTCGGAAAGGCTTGATCGAATTAATCAATGATTTTCCGGATTATCAAGTGAGTTGGGAATCCGAAAACGGGAAAGATTTTACCTTGCAGCTCCCCCTCAAGGAACAACCCGAGATTGTATTACTGGATATTACCATGCCTGTCATGGACGGCTATGAAACGGCTAAATGGTTAAGTGAACATTACCCACAAATTAAAATATTGGCTTTGTCCATGCACAGTGATGAAGAATCCATACTAAAAATGCTTCAGGCGGGTGTAGACGGTTATATCCTGAAAAATGCTGATTTGGCAGAGATGCGGTTGGCGCTTGATTCGCTGAGAACAAACGGCTCATATTATACCCAGCGTGTAACCGACGCCTTACTGAAACGTCTTTATACGAAGCAGCAACCTGTGGTTGAGTTGACAAAACGTGAAATTGAGTTTCTCAAATTAACGTGCACAGAACTACCTTATAAGGCCTTTGGTCCTTTTTTAAATATACATCCGCGAGTAGTTGAAACAATTAGGGAGACACTGTTTCGCAAATTGGATGTAACGACTCGGGTAGGACTAGTGCTGTACGCTATTAGGCATCATATATATAAAGTTTAAGTAAACGAGGATAACCCACCGCCCAAGGCGTTGGTGTCTTCGTCGGTACAGTACTCAGCGCAGCACAGTGATAAAAGAACTAAATCGAAACCCTTAGCAAGGATGTAGAAGCAGCTCCATAACGTTTTCCTTATATAGCTTGTATTGATATAA